>CAVQZY010000002.1:0-600178 GCA_963718805.1 uncultured Actinomycetota bacterium | reverse complement strand
CAGCCGATCATGCGACCTGCTGACCACCGCGCCGGTGTGATCGCTTCGTGTTGCCTCATCAGCTTCGAACCTCCTCGCAAATCGAAAGCGAACTCGCTCGATCGCCTCCATCGCTGGCATTTCCAGCGTCAGGCCGAGCCTGCCCTACAGGAGGAAACTGGGGAATGGGTAGCACTCCCCGACCATTCGCTGAGACGACTTCCCCTTCGATCCTCCGACATCAGAGGTCGCAGGTCGTGTTCATGGTTGCGTTCGCCAGCGCGAACGTCATTCCGCCGTCGACGAATAGTTGGGATCAGTTGATGATCTTGCTTACTGAAGGCGTGTTCTGTGGTGAGATCATTGTGCGCGACGATAGATCAACTCGCGGCAGGCAGCATCGGACCGAGTACTCGCCAGGTTCTCGGCCAGCTCGCCGGCGGCGCAACCGCTGAGCAGGTCCTCGCTGCTACGTCTACCTCGAATAGGCCGACGTTCTCGCCCCGAATACTCGGCCACCGTCGTGAGCGAACGTAAGGCGCCGAACTCGCGGCCCGAGGCGAAATCATCACCGGCGCTCGCGGCCCATCTGTACCCGGTCGCGCAGTTCAGGCCGACTTCGGACTGCTCACGACACCGCAACTCGCAGATCTTCCACTCGCCGCCGCGAACGAGGGGGTGGTCGTCACTACGGACACCGCCTTCTCCGGTTGCTCGCGCGCGTACCGGCTAACCGACCGTTCGGTGGTACTGCTTCGGCAGGTCGCCGAACTGCGGCCTCAGACAAACGGTGACCTACTCACGGCCGACCTGCCTCTCGTCGTCGCCGGGCCGGCGCAGCGCGCCGTCGGGTCGTTGCGCCCCACACGCTCGCGGTACAGTCCCTCCCCCTCGGCGACACCAAGGAGCCCGACCGCCGCAATTCCTGCTCGGCCACCCTTGGCTTGGCACCCATTGTGGCACCCATTTGCCACCGACAGTTGACGACGCCCGGCGACGCTGCTGGCCCGCGAGCCCCGGAATTGCTGGCCTTCACGTGTGTGTTTGTGGGCCACAGAATCCGGCAGTGCTGGGTACTTTTACCGTAGGTTGCGGGTTCGAGCCCCGCGGGGCCCACCGTTTCTGGGCTTGCTCGTCAGGATTCGTGATCCAAGAACAAGAAACGAACAACTTACGACCAACAAATCGACCCGGCGGCGAGCGGGCGCTCGAGCACGGCGGCCGCCGCAACGTTGACCGCGTCTCGCCGGCCGAGGTAGACGTCGAGGGTCATAGACGGGCGGGCGTGCCCGAGTTGGTCGGCGATCTGTCGGGCGCTCATGCCGGCCTCGTCCAGGCGGGTAGCGACGGTCTTGCGAAACGTGTGGCTACTCACCCAGTCGTAACCGAGACGATTCAGCACGGTGCGCAGGTCGGCTTGGGTGTTCGACGGGTCGCGCAGCATCCGCTTCGGCGAGGGAAAGACGACGCCGTACGGTCCTTGATCACAACCGATGACGGCGCGATGGCGCAGCATCGCGATCACATGCACCGGCAGCGCGAGGGTGCGCCGGGATGTTGGGGTCTTGGTGTGCGGCTGGATCCACAGCCCGACCCCAGGCACCCGGACGATGGTGGCCTCGACCCGCACGGTCCGCGTGTTCAGGTCAAGCACCTGGTCGCGTACTGCGGCAACCTCACCAATGCGCATGCCGGTGCCGAGCATGAACTCCACGAAGTCCGGCAGGTCCAGACGCACCGCTTGCCTATCGGCGCGCAAGCGTGTCATCAGGTCGGTGCACTCGGCGACGGTTAGTGCGCGCGCGGGCTGGCGGGGGCAATGGATCGGTGCGGTGTCTCGGACTGGGTTGAACCGAAGCGCACCGTGCCGCACCGCCAGCGCGCAGATGCCCGAGAGTGCGGAGCGGGTGGTGCGGGCCGCGCCCGGCCCGCGGCTGGTGCGGATCGCAGTCAACGCGCGTTCGATCACGGGCACCCGCAACTCGCCGAGCTGCAGCTCGCCTAGCGCTGGCGCGACGTAGCCGCGCACCGCCGCCCGGTAGAGGCTCTTCGTCCCTGCAGCGCGGCCGGAGGTGTCCACCTGGCCAAGCCATTTCTCGGCCGCCACCGATACCCGCGTGCTCGGCGCCAACTCGCCCGCGGTCGGGCCAGCCCGTTCGGTCAGCGCTGTCCGTAACCGCGACTCCGCTTCGGCAGCGGTGGCACCCCACCTGGTGACCGGCCTACGCCGGCCGTCGAAATCCCGGAAACTCGCCCGCGCCCGCACCCGCCCGGCGCGATCCTGGTGGAAGTCGATTCGGCCGAACGACCCGACCGGCAATCGCGGTCTACCCATGGTCAGCGAGGCTAGGACGCCGGATGTCGAAGCTCCGGGCTCCACCGCCACGCTCGAGCGTTCACGACCGGGCACAATCGGAGGATCCGCCGCGCACACCATACGCGAGGGCACTGCCCGGCATGTCAGCTTCAAGCACGCGCGATCCGTCTGCGCGGTCGCAGCGCGGCGGGACGGTCCGCAGGTGAATCTGATATGGAGCGCTCCCGGACGCGCTGTCATGCCGTTGTCCAATCGGCCCTGAGCGTCGTAGGTGCGCAGAACGCGGAACTTGATTGCGCCGCGACCCAGCCCCCACCGGCTGACAAGCGACCTGTCCGGTCACCAAGATCCGAGGATCGCGGCTACCCACCGCCCGCTTGGAGCTCGTAGTGACATATGAGAAGGAGCTCCTCTATCGCCGAGACCGCGGCGTCGGTGCAGGTCACGGTGATCGGAGCGAGTCGCGTGCCGATCTGTTTCCCTTGACTGCGCAGCGCGCCCGGCCCGCTGCCCTCGCGCAGCGAGACGTCGACGTGTTTGGCGCCGATCGCCACGGTGAACGGGATCGTGGCCGCGGTCTTGTCGTCTATCGCGCCGATCACCTCGACGCTCACGATCGAGATCAGGTCGCTCGGTCGGTGGAACGGGAACTGGGACTCGCCGATGGGCAGGAGCAGCGTCGGGCCGTGCCCGGCCTCGGGATGCTTGAACCGGGCCCATTCGGCGGCGAAATCGGCGCGGGCGTCCACCAACCTGATGCCTCGGTCTATCTTCTGCCGCGCGGCCGACGACGCCGCGTCGCGCAGGTCGGGACCACCGTCGCGAGCCGTGTAATGCAGATGGAGGATGACATCGCTGACCGTCGCGGTGTCGAAGGCGTTGGTGTCCTGAGAGAGCTCGACGTTCCACCTGCTGATGGCCCCGGTGCCCTCGAAGGGCAGGTAGCGCTCGTCGCGGAAGTTGAGCTCGAACAGCCCGCTGTCCTGGCGCGCGGTGCTGGTCACGATCGTCTGTGCGCTGCCGTGGTGCTGGTGGAAGTTGGCGTCGTTGTCGTAGTCGGCCGCGTCCGTGGTGATCCGGACCTTACTGAACTGCTGGGTGAGGGTGCAGTTGACGCTGGCGTAGCGGCCGACGACGCAGGGGATCGACAGCGCGGCCGACTTGATCCGGCGCAGGTAGTGGCCGGGGTGGTCGAGGTCGAAGACCGCACTCCGGAAGCTCGACCGTGCACGACCCGGTGGCCTTGAGCGTCACCAGCGCGGCCGGGTCGAGCGCGGCGAGGGAGATGTGCTTCGTGATCTCGAACTCGCGGCGGTTCTGGTCGAGGTACGCGACCTCCATGCGCCGGAGGTCGTTGTGCAGGCGTTCGCCGGCGAGCAGTCCGCTTCCGCAGGCTGTCCCAGTAGCCGAACCGGATGTAGTCGGAGTCGGTGCATGCCGAGTTCGTGGCCGAAGGCACGCTCGGCCTTGCGCGCGACGTCGAAGGCGAGCTTGTACGCCTGGAAGTACAGGCCGGAGAGCTGACCCTGCAGTCCAGCCGTACAGCTCCTGGTTCGAGTACTTGCCGCGCAGGAAATCGTCGACCTCGTGCGCGTTGTCGGTCTGCTGGTCATGGTTGTCGAGCTCGCCCTGGGCGATCGCCTCGCGGATCTGGCCGCCACGATCTGCTGGTCGATCTGGTCGAGTTCCTTGGTCGCCAGCGTCTCCTGCAGCTTCCATTCCTCCTGCCGCCGCTGGAAGCCGCCGACGGTCTGCGCGATCGCCGATCCGGTAGACAAGACCGAAGCGATCGAGCGCGCCTGGCTCGCGGCGGCACTCGCACCGCGGCTCATCTGTTCCCCGCCGTAGGACGTGACGAGCACCGGCGAGGAGTAGAAGCCGGAGGTGCCGCTCGAGAACTGCGGAACCCAGGCGGCGATCGCCGCGAGCGTGTCGCTGACTGCGGCGACGATCTCCTGGGTCACCGCGGAACCGGCCAGCGCCAGGCCGGCCTGCTCCTCCTGGATGATGAACGGCAGGTCGCGATAGTGGTCGCGCCTGGCCTCCACCGTGATCCGTGACCGCTCGGCGGCCTTGGTGAGCGCCTGGCTCTCTGCCAGCTGTTCGGCCTTGACGGTCCGCACCGCGCGCAGCAGGTCGAGCTCGTGCCGGGAACGCAGCCGGGCCAGCGCCTCGCCCTCCTTCTTCTCCAGCGCGGACAGGAGCTCGGCGCCGAACGCGCGAACCTCGTTGCACAGCTCGACGGCCTTCGGCAACAGCGCGGTGAAGCGGTAGTGCGGCAGCGCCGTGTTGATGTCGGTCAGCACGCTGGCGAGATCCACGCCCGCCGCGGCGGCGCGCACCAGGAGTGCCGGATCGATCGGCGGGTCCCAAGAGCGGTATTCGGCGTTGCGCGCCCTCGAGGTCGCGGCAATGGCGGAGTTTGAAGAGCCGGTCGGCGACGCGGTGCCAGTACTCGAGCTGCGTGGCGTTGCTCGGAATGCAGAACGCCCACATCCGGCCGAGCACCGAACCGGTGCCGGCTCCCGCAGCCGGCCCGGACGGCGCGACGTAGGTCTCGATCTCGACCATCAGGTCCGAGAACTGTCGCCAGGCGTCCGCGTCCGGCCCTGCGGGTGAGGTGGCGGGCCGGGTGTGCATCGACAGGTAGGTTTGCAGCGCCGGTCGGGCGCGGGCCGGGATGAGCTCCGGTCGGCGGCCCAGGATCTCTGCCGCCAGCGTGTAGAGCAGGGTGGCCTCGTTCGTCGATTCCATCGTGAACAGGCCGAACTGCTGGTCACCCCAGTCGAGCAGGTTGTCGATGTAGCGCATCACGACCGACTGCATGAAGGCAGTCGGGCGGAGCCGGGCAACCGCGTACGGATGGAACGGTTGCGCCCGCCACTCGGCGTATTGATCGCTCAGGTCCTCCGCGCCGGAAAGCATCTCGCTGATCGAGTGGATGTCCGTGCCCTCGATCTCCCAGAACGGCCGGACGTTCCAGAAGCGCTGCGTCGGCCGTTGCGCGGTGGCCGGCGCGAACGCCCCGGGCCGGGTGGTCGGGTCGAACAGGTAGTGCAGCCAGTGGCGACAGTCGTTGAACCGCTGGTTGGCGTTGAGCCGCGCCGCGATGTGCATCGGGATATGGAAGAACAGCTCCCAGTTGTAGATCGAGTACGAGCTAGATCGTGCGAAGTCGACGTACTCGCGGGTGACCGGGATGGCAGTCCCACCCGGGCCCGAGGTGACCTGTTGCGTTCGGGTCGACGGCGAGTAGCCCGTGCTGAACGTCGTCCCGTGGTCATCGAGAGCCTGCGTCTGCAAGGTGAGTAGTTCGTCAACTCCCTTGCGGTTTACCCGGCCGACGAAGTTGCAGGCGTAGGGGTGGTAGAAGACGTCGAAGCGGTACTGCCTGGGTGGCGGTGGTGCGGTCTCTCTGCGGTGCGCGTCGAACCGCGACGCGGCGGCCGCGGGCGATGTGACGAAGTAGGCGTGCAGGTCGTCCTGGAAGAAGAACGGCTGGGTCGTATCGGGTTGCAGTGACTGGTGCGGCATGACGACGCGGTACCGGCCGCCTTTCACGGCCTGCAACGTGCTGTTGAGGAACTGCCCCTCGCCCTCGTTCGCGACGTACTGCATGCCACGCAGCTGCGTGCCCTGGCGCGCCGATCCGGTCTCGAGCGGCGGGATCCGCTCCGGGCTCGACTCTGCCTTTGGGAGCAGCTCGCCGTGGCAGTCGAGGTACACGAACGTCCCGATCCGCTCGGTGATGGTCGACGTGATGCCGGGGAGGCTAATCGTGTGCGTCGTGATCGTCTCGATCTCCGGGGCGGCCGACCCCGTCGACGGGCCGGCCGCGGGCAGCCCGTCCACCACCTGGACCTGGGCCATCAGCGGATCCGCCGCCGCCCCGGCCGAGTAGTTGCGTTCGTCCCACCAATCGGTGTTCGGCGGATACGACGGGACGAGTTGAAGCCCGATCGCCACGTGGACCTGCTGCCCCGGCTGGGTCGCGACCCGTATCTCCACCTGGGTGTCCCGCCACTGCTGCGTTGCGCCGAAGTTGTTCCATACGTCAACGCGGCCGCCGGCGTCGCGGCTCTCGAGGGTGAGCAGCTTCTTGCCGTTCTGGTAGATCAGGATCGTGAGGCTGGTGTCCTTCGGCTGGCCGTCCTTGTCGAGGAACCAGATGACGCAGTTGGCGCTGCGCCTGGCGAGCAGGTGCCCTTCCGGCGGCGGGTTCTGCGTGCCACCCGTGCCGGCCCCGGTCCCCGCGCCGAGGAAAGTCGGGCCGTAGCACTTGATCACGATGCTGTCGTCGCTAACGTCTGTCTTGAAGGAGAATTCGTCTTCCGAGATCGAGCGATCGCCCGACTCGACCGCGGGAGTCCGCAATGGTTGCCGGCTCACCCGTTTCGGCGACCATCGTCCGTCCGTGCGCTCGCTCCAGGCGAACTTCACGAACCAGCGGTCCTGGGCGTCCTGCGGATGGTCCTTGTCCAGTCGCTGCTGCTCGGTCGGCTTGTCGGCGCGCTTCTCGAACAGCGCCCAGAACAGGAACAGGTGATGGTTCCACACGACGGGCAGGACGTGATCGCCGGTGACGTCGGCGTCAATCTTCTCCCACGGGGACCAGAGGCCCTGGTGCCATTCGCGCGTGGTGGTGAGGTGCCGGTAGTACCACTGCCGCGGGTCGGCGTACGTGCGGGCCACGACGTGCAGAGTTCGTTTCATCACGTTGCCCGGCAGCAGATCTTCGGGCCGCGGGTGCTCGATAAACAGGCCCATCACCTCGAGCTTGCCGACCTCGCCGAGTTTGTGGAGGTAGTTCAGGAAGGCGGCCTCCGCCGATTCCTGCGTCACATCGTTCTGGAGGAGCTCGTCCTCCAGCTCGCGGTAGAACGGTGTCTTGTCGTCACGTAGCTCGGGTTCGATCCAGTCCTCGGGATACAGAAATATCTTGCGATTCGCTTCCCAGACCCGGTACAGCCGACGCCAGGCGTCCCACTCGTCCCACCGGGCTCGCGTGGCCGGGTCGTCGCCGACCGGAACGTGGGCCTCGAGATTCATCAGGCACCGCTGCACGAACAGCTGGACCGAACTCAACGCGAACCGGATCCGGCTCGTCGTCATGCAGGCGCTCATCTCGACGTCGACGAGCAGGTACGCGTAGAGGCCGTCCACGTCGCGCCACAGCGGCCGGCCGCTGCCCACCGCCCGCCGCGGGTGGGCGAGCAGGTAGTCCACCAGCGCCATACGCCGGGCCTCGCGCAGGGTGTCGCTGATCGGCTTGACCACGTCGAGCCACCGGTCGACCTCGTGCTTTGACTTCGCGAGCGATCTCGCGAGCAGTGCGTCGTCGTCGTCCGGCGCTCGCTTCGTGAGCTCACGCGCTTCGGCGACTGTCGCACCGAGGCGGCCGGTGGCCGTCAAGGCGTCCTGCAGCCGATCCAGCACGGTCGCGTTCACGAGGTCGCTCGGGCTGTTCACCTGCAGCAGCGAACAGATCTCCGTCAGGTCCTCCGTCGACCACGCGCAGCGTTCGTGCAGGAATGCGACGACGTCGAAGCCGCCGCCCGGATCACTCGCCCGGCGCAGCAGCTCGTCGACGAGCGCAGAGCTGAACGGTGAGCGGCCAGCCAGCCGGAACAACCGCGCAAGTTCGGCCAGCTCCGGCAGGCCGGCTCCAGCGGCCGCGGCTGCGGTCGTCACGTCGGCGGCACCCAGCCAGCCGCCCTGCGCCGCGTAGTCGAACAGCCACGGCAGCCGGTCCGGCCGCACACCGAGGCGCTCGATCAGGAACGCGATCTTGCTCAGCCGGCGGTAGTCGTCGAACAATTGTCCGTACTCGGACTCGTCGACGGGTGCGCGTGGGTCACCGGCGGCGAGGGTCAGGAACGCGTCCACCATCCGGGGCTGCCCGGCGGCCGAGGGAAGGCCTTGCTCGACGAGTTCGCGGGTGATCACGGTCGACGTGCCGAGCGCGGTGCCGAGCGAGGCGACGACGGCGTTTCGGCCGAGGAGGTCGCGCGCGTGCGGCGTCAGGTCCGCGAGAAGCGCGGCCGAGATGGCGGCAGTGGTCGCCGGCATGGACGCGGACACCGGCGGGTCGAAGATCGCGTCGACCTGCGCCGTGGTGACCAGCAGGTCGCGCAACTGCGCGGAGTTCGTCGGGGTGCCCGCTTGTGCGGTCGGCAGGGCCTGCACGACCGCGTTGGGAAGTGCCGGCGACGCCGCGCTCTTCAGCGTCGTCGCCTCGGCGTCGGTCAGCCGGCCGCGGAAGACGAGCATCCGCCGTGCCAGGTCGTAGTAGACGTAGGCCGACAGCTCGGGCGGCAGATCGAGGGACACCGGGCCAGCGTCGAGCTCGTAGGCCGGCAGGCTGCAGTAGCGCAGCTTGCGCCGCAGGAGCTGACGTTGCCGGTCCGCGAGGTCGTCGAGCGCGGCCCGGAAGGCCGCGGCCTGCGACAGCGTGGCGAGCCGGCTCAGGCCGGCGGCCGGCAACAGCCCACGGCACGACAGCGTCTGGTCGGCATAGGACAGCTTGCCGAGCGCGTACAGCAGTTCGACGGCGTTGCGGAACGCGGGCCCGGTGCCGGCGAGCAGGAGCCGCTTGCGGTCCTCCCGCGACAGCACGCGCAGGGCGCGCAGTCGCCCCGCGTCGGGGTCGAAGACGACGAGATCGTCCACGCCGGAGGGGATCGGTGCGGCCTGGCTCAGCGTGACGCCGCGTGGGTTACCGGGGTCGGGGGTGAGCAGCTTCCTGACCGCGACCGGCAGGCTCGCCAGCGCCACCGAGGTGGTGTTGGTGTCGGTGACCGCCCCGACCAGCTCGTTGATCAACGGATCGCCCCAGCCCAGTTCGCCGAGCCGGGTGCGAAGCAGCCGCGCGTCGGGATCGTTCGGATCGGGGACCGGATGGTCGCTGTCGACCTTGCGCAGCTCGGTGCGCAGGTCGCCCAGCGTCTCGGCGATCTCGTCGTCGCCGGGCTGGAGATACGCCGTGCCGGCGTCGGTCCCACGCAGCAGGAAGGACGCCTCGGTAATTGACAGGTTCGCGCTGCCGAGCACGCCGACCCGCTCGACGAAGGCTCTGAGCTGATCGATCGCAGGGAGCGCGCCGGCGATGCGCTCGAGTCGGATCACCTCGGCAATGGTGATCCGGAAGCCGCGCGCGAACAGCACCCGCTGATAGATCGCGGACAGCGCAGACAGGGTCAGTTTGGTGACGCCGGCCGTCTCGGCAAGCGCGGCGACCTCACCCTCGCCGATGTTGAACGCGGCGGCAACCGTGGCGGCGGCGTCGCCCGGGGAAAGACCGGTGTTTGCGAGCCCGTCGCGAGTGGCGTCGAGCCCGAACCGCCGGTCCACCGGGGTGGTGACCTCGCGATTCTGGAACAGCCGCTCGTACTGGGAGGCGATGACCGGCTGTCCGTCCGCGGCATGGTCGACGTAGCGCCGCGTGTCGAGGGCACCGAGCAGGGCGCAGGCGTCCGGATGCGGCAGGTGCAGCGTGCGCGCCGTCCAGCGGACGAGCGCCAGCCGGTTCAGCGTGGTGCTGTCGAGCACCCCGGGTCGCACCTGGCGCATCGCGATATCGAGTTCGCGCGCCGTCCACCCGGTCCGCCGCATCAGCCGGAGGAACCGCAGCAGCCGATCGAGGAAGTCGTCGGGCGCGCCGATTTCGCCGGGCGACGGGAAGAACGCCACGGCGTTGACCACCCGGCCCGCGTTAAGGCTGCCTTGGATCCGCAGTTTGCGCAGCTCGCAGGTGGCCGGGTCGCTCTCGTCGGCCGACACGATCGTGATCGGCCGAAGGCCGTCGCCGACCTCCGGGTTGAGGTAGTCGGTGACCAGCAGGTCGAGCAGCTCGAGGTAGGTGATCCCGGCCCGGGCGATCAGCACGTCGACGCGACGCAGCAGTTCGGCCCAGTTGCCGGTGAGCAGCACGGTGTCGTCGGCCGGGTCGACCAGGGTGTCGTCGGACGTGACCGCTGCGGCGCGGAATCCCCACGCCAGCGCGGGCGGGACCTTGTTGGCGTCGGTGATGAGGTCGGCGTCGGCCGCGCTGAGGTCCAGGTACTCGATCGACCAGCCGTCGACGTCGGCCGCGGCCAGACGCTCAATGAGGCGGGCGCGGGGGACCTGCAAATGGTTGAGGAACAGGCGGGTCTCGAGGAGCGGCAGGGCCGGCGGGAGGCTCACCGGGAAGATCGCGGCGTCCAGCTCGTCGCTCGCGCGCCTGTTGCGGAAGGCCGGGCTTGCCGCCAGCTCCTTCTCGGTCCCCCAGGTCTGGCGGCTCACGTACTCGACGTCGACGCGTTTGGTGTTCGACGTGCGTATCAACTCGACGAGGAACCCCTGTCCGGACACGTGCCAGCGCTCTCCGCCGTCGGCGCCGCGGGCGATCACCGAGATGTCCGTGTCCGAATCGAACCGATACCGGGGAAGCGCCTTGTTCAGGGCGCCGATCACCTTCGCGCGGGCCGGATACGCTTCCCGCGGTATCCCGGACGTGGCTGCGTCGAGGACGTCAGGTACTACCTCGGCGCGCACGCGTTTGTGCGGGGCCCACACCGGCTCGATTCCGCGCGAGCGCAGCACCTCGTCCTCGAGCAGCTCGTTCACCAGGTCGATGTAGGGCAGCGGCCGGTTGGTGTTGTCGCAGTTCAGCAGGAGGTGGGGGACGTCGGGCCGGCGCGCGACGAGTTCCTGGTACGGGGACACCCGTGCCGTGGCAACGTCGGCGCCGAGGAAGTTGAGGATGTCGGCGAGGTAAGCCGCCGGGCTGGTGACCGCCGTGCATTCCTCGCACTCGCACAGGTCGAGCGACCCGAACAGGGTGCGCAGGTTCGCGGTGCCCGCGTCATCGGCGGTGCGCGGCAGGTGGTGGATCACCTTGAACGGCTGGCGATGGCGGTGCAGGAGATCGATTCCCTTAAGCCAGGCGATATCACGGACCGCGGATGCGGAGTCGTGCACCTCGCCCCAGTATGCTTCGTCGCCCTTGGTGGTCAGCTGGTCGACGAACCTCGCACGTGGGGTGTCCGCGATCGCCGAGGACGAGTCGTAGCCGTGGTCCACCAACGCGGTCATCGCGGCAAGCGGTCCGGCTGGTCGGGAGCCCGCGCCGTTCGTGCCTCGTGAGTCGGGCAGGGCGCGGGACAGCCGCGCCAACGTCTCGAGCCGCGCCCGCGTTGCGGCCTTGCCGGGGAGACCCTTGAACGGGTCGGAGCCGTCGGGCGGGTTGAACGCCACGGATAGGTCGCCGCGCAGGTCGAAGTTCGGGTTGTGGTCGAGGAAGCGGACGATGCTCTGCTTGTGGCGGCCGAAGTAGTTCGTCCTGGGAGCGGACTTCAGCTCAGCACGAAGCACGGCGGTCGGGTAGGCCGCGGCGACGTCGTCGACGATCGTCCGTGCTCGGGCCGCGGCGATCTGCGCGAATCGCTCGGCGCCGACGGCGGCCCGTTCAAGGTCGTCGTTGTCGGCGGCCGCCGCATCGATCATGTCGGCGAGTGAACCCGCGTCGACAGATGCCATCGCCGCCCCGGAGATCTGCTCACCGTCGTCGGTGAGTCGCTTGCCGACCGCGCGGAGCAGGGTCTCGTCGGTACCGACGATCGCGCTGAGCTGCGCGTACCCAGCGAGCCGGTCCCGCTCCGCGTCGGTGATGTCGCGGTGCCGCTCGACCGCCCGCCAGAACGCGTCGTTCACGCCGTCGTGCCGAGCAGCCAGCCGGGCGACCTTGTGCTGGGTCGCCTCGCTGACGGCCGCGGCGGCGAAGGCGGCCGGCGCGGCGACACTCGGCGATGCGGGCCGCACGGCCTGCGCCGCCTTGCGCGCGTTGAGGGCCGTGACGATCGTCGCCTCGTGACTGGGAGACTGCGCGGCGATGACGTTGCCGCGCGCCGCCGCCCGTAGCGCGGTGCGCCAGTCGTCAGCGGTCCCGGCTGCGAGAGTGGCGGCCGGCAGTCCTTGGCTGAGCAGGCCGTAGAACGCCTCCGCCGACACCTTGGACGTTTCGAGGTGCAGCGTCTCGGCGCGCGCGAGCCGACTCACGTCGGTGTCAGGGAGACCTGACCGGCCGATGAGATAGCGGAGCTGTTCCCCGTCCAGCGCAGTGATCGCCGCGCCCTGCAACAGCGGTGTGATCCGCTCGGTCAGCCGCTCGAAGGCGGTGACGCCCAATGCGTCGTCGGAAATCACCGCGTCGACAGTGAAGTCGTCCTTCGCGTTGTAGTGGACCGGGCTCGACCAGATCTCCGCGTCGTCGCGCGCGAACACCGCCACGCGCACGTTCACGCCGAGGGGATAGCGCCTCAGGTTGATGCGGATGTCGAACGTCCCGTCGGCTGCGGTCGCCGCGTTAGCGAGCCGAACCTCCTTCGTCAGGTTGACGTCACCGTGGTAGGCGACGACCCTGAGTCCACGAAGCGGGACATCCCCTGCAAGAGCTGATCCGTTGATGTTCATCCAACATTCCTCTCGCGGCGGGCGTGGACACTGCTGATGTCACGGAACTGAGCCGCTCAGAATCCGGCGACTTGCGCAGCCGCCTCCTGCGGCGTCCATCCCCAGATAGAAAGGAGCCGGCTGCGCATTCCCGCACGTTCGCTGTCCCGCAACGTGAGTTCGTTCTTTGCGAGGCCCTGTTCGATCCGCGCTATCGCTGCCTCAGTGCGCTGAACTGCCTCGCCGACGGGCGTTCGCCCCTCACGAGCGGAAACCGAGCTGGACGATAGCCAGCCACCCAGAATGAAGTTGAACGGGTTCAAGGCATCCTTGACCGGTTCGTCACCCCCGCGGGCCCAGGAACGGACCGCTGTCTTCTCGCCCTCGAACTCCCACTTGATCAACAGAGAGGCGTATCCACTGATGGCGCTTGCGAATTCCTTCTGGGTCTGGGTTTTCGCGGTTTCGCTGAGGTTGCGAGTAGCCGCGATGTCGAATTGCACATCTCCGAGATTGACGGCGGGTCCGCCCTCGACGGTCGCGGCGTGGCCGGTCGCGGCCGTAAGTCCCACCGCGAGCCCGAGAACAACGGCACCGGAACCGCCTCGCCGGAGAGCACCTACGAGCCTGCCCTCCGATGACCGGAGTGCCGATGCAGACACCGACTCAGCCGCCTTCAACATCTCCTGATGCGTCTCGGAGATCACGCCCGTGCGTATGTCGAGAAGGTGGTAGCCCTGCGAGAAAAGCAGTTCAGAAACGCGGCCTTCGGTCGGTGCGAAGAAGTTGCTCGCGATCAACTGATAGTCGTTCCTGGCGATCGCCCTGAGCGCGAGAGCGGCTTCCTCGGTGTCTCCGTACCGCGCGATGACCTGCTTCGCCTCGGGAAGATAGCGCGTGTAGCGTTCGAAAGCGCCGACGTCACGAATCTCACCGGCGGCCTTATTGTCGAAAACGACGAACTTGCCAGTGCTGCGGTCATACGCCGGAAGATCGAATCCGGTGGCTGATACATCCTTCTGGGTATCGAGGAATACGAAGAAGCGCCCTGGATATTTGTCGTCGAGCTTCTGCTGGAGCAGCAGTTCACCGATCTCGCCGACTCGACGGTTGTCCGCGCGCCCCGACGGATCGACTCGTGTTGTAGGCGATCCGCTGCAATAGGTGTATCTGTTCGCGAGGCCGCTCGGCGGCTCGGGGTCGGAGCCGCACCATCGTGCGAGCCAGGGAACATAGTGGCGCGCCCAGTGATAGGCGAGACCGGTTTCCTCGTCTTTCTCCAATCCGGCGTAGCGGTACCGCTTCGGCGGCGCCTCGGTCGTGCTGAGCGTGGCGTGGTGGGCGGTGGACCCGTATGGGTGGTACTCCTCGTACGAGATGACGGCGGCGGTGTGGTCGAGCTCCAAGCACGCCGAGCCGATCAGGTTGCCGTACTGGTAGCGGAACAGCGTCTGCGGCTTGACGAGCACGCCGTCCGGGCGCGGGTTGCTGACGCTGAGCACGTCGTCGACCTGGAGTACGCGTTGGTCGCGCTCGAACAGGTGGTGGGTCTCGATCTCCTCGACCGGTGCGGCGTCACCGGCGGCGCGGTAGCGGCGGTACAACTCGAAACCGGGAAGGTAGACGCGCTCCCAGTAGCCGGCGCTGCCGTGCTGCGTGTCGATGCGCTTGCGGCATCGCTGTTTGTCCGACGCGTACTGATACCAGGCCCGGCCGCCGCCGCCGAGGTCGATGGTGTGGATCATGTCGTTCCAGTCCCAGCGCAGGTCAAAGCGCTCCGGGGCGGCGTTGAGGTTCGCCATGCTGCCGTGCGTGTCGTAGCCGTAGCCGA
Organism: uncultured Actinomycetota bacterium; assembly: GCA_963718805.1. Lineage (GTDB taxonomy): Bacteria > Actinomycetota > Actinomycetes > Mycobacteriales > Jatrophihabitantaceae > Jatrophihabitans. The sequence goes on along the minus strand of CAVQZY010000002.1, from coordinate 585,620 downwards.
CGTGCCGGCCCGGGTTGTCGGTATCGGTCGCGAGCAGTCGGTTGTTGGCGCTCGCGTAGTCGAAGGTGCGCGTCCACGTTCCGAGCGGGCCCGCGATGTGCCGCATCGATTCAAGATTTCCGACCGCGTCGTACCGGTAGCGCTCGATGTAGTTGCGTACCGCGTCCGGGTGCGAGTCCGGGAACCCGCCGAGTGCAACGGGCGTGCCAAACTGCGCAGGCGCGCCGTTCACCCGCCCGTCCTCCCGGCCGCTGGCCTCGATGAGCCGGTACAGCGCGTCGTAGACGTACTGTCCGGCAGCCTCGACGCGTTGGTTCGAGAAGAACGCCGGCCGCCACGCGTCGTCGCGGATCTCGGTGATGTTGCCGGCCGGGTCATGGGTGTAGAAGAGGTGCTGCAGCACCCGGGCGTCGGACAGCCGGCCGCGCTCGGACGGGAAACCCGGGTCGTGGCCGGGCCGGGAGGTGCGCAGTTCGCGCAGCCGGAAGGTGTCCGAGTCGTAGTCGTACCGGGTGACCGTGCCGTTGCCCAGGTCCAGGCGAAGCTTCTGCCCCTTCGCGTCGTAGTCGATGCGCGTGACGGCGTCCTGGCGGCGGGTGACGAACGGGACCACGTCGTGTCCGGCCGGGGCCTTGCGGGCGCGGACGAACAGGGTCTCGGCGGCGAGCATTCCACGCTGGTTGTAGGTCGGGAGATACACGGCCACCCGATCGCTGCGTCCTGAGTTGCGCGGGCTCTCGACGTGCCAGTTGTACAGCCGCGTGATCCGTCCGAGCGCGTCGTATTCGCACCGCTGGGTGTAGACGTCCCGCTCGAACCCGGCCAGCGCGGCGCGGTGGATGTCGGACACCTGCACCCCGTCCCACTCCACGATTGGCGCGGTGATGTCGCTCGCGAGCCGGCGCCGGCTCACCAGCGACCGGCCACCCAGGTCGACGTCGTCGGTCTGCGCGAGCCCGCTGCTGTCGTAGTGCTGCCAAACCCGGCCGCGCAGGTTGTGCGCCCGCGCGCTCGGCGCGTCCTCGCCGTACCGGAACCGCTCGACGAGCGACTCGCGCACCGCGCCGCTCGTCTCGTCCCGTATCCGCAGCCGGCGCTCGAGCGGCCGGCGCAGCGCGTCGTAACGGACCCGGAACCGCCGGTGCTCCTTGAACACGCGCGGCGTCGTGGCGTCGCGGCGCTCGTTGTAGTCCCACCCGAGCAACGCCTGACCGGCGCCGTCGGCCAGCATCCGGCGATCACCTGCGTCCATGCTGTGCTGGAACAGCAGGTTGCCGGCGATGTCGTAGCCCGGCACGCCGGTAGCAGCCGGGCCCGGCGCGACCAGGAAACGCATCACCCGGTTGCCGCGCGCGTCACGCACGAACAGCGGCTTGCCCTCCGCGTCCAGCTTGGTGAAGGTCAACAGCCGCTCCTGCGCCCAGGCCACGTCGGCCACCGACGGCGCCCCCACCGGCCCGGCCGCCGGGGCCTGGTTGCGGGCGACCGTCACGACCGCCCGGCCGAGGCTGTCGACGTGCGTCTCAGTTGGGGTGTCACGGTGCAGGGCCGCGAGCCGCGCCGCCCGCCGGTCCTCCTCCGCTGCGGTGCCTACCGTGTGGTCGGCGTACCAGCGGTTACCAGGATCGGTCACCGTGTCGTTGCGGTCGTAGGCGACGCTGCGCCACGGCGTGACGTCGACCCGGGCGAGCGACCCGTCGGGGAACTCGGTGCGGATCGCCCGGCCGGCCGCGTCGTAGTAGAGGATCGCCGACACCCCGACCGCGCGCGGCTCGGCGAAGCGATGCCCGGATTCGGTGAAGTACGGCTCGTACTGCAGCACCGGGCTGCCCTTGTTGTTCACGATCGTCTTGCCGTTGGCGATCCACCGGATCCCGTTGCCGGGGCCGCGCGGGTCGGGCTCGGCCTGGTTCTTGGTGACGAAGCTCTGCCCGGCGCCGTCGGAGTAGTCGAACGACACCTGGATCGCGACGTCGGCGGCCGGAGAGTTCGGAGCGTCGCGTTCGTGGCGTTCCCGCTGGATGGCGCAGGCGCCCGCGGCGGTATCGCCCCACACCGTCACGCCGGCGGCGTCGGTCGAGTCACCGAGGTGATACACGAACCGGGTGGTCGCGGTGCCGAGCCAGCGCCGAGCCTGGTCGGCGTCGAACGGGTCTGCGGTGAAGAAGGCGGCGACCGCGCCAGGCTGCGGGTTCAGCTGCGCGAGGCTCAACTGCGCAACCCCGTCACCGGTCTCGGACGACTGCGCGCCCGCCGAGACCTTGCCGCGCAACGCCATCGCCACCGGCAGGCCCAGGATGTCGAAGGCGACCTCGCTCACGTTGCGGTTCGCGTCGCGCATCCGAGCCGGGGCAAGCACCCGGTGATCGAAGGCGAGCACGTCGGTCGTATTACCGACCGGGTCGGTGCTCGAGCGGACGAACAGATCGTCGTCGTCGTAGCGCAGCGAGCTCTCGTTGCCGAACGGGTCGAGGTAGCGCTCGGGCAGGTAGAAGTGGGCGGGCGCGTCGGGCGCGAAACCCGCGACGCCTGACCGCACCCACCACTGGCCGGCCCCGGCCGGCCCGAGGACCGTCCGGCCGGTTGCGTAACCGCTGACGAGGAAGCCGGGACGCGTCGCTGTCTCGGCCAGTACTGCGCGTGCCTCGACGTCGAACGCGTCCTGGCCCGCAGCAGTGGTGAACACGTCGTCGAGTAGCGAGTCGGTGAGCGCCAGCTTGTAGTTCTCGTACGTCAGGCCGAGCCGGCTCGGGGCGCGCGGCGCGAGCGGGCCGGTCAGGTCGTCAGCGAGGAACAGCGTCACCGCGCGCTCGACGAGCCGCTTGTGCGGCCCCGCGGACAGCGGGTGGCGCTGGTAGTCCAACGGGGTGACCGGCCGCCTCGCCTGGGTGTCGAGGACGGGGTCGAGCCGGTACGCACGCAGGTCGGCCACCGTGAAGTACCGCCGGTTCGGCGCCCGGCTCGATCCCGGTCAGCTCGAACGTGCGCAACTCGTATGGCGCCGGGAGCCGGTGGTCGTCACCCGGCGGCAGCTCGTCGGTGTACGTGGTCTGCGTGTAGGCGATGTGCAGCTCGTCCTGCACGTCGCGGATCAGGGCGAGCTGCTCGGCGGTGAGCGGCGCGGGGTCGTTCGGGGCGTTGTCGTGCTGCTCCCTGCGCGGGTAGCAGACAGCCACCGACTGCCGCGGCCGGCCGAAGTCGTCGTGGCGGAGGGTGAGGGTGTGCATCACCCTCGGGTCGGGGTGCAGCGCGCCCGTGCCGCGCAGGTCGAGCTCGTAGTGGTAGGTGATCGCCTCGCCGGGCACGACCAGGAAGACGCTGTGCTCGTTCGGCCCGCGGGCCTGCACCCGTCGGATCGTGCAGGTGTGTTGCGCGGCCGAGTAGATGCGCACCGGCCGGTGTTCGCCGCGCTCGTGCAGCGTGTCGACGTCGAGCTCGTAGGTCTCCTGGCGCAGCGGGAGCCCTTTGCAGGCCCGCATCGCCTCGCGGACCTCGTCGGTGCTTAGGGCCGCGCCGGGCGCTTCGATGGCCGGTTGCGGCATCTCGCGTTCCAAGTCACCCGGCAGGCGGCTCGCGAAGCGCGTCGGGAAGTACTCGCCGGCGAACAGGCCGAGGATCCGCTCCCGGTCAGCCGCGATGCCGGTGGAGAACCAGGTGACCGTCTTGGTCGGCGGTTGGAACAGCGAACGGTCGGTCGTCACGAACGGGCTGTCGACGTTGACGTCGGCGAAGCCGTCGAAGCGTTCGCAGTCGACCTGCTCCACCCGCCCGAAGCCGCGGAACTCCCGCTCGTCCCCGTCGAAGTAGCCGTGGTGATAGGTGTACGTGGTCGAGAACTCCATCTGTCGGTGCCGGTCCCGCACGGTGACCTTGGTCAGGCAGTGGACGGGGAACGGCAGCCTCGTCGCCCACGGCAGACCGGCCGCCCGGTCGGCGAGATAGAACGCGGTCGACGCCGTGTAGGCGAGCGTGGTCTCGGCGCCGAGATTGTTGACGACCCCGACGAGCAGGTGCGGCTTCGTGCCGCCCATGAGGTCGAGGTAGCGGATCGGGCGGGCGGCGTCCGCGGGCAGCTCCGAGGACCAGACCAGGCAGGCGGTCCCGTTGCCGAGCAGGTCCGCGACCTGGATCTGGTCGACGTTCGCGCTCGCCGGCGGGAAGCGCAGAACACGCGGCGCAGCCCACTCGTTGCCGGATCGGTTGAACCACAGCCGGGTTTCGGCCCGGCCCAGGTAGAGGAGATCCACTGCGCCGCTGCCGTCCACGTCGGCGAGCCGGATCCGGCGCGGGTCGAACAGGTCGGCTGCGTCGAACCATGGCGAGCCGTCCATCGACACCTGCCGACCGAAGCGGCCGTACCCGAGGTTCGGCCAGTAACAGGTGTGCCCGTTGCGGATCCGGACGATGTCGGTCAGCCCGTCCCCGGACATGTCGGCGAGGAAGATCGTCTCTTCCAGGTCGGCGAAGACGACGCGGGGTCCGTCGCGTTCGTCGAGCGACACCGCGCTGCGCCGCGCCGCACCGAAGCCCTGCGTCGACTCCGCGGGGTACCAGGTCAGGACGTCCCGCTCGGTGATGACCGCGTCCGCGAAGCCGTCACCGGTCAGGTCGACGAAGCGCAGGTTCGGGTCGGTCCAGTCGACGTTGGGCATCCGGGTGAACGCCACGAAGCGTTCCCACCCGTCGGCGTCGGTCCGCTGGTGATAGCCGGACAAAGGCGCGCCGAGTTCGACCAGCGCGACCCGCCCGTTCCCGGCCACGTCAATCAGTTGCTGATTGCTCGACTCCAGCCCCGCGAGCGATGGCCGCGGTGCGACCTCGCGTAACGGAGCGAACCTGGGTCCGGCGGGCCCCGCGCCGAGGTTCGCCTTGTAGAACCAGGCGCCGGCCTGCTCCGTGAGAACCCCGGACAGCCCTTCGCCGTCGAGGTCGATCCAGCGGTGACCCGCGCCGAGTCCGACCGGCAGGTTGGCGAGTCCCTCGTCGTCCAGATCGCGAAGCCGGTCGTCGATCGCGGCCTCGCTGTAGCGCAGTTCCAGCGGCGGCAATGACCGGTACCGGTAGAGCGTCGCGTCCTGCGGGTCGCGTTGGTAGCTGCGCCGGGCGGCGCGTTCGAGGAAGGAGAAGCCTGGGTCGCTGTAGTCGCGCTCGCGCGGTGTCTCGCGGTAGAGGAGCTCCAGCGAGCGCACCAGGCAGGCCGGCCCGACTGCGGCATCCTGCGGGAAGTGGTGAACCATGAGCACCCGCGCGCATCGCCGGTACTGCCGTACTTCGAAGCCCGATCGGTAGCTGGAGAACGGATCGGGGCGCACCGGCCGGGGTCGGTCGGCAGCGATGCTCGGGCGGCAGGTCCAGGTCTCCGACCCGACGTCCTCGAAGCCGGAGCGTTGCCCGTAGTCGAAGATCACGTCGAACATCCAGCCGGCGTCGTCCAGCCGGTTCGGGCTCACGTCGCGCGGGCGGAGGTGGGTTGCCGGGTCGAGTAGGGAGCGCCGGTTTCCGTATCGGATCCGGGCCGGGTACCTGGCCGTGCGTCGTTGCGCGCTCGCGGCGTCGCCGCGGCACTGTTCGTGCGCCAGCGCCAGATCCACCCCCGCGGCGTCCTCCGGCTCGTACTCGTAGACGACCGCGTTGCCCTTGTCGTCCCTGGTCTCGCTGATCAGCCAGCTGAACACCCGCGACGCGTCGTCCGGGTCCTGGATGCGCGCGCTCGCGTCCTTGCCGAAGATCGACGAGCACATTGTCGGTCGACCACGAGCGCCAGTGGACGTCGCCGTCGCGGCGGGTCCACCGCTCGATGCGTACGAACGATCCCTCGATCCGCGGCCGGTACCGGCGCACCGCGAATCCGGGAACGGACGTCGTATCGTCCGAAATGTCGCCGCCGACGTCGAGAACGGGAACCAGGTCCTCGGCCCCGGCGATGAGGAACGTGTCGGTGCCATCCGCGTAGCGCGGCAGACCCTTCTCGGTCTTGCGGCTGATCGACGGCAGGCCCAGGCTCCAGCCGAAGCCGAACGGCCCGTTGCCGTTGCCCGAGTCGTACTGCAGGGCGAGTTGCGGGCCGAACCCGTTGCGCCCCCCCGAGACCGGCAGCGGGATCGAGAACGACGCCGATCCGGTGACCGGGTTGGCGGCGAACTTCTCACCGATTCCGCGGATCGCGCCGCCGCCTGCCGGCAGGCTGATCACCGGCGGCGAAATGCGGAACTCGTTCAGATGACCACTCCCGCCCGGCTCGGGCGGACGGCCCTCGAGCACCGATGATCGCGGGGCGGCGGGTTCCGCTTCGGTGGCCACGTCGGGTCCGTCGTCGAAGCACTACTGGAGAGAAGTGGCCAGATGGCCGCGCCGATCGCCGATCAGCATCGTCGTTTCCTCCGGCGCGAGTGGAAGCAGCAACGCTATGCCCGCTGCTGCGACAACGTCAATCGAGCAGTCATCGACGTGGCGCGGATTGCCAAGCGCACTTGAGAAGTTGCGTTCATGAATCGCGCACATGGAGTGCCGGTGCAAAGACCTGTTTACTTGGTTCAGCCAAGCTGGATCTCATTTAACCCCCAGCCAACTCAAATCAATCAGCGCAGGCCGCCAAAGATTCCGAAGGCCTTGGACATCTCAGGCCAGTTCATCGACTGTGCTGGGTTGCCACCACCGCTCCGCTCCTACGGGTGCGACGGATGAGTAAATGATGCTCACCGGGCCGGTCGCTGTGAGCGCCGCCGGGGCGGGAAGGATCGCGACCCAGGCCGCTTGGTAGTCGTAGTGGCGTTTCGCGCCGCGCCCGCAGGAGTAGGTCTGGCACCGGTCCGCCACGAAACCGGCGATCGCGTCCACGCGCATCGGGCCGGCATGGGTGTGGAGCCGACGGTTCGCCGCGACCTGCAGCACATAACCGAGCCCGAGGTCACGGACTTGCGCGCGACGGTGAGGGTGGGCCCGTACACCTCGTCGCCGGCCACCCACACAGCCTGCGCGCCAGCGGCAACAGCGCGCTCGATCATCTCGACGACCAGCGCCGGTTTGGTCGCAAACTCGATATCGCGTCGAACACCGGCACGTTCTCGCCGGTGCTCATCGCCTATTCAGGAATTCGAGACATAAAGCGCACGGTCCATCAGCGCGTGCCCACGCGGCGCCGCATAGGTCCAATGCCACGTAGCCTAAGTTGATCATGGTGGTTTGGCCGGGTTCCGGCGTGGCGTGACGGTTGTGGCTGGTGTGGCTGTTGTGATCTGCGGTCATGAGCTTGGTGAGTCCGGATCAGGTGACGCTCGGGGTGTTGATCGACGCGGTGCCGCGGGATGCGGTCAATGACGCGATCGCTGCGTGTGGGGTGCGGGAGAAGCGCTCGGACGGCAAGCTGCCCGCGCACGTGACGGCGTATCTGACGATGGGGTTGTCGCTGTTCGCCGACGATGACTACGAGGAAGTTGCGGCGAAGGTGACTGGGTCACTGGACCGCTTCGGAAGCTGGGATGCGGGCTGGTCGGCGCCGACCGCGTCGGGTGTCACGCAGGCCCGTAAGCGTCTGGGTCGCGAGGTGTTCCGTGAGATCTTCGAGCGCACCTGTGGGCCGGTCGCCGGTGACACCGGGCTAGACGCAGAGATGTTCGCGCTCGGCGCGGCGCGGGGGTCGTTCCTGCGGGGCTGGCGGCTGTTGGCGATCGACGGGTTCGAACTCGACGTGGCCGACACGCCCGCGAACGCGCAGGAGTTCGGGTATGCCGGGTCCGGTGAGAACCGCTCGGCGTTCTGCAAAGCCAGGGTCGTCGCCCTCAGCGAGTGCGGCACACACGCCTTCGTGGCCGCCGAGATCGGCGGGTACTCCACCGGGGAGAAAACCCTCGCGCACAAGCTGTTTCAGCGGCTTCGTGCCGACGAGCTGCTCACCGCGGACCGGGGCTTCTATTCCTGGCAGGCGTGGGACACCGCAGCGGCGACCGGCGCAGCGTTGCTGTGGCGTGCCCCGACCCAGCTCACCCTGCCCGTCGTGAAGGTCCTCGACGACGGTACGTATCTGAGCGCGCTCATGGACGCCTCCATCCGCGGCGCCCGCCGGGAGAAGATCATCGCCGCCGCGAAGGCCGGACACGACCTGCAAGACCTGGCCGACCTGCCGCAGGCCGTCGACAGCAACGGGCTGCCGGTTGCGCGGCTAGCTCGGGTGATCGAGTATGACGTCCCCGACCGTGCCGGTAACGGCACCGGTGAAATCGTCGTGCTGCTGAGCACCATCCTCGACCCCGACCCTCACTCCGGCGGAGCCCGCGCCAACGAACTCGCCGCTGCCTACCATCAGCGGTGGGAACACGAGACCAGCAACGACCAACTCAAGACTCACCTGCGCGGACCCGGCCGAGTGCTGCGATCCCGGCTTCCCGACCTGGTCCACCAGGAGATCTGGGCCTACCTGATCGTGCACCACGCGATCAGCGCGCTGATCGCGAAAGCCTCCGCCGCGGCCGATCTCGATCCAGACCGGATCTCGTTCGCCAAAGCGCTCCGCCTGATCCGCCGATCCGCCACAGGGACGGCGGACATTCCCCCCTCAGGACTGGGCTGACCGGCTACCCAACCACCTCAACGAGATCGCCCACCTGCAGATCCCCGAACGGCGCGAACGCACCTGCCCCCGCGCAGTCAAACGCGCCAGACACAACAGCTACCGCGTCAAGAAACCCGACGAACCAGCAAGCACCCGACACAGCCAGCCAGCCACCATCCGCCTCCACACCATCACACCGCGAGCGGCATGATCAACTTACGCTACGCGGCATTGCTTCTTGGCCCTGCTCCGACACGGTGGACTCGATTTGGCCGCCGTGGCCGGGATTTGGCCGGATGCGACTGGCCAAAATGAGCACCCAGCGGCGCCTGACAAGAGGCAGATGCCCTTGTTGAAAGGGCGCTTCAGCGATCGAGCACCGAGACTACGCAGGCCAGGTCGCCCTTTTTAAATCCGTAGGTTGCGGGTTCGAGCCCCGCGGGGCCCACGACGTAAACGCGTTGCAGAACAGCCAATCTGGCCGGTGCACCCGGCAACAGCAGGCAACCGCTGACGGCCCGTGGCATCCATTTGGCACCCATTTGTTCGAACGCCGACCGTCACGTCCGGTCGGGTCGGGGACTGGCGCGGTGACGCGTGAGCGTCCCGTTTCCAGCCCCCGCCCTTCGATCCGTGCATGCGATTTTCCCGCACACGGCTCACCGTCGCCCTTCACCGGCGGTGTTCGGTGACCGCCAGGGTCGGTTCGGTCGGGGAGCGATAACGGCGCCGTCGAGGTTGATCAGACCGAACTGGTCAGGCGAGGCGTAGACGACGACCCGCCATCCCCAGGCCCGCGAGCGTTTGTGCCGGTGACCGATGAAGATCGCCAGCCGGACGCGCGTGTAGGTCTGGATCTTGCCGAAGATGTGGGCGGAGTTCCCGTACCGGAAATACCCTGCCCAGCCGCGTACGAAGGTGTTGACCTGCCGCACGATGACATCGACCGGCACCAGCAGCCGCGACCGGTCCGTGAGTTCCCGGATCCGGTCGCGGGCACGCTGGACCGCCTGACGAGACGGCCAGCGGGCGAGGAACAGCATGCGCGGGGCCCCGGTCCGACCGCGGGCGCGCACCAGCCGATGGTGAAAGCCCAGAAAGTCGAAGCCTTCCCCGTATTCGGTCAGGTGCACGATCCGGGTCTTGGCCGCCTTCGGCTCCAGACCGAGGTCGGCCAGCAGTTCCGTGAGCCGCGCGAGCGCGGCCTCGGCCTGCTGCCGGGACGTGCACATCACCGCCAGATCGTCAGCGAACCGAACCAGCCGCCCATGCGTGGCGTCGTCCCATTGCCGGTCGAGCCGGTGCAGGTAGACGTTGCACATTAACGGACTGATCACACCCCCCTGGGGGGATCCGGTGACCGAGCGGCGCAGCGACCCGTCCTCCATAACCCCTGCGCGCAGGAACGCGCGCAGCAGCGCCAGGACGGTGCGGTCACTGATGCGTTCCTCGACCGCCTGCATCAACATGGAGTGTGGAATCGCCTCGAAACAGTTGGCGATGTCGGTCTCCACCACCCACCGGTTGCCCTTGAAGGACTCATCCAGCAGTACCTGCAAGGCGTCGTGTTGTCCTCGCTGCGGGCGGAACCCGTACGAGCACGACAGGAAGTCGGCTTCGAAGACTGGCTCGAGCGCAATCTTCATCGCCGCCTGCACAACCCGGTCCCGTACCGGAGGTACCGACAACGGCCGCTTCTCCGCCTTGCCCGGCTTGGGTATGAACACCCGCCGGGCAGGCGACGGCGCGAAGCTGCCGTCCCTCACGTCACGAGCCAACTCGTCGAGGAACCGGTCCACGCCGTACTCCTCGACATCGCTGATGGTGACTCTGTCGATGCCGGCTGCGCCGCCGTTGCGGCGCACCTGCTCCCATGCCCGCTGCAGCACGTCTCTGCGATAGACCTTGTCGTGCAGCGCATGGAACCGACGCCCGGGATCGGCCTTGGCCGCCCGGTAGAGCACATGCTGGAGGGCACGGACCCCGTCCCCATGGACGGCCGCCAGGGTGGACCTAGCCGTTGTTGCGGCACTCACCGATCAGTCCTCACCACGCACGCACATGAAACGACGTAGCGGCCCTTCCCTCACCGGCGGTTGTGTTGTCCGTCCGGCTCGACCAGTACTACGGCCGCCTCCGACGCCCTGCCGACCAGGCATCGTTTCCCGGCTCCTCACCGGTTATCGACACCCACGCTCCGACGGTGTTGTCCATCCGCAGCCGTCGGGTCGGCGAGGGCCTCCCCAGTTCCCGTCATCACCTTCTGAACGTTCCGCGCCCCCTACGCCGGGGAGTTCTTCGCGGCTGCACTTGCAGGATCTTCACCGCTTCCATGGCCTTCACCCTGAAAGAAGGGGCTCGGCTCTCCCTATCCCGCCTCGCGGCGGCACATTAACGGCGCTGCAGGCTTCGCTTCATGCTGCGGACCGCTCAGTCGCTCCCCCTTCACAGGGCTTTTGACGTTGCGCTTCGACGCCGGGCGTTTCCCCCCGACACCGGCAACCTGCTACCGGGCTCCCTGACGACTACCCGGACCGGACTCCCACCGGCTGGCGATGACGAACTTCAGCACCAGTCAGATCACGTCATCATCGCCGTGACCCCTCTCTGCGCACTGGGCGCACTCCGGCGATCGGTGTAACTGGCCATGGTCGCTCCGTGAGGTGAAACGTAAGCGGGCAGCGCGAGTCGGCGAAGAGGCGATCGACCGCCGGCCGCCTCAGTCAGCTTCCGATCCTGTCGCCGATAGGTAAAGACTGTCGCCCGCGGCCGAGACGCACCAGCCACTCGCACCTCACACTGATCACACATCGCCTGGCAAATGGGATCGATTTTTCAAGCCATCCCTCCCGAAAGGGCTTCGACAAATGACCAGGACTAAGGCCATCGCGGCCCTGGTTATCGCGGCCCTCGCGGCGCTCCTACGATCGCCGCCTCGCCCGCGTCCGCGACCACTTCAGTGCGACAGCAAATCAAGGCGCAGCCGCACCCGTCGCTTTCCGTCTGCACACGGCGGCCACCCGGCATGAGCGGCTATTACGTCTACCAGGTCACAACTGCCGCGATCGGCGGCCACCGGGACGTGATCTCCAACGTCACCTGCCGGTACCACCAAATCCATGATCAAACAGGGCTGCACACCCGACCGGGCGGCTAATCAGGCCTCGACCGGCCCACGAAACGATCATCAGGTGCGCCAACCAAGATCGACTCGGTCGACGAGCCACCGTCGACCCGCTACGCGCCTATTTCAGGTCTAGCTGGCCGACCGGCGTCGAAACCGATGAGGGCCGACTTGCCGATTCCCGATTCGCCGGACACGACCACGACCTGAAACGCTGTACGAGCGAAATCCAGACACGCACGCAACCTGGCGAGTTCTTCCCTGCGCCCAACAATGACGCGCGCACTCGCCGTCATGATCGCGATCGTAGCAACCCGCCGTCCGCATAACCGCTCGCCTTCCTGACCGATGCCTGACGCGCTCCTGGCGCGCCTCTTCCGCAGCACTCACTACCCCGGTTCATAACCGGCGCAGCCTTCGGCGGTGAGACGCGGCCCCTGCGGGGCGACTCCGAGGAAGACCTGCCGCCATTTCTGTGCGGCTGGTCCTCCTGCTGGTTACACCTCGGCGGCGAGGAGGTCGCCGGCCGCATCCTTGGGTCGGCCGGCGGTCATCGATTCGCGCATCGCTGCCAGGCGTTGCTTGGACGGGAACAGCGCCGCGGCGAGTACACCACCTGCTGCGAAGACGAGCGCGGAGGTGAGGAACGCGACGGAGTAGCCGTGGGTTGCCGCGGCGGCGTCGAAACCAGCCGGCGCCGCGTGCGAGGCGGCGTAGGACGTGGTCGCCGCGGCGGAGATCGTGCTCAGCAACGCCGTCCCGATCGAGCCGCCGACTTGCTGCATCGTGCTCACCAGCGCCGCCGCCACGCCGGAGTCCTGGGGTTGCACCCCGGCGGTCGCGGTGTTCATCGACGGCGCCATCACCATGCCCATCGCAAAGCCCATCAGGATCAACGCGGGCAACACGCCGCCGACGTAGGAGGAATGGACGGTGACGCGACTGAGATAGCCCAGTCCGAGGAAACCCAACACCATGCCGATGGTGATCACGATCCGCGGGCCGAACCGAGGCAGCGTCACGATGTTGGAGGTATTGGAACTGATCATGACGCACGCGATCATCGGCAAGAACGCAAGCCCTGAGGTGACCGGGCTGAAATGCAGCACCAACTGCAAGTAGTAGGTCAGGAACAAGAACAGGCCGAACATCGCCAGCCCGGCGATCCCCACCGCAGCAAACGCCATCCCGCGCGACCGATCCGCCACCACCCGCAACGGCAGCAGCGGATGGGCGACCCGCCGCTCGACCAGGACGAAGAGCACCAGCAGCGCCGCGCCGATCACCAGCGCGCCGATGGTCACCGCCGAACTCCAACCGTCGATCTCGGCCTGCGAGAAACCGAACACGATGCCGAACAGGCCGGCTCCGGCCAAGACGGCGCCGATGACATCGATGCGCGGACGAATCGGCGGCTTCGACTCGCTCATGTAGATCACCGCCCCGAAGAACGCGGCCGCCGCGAACAGCACGTTCACGTACATGCACCAGCGCCAGGACAGATATTCGGTCAGCAGACCGCCCAGGATGAGGCCGACCGCGCCACCGGCAACGGCCACCGTGCCGAACACACCAAACGCCTTGCCACGGTCGCGGGGTTCGCGAAACGTCGTCACCAGCGTGCCCAACGCGGCCGGGGCAAGCATCGCGCCGGCGGCTCCCTGCAGCGCGCGGGCGGCGACCAGCACCCCGAACGACGGCGCGGCGCCGCCCAGGGCCGAGGCCGCCGCGAAGGCAACGAGCGCGACCATAAAGGTCCGCTTGCGGCCGAAGATGTCGCCGACCCGCCCCCCGAGCAGCAACAGGCTGCCGAAAGCCAGCGCATACGCGGTCACGACCCACTGCCGCGCGCTGTTGTCGAAGCCGAGGGAAGCCTGCGCCGACGGCAGAGCGATATTGACGACAGTGGCATCGAGAACCACCATCAACTGGGCGATCGACACGACAACGAGCACCAGCCACCGATGATCAGATGGCGGTCGCGCCTGCTCGGCCTTGCGTTCGGCGAGTCCCTCAGTGGTCACAGTTGCCTTCTCCTGACTGCAGCTTCGTCCCGATCGTGGTGAGCACCGCAGCCAGGCCGGCGCGCTCCGTTGCGGTGAGGCTGCCGAAGATCTCCTCCATCGCCTTGAGCCGAACGATCTGCGCCGCCTCGTACGCCTCGCTCCCAGCCGGGGTCAGTGAAACCACGCGAGCCCTTCGGTCTGACGGGTCCCCAGCGCGGGCGACCAGGCCGTCGCGTTCGAGCGCGTCGACGACGTCGGTTACCGAACTCGCCGCGAATCCCAGCATGCCTGCCAACCTCGCCTGGTTCATCGGGCCGCAGTCACGCAGCCGCATCAGCACCTTCGCCCGAGCCAGCGACAACCCAGCCGCCGTCATCGCCTGATCGACCAAGCGGTGGACACGATGATGCAACTCGAAGTACGCCTGACCCACCTCGGCCGCCGACACGTCTCGGGACGCCATGAAATCTCCCTGAAACCTACTGAGGTTCCTCACCATTAGGTACCTGAGCATCCTATCCCAGGGGTGGTGAACGCGGCCAGGATCGCCGCTATTCGCCGGACCCTGCCGATCCGCGAACGAGCGGCGGTCCTTGCCTGCTGCGAACTGCGGACCCCCCGCAGCGAAATGCATCCTCGGCACTGTGACGGTGCGCCGGCACCCCGTCGGGGGTCCTCGCGCAATCGACTCGCCGTTCGACGCCACGCGCATGTGGCGAGCCGCCTGGACCGCCGCGAACGCCGCCTCGAGCTCGCTCAGGCCCCGTGTCTCCGCACCGACCTCGGCGCCGGTCTCGAGGGCGTGTCGTGCCACCGCGTATCCCAGACCGCGCCGCGCCGGTAACGAACCAGGTCGCCGCGCGCGCTCCTGTCGGGCCGAAATGGACCGTGCGCAGAGTACGGCGGGGCGTTAGCCGAGGCCTAACCCTACCTCGAGCGCGCTGACATCCTCGCTGCCCTCGAATACGCAGCCGCCGTCGTGAACGAACGTGAGGTGCCGATCGCCCGGCCGGCATGAAGCTGCTCCTGGACGCGAACCTGTCGCCCACGCTCGCGACGCATCTGCTATCCACGGCAGCCGAGGTGACGGACGTGGCCCAACCTCGGGTTGCTCACCGCATCCGACTCGGACATCTTCGACTACGCCGCCGCGCACAACTGGGTCGTCGTCACCGCGGACACCGACTTCTCCATGCTGCTCGCACTCCGCTCGGCGGCCGTCCCTCGGTCGTGCTGCTGTGGCGCGTCGCTGAACTGCGCCCCGATGCGCACGCTGACTTGCTCGTCGCCAACCTTCCGCTCGTCGCCCCCGACCTGGCACAGGGTGCAGTCCTATCGCTGACCTGTCCGCCAAGGCCGCGGTCGCGGCAAAACTGAAGACGGGCGCCTTCTACTCACTGACCGACGGTCACTCGAGGTGCAAGGCGATGTACGCCGCCGGCGACGCAAAGATGGCGCACTTCCAGGTCACGAAAGCCGCTGATCACCTTCGGTATTTCCGTCTCCGACGCACGCGGGGCCCCGCCCGTTCGGGCGGGGCCCCGCTTCGGATCGATTAGTTCCGGTCAGGCCGCCGCTGCGTCGACGCCTCGCCGGACGAATGTGCCGGCGGCCAGGACGGCGTCCGGGTCGTAGCGCTGGGCGATGTCGGCCAGCCGGGCCAGGGTGGGCGGGTCGTAGGCCAGTTCGGCGCTTGCCGAGTCGTGCGGCGGGAGGAAGTTCGGCCAAACACCACCGGTGTTCCACGGGTCCAGCGCGCGGACCAGGTCGTCCGCGTGCGGTACGACGCGTGGGTCGAACGCGATGCCGACGGTGAGCAGGCTGAACGCCGCGGCGCGGTGGACGAATGCGCTGGGGTATTTGCCGACCCGGGCATAGGCACCGCCGAGTTGGCGGATCTCCACCATGATCTGCGGTGACTCCGCACCCGGCCCGACGCAGTCGAGGAATCGCGCGACCGCGTCGTCCGGGAAGTCGGTGAGCAGCATCGAGCCTTCCTTGACCGGCATCGGGTCGACCGGGTCGGCGTGCACCGAGTCGATCGCGGTGTAGGGCTTGACCGCCGCATCGTCGAGGATGACGGGGGCGACGGCCCGGATCTCGTCGAGGAGGCGCGCACCGTCCGCGGCGTCGCCGACCCAGAGGAACCGGACGCCGATGGTGGTCCGACCGGCGAGCGGCGGCGGCATCTCGGGCGCGTCGGGCAGGCGCAGGATCACGAAGGACGTCGTGGCCTGGTCTGGCAGGTTCTTCGACCAGGCGCGCCACCGGTCGATGACCGCGGGGATGTCCTTGCCATCGAAGTACACGGCGCCGCCGTAGAAGGTGGCGATCGGAAGCAGGTCGAACTCCACCGCGGTGATGATCCCACAGGCGCCCTTGCCGCCGCGCAGCGCGAAGTACAGGTCTCGGTGCCGCTCGGGAGTGACGCGGCGCAAAGTGCCATCGCCGGTGACGACGTCGAAGGCGCGCACCCGGTCCGAGGCGATGCCGAACGTCCGCGCCATCGGGCCAACCCCGCCGCCGGTGGTGTAACCCACGACGCCGACATCGCTGGCCGAGCCGTTGAGCGGGGCGAGGCCGTACGGTGCCGCTGCCTCGATGACCCGGCTCCACTTGACGCCGGCGCCCACCCTCGCCCAGCGGTCGTGCGGGTGGATCGTGACCTCGTCGAGGTCTCGGGTGGCGATGAGCAGGTGGCCGGCGAGCGAGGGAACCGGCCCGTGACCGGTCGCCTGGACGCCGACGGTCATGCCGTGCCGGCGGGCGAAGGCGACGCTCTCGCGGACATCGGCTGCGGACCGCGCGGCGACGGCGGCGGCAGGCTGCATTTGCACCGCAACGTTCCACGGCGTGACCAGCTCCTGATACAGCGGGTCGTGCGGCTCGGCGATGGCGCCGCTCAGCCGGGAACGAAGGCCGTCGAGCGGTACCTGACGCACGGGCGCGGGGTGGCTGGGGATCGAACTCATGACTACCTCCGGGTCGGTGTTTCGCGTTGGAGGCAGATTGCGGTGCAGCACTTGCAGCGCGATTGCGATCAGCTTGGCAAGGCCCTTGCAGTCAGCTTGAGGGGTTCGGCAGCAGCTGCTGGCCGACGAACAACCGGTCCGGGTCGACCGCGGCGCGCAGCGTCGCGAGGCGGTCGAGGACGTCGGGCGGGAACGCCTTGCGGGTGTCGATCCGGTCGTCGACCATCGGCAGGTATTGACGCGCGTTCGTCCACGGTTCCAAGGCGTGCAGCAGGCGACCGGTGTCTTCGCGCAGCCGGTCGAGCTCGGCCGGCGCGCCGCCGAGCGCGAGGCCCAGGACGAGGATCTCCCCGTCGAGGAAGGCCAGCGCCGCGTCGGTGCTCGGACGCTTGAGTGCCCCGCCCAACTGGCGGAACTCCGCGATCGACAGTCGGGTGTCCGAGTCGGGCCCGAGCACGCCGAGCGCGGCACCGATCGCCGCGTCGGGAAGCCCGCTGAGCAGCCTGCTGCTCGCGTAGGCAGGCGTCGGCCCTTCTGGCTCGAGGTGCAGCCGCACCAGTGAGGCGGCCTGGACGCGGGCGAAGGTGTCCACCTCGGGCCGCAGCGCCCGGAGCGGGGCGATGATGTCGGCGACCTCGGCGTCGTTGCCCAGCACCGCGCCGTCGATGACCAGCACCCGCCGCCCCCGCAGCTGGGCCGGGACGAACGGCTCGTCAGGCGTTTTGAGCAGCCGCAGCGAGGTCGTCGCCGCCTCGGGCGCGTCGACGGCCCACTCTGCCCAGGCCGCGAACACCCGCTCGGCGAGCGTCCAGTCCCAGGCGAGCAGGCCGGCGACCACGGTGTCGACAGGATGGAGGTCGAACTCGAGCGCGGTGACCACGCCCAGCGGGGTGCCCCCGCCCCGCAGCGCCCAGAACAGCTCCGGTTCGTTGGCCGCGGTGGCGCGCACGAAGCTGCCGTCCGCGAGCACGACCTCGACGGCGGTGACCGCATGACACTGCAGCCCCAACTTGCGCGCGTACCAGCCGATCCCGCCGCCGATCGAATACCCGACGACGCCGACATCGGGCGACGACGGGTGCAGTCCGACCAAGCTGTACTCCCCCGCCTCGTCGGCAAGATCGCCCCAGAGCACGCCGGCGCCGACCCGGGCGCTGCGGCGCCGCGGGTCAACGATCAGCTCGCGCAGCCCGGCAGTGCGCAGCAGCACCGCATCGCCGAGATTGCCGTCGAGCGGTGCCGCCCCGTGCCCGGTGCCCTGGGGGACGACCCGCAGGCCGGCGCGCTGGGCAGCGGCCAGGACCTCGGCGACCTCGGCCGGGGTGGCCGGATAGGCGACGGCGGCCGGATAGTGCTGGACCTGCAGGTTCCACGGCGAACGCGCCATGTCGTAACCGGGGTCGCCGGGCAAGTGGACCGCGCCGCCGCACAACCCGCGTAGCGACCCAGCGAGGCCGCTCACCCCACCCCTCGTAGCGGTCACCGCCGTCTGGCGTGTCACCGTGTCAGTCTCCTCGATGTCGTGAATGCACAGCATGACTCGACGTACTTGCGAGGAACTTGCAGCGTCGTCATCTTGCGGCCTCGGCGTTCGCGCCTCCCGGGCCCGAGCGGGCGCGAAGCTCCGGCACCGGGTGGCCGAGGCGTTGTAGCGCAACGCGGGCCTGCCCGGCGACGCCGTCCGCGCCGCACTCGACTGCACCGTCGAAGGCGGCCCGCAGGTGGGCGGCTGCTTCAGCGGTAGGAATGCCGGGATGACGGCCGAGGACCAGCCGCGCCCGGCTCACCAGCAACAGCGCCCCGCTGCCCTCCAGCGTGGCGAGCGCTTCGAGCAGCGGCTCGACGCGGCCGGTAACCCGACCGAGATCGGTCAGGCCCGAGCCGAGCGAACTCGGCGCGCCCCACCGGCGCAGGAGGACGAGTTCCTCCTCGATCAGCGCGGCCGCCTCGGCGGACCGGCCCAGACCGTGCAGCCCGAGGGCGCGCAGCCGGCGTCGCGGATTCCACGCGGGGTTCGCGATTCCGACCGGATCACCGATCGCGTCGATGGCGTCGAGGGCCGCGCCGAAGCGCCGCTCGGCGAGCAGCACGGCGGCGGCCACCTGCCGCAGCAGTCGCCCGCCGTCGCCGTTCAGGGCCTCCGGTGGGGCGCAGTCCACGAGCCGGCGGGCCTCCGCGGCGTCGCCGCGGTCGAGGGTGACGCCGATCAGGGCTCCGTGCGAATACGCGAGCCCGACGCCCGAACCGCCCCACATCCGGTCCTGCTCGATGGCGTCACCGATGAGCGCGGTGGCCGCGATGAGCTCGCCCCGGCGCCAGCGCCACACCCCTTCCCAGGCGTTGACCGACAGCGCCGCGAACAGCGAGCCACGCGCTTGCGCCGCCGTACGCGAGCGCAGCCAGAAATCGCCCAGGTCGTCGTCGGCGTACATCCGGCTGGCCGCCGCGATGCACCACAAGAGGCCGGTGTCTGCGTGCCAGAGGCGGTCGTCACGAACGGCCTCGCGGGCCAGCCGCACGGCCCTGCTCCGGTCCTCGCCGGCGAGCGTCGCCTCCCACGAGAGGGTGGCGCGCAGCATCAGCGAGCCGACGCCGGTGCCGGTCGGCTCCGGCACGTCCGCGTCGCGCCACCGGGCCGGATCGACCGACTGCATGATGCCGGCGATGCGCAACAACGCGACGAGCCCCTCGCGGGCGTCGTCCATGCCGGGCGGCAGTTCCCGCGCGGCGTCACGCGCGAAGGTCAACGCCGCGCCGCGTTCGCTCGCGAAGACCTGCGCATGGGCGATCGTCGTCGCGATCCGCACCCGCAGGCGCGGGTCGTCGACGTGCGGGTAGGCCTCCATCAGGTGTTGCGTGCCGGCCGGGCCGTCGACCAGCGCCTCCTGCATGCCGAGTTCTAGCAGCACCGCGTGCCGTGCCGGGCCCTCCGGCAGCTCGTCCAGCGCGCGGCGCAGATACGTGACCGCGCTGTCGGTCGCGCCGCGCTCGGCTACCTTTCGAGCGGCCGCGTACAGGACCTCGACGGTTGCCGGGTCGCTGCGCGCCGGGGCGCGCAGGATGTGCGCGGCGACCTGTTCGGCGCTGGCACCGCGGGTTTGCAACAACGCAGCCGCCCGCTCGTGTTCGAGGCGGCGCTCGACGGTGGGGATGTCGCGATACACGGCGTCGGCGACGACGGGATGGACGAAGCCGATCGGATCGTCGTCGCGCAAGACCTCCGAACGGGTCAGCGTGGCGACCGCACCGGCCGCAGTGGACTCGCTCAGGCCGGCGAGCGCTGCCACGTGCGGCAGTTGGGCCGCATCGCCCAGGACGGCGACGCTGCGCGACACCTGCTGGCACTCCTCGCTCATGCGGTGCAGCCGCATCAGCACCTGGCTCGACACCGCACGCGAGCCGACCGCGAGCACCGCGTGGGCGTGCGCCGCGTCCGGCTTCACGTTCTCGCTCACGAGCGCCTGCAGCAGCTGGCGCAGCAGCAGCGGGTTGCCCATCGTCGTTCGATGGCAGGCCGCGGCGAACAGCGGCGCGACGCTGCGGCCGAATGCCCGGCCGACCAGCTCGGCGGACGCGTCCTCGGACAGCGGCTGCGGGCGGATCGCTACCGCGTCGAGGTCGACGGCCAGGTCGGCGACCAGCTCGCGGTGCTGGTACGGCTCGCCGCTACGCAAAGTGGTGACGAGCAGGACCGGCAGGCCGTCCGTACGTCTCGCGAAGTAGTTGAGGAAACGCAGCGACGGTCCGTCGGCCCACTGGAGGTTGTCGACGCTGAGCACCAGCGGCGAGTCCCGGGCGAGCCGGGCCGTCAGCGAGTAGAGCCCGTGCAGCACCGCGAGGCCGCCCTCGGCATGCTCCGCGGCGAGGTCGAACACCGCCCGGGCCGGCGCGGCGGAGCCCTGCAGCAGGTCGTCGGTGATGGCCGGCTCGAGGAGCTGACGCACGACGCCGTACCCGAACGACTGCTCCAGCTGGTTGCCGCGCGCCGCCAGCACCCGCACACCGCCGGTCGCGGCGCGACGTCGCAGCTCGTCGAGCAGCCGGGTCTTGCCGATGCCGGCCGGCCCCTCGACGATCAACCGGGTCGCCCGGCAATCGCGCAGGTCGCCGACGGCCTGCGCGATGCAGGCAAGTTCACGGGCCCGGTCGACGAGGTCGCTCGCGCCGTCGCCTCCACGTGCAACGTCCGAGCTGTCGACGCCGTCGACGGCCGCCGGTGCCGACGCAGTGGAGCGGGCCGGCAGGTGCAGCGCTGGCGACTGCGCCAGGATGTCGGCCTCCAGTGCGCGCAGCGCAGGCCCGGGATCGATGCCGAGCTCGTCGGCGAAGGACTGCCTGGCACGACGCAGCGCGTTGAGCGCATCGCCTTGGCGATGGGCGCGATACAGCGCCAGCGCGAGCAACCGCCACCGCTCCTCGCGCAGCGGTTCCTCCCCCACCATCGCCTCGAGTTCGGCCACCATGAGCGCGGCGTCGCCGCTGTCGACGCGAGCCGCGGCGAGCAGTTCACGGGCGACCGACCGCAGCTCCGTCAACCGGCTGACCTCCGGCTGCGCCCACGGCAGGCTTGCGTACTCGGCGAACGGCGTCCCGCGCCAGAGCTCGAGGGCCTCGGTGAGTCGGCGGACGCGTTCGTCGTTGCCCGCCACCGGGTTGAGCAGCCGCTCGAACCGCCAGGCATCCACGGCGCCGACCGGCAACTGCACGGCGTATCCGCGGCCCTGCCGCACGATCACCCCCGATCTGTTGCCGGCCTTGACGTCTGGCTCGAGCCGGCGGCGCAGATGGGAGATGTAGGCCTGCAGCGTGGGCAGCGCGCGAGCCGGCGCGTCGTCGTCCCACAGGTACTCGATGATCCGATCGGCGCTCAGGCCGGCGTCGCGATAGAGCACGAGCATTGCCAGCACGGCACGCTGCTGTGGCCCGCCGAGATCGAGGGGGACGCCGTCGAACGAGGCCACGACGTTCCCGAGCAGCCTGATCTGAAGACCGCCCTCGTCCGTCACCCCGACCTCCTCGCGGGGGGCAGCCTACGAGATGGACATAGGGGGCACACGATAGGCGAGCAGAACGGCGGCCGCGCATTCGGTTCATATGCGTGCAAACCCGGGTTGGACGGTGTCGGTGCTGACACCAACTTGCCATGTCGCCCGGTGGACGGACCAGCCGAACACCGTCACCTTCGCCGACATCCCGGCCCGCCCGCTCCTGATCGGTCATGACCACGGAGACGAGCAAGCTTGATCATTCCGCTCCGCGATGGGTCGGTCGATGCGGTGCTCGCCGGCAACGCCATGCACTGGTTCGAGATGACTGCCGCCGCGCCCGAGATCACCCGAGTCCTCGTGCCGGGCGGTGTCGTCGCCGGGCTGTGGAACCTTGTCGACGCCCACGTTGAGTGGGTGGGTCAATTCGGCAAGTATCGCAAGCTCGGGCTCGACCGCCACGACGTCGAAACCGAGGTCGACCAGCGACCTCGTCAACTTCCCGGTGCCGGCGCGGAGGTCCAGTACCCGTCGACCCGGAGCCGGTTCCAGCGCCCATTCGATCGCGGCGAGCGCGTAGTCGCGACGATGCCGTGCATACGCCGACGCGGCCCGGCCGAAGGACGAACGCAACTGTCGGGGATGCGTCATCCGGCGCCGGGGCGCCACGTCTCGTGCGTGTGCGCAAGCCGGACGAGTTCGGGGTCGAGCGTGCGCACCAGCGGCTGTCCTTCGGTGCGCGGCTCGTCGAGTTCGCCGAACCACACCGCCAAATCGCCGCCGAGGATGACCGGACGCCCGCCGGTCTCGACCACGACCACCTGCGTTCCGCGGGAGTGGCCCGGCGCCGGGACGAGTCGGAGCCCGGCAGCCTGATCGCGATCCACGGAGGTGATGTATCAGCGTGTGGTGCGCTCGGGGCCGATCGCGGCGGTCCACGTGTCGATGACGTTCTGCACGCGGTCGGGGTGAGCGGTGCGGTACTCGATGAGTTGGACGAATGCGCCTGGGTGCATGGGCGCGGCGGCGGTGGTTATCTTGGTTGCCTTTCGATGGACGGCTGCGACTCAGGGCCGCAGTTCGTAGACGATGTTGAATGGGGTCTGCGCGGCGCGGCGGATGCGGGTGAAGCCGGCCTCGGTGGCGACAGCTCGTACGGTCGGCTCGCCGGCCTGGTTGCCCAGCGCGGTCTCGCCCGCGCCGGCCGAGACCGCATGGGGGACGCAGAGCATGGTGGAAAAGTTGTAGTAGACGCGGCCGACCGGGTTGAGGTTGTCGGCGGTCGTGTCGCCGGCGAATGGTTCGACGAGCAGCCAGGTGCCGTCAGGTGCGAGCGCCGCCCGGATGTGTCGTGCCGCGCCCAGCGGGTCGCCCATGTCGTGCCAGCAGTCGAAGGTCGCGATCAGGTCGCAACCGGTACCGGGGAAGGCGTCCGCGGCGGCCACCGCGAAGGTCCCCCGTTCGGTCATCCCGGCTTCCGCGGCGGCCTTGCGGGCAAGGCGGATCGACTCGTCGTGGTAGTCGAAGCCGGTCACCTGGGTGTTCGGGAAGGCGCCGGCGATCAGCCGGCTGGAGGTGCCCAGCCCGCACCCGACGTCGGCGACGCGGGCGCCGCTCGACAGGTTCTCGGTCACGCCGTCGAGGGCGGGCAGCCATTCACTGACCAGGTGCGCCACGTAGCCGGGGCGGAAGAACCGCTCACAACCGACGAACACGTCAGATCGGTGCTCGTGCCATCCGACGCCGCTGCCGGTGCGGAACGCCTCGGTGATCTTCGGCTCGTCTTGCAGACACGCCACCGCGAGCAGGAACGCACCGGCCATCCCGACACCGTCCGGGTCGACCAGGGCGAGCTGTTGTTCGTCGCTGAGCCAATAGCGGGCGGCGTCCGCGTCGGTGGTCACGTACCCGCCGGCGGCCTGCCCGGCCAGCCACTCGGTGATGTACCTGGCGCTGGTGCCGGTATGGGTGGCAAGCTCGCCCGGTGCGGCCGGCCCGATCTCGCTCAACCCCCGGTACAGACCCAGACGGTCACCGATCACCGCGTTACCGGCGTGGGCGGTGGCCCCGAGGTCGCTCACGAATCTGCCGAGCAGGTCGTTGAGGCGGTCTTCATCGATTGTCATTGCGGTGCTCCCCACTGCCCGCGGCGCCGTCCGGGTGACGGCACACTGCGCGAGGAGGGACCGGCAAGGGTCAGGGCACGATCTGGACCCAGCCGCGGATGACGTCCTCGGTGACCGTGTCGAGCAGATCCGGGTGATCCGTACGCAGGTGTGCCCGGATCAGGGCCACCACCTCGACGTCGGTTTCGGCTCGGGCCACGTAGCTGCACTCGCACGTCACTTGACTTGCCATCGTCGGTTCCTTCCTCGCCGCAGACTGTGACGGGATGGTGTTGCGGCGACCTTGGCGCCAACCTTGACAAAACATTGATGTGCATCGGCGAAGGATGGGTGCCCGTGGAATCGCGCCCGATCACCCGGATCCAGCTGTGCGGGCAGTTCGCCGTCGTCGCCGGCGACCGACGCGTCGACGGCGACCTGCCCGGCCGCCGCGGCCGGCTACTGGTCGCTTACCTCGCCGCGCACCGCGAGCAACCCAGCAGCCGTGACCAGCTCATCGACGCGCTGTGGCCAGCAGCTTCCTCCCCCGCCCCGTCCCCCGCATCGGCCGCCGCGACGCTGACGGTGCTGCTCTCCAAGGTCCGCGCGGTCCTCGGTCACAACGTCATCGCCGGCCGCGGCACCCTGCGCCTGGCCGTGCCCGACGACACGTTGATCGACACCGAGGCCGCGCTCGTCGGGCTGCATCAGGCCGAGTCAGCGATCGCGCTGGGCCAGTTCCGCCGCGCCTGGGCGCACGTGCTCACCGCGCAGTTCACCGCGAGCCGCCCGTTCCTCGCCGACTTCGATGCCCCCTGGATCAGTCAGGAACGAGAGCGGTTCTCCCTGGTCCGCGAGCGCGCCCTCGCCTGCTACGTCCAAGCGTGTCTGGGGATCGGCGGAACCGAGCTACCCGCCGCCGAACGAGCCGCCCGGACGCTGATCGGCATCGCGCCGCACTCCGAAACAGCGCACCGGCTGCTCATGCGATCCCAAGCCGACTACGGCGACACCGCCGCCGCCTTGCGCACCTACCAACGATTGCGGCGCACGCTCGCCGACGAACTCGGCGTCGACCCCGACCCCCAGACCCGCGCGCTGTATCAGCAACTGCTCGCCGCGCGACCCCCAGGGACCTTCGGTCCGTGACCACCGGCAATCGCGTAGACGTTTGGTTGGTTCTACAGTTCTCCCGTGGCCACTGGGCCAGACGTCGTGAGTGTCAGGATCGCCGAGTTGGTGGCGGCCCTGTCCTATGCCGCTGACCTGGGCCTTGGTCAGCCGATGGCGCACTGCATGCGTCAGACGGTGATTGCGCAGCGGTTGGCTGAACTGGTCGGCGCGAGCGAGGCCGAGCGTGAGGCCACCTACTACCTCGGCCTGCTGATGAACGTCTATTGCCACGCCGACGCGTCGGAGCAGGCCAAGTGGTTCGGCGACGACATCAGCTTCAAGGGCGATACTTACGATCTGCTCGAGCTGAGTACGCCCCAGGCGATTGCGTTCATCTTTCGCCGGGTCGGATCGCACGGCAGCGTCGGTCAGCGGGCCAGGCGTTTGGCGAGCTTCGCGGCATCGGGGCAAAAGGAGGTCATGGCGTTCCTGACCACGCATTCGACGCTCGGGGCCCAGTTCGCCGAACGTCTCGGGTTGAGCGACGAGTCGTGCCGCGCGATCAAGCAGGGCTATGAGCAGTGGGATGGCAAGGGAGCCCCGGGCGGCGTTGCTGGTGAGCAGATCAGCCTGGCGTCTCGGCTGGTCCACTTCGCGAGTCCGGTCGAGGTGTTGGTTCGGCGGCGAGGGGTCGAGGCGGCGCGCACGCTGGCCCGACGCAAGAGTGGGGCCGAGTTCGACCCGGAGGTTGCCGACGCGTTCTTCGAGCACGCCTCAACGGTGGTCGCAGGCCTCGACGACGCCGCGGACTGGGACGCCATTCTGCAGGCAGAGCCGGTGCTCTCGCGCCGGGTCAGCGGGGCTGAGCTCGATGATGTCTTGCGGGCGACGGCGGACCTCGTCGACATGAAGTCGCCTTATCTGGCGGGTCATTCGCGCGGGGTGGCGAACCTGGCGAGCGCTGCTGCCAGCGCTGCCGGGATGTCGGCGGACGACGTGAGAACGCTGCGTCGTGCCGGGTACCTGCACGATCTGGGGCGCCTCGGCGTGTCGAACGCCATTTGGGACAAGGCGGCACCGCTGACCGAGTCGGAGCGCGAGCGTATCCGGCTGCACCCGTATCTGACCGATCGGATGCTGGCTCGGATCGCTTCGCTCAGTCGGTGTCGCGAGATCGCGTCCCGGCACCACGAACGCCTCGATGGGTCGGGCTATCCGCGCGGGCTCACCGCGGTCTCGCTCACCGCGTCCGATCGCATTCTCGCCGCGGCCGACGTCTATCACGCCAGCACCGAGCCACGTCCGTATCGTGCGCCGCTCGATGCCGACCAGGCTGCGGGTCGGCTGCGCGCCGAGGTGACGGCCGGCCGATTGGACGCCTCGGCGGTGGACGCCGTCCTTACCGCAGCCGGGCACCGGGCGCCGGCTCGTCGAGCGTGGCCGGCCGGGCTGACGGCGCGGGAGGTGGACGTCCTGCAACTCATTGCGCGGGGTTGCTCGAACAAGCAGATCGCGTCCGATCTCGTGGTGTCGCCGCGGACGGTTGCGCATCACGTGGAGCATATCTACACCAAGCTCGGCGTCTCGAGCCGCGCGCTTGCGACTTTCTTCGC
The DNA here is from genome assembly GCA_963718805.1 of uncultured Actinomycetota bacterium. GTDB lineage: Bacteria > Actinomycetota > Actinomycetes > Mycobacteriales > Jatrophihabitantaceae > Jatrophihabitans. The sequence continues at coordinate 559,154 of CAVQZY010000002.1, read as the reverse complement.
GACCGAGCACGGGCTGATGGGAAGTTACGAAGCTGAGCTGTCCGGACCCAGCGCAAAGATGGGCTCGATGACCCATGCCCGGATCGAGCCGCCGCAATAGCGTCGTCTCCCATGACGACCACTGACAGCACCACTATCCCGGACCCAGCCGGGCTGGCCGACTACAAGCAGTTCGCCCGCAAGACGTGGGCCAGCGGGGACTTCCCCGAGATCGCGCGGCGCGGGTTGTGGGGCGTAGGCGCGCACCTCGTTCAGCGGGTCGGCGTGGGAGCGGGCGAGCGTGTCCTCGACGTTGCCTGCGGCAGCGGCAACGCGGCGATCAGGGCGGCCCAAGCCGGTGGCCGCGTCGTGGGTCTCGACCTCACGCCGGAGCTGTTCGACGCCGCCCGCGCACTGTCAGCCGACTGCGGCGTCGTGATCGAGTGGGTCGAGGGGGACGCGGAGGCGCTGCCGTTCGAGGACGAGGGCTTCGACGTCGTGCTCTCCACCTTCGGCGCGATGTTCGCGCCGCGCCACCAGGTCGCGGCCTGCGAGCTGGCCCGCGTGCTGAAACCGGGTGGCCGCCTCGGGCTGTGTAACTGGACCCCGGAGGGCGGGCAGGGCACCTTGTTCCGCGCGATGGCTGACTACACCCCGCCGTTGCCGCCGTTCGCGTCGCCGCCGATCTTGTGGGGAATCGAGGAGCACGTTCGTGATCTCTTCGCCGGCAGCGGCGTGCAGCTGGAGTTCGAGCGCGCGATCGCCGAAGAACCCGAACCGTTTCCCGACGGCAACGCGGCCCTCGATTTCCTGGCCGCCAACTTCGGCCCGCTGATCAAGCTGCACGCCATGCTCGCCGCGCAGGGCAAATGGGAGCCGGTGCGAGAACGACTCGCCGGGCTCTATGACCAGCACGAACCTGGCGAGTACCTCGTGGTGCTCGGACGGAAACGGTGAGGGCGATGGGCTACTACGAACGACGGGTCGTCCCGCGGATCCTCAACACCGCGTGCAACAGCAAGGCGCTGGGACCGCTGCGTGAACGGGTCTGCGCCGATCTGTCCGGTGAGGTGGTCGAGGTTGGCTTCGGATCCGGGCTCAACGCCCCGTATTACCCCGAAGCGGTGCAGCGCGTTGCCGCGATCGAGCCGTCCGATCTGGGTTGGACCCTTGCTGCCAAGCGGTTGGCGAAGTCGAATGTTGCGATCGAGCGGTCCGGGCTGGACGGTCAAGCCCTGCCGTTCGCCGACGACACCTTCGACGCGGCGCTCAGCACCTGGACGATGTGCACGATCCCGGACGCTGTCGTGGCGCTGACGGAATTGCGTCGAGTGCTCAAGCCCGGTGCGACGCTGCACTTCCTCGAACATGGCCTGGCGCCCGATGAGAAGGTGCAGCGCTGGCAGCGCCGCTTCGAGCCGATTGAGAACCGCCTGGCAGGCGGCTGCAGCTTCATCCGCCCGATCGCGAACCTGCTGACCGAGGCCGGCTTCACGATCACAGATGTCGACGTGTTCTACGCCAAGGGCGGCCCGAAGTTCGCTGGCGCGATGTCGCTCGGCGTCGCGGCAGCCTGAGGCGACGTGATGACGATCGACTGGCAGCTGCGGGAGTCGGGACCGACCGACGCTGACCGTACGGTGCTGCTGCTTCCCGGCGGACTATGTAGCGCAGGCTCGTTCGCGGAGGTGATGGCGCAGCCGGCACTCGCTCGAGTGCGCTTGGTCGCCGCGACGTTGCCGGGGCAGGCCGGAGCCCCATCGCCGGAGGACTACTCGGTCAGCAGCTACGCCGAATCCGTCGCGAAGCTGGCCGACGACGTCGGCGCCGACGTCGTCGTCGGGTTCAGCATGGGCGCGGTGGTCGCAGTCGAGATGATCACCTCGCGGAAGTTTTCGGGGCCGACGGTCCTGCTCGGAGTGAGCCTGTCCACGAAGGACGAGCCCGCGTTCTTCCGGGCGATCGTGCGGCTGGGCACGGTGCTCGGGACGCTGCCGGCGGCCGTCCTGGTCAAGGGAGCCGCGTCCATGGTCAAGCGTGTCCCGGCGAGTGCCGATCGGCAGGCCGAGTTGCGCGCAGACTTCGCGAGGAACGTTCCGCGCGACGTCAGACTAGGGCTTCGGGAATACGTCCGGTGGCTCAACCGAGGTGGCGACAGAGCAGAACGGCTGTGCGACGCGAGTGTCCCGACCTGGATTGTGCACGCCGAGAAGGGCGATGGGGGACTGACCGCGGCGGAACGTCACACGCTGGAATCCTGTGCCCACACCCGGGTAGTGACGATGCCGGGTCATGTCATGTTCATTCCGAACGAGGCGCCGCGACAGGTCGCGCAACACATCGTGGACGCGCTCGCCGTGGTTGCGTGAGACGGATACGACGCCCTGCTCGGCACGGCGTTCTGTTTCCGAAGTCTCGATTCGGCCGCGAACCGGGCCGTCGGGTCAGCGAGCAGGTGGATTCGCCGTCGTCGTCGAAGCTACTGGTCCGCGGCGTCCGCCGGCGTCGCCGCGACCCGTCCAGAAGACTGGTATTGGCACGCCGAACGCAATCGCTCACGACGATGGCCACGCGCACCGACGCCGTCGAAATGCCGCGTAAATGGGTCATTTGGCCAACTATTCGCAGCCTGATGAGCCGCGCCGGACGACAGGGCAGAGCACACGTATCGCGGCATGGCAATAATGCGGCTGCTACCCCTTCACGTACGCGAACGTCTCAACGATCCTCCCGTCGCGCACCCGCACCACATCAACGCCACGCACATGCCCATCGGCCCAGTCATACCGCCACCGGACCAGCGCCCGGTCATCGAGCGTAAAGATCTCCTCCATCTCGAACCGCGCGTCCGGTGACTGGTCGAAGAACTGCTGACACGCCGCCAACACCGCGTCACGGCCTGCGTGCCGGATGCCGTCGGGTGGGTCGGTGGTCTCGAAGACGCACTCCTCATGCACCAGCGGCGCCAACGCGTCGATGTCGTGGCTGTTGAGCGCATCGTGAAACCGTTGGATCGCATCACGTGTCTGGTCGCTCATCCCGGCCTCCTCATGCCTCCTATGGTGCCGCGGCCGCTGGCCGGGCGGAAGACCCTCAGAAGCTGAAACGGCATCCTCATCTCGACATTTGAGTGCGTTTCGGAGGGCGCAACGCCGGCTGGTGCCCGGCCAGTGCCGAAACCGACCCGTGACCGGGATGGACAGCGCAGTTCGGGTAGCCGCGGGACGCTTCGAGTTCCGTTGGGGTGCGGTCTTGGCGCATCTTCGGCTGTGCAGGCGCCCGATGCCATTCCCTTCCCGGTTCCGGGTGTTCGAGCTTGCTGGGCCGTTCGCCGGTCTGCGTTGGCTGTGCCTGTGGCAGCGAGGGCACGGCGCCCTTCGACGACGCGATCATTGAGGTCGAGCTCGGTCATGGGCATCCCGATCACGGGGCGCCTGTCAACGTGCGCACCGTGCTCAGACGCCGCGCCAGGTGCTCGATGCCGACCACACGATCGGGACGGTTGCGCAGGGTGATGCCGCTGAGCGGGGCGGGACCGGCACCGGTCGCGGCGCGCGGCGGTATGGTCTTCGGCCATGGACGGCAGCAACATGGGCCAGTGGTTTGCTGCGTATCTCGACGCCTTCGCAGCGTGGGGTCGGGGCGAGCGAGATACCGCATCGATGCTCGCCTACTACGGCGTTCCGCTGATGCTCACCACCAACGACGGGTTCTTCGCGCTGACGAGCGACGAGCAGGTGATCGCGGCGCTGCAGCCGCAGGTCGACGCAATGCGCGCGGTCGGCTACCACCGCAGCGAGGTCCTCGGCTCGGAGGTCGCCGTACTGAACAGCACTTCGGCTCTCTACCGTGGGACCTTCTCGCGCCAGAGAAGCGACGGCAGTGAGATCTTCCAGCTCACCGTGACGTATCTGGTGACCGACGCGGCGGCGGGTCGCCGGATCTCAGTGCTCGCCGTCCATGGCCACTGAGTTCCCGTCTGGGATCATCGCGGCTCGGGCACCTGCACGCGAGGCCGCCGCTGGCCTCGTCGGCCCGCGCAGACGCATGCCCTTATGGCATGACAGTGCTTTCCGCGGCTGCAGCCTGTGTTTTGGAACCGACCGTTACCGGTCAACGACTGGTCAGCATGCCCGTTAGTAGACGGTGACGATTGCGCCGTTGGCGGTAGGTGCATTCGCGAGGTTGAAGCCATGTTTTGGGTGCCTCGGGGAGAGCACTCGATGCCCGGCGCCGAGGACGACCGGCGCGAACATGAGCAGATAGTCTCAGTCGTGCGATCGCGTCCGCAACGTAGCCGTACAGCAGGACCGAGTTCGGCCAGGCGAGGTGGGTGTACGGATCGCGCGACGTGGGACTTCGATCTCGCCGCGGTGGGTATGCGCCGGTCCGAGTGGCACGCCGATCCATCGCCCCGGGTCGGCAAGCTCCGCGTCGACGAGTGTGGAGCCGTTGGTCGGCGCGCGAGACTTTCGAATGCCAATTTCGACGAGCGGCAGCGGGGGAAGGCGTCGCTTGGTGGTGGCCGTCTGCGGCGACCTGGTCAGTGTGGACGTGATTGTTTCTTCGACGAGGCTTGCCCGACGACTGCTCCGGGCCGAGTCAATGTCGGTCGGCCCGGGGCAGCGCCGGTTTGGTCAGCTGAAGAACGGCCGCATCGCTGCCGCCACTGCCGTTGGGTTGCCGTAGCGGTTCGTCTTGCTCGGGTCGGCCGGGCTGCCGTGGTCGAGTCCGTAGAGCTCGAGGCGGGTGCAGCGCGGCAAGGTGACGGCGAGCGCATCGAGGGCAGGTCGGATGAACGCTGGGCCGCGACGACTTCCGCCCATGAGCAGGACGTCGGTGTCGAGTCGGGTGTAGTCGGCGATGGTGCCGGCCATCTCGCTGAGCAGGACGCCTTCGTTGTGGATGGCCGGCGCCAAGGCGCGCATCGTCATTCCGGGGTCGGCTGGTGCCTTCTCCTCGGCCCGCATGGCCTTGCGGGTCATGGTGACGAGCAGGCGCCGGGGCATGACCTTGAAGATCGGCGGCGCGAGGTCGAGGCCGACCATGCTGGTGATGAGGGCTTCGGCGACATCGCCTCGGGCGATTTCGTCGGCGAAGTTCGGCATCCAGTCGAGGTACTTTGTGCGGTCTTTCAGTAGTGCAGGTTCGTAGACGGCGATGCGCCGGATGGTGTGCACGTGCCGGGCGGCCGCCAACGCGATAAGGCCGCTGGAGCTGACCCCGAAGACGTCGCAGGCGCCAGATTCGGTGAGCAGCGCGCGTAGGTCCTCAATCTCGGAGTGCATGCCGTATCCGGCGCCGGTCGGCCCCGACATCGCGTGACCGCGCCGATCGGGCAAGAACACGGTGTGGGCGTCGGCGAGGGCGGTGGCCAGGCCGAGGTGACTTGCTGCGGACTGGAAGCTGCCGTGCAGGATGACCAGGGCCGGGCCTGCGCCTATTCGGAGGTAACCGATCCGGGTGCCGTCGGCCGAGGTTACGGATCCTCGGCTGATGTGGAGCTCCTGCTTGATTGGGCTGGTCGTGCTGGTACTCATTGCTAGGTTCCTCATTTCGCTGGTAGGGACGAAGTGCCGGGGAGGTGTTCGTCGTGAAATGCCGCCCATGCGGGCAGCCACGGTGTGTTGGGATCTGCGATCTCGGTGATGAAATGCCTGATGAAGGTGACTTCGGCATCGAGCACGGCGAGGCGGTAGCGCTCCTCGATGAGGAAGAGGTCGGGCACTTCGGCCGCCAACGCCACGTCGATGAGCTCAGTGATTTCTGATCGCCGTGCGGCCAGGGCGTCGAGTCGGGTTCGCAGCAGGGCGCGGGCCGTGTTCGGCGGGAGTGCTGCGATCAAGGACAGCGCGCTGACGAAGGCTGGGTACTCGTGTTGGGGTTGTGCCACCAGTTCGCGTAGCCAATCGGTGAGTTCGCCACGACCGGCCCCGGTCAGCGCATACACGGTGCGCTCGGGGCGCTGCCCTTCGCGGTCGGTGCCTTGTACGGTGATGAAGCCAGCCTTGAGCAATTGGCCGACCACCATGTACAGCGAGCCGTGCGTGAACTTGATACTGCGGGTGTCACCGTGATCGCGCAGCGTGCGTGAGAGCTCGTAGGGATGCATCGGGCGCTGACTCAGATAGGACAGGACCGCTAGGGCGAGCGGGTTGGCGACCTTGCGTCGCGGCGACTTGCTGGCGGCGGGCATCGGCTCCTCCGGGTTCTCGACGAAGCTGGTGTCAATGCCGGACCGCGGGATCGTGGACCGTCGGCGTCTTTCCGAGGGCATTCGCTTGCCGGGCGTCGGCGAAGAACTCGCGGGTGAAGATCGCGGCGACTTGGGCCGGCCCGCCGCTGAGCACGCGCACCTCGCCGTGTCGAACCCGACCAGTGAGCCGAATCAGACGCTCCGCGTCGAGGCGGTAGTGGTGGAACGTCTGCTTCACACGGCCGCGGTCGATCAACTCGAGGTCGAACTCGTCGATCGCGGCGGTTTCGGGCACGAGGACCTTCACGGTGGAGTGATCCACATCGAGGTCGATCCCGATGTCACCGGCGGGGATGGCCGGCGAGCGGAGGTCGAGCACGAGCAGCGATCGACGCGCCCGAACTGTGAATCGACGCGCGGTGGTCCAGTGGCCGAGTCGTCGGACGGTCGAATGGATCGCGTCGACCTGAGTCGGCGCGAGCGGGAGGTCAGTGTTGTCCATGGTGATCCTTCGTCGTAGAAAATAGCTATGGCTGACTCTACAGTCCCGACTAGTCAGGATCGACTATATATCGATGACGACTCCGGACTGGCTCACGAACAACCTCGCGTAGCGGCTGAGCGCTTCTACCCCCGCTGCCGGGCCACCCGAATCAGCGAGCGGTCACTGCCTGCGGGTCCGTCGCTGTCGCGGTGGCGGCATAGCCGAGGTTGGCTCTCGACCTTGCAGCGAAGGGCATGGCCGGAGATGGCCGGGCTCCGCGCTCGCATCGATCGCGGTCGCATCGGGCATGGCGCGGGTGACGGCGGCTGTGCGGTTGGTGACGTTCAGGCGGCCGTAGATGTTCTTGAGGTGGGTTCGTACGGTGCCTTCGGAGATGCCCAGCCGTCGTGCGATCTGGGTGTTCGTGTGTCCGGCGGCGAGCAGGTGGAGCAGGTCGCGTTGTCGGGGAGTCAGCGCAGGGGTCGGGTGCCGGCTGCGCTCGGCGTCCAGGACGGCCTGTCGCAGGTGGGGGCGCAGTAGCGTCAGGAGCGCCCGGTCGCGTTCGGAGAAGTCTCGTCCGGGGCCGCGGAAGAAGAACAGCCGCAGAGTTCGGCCCGGGACCGGGTCAGCGGTGGCCGGCAGGGTCAGCATCAGCGCATGGTCGAACCCCATCGGGCGGCAGATGCCGCACCGGGTGCCGCGGCTGTGCCACTGCCGGGTGGAGTAGAAGTCGCCGATGCCGACGACGCTGCGCAGATCGCCGGTCCGGTCGGGGTGGCTGCACAGCCGGCAGTCCCGGTAGTGCTGCCAGTTCACCGGCTCCACGTCGGCCACGACGACCGCCTCGCCGCGGTCCGGGCCCACGAACCACGGGATCGACTGCAGGAACCAGGTGTGGCGCCGCCCGCTGTCGAAGCCCGCGAAACCCACCACGTCACAACGGATCTGGCCGGCAAGGTCGGCCAGCAGCGAGGGCGGCAATCCGTCTGCGGCCGGTGTGTCGGGGCGGTGCTCGCTGACGATGCCGGCCAGCGCGCGCAGATCTCGGTCGCTGGCTCTGGCCGCAACGGTCATGACGCCCCCCCGTGCACAGTACGCGCGCTCGACACGGTTGGGTATCCGCAGAACGGGGGATGGCACCACTGGGACGGACCACCGATTCTGAACGCGCTCGCGACTGCGTATCCGCGACCGCACTGGGTCGTCGAGGACGCTCGCCCGGGGATGGACCTGCGATGACGACTCGGCTTGGCCGCGGCAATCACCAGCGTTTGCTGGGCACAGTGCTGCTTCTCGTCGTCTGGGCGGCGGGGATGGCTGCACTCGCTTCGGCGGCCCGGGCCGACACGGTGCCTCTGGCACGGTCAGCCGAGCACCGGTCCGACAACGTCCGCGAAGCCGGCACCGCGCGTGCCACGAGCAGCCCGAGCACAACGGTACGCACCGAGGCGATAGCCAACGACGAACGCACGCACCGATAAGGAGAACCGTCATGCAGCTCAATCGAAAGTGGTACCTGTGCGTACCCGCGGCCGGCGTCTTGGTCGCCGGAGTCTGCACCGCCCAAGTCCAGGCCACCCCCAGCACCGCCGGGTCCACAACGCTCGTGCAGGCACCGGTATCGCGGCTGGACCTCAACGTCAGGGGCCGCACCGTCGAGGGCAACCGATGGGGCGTGCACCTGACCACTCGCGGCCAGTCCGACGGATACGTAGTGGATAACAAATTCGCGCCCGGCCAAACCAGCGGCTGGCACTCACACCTCGGCCCGAGCCTGATCTTCGTCGTCACCGGCACCATAACCAACTATGAGAGCAGCAGGCCGAACTGCGCCGGCAAGACTTACTCAGCAGGCAGCACCTTCGTCGACGAAGGCGGCACCGACATCCACATGCTCGCCAACCAAGGCAGCGACCCAGCCGAAACCATCGCCGTTCAACTCATCCCGTCCGGTCAACCGCGCCGGATCGACGAACCGGAGCCGGCCAACTGCCACGTCTAGCCGAGATCGGCTTCAGTCCACTCGGATGCGCGTTCGCGGGGCAGGACACCCAGCACGTCAGGTACCACGCGTTGCCACGACACATGCGACCGTGCGGGCGACAGATCGCCGCAATACCTGTATTACCGATGGCGCCATCGCCGAGCTCGACAACACCGCCACCGAATAGCAAGAGAGACCGCGCATGAAGGGAGGTCACCGGTTCTCGACGCCGCGGCCACGACCCGCTCGTGCGGCTGCGCCACAGCACCCGGCGACGACCTCGCCCTGACAGCCGGCGGGGTTGACCAGGCGGCCGACGCATTTCGCTCGCCGGGCGCAGGACGGCCGCCAGGGACGTTGCGATGCTCTCGGCCCAGGTGCAGGCACCGGTCGATGAGTCGGCGATCATCGCGGTCCCGATGGGCTGGCCGCCGTGCTCGCCGACACGCACCCTGTGTCGTCGCCTCGCCCGTCGCCCGTCGCCGCTTCGTCCCAGAAGCAGATGCGGCCGTCATGACCGCGAACGTTGCACGTCCCGAAAGAACAGTCAGACAGTAGGTTGTCGATCGACTCGGCTCGCACGATGATGCTCGGGGCCAACACCTGCGCCCAGGCTCAGGACGGCTGGCCGCACACCACCGAGCAGGAGATGTGTCATCGGTCAGGCGGCCGCCAGCACCGCCACGCGACGATCGGTCGTCAGCTTGCCGGTAGCCGTGCCGAAATACGTCCCGGACGTCGGGGCCACGTCGGCGTAGTCGCGGCCGGTCGCCACGGTCAGGTATCGCGCGGATCCTGGCACACCGTTGCACGGGTCGAACGGCATCGCGGCGCCGTGATCGCCGTGTCGGATCAGGACCTCGACCCAGGCGTGGGTACCGCCTTGGCCGAGCAGGTGACCGGACACGTATCGGGCCGGGAGGAGCGAGCACGTGGCACATCGCGAGCATGACGTGCGCCGGCGTCCTGGCACACGCCTCGCCCGCCGGCAAGTGCCTCGGCGGCGGTGGTCGCGACGGTGGTGACGCCGTACTCGTAGCGCGAGGCGGGCGTGCACCTGTCGGCAGATCCGCATGCGGCCAGCTCCAGCTGCCCGCTGCCGCGGCCGGCGTCCGCGACGGCATCGCGGGCCAGCTCGCGGATCACGGTCGTCGGGTGCGGTCAGCCGGGTCGCCCGCAACATCCTCGGATCGGCGAGCGCCGCGGCCGGAACCGCAGGATGGGCCTTCGGCGTGAACACGTTCGACCAACGCCTCGATCCGAAACGACATGCCGCGCTCCACCCGCTCGGCGCGCAGCCGCACCACGGTGTTCCCGTGGACGTCGCGGCGCATCCACGCCGCGCGCGTACCGCCCGGCCACGTCGACCGGTAGGCGCGGCGATACTGCTCGCCGTGGCGTGGTGGCGGCAGCACCACCAGCCGGTGCCGCAAGCGTTCGCACCGGTCGGCGTAGTCGTAACGGAAGCTCTGCTCGAGCAGGTAGGTCACCCGCTCGGCCGCGTCCAGGTCGAGTTGGTCGTGAGCCAAACACCGGCGCCTGCAGCAACTGCTGATCGAAGATCACCCTGGCACCTCCTCCGCGCGCACCGTCATGGCGTCCAGGCGCGGGCCGCCGAAGGTGGTGGCCATCGCGACGTCGGAGGCGTCGCGGCCTCGACCGATCACCACCCGGCCCTTGCGCCGGGCGTTGTTGCGCGGATCGAAGGTCCACCACCGGTCACCGAGCCAGACCTCCATCCAGGCGGCGAAGTCCATCGGTGCCGGATCCGGCGGCACATCCATGTCGGGCAGGTACCCGAAGACGTAGCGGGCCGGGATGTTCAACGCCCGGCAGAACGAGATCGCCAGGTGGGTGAAGTCGCGGCACACGCCAAGCGCGCGTGCTGTTGACGTCCGCGGCCGTCGACCAGGGCGAGGAGCTGCCGTACCGGAAGGTCAGGTGCGAGTTGACGTGATCGCAGATCGCCTGGACCCGCGAATATCCCGGCCGGACCGCGCCGAACCGCGACCACGCCTCGTCGCCGAGCACATCGGGCAGGCAGTACCGGCTGGGCAGGGTGAAGATCAGCGCCTCGTCGGGCAGATCGTCGGGCGCGACCTCCGGCGCGGACTCGTCGAAGTCCTCGGTCGCGTCCGGCACCTCGATCTGCGCGTCGTAGCGGAACATCGACGCGCCCGCCGGCAAGACGACCCGCGTACACGGGTTGCCGTACAGGTCCGCGTAGCTGCGCAACCGCATCGGCGGACTCGAAGTCCAGCGCTCCGGGCCGACGCACAGCTCCGAGGACTGCCCGGGCTGCACCTGGAAGATCGTCGGCGTCAACGCCTGTGCCGTATACGTGAACTCGCACCCGACCGACAACCGGCGCGTCCCCACCCCGGCGATGATGCCACGCGGACACGCCCGCCGCCGCGCCGCCACGACACACGCGACAACGTGCAGGTGAAAATCATTGTCGACAGCGTCGCCGGCACGTGCGGGCGGTCGGGGCGAGTCGATCATCGTGGGATCGGGGTAGACTCAGCATTACCGCAGGCTTCTCATCGCTGGCAACCGGCCAACCTCGCCCACGGCGAACTGTTACCGATCCGCAAGCGGATCAACTGGGCACGGATGATGCGCGAGGACACGGTCCCGATCGAGGTGGCGGCGCAGCCGCAGTCCGAAGTTCGGAAGATGTGCAGTTGCTGCCCCCACCCCTGGACGGCGCATGACGCCACCGCGCAGCGGTACTGCGGTGCGACACTCGCGGCGGCGCTGAGCCGCAAGTGCATCTGCCGCCACGGGTGAACCCAGGTAACCGGCCCAGGAAGGTACCGAGATGAACATCGAGGAGCACATGCTCGAGATTCTGGGCGCGCGCGCCGGGCTCGATCAACCGGTGACCGTGAACGACTTTGCGCGTCATTTCGGCATCAGCAAGCTCGTCGTTCGTCCCGCGGCTACTCGTCTGGTCGACGCGGGACTCGCTGTTCCGTCGACCGTGCTCGTGAACGGCGTGCCGACACTGCACGGTTTGCTCGCGCTGCCGGCGGAGCGCCCGACCTAGCAAACCGGCGACGCGATGACCTCGAGCGCAGCGGACCGGCGGCACTTGTCGATCCACCTCACCAGCCAAGCAACCGTCGAGTTCAGCCCGAGCGACCTATGGCCGCGAGACGGCGAGTACTCGCGTTTCGGCACGGACCTTGCGTCGTTCGCGACAGAAGTCACCCGACGACTGCACAGCGACGGCTACCTCGGGTTCTGCACTCGGTCCGATCGGATCTCGGTGGTCCCGTTGAGCGCGATCAAACGTATCGACTTCCTCGAGTCGTAGGCGCACGGGGCGCCGCGCGCGGTTTCGAGCCCCGCGGGGCTCACCCGTTGAGACCCGTGGTGCCGCAAACGTGCCGGCAGGCCGAGATCGTTGCGACAGGCGATACGCGAGCTATGGACGGAACCGGGTCCGTTGACCAGTCGGCGCTCGATCCTCGATAATCGACAGCCGCCAGGGGCACCCGCTGCACTCACAAACATGGTGGTCTTGAGGTGTCAGACAGTCACACCGAGACATGTCCGCCCGCTCTTGCCCGCGGCGTGCTGAGGGATCAGCTTCGCGAGATCGTGCTCGCGCGGGTGTTGGACGGCACGTACCTGCCGGGCCAGCGGCTGACCGAGAGCTCCCTGATGGCTGAGTTCGGCGTCAGCCAGGCCCCGGTCCGCGAGGCCTTGCGGGAGCTGGAGGCGGCTCGTTTCCTCGAGAGCGAGCCTCATCGCGGCGTGCGGGTGCGACGCGTGTCGCCGGCGGAGCTGAACGACATGTACCCGGTGCGCACGGTGTTGGAGGTGCTGGCGGCCGAGTTGGCCGCGGCGCTGACGCAGGAGGAAACCCTGGATCGGCTCGAGAACGAACTCGCGGCAATGCGCCGGGCGGCCGACCGCCACGATCGTCGGACGCAGGTCACCCACGACGTGCGCTTTCACGAGATCATCGTCGACTCCGCGGGCAACGCGCTGCTGAGCCACGCGTGGCGCTCGATGCACTTCGAGGTGCTCACCACCGTGACGTTCAGACTCACCGCGGAGGACTTCCGCAACATCGCCGAAGCACACGAGCCGATCGTCGTCGCCCTGCGTGCCCGAGACCCGGTGCTGGCCGCGCAGGAGCTGCGCGAGCACTTCCGTTATGCCCAACGCTTGTCCGGCCTGGCCGGTCCCGAGACCTGAGTCCGCACACCTCCAGGAGTCGCTGATGAAGCCTGCCGAGTTCGCCTACTTCGCCCCGACGACGATCGACGAGGTGCTCGCTCTGCTGGGGGAGTACCGCAGCGAGGCTCGGATCCTGGCCGGCGGCCAGAGCCTGGTGCGGCTGATGAATGCGCGGGAGGTCAAACCCGCGGTGCTCATCGACATCAACCGGGTCACAGGCCTCGACCGCCTCGAGATCGACAACGCAGGGATGCACATCGGCGCAACGGTGCGGCAGCGGACGTCGGAACTGTCGGCGACGGTTCGCGCCCACAGCCCGTTGCTGGCCGAGGCGGGCCGCCATGTCGCGCACCCGTCCGTGCGGGCCCGCGGCACCGTTGTGGGCAGCGTGTGCTTCAGCGACCCGAGCGCGGAGTTGCCCACCGCGTTGCTCGCGCTCGACGGTGAGGTGATCGCCCGCGGGGCGGACGGCGAGCGCGTCATCGCCGCAGACGACTTCTTCAGCGGTCCATACACCAATGCCCTCGCCGACGACGAGTTCGCGGTGGCCGTGCGGATCCCTGCCTGCGCAGCGTCGCGGACGGCATCGGCGTTTCTCGAACTGTCCCGACGCCACGGTGAGCTACCCGTATGCGCTGTCGCGGTGCGCCTCGCGACCGACGACGAAGGCCGCATCAGCGAGGCACGCATCGCGCTGGCATCGGTGGCCACGCGGCCGGTGCGCGCATCGGAAGCCGAGGCCGGCCTGGTCGGTGCCGAGCCCGGCGCGGAGGTGTTCCGTGCGGTGGCGACCGCCGCCGCCGCGAGCCTCGTACCGTTCAGCAACTGTCATGGTGACGCCCGATTCCGAAAGCACCTGGCGGCGGTGCTGACCGAGCGTGCCCTCGGCTCAGCCGCCACCAACCTGAAGGGGGAACTCGTCCATGCCTGACAAGGTGCGCATCGCGGTCACGGTGAATGGGACAGTGCGCGAGGCGCTGGTCGAGCCGAGGACGTTGCTCGCCGACTTCGTGCGCGACGACCTGGGGCTGAAGGGAACCCACCTCGGGTGCGAGCAGGGCGTGTGCGCGTCGTGCACCGTGCTCGTCGACGGCGAAGCCACCCGCGCTTGCCTGATGTTCGCGGTCCAGACCGACAACCGCGAGGTACAGACCGTCGAATCGCTGGCGAGTCCCGACGGGCGGCTGCACCCCGTCCAACAAGCGTTCACCGACTGCCACGGACTCCAGTGCGGATTCTGCACACCCGGCATGTTGATGGCGGCGACCGAGTTGCTCGCTACCAACCCGCGGCCTACGCCCGAGGACGTCAAGGACGCGATGTCGGGCAACCTGTGCCGGTGCACCGGCTACCAGAACATCGTCGAATCGGTCTGTCGCGCGGGCGAACTGCTCCAGGACCGCACCGACGCCGCCACCGAGGGGGCCGTGGCATGACCGCTCTCGACAACAACACCGATGTCGGCGCCGCCCGCACCTGGGTCGGCAAGAGTGTTCCGCGCCGCGAGGACCGAAAGCTGCTGACCGGCCGCGCCACCTACGTCGCCGACGTCACGGTGCCCGGCATGCTGCATGCCGCGATCTTGGGCAGTCCGTACGCCCACGCGCGGATCGTGTCCATCGATACGTCTCGAGCCGAGGCACTCCCGGGAGTCGTCGCGGTGTTGACCGGCGCCGAGGCGCGCAAGCATGTCGGCCTCATGCCGGCGTTCTGCGCGGAGCCGGTGCCGCAAGCCGCCATCGCCGTCGACAAGGTGCGTTACCCGGGCGAGGCGGTTGCCGCCGTCGCCGCAGAGACCCGCTACGTGGCAGAAGACGCCCTCGATCTCATCGACATCGAGTGGGAGTTGCTCGACCCGGTGGTGGACCCGGACACGGCTCGGGCTCCCGGAGCGCCACTGGTCCACGACACGCTCGACAGCAACGTGGTCTTCCAGCGGACGATGGACTTCGGGCCGGTCGACGAACGTTTCGCCGGTGCGCACGCCGTCGTGCGCCGCCGCGGGCGGTGGCATCGTATGGGTGCCCAGCCGCTCGAGACCGCCGGTGCGACGTGTTCCTGGGATCCGTACACCGGCGAGATGACGGTCTGGTCGAACTCGAACTTCTACAACTTCCTGCCATGGGCATTCGCCGGGATGCTGAACGTGCCGACCAGCAAGATGCGGATGATCCCCTGCACGGTCGGTGGAAGCTTCGGCAGCAAGCATTTCCTCACCAAGTGCATCTCCATCGCCGGCTCGTTGACGAAGGCGACCGGGCGCCCGGTCCAGTACGTCGAGGACCGCGTGGATTGCCTGTCCGCCAACGACAACGTCGGACCCGACCGCACGTACGACGCCGCACTCGCTCTCGACGCCGACGGGAAGTTCCTCGCACTCAGCCTCGAGATCGTCGACGACTACGGTGCGTACTTCCAGTTCGCGCACGGGCAGCACGGCAATGCGATGTCGCAGCCCACGGGGCCTTACACGATCGACGCGCTGCGTTACGACGTGGCCTGCGTGCTGACGAACAAGGTGCAACAGGGCTTCTTCCGCGGCGCGGGCGCCGACCCGGGCAACTTCGTGTTGGAACGGCTCGTGGACGCCGCCGCCGACGAACTCGGCGTTGATCGCGTGGAGTTGCGGCGCCGCAACTTCATCCGTCCCGAGCAGTTCCCGTACAAGACCGTCGCGGGCAACGAGTACGACTCCGGGGACTACGAGCGCGTTCTCGATCGTGCGCTCGCGCTCTCGAACTACGAGCACTGGCAGGCCGAGAAGGTGCGGCTGCGCGCCGAGGAGGGCCGCTACATCGGCATCGGCCTGGCCAGCTGCCAGGAACGCACCGGGTACAACGCGAGCGAATGGTGGTTCCTGTACGACAATCCCCCGCTACCTGCCACGAGCACTCCTGAGTCGGTCAAGCTCGACGTCGACGCCACCGGCAACGTCCGCGTCGAGCTCGGCTGCCCGTTGTGGGGCAACAGCCCGGAGACGGTCGTGTCGCAGGTGGTGGCAGAGGAGTTCGGCATCGACCCGACTCAGGTCACGATCGGGTATGCCGACTCGACCTCGGGCCTGCTTTCGGCGGGACCGGGTGGCAGTCGACTGACCATCATGCTGTCCGGTGCCACTCGCACGGCCGCCGCGCGAGTCAGGGCCAAGATGGCGCGAATCGCGGCGCACGCCCTGGAGGCAGACCCCGACGACATCGTCCTGCTGGACGGCAACTTCCGGGTCAAGGGCGTACCCGACGCGCAGTTGTCGATGGCGGACGTCGCGATGCGCGCCCACCTGTTCATGCACGACAACCCGGAGGGCGAGTCCAGCGGGCTCATGGAGGCATACACCTACGATCACCCGCGTTCGACGAAGCCGACGGACGACCGCAGCGACCTCGGGATCTTCTACCCGATGGTCAGTCACGGGTGCCATATCCCGATCGTCGAGGTCGACCCGGCGACCGGACACGTCGAGGTGCTCGAGTACTACGTGGTCAACGACTGCGGCACCCTGATGAACCCCAAACTCGTCGAGGGTCAGGTGATGGGCGGCGTGGTACAGGGCATCGGCGCGGCTCTCATGGAGGAATACGTCTACGACAGCGACGGCGCGCTGGCCACGTCCACCTTCCGCGAGTACCTCATCCCGTCGATGAACGAGACGCCGCCGATGCACATCGAGCACGAGCAGACACCGTCGCCGTGGACCGAGTACGGGGTCAAGGGCGCCGGCGAAGGCGGCCGGCTCATCGCGCCGACAGCGTTGGCCAGCGCCGTCAACGACGCCCTCGAACCCTTCGGCGTGTGGGTCGACGAACTGCCGATGACACCGCAACGCGTCTTCGATCTCCTCAACCCCGCCGACCCGGATACGCCCTGACGTGTTGCGCACGAGCCGATCCGGCCACGTGCGCGTGACGCGGGTGGCGAACCGGCGTTGAGCGCGAGCGGCGCCTACCGCGCCGATGACCGTTGTCTGCTATTTCGGTAGAGTAAAACGGGATCCGTCATTCACGTCGCAGGGGGAGTTCATATGTCCGTCGTCTCCGAAGTCCGAGCAGCGAACGAGGCCTACGTAGCGGACTTCGGATCGCGTGCGGAACTCGCCCTACCGCCGGCTCGCGGCTTCGCGATCTTGACCTGCATGGACGCCCGGCTCGACCCGGCGCAGTATGCGGGGCTGACCGAAGGCGACGCGCACGTCATCCGCAACGCCGGCGGGCGGGCCAGCGACGACGCGATCCGCTCCCTCGTCATCTCGTACAAGCTCCTGGGCACCAAGGAGTGGTTCGTCATCCACCACACGAACTGCGGCATGGAGTTCTTCACCGATCAGGTGATGCGCGACCTGCTCGCGAACAGCCTGGACACCGCGGTGCTCGGCGAGGACGGTTTCTCCGACGTCGGCGCCGGGCCCGGCTCGACGGAGGGCGCATACATCGACTGGCTCACCATCGCCGACAGCGCACGCAGCGTAGTCGACGACGTCACCCGCATCCGGCGTCATCCACTGGTCCCCGGTCGCATCCCGATCTACGGCTTCGTCTACGACGTGCGGACCGGTGCACTCGTCGAAATTCCCGATGCGAGCGCGGCGGGATCGGCGCAATGACGCCGCCGGGCCGGCTGTTCTCCCTTCCCGGATCCGGTCAACGAACTCGCCGCGCGGACCGTCGCCGCCGGGGTGCTCCTGCTCGCCGCGGTGACCCTTGCACTCGGTTCGGTCGCGGGGCACGCGTGGCTGTGGATCAGCGTTGCGATCGCCTACGGATTCCTCGCCCGGGTCGCGTGCGGCCCGACGTTCAGCCCACTCGGCCGCCTCGCCACCCAGGTGATCGCACCGCGGCTCGGGCCGGTACGACCCGTCCCCGGGCCACCGAAGCGCTTCGCGCAAGCCGTCGGCGCAGTCGTCACCACCTCGACTGTCGTCCTCGTCGCGCTCGGCCAGTACGCGCTCGCCGAGATCCTGCTTGTGCTGATCATGCTTTTCGCCGCGTTGGAGTCCCTGTTCGGCTTGTGCGTCGGATGTCACCTGTTCGCCATGCTGACCCGCGCGGGGCTGATCCGTGCCGACGTGTGCGCGGCCTGCAGCGACGTCGAGCTCGCTCGCGTGGTGCCCAGTCGCCAAGGCGCCGCAGGATAGGCTCCGCTCGCCACCAGGCCCCAGCCGAGTACGAGCAGCTACTTCGACGTCGTGGGGTCGGTGCCCGAGTTGACCTGCCTCGTCTCGTATCACTGAGCCCTACGTTTCGGCATCGGCGCGGCGGTTCCTGCGCCGCCAGAAGTCGGTGTCATGATCACGCACCGCGCCGTAGTAGCCGAGCCGGGTGCGCAGGTACTCGTCGCACTCGAGATCGCGAGCGCGCTCGTACGCGCTGATGAGCGCCGGGCGGGCGGCGGGCGCGGCGTCGAGCAGCTGCTCGATGCTCTCCGCGGCGGCGGACGCGGTACGCAGGGCGCGCACCACGCCACTGCCGGTGATCGGGTCGACGGCGAGCGCGGCGTCACCGACGCCCAGCCACGGCATCGTGTCGGTGCGCCGGGTGCGGACGCTGGTGGCCGCTTCGACGCTCATCGCGCCCGTGCGGTGGGCTCCGGCGGTGCGGGCCGACGTCGCCGACGCACCGCGCAGTGCGCCCAGCCACGGCGACATGTCACGCAGCCGGGCGAGGCGGGAGAGATCGGCGTCGGTCATCAGCATCGTGATCAGTTCGCCGCCGGGCAACGGCGCGGAGTACCACCAGCCCGCGGCGACGGCCTCGACCAGCACATACTGACCGGCCGCGCCCGCACGCTGCCAGCGCCCGCCGACTCCGACGAGCCGGTCGAAGACCAGGCGCCGCGCGCCGAGCCGGCGGGCGAGCACCGCCTGCCGGCCGGTTGCATCGACGACCACCCGAGCACGGAGCGCCGGTCCGGCTCCGACCTGTAGCGACCACGCCTGGCCGTCGTACGCGATCGCTCGCACCCGGCAGCCACGCCGCACCTCGGCCCCCCGCTGCTGCGCCGACTCGGCGAGCAGCTCGTCGACCGCCCGCCGGTCGACATGCCATCCGTGCTGGTAGGCGTTGGTGAGATGGCTGTGCGATTCGACCGCTTCGCCACCCCACCGGCTGCGGGTGCCCCACGAGGGCAGCGGCCCGAGCCGAAGAAACGACTCCCACACCCCAAGATCGCGCAGCAGCGGCGCCACCGCCGGGGCCAGCGACTCGCCGACCCGCTCCCGCGCGTAGCCACTGCTCTCGACGACGACCACCGATCGCCCGGCCGCGGCGAGCCGGCCGGCGAGGGCTGTGCCCGCCGGGCCGCCGCCGGCGATCGCGACGTCGTGACAGCCGGTCACCGGGCGTCGCGATCGTCTCGCTCGCGGTGCTTCTCGATGCAGGTCTTCAACGCCTTGACGTCGATGCCGAGTTCGGCCAGTCGCTTGAGGAACTCGTCGGTCAATGCGCCGCGCTCGTCCGGCCCGCCGAACAGGCATTCCAGCAGATCGCACAGGCACCCGCCCGGGTCCCGCGGACTGGGGCCGCCGGACGAGCTCGCCGGGTCGCCCGGATCCCCGGCGCCGCGCCAGGTGGTGGCCGTCAGCGTCTGTTCGCGGTCGAACCCGACTGCTGCGCGAGTGCGCCCGCGCGCGCGTACCCGGACCCGGTACGTGCCGGGGCGGGCCGCGACGAACGATGCGGCCCACGCGTCGCCGTTCGGCTCGAAGGCGAGTTGTGCGATGGTGTCGTCGGGCGCGCTCACCTCGGCCCACACGTTCGCATCGGCGATCGGCAGCCCCGATTGGGTGACCCGGGCGCCGACGGTGACGGTGCCGCCCGGTCGGTGGCTGTCCTGCTCCAGGTCGGCGGTCAGCGACAGGTTCGAGTAGGCGTGCACCACCAGGCTGTAGGGCAGCGCCCGGCGGTTGCCGACCACACCCGCGGCATTCGTGGCGGCCGCGGCCGGCCCCCGGGTGAGGGCGAAGCTGCGTTCGCGCTCGGTCAGGCGGCGCGGCGGCCGTACGTCGCCGCGGGGCCGGCCGAGCAGCACGGTGCGGTCGGTCTCGGTGATCGCAGGATCGGTGCGCGGCTTGCCGAGCCGGAACACGGCGTGCCAGGTGCCGACCTGCTCGAAGCGCCCCGGCACGGGCTGCACGGGTAGGGCGATCCGGTAGAACGCGCTGCCGTCGGAGATGCCGAACTGCATGCCGGGCTCGGCCGCCGCCTGCCACGGCTCGATGAGCAGCCCGTTGGGTGTCTGCAGCCGGAAGTCGACGACGTTCGGCAACGGGGTGAGCAGCACGACCTCGACACCGGTGTCGGCGTCGTTGACGCGAAACGGGATACGCACGAGATCGTCGCCGCGGATCACTCCGGTCGGGTCGAGCACGATGTCGGCGTTGTTGATGCCGGACAGGATCTGCAGGAAGTACTTCTGCAGCGCGAACCGGTTGTCGCCGCTGATTGCGCCGGTGGTCAGCAGGTAGCCGCCATTGTTGCCCGAAAGCGTCTGCAGCGCGGCCGTGCTGATGTTCTGCGGCTGGCCCAGGCCGACGGCGTACGTCTTGGCGTCGATCTGGCTTGCGACATCAGAAATCCAGCGAGGCGAGTTCTCCAACCCGTCGGTCAGCACCACCAGCGCCTGCTGGTCGAACCCGCTCGCTGCGTCGAGAATGCCGCGTGCCTCGTAGATCCCGTCCCCGATGGAGGTGTTGCCGGACGGGTCGAGGCCGTTGCCGTTCACGATGTCGTGCGTCGCGCCGCGGTTGAGATCGGAGATGCCTCCGTCGTCGAGTTCGAGCACGTTCTGCAGCACCTGCGCGTCGGAGTTGAACCGCACGATCCCGACGCCGTCGCCGGCGAGCATGAGGTCGACGAACATGTTCGCGGCCTGCTGCAGCGAGTCGTGCTTCGACTGCCCGTCGCCGCGGTCATCGCTCATGCTGCCGGAGCGGTCGAGGGTGAGTGCGGTCGCGGTCGTGACCCGCGCAACGGTGTTGCCGTCGATGGTCACCTGCCAGGTACGGCCCGTCACGGTCTCTTGCACCGTCACGGTCTGCGTCGCGATCGCGTTGCCCGCAACGTCGGTGCGGAACACGATCCACAGCTGCGCGGATGCGACCGCGTCGGCTGCGGTCGGGCCGACCGTGTCGGACGTCGTCGCTGCGACGAGTTGCGGATGATTGGGTGCGCCGCCGGTTGCGTATTGGAAGGTGAGCGCGGCCGAGGGCGACACCACCTCGAACGTGATCGCCATAGGGATCTCGCGCACCATGTTCATCGGGCCCTGCGGCACGTCGAGGAAGTCCAGGTGCGGAGTCAGCAAGGTGATGGACAGCTCGTCGCAGTGTTGCGTCTCGAGATGGTCGGCACCCTGCTCGACCACGAAGCCGAGCCGGTTCCACTCGCTCACCATCTCGTCGGCGTTCGCGACGTCGCGGCTCCATCGCACGGACGAGCCGCCCGGCGTCGTGTACACGTCGTTGGGTCGAGGAACCGGCCACCAGTTGTCCGCACAGGCGTTGAAGTCGGCCTGCCACGGCAACGCCATCGCCTGCGAAATGTCCCCCGGGTTCACCTGCGAATGGTCGATCCGAAACGCTGCAGTGTAAGGCTTTTCGAGGATCGGCCGGTCGCCGGCATTGAGCCCGCCGGCCTCGATGCCCGGGAAGAACGCGCCCCCGACGCAGGCCTCCAACGCGGCTCGATCCAAGCCTTCGGGCGACACGGTCGCCTCGGCCGCCGGCACGCCGGTCCAGTCGTTGGCGTAGGCGCCCGCCTGCCACCGCTGCAGGTGCGCGTACTGGGTCGGCGTGACTCGTGAGTCGGAGCCGTTGAGGTCCGGCATGTCACCGCCGCCACCACCTGGATTGCCCACCCGGCCGACGATTGCGTCGACCACGCTCTGGCTGGTGACGGGATCCGCCCACGTGTGCGCACCGAACGTCGTCTCCACCCACTTCATCTCCCGGGCCCGCTCGAGGATCGGGTAGATGTCATCGGTGTACGACGTGGTAGTGGGCGCGTTCACGAGCCCGAGGTCGATCATGCGTTGCAGCAGCCGGTC
The DNA here is from genome assembly GCA_963718805.1 of uncultured Actinomycetota bacterium. Classification (GTDB taxonomy): domain Bacteria; phylum Actinomycetota; class Actinomycetes; order Mycobacteriales; family Jatrophihabitantaceae; genus Jatrophihabitans. The sequence goes on along the minus strand of CAVQZY010000002.1, from coordinate 537,281 downwards.
GAAGAGGGTGGTCACGCTGTCCTGGTGCGGGGCGAACTTGGGCGGCGCGACGAGCACCCACGCGCCGTCGACGGCGGGCGTGTCACCGCTGCCCTCCAGCGTGATCGACGCGGTCACCGATCCGTCGGAGATGTCGTCGTACCAACCGGCGTTGCCCCAGAAGCCGCCGATGAGATTGTTCGCCGGCGACGCGCTGTGACCGGCGCCGCCGAGCACGAGCAGCCGGCCGTCGTCGTCGGTGCGGATCTCGCCGAGCGGCACCGTGGCCACCGGTTGGCCGCTGAACGCGATCGTGCCGGTGTCGAATCTCGCCGATGCGTCCGGACCGACAAGGGTCCGCTGGCCGGGATCGATGGTGAGCGCGGTCGCCGGCTCGCTGTTGCCGCGGTTCGGGTGCGCTGCCTTCCTGTTGACCAGGTGCACGGTCCAGCTGATGTCGGCCTGGCTCGCGGTGACCTCTTCGACGCTCCCGTCGTCGTGATGTGCGTAGATCCGGAAACGAGCCGCTTGTCGCTTCACCCGGCATTCGTCGTCCTTGAACCCACCGGTCGGCTGCGGCCGTTGCCGAATCCGCTCCGGCCCGACGAAGAAGTCACCCGGGCTGTTGCCGACCCGCGCTACCCCGATAGCCGGATGAATTCTGTATGTCGTTGCCACGGCTCCCCCTCGACCTCGCAGATCTCGTTTGCCTGAAGAGGTACTGAGGACGGGCGTGATACTGATACCTGTCGGTCGCCGGCACGCAATGTCCGGCATCGACCGTCGAAAGCGAGGGCCGATGATCGAGCAGACGGGCGAACTCGTCGACCACCTCGAGGCCGAGGGGACACTGCTGATCCGAACGGCAGCCCAGGTCGGTTGGGGCGCGCCGGTTCCGTGCGTCGGCTGGACCGCCGGCGAGCTGGTGCGGCACACCGGCGCGATTCACCGATGGACGAAGGGGGTCATCGACTCGCGGGCCACCGTCCTCGACACCGCCGGCGAGCTGACCGAGGCCGGGCCGAGTTCGGACGACGAACTGAGCGAGTGGTTCGTCGACGGTCTGTCGACGTTGGTCTCGACGCTGCGCACGGCGCCGTCCGACATCGCGGTCGCGACCCTGATCCGAGCCGACGACCCGGTGCGCTTCTGGGCACGGCGACAGGCGCACGAGACGGCCATCCACCGCGCCGACGTGCAGGCCGCGGGCGGCACCCGCACCGTGTTCACTCCCGACTTCGCCCAGGACGGCATCGCCGAGCTGTTGACGTTCGCGCGGGCGCGACCGTTCGCCATTGCAGGGCCGGGGTCTGTCGGACTCGCCGCCACCGACGGGCCGAGCTGGCTGCTGACCTTCGGCGGCGAACGCAACGCGGCCGAGGTCGTCGACGATGCGAGCACCGCCGCCGCCACGGTCACCGGTACGTCGACGCAGCTGTACCTGTGGCTGTGGAACCGCGACGGCGGCGCGGCCACCAGCGGCGACCCCATGCTCATCGCCGCCTGGGCGAACACGGTCCGCATCCGCCGCGGCTGAGGTCCGGTGCTACCGTCCGACAACCGAGCGGCGCAGTACGGAGGAACCGTGGACACGTGGATCACCGATACCCCTACCAGCGAACGCTTTCCGCTGTACACGCGAGGCAACGCCGACGAGGTCGGGCCAAAACCGCTCTCGCCGCTGGGCTGGAGTCTGAGCTGGGCGCAGGGCATCTGCCCGGGCGTCGCCGACGGCTGGTGCTCACTCGGCGGGTTCACGCCGGACGAGTTCGCGTGGCCGGTGCCGGAGACGTTCGGCAACTGGGGCGGCTATTTCTTCAACCAGGTGTCGGTGGGCCGAGTGTTCGGCGTGCGCACGCCCGGCGGCAGTCCGGACATGATCGACGAATCGTTCTTCGGCAAGAACCCGACCGTGCCGCCCTATGTACCGGATCCGCGCGACGAGTCGGCCGAGCGCAGTGCAGCCATCGGTGAGGTGTTCGCCGGCGTGCTCGGCGCCGACCGCCAGCCGCAGTACCTCACCGATTTCATCGCGCAGGTACACGAGTGGGTCACCGATCGCCCGGACCTGGCATCGCTGTCCGACGCCGAGCTGATCGAGTTCGGGCGCGAGACGAACCTCCGGCTGCGCGCCGACCTGGGACGTCTACACGGTCGTCACGATCGCCGCCGCCGCCGGGTCCCGGCATCGTCGGCGGACTGGCCGCGGCTTTCGGTAAGCCGGAGCTCGCGGTGGAGGCATTCAGCGCGATCGGCGATGTCGAGAGCGCGGGCACCGCGCGCCGGCTGTGGCGGCTCTCGCGGCCCGCCCGTGACAACGAGGCGGTGTCGCGCGAACTCGACGCGGGGCCCGACAGGCGCACTCGACCGGCTGCGCGGCTCGTCGGACCCGGCCGCCGCGCGGTTCGTGCGGGACTTCGACGAGATGATCGCCGTCGACGGGCACCGCGGCCCGAACGAGTGGGAGATCATGTCCGACAGCTGGGTCATGAACCCGCTCCTGCCGCTCGGCATGATCGACAAGCTGCGACGCCAGGTCGACCACCAGTCCCCCGACAACCGCACCGCGGCGATCAGCGCACGGCGCGACGAGGCCGTCGCCGAGTTGCGGGCGTTCGTCGCCGACGACGCCGGCCAACAGCGGCATGCTGGCCGCCGGTCTGCAGTCCGGGGCCGTGTTCTACCAGGCGCGGGAGGCGGCCAAGGATGCCGCAGTGCGCGTCATGCTCGAAGCGCGGCTGCCGTTCGCCGAACTCGGCCGGCGCTGGGCCGGGTCCGGTGCGCTTCGAGATCCGAAGCACGTGTTCATGCTGCTCGACTCGCGAGCTGGACCCGAGTGTCGCCACCACCGACGGCTGGGCACAGCGCCTGGCCGAGCGGGCCGATATACTCGCCGACCTCAATACCCGGATCCCGCCCTACATCGTCGCCCACGGCGAGCCGATCCCGCCGATCTCGTCGTGGCGGCGTCGCGCCGATCGCGGCTCCGAGCTCGCCGGGCGCCGGCGACGAGCTGACCGGCCTCGGGGTCGCGCCCGGCCACGCCACCGGCCCGGCCCGAGTGGTCTTCGACCTGTCCGAGATCAGTGCGGTGGAGCCCGGCGACATCCTCGTCTGCTCGACCACCGATCCCGTCCTGGGTACCGCTGTTCCTGATCGCCGGCGGCGTCGTGTGCGACGTCGGCGCGGCCGCCAGCCACGCCGCCATCGTCAGCCGCGAGCTCGGCGTCCCGTGCGTGGTCTCCGTGCGCGACGCCCGGCTGCGCATTCCGGACGGCGCAATGCTGGAGATCGACGGGACTAAGGGCGTCGTCAGGGTCGTCGAGACCTGACCGACCTCACTCGGCAAGCGCCGCGACGAGGGCCAGCACCCGCGACGGAGGCAGCGTCGTGCCTGCGGGCAATCTGCCGTCGCGGACCGCCGACCGCAACGCATCTTCCAGCGATGCCCGCAACCGCCGCGCGGCGCGGTCGAGGTCGGCGTGCAGATCGAGGCCACCGATATTGGCCCAACTATCCGCCGCGATATTGGACCGTATTGCTGGGCCGATCACTTCCTATCGTCGATCCCATGACAGCGATCACGATCCCCGTCCGACTCGACATCGACAGCCATGCCGCCGCGTTCGGGAAGGCCATGGCACACCTGGACACCGTTTCGGTCAGAGAACTCGACCGTGTCGACTTCGACGCCGGATTGCGAGAGCTCGTCCGGGTCCGCGCGTCCCAGCTCAACGGCTGCGCCTATTGCGTCGACATGCACACCAGGGATGCCCGCGCGGCGGGCGAGAGCGAGCAACGATCGCTGCGGTCGCGGTATGGGAGGAGTCCCCGTTCTTCACCGCTCGCGAGCGCGCTGCGTTCGCCTTCACCGAGCAGGTCACCCGCGTCGCCGACACCCACGTTCCGGATTCGGCCTACGCGCGCCGTCGCCGAGCACTACAGCCCCGACGAAGTCGCCGCGCTGCTCGCCCTCATCGTGACGATCAACGCGTGGAATGCGTTGTCGGTCGCATCACGGGCCTGGGCACCGCAACCCGACTCGGACGGCTAGGTCAGAGGTCGGCGAAGATGCAGAACGGATGGCCCGCCGGATCGCCGAGCACGTAGAGCCGCTCCCGCGTGATCGGTGCTCTGTCCCGCAACAGCGTCGCACCGGGGTCGAGCGCCAAGCCGGTAGGTCGCGGCGAGCGCCGACCCGTCGAGACCTCGCAGTCCAGGTGCGCCTGCTGCGGCACCGGGCCGTCGGGCCAGGTGGCCGGCGGTCGCGGCGCGCGCGGGTCGGCGCAGTCGAGGCCACTGCCGCAACGCGACCGAGTCATCGCCCCATGATGACGCCGCGGTTGCGACGCACCAACCAGTCACTGCCGCCGGTCGGCCGGGCCAGCTTTCGACGAGGCGGCCGGCCGGCGGCGCAGTCGTCGCGACGGCCGGGAGGCGCCACCTTCGCGGCTGTCAGGGCCGCCGGCCGCGAGCATCGCCTGGCCCTGGGCGACGTCGCGAGTCCCACTCTTGCAATCAGATGGCCAAAATCTCGGCCCGCGCGTGGTCGTCTCGTTGCAAGAGTCGGATTTGGGGGACGTGGGGTACTTGGAGGACTGGGAGCGACGGGGCGGCGGCGGCCACGGCCGGCGGCGGGGTCGGCCGATGTGGCGGGGTCAGCTATGTGGCGGGGTCGCTGATGTGGCGGGTGTCGGTCGTGGCGGCGAACCAGCGCGCGGAGTCCTTGAGGCGTCCGCTGCCCGGTCTCGAAGTCGACGTGCACGATCCCGAAGCGCATCGAGTAGCCCCACGCCCACTCGAAGTTGTCCAGCAGCGACCACACGAAGTAGCCGCGCACGTCCACGCCGGCGTCGACGGCGTCGAGCACCGCACCCAGGTGCGCGCGCAGATACGCGGTGCGGTCCGCGTCGTGCACGGACCCGTCGGCGGACACGACGTCCTCGAACGCCGCGCCGTTCTCGGTGATCAGCATCGGCACGTCGGGATGGCGCCGGTGCAGATCGAGGAGCAGGTCGGTGAAGCTGCCGGCGTTGATCGGCCAGCCCATCGCGGTGTACGGGCCCTGCTGCGGCACCGCGACAGCTTGGTCGGTACCCGGGTAACGGCTCGGGCCGGTGGCGACGGCGGGGTCGTTGGTCCACCGGCGGGTGATCTGCTCGATCAGCTCCGGCGTGGGCGCGGCGATCCGGGCCGGCGCGTAGAAGTTCACCCCGAGCACGTCCGGCCGCACGTTGATCAGGGCGAGGTCGCCGTCGCGGATGAACGACCAGTCGGTGAGGTGTCGCAGGTCGGTCAGCAGCTCGTCGGGGTAGTGGCCGTCGAATACCGGTTTCAGGAATATGTCGTTCGCGAGCGTGTCGACGTGCCGCGCCGCACGCTGGTCCGCCGGCCGGTTCGCGATGCCGCGATCACCCGCGCCGGGTTGAGGGTGAGCGCGACCTGCGCGTCGCTCGGCAGGAGCCGAGCGCAGCGCGCTCGCGCCCAGCCCGTGCGCGAGGTTGAGATGATGCGCCGCGGCCAGCGCCGCGGCGTTGTCGGTGATCCCGGGGCGTGCACGCCGGCGCCGTAGCCGAGGAACGCGCTGCACCACGGCTCGTTGAGCGTCGTGAAGTTCCGCACCCGGTCGCCGAGCGCGCCGGCGACCACCTGTGCGTAGCTCGGCGAAGCGTTCGGCGGTGGCGCGGTTCGTCCAGCCGCCGGCATCCTCCAGCGGCTGCGGCAGGTCCCAGTGGTACAGCGTCAGGTACGGCGTGATGCCGCCGCGCCAGCAGCGCATCGACGAGCCGCGAGTAGAAGTCGAGCCCGCGCTGGTTGACCGGGCCGGACCCGTCCGGGATGATCCGCGGCCAGGCGATCGAGAACCGGTAGGCGTCCACGCCCGAGGTCGGCCATCAGCGCGACGTCCTCGTCCATCCGGTGGTAGTGGTCGCACGCGACGTCGCCGTTCTCCCCGGTGATGATCTTGCCGGGAGTGTGGCTGAACGTGTCCCAGATCGACGGCTTGCGGCCGTCCTCCGCGACGGCGCCCTCGATCTGGTACGCGGCGGTCGCCGCGCCCAGCAGGAAGCCGGGCGGGATGGGGCGTCGATCGGTTCCCGCGGCGCGGGTCGACGTGCACAGATTCGCTGAGGGTCACGATGGACTGCTTTCCTGGTCGATTGGGTCCTGGGACCCGCGCGGGCTACTTGCTGATCCCGGCGCTCAGACCGCTGACCATCTGCCGCCGGCCGACGATGTAGAGCACGACGATCGGCAGCGCGGTCAGCAGCACCGCTGCGAGCACCGCAGGGATGTTGACGCTGTACTGGCCCTGGAAGTTCCACAGCGCCAGCGGCAAGGTGCGCCGGTCCGGGCTCTGGGTCAGGATCGAGGGGGAGGATGAAGTTGTTCCAGATGGTCAGACCCTGGTAAATCGTGACGGTGATGAGCGCCGGGCGGGTCAGCGGGAACGCCAGCTTCCACAGCATTGCCCACTCGGTCGCGCCGTCGACCCGCATCGAGTCGAACAGCTCGGACGGCACGTCGCGGACGAAGTTGGTGATCACCAGCACCGAGAGCGGTATCGCGAACGCGATCGACGGCAAGATCATCGCCAGGAGGGTGTCGTACAGCTTCAACTTGATGATCAACAGGTAGATCGGGATGATCACCGCCTGCAGCGGGATGGCCAGCCCCATCAGGAACAGCCCGCTCGTCCGACGCAGGAAGATGCGGCGGTGGTCGCGGATGATGGCGTAGGACGCCATGAACGAGATCAGCACCGCGGGCACGGTGGCACCGATGGTCACGACGGCGCTGTTGAGGAAGTACCGGACGAAGTCGGCCTTGAGAACCACTCGGTAGTTCTCGAGCGTCGGATCGCTCGGTGGCACCAGTGGGTTCGTGGCGAAGTAGTTGCTCTGCGTCTTCAGGCTGGTGATGACGATCCAGTAGATCGGCAGCATCACGATCGACGAACCAGATCCAGGACGCGGTGCCACCGAGCCAGTTCAGCCCGACGAAGTGCCGGACCTTCGCCTCGCGAATTCCCTCCTGGGTGACCTCCGGTTTGCGCTTCTCCAGGGTCGCGCTCGTCATGTCAAGCTCCCTCGAGCTGGCTGGCCGTGACGTCGCGGCCGCCGAGCCGGCGCAACAACAGCGCCAGCGCCAGGCCGAGCAGAACGATCATCACCGCGAAGGCGCTGGCCGGACCCATCAGGTTGCCCTGGAACCCGGTCTTGTACATCTTCAACGCCAGGTTGGTGGTGGCGTCGCCCGGGCCGCCCTGGGTGAGCACGAACAGCAGATCGAAGAAGGTGACGGAGCCGACGACCATCAGCGTCGACGAGGTGATGATCGTGTACTTCAGCTGCGGCAACGTGATGCTGAAGAACTGGCGCACCCGGCCCGCACCGTCGAGCTGCGCCGCCTCGTACATCGAACGTGGGATCTGCCGCGACGCCACCCTGATAGATCAGTGAGTGGAACGGGATGAACTGCCAGGACACCACGAACACGACGGTGGCGACGGCAAGGTTCGACTGACCCAGCCAGTCCTGACTGAGGAAGGCCATGTGCAGGCCAGCGCCGAGCCCGAAGTTCGGGTCCAGCAGCGCCTTGTAGGTGATCGCGACCGCCGCGGAGCTCAGGAGCAACGGCAGGATGAAGAACACCGACTGGAACGCCCGGTAGCGCTGATGCCCCGCAAGGAACACCCCGAGCAGAATGCTCATCGGCGTCTGGAACAGCCAGGAGAGGATCATCAATACGAACGTGACCTCGATCGCATGCGGCAGACCCGGGTCGCTGAGCGCCTCGCGCCAACTGGTGAGACCGGACGGGTGGATCGCGCCGATGCCGTCCCAGCTGCAGAAGCTGAGCAGCACCACACCGATCAGCGGGATCAACCCGAATGCGATGAAGAAGAACAGTGCCGGCAGCGCGAGCCAACTCAGCGAGCGCTGCCGCCGCCCACGTGCTGACGCGGGCGGCGGCGCGGTCAGTGGGGTCGGCGGCGCGACCGCGGTCATTTACCGATGACCGCGTTCATGTTGCTGGCGAACTGTTGCGGCGAGACCGACAACTGGAAGAGTTTGGCGATGTTGTCGAGGAGCACCTCGGCGGCGGTAGGGCTGAGCGCTTGGTCCCACGACTGGCCGAAGTTCTTGGCCTGGCTGGAGATGTCGTAGACGAACTTCAGGAAGGTCGCATCGTCGCCGGCCGAGCTGAGTTGATCGGCGGCCGTCTTGACGATCGGCACGCTACCCGTCTTGATCCACTCCTTGACCTCGGCGTCGGTGAGCACGCCGTTCTTGAAGTAGTCGAGCGCGACCTTCTTCTGCGAGTCGGAGGCCTTCGACGAAATCGACAGGTACTGCCCCGGGTTGCCGTACTGGTTGCTCGGGTCGCCCTTGCCGCCGTCGACCGGCGGGAAGTTCATCCACCCGAGGTGCCCGCCGGTGACGAAGTCACCGCCTGCTGTCTTCATGTTGCCGTAGGTCCAGGACCCGTGCAGCATCATTGCGGCCTTGCCGGTGTACAGCAGCGCCTGGTCGGCGTTGGAGTCGGCGGTGACCGACGAGAATCCCTTGATGAAGCCGTTCATCTTGATCAGCTTCTGCGTCTGGGTGAGCGCCTCGATCGATGCCGGGTTCGACCATGCGTTCTTCTCGCCGTTGTAGACGGCATTGAAGACATCGGGACCGCCGATGCGGTCGAACAGGTACTCCAGCCACATCATGTTGGTCCAGCGCGACTGGCCACCGAGCGAGAAGGGAGCGACACCCTTGGCGTTGATCTTGGGCACCATCTCGAGGATGTCGTTCCACGACTTCGGCGGCTCGACGCCGACCTTGTCGAGCACCTTTTTGTTGTAGAAGAGGATGATCGGTTGCACCGCTTCGGACGGCATCGCGTAGATCTTGCCGTTGACGGTGGCTGCACCGAACGCGGCCGGGAACAGCTTGTTCTTCACGTCCGGGTTCTCGGCGAACCAGCTGGTCAGGTCCATCACCTGATTGGCCTGCACGTAGCTGCGCAGCCCGCCGCCGCCCCAGCCCCAGATGATGGTCGGTGCCTGGCCGGCGCCGATAGCGGTCTTGATCTTGGTCTTGTACGCGTCGTTCTGGAACTCGAGGTAGCGAGACCTTGCCGGTCTTGCCGATCTTGTTGAACGCCTTGACCGAGTTCTCCCGGATGGCCTGCTGCGGCGGGCCGCTCAGGAACCAGTAGGTTGCGCTGCCTTTGGCGCCACCGCCGGCCGCACTGGCAGCGCTTGCGGTGCCGCCTCCGGCCCCCGGCTTACTCGGCCCGGAGCTGCTGCAGGCCGCTGCCCCGGCGAGAACCGGCACGCTGAGTGCTGCCAGGCCGAGGAAGTTGCGGCGGGACATTCCATGAGATTCCACGCTGATCTCCGTACTCGAGCGTCGCGGCGTACCGCGGATGTCGGGTTGTGGACGCGGTACCCGGAACCGATGAATGACGCAGCGGGACCATCCGGCTACACTCTGATGATCGCGCTCTCACGGGTTGCCGCAAACCGTTGGACGGGAGCGTAGGTTTTCGAGATGGGCATGTCAATAGCCTTGAACAAAGCTCCGCCATGGTTCAGAGTGAACGTGCTCAATCCGTTATCTTCATTGAGACTTTCCAACGATCTGCCCACAATTCAGCCCTCCGAGACCTTCGGTCCGTCTCCGAAATGTTTCGAGGCGACTGCCGATATTGTTCGGACGAGGAGTGTTTCGGTGCACGACGAGGAGCTGCCGGCCGGTCCACGACCCTGGCAGAACACCACACTGCCCGTCGCCGAGCGCGTCGAGCTGCTGCTCGCCCGGATGACACTCGCCGAAAAGGTTGCGCAACTCGGCAGCCGCTGGGTGGGCAGCGACCTGGGCGGCGTCGCCGCCGACCAGTCGCCGAATGTTACGGATAACGAAACGGACACGATCACCTTCGACGTCGCGCCGATGCAAGAGGTGTTCGCCGCGGGCGGCTCGCGCTCGCTGGAGGACGCCAGCCGCGATGGCCTGGGCCACCTCACCCGCGTCTACGGCAGTGCACCGGTCACCGCCGAGCAGGGCGCGGCCGAGGCCGTGCGGCAGCACCGCATCGTGCTCGAATCGTCACGTCTCGGCATCCCGGCGCTGGTGCACGAGGAATGCCTGACCGGCTTCACCACCTTCGCCGCCACCGTCTATCCGGCGGCCATTGCGTGGGGCGCCACCTTCGACCCGGGCCTCGTCGAGGAAATGGCCTCGGCGATCGGCCGGGACATGGCCGCGCTCGGGGTCCACCAGGGTTTGTCGCCCGTCCTCGATGTCGTGCGTGACTACCGTTGGGGCCGGGTGGAGGAGACGATCGGCGAGGACCCGTACCTCGTCGCCATGCTCGGTGCCGCGTACGTGCGCGGACTGCAGAGCGCGGGCGTGCTCGCCACGCTCAAGCATTTCGCCGGGTACTCCGCGTCGCGCGCCGCGCGCAACCACGGACCGGTCTCGATGGGGCGGCGCGAGCTGCTCGACGTCATCCTCCCGCCGTTCGAGACCGCCGTCGTGGCCGCCGGTGTCGGATCGGTGATGAACTCCTACTCCGACGTCGACGGCGTACCCGCCGGCGCGGACAGCTGGCTGCTCACCGACGTGCTGCGCGGGCAGTGGGGGTTCACCGGAACCGTTGTGTCGGACTACTGGGCGGTGCCGTTCCTCGCCGCCATGCACCGCATCGCCGCCGATGCCGACGGCGCGGGACTACAGGCATTAGCCGCCGGCATCGACGTCGAACTCCCCGACACCATCGGCTACGGGGCAGGCCTGGTCGACGCGGTCGAGCGCGGCGACATCGCCGAGGAACTGGTCGAGCGCGCCGCGCGCCGGGCACTGACCCAGAAGGTGGAGCTCGGACTGCTGGATTTGGACTGGACGCCGGAAGGTTCGGTGCGCGCCGCGGCCGACACGGATCTCGACTCGCCGGCCAACCGCGACATAGCGCGCCGGCTCGCCGAACGCTCGATCGTGCTGCTCGACGCCGGGACCACGTTGCCGTTGGTCGGCGCCGACCGCCCTTCGCCGCGGCGGGTGGCCGTGGTCGGGCCGTGCGCCGCCGACCCACGGACCTTCCTCGGGTGTTACTCGTTCCCCAACCACGTGCTGCCGCGCTTCGGCCAGACCGACCTCGGTGTCGAGATCCCCAGCGCCGTCGAGGCATTGCGCGCCGAGCTGCCCGACACCGAGATTGTGCACGAGCCGGGGTGCGGGGTCAGCGGCAACGACCGGTCTGGATTCGGCGCCGCCGTCGCCGCCGCCACCGATGCCGACGTGTGCATCGCGCTGGTGGGCGACCGGGCCGGTCTGTTCGGGCACGGCACCTCCGGCGAGGGCTGCGACGTCGAGGACCTGCAGTTGCCAGGCGTTCAGGCCGAGTTGCTCGACGCGCTGCTCGGGACCGGCACCCCGGTCGTGATCGTTGTGGTGTCCGGCCGCCCGTACGCCCTCGGCGAGGTGGCCGGCCGCGCCGGCGCGCTCGTCCAGGCGTTCATGCCCGGCGAGGAGGGCGGTGCCGCGATCGCCGGGGTGCTGTCCGGGCGCATCAACCCCAGTGGAAAGCTCCCGGTGCAGGTGCCGCGGCTGCGGGGCGGCCAGCCACGCACCTACCTGCAGCCGCCACTGGGCAGTGCCGAGAGCGCGGGTATCAGCAGCCTCGACACCACACCGCAGTTCCCGTTCGGCCACGGTAGCTCCTATACGAGTTTCGAAATTAGTAATCTGCGGACCGACGCGAACGAGGTCGGCACCGACGGTGAGTTCGCGGTGACCGTTGCGGTTCGCAACACCGGCTCACGCGCCGGTGACGAGGTCGTGCAGCTGTACTTGCACGACGTGATCGCCGAGGTGGCGCGGCCGGTGAAGCAGCTCGCCGGGTTCGCGCGGGTGACGCTCCAACCCGGAGCCGCGGCCGACGTGTGTTTCCACGTGCACGCCGACCGCACCGCCTACACCGATCGCACGATGACCCGCATCGTCGAACCGGGTGACATCGTCGTGCTGGTCGGCACGTCGTCGGCCGACCTGCCCTGCCGCGATACCGTGCGGCTCACCGGATCGGTGCGCGCAGTCGGGTCCGACCGTCGGCTGACGGTGCCGGTCGAAGTCACACCGGCGCGCCGGACCTAGACCCGGGCCGGAGACGTCGTGTCGAGCAACGGAGGACGGACCACGCTGGCGACCATCGCGTCGGTCGCCGGGGTTTCCGTGGCGACTGTCTCGAAGGTGGTCAACGGTCGCCCCGACGTCGCGCCGACAACCCGCGCCCGGGTCGAGGGCCTGTTGGCCGAACATGCCTACGTCGCGCGCCGGGTGGAGCCGGCGCGGGTGCCGACCGTCGAGTTGCTCTTCCACGGCCGGCTCACCGCCTACTCGACCGAGATCATGTACGGCGTGGTCGACGAGGCGGCCGAGATCGGTCTCGACATCGTCGTCACGCGCCGTCCGCGCGAAGAACGCGCGATCCCGGCGATCAGTCCGTCGCAATGGGTACGGCAGCTGACCTCCGCCGGGCGGCGCGCGGTGATCGCCGCCGCCAGCGAGCTGTCCGCGGGTGAGGTCGCCGCGCTGTGGCGGGCCCGGCTGCCGATCGTGGTCCTGGATCCGATCAACATGCCGCGGGCCCGCGTCACCAGCATCGGCTGCACGAACTTCGCCGGCGGGTACACCGCCACCCAGCATCTGCTCGACCTCGGACACCGGCGCATCGCCTACATCGGCGGCACCCAGACTGCGGCCTGCAACCAGGCACGGATGTCGGGGTACCGCGGTGCCATGGAGGCCGCCGGCGCGCGCATCGGGAAGGGCTACCTGCGCACCGGCGAATTCCGCTACGAGGACGGACTGGTCGAGGGTGCGGCGCTGCTCGAGTTGCCGCAGCCGCCGAGTGCGATTTTCGCAGCGAACGACGAGACGGCGCTCGGCGTCGTGGAAGCTGCGCGGCTGCACGGATTGCGAGTTCCGCAAGATCTCAGTGTCGTCGGGTTCGACGACACTGAAGCAGCCCGGGTGGCCTCACCGCCGCTGACCGCGGTGGCGCAGCCGCTGCGTAAGATGGGCGCTGTCGCCCTGCGGACCGCGCTGCGCCTCGCCGCCGGCGAACACGTGGACTCACATCACGTCGAATTGGCCACCGAACTCGTGGTGCGGGACTCGACCGCACCACCCCGGACCCGATGAAGGGACACACCATGGCACTGCAGGCGACGAAGGATGATCGGTTCAGTTTCGGGTTGTGGACGGTGGGGTGGCCGGGTCGTGATCCGTTCGGTGATGCGACGCGGGCGCCGCTGGATCCGGTGGAGTCGGTGCACCGGTTGGCGGGGTTGGGGGCGTGGGGGGTCACCTTCCATGATGATGATCTGATCCCGTTCGGGTCCTCGGCCGGGGAACGGGACAAGGTGATCGCCCGGTTTCGTGACGCGCTGGCCGAGACCGGGTTGGTGGTGCCGATGATGACCACGAACCTGTTCACCCATCCGGTGTTCAAGGACGGCGGGTTCACCAGCAACGAGCGCTCGGTGCGCCGCTTCGCGTTGGCCAAGGTGGCCCGCAACCTGGACCTGGCCGCGGAGTTGGGGGCCCAGACCTACGTGTTCTGGGGCGGGCGCGAGGGCGCGGAATACGACGGCGCGAAAGACATCGGCGCGGCACTGGACCGCTACCGCGAGGGCATCGACACCCTGGCCGGCTACGTCAAAGAGCAGGGTTACCCGATCCGGTTCGCGATCGAACCCAAACCCAACGAGCCGCGCGGGGACATCCTGCTGCCCACCGTGGGCCACGCGCTGGCCTTCATCGCCGAACTCGACCACGGCGACATCGTCGGGGTCAACCCCGAAGTCGGGCACGAGCAGATGGCCGGGCTCAACTACACCGCCGGCATCGCCCAAGCCCTATGGGCCGACAAACTGTTCCACCTCGACCTCAACGGGCAACGCTCCATCAAATACGACCAGGACCTCGTCTTCGGCCACGGCGACCTGCTGTCCGCCTTCTTCACCGTCGACCTGCTCGAACACGGCGCCCCCGGCACCGCACCAGGCACCGGACCCGCCTACACCGGCCCCCGCCACTTCGACTACAAACCCTCCCGCACCGAGGACATCACCGGCGTCTGGAACTCCGCCCGCGCCAACATGAGCACCTACCTGCTCCTGCGCGAACGCGCCAACGCCTACCGCAACGACCCCGACGTCCAAACCGCCATGACCACCGCCGGCATCACCACCCTGACCCAACCCACCCTCAACCCCGACGAAACCCTCACCGACCTACGCACCGCCACCGACGTCACCAACTTCGACCCCGACACCACCGCCGAACACGGCTACGGCTTCGTCCAACTCAACCAACTCGCCCTCGAACACCTCATCGGCGCACGCTAGTGTCCCGCGCCGCGGCGGCAGGCGCGATCGCGCGGCTCGTCGCCGCGAGAGTCTGACGCTGTGCTCAGCCGGACACGGATGTGCCGGCCGGCTGCACGGCGCGCGGCTCGTCCGAATCCGCCCTGCCAGCGGGTGTCGAGTGGTTCTGGACCAGGTCCAGGCAGGCGACCAGTTCCTTGATCAGCGCGTGCCGTTCTTTGCATCGCCGTGGCAGGAAGCCTTCGAGCGCGTCGATTCCCATCATGCTGTCCCCCGGTGCGCCGCGCTTCCCCCGTGAATGCGGCGTCGATCGCAATTATCACCTTCGGAGCGCGTTCGGCAAGCGGAGATACGCGGTGATCACCACAAGCGGTCGATCGAGCCGGGGAACAGCTCGATCCGCACGTGTTCGAAGTCCCTCGCGTTTCGCCGCGCGAGGTCACTGAAGAACGCACCCATGGTCACCTTGTCGAACCCGGCGGTGTCGCTCGGCAGCGGGTCGTCCGGCGTGCCGCCGACCAGGACGGCGCCGCTCAACACCCGGAACCCCGCGCCGGTGTAGAACCCGGCCAACGGGCGCTCGCAGGTGAACATCGATAGGTCGGCACCGGACTCGGCGATGAGTTCGCGGGCGACGCTCACCAGGCGGGCGCCGTAACCGTTGCGCCTACGACGCCGGTCAGTGACGACGGCGCTCAGCCCACTGACGCGGTACCGCGCGCCACGATGTTCGATGTCCTTCGAAAGCACGTCGAGCGCCGCGACGACGGTCTCCCCGATGCGCAGCACCATCGTCACCGGGTGCAGCGCCAGATCGTGCCCACCGGTCGGCCCGGGCCACGCCTGTTGCTGCAGCGCCTGCACCTGCACCCGCACACCAGGCGGTATGTGCACTTCGGAATAAGAAGCAACCACCATCGGTCAGTTGCGGGCGCCGTCGTTCGGCTTCAACTTCAACGACGAGATGAAATCCTCGAACGCCCTGCGGTGCTGCGGACGGTAAATCTCGACGATCGGGCGCGCGCCGGCGCCGGCGCCATGCCGCGGGACGGCACCGAAGCGGCCTGGCATGCCCACTGCTGACACGCGCGACGTCCCTTCTGCGGGCCCGGGCGCCGTCACGCGCGCTATGGATCATGGCCCAAGTCCGCCGGCGGCGCCAGCACCGACGCCCGGACGCGATCACCATGAGATGCGGCGCTAACCGCGCATCGGCTTCTAGGGTGAGGCATGCCAATCCCCCGGAGTCGGCGTTCGGCAGCCGGCTCCGCCGTCGTCGGTGCGCTGCTCCTGGGTGTGCTCAGCGGCGCCGCGTGGCTCGCGGTCGGCACGGCATCGGCCGACGCGCCGAGCACGGCCGCGTCGACACCAACCGCGACGACGAGCGCGGGCAGCGCCGCGCCGGCAGCGACGGTGACCGTGACGCACACGGTGAATTCGACGACGACGGTCACCACCACCGGCACCGTCACGGCGTCGGTGTCCGTGACGGCGCCGGCATCGACACACACGACGTCGGAAACGGTCGCGCCGGTGACCGCCACCGTCACGCGAGCGCCGACTGGGTCGAGCAGCGGCTCGAGCCTGCCGGCAATCCTCATCGCGCTCGTCGTGCTCGCGGTGGCGGCGGGGGGGCTCGCCTACTACTTCGCGCACCGCAACCAGGGAGCAGCGCACGCGAGCGCCGCGGACTGGGACGCCGCGCTGGCCCGCACCACCAGTCGCGCGCAATGGATCGGCGGGCAGGCCGGTCAGCTCGGCCATCCGGCGATGAGCCGGACCGAGGGTGCTCGCCGCTGGGCCGAGGCCAGCGCGACGTCCATCGATCTCGAACGCAGCCTGACCGATGCCGGGCGCAGCGCGCCGGATCCGGCGCGAGCGGCCCGAGCCGCGGCGCTGGCGCAGGCACTGACCACACTGCGCGGCGCGGTCGACGCGCAACTACGCATCGAGTCCGGGCCGGACGACGACTCCCCCGAACGGGCTCAGCGGCTGCAGACGGTGGCCGCGGAGGTAGCGCAGCGCCGGGGGCACCTCGACGAGTTGCTGAACTCGCAGCCGCCGCCGGTCATGCCCGGCGCAACCCCCAGCTGACGGGCGCATACCGGAACAGCGTGCGGTAGGCACCGGTGCCGGCCAGCACGCCGGCCGAGACCGACAGCATCGTCACGCCGACGTTGAGCAGGCTCGACGCCGTCGACGCGTGGGTGCCGACGAGCTGGGTGAGCCCGATCAGCCCTGCGGCGCCGGGGATCAGCAGCCAGAAGCCGGGCAGGAACAGCACCACAGCCGGTGGCGCGCCCGGCACGGCCTGGATGACATATGCCGTCAACGTCATCAGGAACGCGCCGACGAGACCGCTGAGCAGGCCGTCCAGGAACGACCCGCCGAGCACCTGGCCGGCATAGGCGACCAGCAGCACGAACACCAACCAGCCGAAGGACCCACGTCCGCCGCAATACAGCAGGAAGTACCCGGAGCCGAGCAGCAGCACGCCCAGCCATGGCGTGAAGTCGCCCAGGACGAGCACCGAATCGACCCGCAGCGCGGCCGCGGTGTCGATGCCGATCACCAGCGCGGCGCCCACGATGCCCAGGGCGAGCTGCGCGAACATGAAGAAGCCGTAGACCAGCCGGCTGGAGCCGGCGATCATGTCACCGGCCGCGAGCTCCCCGATGGCCACCGTGACGACGCTCCCGGGGATGTAGCTGATCAGCGGCGGCACCAGCTGTTTGAGCGGGGCGTCACCGATGCCGTGCTGGGTCAAGGTGAACACGATCAGCCCGATGCCGAACGCGGCGACCACCGGAGCCAGCACCCGGCCGGTCGTCATCCGGGCGGACACGAGCACCCAGACCCCGGCGAGGACGCCGAGCAGGCACGCGATGCCGACGTCCGTCCACGTCGGTTTGAGGAGCAGGCAGACGCCGGCGGCGGCGATGCCGTGACCGAGGACGCGCCATCGGTACCGAAAGCGTGGCCGCAGTTGCGTGATCGCGTCGAGTTCCGCGAGCCCGTCGATGGGGGTGACCTCGGCGGCGCGGGCCCTGTCGGTGAGCGCGAACAGGGCCGTGAGCTGATCGAAGCGCACGGTCTGCGCGGCCGAAGCCTGTAATGCGACCTCCTGCTCGTGGTGCGCGCCGGGAATGCCGGGCACGCTCACCATGAGCGCGGTCGGGAAGACGATCAGCTGCGCGTCCGGCGCACCCATCGCTATCGCCGCCTGCCGCAGCGTACCGGCGACGTCGGTGACGCCCACGCCGGCGCCGACCAGCGCGGCGCCGAGCTCGACCAGGAACTGCTGCAGCATCGACTGCGGCGCATCGAGCCGTTGCCGCGGTGTCAGCGCACGCGGCGTCGGCAACCCGAACCGGCCCCAATGGGTCACGTCAGACAGTAAAGACGACGTGCATAGGGCCCCGTTAGCGGCACCGCGTCGGTATCGCATGTCAGAGTGGAGGAGTGGACGACGCGGTGCTTCTCGCGATCGACGGGAACTCCCTCGTACATCGGGCCTTTCACGCGCAGGCGCGCACCGGCGCGCAGAGCCCGGACGGCCGGCCGACCTGGGCGGTGCGGGGGCTGCTGATGCAGCTGGTCGCGGCCGTCGAGCGGGTGCGGCCGGCGCTCGTGCTGGTCGGTTTCGACGACCCCGACTCCTCGCTGCGCCGCGACCGGTGGCCCGTGTACAAGGCCCACCGCGTCGACAAGCTGGACACGCTGGTCGAGCAGCTCTCGTGCGCGGCCGCGGTGCTGCGCGACCTCGGCGTGGCGGTGGTGGTGCCGGCCGGGCTGGAGGCCGACGACGTGCTCGCGTCGGCGGCCGCCTTCGCGTCGGGTGCGGGGCTGCGCACCGTGATCGTCACCTCCGACCGCGACGCGTTCGCGCTCATCGACGACACCACCCGGGTACTGCGGATCATCAACGGCGGCGTCGATGCGTCACCGATGATGACCGCCGACCGGCTCGAGCTGCTGTTGGGCATCCGGCCCGGCGCAGTACCGCGATTACGCGGCGTTGCGCGGCGACCCGTCAGACAACCTGCCCGGCGTGCGGGGCATCGGTCCGCGCACGGCGACCCGGCTGTTGCGCGGGTTCGGCTGCGCGCGGGCCGCGTTCGACGACCTCGACCGGGTACGCGTGGTGCTCGGGGGCGCAGTGGCCGGCCGGGTCGCCGCGCCCGGAGCCCGCGCGGCCTGGGAGCTGAACTGCCAGGTGATGGCGATGCGCACCGACGTCGCGCTGGACCTCGACCTGCGCCGCGGCCCGGGCGTGCTGCCGTTGCCGGCCGACGCGGTGAGCCGCGCGTTCTACGGGCAGAACCTGACCTGGACGGCCAGAGACGCGCTGCGGGTACTGGCTGAGTTGGAACCTGGCGCCCCGGCGCCCCGTGAGCCGTTGCCCGCATGGGTCGAATCGTGGCCTTCCGGCGGCGCCCGCCCCCGGCTGCCCCGCCTCCCCCGGCGCCCGGAGCCGGCCCAGCTCACCCTGTTCGACTGATCGTCGATCTCGAACACTCCTCTGACGTGCGTGACCGGCGGGCGCTCCGGAGCCCCATTACAGTTCGGGCGTGCCCACCGAGACGAAGGCCCGCGGCCTGGTGCTCGTGGTCGAGGACGAGCCGGCGATCGCCGACGTGATCCGGCTCAACCTCGCCAAGGCCGGCTACGGCGTGCACGTCGAGCACCGACGGCGACCGCGCGCTGGACACCGTGCGCCGGCTCAAACCGGCGGCGATCATCCTCGACGTCGGGCTGCCCGGGCATCGACGGCGTCGAGATCTGCCGCCGGCTGCGCGCCGACGACGACTGGACGCCGGTCCTCTTCGTCACCGCCCGCGACGACGAGGTCGACCGCATCGTCGGGCTGGAGATGGGCGCCGACGACTACGTGACCAAGCCGTTCTCGCCCCGCGAGCTCGTCGCCCGGGTGACCGGCGTGCTGCGCCGCAGCCAGCGGCGCGCCGCGAGGCCGCTCCGCAGACCGGTCGGCGCGATCACCCTGGACGCCGCCCAGCGGCGGGTGTTCCACGCCGGCACGCGAGCTCAGCCTCACCGCGACCGAGTTCGACCTGCTCGCCCACCTGATGCGCAGCCCGGGCCGGGTGTTCACCCGCGAGCAGCTGCTCAGCGAGGTGTGGGGCTACTCGTCGGTGGCCGGCACCCGCACCGTCGACGTGCACATCGCGCAGCTGCGCGCCAAGCTCGGCGCGGCCAGCCCGATCCGCACCGTGCGCGGCGTCGGCTACTGCGGCGGAGACGCCGGGCGGGCTGAGGTGGCCCGTCGCCGCGCCAGCCTCGCCACCCGCATCTCGCTGCTGTCGTCGGCGTCGCGGTGATCACCGCGATCATCGCCGGAGCGCTGGCGATCGGGTCTGATCCGCAACGCCGCCAACGACGAGGCCCGCAAGACCCTGTCCCGCCTCACCGACGTCGCGCAGACCGCGACCAACGGCCAGAACCGCGTGAACGCGGCCCGGCTACGCCGCAGCCTGCAGGGCCTCGGCGTACGCACCGGCACGATCACCAAAGCCGGTGACGTGATCACCGGCGCGAAGCTGGTCACCGACGCCGTGACCCCGCAGGACATCACCGACGTCCTCGCCGGCAAGAAGGTCCACCGTACCGGCGAGGTCGACGGGACCACCGTGCTCGTCGAGGGCCGGCCCGACGATCCGCGGCGGGTTCGTTGCGGTCCAGCGGCGCGTCGACGCCGTGGCCCAGGACGAACGCGCGATCCGCCGTCTCATCTGGGCGCTGCTGATCGCCAGCGCGCTGGCCGCGGTGATCGGGCTGTTCGTCGCCTACCGGATGGCCCGCCCGCTGCGCCGTACCGCCGCCGCCGCGCACTCGCTGGCCGCCGGCAACCGCGACGTCACGCTTGCCGGCGCAGGGCCCGGCCGAGGTGGTCGAGGTCAGCGAGGCCATCAACTCCCTCGCCGGTGCGCTGCGCAACTCCGAGGGCCGCCAGCGCAGTTCCTGCTCTCGGTCTCCCACGATCTGCGCACCCCGCTCACCGCGATCATCGGGCTACGCCGAGTCGCTCGCCGACGGCGTCGTGCCGCCGGAGCAGACCGGGCAGGTCGGCACGGTGATGCTGGGCGAGGCCAAACGGCTCGAGCGCCTGGTCGGTGACCTGCTCGACCTCGCCCGCCTGACGCGCAGGACTTCCGGGTCGACCTCGCGCCGGTCGACCTCGTCGGGCTGGTGCACGGCGCCGCACAGGTCTGGGCCGCAGCGCTGCGCCGCCGCCGGGGTGGTGTTCCGGCTCGAGACGCCGGACCCGCCGGTCATCGCCGTCACCGACTCGGCGCGGGTGCGGCAGGTGCTCGACGGGCTGTTCGACAACGCCCTGCGGGTGACGCCGAGCGGCGCGCCGATCGTGCTCGCCGCCCGCATCGAGCCGGGCGAGGCGGTCGTCGAGGTGCGCGACGGCGGCCCCGGACTGTCCGACGCCGACCTGCCGGTCGCCTTCGACCACGGCGTGCTTGTACGAGCGCTACCGCGGCGTGCGACAGGTGGGCACCGGGTTGGGGCTGGCGATCGTGCACGGCCTGGTCGGCCCGCCTCGGCGGGCACGATCGAGGCCGGCCACGCACACGGAGGGCGGCGCACGGTTCACCGTGCGCCTCCCCCAGACCGGCTTGTGATCGGCCCGTTCAGCGGCCCTTGACGTCGACGACGTGCTTGGCGGTCAGCGACGACGTGCCGGTGCCGGCGACCAGCACGTGATCGCCCTTGGCAACCTTGCTGATCGTCGAGGCGGCGCCCTTGCCGTTGTCGCGGACCCGGACCTTGGTGTCCTTGTTCACGGCGAAGGTCTCGCTCTTCCTGTCCGCGGACTGGACGGTGATCGAGGTCGCCGACACGGCGCTGACGGTGCCGCGGATGATGTCGTGGGTCACGAACTTGCCGTCCTTGCCCTTGACCACGAACTGGCCGTGCGCGAGGCGGCGCAACATGCGGCGGCCCTTGTGGTCGTGCTTGCCCGCCGCGGCCGGCGCGCTCGAGGTGGTGGCTGACGGCGTCCCGGACGTCTGGTCCGACCCGCTGAGGGCCAGTGCGGTACCCCCGGCGCCGACGATGGCCGCCGCGGTGACGCCGGTGATCAGGACTTTGCGGTACATGGAGGCTCCTTGCACGAGTAGTTCCGAGAGCCACTGTCGCTGGTGCAGGTTCGCCGTTCGGCAACGCAATGTTCGGGTCTGGTAAGTCCGAGCGCCCGGATACTGTCAGGCACGCATGAACGACGGCGGCCGATGAACGATCTCGCGGAAAAGGCCCTCCAGGGCCTCGATGCCGCGCGCCGTCACGTGGTCGACCACCCGATGTCCGCGTTCGGCGTCGTCGGGCTGGCCGTGTCCGGGTTCACGGTTGCGGCCGGCGCCGACGTCGCCGCCGGGCGGGTCAGCCGGCCGTTGACGGGCTGGCTCGGCCTCGAGGACGCGCACGGCCGGGCCGGGCCGCAGCCGCTGGCCGCCTCGCTGTTGCTGATCGGGATCATCGCGCTCATCGCGCTCTGGCTGCTGGTCGTCGAGTTCGTCCGCCGCCACCCGCAATCCCGGGCACGGGTGTGGCGGGTGGCCGCGGCCTGGGCCCTGCCGTTCGTCGCCGGGCCGCCGCTCATGGAGACCTCGCTGTACCGGTACACGGCGTACGGGCTGTTGCAGCGCGCCGGGCACGACCCGTACTCCTCGTCGCCGGCCCGGCTCGGCGACGCGTCGATCGTGTCCGCGATCGAGCCGGCGGCGCGCGAGCTGCCGACCTCCACCGAACCGCTGGGCTCGTTGATCACCCACCTGTCGGTGTCCGCAAGCGGCGGCAATGCCCTCGGCGCGGTGGTGATCCTGCGCCTGGTCGCGGTCGTGGCGGTGATCTGGATCGGCCGGCTGGCCACCGAGCTCGGCAGCGGCGCGCGGGACCAGGCGCTGACGTTGACGATGCTCAACCCGCTGGTGCTGCTCTACCTCGTGTCCGCGGCGCACCTGGACGCGCTGATGATCGCCTTCGTGCTGGCCGCGCTGGTGGCTGCGGCCCAGCGCCGCTGGCTGGTGGCCGTGGCCCTCGTGTGTCTGGGCGGTTCGGTGTCCGCCCAGGCGTTCGTCGTGTTGCCGCTGGTGATCACCGTGCATTTCCTCGGCCGGCGCCGGGTGCCCGGCTGGCTGGTGATCAGCCGCGACGTGTTGGTGGCCGCCGTCGTGACGGTGGGGATCGCGTTCGCGGCCGCCGGCACAGCCGGGTTCAAGTGGGTCACCACGGTGGACGACCAGTTCGCGGCCCATACGCCGTACTCGGCGGCCGGCGCGGTGAGCCTGGTGCTCACCCCGATCGTGCGGGTGGCCTCCTACGACGATCTGGCGATCGGCGGCCGGATCACCGCCGTCACCGCGATGGTGTGCGTGATCTGCTACCTGATCGGCACCGCCCGGCGCCGCCCGCTGGACCGCAGCGCCGGCTACGCGCTGCTGGCCGTGGCGCTGCTCGGGCCGGTGCTGCGGCCGTGGTACCTGCTGTGGGGAACGTTGTGCCTCGCGCCGACTGCCACCGGCACCCGCCGGGTCATGGTGCTGGCGCTGTCCGCGGCCGGGTGCGTGCTCGTTCCGCCCGGTTTCAGCACGACGGTGTCCTACGCCATCACCGGCGGGTTACTGCTCGTGATTCTCGGGGTGCTCTACGTCGCGCTCGGCCGCCACCGCGAGCCGCAGCCGGTCAGCGCGCCAGGATGACGAGCCGGGCGCCACGGCCCGGCACCGAGGTGATGTTGCGGGTGCGGGCCCGTTCCGGGCGCCCGACCGGCGCGAGATCCACTCGCCGCAGGACCGCCTTGAGCACCGCCTGTGCCTCCGCGGTGGCCAGCGCCGCGCCCAGACAGCGGCGCAAGCCGCCGCCGAACGGGATCCAGGTGGCCGTCGGCGGGTTCGCGCCGAGGAAGCGTTCGGGCCGGAACCGGTCGGGTTCGGGGTACAGGTCTGCCCGGTGCTGCACGAGGTAGATCGACGGGAACACCACGACGCCGGCCGGCAGGTCGTAGCCGCCGACCCGCGCGGGGCGGTTGAGTCGCCGCGCGACGTTGCGGATCACCGGGCGCAACCGCATGGCCTCTTTGACGGTGGCGTCGACATAGGCGGTGTCGTCCTCGTCGACCGCCCGGCGCACGCGGGCCAGCACCCGCGGGTCGCGGGCGAGGTCGTGCAGGGTCCACGCGAGGGTGGACGCGGTCGTCTCGTGGCCGGCCAGCAGCAGGGTGACGAGGTGGTCGCGCAACTCGGCGTCGGACAGGTCCGGGTCGGCCACGAGCAGCCGCGACAGCACGTCGCGCCGCTCGGCGAGGTCGGCGACGGTGCGCCGCTGCGCTATCTCGGCGTGGAGCAGGACGTCGACGGACTCCTTGAGCTCCAGGAAGGCCCGCCACGGCCCGATCCGCTCGAGTTTCGGATACAGAAAGCCGAGGAAGATGGTCGGTCCGACGCCGACCACCTGCCGCAGCTTGGGTCGCAGTCGCGCCAGCCGCTGCTCGTCGGTGACCCCGAAGACGATGCGCATGATGATCTCGAGGCTGATGTCGTTGAGCCGCGGGTGCACCGCGACTGGTGTCCCGGTCGGCCACTGGGCGACGTCGCGGGCCGCGATCTCCTCCATCGCCGGGCCCCAACTCGCGACCGTCTCACCGTGGAAGGCGGACATGACGCGCTTGCGGGCGGCCTTGTGCGCGTCCTCGTCGAGCAGCAGCACCGAGTGCTCGCCCATGATCGGGCCGAGCAGCGCGTTGCCCTCGCCGGCATGGAAGGTCTCGGCGTCGCCGGCGAACACCGCACGGATGTCTTCGGGGCGGCTGAGCACGACGCCGGGGCCGGCCGGGGCGAGGTGCACGCAGAAGACCTCGCCGTAGCGGCGGTGCCAGCGTGGCGCCACGTAGGTGCCGGCCGTCAGCCACAGCAGGGTCTGCAGCGGGCCGGGCCAGCGTGGGCCGGGCGGCAGGGTGACCGCGGTCGGCAGCTCGCGCGGCGTGACGTACCGGTCGACGGTCGTCATCGCAGAGAGGTCATCGCCGGGTCAGCGGCCGCCGGAGACCTCGCGCACCGCGGGGCGCACATCGGCGAGGTAGACGGCCGCGACGACCGCGGAGACGAGCGACAGCGGGTAGGCCGGCGGGCTGGCGAACGTGCCGATGACCCCGGAGATCGCGAGGATCGCGACCCAGGCGGGCTTGGTCAGCTTGCCGACGGCGGGGAACGCGGCGGTCCTGCGCATCAGGCAGTCGAGCAGCGCCCACACGCGCAGCGCGGCGAGGGCGTACCACAGCAACAGGTTCGTCCAGTGGTAGAGCTCCCCGACCACGTCCACCTGCACAGCCTACCGAGCCGCTACCACCGGATGCCTGTTCGATCAACCCGGCTCGGGCGCATCCGAGGCCGCCCGCTGTTGCGCGTTCTCGCGGTGGAAGGACTCGTAGATGTCGAGCAGCACCTGCTTCTGCCGCTCGCTGAGCCCCTCGTCGGCGAGGATCGCCGCGACGATGTCCCGGTTGCCCTCGTGGTAGTCGAGGATGCCGGCCCGGATGTAGAGCTGCTCGGCGGAGATGCGCAGGCCCTTGGCGATCTGCTGCAGGATCTCCGCGCTCGGCTTGCGCATGCCGCGCTCGATCTGTGACAGGTAGGGATTGGAGACCCCGGCCAGGCGGGCGAGCTGCCGCACCGACACCTGCGCCTGCTCACGCTGCTCGCGGATGAACTCACCGATCGTCGCGGCCCCGCGCTTGGCCTGCTCCTTCGGGCCGTCGGCGATCACCCGGCAAGTGTGCCGCAGCATGCTTGCAGTTGCAAGCAGAGCTCCCTCAGGCCGGGTCGATGCGAACCGGGTTGCCCCCGACCGTCAACTCGGCGTCGTCGGGGAGCGAACGCTTGATCACCGCGAGCGCGATCGGGCCGAGTTCGTAGTGCTGGACGGCGGTGCCGAGGAAGCCGACGCTGCGCCCGCCGGACTCGACGGGCGTGCCGGGCGCAGGCAGCGTGTCCGACTCGCCGGCCAGGTGCACGAGCACCAGCCGGCGCGGCGGGCGACCGAGGTTCTGGACCCGCGCGACGGTTTCCTGCCCGCGGTAGCACCCCTTGTTCAGATGCACCGCGGTGCCGATCCAGCCGACCTCGTGCGGGATCGTGCGGTGGTCGGTGTCGACGGCGAGGCGCGGGCGCCGGCCCTCGACCCGCCGCGCCTCGTAGGCCCACAGGCCGGCGGCGGCGGCGCCGGCCGACAGCAGCGCGGCCAACGTCTGCGCTTGCTCGGAACGGCGAGATCAGGACGTCGAAGCTCTCGCCGTTGCGACGTACGAATCCGCCGGCCGCGAGCGCGGCGGCTCGCCCCGCGGGGTGCGGCACCGGCAGCGCGGCCCGCTCGAGCACGGCGGCCGCGGCGGGGCCGACGACCGACAGCAGCGCCCAGCGGGGCGTCACATCGGTGCATTCGACGCGTTTGAGGAACTGCATCTTGCGCAGGTAGGCGAGCACCTCTCCGGCGGCACCGGGCTCGGTGTCGATCCAGACCGTGTCGACCAGTTCGGTCACCTGCCAGTGCTGTTCGACGTGCCCGGTGGGCGAGAGCACGAGCGCTTCGGTGGCGTCGCCTTCGGTGAGGTGCTCCAGGTGCTGCGAGCAGATCGTGTGCAGCCAGCCGAGCCGGTCCGGGCCGCTGACGGTGATGACGTCGCGGTTGCTGCGGTCGACCACCCCGGCGCCAGCCGCGAGGACGCGCTGCTCGCGCAGCGGGTCGCCGTAGTGCCAGGCCACTCCCGCGTCGCGGCCGGTGGCGGCGACGGCGTGTTCCAGATTCGCGGTCATGTCCTGGAGTTCATCGCGTGGCGGGCGGATTTTGTTCCACGGCACAGTCCTGGCACCGGCCGAACACGGTGAAATGCGCGCGGTCGAGCAGGAAGCCGCGCTCGGTCGCCAGTTGCCGGGCGAGCTCGTCGACGAGGGCGGGATCGGCGTCGGTGACGTTGCCGCAGCTGTGGCACACGACGTGGATGTGCTCGTCCTCGGCCGGGCGGTACGACGGCGACCCGTGGCCGAGGTGCGCGTGGCGCACCAGGCCGAGCTCCTCGAGCAGTTCCAGCGTGCGGTAGACGGTGGCGACGTCGACGCCCGGCACGGTGTCGCTGATCTCGTCCGGGGTGGCATGGCCGAGGCTGCGCACCGCGGCCAGCACCTGCGCGCGCTGCGGGGTGAGCCGCAGCCCATGGGCCCGCAGGGTGGCAGCCAGATCCGCCGCGGCGGGTGCCGTCGGCGCCGCGGTCGGGGGGTGCGGGTGGTGCTCGGCCATCCCCCTCATCGTAGGTAATCTGGGCGCGTGTCGGACGCCGTGCTCGCCGTCCTCGGCCGGGGAGTGGTCGACGCCGCCTCGCCGATCGTGCGCGCCGACGACGCCGGGCTGACCCGCGGCGACGGCTGCTTCGAGGGCTGCCGGCTGCACGACGGCGTGATCGACAACCTCGACGCACACCTGGCCCGGATGACCCGCTCGGCGGCCGCGCTGCAGATCGCGTTCGACCCGCAGCAGTGGCGGGCGCTGGCGGCCTGCGCCGTCGCCGCCTGGGGGCGCCCGGGCGAGGCTGCGGTCAAGCTGCTGATCACCCGCGGCGTCGACGGCGTGCCCACGGGGTTCGTCGGCATCACGTCGGTCGCGGCGGACTCGTTGCGGGCCCGCCGCGAGGGCGTGCGGGTGATCACCCTCGAACGCGGCTGGAGCTCGGACACCTTCGCCGGCACGCCGTGGTTGCTGGGCGGGGTGAAGACGCTGTCCTACGCGGTGAACATGGCCGCGCAACGCGAGGCGGTGCGCCGCGGCGCCGACGACGTGCTGTTCGTCAGCACCGACGGGATCGTGCTGGAATCCCCGACGAGCACGGCGGTGTGGGCGGTGAACGGCACCCTGCACACGACGCCCACCGGGCCGAGCGGGATCCTGCCCGGCACCACCCAGCAGCTGCTGTTCGCGCGGGCGGCCGCGGTGGGCTGGCCGACGGCCGAGACCTCGGCGCGGGTCGACGACCTGCACGCCGCGGACGCCCTGTGGCTGGTCAGCAGCGTCCGCGGACCGGTCGAGGTGATCGAACTCGACGGCAAGTCCCGCGAGCGGACGCGAAACCTCGACGCGCAGGTACGCGCGCTGGTCGACTTCCCGCGCGCCTGAATTTCCTCGTTGCCGCGCGGCCCGGCGGCGTCGTACCGTAGTCGTACACGAGAGAGGGGGTGGTCCAGAGTTGAGTACTTGTCGGACACGTGAGGTGGCTACCAGCTGACCACCGCAAGAACGATGGACCAGCCAGGGCATGCCCCCTGTCGCGTACCGCGGTGGTGAGCAATACCTGGTAGCTACCCGGCCCCCGAGTCGTCGGCGCGTCCAGCCGACCCGCGTGAGCGGACCAGACTCGGGGGCCGAACCATCTCCGGACCCGGTCGCGTGCTCGACCGGACCCGGGGCTCGCGGCGTCCAAGGCCGACTCTTGCCATCAAATGACCAAGAACGGCGCCCGGGTTCTGGTCAACTCGTTGCAAGAGTCGGGTCTGGGCGGCGCCGCAAACCAACGGGTCAACCCGTTGCCCCGACCCGATCCAGCGCGGCGTTGAGGTGCGGCGCATACGGCTGTCCGCCCGGCGCGAGCTCGGTGGCGTAGAGCAGCTGCTCGTCGCGCACGGCGTAGAAGCGCCGTTCGCCGTCGACGTGTTTCGCGCTGGGGGTGTGCTCGGCCGAGAGGGTCTGCAGCTCCCAGGTCCGCTCGCCTGCCGGGCCGGCGAGCACGAGCGCTTGGCCGGTGTTCGAGGCCAGCACCAGCTCCACGTCGTCGGGACCCGGGCCCACGCGCCAAAACCCGCTCTCGCGCCAGGCCTGCCGGATCACCGAACCGTCGTCGGCCAGCAACCACGACCGTGACTCGTAGGCGAGGAACGGGCGGCCGTCGTGCGCGATGCGCAGCTGTTGGCCGTAGCGGAACCGCTCGCCGCTCGATGCGACCACGCCGACGCCCGAGCCGAGCCACCCGCCGACGAGCGGCAGCACCGCGAGCAGCGCGTCGTTGAGCGGCGCGCCTTCGCGCAGGTCGGTGGTGTCCGGCGCGGGCCCGCTCACCGCTGGCCGGCGAACAGCTTGACCACCACGATGCCCGCCGCCACCGCGATCGCGACGAAGGTCGCGATGAGCACGATCAGGTAGGCCGTCTCCACATCGACGGACGCTACAGCAGGATGGGGTCGTGACCGGTCAACGCTCGCTCGTCGTCAAGTGCACGTCCGGAGCCGAGGCGCCGGAGCGGTGCGCCCAGGCCTTCACCGTCGCCGCGACCGCGCTCGCCGCGGGCGCGGACGTGTCGCTGTGGCTCACCGGGGAGTCCGTGTGGTTCGCCACGCCGGGCCGGGCGGAGGCGTTCGAGTTGCCGCACTCGGCGCCGCTGGCGGACCTGCGCGACGCGGTGCTCGCCGGCGCCCGGCTGACCGTGTGCACCCAGTGCGCCGCGCGTCGCGACCTGGGCCAGGACGACCTGCTCCCCGGCGTGCGGATCGCCGGCGCAGTCTCCTTCGTCGCGGAAGCGCTCGAACCCCAGGCCCAGGCTCTCGTCTACTGAAACCCGAGTGTCCGTGCTGCGTGTACTCGCGCGTACGTGCAGCGCCCGGCTGCCCACGCCGACCTTCGTGAAGCACCGCGCAGGCACCGCGACGCAACGCCGGTTGCCGGCGATCAAGGCCGAATACGACCCGGCGAACCTGATCCGATCCGGCCACCCCGTCTGAAGACCAGAGTTGTCCGAGCTTGCCGTCGTCATGACGACGGCAAGCTCGGACAACTTGCGGTTGGCGAGGTTAGGACTCCAACGACAGCGACGCCTCGACGAGGCCGGGGCCATCGGCCTGCACGTCACGACGGACCTTGCCGTCCTTGTGCAGCACGGACAGCGTCCAGGTGCCGGGGGCGGCGAAGAACCGGAAGTCACCGGTCGCCGAGGTGACCACCTCGGCGGTGAACTCGCCGGTGCTGTCGAGCAGCCGCACGTAGGCGCCGGGGACCTGGTCGTCACCCGCGGAGACGACGCCGTAGATCACCGTCTCCTTCTCGACGTCGATGCCCGCGGGCAGCGACGGACTCTGGGCAGGGGCTCCACACATGTCAGACGTCCTTCTCGATCGGCACACCGACGAGCGAGCCGTACTCGGTCCAGGATCCGTCGTAGTTCTTGACGTTCTGGTGACCGAGCAACTCGTGCAGCGCGAACCAGGTGTGGCTCGAACGCTCGCCGATGCGGCAGTAGGCGATGGTGTCGCGCCCGTCGTCGAGCCCTTCGTCGCCGTACAGCTTGGCGAGCTCATCGTCGGACTTGAATGTGCCGTCCTCGTTGGCGGCCTTGGACCACGGCACGTTCAGTGCCGTCGGGATGTGCCCGCCGCGCTGCGACTGCTCCTGCGGCAGGTGCGCCGGCGCGAGCAGCTTGCCGGAGAACTCGTCGGGCGAGCGGACGTCGACCAGGTTCTTGCGGCCGATCGCCTCGACCACCTCGTCGCGGAATGCGCGGATCGAGGTGTCCTGCTCCTTGGCGCTGTAGTTCGCCGCGGGTCGCGAGACGCTGTCCTTGGACAGCTCCCGGCCGTCGAGCTCCCACTTCTTACGGCCACCGTCGAGCAGCTTGACGTTCTCGTGGCCGTACAGCTTGAAGTACCAGTACGCGTACGCGGCGAACCAGTTGTTGTTGCCGCCGTAGAGGATCACGGTGTCGTCGGTTGCCGATGCCCTTGTCGGACAGCAGCTTTTCGAACTGCTCCTTATTGACGAAGTCGCGACGGATCTGATCCTGCAACTCGGTCTTCCAGTCCAACTTGACGGCGCCCTTGAGGTGGCCGCCGTCGTAGGCGGAGGTGTCTTCGTCGACCTCGACGAACACCACCCCGCCGGTGTCCAGGTGCTCCTCGGCCCAATCGGCCGATACGAGCACGTCTGCCCTGCTCATGCGGTCTCCTTCGAAAAGATGCAGAGGGGCGCGGACGGTCCACTGCCCCCGAAAAGACGATTGCCGACGTACGCGACGGTGCGCGGTCAGCGATTCACGCGGTGCGACACAGGCAGCTGCCCACGCGGCACAGGTCGACCGCGCGGCGCGAGGTGAGCGCGACCGGCACGGGCACAGTCACGGGCATGCTCGCAGGCGCGAGCGCAACGCTCATGCCCGCAGCGTAGCGGGCCGCCCGCTCCGGGCGCCAACCATGGCGGTCACGCAACGAGACGACCGTCCTGTCTGGTGGGACACGTCAGGACCGGATGGCCACGCACATCAGGAAGACGACCGGCGCGAGCACCGCGAACGGGAGCAGCGCCGCGGCCATCGGGCGCGCCGCCCGTCCCAGCGCCGTGCGCGGTCGCGGTGCGTCGGCGAACGCGAAGCCCGCGGCCACCGAGATCAGCGTGGCGACCGCCGCCAGCACCACGGCGACGAACACCGACCGGCCGTCGCCGAAGCCGGGCTCGGCACGCAGCAGGAGGTATCCGGTCAGCGTCCCGGCGCCCAGCGCGACGATCAACGCCA
This sequence comes from uncultured Actinomycetota bacterium, assembly GCA_963718805.1. Taxonomy (GTDB): domain Bacteria; phylum Actinomycetota; class Actinomycetes; order Mycobacteriales; family Jatrophihabitantaceae; genus Jatrophihabitans. Next base: position 506,352 of record CAVQZY010000002.1, on the reverse strand, counting down.
CCACTCCCCGCGCGACCTGCGGGTCGATCCGAGGCACCGGCAGGACCAGATCCGCCAGGTAACCGGCCACCAGTGCCGCGCTCACCGTCGCCAGCGCGGCGGCCACCACCCGGCCCGCGTGGTCCGCACCGCCGAACTCGTGGCGCAACTGCGGCAGCGCGGCGAGCGCGATCACGGCGAACAACAACACCGCGATCGCCGACATCGACGCCACGAGCCGCACCCGGGCCGCGCCCCGGGTGAGCTGGTGGACGAACATTGCCGGGATCGCCAGTCCGAAGGTCGCGATGAGCACACCCAGGCGCCCGTGGGGCCACACCGAGACGCTGACGTCGGCGACCGCCGCGGCCGCCGCGGCCAGCACGACCGCACCCCACCGCCCCGGCAACGACGTGCCGAGCACATACGTCAGGGTCAGGGCGGCCTGCACCACCGCCACCATCACGAGCAGTGGCGTCGCGCCGACGCGGGCCGCGAGGACGAGGCCGCCACCCGCCACCACGGCCACCGCCACGCTGACGAACAGCGAGCCGTCGACCCGCGCTGCAGCGGGCGCTGCGAGGTCGGTCACGGCCGTCATCGTCGCAGACCGTGGCCGGTCGGTCGGTCGCAGCGGCGCCGTGCGCGCAGATCGCCCGCCGACCCGGCGCCGGTGAGCAACGACACAATCAGCCCGTTCCGCGCACGGAACCTGGCCGTTCGGGGCGCGCCGACGGCCGGCAATCGGCCGGACACCCCGCGCACGCACCGCGAAAACGACACCGCACGGGCTCATCGGACCATCGTCGCCGAGCCCATCCGATAGTCTGTAAGCGCTTCAACGCACCGCATGGGCATCGTCGCCCGGCCTCTTCTGCCGATCGATTCGACGGAGACAAGTATGGAGCTCCTGCTGCTCACCGCAGCCAAGCAGCCCACCGCCGAGGTGCTGCCCGCATTGGGACTGCTCTCCCACCAGGTCACCGTGCTCCCGCAGGACGCCAGCGCCCTCGTCGACCGCAATCTGGGCGACGCGGTGCTCGTCGACGCCCGTCGCGAGCTCATGGGCGCGCGCTCATTCCTGCGGCTGCTGACCGCCATGGGCATCACGGTGCCGGTGGTCGCGGTGCTCACCGAGGGCGGCCTGATCGCCATGGCCGGCGACTGGGCCGTCGACGACTTCGTGCTCGACACCGCGGGGCCGGCCGAGCTCGACGCGCGGCTGCGTGTGGCGGTCGAGCGCCGGTCGGCGGCTGCGGAGGAGACCGGTGGGCGGTTGGAGCTCGGCGAACTTGCGATCGACGAAGCCACCTACACGGCCCGGCTGTCCGGAGTGCCGCTCGACCTCACGTACAAGGAGTTCGAGCTGCTGAAGTTCCTGGCGCAGCACCCCGGCCGGGTCTTCACCCGCTCCCACCTCGTCCAGGAGGTCTGGGGCTACGACTACTTCGGCGGCACCCGCACCGTCGACGTCCACGTCCGGCGGCTGCGCGCGAAGCTCGGCGTCGAGCACGACGCGATGATCGGCACGGTCCGCAACGTCGGCTACAAGTTCGTCCGGCAGGCCGAGCTCAGCTCCGGACAGGCCGCCGACGCGCCGCAGCCGGCGGACGAGCCGACGCGGGTGCAGTCCGCGCACTAGTGTCCCTCTCGGTCTCGACGGACGTCCCGGACGAAACAGCCAGACAGGCGATCCGCCGCCTGGCGAACGAGGTGGCGGCCTTCGACGGCGCGCCGCCGTTGTCGGACCAGGCGCTGAGCCGGCTCGGGTCGGCCGCGGTCGAGCACGTCGTGGTCCGGTCCGCGACAAGGGTCGTCGGCTACGTCCAGCGTGCCGACGACGAGCTCGAAATGGTCTCCGATATCGAAGCCGTCGACGCCACCGTCGACGCAGCGCCCACGGCGGGCGCCCGCGCCTGGACCCACGGTCGCCACAGCCGGCTCGTGCCCGCGTTCGAACGGCGCCGGTTCGAACGGATCCGCGAGCTGTTTCAACTGCGCCGCCCGTTCGACGACGGCCACCCGCTGCCCCCCGACCCGCCGCTCCCCGACGGGGTACGAGTGCGAAGGTTCGTGCCGAGCGATGACGACGCCGCCTGGCTGGCGCTCAACGCCGCGGCCTTCGCACACCACGCGGAGCAGGGCAAATGGAGCCAGGCCGACCTCGACGCCCGGATGGCAGAGCCGTGGTTCGACGCCGCGGACTTCCTGCTCGCCGACCGCGACGGCGAACTGCTCGGCTTCCACTGGACGAAGGTGCATCCCGACGGCGCCGGCGAGGTCTACGTGCTCGGCGTGTCACCGCAGGCGCAGGGGCTCGGCCTCGGCCAGGCGCTGCTGGTGCGCGGTCTGCGACTGCTGGCCCGGCGCGGCTGCCCGGTGGCGCTGCTCTACGTCGACGGTGACAACACCACTGCGATGCACCTCTACGAGCGCGGCGGGTTCGCCGAGCACGACCTCGACCTCCAATGGCGGGTGCCCGGCTAGCGATCCGCGAGCGAGGAGCCGGGCAACATAGGCCGAACCTGCCTGTCTTGGCAAGCACTCAGGGCAACGGTTCACCCACCGGCCATTTAGACCATGAGCTCACGTCATCCAAGCGCGGGCCGTCATTCATCCAGGGTTCACCCAGCCCACCCCGGCGCGCCACGTCGCGCTCTTAGCGTCCGGATCGACATATCAAACGTCGAAAGGGACACCGATCGTGAAGCTCAACCGGGCCGGCCTCACTCGCGCCGGTATGGGGGCCGGGGTGCTGGTCGCCGCAGTGACCCTGGCAGCCTGCAGCTCCAGCGGAAGCGGAGGCGACAAGACCAGCGCAGCCGCGGCGACCTCGGCAGCGGCCGGTGGGGGCAGCACAACCGCATCCTGCTCGAGCGGCACGCTCAACGGCGAGGGCTCGACCGCGCAGACGAACGCCATGACCGCCTGGATCAACGCCTACACCAAGAAGTGCACCGGGGCGAAGATCAACTACAACCCGACGGGCTCCGGGGCGGGAATCAGCAGCTTCAACGCCGGTCAGGTCGAATTCGCCGGCTCCGACTCGCCGCTCGACCCGACCAAGGGTGAGGTCGCCGCCGCACAGAAGCGGTGCAGCAGCGCTCCCCTGGACCTGCCGATGGTCGTCGGGCCGATCGCGCTGGGCTTCAAGCTCAACGGGGTGAAGAGCCTCGCGCTCACCCCCGACCTGATCGCCAAGATCTTCACCGGCAAGATCACCAAGTGGAACGACTCCGGCGATCAAGTCGCAGAACTCGGGCGTGAACCTGCCGAGCTCGACGATCAACGTCATCTACCGCTCGGACGCCTCCGGCACCACGCAGAACTTCGAGACCTACCTGGCGGCAACCGCGCCATCGGTCTTCACCGCCAAGCCGGCGAAGGACAACGCGTCCAAGGTGTTCACCGGTCAGGGCAAGGCGAAGTCGCAGGGTGTGGCCGCCGCGATCAGCAGCACCGAGGGCTCGATCGGCTACGTCGAGTATTCCTTCGCAGTGGGCGCCAGCCTGCAGACCGCAGCGATCAACAGCGGTTCCGGTCCGGTCGTGCTGTCCAAGGAGACGGCCAGCGCGGCGGCCGCCGAGGCGACGGTCGCCGGCACGGGTGACGACCTGACGCTCAAGCTGAACTACCAGCCGACCGCGAAGAACGCCTACCCGCTGATCCTGGTCACCTACGAGATCGCGTGCACGAAGTACTCCTCGGCGTCGACCGGGACGTTCGTGAAGAACTTCCTGACCTACACGTCGACGGACGGGCAGTCGCTGCTCGCTCAGCAGGGGTACGCACCGCTGCCGGACTCGCTCAAGACCAAGGTCAACGCGTCGGTCGCGAAGATCAGCTGACGCAGCCCGACCACGCCCCGCCGGTCACCATCTCGTGACCGGCGGGGCATCGGACCGATGAGGTAACTCCATGTCAGAGCGAGAGTCCATGACGAAGCGGGGCCAATCGCCGGACGATGCGCCGCTGCTACCGCCGAGCATCGGCGGCGAATCGATCGTCGACCCGGGTCACGATCCCGGCGAGCAGCTCTACGAGGCCGCGGCGCTCACCGTCCTCGGGTCGGCCGAGCCGCTCGGCGTCACCTTCGCCGACGCCCCGCCGGTATCCGGCGCCGGGATAACGACGTCCGGGAGCCGAGCGCGCATCGGTGACCGGCTCTTCGCTTCGGTGAGCATGGGCGCTTCGGTGTTCGTCATCCTCCTCGTCGTGCTCGTCGCGACGTTCCTGCTGATCAAGTCAGTGCCCGTCGATCGCGCACGACAACGTCAACTTCCTGACCTCCACCGAGTGGTCGACCGATCCGGACAACCTGCGCTTCGGCATCGCGAATCTGCTCTGGGTCACAGTGATCATCTCGGTGATCGCGCTCATCGTCGCGGTGCCGATCGCGGTCGGCATGTGCGCTGTTCGTCACGCACTACGCGCCGCCGCAGCTCGCGCAGTCCGGTCGCCTACACGATCGATCTGCTCGCCGCGATCCCGTCGATCGTCTACGGCGTGTGGGGGCTTACACCCTTTCCACCGTGCTCGAGCCGGTGCAGCGCGCCTTGTCCCACATCCCGCTGCCGCTCTTCGAGCTCAAGCACGCCGACCGGCACCATTTTCAACGGCGCCGTCGTGCTGGCGATCATGATCTTGCCGATCGTCACCGCGATCAGCCGCGACGTCTTCGAGCGAACACCGCGGGCCAACATCGAGGCGGCCCTCGCACTCGGCGCGACCAAATGGGAGATGATCCGGATGTCGGTGCTGCCCTACGGCCGGGCCGGCGTCGTCAGCGGCGTCGATGCTCGGCCTGGGTCGCGCGCTCGGCGAGACCATCGCGGTCTACCTGATCCTGTCCACCGTCGGCGGCCCGTTCTCGTTCTCGATCTTCACCGGCGGCGAGACGTTCGCATCGAAGATCGCGAACGGCGCGAGTGAGTTCAACAACCCGAGGTCGACCGGTGCATACATCGCCGCCGGCCTGGTGCTGTTCATCCTGACCTTCGTCGTCAACGCGATCGCACGCACGATCGTCAACCGCAAGAAGGACTTCTCATGACCACCGCCACCGCGCCCACCGGCTCCGGTTTCACTTTCAGCAAGGCACGGGGCGGCCGCAAGGTCAAGAACAACGTCGCCAACGTGCTGGTCTGGCTCGCGTTCGGCGTTGCACTGATCCCGCTGGTGTGGCTGCTCTGGACGGTCATCAGCAAAGGTCTCAGCGTCGTTCTCAACGCGGACTGGTGGACCAGCGACCAGGCCGGAGTCAGCTCGGCAACCGCAGGGCGGCGGCGCGCTGGCACGCGATCATCGGCACCATCGCAGCAGGTGCTGCTGTGCACCGTGATCTCGGTACCGATCGCGATCCTCGTCGGCATCTACCTCGTCGAGTACGGCCGCGGCCCGTTCGCCCGGATCACCACCTTCATGGTCGACATCCTGACCGGTATTCCGTCGATCGTGGCGGCGCTGTTCATCTACGCGCTGTTCGTCACGACGCTCGGACGGCTTCCGGGCCGGCTGGCTGGTGTCGCTCGCCCTGGTGATCCTGATGATCCCGGTGATCGTGCGCACCACCGAGGAGATGCTGCGGCTCGTCCCCAACGAGCTGCGCGAGGCCTCCTACGCGCTCGGGGTGCCCAAGTGGAAGACGATCACGCGGGTCGTCATCCCGACCGCGTTCAGCGGCCTGGTCACCGGCGTCGTGCTCGGCATCGCACGGGTGGCCGGCGAGACCGCGCCGCTGCTGATCCTCGTCGGGTATTCGACGACGATGAACTGGAACCTGTTCGCCGGCTTCCAGGCCTCGCTGCCCACGTTGATCAACGCGCAGTTCATCGACATCAACACGTCCTCGGGTGCCGGGTCGTATCACCTCGACGCGAACGGCAACCAGGTCGCCGGCGCCGCCGCCAACTTCGCGCCGGACCGCATGTGGGGTGCGGCCCTCACGCTGATCATCATCGTCATGGCCTTGAACTTGATCGCGCGCCTGATCAGCCGGCGCAGCAAGATCACGAACTGATTAGGAGATCCCGATGGCCAAGCGCATCGAGACGAAGAACGTCGACATCTACTACGGCAAGTTCCTCGCCGTCAGCAACGTGTCGCTCACCGTCAACCCGCGCAGCATCACCGCGTTCATCGGCCCGTCGGGCTGCGGCAAGTCGACCGTGCTGCGCACCCTGAACCGCATGCACGAAGTGATCGCCGGCGCCACCGTCAAGGGCAAGGTCATGCTCGACGACCAGGACATCTACGCATCGGACGTCGACCCGGTCGACGTGCGACGCACGATCGGCATGGTGTTCCAGCGACCGAACCCGTTCCCGACGATGTCGATCTACGACAACGTCGTCGCCGGGATGAAGCTCAACAGCCGTCGGCTCAAGCGCTCGGCCACCGACGCGATCGTGGAGAAATCGCTGCGCGGCGCGAACCTCTGGGAAGAGGTCAAGGACCGCCTCGACAAGCCGGGCGCCGGGCTGTCCGGCGGCCAGCAGCAGCGGCTGTGCATCGCCCGCGCGATCGCCGTCGAGCCCCAGGTGCTGCTGATGGACGAGCCGTGCTCCGCGCTGGACCCGATCTCGACACTCGCGATCGAGGACCTGATCCAGACACTCAAGGAGACGTACACGATCGTGATCGTCACCCACAACATGCAGCAGGCCGCCCGGGTCTCCGACCGGACCGGGTTCTTCAATCTCGCCGGAGTGGGCAAGCCGGGCCAGCTCGTCGAGATGGACGACACCGAGAAGATCTTCGCCAACCCGACCGAGAAGCGCACCGAGGACTACATCTCCGGCCGCTTCGGCTGACCTCATATCCGGTTACCCGCCGGTAGACTGCGGGTCGTGCCCGCCCCGGTCGACTACGACGTCCTCGTGATCGGCTCCGGTTTCGGTGGCAGCGTCACCGCGCTGCGGTTGACGGAGAAGGGCTACCGCGTCGGGGTGCTCGAGGCCGGGCAGCGGTTCACGCCGGCCACGTTGCCGAAGACCTCCTGGCACCTGCGCCGGTTCCTGTGGGCACCGCAGCTCGGGTGCACCGGGCTGCAGCGCATCCACCTGCTCAAGGACTGCGTGATCCTCGCCGGCGCGGGCGTCGGCGGCGGCTCGCTGAACTACGCGAACACGCTCTATGAGCCACTGCAGCCGTTCTACGACGACCCGCAGTGGGCGCACATCACCGACTGGCGCGCCGAGCTCGCCCCCCATTACGCGCAGGCGAAGAAGATGCTCGGCGTGGTCACCAACCCGACCACGACGCCCAGCGACGTCGAGATGCAACGTCTCGCCGAGCAGTTCGGCAAGGCCGACACTTACCACCTCACCCCGGTCGGCGTCTTCTTCGGCCGCGACGGCAAGTCCGAGCCCGGCACCCGCGTCGCCGACCCGTTCTTCGGCGGCGCCGGGCCGCAGCGCACCGGTTGCATCGAGTGCGGCGAGTGCATGACCGGCTGCCGGCACGGCGCCAAGAACACGCTGACCACCAACTACCTCTATCTCGCCGAACGCAACGGCGCGCACATCCACGCGCTGACCACCGTCGTCGACGTCCGCCCGCGCCGCGGCGGGGGCTACGAGGTGCGTACCCATCGGTCCGGCAGCTGGACGAGGAGCGGCAGGGTGTTCACGGCCGACCAGGTCGTCTTCAGCGCCGGCACGTACGGCACTCAGAAGCTGCTGCACCAGCTGCGCGCGACCAGCCTGCCGAACATCTCGCCGCGGCTCGGCTACCTCACCCGCACCAACTCCGAGGCGCTGCTCGGGGTGCGGCTCACCAAACCGCAGCGCGACTACACCGAGGGCGTGGCGATCACGTCGTCGTGGCACCCGGACGAGACCACGCACATCGAGCCGGTGCGCTACGGCAAGGGCAGCAACGCGATGGGGCTGCTCAACACGATCCTGACCGACGGCGGCACCCGACGGTTCCGATGGTGGCAGTTCCTGCTGACGCTGCTGCGCAGCCCGGCCCACCTGCGCCTGCTCGTCCCGCGCAAATGGTCCGAGCGGGTCATCATCTTGCTGGTGATGCAGACGGTGAACAACTCGATCACCGTGCTGCGGCGGCGTACCCGCCTCGGCCGCGGCAGGCTGACCAGCGTCCAGGGCGAAGGTGAGCCGAACCCCACCTGGATTCCGGTCGCGAACGAGGCTGCACGGCAGCTGGCCGACAACGTGGGCGGCGTCGCCGGCGGCACGTGGGGCGACCTGATGAACATCCCGATGACCGCACACTTCATCGGCGGCTGCGTGATCGGCGAATCGCCGGACACCGGCGTGGTCGATGCGTACCACCGCCTGTACGGACACCCGGGACTGCACGTCGTCGACGGCTCGACCCTCACCGCCAACCTCGGCGTCAACCCGTCGCTGTCGATCACCGCGCAGGCAGAGCGGGCGATGGCGATGTGGCCCAACCGCGCCGAGCGCGACGCCCGTCCGCCGCTCGGCGCGCCCTACCAGCGAGTGGCTTCGGTCCCGCCGCACGCGCCGGCCGTCCCGCCGCACGCGCCGGCGGCGCTCCCGACCGGCCCCACCCCGTTGGGGATGCCCGGCGTCGGCCCAGCGGCCTGAGAAACGCACCATGGACAAAAGCTAGGAATGTCAGCGCCGTCCGCGCAGGCAACGCCGGCCGCGCAGGCAACGCCGGCTGCGCAAGCAACGCCGGCTGCCACCAAGGCGGTGCGCTTCGTGCCCGCCGTGTCCGGCCACATCTCCACGAAGACGTTGAGCTTCCCGCCGACGACGGCGTACTGCCGGGCCAACATCGGCATCTCCTGCTACCGGCCGAACCAGCTCCAAAAGGCCTACAACCTGGGCCCGCTCTACCGCGGCGGGATCACCGGCGCCGGACGCACCATCGTGATCGTCGACGCGTTCGGGTCCCCGACGATCAAGGCCGACCTCAAGGTCTTCGACCAGACCTTCGGCATACCTGACCCGCCGAACTTCGACGTGATCGAGCCGGCCGGCGCGGTGCCGCCGTACCCGCAGGACCCCTACGGCGCGGACGACCGGTCCGGCTGGGCGGGCGAGACAACGCTCGACGTCGAGTACGCCCACGCGATGGCGCCGGGCGCCAACATCCTGCTCGTCGCCACCCCTGCGTCGGAGACGGAGGGCGTGCAGGGGCTGCCGCAGATCGTCGCGGCCGAGAACTACGTGCTCAACCACAACCTCGGTGACGTCATCACGCAGAGCTTCGGGGCCACCGAGAACACCTTCCCGAGCAAACACCGCCTGCTCAAGCTGCGCACCGCGGTCGAGAAGGCGTACCGGCTCGGTGTGCCCATGCTCGCCTCGTCCGGCGACGTCGGCGCTACAGACTACGAGTCCGACCTCAACACGCTGTTTCCGTTCCCGGTCAACTCGTGGCCGTCGGCCGACCCGCTCACCACCTCGGTCGGCGGCACCCAGCTGAATCTGAACGGTGCCGGGCAGCGGCTCTCGCCCGACGTCGTGTGGAACGACGGGTTCGGCGCCACCGGCGGCGGCCCGAGTCATGTGTTCGCGCGCCCGGCGTACCAGGACGCTGTCGCCGAAGTGGTGGGCGAGAGCCGGGGTACGCCGGACATCAGCATGAGTGCGGCCCTCGACGGCGGCGCGGTCTTCTACTACAGCTTCTGCGACTACGGCCGCGCCGACCCGACCACCGGCCAGCCGCCGCTGTGCGGGCCGCAGTGGCACATCGTGGGCGGCACCAGCGAGGCCTCGCCGTTGTTCGCAGCCATCATCGCGCTCGCCGACCAGGCAGCCGGACGACGGATCGGCGCACCTGAATCCGACGCTGTACAGCCTCGGTACCGACGGCGGCTCGACGAGTGTCTCGAACGGCCTGGTCGACGTCACCGGCGGTGACAACTCGTTCGCCGGCGTGCAGGGTTTCCCGGCGCTCGTCGGTTACGACATGTCGACCGGGCTCGGCACGGTGAACGGCAACCGGTTCGTGCGCAGGTTGGGATTCGCTGCCACTGGCTGACCCGTTAGGGTCGGCCGGTGGTCGACATTCACCACGAGGCAGTCTGCGCCGCGCCGCGCGACGTCGCGTTCGCCTACGTCGACGACTGGCGCGTCGCGACGCAGTGGATGTTCGGCCTGGCCGAGTTCGTCCCGGTCGGCCCGCTCGACCACGGTCTCGGCGCGCAGTTCGACGCGACCTTCCAAGTGCGGCCGGTGAAGCTGCACTCGCGCATCGAGGTCACTCAGTGGGAGCAGGACGCGGTGCTCGGCTTCGTGTCGGTGCGCGGCTTCGTCAACTCCTCCACGTGGCGCTTCCTCGAGGACGGGCCGAAGCGCACCCGGGTCGTCATCACCTTCACCTACGAGCTGCCGGGCGGACTCGCCGGTCGGGCGATGGGCCGCGCCCTCGAACCGATCGCGGCGCTGTCGGTGCGCCAGACCGATCACCAGCTACGGCGCGCGATCGAGGAGCGCTACCGCGAGATCCGTGACGCGGGCTGATCGAGCCACCCGGGCGCGGGTCGCCGCCGGCGCGGCGGTGTCCGGTGTGGTGCTGCTGGTCGTCGGCACCTTCCTGCCGTGGCTGGAATCGGGCACCGTCGTACGCACGAGCTACCAGGCCGCAGGCGCGCTGCGCTCGCTGGTGCACCCCGACGGCCCGGCCGGGATCGTGCTCGAGGCCTGGCCGTTCGTCAGCGCCGCGGGCGCCGTCGCGGTGGCGCTGCTCGTGCTCGGCCAGTGGCTGCCCGGCGCCGTCGTCACCGCGCTCGCCGGGCTGGCCGCCGGCACCGTCGCGATCGCCACCCTGGCCGCGCCGGCGAGCGGGCTGATCCGGCCCGCGAACGCCGGGCCGATTGTGACCCTGCTGGGCAGCGCGGTTGCGATCGTGGGCGCAGCAGCTACCTTGATCACGAACACGCGCACCCCGGGGGGATCAGTTGACCGCACCGCAGGACCCGAACCCGGCCGCTAACGCCGGCGACCCGCAGGGCTGGTCGGCCCCGCCGCCCCAGCAGGGCTGGGCACCGCCCCAGCAGGGCTGGTCACCACCCCAGCAGGGCTGGTCACCACCCCAGCAGAACTGGTCACAGCCGTCCCCGCAGGGCTGGTCGCAGCCGTCCCAGCAGGGCTGGTCGCAGCCGTCCCAGCAGGGCTGGTCGCAGCCGGAGACGTTGACCGCTCCTCCTCGGCCGAAGCGGCACGGCAAGGCCATCGCGATCACCGCCGCGGCGGTGGTGTTGATCGGCGGCGGCGTCGCCACCTATGCCGCGGTGTCGTCGAGCGAGTCGGCCGCGGGCGGGTCCAAGACGCCGCAGGCCGCGGTGCAGAAGATGTTCACCGACCTGCACAACGGCGACCTCATCGGCGCGCTCGACGACCTCCCGCCGGGTGAGCGCGCCGCGGTGAGCACGCCGTTCAAGAACGCGGTCAACCAGCTCAAGCGCAACGACGTCATCAAGCCCGACGCCAACCTGAACAAGGTGTCCGGGGTGACGTTCTCGGCAACCGGGCTCGCCTACGCGCAGGACAACGTCGTGGTCAACGATCACGTGCAGGTCGTCAAGCTCACCGACGGCAAGGTGACCGTCAGCGGCAGCGCGGCGCAGCTGCCGTTCACCGAGGACTTCATCCGCGCCATCGGCGCCGAGACGGTCACCGGCCGGTCCGGCACCCAGACCGTCGACATCGGCGACGAGGTGCAACGCACGAACAAGCCGATCCGCATCGCCGCCCAGCGCGTCGACGGGAAATGGTACCCGAGCCTGTTCTACACGATCGCCGACAACGCGACGACCGACGACGGGCAGCAGCCGCCGAACGCGGCCGACGCCATCAAGGCGATCGGCGCATCGTCGCCGGACGACGCCGTACGCTCGATGCTGCAGGCACTCGTCGGCGGCGACGCCCAACGCGCGATCGAGCTGCTCGCGCCGGACGAGATGCAGGTCATGCACGACTACGGCAAGGCCATCATCGCCAAGTCGAACCTGCACGGCTCGAGCACCTCGCTGAAGGCCATCACCTTCACCGACAGCTCGGTCGACGGCGGCACCAAGGTCACGCTGAAGTCGCTGCAGTTCGGCGGCCCGGGCGGCCAGACGATCAACGTGCAGGTCAGCGGGTCGTGCCTGAAGGTCTCTGCCAACGGCCAGAGCCGCTCGGTGTGCGGATCACAGATCCTGGAGGGGATCGCCGGCTCGAGCGCCGGGAGGTCCCTGACCGCGGCGCAACGCACCGCCCTGACCCACCTGTTCGCCGGCATCTCGAAGGTCGGCGTGATCACCACCGAGCACGGCGGCGAGTGGTACGTGAACCCGGTACGCAGCTTCGCCGAGGTCGGCTCCACGCTACTTGCCGGTTTGCAGGACGGCGACATGCAGGCGTTGCTGAGCATCGCGAACCGCTGAGCCGTCCAGCCGGCTTGCGCAGCACCACCCGGTAGTTCTCGGGCATGCCGACGTCGGCGGTCGCGGCGCGAACAAGCGCACCGCCGCAGGTACCGATCACCTTTTGCGCGAACCGCACAGCGTCCGGACCGCGGCGTACTCAACATCGTCAGCCGCGGTACCTCCGGGCGCGACCACCAGTAGGACTACTACTACGCCTACCGGCCGCAGTGGCGCACCACGGACAGCGGCGCTGCGCGGCAACCTGCATCACGGTCTCGGGCAGCGGCCGGTCCGGGTCGTACGCGACGCCGGCTCCGAGCCGGGCGAACTCAGGCAGGGTGTAGGCGCGGCGCATCGCGGCGGGTTGCCCGCGCAGGACGTCGGCGCGGTGCTTCGACGTGGCGGTCAGGACCAGCGCCGCGCGCTCGATGAGCGCAGGAGTCAGCTGCGCCGCCGCATGCCCGGTCGGATCACCGCCGAGTTCGCACGGCACCGTTGCCGCCGGCGCGTCCATGGCATGACCGGTCAGCGCGCGAATCCCGGCGCTGCCGGCCTCGACGCGCGCGCCGACCGCAATCCTGGCCTCGAACAGCCACTGAGCCATCGGCGACCGGCAGATGTTGGCCGTGTACACGAAACAGCACGTATTCGCTCACGTCGGTTCCGGTCGCCGGACTATTGCGGATCACCCACTTGGACAGCTTCGCCGGATCTACGGTGGCACCGTGGACCTTCACGCCGCCGCGGCGCAATCCTGAGTCGCGACGCGCGACCCGTCGCTAGGACCGCCGTACGCGCCGCCGCGACGGCGTGACGGCGATCTGGCCCAGCGGGAGGGGGTGACCGTCGGCGCAGCCGACCGTCACCTGTAACGCGGCGCCGCAGTCGCGATGGGTGAAATCCACCGGCGGTCGCCCCCCCGGCGAGAGGTACTTCGCGCCCCACTGGAACAGCCCGAGCACGACGGGGGCAAGCTCGCGACCCATGTCGGTGAGCCGGTACTCGTGTCGGGTGCGCTGACCCGGATCCCGGTACGGGCGGCGCTCGAGCAGCCCGGCGTCGGTGAGCTCGCGCAGCCGGGCGGCCGCCACCGCCTCGGTGATGCCGACCCGCTGCGCGAAATCATCGAAGCGGCTCGTGCCGTAGTAGGCCTCTCGCATGATCAGCATCGCCGACCGGGTGCCCACCACGTCGAGCGCCTTGCCGATCGGGCAGGCGTCGGCGCGCCAGGCGCTGCGGTCCTCCAGACCACCCTCGAGGACGGCTGCGTCATCTGTCATCTACCCATTCTAGCTTGTGTTTACCATAGTCAGCTACTACAGTGCCTGACTATGCCTTACAGAAGTCAGCCGTTTGGGGTCGTGCTGTTCGTCCTGTCCTTGGCGGCGTTCATGGCGAGCCTCGACGTGTTCATCGTCAACGTCGCGTTCGATGACATCGGCCGCGACTTCCATGGCGTCTCGCTGGCGGACCTGTCGTGGGTGCTGAACGCGTACACCATCATCTACGCGGCGCTGTTGGTGCCGGCCGGGCGCCTCGCGGACCGATACGGGCGCAAGGGCGCGTTCCTGCTCGGGCTGGCGCTGTTCACCGCCGCGAGCGCGGCCTGCGCAGCCAGCCCGGGCGTCTGGTGGCTGGTCGCGTTCCGCGGGGTGCAGGCCGTCGGCGCGGCCGTGCTCACCCCGGCGAGCCTCGGCCTGGTGGTTGCCTCCGCACCTGCGCCGCACCGGGTCCGTTCGGTACGCATCTGGGCCGCGACCGGCGCACTGGCCGCGGCACTCGGGCCGGTGGTCGGCGGACTGTTGGTCGAGGCGTCCTGGCGCTGGGTATTCATCGTCAACGTCCCGGTCGGGATCGGCGCGCTCGTGGCGGCCGCGCTGGTCGTGCAGCGCTCGCGCAACGAGTCGGTCCAGCAACTGCCCGACCTGCTCGGCGCGGGGCTGCTTGCGATCGCGATCGGTGCGCTCACCCTCGGTCTGGTCCAGGGCAGCGAATGGGGCTGGACAGATCCCCGGATCGACGCGGCCTGGGCGATCGCGCTCGGCGCCGGGGCGGGATTCCTGATCAGCTCGGCCCGCCACCCTGCGCCGGTGATCGATCCCGCGCTGCTGCGGGTCAAGGCGTTCGCCTGGTCGAACATCACGGCGTTGTTGTTCGCCGTCCCGTTCGCGGCGTCATTGCTGGCCAACATCCTTTGGATGCAACGGGTCTGGGGCTTCTCCTCGGTCGAGACCGGCTTCGCGATCGCCCCCGGTCCGCTCATGGTCCCGGTATTCACCGTGGTAGCGCTGCGGCTGGCGAGCCGTGTTTCGACGGGGCGGATTGTGGCCGCCGGATGTGCACTGTTCGGCGTCGGCGGCGTGGTGATCTCGGTCAGCGTAGGCCAGGTGCCCGACTACGCGGCGGCGATGCTGCCCGGGCTGCTGGTGGGCGGGGCCGGCGTCGGTCTCGCGCTGCCGGCGATCCTGTCCTCGGCCACCGCCGAACTGCCGCCCGCGCAGTCGGCTACCGGCAGCGCCGTCGTCAACATGAACCGCCAGATCGGAACCGCATTCGGAGTCAGCCTCCTCGTCGCCGTCGTGGGCGTGCCCGTCGGGTACGCCGCCGCGCATGCGGCCTTCCAGCACGTGTGGTGGGCGCTCGCCGCGGTCGCCGTGTTGGCCGCCGGCACCGCGCTGGGGATGACACCGGCGCCGAGGCGCCGGTCAGCGCGCAACAGTGTCGAGGTGGTCATGACCACAAGTGGCTAGGCTCCAGTCGAGCAGATCTGACGGCTGATTGGGGCGAGTGACGTGACAACGACCACCACACCTCCGTATCGGGTGACCGACCCCGCGACCGGGGACGTCCTCGAGGAGTTCCCGTTCGCGACCGACGACGAGGTCAACACCGCCGTCGCCGACGCGCATCGCGCGTTTGCGCGGTGGCGTGAGCGGCCGATCGCCGAGCGGGTGGCGATCGTGAAGCGGGTGGGCGAGTTGTTCGCCGAGCGCGCGGAGGATCTCGGCCGGATCATCATGCAGGAGATGGGCAAGCGTCTGTCGGGAGGCAGCGGCGAGGCGGAGTTCTGCGCGGACATCTTCGGCTACTACGCCGACAACGGCCCGGACCTGCTCGCCGACACCGAACTGCCCGGCTCCGAAGGCAAGGCCCGAGTCGAACGCCTGCCCATCGGCGTCGTCCTGGGTGTGATGCCGTGGAATTACCCCTACTACCAGGTGGCGAGGTTCGCGGCGCCGAATCTGGTGGCCGGCAACACCGTGCTGCTCAAGCACGCGGAGAACTGCCCGCGCTCGGCGCTGGCCATCGCCCAGATCATGGCCGACGCCGGTGTTCCCGAGGGCGCGTACGTCAACATCTTCGCCACGCACGAGCAGATCGCGAACCTGATCGCAGACTCGCGGGTGCGCGGGGTGTCGCTCACCGGCTCGGAGCGGGCCGGCACGGCGGTGGCCGAGGCGGCCGGGCGCAACCTGAAGAAGGTCGTGCTGGAACTCGGCGGCTCGGACCCCTACATCATCCTCGACTCCGAGGATGTCGACGGCGCGGCCGACACCGCGTGGGCGACCCGGATGGAGAACACCGGTCAGGCCTGCAACTCCAACAAGCGCATGATCGTCATGGATGCGGTGTACGACGAGTTCGTCGCAGCCCTGGTCCGCAAGGCATCGGCGATGGCACCGCGGACCGGCGACGACGACGGCGACGACGCCTACAGCCCGATGGTCTCGCGCCGGGCCGCCGAGGCCCTGAACGAGCAGGTGCAGGACGCGGTGTCGAAGGGTGCGACGCTGCACGTGGGCGGCACACTGTCCGACGACAAGGGCGCCTACTACAGCCCCGCGGTGCTGACGGGTGTCACCCCGGACATGCGTGCCTACCGCGAGGAACTGTTCGGGCCGGTTGCGGTGGTCTACAAGGTGTCCAGCGACGACGAGTCCGTCGACCTCGCCAACGCCGTCGACTACGGCCTGGGCGGCGCGGTGTTCAGCAGCGACGAGCAGCGCGCGGTCGCGGTCGCCCGCCGTCTCGAGGTCGGCATGGCGAACGTGAACACGCCCGCCGGCGAGGGCGCCGACCTCCCGTTCGGCGGCACGAAGCGATCGGGATTCGGCCGCGAGCTCGGCCCACTGGGGATCGACGAGTTCCTCAACAAGCGGTTGTTCTACGTGCAGCGTTAGCCGCGCGGCGAGAGGTGTTCGTGCACGGCCAGCCAGTGACCGTCGCAGTCACGGAACACGATCGCGGCGATCGCCGGATCGAGTTGATCCATCCCGGATTCGGCAACGCCGTGGGTGGGCGTTGGTTCCGTCCGGGACGCCGATGTCACGCGGACACGCGCGGCTGGGCACAACTTCGCTCGGACCCCGGCATTCGGCCCGTGGGGTGAGCGGTGCCGCCAGAGCACGGGGACGGTTCAGTCGCGCGGTTGTTCACGATCGGGCCCGGTGCTCCCGTGCTCTCCGGGCGGTGCTCTCCGCCGTTGGTCGAGATGTCACCTCGCGTCTGGCGTCAAGTGAGGCCATGAACAGATCGGTCGTCTCGCGCAGGATCCGACGCCGCTCCGCCCCGGTGAGCGGCGCGATTCCGTAGGCAGTCGAGGTGCGCGCCTCGGTAGCCAGCAGGAAGACAATTTGCCGGGCCGAGCGGGTCGGTTCGGTGACGGCCAGCGAGCCCGCTTCGCTACATCGTTCGAGGTAGCTGGTCACGGTTGCCAGAAGCGTCGCGTTCTGTGCCCCCGAACGCCACATTGCCTGGAGCTGGGGATGGCGGGGGAGCTCGCTGATCGTCAACCGTTGCAACGCGGCCACGGTCGGGTCGAGGACCACGCCGAGTACTGCGGTCCCAAGTGCATTCAGGCCTTCGCGAGGCCGCGCGGGATCGAGTGTGAACTCCTCGGCGGTGGCCGCCGAGGAGGCACGGGCAGATTCGACCGCGGCCAGGAACAACGTCTCCTTGCCGGCGAAGTGGGAGTAGACGGTCTGCTTGCCGACACCGGCCGCGAGGGCGACAGCGTCCACGCTCGTGCGCTCGTAGCCGTTGGCGAGGAACAGATCGGCCGCCGCACTCAGAATTGCTTCCCGCTTCCGCGTTGATCGGCGATCCGGTCGGGCCGTCGGTTCCTGTCCCACAACCATCAATCTATCAAAGTAGACCATACTGTCTAGTCTCAGATATATTAGACTAGACGGTCTAGTTCAGAAAGAGGCAGCGATGTTTACAGTGCAGAAATCCCCGCCTTCGCAGGCGATCAAGCGGCACGTTGGGGCCCGGCGCTGGGCGCTGGTGGCGGTCGCGTTAGGGGTGGTCATGGATCTCCTCGACACGTCGATCGTCACCGTCGCCGTGCCAAACCTGTCCGACCAGCTTGGTGCCGGTCCGGTCGCGGTTGAGTGGGTGCTGGTGGGCTACTCGCTCGCGTTCGCGGCGGCTCTACTGATCGGCGGGCGGCTCGGAGATCTCCTGGGCTATCGGACGATTTTCCTGTGGAGCACGACCGCCTTCGCGGGAGCCTCCCTCGCCGCCGGACTCGCGCCCGGACCCGGGGCGCTGGTTGCTGCGCGCGTGGCCCAAGGGGTGGCGGCCGCGCTCATGGTCCCCCAGACGACCTCGTTGGTTCAGCGCATGTACGCGCCGTCCGAGCGGTCGAAGGTCATGGGCATCTTGGGCGCCATGGCCGGTCTTGCCGCGGCTGCCGGACCGCTGGTGGGTGGGCTCCTGCTCAAGGTCGATCTCGGCGGCGATGAATGGCGACTCATCTTCGCGATCAACCTCCCAGTCGCCATCATCTCGCTCGTCCTGGGCGCGCGGCTGCTGCCGGGCGGCCGGTCGACGAGACTGGCCCGCCTGGACGTGACCGGCGCGCTCACATCGGCCGTCGGGTTTGGCTTGATCGTGCTCGGGCTCACCGAGGGGGCCGACAAGCATTGGCCCGCCTGGACCTGGGGGGTCCTCGTCGCTGGTGTCGTGGTTCTCGGTCAGTTCTGCCGGGCTCAGGTGCGTCGGAATCGGCAAGGTCAGGCGTCGGTTCTCGTGACCGCCATGTTCGGTCGTCGGTCGTTCAGCGCAGGTCTGGTTCTCACCATCCTCACCGAGATCACGTTTGCCGGGCTCATGTTGACGTTGACGCTGGCACTGCAGAACGGTCTGGGATTCAGCGCGGAGAAGTCCGGGCTGAGTACGCTCCCGATGATTGTCGGGATGGTGCTCGGCGCAGCGATCCTCGCCGAGGTGTTGGTACCCCGCATCGGCCGGTATGCGATCACGCTCGCCGCCGTACTCCTAGCCGCCGGCGCCGTCTCGACGGCACTTGTCGTGCGGCACGCCTCGGTGGGGCACTGGCCCTGGCAGCTTGCAGCCGGCCTGTTCTTGGCCGGCGTCGGACTTGGTCTCTTGATGGGTCCACTCTTCGCTGTCACCTTGCAAGACGTGCATCGAGATGACGCCGGCGCGGCCTCCGGCACGGTGAAATCCGCAGAACAGCTCGGCGCGGTCTTCGGTGTCACAGTCCTCGGTGCGGCGTACTTCACTCGCGCCCAAAGCCACGGCTATGCCTCCGCCTTCGACTGCGTCGTCGTGATCGAAGTGGTCCTTCTCGCGCTCATCGCAATCCTCAGTCTCGCGGTTCCGCGCAGTTTCAAGACCGAGGAAGAGCTCGGACTGGACGTATGAGGCGGCCGTCGCGGTCGTGAGCTACCGCTCCACAGCTACAACGGATTCCGGCCTACGAAACCACCGCACGCCGAAGTGTGGTGCAACCCAGATCGTGTCGACGTCAGGCGCCGTCCCAAGCACGCTCGGCAGTGGCGAGGCCACGGCGGCGGCCTGTCCACACACGAGTGGGCTTCTCGCGCCCTGAACCCCCGCGGCCGAGATTTGTCAGCGAGTATGTGATGGCGCACCTGGAGCAACCTGGAGCCGCTCCCGCCCGAAAGGGAGTGTTCACCGGTCCACTTCTGCGCACCGGTGTTGGGCGTCGCGGCGGGTGACTACCTGCAGGCGTCGCGGCAGCCGGCCACGAACCGCTGGACTGCCCAGCCGAGGTCGGCGCGACGGTCGGAACGAGACGCGTTGAGTTGACCGTGGCCGAGTGGATGTTCGTTGAGCAGATGGCCGATTAGCAGGTTCCACAGGGTGCGATAGGCGCGGGCCGCGTCGCGGTTGGGCAGGCCGAGGGCGGTGAACTGACCGACGGTGTGCTTGGTCAGTTGTTCGCCACTGACGGACGTTGTCTCGCCGGACGCGATGACCTGTGCCGCCCACGGGTGGCGGACGAGATGATCGTGGATCGCCAGCCACTGGCGCCTGATCGTCTGCTCGGGCGTCTCGGCCGGGCGAAGGAGAGGAAAGCCGACGGCGAGGTCCTCGACGACCAGGGCTAGCAGTTCGGCTCGTCCGGACACGTGCCGGTAGATGGACGCTGCCCCGGTGTCGAGGGCTTCGGCGACGCGACGCAGTGTGACTGAGTTGAGGCCCTCCGCGTCAGCGATGGCTCGCGCTGCGGACACGATCGCCTCCTGGTTGAGACTGCCGTGGCGGGAGTGGGGCACCGCAATATTGTTGCGAACAGCGTTCGCATTGGCTAGCGTGAGTCGACGTGCGAACGCTGTTCGCATTCTCCTTTCCGGGTGCTACTGGGAACGCATGAAAGACCTGAAGGGGGGCCTCGACTCGACCATCGCCAACGACAACATCACCGGCCCGACCGTTGTGCAGATCGCTAGGTCGGACAAGGCGTTCAAGACCGATGGAGGGTGCGAGTGGCGTCGGTCAGCAACGTGCGGTGTTAGCCGTGGGCAACGATGGGGCCGCCCAACAGGGTGGGCTCCCAGTCGGCAATCGCGGCGAACGGCGCGGCGTACCCGACCGGTGTTCCGTCGCGTTCGGGTCGCCGGTCGCCGACGTAGACGCCCACAACACCGTTTTCGGTGATGATCGGGGCGCCGGAGCATCCGCCGCCCGCCACGGTGCTCAGTTCGAGGAAGTGGATACCGCGCAGTCCGGGCAGCGCGACCGGGTCCAGACGGCGGCGCAGGTAGCCCTGGATGTAGGCGGCGTGCAGACTAACGCGCGGGTCGTGTTCTTGGAAGTAGTCGTCGTCGGGGTAGCCGAACAGGAAGTAGGTCTCGCCGACCAGCAACTTCGCGGCGCTCGGTGCGAGCCCGAGGCTGCCCGTTGGCGGCGCGTGGTCCAGGCGCAGCACCGCGATGTCCTCGGTGGGGTGCCCCTCCCACTGCGACACGCGGATGGGCAGCCAGCCGCCGCCGTTCGGGGCGACCATCAGGTAGGCGTCGGACCCCTCCGATAGCGACGAGATGACGTGCTGCGCGGTGACGGCGACAGTCGTGTCCCGGTGATCGAGGAAGGCTGTCCCGAGGACACCGCGGCCTTGGGTCCGGGGGATGGCGACGACCGCAACGATTGCGTGGTACGCGTTGTCCGCGGCGTCCGAGCGGACCGCCGGGTTATCGACGATCACCGGGCGCCCTGCCAGTCGCTGACCCACTCGCAGCCGGGCTCGGCGCAGCGGTAGCGGGCGAGGAAGCGCCCGAATTTGCGCTCGGAATCGGCCACCTCTCCTCGGGCGTGCCGATGGGGCTCATCGGGAGCGGGCGGGGCAGCGCTGGTGGCGCGCCCGGGCGTGCGCGAGACCCCTACGCCGTCGGGGAGGCTGTCGAGCAGGGTCGGCATGAACGCCGAGCGCGAGAGTGCTCCACGGTGGGTGTCGAGCGCGGAAGGCTGCGCTGCGTTGACCCGGATTCCGAGGTGGCGGGTGCGCGCCTGTTCACCGAGCGAAGGTCGTCCCACCCGTCTACCGTAAACGTGAAACGGATACCGGTGCAGTGGTGCTAAACGTGAAACGTTGACCCGTTTCCGTATACCAGAATCCACCTGTGACACCAAGATCAACTTGGTATTCGTGATCTTGACGCACAACCGCAGGGACGACCAGCACTAGGCGCAGCAGCGCCGGCACCGAGCCGCCTGGGTGGGGGGGTCAACGTGGCTCTGGTCAACGAATATGATCAAGGAAAATGCCGAAACCTGGGTTGGCTTTGCCGCCCGTTCGGAGTGCTCTAGCACCGATGTTCCCTCTGGCTAGTCAGGTTCTGGTGTCGCTAATGTCACGGAGGCTTGTGGATCTTTCCATGCTCGGCTCTGCGCCAGGATCACGTCAAGTGGCTACAGCCCAATGAATACGGGTCCTCTAGCCAAGATCAACTGGCGCGCCCGAAGGGATTCGAACCCCTAACCTCTTGATCCGTAGTCAAGTGCTCTATCCGTTGAGCTACGGGCGCAGTTGGTACCGACGAGCCAGTCTAACGTCTGCCGACGAGCTGTTGCCGCGGAGGCTCCGGGATTCGAACCCGGGATGGGCTTTAGACCCAAACCGCATTAGCAGTGCGGCGCCATAGACCAGACTAGGCGAAGCCTCCAAGCGGCCGGGAACGCGCATGGCCACCGGCGAGAAAGCCTACAAGGTCGCGCGCGGCGCGTTCCACTCCATCGTGCAGGGCACAGAGCGGCGCGCGAAGTGTGTCTTCCCGCCCCAACGTGTCGAAATCCCGGGGCCGAAAGCGACCGGACCGGGCGGGAAGCGGTACGCCGGGGCGGTCGTCGCATCCGAAGGTCGTGCGAGACGCGGGCTCGGATGCAGCACTCACTGCACAGGACCGGGCGCGAAGGTGTGCCTTCCCGCCCCAACGTGTCGAATTCCAGGGCGCGAGTTCGTCCAGATCGGGCGGGAAGCGCCGCCCGGCAGGCGACCTGCGGTCAGCGCACCTCGACGAGCGGGAGCAGCACCTGCTCGATGATGTCGGTGATGGTGCGCTCGGTGATCGGCTCGCGCTGAATCATGATGCGGTGCCCGAGCATCGCGGGCAGCACGTCGGCCACCAGCGGGGTTGCGGCCTCGGGGCGCACCTCGCCACGCTCGACGCCGCGCTGCAACAGGGCGAGCATCGCAGCCCGGCGCGGGGCCATGAACCGGTCGTCGACGAGTTGCGCTAGCTCCAGATCGGTGGCCGCCTCGCACTTGACCGCGCGCATCGCGTCGCCGGCCGGACTGCAAAGCGTCGCCGAGATCGCCTCCGCCAGGCCGTGCAGGGCTTCGGAGGTACTGGCCGAGTCCCCGAGCTCGGGTACCAGACCGCAGGCCTCGGCCTCCGGCAACTGCGCGGTGAGCGCGTCCAGGACGAGTTCGGCCTTGGTCTGCCAGCGCCGGTAGATGCTGGCCTTGCCGGTGCGCGCCCGGGCGGCGACAGCCTCCACGGTCAGCGCCGTGTACCCCACCTCGCTGAGCTCGTCGTAGGCAGCCTGCAGGATGGCGTCCTCGAGCGCCGCGCCGCGCCGGCGGATCGGCACGCGGGCAGTCGTGACCACAGGATCGGTGATCGTCACCGTGTGTCACACCCCCGACCCATCATCTGTAGCAGCCTGGCAAAAAATCATTTAGTGCACGCTTGCGTTCCCTAGTAGCCTGCGCTTACTGTACCGCACTAGTGAACGTAAACGTATCTTACGGGCCACCCATCGGGAACCCTAGCAACGAACGGAGCCATCGTGACCGAGACCACCAAGGTCGCCCCACCGGGGGCCAAAGCGGCTCGACGTAACACCCATCCGGCGCTCGTGCTGCTGGTGATCGCCGGCGCACAACTCATGGTCGTGCTCGACGGCACGATCGTGAACATCGCGCTGCCGTCGATGGGCGAGTACTTCGACAAGAGCCAGACCGACATGACCTGGGCGCTGAACGCCTACTCCCTCGCCTTCGGCGGACTGCTGCTGCTCGGCGGACGGATGGGCGACATCCTGGGGCGTCGGCGCATGTTCATCGTCGGCCTCGCGCTGTTCACCGTCGGCAGCCTGGCCGCCGGTCTCGCCGCCAGCTACCCGCTGCTGCTGATCGGGCGCGCCGTGCAGGGCGTCGGCGGCGCGATCGCCTCCCCCACCGGGCTGTCGCTGATCGCCACCGAGTTCCGCGAGGGCGAGGAGCGCAACCGCGCGCTCGGCGTCTACGCCGCGGTGTCCGGCGGCGGCGCGGCCCTCGGCCTGCTGCTCGGCGGCATCCTGACCAACTACCTGAGCTGGCGGTGGGTGCTGTTCGTCAACGTGCCGATCGGCGTCGTGCTGATGCTCGGCGGGTTCGTGTACCTGCACCAGTCCGAGCGGCTGCAGGGCCGGTTCGACTTCGTCGGTGCCGCGCTGTCGGTGGCCGGCATGGTCGCAACGGTCTACGGCTTCATTCATGTCGCGCACACCAGTTGGACCGATCCCGAGAGCATCGCGGTGTTCGTCGCGGCAGCGGTGCTGCTCGTCGGCTTCGTCTTCTACGAGGCGAAGGTGGCGTCCGAGCCGATGATGCCGATGCGGATTTTCGAAAACCGCAACCGTGCCGGTGTGTACCTGATCATGTTCGTGGTGGGTGCGGCGCTGTTCGGGATGTTCTACTTCATCACCTTCTTCGTTCAGGGCGTGCACGGGTTCAGCGCGCTGCGCACCGGCTTCGCGTTCTTGCCGGTGGCGCTGTTCATCGGCATCACCTCGCAGGTGTCGGCGAACCTGTTGATCCGCATCGGGCCCAAACCCCTGCTGATCACCGGCACGATCCTGCTCACTTCCTCGCTGCTGTGGTTCGCCACCGTCAACGCGGAATCGAGCTACTTCGGCACGTTGCTGCCGGGCATGCTCGTCCTCGCTGTCGGCATGGGCTTCCTGTTCGTGCCGCTGACCTCGACCGCGGTCGCAGGCGTGGCCAACACCGACGCCGGGCTGGCGTCCGCGTTGCTGAACGTCGGGCAGCAGGTCGGTGGCGCACTCGGGCTGTCGGTGATGACCACCGTGTTCGGCACCGCCTCGCGCAACTACGCGAAGGATCACGTCAACGACGTGTACCAGCGGCTGACCCAGTCGGTCGGTGGCGACAAGCAACTGGCCGGCGCGATCGCGGGCCGGATCAAGGCGGCCGGCGACAACGGCCTGCAGCCCGACGACATCAAGAAGTTCGTCGGTGGGCTGCCGCCCGAGCAGCAGGCCAAAGCCACGAACTTCTTCGCCGGCCCGTTCAAGGACTTCACCCACGACCTGCTCGCACACGCATCAGGCATGGGCTTCCTCACCGCGGCGGTGTTCGGCGGGGTCGCGATCGTCGCCTCGATCGTGCTGATCAATGTCAAAAAGGCCGAACTGCCCACCGACCCGATGGCCGCGGCGGCCGCCGCAGGCTGATCCAGATAGCGATCGTGATGCGTTCGACGGATCATCACCCGCCGGGCGCATCACGATCGCGTCCAATCAGCACTCGATCACGTTCACGGCGAGCCCGCCGCGGGCCGTCTCCTTGTACTTGATCTTCATGTCGGCCCCGGTCTCGCGCATCGTCTTGATCACCTTGTCGAGGCTGACGATGTGCTCGCCGGTGCCGCGCAACGCGATGCGCGCCGCATTGATCGCCTTCACCGCCGCCATCGCATTTCGCTCGATGCACGGCACCTGAACGAGGCCGCCGACCGGGTCGCAGGTCAATCCGAGGTTGTGTTCCATACCGATCTCGGCCGCGTTCTCGACCTGCTGCGGCGTGCCGCCGAGCACCTCGCACAGCGCGCCGGCGGCCATCGAGCACGCCGACCCGACCTCACCCTGGCAGCCCACCTCGGCACCGGAGATCGACGCATTCTCCTTGTACAGCACGCCGATCGCGCCCGCGCACAGCAGGAACCGCACCACCCCTTCGTCGGTGGCCATCGGGCAGAAGCGGGTGTAGTAGTGCAGCACGGCCGGCAGCACGCCAGCGGCGCCGTTCGTCGGCGCGGTGACCACCCGCCCGCCGGCGGCGTTCTCCTCGTTGACCGCCAGCGCGAACATGTTGACCCAATCCATCACCCGCAACGGGTCGGTGGCGAACGGGTCGGCGCTCAGGCTGCGGTAGAGCTCCGGCGCGCGGCGCGGCACCTTCAGCCCGCCGGGCAGCGTGCCCTCGCTGCGGCACCCGCGCTGCACGCACTCCTGCATGACGGTCCAGATCTCGTGCAGGCCGTTGCGGATCTCGTTCTCGGACCGCCAGGCCTGCTCGTTCGCGAGCATGACCTCGCTGATCGACAGACCCGTCTCGGTGCAGCGCTCGAGCAGCTCGGCCCCGGTGGTGAACGGCTTCGGCAGCGCGGTGTCGTCGGCCTTGATCCGATCGGCGCCGGCCGCGGTCTCGTCGACGACGAAGCCGCCGCCGACCGAGTAGTAGGTCCGCTCTCGGATCAGCGCGTCGTCGGTGTCGGTGGTGTCGGAGCCGAAGGCGAAGAACCGCATGCCGTTGGGGTGGAACGGCAGGCTCTGGCGGCGGTGCAGCACCAGATCGTCGTCGCCCAAGCGGGCCGGGTGCCGGCCGAGCAGGTCCACAACCTCGCTCTCGCGCACCGCCGCGGCTCGTGGCCCGACGCTCGCCGTGTCGACCGTCTCCGGTGACTCGCCCAGCAGTCCGAGGATCACGGCGCGGTCGCTGCCGTGCCCGTGGCCGGTGGCACCGAGCGAGCCGAACAGCTCGACTCGCACCCGCGCGACGTTCGTCAGCTCACCGTCGTCGGCCAGCCCCAGCGCGAACGTGCGTGCGGCGCGCATCGGCCCCACCGTGTGCGACGACGACGGCCCGATGCCGACCGAGAAGAGATCGAACACACTGATGGCCACTCGGCCATCATGCGCCTACTCCAACGCGGTGAGCGTGACCGCGATGTTGCCTCGGGTGGCCTTGGAGTACGGGCAGAACTGGTGCGCGAGCTCGATCAGCTCCTGCACCTGGGGCCTCGACTGCCCCGGAATGCTCACCTTGAGCTCAACGGCGAGGCCGAAGCCGTCGTCGTCGGACGGGCCGAAGGACACCTCGCAAGTGACCGACGAGTCGGACGCGTCGACGCCCTTGGTCTTCGCCCGGTTCGTCAGCGCGCCCTGGAAGCAGGCCGCGTACCCGGCCGCGAACAGCGTCTCCGGGTTGGCCGTCGGCTCCTTCGCGGTGCCGGGTTGGGCGGTGTCGAGGTCGATGACGCCATCCTCGCTGCGCACGTGCCCGGCCCGGCCACCCTTCGCCGAGGCGGCAGTGGTGTAGGCAACCTTGGTGAGCGTGATCATGAGAATCCTTCCGGTATGAGTTCCGACTCGACCGTATTGCCTGCGGCTGCGGCGAGTGCAACTAGGGTCGGGGCACCGTGACCACCCCACCGCTCGTGCGGCGCTCCCCGATCCACCGCGCCGTGGTCGTCGCCAACACCGCGCTCACCCCGCGCATGCGCCGGGTGACGGTCCGATCCGAGGCGATGGTCGGCGTGCAGCTGCGCCCGGCACAGGACGTGGAGCTGCTGCTGCGCGAGCCGAGCGGGCGCCGGGTGAAGCGCCGCTACACCGTCCGGCACGCGCGGCCGGACGGCGGCGAGTTCGATCTTGACGTCCTGCTGCACGGGGACGGCCCCGGCGCGCGGTGGGGGGAGACCGCCTCGCGTGGGGAAACCGTCGAGTTTCAGGGTCCGCGCGGCAAGCTCGAGCTGCGTCCGGCGCCCTGGCACCTGCTCGTCGGTGACGAATCGGCGCTGCCGGCGATCGCTTCGATAGGCGCCGCGCTGCCGCCGGACGAACGCGCCGTCGCGGTCGTCGAGATCACCGACGCCACCGACGAGTGGCCGCTCGAGGGCGCCGAGGTGCGCTGGATCTACCGCGCGAAGCGGCCACCGGGCTCGCCGAACCTGCTGGCCGAGGCGCTCGAAACCGTTGCCGTGCCGGCCGGGACCCGCGCGTACCTGATGGGCGAGAGCCGCGCGATGATCACCCTGCGCGGCGTGCTGGAGGGCCTCGGCGTCGCGCACGACGCGATCTTCGTCAAGGGTTACTGGAACCTCGGCCGTCCCGACCGGCTGGCCGGCCGCACACCGGAAGGAGCCCGCCGATGACTGACCTCCATGCGCTGATGCCGTTCGCCACCACGCTCGGCATCGAGCTGGAGCTGGCGAGCAAAGACCCGACGGTCGGGCGGTTGGCCTACGACCCGAGCCTGGCCACGGCCGGCGGCGCGTTGCACGGCGGGGCGCTGATGGCGCTGGCCGACAGCGTGGGCGCGGTGTGCGCGTACCTCAACCTGCCGCCGGGCACGACCACGTCGACGACCAGTTCGAACACGGTGTTCCTGCGCGGCGTGCGCTCCGGTGTGGTCACCGCCACCGCACGGCCGCTGCACGCCGGGCGCAGCACGATCGCGATCAGCACCGAGTTGCGCGACGCCGAGGGCGTGTTGGTGGCGCAGACCACCCAGAGCCAAGCTGTACTGGCTAGCGGATAGGCGCCGGCTGGTAGGTCGCGGCGTCCGGCTCGGACGCCAGCGCCGCGTCGACCGCGGCCACCACCGCGGCCACCTGATCGCGCGCCGCGCCGGTGAACGACATCGGCTCGGCGAGCAGTTCCTTCAACGTCTCGGCCGAGAGCCCGAGCCGCGGGTCGACGGCGAGCCGGTCGAACAGGTCGTTGCGGTCGGTGCCCTGCTCGCGGATCTCCAGCGCCACCGCGACCGCGTGTTCCTTGATCACCTCGTGTGCGGTCTCGCGGCCGACGCCGGCGCGCACCGCCGCCATCAGCACCTTCGTCGTCGCCAGGAACGGCAGGTAGCGGTCGAGTTCTCGCTCGATCACCGCAGGGAACGCGCCGAACCCGTCGAGCACGGCGAGGGTGGTCTCGAGCAACCCGTCGATGGCGAAGAAGGCGTCCGGCAGGGCCACCCGGCGTACCACCGAGCACGACACGTCGCCCTCGTTCCACTGGTCTCCGGCGAGCTCGCCGGCCATCGTGGCGTAGCCCCGCAGAATCACGGTGAACCCGTTGATCCGCTCGGCCGAGCGGGCGTTCATCTTGTGCGGCATAGCCGACGAGCCGACCTGGCCGGGTGTGAAACCCTCGGTGACGAGTTCGTGGCCGGCCATCAGCCGGATCGTCTTGGCCAGGCTGGACGGCGCCGCGGCGAGCTGCACGAGCGCGGACACGACGTCCCAGTCGAGCGAGCGCGGGTAGACCTGGCCGACGCTGATCAGCCCGCGCGCGAAGCCGAGGTGGGCCGCGATCCGTGACTCCAGGTCGGCGAGCGAATCGGGCGAGCCGAGCAGGTCGAGCATGTCCTGCGCGGTGCCGACCGGGCCCTTGACCCCGCGCAGCGGGTAGCGCTCGATCAGGTCGTCGAGGCGGGCCAGTGCGACCAGCATCTCGTTGGCGGCACTGGCGAATCGCTTGCCGAGCGTGGTGGCCTGCGCGGCGACGTTGTGCGAGCGGCCCGACCATCACCTGCGCGTCGTACTCCGCCGCGCGCCGGGCCAGTCGGGCCAACACCGCGAGCGTCTTGGTGCGCACCAGCAGCAGCGCCGCGCGCACCTGCAGCTGCTCGACGTTCTCGGTGAGGTCGCGGCTGGTCATCCCCTTGTGGATCTGCTCATGGCCGGCGAGCGCTGCGAACTCGTCGATGCGCGCCTTCACGTCGTGCTTGGTGATCCGTTCCCGGGCAGTGATCGACTCGAGGTCGACCGCGTCGACACCGCCGTCGACGACGGCCTGATAGGCCTCGATCGCCCCGGGTGGCACCTCGACACCGAGGTCGGCCTGGGCGCGCAGCACGGCGACCCACAGCCGACGTTCGAGCACAACCTTGCCGGCGGGCGACCACAGCCGCGTCATCGCGGCCGAGGCATACCGCTCGGCGAGCACGTTCGGGATCACTCGCCCATTGTCCCGCACGGGCTGCTCACTCGACGGCGAGCAACCGCGGATCGGCGCACAGCCGGGACAACTTGGCCAGCGGCGGCTCGTGGCCGGACGGCGCGCTGGCGAACACCTGTACCGCAGCCGACCCGGAGCGGCACCAGCTCGCGGCGCGTACCCAGATGCCGTCGTCGAAGGACGTGGTAGGCCCGCGGATCGCACCCGGGCTCACCACCACGTGCAGCACGGTCACCCCGAAGCGTCCGGTGTACTCGCGCGACCACAGCCGACCGCGCGGCAGCACCCGGCTCCGCGCGGTCACGGTCGTGGTATCGGCGAACTGCCCGCGGACCGCGGCGCGAAACGCGACCGGCAGGACCCGCGTCGACCGGCACCCAGACCCGGCCGGGCACCGAACGGGAGCGAGCAGGCGCGGGATGAGCGGCCGGAGACTGTTGTTGCGGTCAGCGCCGGCGGTCGGCGCGGCGGCCGACGGCGCCGGTGGCGCGACGGTGGTGGTGGCCACCGCTGCGGCGCCGGGGCCGCTGTCGCGGTCGATCACGCCGCGCACCGCCGCGCCGCCGACCACCAGCACCCCGGCGGCGATCGCGATCCGCACCGCCCGGGCGTGCGGTCGGCGCACGGGCGTCGGCAGGTCCTCGTCGGCACCGTCGGAGTGGTCGGGCACGAGGAACTCGACGTCGGGCGGCCGGCTCACTGCGGCGTCTCCAGCGTGTCATCGTTGGCCAGTTGCACGAGGTAGTCCATTGCCACCGGCAGGTTGCGGGCCGGCTGCGTCACGTCGACCTGCACGACGAAGCCGGGCACGATCTGGCGCAGGCTGGTGGTCGTCAGGGTCTTGCCGTACTGCCGGCTGCTCGTGCTGAGGTTGTCCTCCGACGTGGGTTTGCTGATGTAGACGCTGACCTGGCTCGACCCGGCGCGGGCCTGGAACGCGCGGCTGACCAGGTCCGGCCCGAAGCGACCGGGCCGCTGCGCCAGCAGGCTCACCGCGTTGACGAGCACCGCGTGCGGGAAGGTCCGTTGCAGGGCATCCAGAGCCTGGTCGGGCAGGCCGGTGGTGGTCGCGCAGACGTCCGCGTCGGGCGGGCACCCGGCCGGTCGGAACTGCGGCGGCAGCGGCCGGACGGCCGGCGCGGTGACGCGCGGGAACCCGTTCGGGGTGGGTCCGGGTGGGCTCGAGCGCGACGGGCGCGACGATGCACCGGGCGGGTCGGCGTCGTGGTCACCGAGCGCGCGGGCCACCAGCCCCACCGCGACGAGCAGGACGGCGGCGCCGGCCAGCGTGCGGCGCTGGCCGCTCGCGAACCACGCTCGCCCGCTGCGCTGCGGCGCGGCGAGCTCCTCGTCGGCGCCGTCGGGGACGGTGTTGCGCCGACCCGAACCGTCGACGGTGAAGTCGACGTCGCGGCGCGGCTCGCCCGGACCGCTCATTGCACGTCCAGCAGGTGCCCGCCGGGCACGAGTGCGCCCAATTCGCGCAGCACGCCACCGGTCGACTCGTAGCGCTCGAACGCGATGACCTGCACCAGGGGCCCGCCGATCACCGATGCCCACTCGCTGCGGGTGCCTTCGACGCCGGCGCGGTGGAGGCGCACCGCGGCGTCGGAGCGCACCGGCCGGCGGATCTCCATCTCGAGGGACCGACTGCCGGCCTGGGCGAAGACCGCGCGGCTCTGCAGCTGGGGCCGGGCGGGCGCGGGCCGCACCACGACCACGCGCCACGCAGACTCGATGCGCAGATCGGGGAACACCTGCACCGATGCGGCGGCCGGGTGCGCCGGTAGGGACCGCTGGACGTAGCAGGTCGCGCCCGCGGCGCGGGTGACGGCCGGTCGGCGGCGGGCCGGCCCGCCAGGTTCTCCTCGACGCCCCGCGGCATCGGCGCCGTCGAGGAATTCGACGGCGGGCGCATCGTCGGCGTGGCGCATTTCGTCAGGGTAGGTCGACTAGACCGGCAGGATCAGTCGGTTGTCGAGGGCCAGACGCTGCACGACGGTGACCGACACCGGCGAGCCGGGGCGGGTGACCTCCACGTCGACGACGTAGCCGAGGACGACCGCGGTGACGCTGGTGGTGCTGCGCACTCCGCGCCGCTGGTCGACGTCCGGGCCGTCGATCGGCACCGCCATGGAGATCCGCACCGTGATGACCGTGCTCCCGGCGCGGGCACTGATCGTGCGGTTGACGACATCGGGCGCCATCTTGTCCGCCCGGGTCGCGAGCACCGTCGATGCCGATCGCAGCGTGCTGCTCGGGAAGGCGGCGTGCAACGCATCGACCGTGTGAGCCGGCAGCGTGGTGATCAGCGAACAACTCGCCGGGCGCTGGCACATGGGTGCCCCATAGGCGAGTCGCTGGGGAACGGGGACCGGGTGGTTGCTCTCCGGCGCGACGATCGACACGATCCCCGACGGGGCCGCCGACGGGGCCGCGGACAGGGCCGGGCTGACCGGTTCGTTACCGTGGCTCACCCCGCGGGCGATCAGCGCGGCGCCGCCGAGCGCGACCGCAGAGCCGATCAGCGCCCGGCGGGGGTTGGTGCGCCGGGGCGCAGGCGACGGCAACTCCTCGTCCGGGGAATCGGCGCTCGCGCCGACCACGAACTCGACGCCCGGAGCGCCGTCGTCGCGGGCCACGACCCCAGGGTAGGTCGGTCAGACGGTGATCGCCCGGTCGACGGCGGCCCGGGCGATGTCGGTGCGGTGCTGCCCGCCGGGCAGGTCGATGCTGTCGACGAGGCGATACGCGGCGGCCCGGGCGTCGGCGAGTGTCGCGCCGGTGGCGGTCGCCGACAACACCCGGCCGCCGCTGGACACCACGGCGCCGTCGTCGCGCCGGCGGGTCCCCGCGTGGATGACGCCGGGCCGGTCGGCACCGGTGATGACGTCGCCGGTGCGCGGGGTGCCGGGGTAACCGGCCGCGGCGAGCACCACCGTGACCGCGGCGCCGTCGTGCCAGCGCAGCGGTGGGTGCGCGGCGAGCTGGCCGGTAGCAGCGGCGCGCAGCAGGCCGCCGAGGGGGGTGTCGAGCAGACGCGAGCACCACCTGCGTCTCGGGGTCGCCGAAGCGGGCGTTGAACTCCACGACGCGTGGGCCGCGCGAGGTGACCGCGAGGCCGATGTAGAGCAAGCCGGCGAACGGTGTGCCGCGCCGGGCCATCTCAGCGACGGTCGGCTCGGCGACGGTGGCGACGATGTCGGCGGTGAAGCCGCCGGGCAGCCAGTCCAGCGGCGCGTACGCGCCCATGCCCGCCGGTGTTCGGGCCGGTGTCGCCGTCGCCGATGCGTTTGAAGTCCTGGGCGGCAACGAGCGGGACGACGCTGACGCCGTCGGTGACGCAGAACAGCGACACCTCCGGGCCGTCGAGATAGTCCTCGATCACCACTCGTCGGCAGGCCGCGGCGTGGGCGAGCGCGGCGTCGCGATCGTCGGTCACGACCACGCCCTTGCCGGCGGCCAGCCCGTCGTCCTTCACGACGTAGGGCGGCCCGAATTCGTCGAGCGCGGCCGCGGCTTGTTCGGCGTTCTCGCAGACCCGGGCCTGCGCGGTGGGGACGCCCGCGGCGGCCATCACATCCTTGGCGAAGGCCTTGCTGCCCTCCAACTGGGCCGCTTCCCTCGACGGGCCGAAGCAGTCGATGCCGGCGGCGCGCACGGCGTCGGCCACGCCCGCGACCAGCGGCGCCTCGGGCCCGACAACGACGAGCTCGGCGCCGATCTCTCGAGCCAGCGCGGCGACGGCGTCCGGTTCGGCGGCGTCGACCTCGTGCTGCCGCGCGATCGCGGCAGTGCCGGCGTTGCCTGGCGCGCAGCTCAGCGCGGTGACCGCGGGATCGGCCGTCAGCGCCAGGCACAGGGCATGCTCGCGGGCGCCGGACCCGACCACCAAGACACGCATGCCGGCGAGCGTATCCACCCCGCACCCACGAGTTGTCCGCGCTGCCCGCACACACGTCAACGGGCAGCGCGGACACTCGGGTCGTCACGAGGTGCGGACGAAGGCGACGCCGGTCATCGTGGCGACGATGACTTCGCGGCCGGCGATGGCGGGGGTCGCGAACCGGCTGGTCTCGCCGACGGCGACCTGCCCGACGCTCTTGCCGGTCGACGGGTCGAGGGCGTGCAGCACGCCGTTGTACTGGTCGAGCGCCCACACCCGGCCACCGCCGATCACCGGCGAGCCGGCGGTGTTCTCGTCGGTGTGCCACAGCACGTGCAGCCGCCCGGCGCCGTCGACACGGACCGCGCGCACGCCGTCGATGCACGGCAGGTACACCACGTTCGCCTGCACCGCGGCGCCGCCGAAGGACTTGCAGATGTCCTGCTGGGACACCTCGCCGCCGACGCCGCCGAGATCGCCCTGCCGCAGCACGTACACCGGGCCGGACTTGCCGCCGAGCACCGCCCACTTCGACCCGACCAGCGCCACCCCCTGCGACCCGAGACCGACGTCGCCGGCGTTGTTCTGCGCCCAGTCGCTGGGGGCGAACGAATCGACCAGCTTGCCGTTCTGGTCCAGCTCGTCCACCGAGTTGGTGTGGTCGTAGGCGTCGCCGGGACCGCTCGAGCCGTTCGCCGAGACGACGAGCAGATGCCCGCGCGAGTCGACGGTAGGTCCGGCCGGATTCCAGATCCCGCCCTGCGGCCGGGTCGACGGGTCGTACTTCACGACGGCGCCGGTGCCGTCGAGTCGCACGCCGACGACGCGGCCCCGGTAGTCGCCGCAGTCCCCGGCCAGCGCGCCGAACGGCACCCACACCCGGCCCCCGGTGATCGCCAGCGCGCCGCGCTGCTGCATGACCTGCGCGTCGGCCCCCGGCAGGTCCACCGACCGCTTCCACTTGGTGGCGCCGGTGCGTTGGTCGATCGCGATCAGTTCATGCCGGATCGAGCCGCCGTGCTCGGCGACGAAGTACAGCGTCGCGTTCGCTGCGATCGGTGTGCCGGTGATGCCCAGCGGATCGATGTTGCCGCACGGCCGCTCGTGCGCCGGTGACGGCGTGCCGAAGTTCTTCTTCCACAGCCGCCGGTGGCTCGCGTCGAACGCGTAGACGCTGTCGTTCTCGGTGGCGACGAACGTGCGCCCGTCGACCACTACCGGTGAGGCGTAGACGCTGCCGTCGAGGCGGTACCGGGCCAGCAGCTCGGGGTTGCCGGTCGCCGAGGGCATCGACGTCGAGACGCCCGAGCGATCCGCGGTGCCGTGGTACATCGGCCAGTCGACCGACGATGGCGTGGTCGGCGAGGAGGACGACGTCGCCGGCACCGAACTCGACGCCGAAGCCGGCGAACTCGGCCCCGAACTCGCGCTCGCCGGCCCGCTGCCGCCCGCATCCGTGCCCCCGCTGCTGGTGCAGCCGGCGAGAGCGACACCTGCGATGAACGCCACGAGCGCGAGATGTCTGCGCATCACCCCAGTGTGCGCGACCGGGCCGCAAAGCGTCAGCTGAGCAGCGCGGTGATCACCAGGATCACCGGCACCGCGAGCAGCGTGGACACGAACACGCTATCGCGCGAGCAGCACACCTTGCCGGTAGTGGGCAGCCAGCAGGAACACCGTCGGCAGCGCGGCGATCACGTCACCGCCAACAGTTGCTGCCCACTCATGTCCAACGGCCAGCGCCCGAACAGGTTCGCCGCGAGTGGCTGCACCACCATTGATCGCGACGATCGCGCCGACGTGCGGCACCGCCTGGCCGTGCCCGGGCCGCGGGTCGAGCCGCAGCGAGATGCCGAACGCGAGCAACATGCCGGGCACCGAGAGGTCGCCGACCAGTCCGACCGGTTTGGCGATCATCTCCGGCAGTTGCCATCCGGTGATCGACAACGTCAGCCCGATCAGCGAACCGATGGTGACCGGGTTCGACAGCGCCCGGCCGATCAGGGTCACCGTGCGCCGCAGCACCGGATGATGCCCGCCGCGCCCGCCGGCGGCCTCGAGCGCCGCGAGACCCACGGGCTGCAGCGCCAGCAGTTGCGCCAGCAACATCGGCGCGGCGTAGGCCGCGTTGCCCAGCGCGTACGCGGCGATCGGCGCAGATGGTCACGAACCCGACCGCGACGCCGCCGCTCGCGCGCTCGTCAGTCGAGCAGGTCGCGCACGGCGATCGTCTCGTCGCGGCCCGGTCCCACGCCGATCGCCGAGATCGGCGCTTTGATCATCTTCTCGAGCACGTCGACGTAGTCGCGGGCGTTGCGCGGCAGGTCATCCAACGATCGCGCCGCCGAAATGTCCTCGGTCCACCCCGGAAACGTTTCGTAAATCGGAATTGCACGGGAGAACTCTGCTTGGGTCATGGGCAGCTCGTCGTACCGCACACCGTCGACCTCGTACGCGACGCAGACCGGCACCTCGGGCATCCCGGTGAGCACGTCGAGCTTGGTGAGCACGAAGTCGGTGACTCCGTTGACCCGGGTGGCGTAGCGCGCGATCACCGCGTCGAACCAGCCGCAGCGGCGCGGCCGGCCGGTGGTGGTGCCGAACTCGGCTCCGGCGTCGCGCAGCTCATCGCCTTTCTCATTCAGCAATTCGGTCGGGAACGGCCCTTCACCCACCCGCGTCGTGTACGCCTTCACCACCGCGATCACCCGGCTGATTCGAGTGGGCGGGATGCCGCCGCCGGTGCACGCGCCACCCGCGGTCGCATTCGACGACGTGACGAACGGATAGGTGCCGTGGTCGACGTCGAGCAGCGTGGCCTGCCCGGCCTCAAGCACGACGGTGCGGCCGTCGTCGAGCATCTGCTCGAGCAGCAGCGCGGTGTCGGCGACCATCGGCCGCAGCCGATCGGCGAACGAGGACAGCTCGTCCACCACGGCATCGACGTCGAAACCCTTGCGGTTGTAGATCTTGACCAGCACCTGGTTCTTCAAGCTGAGCGCACCGGTCACACGCGAGTGCAGCACCTCGCGGTCGAACAGGTCCTGCACCCGGATGCCGATGCGGGCCATCTTGTCCGCGTAGGTCGGCCCGATGCCGCGGCCCGTGGTGCCGATGCGCGAGCTGCCGGCCCACCGCTCGGTCACTTTGTCCAGCGTGCGGTTGTACGGCGCGATGATGTGCGCCGACGCGCTGACCACCAGCTTCGACGTGTCGATACCACGTGCATCCAGGCCGTCGATCTCCTCGAACAGCACGCCGAGGTCGATCACCACGCCGTTGCCGATGACCGGCACGCAACCCGGCGTGAGGATCCCCGAGGGCAGCAGGTGCAGCGCGTACTTCTCCCGCGATTCACCCGAGCCGATGACGATCGTGTGCCCGGCGTTGTTGCCGCCGTTGAACTTGACCACCGCGTCCACCCGGGCGCCGAGCAGGTCGGTGGCCTTGCCTTTTCCCTCGTCTCCCCATTGTGCGCCGATCAACACGATCGCGGGCATGCGTTCACCCCTGTCCGGACGACGGTCGGCCGTGGAGAAG
The DNA here is from genome assembly GCA_963718805.1 of uncultured Actinomycetota bacterium. Lineage (GTDB taxonomy): Bacteria > Actinomycetota > Actinomycetes > Mycobacteriales > Jatrophihabitantaceae > Jatrophihabitans. Next base: position 469,858 of record CAVQZY010000002.1, on the reverse strand, counting down.
GCTAGCGTGCAGCCCATGCCGCTCGTCCCCGCGCGCCCTCCGGACGTGACGGTCGAGGAGATCACGCTGCCGGGCGAGGAGCTGCGGGCCGCCGCCGGCGCGGTGGCCGATCGGGTGCACGGCGCGCCCGTGGTCGCCCTCGACGCCCGGGCCACGCTGGCGACGGTCGTCGCCGTCGTCGGCTGCCTGCTGGCCGGGGTGCCCGTGGTGCCGGTGCCGCCGGACTCCGGCCCGCGCGAGCGCACCCACCTGCTCACCGACTCCGGCGCGGCCCTGTGGCTGGGCGCGGCGACCCCGGACGTCGCGCTGCCGGCGGTGCCCGTCGACGTCGCGGCCCGGTCGGCCACGCACTGGAACGAACCCGACGACGGCACCGCGCTGATCATGTACACCTCCGGCACGACCGGCGCGCCGAAGGGCGCGGTGATCTCCCGGCGGGCGGTCGCCGCGTGCCTGGACGGACTGCGCGCGGCGTGGGACTGGACGCCCGACGACGTGCTCGTGCACGGGCTGCCACTGTTCCACGTGCACGGCCTGGTGCTGGGCGTGCTCGGCGCGCTGCGGGCCGGCAGCACGCTGCGGCACACCGGCCGCCCGACCCCGGCCGCGTACGCACGCGCCGGCGGCACGCTGCTCTTCGGCGTCCCGACGGTGTGGGGCCGGGTGGCCGCCGAACCCGACTGCGCCCGGGCGCTGCGGTCAGCGCGGCTGCTGGTCTCGGGCAGCGCCGGGCTGCCGGCTCCGGTGTTCGCGGCGCTCGAGCAGCTCGCCGGGCAGGGCCCGGTGGAGCGCTACGGCATGACCGAGACGCTGATCACCGTTGCCGCTCGCGCCGACGGGCCGCGCCGGCCCGGGTGGGTGGGCACGGCTATCGACGGCGTCGGGACTCGCGTGGTCGACGACGCCGACACCGTCGTGCCGACCGGCACCATCGGCCAACTGCAGGTGCGCGGCGCGACCCTGTTCGACGGCTACCTGCACGGTGACGCGCCATCGGTCGACGGCTGGTTCCGCACGGGTGATGCCGCGGAGCTCGACGACACCGGGGCGCACCGCATCGTCGGCCGGTCGAGGGACGACCTGATCAAGAGCGGCGGCTACCGGATCGGCGCCGGCGAAATCGAGGCGGTGCTGCTCGAGCACTCGGCGGTTCGAGAGGTTGCGGTGATCGGCGTGCCCGATGCTGACCTCGGCCAGCGGATCGTCGCGTTCGTGGTCGCCGACGGCGTCGAAGCAGCCGCCCTGATCGACCACGTCGCGGCCCAGCTGTCGGTGCACAAGCGCCCCCGCGAGGTCAGGTTCGTCGCCGTGTTGCCGCGCAACGCGATGGGCAAGGTGCAAAAGGGGCGGCTGCGCTGAGCGCCGCATACCCTGTTGCTCGTCCCGTTCGCCGCTCGGGTCGGTAGGAGTCGACCTCCGACGGCGATGCACACGACGGGGTAGCCGAACTCGGCGCGAACCTCGCTCACGTCGACAGGTTGAGGCGGCGCTCGGGCAGGAGCGCCAGCTCGGCACGCTGGCGTCAGCTGCCCATTCGTAGGGCTTGCGCTTCGGGTTCGCGAACGTGCGAGGCTGATCGGCGCCGGCGCACCACACGGTCTCGTCGCGCTTTTGGCCCTGACGCCGCAAGTGAGTGCCGCTGACTGCCGGTGTGCCGGCGGTGGAGCAGGACAACCCCACCCGAGCTCGCGCTGCAGCCCTGGAGCGCGGTCACGCTGGCGCCGGACAACCCGCCGGGTGGTGGGCGGTGGCGGTTCGTCAGCTTCGTGTGCGTTCCCGCCGGCGCGGCAACCCGGGTTCCGTCTCGCCCATCCGGTCACACTCACCCTCGAAGAGCCGGCCGCGACCTACCAACTGGACCGGGGTACGAAGGTCGTGCTCGTCAAGCGCGCGGTCGGGCCGGCCTCGGCGCGGCAGGGCGACGCGGTGATCACGTGCTCGGACACCGACGACAACGGACGACGATTGGTACTGCCGGCTGACAAGTCCAGCGCCTCGACCGCAGACGACTCCGCTGTCATCTTCGACGACGACGTGTCCTGCCGAGTGACCGAGACAGCGTCCGGCGCCGCAGCCGGGCGCCAGTGTGAACGTGGACCGCGACGATCGATCCACCCGGAATCGCGCCGATCACCCTCCCGCACGCGTTCACGGTCGACCGCAGCGTCGACCGCGCCCGCCACACCCCCGATCGGACCGGCGCCCCTCGCCAGCTCGGCGACCGGGCTGGCCGTCAAGGCGCCGACCATCGGCATGACCGCGCGTTGCCCACGTCGCTCGGACGTCCAGAAAGGGTCCATTGGACGATCGGGTGACAGGTGGCCACGCGGCTCGAGTGGCCGGTGTGGTCAGGATGATCTCGAACTCGGTGGGGTCAATCGGCCGAGTCCCGAACTACCCCAGCGCCGCGGCGGCTTCCGGGTCGCTGTCGGCGAGGAGGGCGGCGCAGCGGGTCGCCTCGTCCTGTTCGCCGATGGCCGCGGCGGCGACGGACAGGTCGTGCAGGGCGCGCAGGAAGCCTCGGTTGGGTTCGTGCGACCACGGGATCGGCCCCTGCCCCTTCCAGCCCGCGCGGCGCAGCGCGTCGAGCCCGCGGTGATAGCCGGTGCGGGCGTAGGCGTAGGACTCGACCGGCCGACCCGCGGCCTGGGCGGCCTCGGCGAGCGTCGCCCAGGCGGCGCTGGAGGCCGGGTACGCGGCCGCGACCGACGCGGGGTCAGCGCCGGCGTCGAGACGTTCGACGGCCGGGTCGACGGGCAGTCGGGTGGGTGGGGCGAGCAGGTTGCCGAAACCGGTCATGCCGGTGATTGTGCTGCAACGGTTCGCATCGCCCGCACGCCGGCGACGAAGACGTCGATGCCCATGGCGTAGTAGCCCTCGGCGTCGTCGCAGGTGAGGATCTCGTCGGTGAGCTCGTGGATGTGCGGGTACTGCCCGGCCGGCAGCGCCTCGAGCACGCCGCGCTTGTCGGCCATCACCTCGGCGAACTCCTCGGCGCTGAACCCGGGCTCGGCGCCGGGCTGCGACTGCACCAGCATCACGGCGCTGTGCAAGGCGTGCACCGCGATGTCGGCGGTGCGCCGCTTGCTGAACCCCGCGCCGAGCAGCTTGCCGTAGAGGTACTCGGCGGCCCGCAGCCCCTCGGGCGCCGCGAACACCCGGCGAAAGGCGAGTTCGGTGCAGGCCGGGTGGGCGCGCATGGCGTTGACGAGCGCCTGGAGGACGTCGGTGAGCGCGTCGTCCCAGGCGCTGCCCGGGTCGGCGGAGCAGGACATGCCCGCCCACAGCGCGTCGCCCATGGCGTCGAGCAGTTCGTCCTTGTTCTTGACGTGCCAGTACAGCGCCATCGGGGTGACGCCGAACTCCTGGCCGAGCCGGCGGATGGTCACGGCGTCGAGCCCCTCGGCGTCGGCCAGGGCGAGCGCGCGGTCGACGACCGCGGCCCGGCTAAGGCCCTCCGGTTGGGCGCGTCGGGAAATCACCTTGACAACTATACGCCGTACAGGGTTAGCTCTACAGCGTAAATGTACGCCGTATAGGAGACCCGTCGTGAATTCAATCTCCCGCACCTGGACGCTGATGGCGGTAGCGCTGGCGACCTTCATGACCTACCTGGACAACAACATCGTCAACGTGGCGATCCCGGCCATCCAGCGCGATCTGCACCTGACCACGGCCGGGCTGGAGTGGGTGGTGAGCGGCTACATCCTGGTGTTCGCCAGCCTGCTGCTGGCCGGCGGCCGGCTCGGCGACGTCTGCGGCCGGCGCCGGCTGTTCCTGATCGGCCTGTCGATCTTCACCGTCGCGTCGCTGGCCGCCGGGCTGGCCGGCGGCGCCGACGTGCTGATCGCCGCGCGCGCCGTGCAAGGCCTGGGCGCGGCGCTGGTCACGCCGACCACGCTGGCGATCATCTCGGCCACCTACCCCGATCCCAAGGAGCGCACCGCCGCCGTCGGGATCTGGAGCGCGGTCGGCGCGCTCGCGCTCGCGGTCGGTCCGCTGCTTGGCGGCCTGCTCAGCCAGTACCTCACCTGGGGCTGGATCTTCTTCATCAACGTGCCGGTCGGCATCGCGACCCTGGCTCCTCGCGGCGTGGGCGATCGCGACCCGACCACGAGGCGGCGGTACGGGCCCGCGTCGACCTGCCCGGGCTCGTCACCTCGGCGACGGCGCTGTTCGCGCTGACCTACGCGCTGATCGAGGGCCACGACCGGGGCTGGACCTCGCCGCTGATCCTGGGCTGCTTCGCGCTGGCGCGCTCGCGCTGGCTGGCGTTCGTGGCGATCGAGCGGCGCGCGGCGCAGCCGATGGTCGACGTCACGCTGTTCCGCGAGCGGGTGTTCTCCGGCGGCATCGTCGCCGTGGTGATGTGGGGCTTCGGGCTGTTCGGCATCTACTTCTTCACCTCGCTCTACCTGCAGAACGTGCTCGGCTTCTCGCCGACCGAGGCCGGCGCGGCATTCGTGCCGATGGCGCTGCTGATGGCCGCGAGCGCGGTGGTCTCGGAGCGGTTCGCCGCAGCGGTCGGGCCGCACCGCGTGGTCGGCTTCGCGATGGCTGCTGATGGCCCTGGGGATCGCGTCGGTCAGCCTGCTCGGCCGCGACGCCTCGTACCTGGCGCTGATGCCCAGCTTCGCGGTGATCGGGATCGGCGGCGGGCTGATCGGTGCCGCTGACCGCGATCGTGCTGGACGCGATGCCGGTGCAGCAGGCGGGTGTGGCGTCGGGGATCTTCAACGCCTCCCGCGAGGTGGCCGGGCTGCTCGGCATCACCGTGATCGGCGCGGTGCTGACCGCGCGGCAGGGCGCGGCCCTGCGCAACGGCCACGACGCCGCTCGACGCGTTCCTGTCCGGCTACCGGACCGGCCTGCTGGTGGCCGCGGTCCTCGTCGCCGCCGGCGGGGTGGCCGCGTTCGTCGCCCTGCGCGGCACGGAACAGCGCGAGAGCGACGCCGAGTTCGTCCTGGCGGCCTGAGCCGCCCGAGTCGCTCTCTCCGCCTGGGCCAAGGGGCTCAGGCGGAGGGGGAGGTGCCGGCGGATTGCAGGTCCTCGCAGGCGCGCACGACGCGCGCGGCCATGCCCTGCTCGGCCAGCTTGAGGTAGGAGCGCGGGTCGTAGGCCTTCTTGTTGCCGACCTCGTCGTCGACCTTCAGCACACCGTCGTAGTTGGTGAACATGTGCCCGGCGATCTCACGGGTGAAGGCGTACTGGGTGTCGGTGTCGACGTTCATCTTCACCACGCCGTAGCCGACGGCCTCGCGGATCTCCTCCAGCGACGAGCCGGACCCGCCGTGGAAGACCAGGTCGAACGGCCGATCCGTGCCGGTCTTCTTGGCCACCTCGTCCTGCAGTTCCTTGAGGATCTCCGGCCGCAGCTTGCACGTTGCCGGGCTTGTAGACGCCGTGCACGTTGCCGAAGGTGGCGGCCAGCAGGTAGCGGCCCTTCTCGCCGGTGCCGAGCACCTCGGCGGTGCGCACGGCGTCGCCCGGCGCGGTGTAGAGCTTCTCGTTCATCTCGCCGACGACGCCGTCCTCCTCGCCGCCGACGACGCCGATCTCCAGTTCGAGGATGATGTGGGCACTCGCGGTCTTTTCCAGCAGCTCGGCCGCGATCTGCAGGTTCTCCTCCAGCTCGATCGCCGAGCCGTCCCACATGTGCGACTGGAACAGCGGCGGCTTGCCGGCGTCCACGCGTTCCTGCGAGACCTGCGAGCAGCGGCCGGACGTAGCTGTCCAGCTTGTCCTTGGGGCAGTGGTCGGTGTGCAGCGCGACGTTGATGTCGTAGCTGCGCCGCGACCACGTGGGCGAACTCGGCGAGCGCGACCGCGCCGACCACCATGTTCTTCACATTCGTCCCGGACGCGAACTCGGCGCCGCCGGTGGAGAACTGGATGATGCCGTCGCTGCCGGCGTCGGCGAAGCCCTTCAGCGCGGCGTTGATCGTCTCCGACGACGTGCAGTTGATCGCCGGGTACGCGAAGCCGCCGGCCTTCGCGCGGTCGAGCATGTCGGCGTAGACCTCGGGCGTGGCAATGGGCATGGATGGCTCCCTGATGTCGTGACAACCGCCAGCAGTATCCCGCACCCGGATCTACGCCAGGCGCGAACGCGGATATCGCCCGGCGCGGTGCGCGTGCTCGACTGGGGACATGCGGGTGCTGGTGCTCGGTGGGTCGGTGTTCCTCGGTCGCGCGGTGGTGGACGAAGCGCTCACCGAAGGCTCGGACGTGACGGTGTTCAACCGCGGCGTCTCCGGCCGCGAACCCGACGGTGTGACCTACGTGTGCGGCGACCGCACCCGCGCCGCCGACCTCGCGCAGCTGGCCGGGCAGCGGTTCGACGTCGTCGTCGATACCTGCGGTTACGTGCCGGCCGACGTCGCGGCGAGCGCGAACCTGCTGGCCGAGTCCTGCGGGCACTACGCGTTCGTCTCGACGATCAACGTCTACCCCGGTTGGCCGGCCGCGCCGGACTACCACGCGGGCGGCGTCCACGACGGCGACCGGGGCGCCACCAGGGCCGACGTCCCGGCCGGCCTCGATGACGGCGGCGCCTACGGCTGGCTCAAGGTCGGCTGCGAGCGCGCGGTGCAACGGGCCTTTGGCGCCCAGCGCTGCGCGATCCTGCGCGCGGGGTGCATCGTCGGCCCGTCGGACTCCGTGGTGGGCCGGCTGCCGTGGGTGATCAACCGGGTGGCCCGCGGCGGTGAGGTGCTCGTACCCGGCGCGCCGGATGACCCGGTCGCGCTGATCGACGCCCGCGATCTCGCGCAGTTCGCGCTGGCCGGCGCGGCCGGGACGTTCGAGACCGGCGGCCCGGTCGGCCGCGACACCCGCGCGGACCTCGTCGCCGCGTGTCTGGTGGCCACCGGATCGAACGCAACCGCGACCTACGTCGACAGCGAGTGGCTGCAGGCCCAGGACGTCGAGGCGTGGACGCACGTGCCGCTGTGGGTCCCCCCGGCGCAGGCGCCGAGCCTGTTCGCCCACGACAACCGGGCCGCGCACGCGGCCGGGTTGCGGTGGCGCCCGCTCGCCGCGACGGTGGCCGACACCTGGGCCTGGCAGCGCGCACGGCCCGGCCGCTGGACGCCCGCGCCGCGGACCCCGGGCCTGACCGCGGACCGCGAACGGGACCTGCTCGCCGCGTGGCACGCCCGCGCGTGAGCGAGCCGGAACTGCTGGCCTGGGTCGACGAGCGGCTGGCCGCCGCCGGACGGCGCCGTACCGGCGCACTCGCGACCTTCCGGCAGCGGTCCTGGGCCAGCGTGTACACCGCCCCCACCGACGCCGGGCCGGTCTGGCTCAAGATCGCCGCCCCGGCCACCGCCGGCGAGGTCGCCCTCTACCAACTGCTGGCCGCTGCCGCGCCGGACTGGGTCCTCGTCCCGCTCGGCATCGACGTCGCGACGCGCCGGCTGCTGCTGCCCGACGCCGGGCCGAGCCTGCAGGAGCGGCTGTCGGGTGAAGCGCTGGTCGCGGCAATGTGCGCGGCGTTGCGCCGCTACGCCGCCCTGCAACAGCAGCTCGCCGGAAGGGTCGACGACCTGCTCGCGGTCGGCGTCGCGGACATGCGGGCAGCCGCGCTGCCGGACTGGTTCGACGCCGCCCTGGACGCGGTCACGCCGCACGCGACCGCGACCCGCGGCACCGCCGACCTGCTTCGGTTGCACCGACTGCGCAACACCTACGTCGGGTGGTGCGCCGAGCTCGACGCGGCCGGCATCACGGCGAGCCTGGACCACAACGACCTGCACGCCGCCAACGTGGTCGGCTCCGCGGACCGGCCGCGCTTCTACGACTGGGGCGACAGCGTGGTGGCCCACCCGTTCACCAGCCTGCTGGCGGTCTACGACTCATTCCCGGCGCCGGCCCACCCCCGGCTGCGCGATGCCTACCTGGCCGAATTCGGCGAGCCGGCCGCGCTCGCCGCCACGGCGACGCTCGCGTGCCGGGTCGGCAACGTCGTCCGGGCACTGGTCTGGGCCCGCGCACTCGCCGGCGAGGACGCCGACCCGCGCTTCGCCGGCGCACCGTTCGCGTACCTGCGCCGGCTGCTGGAGCCCTGACCCCGACCTGAAGGCGCACAGCGCATGCCTGGGCCGCGCTTCGTAGACTCGCGGTGTGCTGCTGGCCAATCCGATCAGTCCCGACACCCTGCTGTCGGGCTCCGGCGCACTGCTCGTGCTGTCGATCGTGCTGTTCGCCGAGTGCGGTCTGCTGATCGGGTTCTTCCTGCCCGGCGACACGCTGCTGTTCGCCGCGGGCATCGGGATCGCCACCGGCGCGATCACCACGCCCCTGAGCGCGTTCCTGATCGTCGCGCCGATCGCGGCCATCGCCGGCAACCTGGTGGGCTACTGGATCGGCTACCGGGTCGGGCCGGTCGGTCTTCGACCGGCCGAATTCGCGGCTGTTCAACCCGGCCTACGTGACCCGCGCGCACGCGTTCTTCGAACGTTTCGGCGCGTGGGCGATCATCCTGGCGCGGTTCGTGCCGATCGTGCGAACCATCGCCACGGCGATGGCCGGTGTCGGCCGGATGCGGTTCTCGCTCTACGCGCTGTACAGCGTGATCGGCGGCATACTGTGGACCGACGGCGTCCTGCTGCTCGGCCACCAGCTCGGCAAGATCGGATTCGTTCGCGAACACAAGGGCTGGATCGACGCGCTCGTGCTGGTGGTGATCGTCCTCGCGCTCGTCCCGGTGGCCGTGCACGCCTGGCAGGGCCGCAAGCGCCACCGGGCCACCGGTGACACGACGGTGGAGACCCGCCACTAACCTCGGGTCATGACCTCGGCGCAACGAGCCCGGCCAGGCCGGGAGGCACCACCGGATCCCGCGCCGGGCGCGCTGCGGATCGTCGCGCTGGGCGGCATCAAGGAAATCGGCCGCAACATGACGATGTTCGAGCAGGGCGGTCGCCTGCTCGTCGTCGACTGCGGCATGTTGCTCGGCAAGACCAACTCCCCCGGCGTCGACATCACCCTGCCGGACTGGTCGGCCTTCGCCGACCGGCTCGACGACATCGACGCGGTAGTGCTCACCCACGGGCACGAGGACCACATCGGCGCGCTGCCGTACCTGCTGCGCCAGCGCCGCGACATCCCGGTCCTGGGCTCGCGGCTCACGCTCGCGCTGGTCGCAGCCAAGCTCGAACAGCACCGGATCAAGGCCGACCTGCGCACCGTGATCGAGACCGAGCGGCTGACGATCGGCCCGTGGGACCTCGAGTTCTTCGCGGTGAACCACTCCATCCCGGACGCGCTGGCGGTGGCCATCCGGGTCGGCGGGCAGACCGTGCTGCACACCGGCGACTTCAAGATGGACCAGACCCCGCTGGACGGCCGGCTCACCGACCTGCCCGGGTTCTCCCGGCTCGGCGACGAGGGCGTCGACCTGCTGCTGGCCGACTCGACGAACGCCGAGGTCGGCGGGTTCATCCCGTCCGAGCGCGACGTCGGCCAGGTCGTCGACGACGTGATCGCCAAGGCCCGCGGACGGATCATCGTGGCCTGCTTCGCCTCGCACGTGCACCGCGTGCAGCAGGTGCTCGACGCCGCCGCCGAGGCCCAGCGCGCAGGTGGCCCTCGTCGGCCGGTCGATGGTGCGCAACATGCAGATCGCCCGGGAACTGGGGCTGCTGCGGGTGCCCGACGGCCTGATGATCGACCTGAAGACCGCCGAGGAACTGCCGTCGCGGCGGGTGCTGCTGATCTCCACCGGGTCGCAGGGCGAGCCGCTCTCGGCGCTGTCGCGGATGGCCAACCGGGATCACCAGACGGTGCGGATCGTGCCCGATGACACGATCCTGCTCGCGTCCTCGCTGATCCCCGGCAACGAGACCTCCGTCGGTCAGGTGATCAACGGGCTGTCCCGCCTCGGCGCCACGGTGATCCACAAGTCGATGGCCCTGGTGCACGTGTCCGGGCACGCGCCGGCCGGCGAGCTGCGCTACCTGCTCAACGCCGTGCGGCCGGGCAACCTCATGCCGGTGCACGGCGAGTGGCGGCACCTGCGCGCGCACGCCGCGATCGGTCGTTCGATGGGCCTGCCCGACGAGCGGATCATGCTGGCCGAGGACGGCACGGTGGTCGATCTAGTCCACGGCGTGGCCCGCATCGTCGGGCGCATCCCGGTCGGCTACGTCTACGTCGACGGGCTCGAGGTCGGCGACATCGGTGACTCCACCCTCAAAGACCGCCGCATCCTCGGCGAGGACGGCTTCCTGTCCATCCTGGTCGCGGTCGACCTGGAGGCCGGCAAGGTCGTCTACGGCCCCGAGATCACCGCGCGCGGATTCAGCGACGACCCGAAGGCACTGCGGCCGATCACCGCTGAGCTGATCGAGGTGGTCGAGAAGGCGCTCGCCGACGGCACCCGCGACGCCGACTCACTCGCGCACCTGGTGCGGCGCACCGTCGGTCGCTGGGTCGACCGCGAGTACCGCCGCCGCCCCATGCTCGTCCCGATGATCGTCGAGGTCTGACCTTCGCTCCAGCTCCCCGACTTGGTGATCAACGCGCGGGTGGTCGTCCACAGGGCAGTGCGATCGAGCCCGTGACGGCGGCAAGGTCGAACGGGCCAGCGAGGTCGACGGCCGGGCTCCGGAGCCTGGTGGCGGCAGACTGGGGGCGTGGCCAGATATGTCGCGGTGATCGGAGCGTCCCAGGCGACCGGCGACGAGATCGACGCGGCGGCCGAGGTCGGGCGACTGCTCGGCGAGGCGGGCGCCGTCGTGCTCACCGGCGGGCTCGGCGGGGTGATGGCCGCCGCCACCGAGGCCGCCGCGGCGGCCGGCGGCGTCACGGTCGCGCTGTTGCCGGGCAGTGACCGCAGCGTCGCGCCCGCGGTCGTGACGGCCGCGATCGCAACGGGTCTCGGAGAGCTGCGAAACGCGCTCCTGGTGCGGGCGGCGGACGCGGTGATCGCCGTAGGCGGCAGCTGGGGCACGCTCAGCGAGCTCGCCCTGGCACAACGCACGGGTGTGCCGTTGGTCTGCCTCGGTGGTTGGGACATCGACGGACACCCGCTCCCCCGCGCCGCCACGCCGGCCGACGCGGTCCGGGCTGCCGTCACCCCGACCGCCCCATCGTGATCAAGAGCAGCGGGGACGTGGGAGGCGGCGCTCACCTGGCGGCACAATGGAGCCATGACGGTGCTGACCCCGCTGCGGCCAGGGACGATCTCGCCGCGCCGCCCGGTGCCGGCCTCGGTCGCGCGGCCGCACTACGTCGGCACCTGGCCGGGCACGAAGGCCGATCACGACGACCCGATGGTCAAGGACGCGGACACCATCGCGCGGATGCGCGTCGCCGGGGGTATCGCCAGCAACGCGATGGTCGAGGTCGGCCGCCACGTCGCACCCGGCGTCACCACCGACGAGCTCGACCGCGTCGGCCACGAGTTCATGATCAGTAAGGGCGCCTATCCGTCGACGCTCGGCTACAAGGATTTCCCGAAATCGCTGTGCACAAGCGTCAACGAGGCCATCTGTCACGGCATCCCCGATTCTCGCCCGCTCGCTGATGGCGACGTCGTCAAGGTCGACATCACCGCCTATATCGGTGGGGTGCACGGCGATACCTGCGCTACCTTCTACGCCGGTGACGTCGCCCCCGAGGTGCGCGATCTCGGAGAGCGCACCAAGGAAGCGATGCTGCGTGGCATCCGGGCGGTGCGCCCGGGCCGGCCGATCAACGTCATCGGCCGGGTGATCGAGTCCTACGCGAAGCGCTTCGGCTACGGCGTGGTGCGCGACTACACCGGCCACGGCGTCGGTCCGAGCTTCCACACCAAGCCGACGATCCTGCACTACGACGAGCCGCGCGCCACGATGCTGATCGAGCCGGGGATGACGTTCACGATCGAGCCGATGCTCACCCTCGGCGGCTACGACTGGTTCATGTGGGACGACGACTGGACGGTGCTCACCAAGGACGGCTCGTGGGCCGCGCAGTGGGAGCACACCATCGTGGTCACCGACGACGGCGCGGAAATCCTCACACTGCCTGGCGCGGGACGCTAGCTGGTCATGCCCATACCCATGATCCCTGCGGCGACGCTGTTGCCGGGCTCGTAGTCGACCTCGGTGCGGTCCGTGCCGCAGTTGCGGCACTGCTGGTAACGCTCGCCGTCCTCGGTCGTCCTCGTCATCCAGCGGTGGTGCACATGCAGCCGGCAGGCCAGCGACGGGTGCTGTGCCTAGGTCATGACGACCTTCTTGATCGAAGTTGATGCCGTAGATGCCGCCGCCACCAGACCCGGTGAACCCGACGGCGCCGATGATGCCGCCGCCGGAACTGGTGTCGTGGTTGCGGTGGTCGACATCGGTGCGGTCCTTGCCGCAGCGGCGGCACTGGTCGTAGCGGCCGCCGTCGGTGGTCTGTTTCGTCACCCAGCGATGGTGGACGTTGAGCCGGCAGGTGAGCGGTCGGTGCGCGGACTCGGTCATGGTGACCTCCGATGCCTGGGTGTGAAGCGCCGTGCGCAGTGCGCCGGTGTGGATGAGGATGTCGAGCGCGTACCGCAGCTGCTGGCCGGTCGTGCGCCCGAACAGTTCGGACAGGAACTCGCGTTCGTAGCGGTTGCGCGCGGGGGCCGGCAGCAACGCCGCCGCCAGGCGAACGGTGCGGTCGGGCAGGAACGCCGCGCGCGGCAACTCAGCCATGATCGCCACTCGCGGCCGGATGCAGCGGGCGCAACCGCCGCGCCGATGTGTGTGCCTGGCTCAGGACATGGCGGGCGCGCGGCGCGCCCTCGGCACTGAGCTGGTAGCAGCGGCGCGCGGGCCGGCCCGACCTACGCGCGTCGATGTCCTCCCACCAGGACTGCACCCAGCCCATGCCCTCCAAGCGCGCCAGGACCGGGTGCACGGTGCCGCTGCGCAGCCCGCTCGCCGCGGCGATCTCGGCGCCGGACCGCTCGTGCTCCGGGTCGTCGAGCAGGACCTGGAGCACGAGCTGGATCGGGATCGTCATTCGGCGGCGGCGAGCCATGATCTTACTCTACTTAGGGGTAGGTAGATGTCAAGAGAGGTTCGGCACCAATACCTCAGGGTCGGCCGAGCGCCCGGAACTGCCAGCCCGCAGCGCGCCACTCCTGCGGGTCCAGGACGCTGCGGCCGTCGAGCATGTTGCGCCCGCGCACGATCGGGTCGAGATCGGTCGGGCGCAGCGTGCGGAACTCGGCCCACTCCGTCAGGTGCAGCACGACGTCGGCGTCGGCGCAGGCCTCCAGCGCCGACGCGGAGTAGGCGAGGGTCGGATGGGTGTCCTTCGCGTTGGTCATCGCCTGCGGGTCGTACACGCGCACCGCAGCACCGGCCCGCTGGATCGCGAACCCGACGTCGAGGGCCGGCGAGTCGCGGATGTCGTCGCTGTCCGGCTTGAACGCCGCCCCGAGGATCGCGACCCGGCGCCCGGCGAGCGACCCGTCGCACATCTCCCGAGCCAGGTCGACCATCCGGGCGCGGCGCCGCTGATTGATCTCGTCGACGTTCTTCAGGAACGACACCGCCTGGTCGACCCCGAGCTCGCCGGCCCGGGCCATGAACGCCCGGATGTCCTTGGGCAGGCAGCCGCCGCCGAAGCCGAGCCCGGCGCGCAGGAACTTGTGCCCGATCCGGGCGTCGTGCCCGATCGCCTCGGCGAGCAGGGTGACGTCGGCGCCGGTCACCTCGCACACCTCGGCCATCGCGTTGATGAACGAGATCTTGGTGGCCAGGAAGGAGTTGGCCGCCACCTTGACCAGCTCCGCGGTCGCGAAGTCGGACTCCACCACCGGCACCCCGGTGGCGAGGATCGCGGCGTAGCACTCGCGCACCGCGGCCACCGCCGGCGCCGCCGGCCGATCCCAGCACGATCCGGTCCGGGTCGCAGCGTGTCCTCGACGGCGAAGCCCTCGCGCAGGAACTCGGGGTTCCAGACCAGGTCGGCTCCGGCCGCCCGGGCGAGTCCCGGCGAGCCGCGCCGCCGTGCCGACCGGCACCGTCGACTTGCCCACCACGACGGCGCCGGGACGTGTCGAGGCGAGCAGCTCGGCGAAGGCGGCGTCGACGAACCGCAGGTCGGCCGCGTACTCCCCCGGCTTCTGCGGCGTGCCCACGCAGACGAAGTGCAGGTCGGCCGATTCGGCAGCGTCGCGCATCGAGGTGGTGAACCGCAGCGCACCGCAACGCACGTGCCGTTCGCAGCACCTCGGACAGCCCGGGTTCGTAGAACGGCACCGCACCGGCCGACAGCGTGGCGACCTTCGTCTCGTCGATGTCGGCGCCGACGACCTGATGGCCGAGTTCGGCCATCGCGGCCGCATGGGTGGCGCCGAGATATCCGGTGCCGATCACTGACACCCGCACGATGTGGTGGTCCTTTGCCTCGAGGATCGGCGACGCCCGCATCGTATCGAGCGGGCCGGCGCGCTCGCCGGATGGACGATTGCCTCGTATCAGTGTGTCTAGCCCACTCTGCAAAATTCCCTAGAAAACTGGATACAGTCCGATCGTGGACCCGATCCGCAACCCGTACGCGCCCGGCGCCGGCCAGCGGCCGCCCGAGCTGGCCGGCCGCGACGACCAGCTGCAGGCCTTCGACGTCGTGCTCGAGCGGGTCGCCCGCGGGCGCCCGGAGCGCTCGGTGGTGCTGACCGGGCTGCGCGGCGTCGGCAAGACCGTGCTGCTCAACGCCCTGCGCTCGGCGGCCGTGCGGCGCGGCTGGGGCACCGGCAAGCTCGAGGCCCGGCCGGACCAGTCGCTGCGCCGGCCGCTGGCGGCGGCGCTGCACCTGGCGGTGCGCGAGCTGGCCGGCCGCAACGAGGACGAGGCCCGGCACGTGCTCGGCGTGATCAAGTCCTTCGCGCAGCGCGAGCCGCGCGACCGGGCGGCAAGGCGCTGGCGACCGGACCGCTGGCAACCGGGGATCGACGTCGCCGGCCGTCGCCGGCCGGGCCGACTCCGGCGACATCGAGATCGACCTCGTCGAGCTGCTCACCGACGTCGGCGGGCTGGCCGGCGACAGCGGGCACGGCATCGCGGTCTTCATCGACGAGATGCAGGACCTCGGCCCGGACGACGTGTCGGCGCTGTGCGCGGCCTGCCACGAGATCTCCCAGCAGGCGCTGCCGCTGGTCGTCGTCGGCGCCGGGCTGCCGCACCTGCCGGCGGTGCTGTCGGCCGCGAAGTCCTACTCCGAGCGGCTGTTCCGCTACGCGCGCATCGACCGGCTCGACCGCGCCGCCGCCGACCTCGCGCTGCGCGCTGCCGGCCCGGGACGAGGACGCCGACTTCACCGACGACGCGCTGGCCGCGATGTACGCGGCCACCGGCGGCTACCCCTACTTCGTCCAGGCCTACGGCAAGACGGTGTGGGACGTCGCGCCGCACTCGCCGATCACCGCGGCCGACGTCGACGTCGCCGCGCCGGAGGCCGAGGCCGAACTCGCGGTGGGATTCTTCGGCTCCCGCTACGAGCGGGCCACGCCGGCCGAGCGCGAGTACCTGCGCGCGATGGCCGAGCGTCGCCGGCTCAGCGAGGCCGCGCCGGACGACGGCAGTGGCGACCGCGGCAGTGGCCACCGCCCTCAACCGACCCGCGCAGTCGCTGTCCCCGGCCCGCGACGCACTGCTGAAGAAGGGCCTGGTCTACTCCGGGCAACGCGGCCGGATCGCGTTCACCGTGCCGCACTTCGGGCGCTACCTGCGTGACCAGGACGGGTGAGGGCGGCCGATGCTCACCGTGCTTGCCGCGGCCTGCGCCGTGCTCGCCACCGTCGGCGTGGCGGCGCACTACTACCCGGCGCGGCGGGGGTGGTCGCTCGGCGTCGTCGCGTTCGCGCCGTACCTGATGCTGCTCGCCACGCTGGCGACGCTGCTGTTCGCGGTCGCCGGCCAGTGGCCCGCGGCGCTGGTGGCCGCGGCGCTGACCGTGTGGTGCATCGGCACGCAGGCGTGGCTGTGGATCGGCGCTCCCGACGACACGCCGGCCGTCGAGCTTGCGGTCATGACTGCCAACCTGTTGCTGGGACAGGCGGATCCGCACGCCGTGGTCGCCGCGGTCCGCCGGCACGGCGTCGACGTGCTGATGATCGAGGAGGTCACGCCCGATCTCGCGGCGGACCTGGCCCATGCCGGGCTGCGCGACCTACTGCCGCACGGCACGACCGTGCCGGAGGAGCGGGTCGCCGGCATGGGGCTGTGGGCCCGCTACCCGCTGACCGAGCAGCAGGTGCACGGCGGGCTGCTGTTCCCGCTGCTCAGCGCCCGGGTCCAGGTGCCCGGCGTGGCCACCGCGCCGACCGTGGTGGCGCTGCACCTGGCCGGCCCGTGGCCCGACGCGTCGCCCTGGCGGCGCGACATCGCCCGGCTGCCCGACCTGCTGGCGACGCTGCCGGAGGACGTTGCGCTGATCGTGGGTGGGGATTTCAATGCGACACCGGACACCGTCCAGTTCCGCCGGGTGCTGGCGGCGGGCTACCGGACCGCGACCGAGCAGGCCTGCGGCGGCCACCGACCGTCGTGGCCGGCAAACGGCCGGCGCCGGCCGCTTATCGCCATCGACCACGTCCTGACCCGCGGTGCGGGTGCCCGCGCGGTGCGCACCGTCGCGATCGCCGGCTCCGACCACCGCGCCCTGCTGGCCCACCTCACCCTGCCCGCGCGCTGACCCCCTGAAACCACACCCTTCCCAGCGATGATCATGCACGCACCCGCGCCATGGCGCGGGTGCGTGCATGATCATCGCGCTGCGGGGGGCGGGGCGGGGGGCCGGGCGGGGGGCGGGGCGGGGGGCCGGTCGGGGGGCGGGGCGGTAGCGGGATCGGCGTGCCGGCGGATCCAGGCGTGCATCGCGATGCCGGCGGCCACCCCGGCGTTGATCGAGCGGGTCGAGCCGAACTGGGCGATCGAGCACACCGTCGTCGCCACCGCCCGCACCGCCGCGCTCAGGCCCGGTCCCTCCTGGCCGAAGACCAGCAGCGCGTTCGCCGGCAGCTCGGTCGTCTCCATCGGCACCGAGCCGGGCAGGTTGTCGATCGCCGACGATCTCGTAGCCCGCCGCCGCGCGCGTACTCCGGCGAGCTCAGCCGCGGACGCCACGTGCCGGATGTGCTGGTAACGGTCGGTCACCATCGCGCCGCGCCGGTTCCAGCGCCGGTTGCCCGACGATGACCACCTCGCGGGCGAGGAAGGCGTTGGCGGTGCGCACCACGGTGCCGATGTTCAGGTCGTGGCGCCAGTTCTCGATCGCGACGGCGAACGGATGCCGGCGGGTGTCCAGGTCGGCGACGATCGCGTCGACGCGCCAGTAGCGGTAGCGGTCGACGACGTTGCGACGGTCGCCGTCGCGCAGCAGGTCGCGGATCCAGCCGCGGGTCGTCGGGCCAGGGCTGCGGGTGCGGCCCGACCCCGACCTCGGTCGGGCGTAGCGTCCGGTCGGTCAGGACAGCCCGAGATCGTCGAGCGGTGTACGCGCTGCGGCACCTCCAGCCCGGCAGCCTCGAGCGCCGCGCTGCCGCCGCGGTCGACGATCATCGCGACGCCCACCACGTCCGCGTCGACCTCGCGCAGCGCCTCGACCGCGGTCAGCGGGGACTGCGATCCGGTGGTGGAGGTGTCCTCGACGACGAGCACCCGCCGCCCGCTGACCGACGGCCCCTCGATGCGCTGCTGCATGCCGTGCGCCTTGCCGGACTTGCGGACGACGAAGGCGTCGACCGCGCCGTGCGAGGCATGCATCATCGCTGTGGCCACCGGGTCGGCGCCGAGCGTGAGCCCGCCGACGGCCTCGTACGACCAGTCGTGCGGTGACCTCGCGCAGCACCCGCCCGACCAGCGGCGCCGCCCGCGCGTGCAACGTGATCCGGCGCAGGTCGATGTAGTAGTCGGCCTCGCGGCCCGGACGACAAGGTGACCTTGCCGTGCACGACGGCGATCTGCTTGATGAGCTGCAGCAGCTCGGCGCGATCCGACACAGCTGCCGAGCGTAGTCAGTAACCGCGTCGGGCCATGACCGAGCGCAGCACCGGGCGCGGCACCACCCGGGTGACGCCGACCAGGGTGCGGTAGCGCCACGACGGCACGTACAGCGGCTTGCCCTCGAACGCGGCGTCCAGCCCGCCGCGCACGACGTCCTCGTCGTTGAGCCACATCCGCTCCGGAATGTGGCTCATGTCGGTCTCCGCGCGCTCGTGGAACTCGGTGTGCGACGAATCCCGGGCAGACCGCGGTGACCGTGACGCCGGAGTCGCGCAGCTGCACCGACAGCGCCTCGCTGAACATCGTCACCCAGGCCTTGCTCGCCGAGTAGGTCACGTTGCCGCCGCGCGGCACGAAGCCCGGCGACGGACGAGATGTTGACGATCCGCCCGGATCCCGCGCGGCTTCATCACCCGCACGGCAGCGTGCGCGAGCCGCATGACCGCGCGCACGTTGAGATTGAGTTGGTACTCCTCGCGCGCCAGGTCGGCGGTGCCGAACGGCCGATAGGAGCCCACCCCGGCGTTGTTCACCAGCACGTCGACGTCGGCCATCCGCTCGCTCGCGGCGGCGCACCCGGCGTCGGTGGTGAGGTCGGCCGGCAACGTCTCGATTCCCACCGCGTACTCGGTGCGCAGCACCCGCTCGGCGTCGGCGAGCCGGTCGGCGTCGCGGGCCACGAGCACGAGGTCGTAGCCGCGAGCGGCGAGCTGGCGGGCGAACTGCGCCCCGAGCCCGGCAGTCGCGCCGGTGACCAGCGCTTTGGGGGCGTCGACACCGTCAGTGGTCGGTGCGCCGCGACTTGCTGGCCTTCGCCCGGCTGCGGGCGAGCTCCGCGCCCTTGGCCACCGACTCCGCATTCGCGACGTTGGCCCGCTTCTTCGTGCGGGCGCGCTCGGCGGCGCTGTCGGCGTCCGGCCGGGTGCGGACGTTGGTGGCCGCTTGCTGCTGCGCTCTTTGCGGCGGCGGCTTCATCAATCCGCCCAACAGACCGCCACGGCGCGCCGGTGCGCCGGCCGGGCGGGGCGGCCGGTGCAAGGCGAAGTACGCCGTGCTCTCGCGCAGGTTCACCAGGATCACGGCGATCGCGAAGGTCGCGCCGGCGAGGAAGGACGGGATCTTGTAGGACGACGGGATGTCCGAGCCCACCGCCAGGATCGAGTTGATGCCGATGACGGTGCCGCTGAAGGTGGCCAGCACCCAGAAACCGACGACGCCCCATCGCGACCAGTACCGGCCTTTGAAAACGGCCCAGCCGAGGATACCGACCGCGACCACCACGATGACCGCCCCGATCAGCGCGGTCTTCTGGGTCTGCCCGACCTTGTCGACCAGCTGGCTGGCCGAGAGGTGGTTCTTCTTGCCCGGCTTCGGGTTGTGCTTGGTGAGCTCGCGCAACAGCCAGGCGTCCTGCCCGTAGAGGGCGATGCCCGAGACGATGGCGCTGATGCCGGAGATGCCCAGCATGATCACCGCGAGCAGGATCGTGCGCGGCGGCAGCGGCTTGCCGCCGGTCGGCTTGCCGTCGGCCGGCCCGCCGCCATTGGGCTTTCCGGCGGTGTCGCCGGTCTTGCCGAGGGACACCGGCTCGGAACTCGCGTCGGTCACGGGCGCAGTGTACGTGCCGTACATCGGAACCAACCCCTTCCCAGCGCCACCGGCTATCGTCGGGACCGCACGCCGAGCGCACGGAGGACAGATGACGACGCCGCCCGACAGCGCCGGCGATTACGGCTCGGGCGAGCCGGTCGACCTCGGCAAATCCGGCGGCAGTCCCGGCGCCAGTTCGGGCGCCAGCGCGCAGCAGCCGTTCGACCCGTACCGGTTCGGCAAGCCCGACCACCCGGTCCCGCCGGAGTTCGCACCACCGGGATATGCCGACACCGGTTACCACCCGGCGTCGCAGCCGACTGGGTACTCGGGGCAGCCGCCCGCCTACCCGACCGAGCAATCGGCGTACCCGACCCAGCAGCCGCCGCCCGCCTACCCGGGTCCCGGCTACCAGTACGGCGCCCCGTACCCGCCGCCGTATCACGCCTACCCCCAGCCACGCACCGGCAACGGCAAGGCCGTCGCAGCGCTGGTGTTCGGGATCTTGTCGATCGTGTTCTTCTTGGCTCAGCATCATGGACGGCGTTTTCGTCATCCTCGCGCTGATCTTCGGGATTCTCGGGCTGTCCGAGAGCCGACGGCAGGGCGGCAACGGCCGCGGGCTGGCGGTGGCCGCGCTCGTGTGCATGGGCATCGGCGCGGCCGCCGCGATCCTGTGGACGGCGGCACTGGTGCACGCGGTGAACCAGTGCGGCGGCTTCGATACCGACACCGGCAGCAGCGCGTTCGAGCAGTGCGTGAGCGACCACCTGCCGTGGTCCTGATCGCGGCACTGTCCACAGGCCGTCCGTCGGGGCGCACACCGGTCGTGGGCGGGTTATTGTCGCAGGGCCGATAAACACGGATCTTCGAAGGCGGAGCGCGCGTGAGCGACTGGAGGCCCTCCGACGCCGAGCCGCCGTACAGCGGGCCGCCACAGTCCGGCCCACCACAGTCGCCGCCGCCCGGCCCGTACCAGCCGACGCCGGGACTGCCCGGCGGGTACGCCTACGGCTCTGGCTCTGGCTCTGGCTCTGGCTCTGGCTCCGGCTCCGGCTACGGCTACGGCTACGGGTATCCCCCACCCGGCTACCCGGGCTTCTACCCGCAGGCCGAACAGCGGCCCGGCACGGTGATCGCCGGCGCGGTGCTCGGCTACATCGCGGGCGGGCTGCTGATCTTCGCCGGGATCTTGCTGTTCACCGGCGCCTCCACCCTCAACGACCTCGATGACACGTACGGCATCAGCGACTCCTACAGCAGCGAGCTCACCGCGATGGGGTTGATCAACCTGCTCGCCGCGGGGCTGCTGATCGGCGGCTCGGTGGCGATGACCGGGCGCAGCCGCACCGGGCGCAATCTCTACACGATCGGCGCCTCGATCACGCTCGTGCTCGCGGTGTACTGGCTCGCCCGGTGGGCTACCAAGAGCGGGCTCGAGGACGTCATCGTCTGGGCTCTGCTGTTCGCCGCCCTCGTCATCGTCGGCATGTCACTGGCCTGCACCGGCGCGGCGAGCCGCTGGTTCGCCACCCGCGCCCACTGATCCCTTCAAACGCAGGTTGTCCGCGCGGCCCGTAGCGATCGCCACGGGCAGCGCGGACAAACTCGATCAGCTCAGCTGCAACCCGGACCGGTCGGCCAGGGCGTCGACGAGCACGGTCTCGCCGTCGCGGATCTCGCCGGCGAGCAGCGCCCTCGCCAGCGGGTCGCCGATCGCGGTCTGCACCAGCCGGCGCAGCGGCCGCGCGCCGTAGAGCGGGTCGAAGCCGTTGAGCGCCAGCCACTCGCGGGCCGCCGTCGGTGACCTCCAGCGTGAGCCGGCGCGCCGGCCAGCCGCTGCGCCAGCGCCGCGACCTGGATGTCGACGATCCGGGCCAGCTCCTCGGTGGTCAGCGCGTCGAACACCACGATGTCGTCGAGCCGGTTGAGGAACTCCGGCTTGAAGTGGTCGCGCACCACGCGCGAGCACGGCCTCGCGCTTGCGCCTCCTCCGGCAGGTCCGGTCGACCAGGCTGCCGAGCCGAGGTTCGACGTCAGCACCAGGATCGCGTTGCGGAAGTCGACCGTGCGGCCCTGGCCGTCGGTCAGCCGGCCGTCGTCGAGCACCTGCAGCAGGACGTCGAACACCTCCGGGTGCGCCTTCTCGACCTCGTCGAGCAGCACCACCGTGTACGGCCGGCGGCGCACCGCCTCGGTCAGCTGGCCGCCCTCCTCGTAGCCGACGTAGCCGGGAGGCGCACCGACCAGCCGGGCCACCGAGTGCTTCTCGCCGTACTCGCTCATGTCGATGCGCACCATCGCGCGCTCGTCGTCGAACAGGAAGTCGGCCAGCGCCTTGGCCAGCTCGGTCTTGCCGACGCCGGTCGGGCCGAGGAACAGGAACGAGCCGGTCGGCCGGTCGGGGTCGGAGATGCCGGCCCGGGCGCGGCGCACGGCGTCGGACACCGCGCGCACCGCGTCGCGTCTGGCCGATCAGCCGCTCGCCGAGCTCGTCCTCCATGCGCAGCAGCTTCGCGGTCTCGCCCTCGAGCAGCCGGCCGGCCGGGATGCCGGTCCAGGCGGCGACGACCTCGGCGATGTCGTCGGCGGTCGACCTCCTCCTTGACCATGCACGTCGGCGGCGGCTCTCGGCCTCGGCGGCGCTGGCGGCGTCGAGCTCGCGCTCGAGCGCGCGGGATCTCGCCGTACAGCAGCCGCGACGCCGTCTCCAGGTCGCCGTCGCGCTGGGCGCGCTCGGCCTGGCCGCGCAGGTCGTCGAGCTGCTCCTTGAGCTCGCCGACCCGGTTCAGGCCGGCCTTCTCCCGCTCCCAGCGCGCGTTCAGCGCGGCGAGCTGCTCCTGCCGGTCGGCCAGGTCCGCGCGCAGCCGCTCCAGCCGCTCCACGGACGCCGGCGTCGGTCTCCTTCGTCGAGCGCCAGCTCCTCCATCCGCAGCCGGTCGACGGCGCGCTGCAGCTCGTCGATCTCGACCGGGCGGGAGTCGATCTCCATCCGCAGCCGGCGACGCGGCCTCGTCGACCAGGTCGATCGCCTTGTCGGGCAGGAAGCGGCGAGGTGATGTAGCGGTCGGACAGCGTGGCCGCGGCGACCAGCGCGGCGTCGGTGATCTGCGACCTTGTGGTGCGCCTCGTAGCGCCCCTTGAGCCCGCGCAGGATGGCGATGGTGTCCTCGACCGACGGCTCGCCGACGAAGCACCTGCTGGAAGCGGCGCTCGAGCGCGGGGTCCTTCTCGATGTGCTCGCGGTACTCGTCGAGCGTGGTCGCGCCGACCAGCCGCAGCTCGCCGCGGGCGAGCATCGGCTTGAGCATGTTGCCGGCGTCCATCGCGCCGTCGCCGGTCGCGCCCGCGCCGACGACGGTGTGCAGCTCGTCGATGAAGGTGATGACCTGGCCGTCGGAGTCCTTGATCTCGTTCGAGCACGGCCTTGAGCCGCTCCTCGAACTCGCCGCGGTACTTCGCGCCGGCGACCATCGCGCCGAGGTCGAGCGACGACCAGCCGCTTGCCCGCGCAGCGACTCCGGGACGTCGCCGGCGACGATGCGCTGGGCGAGGCCCTCGACGACGGCGGTCTTGCCGACGCCGGGCTCGCCGATGAGCACGGGGTTGTTCTTGGTGCGCCGGGACGAGCACCTGGATCGACCCGGCGGATCTCGGTGTCGCGGCCGATGACCGGGTCGAGCTTGCCCTCGCGGGCGCGCGTCGGTGAGGTCGACGCCGTACTTCTCCAGCGCCTGGAAGGTGCCCTCGGGGTCCGGCGTGGTCACCCGCGCCGAGCCGCGCACCGCTGCAGCGCCTCGGCGCAGCGCGCTCGGGGTGGCGCCGTGGCGCGCGAGCACGTCGGCGACATCGCCGCCGTGCTCGGCCAGCGCGAGCAGCAGGTGCTCGGTGGAGACGTACTCGTCCGAGCGGTCGCGCGCCTCGCGCTCGGCAGCGCCGAGCACCGCCAGGAGTGTCGCGCGACGCCTGCGGCGCGGACACCGACGACCCGGAGGCCGACGGCAGCTTGTCGACGAGCCGCGCGATGTCCGCGCGGGCCGCGAGCGGGTCGGCGCCGACCGCCTGCAGCAGCGGGCGGGCCAGCGTCCTCGGCGTCGTCGAGCAGCGCGACGGCCAGATGCGCCGGCTCGAGCGCGGGGTTGCCCCGCTCGGCGGCGGCCTTGACGGCGGCTGATCACCGCCTGCTGGCTGCGGGTGGTCATGTCCATGGAGTCAGTTCACCTCATCGAATGTCGCCGTGTCACGGCACCGGAAAGTCCTTCTCCGGTACAAGGTGCGACAAGTTGAGTCTATTCCGCTCAACTTTGAACTCAGTAGGCGCCTCTTCTGGAGAGGATGGCGAGGGCGGTACGGGCGAGGATCGACAGGTCCAGCCCGAGGCTCCAGTTCTCGACGTAGTAGAGGTCCAGGCGGACCGCGTCCTCCCAGCCGAGTTCGGAGCGCCCGCTGACCTGCCAGAGCCCGGTCATGCCGGGCCGCACCAACAGCCGGCGCCGGGCCGAGCCTGTGTACCCGGAGTCCACGGCCGCCAGCGGCCGCGGCCCGACGAGCGACATCGTGCCGCCGACCACCTGGAGCAACTGCGGCAGCCATCGATCGAGAACCGGCGCAACCAGCGGCCCACCGGGGTGATCCGCGGATCCTCGCGGATCTTGAACAGCACCCCGGCGCCGTCCTGCTCGTTCAGTTCGAGGATGTCGTCGCGCTGCGCCTCGGCGCCGATGTACATCGACCGGAACTTCAGGATCGAGAACTCCGCGCCGTTGACACCGAGCCGGCGCTGCCGGAACACCACCGGGCCCCGGCTCGTGCTGCGGACCGCGACCGCGGTGAGCAGCAGCACCGGGCTGGCGAGGATCAGCACCACGGTGCCGAGCACGATGTCGAGGCAACGTTTGACCAGCTTGGGGATGCGGCCCAGGTGCGGTTGTTCCAGCCATACGAGCGGCAGCCCGTCCACCGGGCTGATGTGCATCCGGGTGCCCGCGATCTCGGTGAGCGCCGGCGCCATCACCAGGCCGCGTCCGCTGCCCTCGAGTTGCCAGCCGAGTTCACGCACCCCGACCGGTCCGAGCCCGCTGGCCGTGACGGCCACGACGTCGGCATCGGTCGCGGCGGCCTGCTCGGCGGCCGCGAGCACCCCACCGAGCACCGGGATGCCCGGCGCGATCTGTGCGCCGACCTCGGCGTCCTCGACACAGACACCGATCACCTTCAACCCGGCATCTTTCGCGCGTTCGGTGACGGCCAGCAGGTGCCCGACCGATTCGGTGGTGCCGACCGCGAGGATGCGATTCACCCAGCGGTCATGAGCGCGGCGTCGCACGACGACCGCCCGCACGATCGCCCGGCCGGACAACAGCAGCACCACGCCGATCGGGATCACCCCGAGCACGAAGCCGCGGGCGACCTGCAGTTTCAGTGCGTAGCTCACGATCGCGAGCACGCTCACGGTCAGGGCGCTCGCCCGTAACACCCGCTTCGTCTCCTCCGGCCCGGAGGCGAGGTGGCGGATCTCGTAGCCGCCGCAGTACTGCAGCGCAACGAGCCAGCCGGCGGTCACGGCGAGGCCGAGCCATAAGTAGTGCAGCATCTGCCGTGGCTCCTGGCTGTCGATCACGCCGAAGCGCACCACATAGCCGAGCACGGTGGCCACCGCGATCGCGCACACGTCGACGGCGAGCAGCAGCAGGCGGTAGCGGACCATCCAGGCCGGCTGGTGCAGCAGGCGGGTGTCGGGACCGGCGGCACGCCCGGACAGGCGCTCGACCACTGCGCTGGCAGCCTCGGCGTCGCCGGTCTCGGCGGCCTGCGGCCGTGTCTGCGTCACAACCCCGCGTCTCCCGATCGAGACCTCGACGGCCTCGTTTCCCCCTTGTGGTTCGGTTCGCCCCGCGAGCTGACCGTACGCTTACCACCCAATGGTGGCGATCCCCCGCACTCCCATACGCGGTTCACACACGCCGGATGCTGGCGAGATGCTGGCGAGTCCAACACCCGGGTGCTACGAGTTGGTTAACGTCGTCGGATGCACGAGTTTCGGTTGATCGTCGCAGCGGCCGCACTGGTCGCGGCCATGGTGATCGCCGAACGGGTCGGGCGCCATGACCGGCGCGGCGCGGCGATCCTCGTGCTGATCTCGGTCGCATGGTTCACCGTCGACAAGCACTGGGAGATCGCGGTGCTGCTGCGCCTGAGTCACGGTCACGGTCTGACGGTCACCGACCTCATCGGGATCGCCGGGCTCGTTCGTGGGGTGTGGCAACTCGTCCGCGGCCCGCGCCGTCGCGACCCGGCGCTCGAGGCCGAGGACCGGCGCTGATCAGCGCCGGCGCGGCTGCGGTTTCCAAACCACCAACGCCGACGGCGCACCACGGGCCACCAGCTCCGCGTGCGCGTGGTCAAGTTCTGCGGAGAGCTCGGCGACCTTCGCGCGCAGCGCCTCGACGTGTGACTCCAGCTCGATGATCCGCTTGATGCCGGCGAGGTTGACGCCCTCGTCCTGGGAGAGCCGCTGCACCTCGCGCAGCAACGCGACGTCGCGCGCGGAGTAGCGCCGCCCGCCGCCGCCGGTGCGGCCCGGGGTCACCAGGCCCAGCCGGTCGTACTGGCGCAGCGTCTGCGCGTGCATGCCGGCCAGTTCGGCGGCGACCGAGATCACGAAGACCGGCGCGTCCTCGGGCACCTCGCTCGGCGACTGCAGCTGCGACGGCGGTTCGCGCCCTGCTCAGCCATTGCCGCCGCCCGCTGTCGATGCCGCGGCTCGCCCGAGCGCGGCGGTGATCTGCGGACGCGGGTCGTCGGTCTGGGCCGCGGCGTAGCGTCTCCAGCGCCTCGCGCGCGTCGCCGCTGAGGTGCTGCGGCACCGCGACCTCGACGGTGACCAGCAGGTCGCCGTTGTGGCCCTTGCTGCGCCCTGGCCGCACCCCCGCCGCGCACCCGCAGGGTGCGCCCGGACGGCGTGCCCGGCGCTGACCTTCAGCGCGACCGAGCCGTCGAGGGTCGGGCACCCGCAGCGTGGTGCCCAGCGCGGCCTCGGCGAAGGTGATCGGCACGGTCAGCGTCAGGTCGTCGCCGTTGCGGCCGAACAGCGGGTGCTTGCCGACGTGCACGGTGACGTACAGGTCGCCGGCCGGGCCGCCCTGGCTGCCCGGCGTGCCCTTGCCGGCGAGCCGCAGCCTTGGCGCCGTCGCGCATGCCCGGCGGGATCCGCACGTTGATCGTGCGGGTCTGGGTGGTCACGCCGCTGCCGTGGCACTCCGGGCACGGGTCGTCGATGACCTGCCCGGTGCCGCGGCAGTCGCGGCACGGCTCGCTGAAGCCGAACGCGCCCTGGTTGTGGCTGACGAACCCGCTGCCGCCGCAGGTGGGGCAGCGTCGCGGCGCGGTGCCCGGCTTCGCGCCGGACCCGCCGCACAGTCGGCAGGTGCCGGGGCCGGACAGCTGACAGCGGCAGCGTCGCGCCGCGCACGGCCTCGTCGAAGCCGAGGCTGATCTCGGCGCGTCGAGGTCCTGGCCGCGGCGCGGGGTCGGCCTGCGGTGAGCGCCGGCGCGCCCGAGCGGCCGGCGTTCGGCCGAACAGGCCGCCGAACAGGTCGTCGAGATTGCTGCTGTCGCGCTGCCGCCGAACAGGTCGCTGACATCGAAGTTGCGAGTGGTCGCGCCGCCGGTGCCGCCGCCGCCGAACCGCCGAAGCCGCCGCGGCATCCCGCCGCCGGCGAACAGCGCGCGCGCCTCGTCGTACTCCTTGCGCTTCGCCGCGTCGGAGAGCACGTCGTAGGCCTCGGAGACCTCCTTGAACCGCGCCTCGGCCTTGGCGTCGCCCGGGTTCTTGTCCGGGTGCAGCTCGCGGGCGAGCTTGCGGTAGGCCTTCTTGATGTCTGCCGCGTTGGCGTCCTTGGTGACGCCGAGCGCCTTGTAGTAGTCCTTCTCGAGTAGTCCTTGGTGCTCATCTCGGCGTCACCTCCTTCCGTCTCATGGTCGTCGCTCGAGCGTCCTGCGGCGCGTCTGGTTCCGTGTCGTCGCCTGGATTGTCTCGATCTCCGGACGGATCCGGTGCGTGCACCGGGATCGGTGACGCCGACCATGGCCGGGCGCAGCAGCCGCTCGCCGTGCTTGTAGCCCTGGCGCATCACGGTCGTGCAGGTCGGCGACCGTCGACCTCGTCGCTCTCGTCGTGCATGACGGCCTCGTGGATGGCCGGGTCGAACGGGTCGCCGACCTCGCCGAACGCGCCGAGCCCGAGCTTGCCGAACATCGCGTCGAGCTGGTCGGCGACCGCCTTGAGGCGCGCCGGTCAGGTCGCCGTGCGCCCGCGCGCGGTCGATGTCGTCGAGCACCGGCAGCAGCTCGGCGAGCACCCGGCCGGCGGCGAGCTCGCCCGCGGCCACCCGCTCGCGCTCGACCCGCTTGCGGTAGTTGGCGTACTCGGCCTGCAGCCGCTGCAGGTCGCGCGGTGCGCTCCGCGAGCAGCGCGGCCTCGACCTTCATCGCGGCGTCCTCGGCCCCGGCGGCGCCGTCGGCTGGCGCCGACGGCGCCGTGGCCGGACTCGCGGGCTTGCGTACCTCGCCGGTCACCGGGTCGATCCGCCGCTTGTCGCGGATGACCACCCGCTCCGGCTCGCCCGCTCGTCGGCCCGCCGAGCCCGATCGGGGTCACTCCGAGCTCACTTGCTGTCCTCGGCCGGCCCTCGTCGACGACCTCGGCGTCGACGACGGTGTCGTCGGCGGACTGCGACGGACCGGCGCTGACCGGCAGCACCGCCGGGCGCCCTCGCCCGCGGCAGCGCTCGCGGCCGCGGCGGCGTACATCGCGCCGCCGGCCTCGGCGCGACCGCGACGACCTTCTCCTGCGCGGCCTTGATCGCCGTCGAAGTCGGCGCCGTCGAGCGCCGTCTTCAGCTCGTCGACGCGCGCTCTCGAGCTCGCGCTTCTTGTCGGCTCGGGCATCTTGTCGCCGTTCTCGGCGAGGAACTTCTCGGTCGTGTACTGCAGCGCCTCGGCGGAGTTGCGGATCTCGGCCTCCTCGCGGCGCTTGCGGTCCTCCTCGGCGTGCGCCTCGGCGTCCTTCATCATCCGGTCGATCTCGTCCTTGGACAGGCCCGAGCCGCCGGTGATCGTCATGCCCTGTTCCTTGTTGGTGGCCAGGTCCTTGGCCGAGACGTGCACGATGCCGTTGGCGTCGATGTCGAAGGTGACCTCGATCTGCGGGACGCCGCGCGGCGCCGGCGGCAGGCCGGTCAGCTCGAACATGCCGAGCTTCTTGTTGTAGGCCGCGATCTCGCGCTCGCCCTGGTAGACCTGGATCTGCACGCTCGGCTGGTTGTCGTCGGCGGTCGTGAAGATCTCCGAGCGCTTGGTCGGGATCGTGGTGTTGCGCTCGATCAGCTTGGTCATGATGCCGCCCTTGGTCTCGATGCCGAGGGACAGCGGGGTGACGTCGAGCAGCAGGACGTCCTTGACCTCGCCCTTGAGCACGCCGGCCTGCAGCGCGGCGCCGACGGCGACGACCTCGTCCGGGTTGACGCCCTTGTTCGGCTCCTTGCCGCCGGTGAGCTCCTTGACCAGCTCGGTGACGGCGGGCATGCGGGTCGAGCCGCCGACGAGCACGACGTGGTCGATCTGCCGACAGCTGATGCCGGCGTCCTTGATCACGTTCTGGAACGGCTGCGCGGGTGCGCTCGAGCAGGTCGGAGGTGATCTTCTGGAACTCGGCGCGGGAGAGCGACTCGTCCAGGAACAGCGGGTTCTTCTCGGCGTCCTGCGTGATGTAGGGCAGGTTGATGGTGGTCTGCTGCTGGACTGGACAGCTCGATCTTCGCCTTCTCGGCCGCCTCGCGCAGCCGCTGCATGGCCATCTTGTCCTTGGCCAGGTCGATGCCGTGCGCGGCCTTGAACTTGTCGACGAGCCAGTCGATGATCCGCTGGTCCCAGTCGTCGCCACCGAGGTGGTTGTCGCCGCTGGTGGCCTTGACCTCGATGACGCCCTCGCCGATCTCGAGCAGGGACACGTCGAAGGTGCCGCCGCCGAGGTCGAAGACCAGGATCGTCTGCTCCTTCTCGCCCTTGTCGAGGCCGTAGGCCAGCGCGGCCGCGGTGGGCTCGTTGACGATGCGCAGGACGTTGAGCCCGGCGATCTGGCCGGCCTCCTTGGTGGCCTGGCGCTGGGCGTCGTTGAAGTACGCCGGGACGGTGATGACCGCGTCGGTGACGTTCTCGCCGAGGTAGGCCTCGGCGTCGCGCTTGAGCTTCTGCAGCACGCGCGCGCTGATCTCCTGGGCGTTGTAGGTCTTGCCGTCGATGTCGACCTTCCAGTTCGGTCGCCCATGTGGCGCTTGACCGAGCGGATGGTGCGGTCGACGTTGGTGACGGCCTGGCGCTTGGCGACCTCGCCGACCAGCACCTCGCCGTTCTTGGCGAACGCGACGACGCTGGGCGTGGTGCGCGAGCCCTCGGCGTTCGCGATGACCTCCGGCTCGCCGCCTGACAGGACGGCGACGACGGAGTTGGTGGTACCGAGGTCGATGCCGACCGCTCGTGCCATGAGTGATGCTCCTTCTGTGAGCTTGACAATGTTCAACCTGCTGGCGTCTATGGTGGTCCGCCGCACAGGCCACTGTCAAAAGAACTGAGTCCAACTCGCTCAACTTCCCGAACGAGCTGTGGCGCCGATCACACTCACGGCCGGCGCCGCGAACACTCTTGCACCGAAATGACCGCCCGAGGCCGGCGTGTTTGGCCATCTGATGGCAAGAGTCGGATTTTTGGGATGATTGCGGGAGTCGGATTTGGGGCGGTGCCGGTCACGGCCGGCAGACGTCCCGGACGCCACGTCAGCGGGTGATGCCGCCGATGCTGCCGCTGAGCAGGTAGTCGCCCGGGCGGGTCGTGATGATCTTCGTCCAGCCCGAGCCGTCGTCGAGGACCTTCGCCGACACCGCCGGCGGCGCCGAGCGGCCGGCCGACGCACCGGCCGACTTCGATACCGCGGGCCGGACCACCTGCAACTTCGCGCCGAGGAACTTCGACCAGCGCACCCGGATGTCCACGGTGCAGGTGCACGGGATGCGCAACGTCATCGTCGACTGGGTGTAGCCCAGGACCCGCGCGGGGGCGCCGGCGATGGGGGTCGGGTCGGCCACCCGGAACAGCTTCCAGTGCGCGTTGGACCAGATCTCGTGCAGGTAGGCGGCGGCCCGACCGCTCTTCACGAGGTCGTACTCGGGATAGTGGCCTACCGAGGTCGACGGCAGCGCGACGTAGCCGACCGCGTTGTTCTGCAGCCAGATCTTGTACACCCGCGGGTCCAGCGGTCTCTTGTCGAGCGCGCCGTTGAGGGCGTTGTCCTCCTGGGTCTCCCAGCCGCGGGCGAGCAGCGCGTGGCCGAGCAGTTCGGCATAGCCGGCGTGTGCGCCGTGGTCGACGACCTCGACCCGGTAGTTGCGCAGTCCGCCGATCGTGTCCAACTCGGCGGCGAGCGGCTTGTAGTAGCCCACTGTCGAGACCGGCCGGGTGGCGTTGCGCAGGTCGATGACCGTCGACGACGCCCCGACCAGCAGCAGTGGGATCACCAGCAGCACCGCCGCGCGCGTGCGGCGTGCGCTCAGCGCGACGACCGCCACCGGCAGGCAGTACCAGACGAAGCGGCCGAAGTTCGAACCCATCCCGTTCGGGATCGCGTAGAGCACCACAGCGGCGACGCCGGTGACGTAGATGGTGGTGCGCAGGTGGTCCGGCGGCCGGGCGTAGTAGAGCAGGACCAGCCCGCCGAACACCTCGAGCCCCAGCCAGATGGAGAACGGTTCCGGGCCCGGCGTGCCGAACGCCAATGCGACGAGGACGAGACCGAAACCCGCCGCCGCGACCGCCCAGGCGATGATCGGGCGCCATTCCTTCGTCCTGGTGGTCAGGAAGGTGCCGGACAGCCCGAGAGCGAGGAACGCCGCGGCTACCGGTGAGGCGACGATCGAGCACAACGTCAGCAGGACGGTCGGCAGCGGTCGGCGGGCCCGCACCGCGATCAGCGCGCCGACCGCGAACGCGGCACCGAGCAGGAATGGCACCCGGCCGCTCCACAGGTTCATCCCGGCGCCGAAGGTGGCGATCCAGGTCGCCGCGAGTGCATGCCGGGTGCCCCGGAGCGCGATCGTGGCCAGCACGGTGACCGCCAGCGCCGAGACCGCGCCGAGGACCTCGGTGCCGATGTAGGCCGACACGTACGGCGCGACCACCGAGTAGTTGCCCGGGGTGGAACCGCCACCGAACCAACTGAACCAATAGGTCAGGCCGACGCCGTGCTGGACCGCGGACGCCCTGGCTCGGGCCGCCCACAGGTCGTTGACGTCCGGGCGCAGCAGGACGAACAGCAAACCGTTGACGGTCGCGACCACCGACGGGGCGAGCACGGCGAATGCGGGCAGCTGCCATCGTCCGCGCCACCGCCGCCCGCCGCCGGGCTGCAGCACGCGCGCCCGGGTCTCGGCGGTGGCAGTCGCTGTCATTGCACTCATGGTCCCACAGGGGATCCCCAGACCTGGCCCGGATTAAGCCGCGTGTGAGGTGGTCGGCACGGCCGGCGGCCCCGCGCACCGCCGGCCGTAGCGACCGTTCAGAGTGGGCCGGTCAGCCCAGTCCCACCGAGCTCAACCAGTTCTTCGCGACCGTGTCCGGGTTCTTGCCGCCAGCGACCTCGGAGACCAACTTGCCCAGCGTCGGGGTGTCCAGCTTGGCCGAGACCGCGTCCACCGCGTCCTTCATCGGTTGAGTCAGCACCTTCTGGGAGAACAACGGAACGATGTTCTGTGCCGCGAACATGCTCTTCGGGTCCTTGAGCGAGACGAACCCGTTCTTGATGATCGACGGATCGGTGGAGAAGATGTCGGCCGCCTGGATGCTGCCGTTCTTGAGCGCGTTGACGGTCACCGAGCCACCGGCCGCGGTCGGGGTGAACCGGCCGAACACGACGCCGTAGACACTCTTGAGCGCCGGCACCCCGTCCGAGCGGGTCTTGAACTGCGCCGGCGCGCCGAGGGTCATCTTGCTGGCCACCGGCTTGAGGTCCCCGATCGAGGTCAGCTTGTACTGGTCGGCGGTCTTCTTGGTGACCGTGATGGTGTCGGAGTCCTGGGCGGGCGCGTAGTTCGTGACCGCGAACCCGTTCTTGGCCGCCTGTGCCTGTAGCGCGGTGAACACGTCGGCGGGCGTCTTGGCCGTCGCTTTGGGGTCGAGATAGGCCAGGATCGAGCCGGTGTACTCCGGCACCATTCCGATCGAGTTCTGCTTGAGCGCCGCGATGTAGACGCCTCGCTCGCCGATGTTGAGCTGCTTGGTCACCTTGACGCCCTTTGCCGACATGGCGTCGGCGTAGATGTCCGCGAGCAGGGTGTTCTCCGGGAAGTCGGCCGAGCCGACCTTGACCGAGCCGGGCGAGGTGGGCAGCGAACCCGCGGACGAGGACGCTGCCGTGTCGGCGCTGCTGGCCGGCGCGCTGGACGCCGGGGCCTTGGTGTCCCCCGAGCTGCCGCTGCTGCCACACGCGGCGAGTGCGGGTAGCGCGGCCAGCGCGATCAGGGCGAGGTGGATGCGTTTCATGACTCTCCTTCGGGCGGAATACTGCGAGAAACGTGCATGCGATCAGGCAGTGGTCAGTCGCGCCTCCACGGACACCTGGGTCGGCGGATCCAGCGGCCCGGCGCTGCGTTCGGCGAAGCGGCCGGACACGCCGGGCGAGACGACGAAACGCTGCACGACGCTGAGCACGCCGTCGACCAGCACGGCGAGCACGGCGATGACGATCCCGGCGGACACCATCGCTGGGTACCCCGCCTGCAGGTTGGTCAGCTGCTGCACGCCGTCGGTGATGAACCGGCCGAGACCACCGAGGAACGGAAGGTAGGCGGCCACCGTGACGGTGGCGATCACCTGCAACGTCGCGCTGCGCACGCCGGACAGGATCAGCGGCAGCGCACACGGGACCTCCACCCCGCGTACAACCTGCCAACCGGTCATCCCCATCCCGCGGGCCGCGTCGCGGACGGCGGGATCGACGTTCTGCACCCCGGCGTAGGTGTTGGTGAGGATCGGCGGCAGCGCGAGCAGTACGAGCACGATGACGACGGGGATGAAGTACGGCAGGCCGCCCTGCTGGATCAGACCCGGGATCGCCGCCGTGGCATGGATCTTCGGGGACAACCAGGTCGCGAGCAGGATCACCAGGCCGAGCGTGGGTACCGCACGCAGACCGTTCGCGACACCCACCACAGCGACCACGCCGCGACCGGTGTGACCGATCAGCAGGCCGATCGGCAGCGCGATCAGCATCGCGATGAGCACGATGAGCACCGTGTAGAGCAGGTGTTCGCGGATGCGGGCGAGCAGGCCGTCGGGCCCCCACCAGTTCTGCGGGTCGTTGAGCCAGATCGGTACGCGATCCAGGCCGGGCAGCCCGTTGCTGTCGGCGGCCAGCACCGAGTGGATGCTCATCGCGCCCGCACCGCTCGCTGCCAGGGAGTCAACAACCGGGTGACGGTGAGCACCACCGCGTCGAACAACAGCGCCAGCAGGATGAACAGGATCAGCCCGACGATCGTCGGCGGCACGCTGGCGAGGTTGTAGCCGTTCACGAACAACTGGCCCAGCTGCGCGACGCCGATGATCGAGGCCACCGACACGAGGCTCACGTTGGAGACCGCGGCAACCCGCAGCCCTGCGCCGATCACCGGGACGGCGATCGGGAACTGCACCCCAACGAGCCGTTGGAGCGGGGTGTACCCCATCGCGGACGCGGCCGCCAGCGTGTCGGTGGACACCGCCGACAGGCCGTCCGCGACGACCCGCACGAGCAGGGCGACGGTGTAGAGCGTGAGCGCCACCGCGACGTTGATCGGCGAGAGGATCTTGGTGCCGATGATCCCTGGCAGGACGAGGAACAGGACCAGTGACGGTACCGTGTAGAGCAACCCGCTGCCCGTGACGATCGGCGGGTAGGTCCAGTGGTAGCGGCTGGCCACCCATCCGATCGGCAAGGCGATGATGAGCCCGACGACCAGCGGCACCGCCGACAGCCAGATCGTCGTCCAGGTCCAGCCCGCGATGTCGTGGAAGTTCTGGGTGAAGTAGTCCCAGACGTCGCCCATCAGGGCGTCCCACGGGCGGGGACGGGGACGACGTCGGCCGCGGCGGCCTGCACGGTCTCCTTGCGGATCGCCGCGGCCCGTTCCTCGATCCGGGCCAATACCCCGGAGGCGGTGACGGTGCCGGAGAGCGTGCCGTCGCCGTGCACGATGACGCCGCGCCCGCTCGGCGAGGACAGCGCGGCGTCGAGCGCCTCCCGCAGGGTGCCGCTCTCGCTCGCGAGCGTGCCGCCGAGGTTGAGCAGGTCCGGGGTGATCTGCTGGTCGAGCGCGGCCTCGCCGAGCCCGCCGACGGCCAGCCAACCCTGCGGCCGCGACTCGTCGTCGACAACCAGGGTCCAGTCGTCGGCCCCACGGTCGGCGGCCGCTCGCACCGGCTCGCCGAGCCGGACCACGGACTCCGTGCCGATCGGCAGCGCGTGAGCCGCTGCGAAGCCCAGCGCGCGGTAGCCACGGTCGCGGCCGACGAAGCCGGCGACGAACGCGTCGGCCGGCCGGGACAACAATTCGGCCGGGGTGTCGAACTGTGCGAGCTTGCCGCCCACCCGCAGCACCGCCACGCGGTCGCCGAGCTTGATCGCCTCGTCGATGTCGTGGGTGACGAACACGATCGTCTTGCCGAGTTCGCCCTGCAGGCGGAGGAACTCGTTCTGCAGCTGCTCACGCACGACCGGGTCCACCGCGCTGAACGGCTCGTCCATCAACATCACCGGCGGGTCGGCGGCCAACGCCCGAGCGACGCCGACCCGTTGCTGCTGACCGCCGGACAGTTGTGCCGGGTAACGCTGCGCGACCTTCGGGTCCAGGCCGACCCGCTCGAGCAGTTCGAGGGCTTTCCCGCGGGCCTTCTTCTTGCTTTCGCCGATCAGCATCGGAACCGTGGCCACGTTGTCGAGGACGGTGCGGTGGGGGAACAGCCCGGCGTGCTGGATGACGTAACCGATGCCGCGACGCAGCTCGGCGGGTTTGATCGCCGCGGTGTCGCGGTCGTCGAGCCAGATCCGTCCCCCGGTGGGGTCGATCATCCGGTTGATCATCCTCAGCGAGGTGGTCTTACCGCATCCTGACGGACCGACCAGGACGCTGATCTGTCCGGACGGTGCCCCCAGGCTGAGGTCGTCAACGGCGACCGTGCCGTCGGGGTACTTCTTCGTGACCGACTCGAACCGAATCATCAGACCTCCGCGGGGCGGGCGCGACGCAGCGGCTAGCAACGCAACCATATGGCGGTGACAATGGCTACCGGTTAGGTGGGGAATGCGGCACTCGACACGCGAACGTGACCAGGCGGGGGCGCGGACCGCGCCGGTGGCGGTGAGTTGTCGGACCTAGCCCGCATCCCGCGGGGCATCGGCACCGCTCGCTGCGTCGCCTCCGCTGCGTCCGCGGGTGAGTCGCCGCACGATCCCGGCTCCGGGCAATTCGGCGAACATCCCGACCATCCGGTCCACCGTCGATTGCAGGGCGACCACCGAGCGCTGGGTGTCGGCGGCCTCGGCACGCAATTCGTCCAGGGTGGCCGGCAGATCCTGCACGGACTTGCGATCGAGCAGGCGCACGGCCCGATCGATCGGGCCGGTCAGCCGCCGGGTCGTCGACTCGATCCGCGTCACCGCCCTGTCCAGGCGCCCGACAGTGTCGTTGAAGCGCTGCAGCGAGTCGTTGAACGCTTTCATCGTCTCGGGCAGTTGGCCGACCAGCCGGGCGTTCTGTTCGACCATTTCCTGCATCCAGCGCGCCTGCGCGTCGACGTTCTTGACGAGTTCGCCGAACAGCGGGATCGCGCCGACCGCCGGCGGCACCCGCGACTCGTCGGGCTGCTTGGGCATAACGGTAGTTGTAGCCGCCGCGAGCAGCGCTGTCGACGTTCGGGGCGGTAGCGCGGCGGACGCCGGGCGGGTGCCGCCGAACACACCTGGGTACGACATCGTTGGTCAGCGGTCGCGGATGCTGAATAGTCTCTCGTCATTACGCCGCTTCGCCGACCTGAGGAGCAGCCGTGCAGCACACCGTCGCGTACGGGGTCGTGATCGACTGGGATTGGACGTTTCCCGGCTGGTTGCGGCTGGTCCTCGGGCTGGGCATGCTGCTCGTCACGATCGCGGTCGCCGGGCGGCGGATCAACTGGCTGCAGACCCTGATCCGGTCCGGCAAGAAGGACGTCGGGCGGCTGGACGGGATCGAGGAGCGGGTCAAGGGCCAGGTCGTCGAGGTGCTCGGGCAGCGCAAGCTGCTCAAGTGGACCGTGCCCGGGCATCGCGCACTTCTTCACGTTCTGGGGCTTCATCGATCCTCGGCATCACGATCGTCGAGGCGTTCGGCGCGCTGGTGCTCAGCGAGGACTTCGCGTTCCCGTTCATCGGGCATGCCCAGTGGCTGGGGTTCCTGGAGGACTTCTTCGCGGTCGCCGTGCTGCTGGCGATCATCTGGTTCGCGATCATCCGGCTGCGTAACGCGCCGGACCGGCGAGCAGCGGGCCTCGCCGCTTCTACGGCTCGCACACCGGCCCGGCGTGGGTGATCCTCGGGCATGATCTCGCTGGTCGTCATCACGCTGCTGCTCTACCGCGGCGCGCAGTACAACACCGGGCATTTCCCGTTCGGCGAGTCGAAGTGGGCGTTCGCGTCGTACGGCGGTGGCCCAGCTGCTCGGCGAGGGCGCCGACAACCAGGGCATCGAGACGTTCTTCCTGCTCGCGCAGATGGCGGTGATCTTCGGCTTCCCGATCATCGTCGCTGTACTCCAAGCACCTGCACATCGCGACCGCGCCGATCAACGTGCTGACCAAGCGCGGCCCGACGGGCTCGGGCCGCTGCTGCCGGTGACCGACGACGACGGGCAAGCCGATCGACTTCATGGACGTCGAGAACCTCGTCAGAGGACACGGTGTTCGGCAAGGGCAAGATCGAGGACTTCACCTGGAAGGGCTACCTCGACTTCGCGACCTGCACCGAGTGCGGCCGCTGCCAGTCGCAGTGCCCGGCGTGGAACACCGGCAAGCCGCTGTCGCCGAAGCTGGTGATCATGGACCTGCGCGACCACCTGTTCGCGAAGGCGCCGTACATCCTCGGATCGAAGTCCGTGCCCGACGGCGCGGAACCGCGAGTTCGCCGACGAGGGCCAGCGAATCGCACCACGACGTGCCGGAGGCCGGCTACCCGCGTGTCGAGGGGTCCGGCGATCGAGCAGGCGCTGCGGCCGCTGGTCGGCGACGCCGCGAGCGGCGGCGTCATCGACCCCGACGTGCTGTGGTCGTGCACCACCTGCGGCGCCTGCGTCGAGCAGTGCCCGGTCGACATCGAGCACGTCGACCACATCGTCGACATGCGCCGCTACCAGGTGCTGATCGAGTCGGCGTTCCCGTCCGAGGCCGGCGTCATGCTGCGCAACCTCGAGAACAAGGGCAACCCGTGGGGCCTGGCCAACTCGCGGCCGCGACGAGTGGACTGAACGAGCTCGTCTTCGAGGTGCGCGCGCGCCGAGCCCGGCGTGAAGCTCGACGCCGACATCGACTACCTGTTCTGGGTCGGCTGCGCCGGCGCGCTCGAGGACCGCGCCAAGAAGGTCACCCGCGCGTTCGCCGAACTGCTGCACACCGCCGGCGTCGAGTTCGCGGTGCTCGGCGCAGGGCGAGACCTGCACCGGCGACCCGGCCCGCCGGCTCGGCAACGAGTTCCTGTTCCAGATGCTGGGCATGCAGAACGTCGAGACGCTCAACTCGATCGAGCGGGCCGGCGGCATGAAGATCGTCGCGACCTGCCCGCACTGCTTCAACACGCTCGCCAACGAGTACCCGCAGCTCGGCGGCCACTACGAGGTGGTGCACCACACGCAGCTGCTCGGCCCGCCTCGTCGCCGAGGGCAGGCTCGTCGCCGGTCGAGCCGGTCGACAAGAGCGTCACCTACCACGACCCGTGCTACCTCGGCCGGCACAACCAGGTCTACACGCCGCCGCGCGAGGTGCTCGGCGCGATCGCCGGCCTCAAGTCCCAGGAGATGCACCGCTGCAAGGACCGCGGCTTCTGCTGCGGCGCCGGCGGCGCGCGGTTCTGGATGGAGGAGAAGATCGGCAAGCGGATCAACATCGAGCGCACCGAGGAAGCCCTCGGCCTCGACCCGGACCTGATCTCGACCGCCTGCCCGTTCTGCATGGTGATGCTCTCCGACGCCGTCACCGCGAAGGAGGCCGAGGGCGAGGCGCGCGAGGACGTCCAGGTCCTCGACGTCGCCCAGATCCTGCAGCAGTCCCTGAGATGACGACCTGTCTTCCCGCCCCGTCCGGATGAATTTCGCCGCAAGAATCGACAGTTCGGGGCGGGAAGGCGCACCTCGAGCTGACCGCTCTTCCCGCCCGACTCGCTGAGCACGAGGGCGCAGGGAGTGACCAGGCGCTGAGAGCGGACGCCGTTTGCCGGCGCCGATAAGTACCGTCTCGGCAGTGGACGTAGACGCAACTGCCGGTGACGGCTGGAGCGAGGCGACCCGCCACACGTCCGCCGCGCGCGCCGACGCGTCCGCGGCCAGGCCCACCCGCCGCGAGCGGCGCCGCAGCCGCAAGGCCGCCAAGAAGGCCCGCATCAAATCGATGTCGCGGCCCAAGCGCCTCGCCCGGCGCTCGATGATCGTCGGCACCTGGCTGCTCGGGTTGGTGGCCGCACTGTTGGTCACCACGATCGTGCTCTTCTACACGCTCACCGACGTGCCACGCCCGGAGACGCTGCCACTGCCGCAAGTAGCGACGATCGAGTACTCCGACGGCAGCACGATCGCGCGCATCGGCTCCGTCGACCGCACCATCGTCAGCCTGAAGCAGGTGCCCAAGCAGGTCCAGTGGGCCGTGATCGCCGCCGAGGACCGCGGCTTCTACAGCGAGCCCGGGGTGTCGGTGAAGGGCACGGTGCGCGCCGCGTGGTCCGACCTCACCGGGGGCGACACGCAGGGCGGGTCGGGCATCACGCAGCAGTACGTGAAGAACGCCTACCTGACCAACGAGCAGACCCTGTCCCGCAAGCTCAAAGAGCTGATGATCTCGGTCAAGCTGTCGCGGCAGTACTCCAAGGACCAGATCCTCGAGTTCTACCTGAACACCGTGTACTTCGGCCGGGGCGCCTACGGCATCCAGGCCGCCGCCGAGACCTTCTTCGGCGAGGATGTGGAGCAACTGACGGTCGCGCAGGCGGCGCTGCTCGCCGGGCTGCTCCGCGCGCCGGCCTACTACGACCCGGCCAGCGACCCGGCGCAGGCCCACGAGCGCTGGCGCTACGTCCTCGACGGCATGGTGAAGATCGGCAAGCTCACCCAGGCGCAGGAGAACGCGCTCACCTTCCCGACGACGAAGGCGGTAAGCGGCACCGCCCTCGGGACCACCGGCTGGCGCTACCTGCTCACCAACCGGGTACTTGCCGAGTTGGCCACGCACGGCATCTCGGCGGCCGAGGTCAACGACCGTGGCCTGGTCATCCGCACCACCATCAACCGCAAGGCGCAACAGGCTGCCCTCACGGCGGTGGACACCAGCTTCAAGAACCTGTCCGCCAAGCAGCGCAACCTCAAGAACTCACTCGTCGCGGTCGACCCGAAGACCGGTGGCGTGCTTGCCTACTACGGCGGCTCGGGCCCAGGGGTCAAGGGTTACGACGGCAGGGTCGACTACAACGACTGGGCCGGCCAGCGGGCCAATCCGGCCGGCTCGGCGTTCAAGCCCTACACCCTGGCCACCGTGCTGACCCAGACGCTGCGCCAGACCCCCGGCAAGTCGCACGTGGCGATCGACAGCGAGGTCGACGGCAGTTTCTGCATGAAGATCGAGGGCACCAAGATCTGCAACGACCCGGGCGACAAGTCGGTCAGCGGGTCCAAGGTGCCGGTCAAGAAGGCGATGAAGTACTCGTTGAACACCACCTTCGACATGCTCGCCGTCGACGCCGGACCGAGCGAGGTCGCCAAGACCGCGCACGCGATGGGGGTTTCGCCGACCGACAGCTCCGGGGAGAAGACCCTGGTCGATTCCGACGGCGACACGAATTTCGGAATCGGAATCGGTGACTACGCGGTCACGACGCTCGACCAGGCCAGCGGCTACGCGACCCTCGCGAACAGCGGTGTGTACAACAGCGCCTTCCTCGTACAATCCGCCACCGCGTCCAACGGCGCCGTCGTCTACCAACACCAGGCCGCGCCGGCGGGCGCCGTCGATCCACGGGTCGCCAACGACGTCACGATGACGCTCAAGCCGGTGGCCAAGTATTCCGGTGACGGCCTCGCGAACGGCCGCGCGTCGGCGGCGAAGACCGGGACCGTCGGCATCGGCACCAAGACCACGAACAACAGCGACGCCTGGATGGTCGGATTCACCCCGCAGGTGAGCGCGGCGGTCTGGGTGGGCACCGGGTACCGGAACAAGCCGATCTACAACGCTGACGGCACCCCGATGTACGGGTCGGACCTGCCCGGCAAGACCTGGAAGCTGTTCATGGACACCTACCTCAAGGGCCAGCCGGAGCAGACGCTGCCGAACAAGCAGCAGATCGACGAGGACGGCATGGCGCCGAAGCCGAGCCCGACCGCCACGCCGAGCGCGACGTCGTCGGCGCCGCCCACCAGCAGCGACCGGCCGCAGCCGTCGTCCTCGACATCGACATCGACCGAGCCGTCGAGCTCGGCCCCGCCGCCCTCCCCGGTCCCGAGTTCGTCCAGCGCGCCGCCGTCGTCAGGTGGCGGTTCGAGTGGCTCCACCCGGACCGCGAGCCCACCCTCGCCCGGGTGCTCCGCGCCGCGCGGCTGCGGATAACCGCATCGCCGGTGGTCGCCGGCGCGCATGCCAGGATGACTCAGTGACTCGAGCGGCCGCGCACCTGCCCAGCCGCACCGACCCAACCGTCTGGCGGGCGTCACGGCCGATCGGCGGCCCGTGGGGCCGGCACGCGGGGGTCGGGCGCACCTGGTGGACCCCGTTGCGTTGGCTGCTGGTCATGACGCTGGTGACACTGGCGTTCGGCTTCGCGCAGAAGGCCCCGTGCACCACCGGCGACTGGGTCGGCAACAAGCAGTACACGCACTTTTGCTATTCCGACGTCGTCCCGCTGTGGAGCGACGAGCGCCTCGACGTCGGCGCCGTCCCTTACCGGGACACGACCGTCGAGTACCCGGTGCTCACCGGCGCCTTCATGTGGGTGACCGCCGATCTCACCCGCGGCATCCACGCGCTGCAGACCAGTTGGTCGTCGGTGGTTATCTTCGGGGTGTTGACGGCGCTGCTGCTGTCGTTGTGCGCATTGGTCGTCACCGCGGCGACGACCCAGACCGCGCGCGGTCGGCCGTGGGACGCCGCGATCTTCGCGCTGTCACCGCTGCTGGTGTTCCACGCATTCTCGAACTGGGACCTGCTTGCGATGGCGTTCACCGCCGGCGCGATGTGGGCGTGGGCGGCCCGAAGACCGGTGCTGTCCGGGGCGATGATCGGGCTCGGGACGGCGGCGAAGCTCTACCCGGTGTTCCTGCTCGTGGCGGTCTGGATCCTCGCGGTACGCACCCGCAAGTTCGCCGACGCAGCCTGGGCGACGCTGACCGCGGGCTTGGTCTGGCTCGCCGTGAACGGCCCGATCGCGGTCGCCTTCCATCGTGGTTGGTGGGAGTTCTACCGATTCTCCATCGACCGCCCGACGGAGCGTTCGACGATTTGGGCAATGGGCCGCACGGTCTGGACGGCGTCGGTGAGCGACCAGGACGCGCCGTTCTGGAAGCCGCCCGGCACTGCGGTGGCGCTGGCGCTGCTCGTCGCCCTGCTCGCGGTCTGCTGGGTCGGGCTGGCGGCCCCGGTGCGGCCCCGGTTGGCCCAGCTCGCGTTCCTGTGCGTACTCGCGTTCCTGCTCACCACGAAGGTGTGGAGCCCGCAGTACTCGCTGTGGCTGGTGCCGCTCCTCGCGCTCGCCCGACCGCGCTGGCGGCTCACCCTGGTGTGGCAGTTCGCCGAGATCCTGGTGTGGATCCTGACGTTGACCATCCTGCTCGGTTTCGCCGCCCCGAATCACGGCATCGCCTACGGCTGGCTGATGCTGGTGCTGCTGCTGCGCGACGGTTTGCTGCTCGCCCTTGCCGGGTTGGTGATCCGCGAGATGTGGTGCCCGTGGCTCGACGTCGTGCGTGCGGACGGCGCGGACGACCCCGGCGGCGGGGTGTTCGACCGTGCCGACGAGGACTGGCGCGGCGACGACGGCGACAGTGAGTTGCTCGGCCCTCAGATCGACGCGCGCAAGTAGTCGATGTCGGCGGCCTGACCGGCTGCGGGCGTCTCGACGATGACGTCGCAACCGGCCGCGCGGCAGACGTCGGCGATGACGCCAGGATCGATCTGCCCGGTGCCGAACGTGGCGTGCCGGTCGGCGCCGGAGTCGAAGGCGTCGCGGCTGTCGTTGGCGTGGATGAGGTCGATGCGTCCGGTGATCTTCAGGACGCGCTCGACGATGTCGGACAGCTCCTCACCGCCCGCGTGCGCGTGACACGTGTCCAGGCAGAAGCCGACGCCGTACTGCCCGACCGCGTCCCAGACCATTGCCAACCTGTCGAAGCGGCGGGCCATCGCGTTGGTGCCGCCGGCGGTGTTCTCGATCAGGACCTGCACCGGGAACCCGTCGCCCTCGTCGTGCACCCGCGCGAAGGTCTTGCGCCAGTTGTCCACGCCGACGGCCGGGTCGTCCTTGGCGTTGAGGTGGCCGCCGTGCACGATCAGCGCCTTCGCGCCGATGCCGGCCGCCGCCTCTGCGTGCTCGGAGAGGATCTTGCGGCTCGGGATTCGGATCCGGTTGTTCGTGGTGGCCACGTTCACCAGATACGGCGCATGGATGTACACCGTGAGGTCGGTGGCGCGGATCGCGGCCGCGTGCTCGTGGGGCTGCGGTTTCTTCCAGCCCTGCGGGTCGGAGAGGAAGAACTGCACCGCCTCGGCGCCGACCGCCGCGGCGGCCGAGAGCGGATCGGCGGAGTCGACGTGTGCCCCGATGGCTGCCATGGAGGCAGCCTATGTCGGGTAGGTGACAGCGCAGTGTGCGTATCCGCGCCAGGATGGCAGTCGTTGAACAATTCGGACAGGACGACACCTTGCGACGGGGGAGGCAGCGATGATCGCGCACGACGGCGCGTCGCCGAGGACGGTTCGCGCAATGCTCGGTGCCGCTCTCGCCCTGGTACTGACGGCGCTGGTGCTGTCGGCGCAAACCACTCCGGCGCAGGCCAGCAGCACGCGCACGGTGACCCTCGGCGTCAGCAATGTGACGGTGGACATCAACGCCGGCGAC
Source organism: uncultured Actinomycetota bacterium (assembly GCA_963718805.1). Taxonomy (GTDB): domain Bacteria; phylum Actinomycetota; class Actinomycetes; order Mycobacteriales; family Jatrophihabitantaceae; genus Jatrophihabitans. The sequence goes on along the minus strand of CAVQZY010000002.1, from coordinate 425,874 downwards.
TCGGTCACGTTCGCGCCGATCGGAGGACTGTACAAGATCGTTGCGAGGGTGACCGGCACCGTTCGTTACAGCAACCCCGGCACCTACAGCGTTACCTGGACGTGGCAGTTGCTGGAAAAACTCCTCGGCCCGATCGGCAAGATCACCACCTGCACCGCCACGATCGTGGTCGCACCGGTCGTCACCAAGGTCACCTCCGCCGCGTCGAAGGTCGTGTCGAAGGCGACCAAGGCCGTGAACAAGGTTGTCCCGACGGTGCACGTGAGCGTCTCGGTGCCCCAGGTGCCGAAGCCGTCGCGCAGCAGTCGCCCCGCCGCGCCGGCCCCCACCTCGTTGACCACGTCGTCGCCCACCTCGTCGCCCACCTCGTCGGCCGCCTCGTCGGCCGGGGCGCCGGCCGGGGGATCGACGAGCGGATCCGGTCGGGCCGGGGGGCTGACCGCGACCGTCGGCGGCACGGCTGCCGACGGGCCTGCGGCGATGGTCGTCGGCGCCGCAGCGCCGACGGCCGGGACCGGCGCCGGCGGTGGCTACGTCGTCAACGTTCCCGGCGGCTCAAGGCTGGCGCCGGTGTCGATGAACCAGCCCGGCACCGGCACCGGCCAGCGCGCGACGGCCGAGCACGGCAACGCCGAGCAGGCCAGCGCCTTCGGGTCGGCCCGGTTCCCGGTACTGCTCGCGATCCTGGCCGTTCTCGCGCTGGTCGCGGTCACCATCGGTTACGTCCGGTACAACGTGTTCGGCCGGATGATCTGACCCAACCACGCTGACCCGTCGTGTTCGCGCGACGGGGGTTCCGGTCCTCGTCACGGTGCGTTATCGTCCTCCACGGCGATCGGGGGGCCGATGAACGCTGAAGACAATCGTGCGCCGAAATCATTGCGGCTGGCATATCCGGCTGCCGGTGTGCTGCTCGCGGCGGCGCTGGTATGCGCCGCGTTGCTGACGTCGAAACCTGCTGGCGCGGCACCGAAGACCACTGCCGCACCACGCACGACGGCCCCGGCCGCCAGCACGCACCCGGGCAGGACCTGTCCGCCCAGGCCGCACCCGACCCGGGCGAGGACGACCGCGCCTGCGCCTCCCCCCGCGCCCGCGCCGCGGACGACGACGGCCGCACCTGAAACGCCCGCGTCGGCCGCGAAGCACATCTCGAGGTCACCGGGCCGCCATGCCGCGCTCGCCCATCAGCGCCCGGCTCGCGCGCACCGGGTCGCGGCCGCACGTCTGCGGGCGTCGCGCCCGGCAGTCGTCGTCCGCTCCGCCGGCCGGGTGGCATCGCACCCCGCGCATCCGAGCGCGGCGCCGCGGCACTTCGCCGCCGCCAACTCCGCCGGTGCGAAAACCCAGCGGGAGGTCGCCGCCGCGGTGCCGACCGTGACGCCGCCGCCGGTCACCAGCGCCGGCGCGGCCGCCGAGCGGGTGCAGCGCATGGCCAGCACCGCGCCGCTGCCGGTGCGCCAGCCATGGTTGCTGGCCGTCGCGGCCATCGCGGCACTGGCTGTGGTGTCCGCCGCCTGCGCGAACGTGGCGGTGCGCCGCCGGCGCGGCTGCAGCCGCGTCCGATCGCTCGTTTTGGGGACGGTGCGCTGCGCCGGTACCCTGGAGGGGCTCGACCCACCTGATCGGCGGCCGCACGGAGCGCCGCCGAGCCGGCCCTGCGCCGCAGCGGTCGCGCACCTCCTGCCGCGGAGGGTCCGCGGCCGAACAGTCCACAGGAGGAATGGCTCGCTCATGCGCCATTACGAAGTCATGGTCATCCTCGACCCCACCCTGGAAGAGCGGACGATCGCACCGTCGCTCGACGCGTTCCTGTCGGTGGTGAAGAAGGACGGCGGCACCGTCGAGAAGGTCGACGTGTGGGGCCGGCGCCGGATGGCCTACGAGATCAACAAGCACGCTGAGGGCATCTACGCCGTCGTCGACCTGCAGGCCAATCCGGCCGCCGTGCAGGAACTCGACCGGCAGCTGAACCTCAACGAATCGGTGCTGCGCACCAAGGTCCTGCGTCCGGACGAGCGCTGACATGGCCGGCGAAACGATCATCACCGTCGTCGGCAACCTGACCGCCGACCCGGAGCTGCGGTTCACGCCCGTCCGGTGCGGCCGTCGCGTCGTTCACCATCGCGTCCACCCCTCGCACGTTCGACCGCAACACGAGCGAATGGAAGGACGGCGAGGCGCTGTTCCTGCGCTGCTCCATCTGGCGGCAGGCCGCCGAGAACGTCGCCGAGTCGCTGCAGCGCGGCATGCGCGTCGTCGCGCAAGGCCGGCTCAAGCAGCGCTCGTTCGAGACCCGCGAGGGCGAGAAGCGCACCGTCGTCGAGATGGAGGTCGACGAGGTCGGCCCGTCGCTGCGATACGCGACCGCGAAGGTCAACCGCACCCAGCGCGGCTCCTCCTCCGGCGGCGGCTTCGGCTCGTCCGGCTCGGAGAGCAGTGCCTCCACCGCGCCGGCCGACGACCCCTGGGGTTCGGCGCCGTCCACCTCGGGCGGCGGCAGCAGCAGCGGCAGTGGCGGGTTCTCCGACGAACCGCCGTTCTAGTCACCTAGATTTCTCAATCAGAACAGAGAGCACACCAGATGCCCAAGCCACCCATTCGTAAACCGAAGAAGAAGTCGAACCCGCTCAGCGCGGCCAAGATCGAGTACATCGACTACAAGGACATCAACCTGCTGCGCAAGTTCATCTCCGACCGCGGCAAGATCCGCGCCCGCCGCGTCACCGGCGTCAGCGCCCAGCAGCAGCGGCAGATCGCCAAGGCGATCAAGAACGCCCGCGAGATGGCGCTGCTGCCGTACACCTCGACCGCGCGCTGAGGCAGGAGGACCACAATGAAGCTCATCCTCACCCGCGAGGTCGCCGGGCTCGGGCTGGCCGGCGACATCGTCGACGTCGCCGACGGCTACGGCCGCAACTTCCTCGTCCCGCGCGGCGCGGCGATCAACTGGACCAAGGGCGCCGAGAAGCAGATCGCCCAGATCAAGCGGGCCCGCGACGCACGCGACATCCGCGACCTCGGCCACGCCCGCGAGATCAAGGCCGACCTCGAGAAGCTCACCGTCGCCATCGACGCGCGGGCCGGCAAGGACGGCCGGCTGTTCGGCTCGATCACGGCCGGCGACATCGCCGCCGCGGTCAAGAGCGCCGGCGGCCCGACGCTGGACCGCAAACGGATCCAGATCGACGGCCACATCAAGACCCTCGGGTCGCACACGGTCACCGTCGATCTGCACCCCGATGTGGTGGCCTCCGTCCCGGTCACCGTCCAGGCCGTCTGAGCGCGCCGCGCACCACCCTCGTAGAGCCCGGCAGGTCATGATCGATCTGCCGGGCTCTCACCTGTCTGGGCACCCGGCAAAGAATCTTTCGGGCAATTTCCGTCCACACTGTCACAGTCTGCGCGGCGCCCGGATTTGCTGGGCCGGATGCGCTTGCAGAGGTGCTATCCACACGGTTGTCCACCGGTGTGTGCACACGCTTCGTCGGCGATTCCCACAGCGCCACCCACAGGTTGTCCACCGGGTCAACTTGTGGTCGATCCGGGCGCTGCCCTAGCGTCGCCACGGCCGTTGCGGAAACTGTCAGACCCCTTCCTGACAATCGAACAGGTGAACACAGTGCGCGGGTCGTCGAGGAGGGTGTCATGACGTTGATCGACGACGCGCCAGGCCCCTCGTCCGGTCGCAGCGAGTTCGATCGGACTCCGCCGCAGGCGATCGAGGCCGAGCAGTCCGTGCTCGGCGCGATGATGCTGAGCAAGGACGCGATCGCCGACGTCGTCGAGGTGCTGCGCCCGGGCGACTACTACCGCCCGGCGCACCAGTTGATCTACGACGCGGTTCTCGATCTGTACGCGCGCGGCGAGCCCGCCGACGCCGTCACCGTGTCGGCCGAGCTCACCCGGGCCGGGCAGCTGGCTCGCGTCGGCGGCGCCACGTACCTGCACACGCTGATCTCGCTGGTGCCCACCGCCGCCAATGCCGGCTACTACGCCGCCATTGTCGCCGACCGCGCGATCCTGCGGCGCCTGGTCACCGCCGGCACCCGGATCGTGCAGATGGGCTACGACGCGTCGTCTGGCGCGAACGACATCGAGGGCAGCGTCGACGACGTCGTCGACCGCGCCCAGGCCGAGGTCTACGAGGTCACCGAGCGGCGCACGTCCGAGGACTACGTGCACATCGAGTCCCTGCTGCAGCCCACCCTCGACGAGATCGAGAAGATCTCGGCCACCGGCGGCATCGGCACCGGCATCCCCACCGGTTTCCGGCAGCTCGACGAGATCACCAACGGTCTGCATCCGGGTCAGATGGTCACCGTCGCCGGACGTCCGGGCAGCGGCAAGGCGCTGGCTCTGGACACCGCGCTGCCCACGCCCACCGGTTGGACGTCGATGGGCGAGGTCGATATCGGTGACACCCTCCTGGGCGCCGACGGGCGCCCCACCCGGGTCGTGGCTGCCACCGACGTGCTCATCGGCCGGCCGTGCTTCGAGGTCGAGTTCAGCGACGGCACGGTGATCACCGCCGACGCGCAGCACCAGTGGGTCACCATGGCGGCGCCTCGACGCGCGTCGGTCCTGGTGGGCGCCGACGGCAGTTCGGACCTCGCCGGCGTCCCGGTCACGACGGTCGTCACCACCGCCGCCCTGCACCACGACCTCACCCGGTCCGGACGTGCGCACACCGTCACCCGCGCGACGCCCTTGCAGCTCCCAGCGGCGGCGGTGCCGCTGCCGCCGTACCTGCTCGGCGTCTGGCTCGCCGACCCGGACTCCGACGCGGTGAGCGTCACCTGCCCGGATGCCGCGATGCTGCCGCGGCTGCGGGCCGCCGGCGTCACGGCCAGCCCGCTCGCGGGCACGCTGCGTTATCGGGTGCAGTTGCCGGTCCCGGTCGCGACACCACGCCGGTGCATCGTCTGCGGCACCGTCTTTGTGCCTGCGCAACCGCACGCGCGCACCTGCGGCCGCTCCTGCCGGCACCGGTTGCAGCTGCGCAGCGCGGCGCCGGCGCGGTCGGCGTGCCCCGACTGCGGGGGGCCCAGCAGTGCTGGTCGGCGCTGCCGCGCCTGCCAGCTCCAACACGGCACCGTGCAGGCGCGACTACGCGGCCTCGGGGTGCTCGGCGACAAGCACATCCCGCCGGCGTACCTGCGCGCGGGCACGGCCCAGCGACGCGCGCTGCTGGACGGCCTGCTCGACGGCCAGCCCGACGCCAGTGGCACAGCGCAGGTGCACACCGGCACCAACCGGCGCCTCGCGGCCGGAGTGCGCGAGCTCGCCGCCACGCTCGGCCTGCACACCATGCTGCGGGTCGAGACGGTCGGCGGGCGCGACCACTACGCCGTGTCCGTCGAGGAGCCCGGTGCAGCGGCGGCACGTTCGGTCGTCGCGGTGCGGCCGGTGGCATCCGTGCCGGTGCGCTGCGTGCAGGTCGACAACGCCGAGCACCTGTATCTCGCCGGCTCCACGCTGGTGCCCACGCACAACTCCACCCTGGCGCTCGACGTCGCCCGCTCGGCGGCGGTCAAGCACCGGAAGTCGACGGCCATCTTCTCCCTGGAGATGGGCAAGCTCGAGATCATGATGCGGCTGTTCGCCGCCGAGGCCGGTGTGGCGCTGCAGAACATGCGCTCGGGCCACATGAACGACCAGGACTGGCGGCGGCTCGCGCTGCGCTCCTCCGAACTCGCCGACGCCCCGCTGTTCATCGACGACTCGCCGAACCTGACGATGATGGAGATTCGCGCCAAGGCCCGCCGGCTGCGCCAGCGCCACGACCTGCAGCTGATCGTCATCGACTACCTGCAGCTGATGACCAGCGGCAAGCGCGTCGAGTCGCGCCAGCAGGAGGTCTCCGAGTTCAGCCGTGCGATGAAGCTGCTGGCCAAGGAACTCGATGTCCCCGTCGTCGCGCTCTCCCAGCTCAATCGCGGTCCCGAACAGCGCACCGACAAGAAGCCGCTGCTCTCCGACCTGCGCGAGTCGGGCTGTCTGCCGGCCTCGACGCGGATCTGGCGCGCTGACACCGGCACCGAGGTGTCGATCGGCGAGCTGTACGCCAGCGGGGAACGCGACGTCACGGTGTGGGCGTTGGACCGGCGACTGCGGATGGTGCCGCGGGCGATGACCAGTGTTTTTTCCACCGGGGTGAAGCCGGTGTTCCGGCTGCGACTCGCGTCCGGCCGCACCGTCGACGCCACTGCGAACCATCCCTTCTACACCTACGACGGCTGGCGCGAACTCGGCGATCTCGCGGTCGGCGATCGCGTCGCCGTCGCCCGTCGTGCCCCCGAGCCGCTTTCGATGACGCAGTGGCCCGACGATCGCGTCGTGTTGCTCGCGCACCTGCTCGGGGGCGGTTCCTTCGTCCACTCACAACCGCTGCGCTACGCGAGCGACGACAACGACGACCTCGCCGCCGTGACCAACGCCGCCGCCACTGCGTTCCGCGTCTCGGCGACTCGCGACCACTACCCCGCCGCCCGCGTCACGACCCTGCGGCTGCCGGCGCCGCACCGGCTGGCTCACGGTCGACGCAATCCGATCGCCGCGTGGCTGGACGAACTCGGGCTCTACGGCCTGCGCAGCCACGAGAAGTTCGTGCCGCAAGCGGTCTTCGGGTGCTCTGCTGACCAACTCGCGCTGTTCCTGCGGCACCTGTGGTCCACCGATGGCTGCGTGCACGTCGACGACTCCCACGCGGTACGGATCTACTACGCGTCCACGAGCCGGCGCCTGGCCGACGACGTCGCTCGGCTCCTGACTCGCTTCGGCATCACCGCGCAGATCAAGACCACACACGAGAGCGGATACCGCGACAGCTACCACGTTCACGTCGTCGGCTGCGAGGAGCAGCGGGAGTTCCTGCAGCGGATCGGCGTTCACGGCGCCCGCGGCGTCATCGCGAACCGCGCACTGCAGATCGTCGTCGGCATCAATCCGAACACCAATGTCGACACCGTGTCCCGCGAGGTGTGGCAGCGCGTGCGGGACGTGCTGCACGAGAGAACCACCACCCAGCGCGAATTCGCGCTGGCGCTCTCGACGCAGTTCCGCGGCTCGCCGATGTGGAAGCACGCTCCGAGTCGAGCACGCCTTGCCCGGGTCGCCGCAGTTCTCGACCACGCAGAACTCGACATGCTCGCCACCAATGATGTGTTCTGGGATTCGATTGTCGAAATTGAAGCGCTGGGGGAGCAAGAAGTCTTCGACGCAACGGTTCCCGGCGAGCACAACTTCCTCGCCGACGGAGTCATGGTGCACAACTCGATCGAGCAGGACAGCGACGTCGTGCTGCTCGTGCACCGGCCCGACCTGTACGAGCCCGAGACCGAACGCGCCGGCGAAGCGGACATCATCATCGCCAAGCACCGCAATGGCCCCACCGCCACGGTCGCCGTCGCCTTCCAGGGCCGCTACAGCCGCTTCGCCGACATGCCGAACTGAGTTGCCGCGCGACGGCTGACGTGGCACGAGCAGAGACAGTTGGCACGAGTGGTCCCGCGGGAACGTTTGACACGCGGTAGTTGGCCCAAGGCGGCCAGCGGCGGCACGGTGAGCCGTCATGTGCGTATCGCTGTGCACGATGACGGCCGGGGCCCTGCCGACCGCGGCAGCCGAGGCAGCTGATCCCGGGGGCGCCCTTCGGCCGCGGATTGATGATCGTGTCGGCGCTGGCCAGCCGGTGGGGAGTGGAAACAGACCCGACGGCGGCGGGCAAGACGGTGTGGGCCGAACTCGATGCGTCCGGCCGCAGCCGGTGGCTCGTCAGTCGTGGCTCGGATGTGTCGAGCGGCGATATCGCCTCCTTTGCGCGTCCCTCCACGTCCCGTCCAGTCATCACCTTGATCGGTCCTCGAGCGATACCCAGCGGATCGGGCCGGGCGGTCGAGGCCGCCGACCTGGCGATCGGGACGGATCCTCAGGCCCACCGCCGGTGCCGCGTATTTTGGTTTGTGTCAGATCGGCGCGCGCGAGAATCGGATCAAGAAATGGTGAACGAGAATCCGGAGGATGCGTACCTGCGGTCTCCGGAAGACCAGCAGCAAGACGCGGAGGACGAATGGTCGCAGGAGTTGCAGGCCGAGATCGCGGGCGACGACGCGGATTTGCGTGACAGCCTGGCCGGCCTGTCTCAGCTGGCCACCTCACAGATGGGGCTGACCGATGTGCTCACCCGGGTGGCGGAGTTCGCAGTGTCCGCGATCCCGGGCGCCGACGGCGCGGGGTTGACGCTCATGGAGTCCGGTCACCCAGACACGGTCGTGGCCAGCGCGCCGTTCGTAAGCGCAGTAGATGACATCCAGTACAGCCTCGGGGAAGGCCCGTGCATCACCGCGGCCGCACAGGGACGCACGGTGCGATCCGGCGACCTGAGAGGCGATCCGCAGTGGGCACGCTTCGGCCCACGGGTCGGCAGTCTTGGTGTGCGCAGCGTGCTCTCGATACCCTTGCTCATCGAGGGCAAGGTACTCGGCGCGATGAACGTCTATGCCCACGGCCTCGACGTGTTCAACGAGCGGTCGGCACTGATCGGTGAGCTGTACGCCGTGCCCGCCGCGATTGCCGTGCAGAATGCCCAGGTCCTTGCCCAGGCAAAACGCCTGGCCACCCAGCTTCAAGCCGCCTTGACCAACCGCGCCACTATCGACCAGGCGCTTGGCATCGTGATGAGCCGCGTCGGCTGCAGTCCCGATGAGGCATTCGCCCGGTTGCGCGAGATCAGCCAGCGAGAGAATCGCAAACTCCATTCGGTCGCCGAACAACTCGTCGACGAGGCGGTCCGAGCCGCCCGAGCGCGACACACGCGACCGGATCGCTCCTGACACAAGGCTGCTCCGGGACCGCTCTCGACGCGCCGGGCCATGCCCGCCTAGCGCGCCAGGCTCTCGCTGGTGGGCGCGGGTAAACCGAATTCGCGAGGCTCTCGCGGCGAGAAGATCGTCGGCTGTTCGCGCGAGGGCGTAGCGTGAGCGCTCTGGCGCCTTGGATGCGGGACCCGATTCGTATTCGGCGTGAGGGGACGGTGGCCGCGATCTGCGGCTGCACAAGTCCGGGAACGCCTTATTCGGCGATCGGGACGCTGGAGCACTCCTTGTGGACCTCTCGGCTGCCCTAGCCGCCGATCTCGCGGCGTTATCCGACCTGCTCGACGAACCGGACGTTGATCTCGAGGCTGGCCTACGGGCGTTGGGTGTCAGCCTTAGGACAGCTATCGGCGCCTACCGGGCCATGACGATGACCGTAGACGTGGACGGGCACCGGGTCAGCCTTACCGTCTTCGACGGTGCTGATCAGATCGACGGCGCCCACGGTGTCAATGGGACGAGCGCGACAACGCTGCTGATCCCGCTGTCGCGGCCGGTCGCGGACCGGGTCGGCAACTCGCTCGTCCTGCATGCGAGGACTCCGGGGGCATTCGTCGATCTCGCCGCGGACCTCAGTTACGCGCTGGGCATCGATGCGTCCGAGCTGGTCCTTGACGCCCACCTCGGCGAGCTCGCCACGCCCGTGCCGGCCACTGGCATGACCGGGACGGCCGACCTGGCGGTCGTCAACCAAGCGCTCGGGGTCCTGCTCGCCCGCGGGCACACCCCCGAGGGTGCGCGCACCGAGCTGCGCCGCCTGGCCGAACAGGGCACAGGCAGCGTGTCAGACGCGGCTGCCGCGATCGTCGGTGAGCTACGCCAGCGACACTGAAGGACACGTCCTGCAAGACAACCGGGCATAACTGATGTCTGTGCGGGTGCTGGTCACGCCGTGGTCCGCAGTGGTCGACCCAGCAGATTCAGGTAACTCAGTGCAGCGCGGTAGGAGCCGAGCAGCGAGGTCTCGCAGTAGGCGATGCCGAGCCGCTCGCAGTGCTCACGCACGAGCCCGCGGGCGGGCCGCAGCGAGGCCCGAGGCATGCTGGGAAACAGGTGGTGCTCGATCTGGTAATTCAGGCCGCCGAGTAGCAAGTCGGTGAACCAACCGCCGCGCACGTTGCGTGAGGTCAGCACCTGCCGGCGTAGGTAGTCGACGTCCTCATCGGCGCCGATGACAGGCATGCCCTTGTGGTTCGGCGCGAACGAGCACCCCATGTATAGGCCCCACACGCCCTGGTGAATCGCTACGAACACCAGCGCGATGCACGGCGACATGACCACCAGCAGCCCCGTGACGTAGACGGTCGCGTGTAGGCACAGCAGCGCCGCCTCCGTCCCCCTGCTGCCGCCGCGGTGGCTGCGCTGCGCTCCACGCTGCAGCGCCGCCACGCTCGCGACGTGCAGGTTCCAGCCCTCCAAGGTCAGCAGCGGGAAGAACAGCCACGCCTGCCGACGGGTCAGCGCCCGGCCGAAACGGCCGGTCCGGGCCGCGACCTGGCCGGTGGTGAAGGCGAGCACTCCGTCCCCGATGTCGGGATCGTGGTCTTCCTTGTTGGGGTTGGCGTGGTGCTTGTTGTGCTTGCCGACCCACCAGCCGAAACTCAACCCGACCAGCAGATTGCCGGTCAGCTGACCGAAGAGGTCGTTCGCGCGACGGCTGCGGAAGACCTGCTGATGGCCGCCGTCATGTCCGAGGAAGGCGACCTGCGTGAACGCCACGCCGAGCACCACAGCGGTGATCGCCTGAAACCAGGAATCGCCGATGAAGACGACCGCCGCACACGCCGCGAGGTAGAAGCCGAGGGTGAGCGTGACGCGAGCAGCGGAGGCGATCGGGCGATGATCGAGCAGGCCGGCGGCGCGCACGACTCGACTCAGGACCGCGTAGTCACTACCGGCCGGCGTCGCGCTGCCGCGAGGCTGGGCACCGGCGGTCGCCAAAAGTGCTGGGTCGGACAGGAGATCGGAAGTCATGAGCGGTCCGCTAAGGGAGATCACCGAGGTGCCGGCCCCCAGCGGAACGCGTCTCGTGCCGTCGGCAGAGGTGGGTGGCCAAGCTGGCTAGGTCCTAACCGAGGTCAACGGTACCGGTCTGGCCGCCGCTCCCGAACGGCGAGTGCCGGCAGGTTTCACCATGCGCTCAGCCAACGTGTTGGTCGGGTTGTGCTGGGCGCAGGCGCTGCGGCGGCGGGTGCGTTTGCGGTCGGCGCGGCGGCTCGCGAGGGCGGTCTGGTCGGGCGTGCTGTTTGCTGATCGCACGTGCCCGCCGGCATCAGCGCTCAACCCTGCGGGAGCGGTCCCCGGGTCGCGGACGCGACCCCAGGGGGCACGCTCGGGGGCACCTCATCCGCGGAACACGTCAGAGACGCAACACCCGCAGAACCACCAGGCCGCAGGCTCGACCGCGAAACCGGGCCGCAGCATCGTCGGCGTTGTTCCAGCACCGCCGCGAGCGCCCGCACGGTCGGACCGGGCTGCTATCAGCGCGGGTCCGGCGGGCGCGAACGCTTCCCCGGCCAGCGACCTGTCAGCCGCTGGAACTCCTTGGCCCCGGCTCGATCGACCAAGGCTTTTACCACGCCGAACACCAGGCCATGCAGTGCCGCCGCGGGCACGATGTCGGCCCAGGTGGCGACGGCATCCGTCGCGTCCGGCGCCTTATTGGCACCCGACAGCGCCCGCCACAGGCGGGTGAAGAGCATGCTTGCCAGCATTCCGCCCAACAGGCTGGCGATCATCGCAAACGGCCTGTACATGAAGCCGATCGTCGCGCGATCCACCAACTGGCCCAGCCGGTCTTCCCCGGCACCCGCTTCACTCACGACAGCCATTGTCCGGCTAAATGACCCGCGCGGTCCAGTGCACCCCTGCGTCAGATCGACGATCAGCGACGAGTTGTCCGCGAGCTACTCACGCTGCCGCCGTTGTCGCCGATTCCGGACGAGCTGTGACCGATCTGGCGCGGCACCGGTGGAGGTACCCGAGCGCAGCGATCTTGCGCTCTGGTCCCGGCTCGACGTGTCGGTCCCGGTTCGACGTGTCGGTCCCGGTCGCGTCGAGTGAGCCGAGGTACGGGCAGGCGTGCGGTGCTCAATCGGTGACGTCGGATCCAAAGTGTGCTTGAACCCGCTCAACGGCCAGCCGTTCCTGTTCGGTGGCCAACCTGGTCAGCACCTGAACGTCTGCGGTGGTCGGATCGGCGCTGTCCAGAGCCCGGGGCCAGAGCCGAGCGCGATGAACGATGGCGGACTCCGCTGAGTACAGCAACAATTGGCTGACCAAGTAGAGCAACGTGAAGCTGCCGACCACAGTGGCGAAGCTCCCATAGACCGCCCCGGATCGTGCCACGAGCGCGGTCAGCAGCCGGGCTCCGACACTCAACACGGCGGCGATCAGCAGACCACCGGTCGCGGCTGCCGGCCAGGCGGCTCGCAGCGAGATCGCACGCGCGACCAGCAATTTGATCGCGGCGAGCAACACGAGAAAGACCACGGCGGCGCTGCCTGCGGCAGCGGCCACCTGCTGGCCACCGTTCGTGTGGACCAAGGTGGTGGCCAGTACGGTCAGCGTGGCCACGGCGAGCCCACCGACAAGCACGACGATCAGCATCGCGATCGTTCTGATGTAGCGCGGCACCAGCGTGAATCGGGCGCGGCGCGGCACCCCGGCGAGGTGATTGAGGGTCTCGTAGGCCGAGAACACCACTCCGGTGCCTGCGAAAAGCAATCCGAGTATGCCGATGACAAAGGGAATCCCTGACGAGGGCATGCTCGCCACCGCGTGATCCACGGTGTCTCGCAGCTCGCGTGGAACCAACGCATCGATGAGCTGCTCTCGAAGCGACGGATGCGCCACCAGCGCCTTCGACAGCACCGCGACACCGACCAGCAGCAACGGGAACAGGCTCAAGAACCCGTAGTAGGTGATCAACGCGGCCTGCCGTCCGCCTCCGTCGTCGGCGTACTTCTTCATCACCGCATAGGGAAACCCGAGGAAGCTGTGACGCCTCTGCGCCCCATCGGCCCAAACCACCAGTTGCCCACTCACCGGGACAGCCTAGAAGCGGCACGGTATGCAATGCGGCTCCTGCAACCTCAAGGCGGCGATCGAAGACGTGGAATCGGTGCAGACCTGCTGCGAAGGCTGGTGCCCTGCGTCAGAGGTTCTCCGGCCTGCTCCGCAATACCCACCACGGGGCCGGCGCGATGATTGCCGACATCGCCTGGTTCGCGTTCCTCATCGCGACCGTATGCGTGATCACGCTCGCCACCGCGATCCTCGTCTCCGCCGCCCGCCGACGCCCCGCGGCCTGACACCCCGCGACCTGACACACCCCACCCCGACGCCCCGGAAGGGCTCTCCCATGAAACTCATCGCCGCCACCCTGACTGCCGGCACCGTCGCTGCCGGCCTCCTGCTCGCCGGCACCGCCGACGGCACCGCGACCGCGCGACCCAACACGCACGTCATCGAAGGCACGATCGTCGAAGCGCCCGCCTCGACCGCATACGACTGGCCCAGCGGCTGCGGCGCCGGCCGCTACCACCACGCCACCGGCACCATCACCATCACCATCACCGAAACCAACAACGACACCGGCCCCAGCACCGCCGAATGGACCCTCACCCTGCACCGATGAGCGACGCGGAGCACCTGGCCCTGATCCCTTCGAGCGAAAGGGTTACGGCGATCCTCCTGAGGTGGCGTGTCGCTCGCACTCGGGGGCCGTCCCGGCGCTGCGTGTTCGGCGAACTGCTCGACCTAAGGTTCAGCTGCTGAGTCTCTCGATCTTCTTCCTGAGTTGCTGGATCTCGAGGGGATTCGACGCGACTACCTTCTTGGCGCGGGACAGACCGTTTGACAAGGCGTCCGAGATCTTGTCGTTGATCGCGCCATGAGCCTTGAGTCGGTCGACGTCGATGTCGTAGTTCCTGACGATCTCGTTGACTTTCTTCGCTGACTGATCCTTCGCGTTGACGAGCTTGATCCACTGAGCTTTCTGCTGTGGGCTCGGGCTGGTCTCGTCGAACTTCTTGTCAAAGGCGTCGAACCTGGCCGCGGCAGCGTCGAACACATCGAGCGCAGGCCCGAGACCGAGGTCCTTCAACTTGTGGTCCTTCCACACGTCTTTGCCACCGTTCTCCTTGGCGGCCCTTGCTTTGGCGGTGACCCACTCCTTGCGATGGCTCACGACCCCTCCCCGCGACGCGTGCGGGTCTGCAGCCCCGTTGTGCCGTCTAGGGCACCGAGTACAGCGTCGTGCTCACTCCAATTGGTGCACCTTGCGATTGCCATCTGCCCTCCACAGCACCGTGCCGGCCGGGTCGACAGGCAGGACTGATGAAACTAGGCGCGTCAGCGCGTGGTCAACGCCATACGCCGGAACGTCAAAAAGTCGACAGCCACACGAGGCGTGAGTCAGCGCACTCATCAGCGATCCCGTTGGCCGGCTGCGGTGCCATCGAACCGAGGTCGTGCCGCACCCTCGTCTCGGGCTCTGCACGAATCGCGACGGGTTTGACCGCCTTCGCGGAGTACTTGCAGCTGTCTGAACATGCCGAAGGTCAGTGCGTTCATTTCGGTGCGGCCGGTTCAGGGTGGCGACGAAAACTCCGGGCACGGCACGATCAGTCCGGATGGTTCGGCGGCTGCCATGCGAATGCTCCCGGGCCGGTTGGACGGGAATGGCGCGATGGGAGGTCAGGTCGCGACGGCGGGATCGGCTCGCCAGCGCCGCGCCGGCACGCCGGGGACGTCCACGGTCACCGCGAACACGGCTCCACCGAGTGGTTCCGGGTCGGCAGCGTGACGCAGGCTGCGGCGCGCGGTGGTGATGAACAGGGTGGTGGCGTCCGGACCGCCGAGGCAGCAGCTGGTGGTGCGTCGCACCGGCAGGGTGATCTCGTCGAGCAGCTGCCCGTCGCGGGTGAACCGGCGCACGGCGCCGCCGCGCCAGAACGTCACCCAGAGGCAGTCCTCGGCGTCGATTTCCATCCCGTCGGGGATGCCTTCGAATCGCGAAAGGTCGAACGCGGTCCGCCGGTCGGCCAAGGTGGCGTATTCGAGGTCGTAGCGGAACCGGTCGACGCGTCGCTCGAGGCTGTCGATGAAGTAGAGGGTGGTGCCGGCGCGGTCCCAGGCCAGGCCGTTGCTGACGCCGATCCCGGTAAGGACTTGTTGCGCCTCGTGCGGCGGCTGGTAGCGGTAGAGGACTCCCGATCCGGGTGCGGCGTCGCGGGCGATGCTGCCGGCGAACAAGCGCCCGGCCGGGTCGCACGCGCCGTCGTTGAGCTGCATGCGGGCGACGTCGTGGCCGACGTCGCACAGCACCTCAACCGCGCCGGTGTCGAGGTTCAGGGCGCCGAATCCTTCCTCGAGCCCGAGCAGCAGACCGTCACCGTCCTCGCGCAGCGCCAGGCAACCGACGGGTCGCTCCAGGTCGTAGCGGCGCTCGACGCCGGTATCGACGTCGAGACGCAGCGCCGCGCCGGTGACCGTGTCGACCCGGTAGAGCACGGGTTCGCGCTCGTCCCAGACCGGGCACTCGCCCAACTGATCGACGCTGCGGTGTGCCACCTCGACGCGAAGGTCAGTCACGGCCGTGTACCAGCACGAGTTCGGCGATCCGTTCGCGGTGCGATTGCGGCGACCCGAACAACACCTTGCCGGTCATCGCCCGTTTGAGGTGCAGGTGGGCGTCGTGTTCCCAGGTGAAGGCGATGCCGCCGTGGACCTGAAAGCTCGTCTTCGCGGCTTGGACGTAGGTGTCCGAGCAAACGGCCTTGGCCAGCGGGGCGACGCGAGACAGCTCGGCGGGTGCATGCGCTGCGGCCCAGGCCGCGTAGTCGGCTGCGGCCCGGGCCGATTCGACCTCGAGCAGCAGGTCGGCCAGTAGGTGCTTGATCGCCTGGAAGGACCCGATCGGGCTGCCGAACTGCACCCGGATCTTGGCGTAGTCGGTGGCCCTGCCCAGGCAACGTTCGGCGCCGCCGACCTGCTCGGCCGCCAACAGCACCGCAGCCCAGGCCGGCACCGCCGTACTCCGTCGGCCAGGCCACGGCCAGCAGCCCTTCCCGTGACACGAGGCCGCGCCACCGGCGACCGAAGGCCAAGCGCTCGCTCTCGTCGAGTGCGCCGACCCCCGGCCAATCTGGGGGCAGGTTGGTCCGCAGGAAGTCGCGTACCCGCGCACGGAACGCCTCCGCTTCGGGCGGGAACGTCAGATCCACGGTGCACCGCGAGCGGTTGCGCCATCGCCCGTGTTCGAGGTCTGCCGAGGCGTCCACTCGGTGGTGGCCGTCATCCGCCAGGTCAGTGGGGTGACCGAGGCGACGGCATCCTGCGCGACGGCGTGGACGTCGGTTCCTGGTTCGAGGTCCGTCCAGTCGACGACGATGTCGAGGGGGAACTGGTAGGGCAGATGCAGCGGCCGTGTGGAGGCCTGCTTCGATCGCACATAGTACGGCTGGTGGCTCTGGACCGTCTTGCGCAGTTCGGTCTGTGCAGTGGCGCCGCGTGGGACGTTGAGATTGAGCACGGACACGTCGACAGGCATGCCTTCGTCGAGAACCTGGGCGACGAGCAGCCGGGTGAAGTGCTTCGCGGCGGTCCAGTCGATCTCACCGAAGCTGCGCCACTCGCTGATCTGGGCGGTGATCGCGGCGGCGATCGCCGGGATGCCGTAGACATCGGCTTCCAGCGCGGCGCCGACCGTACCGCTGACGCCGATCGCGCTGCCAACGTTCTCGCCGTAGTTGATCCCGCTGATGCACAAGGAGATGGGCCGTGGCGCGAGTTCGAGAACGGCGTGCGTCACCGCCATGACCGGTGAGCCCGTCACCGCGTACGCCGCGACCGTGGTGTCGCCGATGTGCAGGTCGACCCGCTCGATCACGCCTGAGTCGGCGTCGCGGACAAAGGCCCGGCTCATCGCCGTCTGTTGCGTGGCCGGGGCGACCAGTAGCAGTTCGCCGAGATCGGCAACCGCCTCCGCAGCCGCTCGCAGTCCCGGCGAGAGCAGGCCGTCGTCGTTCGTCACCAGGATGAGCGGGCGCTCGGATGCCATGGCGCTACTGACCTGTCGTGCGGCGACGCACCTGCACCGGGAGTTGCCGCAGGCCGCGGACCATGAAGCTGGCGTTGTACTGCAACGATTCGGGTGCCAACACGGTCAGCGACTCGACCTGGTCGGCGAGCACCTGGGTCGCGATGACGCCTTCCATGCGGGCGAGGGGATTGCCGATGCAGGCGTGCATCCCGAGCCCGAATGCCAGGTGCTGGCCGAGGCCGTCACGGTCGGGGTCGAAGTCCGCCGCGTCGTCGAAGACGTTCTGGTCGCGGTTGGCCGAGGCGAAGGACACGACCAGCACGGCGCCGGCGGGGATCTCGACCCCGGCAAGTTCGGTGTCGAGGGTCGCGCGACGAAACGCCGTCTGCGACGGCGACGCCCAGCGCAGCGCCTCCTCCACGATCGGCTTGGCCCGGGCCGGATCGGCGCGTACCCGGTCCCATTCGCCGGGCCGCGTGTCGAGCAACCGGGCGATCTCGGTGATCAGCTTGCCGCTGGTCTCGTTCCCGGCGATGACCAGCTCGCGAAGCAGGGTGAGCAGCTGGGCCAATGGGATCGGCTCCTCGCCCGGCGCCGGCGCGTCGGCAGCCTGCACCAGCGTCGTGAGTAGGCCTTCGCGGGGCGTGCGTCGCACGTCTTCGATTTCCGCAGCCATTGTCTGCTGGTAGTGCAACAGCGTGCGCTCGTTGTCGATCCAGGCCTGCGGATCGGGCATGCCGCCGATCGACGCGGCCGCCGCAACCGACCAGCGGCGGATGTCGTCGCGGCGCGATTCCGGCAGGCCGAGCACCCGTGAGATCGCCCATACCGGCAGCGGTTCGGCGAACGCGGTGAGGAAGTCGACCTCCGCGCCGTCGGGCAGCGCGGCGGCGAGCTCCTCGGCGGTCTGGCGTACCAGCGGCTCCATCCACGCCAGCGACCGTGCGGTGAACCCGCGCTGCACGAGCCGGCGAAGCCTGGTGTGGTCAGGCGGGTCGTTCGTGCCCAGCGCGGGGACGTAGGGCCAGCCCTGGGAGCGGATCCTCGCGACCTCCTCGGCGACCTCCGTCGGTGGGTCGGTGTGCTTGTGCACACGGGAGGAGAAGCGTTCGGAGTCGCGCAGCACCTCCCGCGCCGATGCGGCGTGCGTGACCAGGTACCAACCGTGGCGCGGCAGATGGTGCACGGCCCCCGCCGCGCGCAGCTGTTCATAGACGCGTTGTGGGTCGGTCTGGAAATGCGAACCAAGCAGGTCCAGGTCCTGCACCGACGTCGATCCGTTCATCTGCCGTCCTTTGCCGCTCAATAGCCGATGCGAAGCGTGAAAGACCCGTCGACGACGAGGTTCTGGCCACTGACCCAGGACGACATCGGGCTCGCGAAGAAAGCGACGACGTTGGCGACCTCGTCGGCGCGGCCGAAGCGCCCCGACGGATGGCGGGCCTTGTTCGCCTCGTAGTAGTCCGGCTTCTTCTGCCTGATCCGATCCCAGGAGCCGCCGTCGATGTAGATCGGGCCCGGCGACACGGCGTTCGCGCGGATCCCTGCTGGTCCGAGCTCCTTGGCCAGCTGGCTCATGTAGTTGACCACCGCCGCCTTCAAGGGGCCGTAACTGAGCCCGCCGCCCGGGTAGTAGTGGTTCTCCACTGCCGTGATCGTTCCGATCTGGACGATGCTGCCGGCCTCGCTGCGCCGCAGGAACGGCAGCGCCGCGTCCACCAGGGTGACCGCGGACAGCACGTCGACCTCGAAATTGGCCCGCCAGCCCTCCGGAGTGTGCGGGATCCCGCCCAGCGCGCTCGCATTCGACACGATCACATCGACGCCGCCGAGCCGGTCGGCGTACTCATCCACCCACGCGGACAGCGCCGGGTGATCGCTCGCGTCGACCGCGGCACCGATCACCTCACCGTCTGGACCAAGCTCCTTGCAGGCCAGTTCGACACCCTCGGCGTTGCGCGCACAGATAGCGACCTGCATCCCCTCGGCGACCAGCCGTTGCACCACCGCACGGCCGATCCCGCGGCTGCCCGCCGTCACCAGAGCCTTCTTGCCGGCCAACCCCAGATCCATCCGCCACTCCCGACTCGCGTGCTGTACATCAACCGATGTACACCAGATGATGCACATATCTGCTACGGTCCTGTCAATGCCTGCGCGCGGAGACCACGAGCAGCGACGCCGCGACGTCGCGCGGATCGCGGCCGACCTGGTTGCGACCGGTGGCCTGGCTGCTGCCACCCACCGGCGCATCGCCGAGGCCAGCGGCACCAGCACCACTGTCGTCAGCCACTATTTCGCCGATAAGCCCGACCTGGTCAAGGCCACCTATCAGGAGGTCGGCGACCGCGTCACCTCCCGCCTGGACGCCGCGCTCGACTCCGCCGATCGCCTGCGGTCGGTCCTGGAAGCGCTGCTGCCGCTAGATGAGGATCGCATCCGCGACTGGCGACTCCTGTTCACGTTCCTCGGCCTGGCAGCCACCGACGCGGAACTGACGGCAGAGCAGCGCTCGCGTGCGATCACGGCACGCATCCGCATCGAGCAAGCCATCAGGGCAGAACAGCACGCAGGTCTCCTCTGCCCGGACATCGACGGCGTGGCCGCCGCACGGTTGCTCTTGGCCCTCGTCCTCGGCATCGGGATGCAAGCCCTCTTCGACCCGGCCGACTGGCCCCATGACCGCATCCGCGACACCCTGAACCGGGCGCTCGACGATCATCTCCGAACCCCCTCCCGCGAGGCATAGCGCAGCATCGCGACCCACTTTCCGGATACCCGTCGGCTCGAATGTGTCCTGCGGTCTTGACAGCACGACGCCAGCGCCGCGTGCGCGCGGTGTGAGTCGCGACAGGCACGGTTGCCGCTGTGACCGAACTCGAGATTGCCACCCCGACGGGCACGGTGCGGGCTGTAACGCAGGGCAGCGGGCCGGTCCTGCTCGTAGTGCATCCGGGCGGACAGGACGCATCGACGTGGGAACAGGTGGCCGAACTGCTGCAGCCCGACTTTCGGGTGGTCCGCATCCGTCGCCGGATCTATGACGCCAGGTCGGTCGCTGCGCAGCCGCACACCATGAGATCAGAGGCCGGCGACATCTTGGCGCTCGCCGCCGCAGTCCCCGGGCCGATCATCGCGGTCGGGCATTCATCGGGGGCAGTCGGCGTGCTCGAAGCAGCGCTCGATCCCGACGCTCGGTTCGAGGGCGTCATCGCCTACGAGCCGCCGATGCCGGTCACGGCTCTCGTCGCCGGGGCGGCGCAGGCGAGCGCCTGCGCCGCGCTGGCGGCCGGCGAGCCGGTCGAGGCGATGCGCATCCATCTCGAGGACATCGTGGGCCTGCCGGCCACGATCGTCGGGCAGATGATTGCCAGCGAACCCACCCGATCGGCCCTGGCCGCGTACGCCGCCGGTCAGCTCGCCGACAACGCGGCAATCGATGGGCTCGGCGTGGGCATCGCGCGTTATGCCGGCCTGCGAACCGCGGTGGTCTTGCTGATCGGCGAGCTGAGCCCGGCCCACCTACGCGAACGCGCCGAGGCATTGGCCGGCGTCATCCCCAACGCACGCACCGTCACGATGGCCGGCACCGGGCACCTCGCCCACCTCGACGCTCCCGAATTGCTGGCACACACGGTGCGGAACGCGGCGCAGGCCGTGCAGGGACGGTAACCCGGGCGCACCGTGGCACCGTCGGGCGTTCCTGGGTCGGGACTGCTCGGCGCCGATCCCCGGCTCGTCGAGGCGCGGTCCGGCCACGGTCGCGGCAATGATCGCATCGGTTGTCGGTGCAGCTTTCGGGCGCTTGGAGCGAGCGCCGCGCCGTTCTACGGCCTCCTGTGTCATCCGTATGCACGTTGCGGCGCTCGACGCGTCGGGTGCCGTCGCTGCGGCCCGGATGCAAGAATCGGCGCGACCCCGGCACGGAGGACAAGGTATGGGCCAAGCACTACTGCTGTGTTTGGTCGGCTCGCTGTACCCGGTCGCGCTGCTGGCCGTGCTCACCTATCTCGGCAGCCAACGTCCGATACCGACGGCGGCGGCTTTCCTCGCCGGCGGGGTGATCATCTCGTTCATGACGGGAACCGTGCTGCTGGTGCTGTTCCGGCAGTTCAACATCGACCCCGATCATCGTCCGACGCTGAGCGCCTGGGTCGACATCGGCCTGGGCGTGGCCGTGGTCGTGGCTGCCGCGATCTGGCTGGTGATCAATCATCGTCGGCGCCCCCTCCGCGGTGCTGCCGAGACAGCAGCGGCCGCCGAGCCGACGGAGAAGACGTTGCGCACCGCGTTCCTGGCGGGCTTCCTCATCTACCTCCCGATGTTGTCGTACTTCGCGGCCATCAAGATCATCGCTGACCAGGGTTACGACGGTTGGCAGGTCGTCGGAGCCCTGGCCGCCAGCGTCGCCGTGTCGCTGGCGGTCACCGAACTGCCCATCGCGGTGGTGGCGCTCGTCGGCCAACGGGCCGACGCGTTCTTGCACCGTTTCGCTGGGTTCGTCTCCAAGAACACCAGCACGATCCTGCTGCTCACCGGGCTCGGCGTCGGCGTGTACCTGGTGATCAAGGGCATCGCGCAGTTGTAGCGCTCTCAATTTTCGGATCTGGAAATGCACGAAGCGCGGTCGGCCCGACCGTGACCTCCCCCAACCGATCAGGATTCGAGAAGCACGTTCACGCGAAAAGCGCCTAGCGTTGATCGGGTGCCCGGCGCCGCCGGGGCTCGACCTGCCGAGAAGGGACGCTTGCGCAATGCCCACGAAGACCACGAAATCCGACGGCTTCAGCGCCGAGGAACGCGCCGCGATGAAGGAGCGGGCCGCCGAGCTGCGCGCCGAGGGCAAGAAGGGCGCCAAGCAGGCCGACGGTCTGCAGGCGGTGCTCGACAAGATCGCCGAGATGGCACCCCAGGACCGCGCGATCGCCGAACGGGTGCACATCGCAGTGACCGAGACCGCTCCGGACCTCGCCCCGAAGACGTGGTACGGCATGCCCGCCTATGCGAACGCCGACGGCAAGATCGTCGTGTTCTTCCAGGACTCGGGCAAGTTCGGCTACCGGTACTGCACGCTCGGCTTCCAGGACTCCGCGAACCTCGATGACGGGGACATCTGGCCGACGTCGTACGCGTTGGCGGACTGGAGCGCCACGGTGCGCAAGAAGGTCGTCGGCCTGGTGAAGGCCGCGATCTCCTGATCGACGGGGCCGATCATCATTGCTTTCGAGACTCCGTGGGAGTTCGGCGTCGAGCTCGCGGTGGACTAGCCACCGGACTTGACGTCGATGATCAGCTTCTGGATGCCGTTGGGATACACCTCGTCTTCGACCAGCTGCAGCCGGACGGTCGCATGGTCGGAGTCGCTGAACAGCCGCTTGCCGGCACCGAGCAGTACCGGGAAGACCAGCAGGTGGTAGCGATCCACGAGACCGGCATCGGCGAGCGCCTGGCCGAGCCGGGCGCTGCCGTGCACCAGGATGGGGTCGCCGTCGGTCTGCTTGAGCGCTGCGACCTCGTCGATGGACCGCAGCACGGTGGCCGGCCACCGCGGGTCATCGGCTTGCAAGGTGGTGGAGACGACGTAACGCGGCAGCGTGTTGTAGCGCGCGAACTCCGCGATCGACGGCCACGCCGGCGCGAATTCCTCGTAGGACCGGCGTCCGACGAGCAGCGCCCCGGCCTCCTCCTGCTCGGTGCCCTTCAGCGCGTAGGCGGACGGGTCGAACTCGACGTCGTTGAAGGTCCACCCGGCGTTGCGGTAGTCGCCGCCGCCGGGTCCTTCCATGACCCCGTCCGCGGACACGAATGCGGTGACGATCAGCGTGCGCATGCCCTTGCTCCCGGCCTCGATTTCGGTTTGGCTTACCCAGGGCGACGAATGGGCGCACCGGGAATCGACGTGACCGCCGCTAAGGTTTTCGGCCGAGCACGTACAGTCGCTGGGTCGTCTCACCCCGCGCGGTGATCGGCCCGCGGTGATACCACTCGATGTCCGTCAGGCCGGCTCGCTCGACAGTTGCGACGACCTCGCCGCGGTCGTGCAGGACGTAGTCGAGATCGACCTCGTGGCCGAACCAGTCGTTGACCGTGCGCACCTCGGCACCGCAGTGCATCGCGATCACCAACCAGCCGGTCGAGCGCAGCGGGCGGGTCAGTGCCGCGACCGCGTCCGGCAGCTCGGACGCGGCCAGGTGGATGAGTGAGTACCACCCCAGCACCGCGCCCCACCCGTCGTGATGCGACGGGCGCATCAGCCGTCGCAGGTCGCCGACCTCGTAGGCGACGTCGGGGTACCGCCGGCGGGCCTCGTCGACCATCTGCGGGGTCAGGTCGAGACCGGCCGCGTCGGCACCGGCCTCGGCCAGGAACGCGGTGACGTGCCCAGGACCGCTGCCGACCTCGATCACCGGCGCACCGCCGGCCAACTCGACCACCCGACGCAGCAGCCACGACTCGAACGGCAGCTCGGCGAGCTCGGTGACCAGCGCGTCGGCGTACGACGCGGCGAGCGCGCCGTACGCCGCGCGGATCTTGTCGTCGCGGGCGTCGGCACCGGCGGCGAGCACGGTCTCGCGGTCGACGGCCGGCGACGCGGTTTTCTCGACCGTCTCGGCCGGACCGAGCAGGTGGATCCACCGGCTGTCGTGCTGCCCGGGTAGGCGGGCGAGCTCACGCACCAGCGGCGGCTCGGCCGCCGCCATCCGCGCCAGGCAGTTCTCGATGTCGGTGCGGTCGGCGAAGCGGTGCAGCCGCTCGGTGCGCGATCGCAGCGCCCCCGCGGGCTGCGGACCACGCAGCAGCAACACGGTCAGCAGCGCCCGCTGATCGGGTGCGATCTCACGGCGCTGGCTGAACGTCTGCAGGTACTTCACCGTCCGGCTTCCGGTGCCCTGCCACAGCGGTGCGGCGAGTTCCTTGTCCCGCAGTGAACGCAGCGTCGCGTGGATCAGGTCCTCGTCGTAGTCGACGACCGGTTCGCGGCTACTGCTCTGATTGCACGCCGTGCGCACCGCGTTGATCGTCATCGGGTACGACGCCGCAACGGTGATCTCTTTCTCCAGCAGGCATCCCAGGACTCGCTGCTCGGCGGCGTCGAGCACCGGGAGGTCGGACACGGTGCCGACCCTAGCCGGATCGGGCGGGCTCCACATTGTGATTGAGCGCGAACCGATTCTCCGGGTCGTAGACACGTTTGACCGCGGCCAACCGCGCGTAGGTCGCGGGCGGATATGCCGCCGCGACGTCCGCCGGCGTCGCCGAACCCTGGAAGTTGACGTAGGTGCCGGTGCCGCGGTCCGCGACCGCCCGCCAGTCGACGACTGCCCGTTCGACATCAGTGTCCGACGCCGAGCCGGGAAGCATGAACATGGCGACGATCATCGCTTCGGCATCGCGGTGCGCGAAGGCCGTCGCATCGGCAGGCACCCGGCCGAACGCACCGCCCAGGCTCCGGGTCGCGATCATCCTCGGACCGGGCGCGGCATGCAGGCCGGCGACGGCGGCAATCGTGTCGGCATCGAGCGTCGGCACCAGCGTGTTTCGGCTGACCAACCGTAGGCCGGGCGGGACCTCGGCATCCTCGAGGATCTCGCCGTAGCGGCGCTCGGCGATGCTCGCCTGGGCGACCGTGCCCAATCCGAGCAGCGGCTCGATCGCGGCGTCGGCGTCGCTCATAGTTGTGCCGGCGTAACACAGCAGCACCATCGCCGTCGGCGGCGCGTGAGGCGTCCGCGGCATCAGGACCAACGTGCTCGACAGCTCGTCCGGCGCCGCCCGCATCGCGTCGCGCCACCGGCGCAGCAGGATGGCCGGATCGTCGAGCCGGTAGACGACCGACCCGAAGTGCACGGTGCCGACCGGCTGCGCGACGAAGTCGAAGTCGACCACCACCCCGAAATTGCCGCCGCCGCCGCGCAGCGCCCAGAACAGGTCCGGATGCTCGTGCGCTGAGGTCGTGAGCAGCCGACCGTCAGCCGTCACCACCCGGGCGCCGACCAGATTGTCGATCGCCAGGCCGTGCCGACGGACCAGCCAGCCGATCCCACCGCCGAGGGTGAGCCCGCCGACGCCGACGCCGGCGGTGTCGCCGGCAGTCAGTGCCCAGCCACGCGGATCCAGCGTCTCGGCGACTCGGCCCCAGGTCGCCCCGGCGCCGACCCGCACCAGCCGGCGCTTCGCGTCGAGCACCTCGACGTCGTCGAGATGGCCGAGGTCGACCACCATCCCGTCGGTATTGGTGCCGTGGCCGGCCATGCTGTGCCCGCCCGACCGCACCGACACCACGAGGTCGTGCCGCCGCGCGTAGGTGAGGGCGGCGGCGACCTGCGTCGGGTCACGCGGGCGCACCACCAGCGCCGGCCGGCCGTGCGCGAGGAACACCCGCGCGGCCGCGTCGTAGTCGTCGTCGCCAGGCCGCAGGGCCTCGACGGGGTGATCTGCCTGGTACAGGGTCATCGGTCGCTCCTTGATCGAAATCGGTGCTTCGATCGTGCGCCGAACCGCCGCCCACCGCGTCGCCCGACGGGCGTCTGTTCGCGCTACCGGTGGCGCGGGCCGTCGCCGGCACGGCTACCACCAGCGCAGTAGCCGCCGGATACTCCGTAAACCGGACGCGCACGCACCTGCAGTCGTTTTAGGCTCGGACCCATGCGAACGGATCGCGGGTGGCGCCGCTTCTACGCCACGGGGTGGCTGGTGTCGGCCGCGGTCGGTGTGGTGGCGTTCGCCGAGTGGCACGCGTACGTGCGCGAGGTCGAGAACCGCGCCGAGGAAGCCGAACGCACGCGCGACGCGGTGGCCCGGCGCCGCACGGTGGAGGAGCGGCTACGGATCGCCCGTGAACTGCACGACTCGCTCACGCACAGCATCTCGGTGATCAAGGTGCAGGCCGGGGTGGCGGCGCATCTTGCCCGCAAGAACGGCGAGGAACCCGCGGCCGCGCTCCTCGCGATTCAGGAGGCGAGCAACGACGCGGTGCGCGAGCTACGCGCGACGCTGGAGGTCCTACGCCGCGAGGAGGACGTCAACGGCAGCGGCCTGGACCTGCTGCCTGCGCTCGTCGAACGGGCACGGTCCTCGGGGCTGCCGACGGCCTACTCCGTGCGCGGCGAACGGCGCACGCTGTCACCGGAGATCGAGCAGGCGGCGTACCGGGTCGTGCAGGAGGCCCTGACGAACGTGACGCGGCACGCCGGGAACGCGTCCGCATCAGTGCAGATCGACTACGGCGCCCGCACGCTCACCGTCCGGGTCGACGACGACGGCAGCGGATCGCGACGTCCGCCGGTGCCGGGCTACGGGCTGATCGGGATGCGCGAGCGGGTCACCTCGCTGGGCGGTCGACTCTGTGCCGAGCCCGGCGCGTCGAGCGGATTCACGGTGCTCGCCGAGCTGCCGGTGAACGGGACGTCGTGATCCGGGTCGTGCTGGTCGACGACCAGCCGCTCATCCGCACCGGGATCCGGGCACTGCTCGACGCGGAGGACGACATCGAGGTGGTGGCCGAAGGCGCGACCGGCAGCGAGGGTGTCGCGCTCGCGGCGAAGCACCGGCCGGACATCGTGCTGATGGACGTGCAGATGCCGGACACGGACGGCATCGAGGCGACCCGCCGGATCGCGGGCGACGAGCGGCTCGCCGACGTGCGCGTGGTGATGCTGACGAACTACGGCCTCGACGAGTACGTCTTCAACTCCCTGCGCGCCGGGGCGTCCGGGTTCGTGGTCAAGGACACCGAGCCGGCCGATCTGCTGCAGGCGCTGCGGGTGACGATGCGTGGCGACGCGCTGCTCTCCCCTGCCGTCACCCGCCGGCTGATCAGCGAGTTCGTCGCCCAGCCCGCCGACGTACTGCCGCACGCGGACCTCGGCCTGCTCACCAACCGCGAGCGTGAGGTTGTCGCGCTGGTCGCGCACGGGCTGAACAACCAAGAGATCGCCGAGCGCATGGTGCTCAGCCCGATGACCTCGAAGACCCACGTGAGCCGGGCGATGACCAAGCTCGGCGCCCGCGACCGCGCGCAACTGGTCGTCTTCGCCTACCAGTCGGGCCTGGTAGCCCCGCGCCCGGCGTGAGGTCGCAGGTCAGCGGGTGAAAAGCGGCGCGAGGGCCTCGCCGAGCAGCGCGACGCGCCCTTCGACGTGACCGTTCGCGGGGGCATTGACCGTGACGCCGTCGATGCCGGTGTCGCGCAGCTTCGCGTACTGTTCGGCCACCTCGTCCGGGCTGCCGACAAACGTCGAATCGCGACGCGCCGCGGCCGCGGGCTGCCACGCGATGTAGTCGTCGAGTTCCGCGATCGCCTGCTCGTGGGTCGGTGCGACACACGCGCTCGTCTGGTACGAGACCGTGATCTCCGATCGGTCTCGGCCGAGGTTCGCGCAGTGGTCGGCGAGCGCGACCAGCTTGCGCGCGATATCGCCTACCCCACAGATGATGTTCGACTCGTCGGCGTACTGGGCCACCATCCGCAAGGTCTTGCGCTCACCGCCGCCGCCGATCATCACCGGGATGCGCCCGAGTGGTGCGGGATGGTTCATCGCATCGTGTACCCGGTACCACTTGCCCGCGAGCGTTGACTGCTCGCCGCGCAGCATCGGCAGCACGATCTGCAGCGATTCCTCGAGCTTTTCGAAGCGGTCGGTGAAGGTGCCGAACTCGAAGCCGAGCGAGTCGTGCTCCAGCTCGAACCAACCCGCGCCGATGCCGAGTTGCGCACGCCCGGCGGAGACGACGTCGAGCGCGGTCACGGTCTTGGCGAGCAGGGTCGGGTGCCGGTAGGTGTTGCCGGTGACCAGCGAGGAGAGCCGCACCCGGTTCGTGTGCTGTGCCAGCGCGGACAGCAGCGTGTAGCACTCGATCATGTCCTGCTCGAGCTTGCCCAGCCCGGGCAGTTGGTAGAAGTGGTCCATCACCAGCACGGTGTCGAAGCCCGAGGCCTCCGCCTCGACGGCCTGCTGCCGCACGGTGGGGAACAGGTCCGGCGCGGCGACGCCGGGATAGGTGAAGTTCGGGATCTGATAACCGAGACGCGTCACGTTTCGAACCTACGCCGAGGTCAGTGCGTTCGAGCGGCGGCGAGTTCCTCGGCGTCCTTGGCCAGCCGCGGCCGGCCGAACCGCTCGCACCACCCCGGGAAGTCCGCCGTGGGTCCGGTCCACAACCAGTCGTCGACCGCGCCGACCGCTGCGTCGGTTCTCAAGGTGGCCAGCACCTTGAACAGATCGGCGGCGGCACGCTGGGCGGCGAGAGTGCCTGCCAGCTTCGCCGCACCGCGCACCGTCACGTCCCAGTCGGCGGCATCCGCGGGGATGTCCTCGAGGTGCCCGTACCGCGCGAGCAGTGTCGCGGCGGACTTCGCCCCGAAGCCGGGCAGGCCCGGGAATCCGTCCGCGCTGTCGCCGACAAGGGCCAGCCAATCGGGGATCGACTCGGCCGGCACCCCGAACTTCTCCGCCACGCCGTCGGCGTCGATCAGCTTGTCCTGACGGCGATCCAGCTGCACCACCTTGCCGCCCACGCACTGCCCGAGGTCCTTGTCCGGCGTGCAGATGATCACCTGTTCGACCCGCCGGTCGGCTGCTGCGGTCTTGGCCGCACTTGCCAGAGCATCGTCGGCCTCCACGTCCGTCATCGGCCAAACCGCCACGCCCAACGCCCGTAACGCGTCCTCGAGCCAGTCGAACTGCCCGAGCAGCAGCGGGTCCATGCCGGCGCTCGACTTGTACGTCGCCCACATGTCGTTGCGGAAGGACTCGATGACGTGATCGGTGGCGACGCCGACGTGGGTGGCGCCGTCGGCGAGCATCGAGAACACCGACTGCACAACACCGCGGGTGGCGCCGATCTCGGCGCCGTCGGGGTCGAGGTGTCCGGGCCGGGGTGCGTAGTACTGCCGGAAGATCTCGTAGGTGCCGTCGACCAGGTGCACGATCACCACGCGAGCCTGTCACAACGGTCCAGTGCCATGCTGGTGCGATGACCGACGACCAGGAGACCATGCGCATCGAAGAGCCGCGGCTGATCGCGGCAATGCCGGAGGAGATCTTCGCGGTGTTGCGCGATCCGCGCGGCCACGTCGACATCGACGCGTCGGGCATGCTCATGGACACCACCGGCGAACCGGTCTGCGCTGTCGGTGACCGGTTCACCGTGCACATGGATCGCCGCGCGCTCGGCGATCTGCCGTGGGAGGACTACGACGTCGCGGTGATCATCACCACCTACGTGCCGGACCAGGAGATCGCCTGGACGATCGAAGGCCGCACGAAGCCGCCGCTGGAACACGTCTACGGTTACCGCCTCGAGGCCGCCGACGGCGGCACGCTGGTGACCTCCTACTACGACTGGTCGCAGGTCGATCCCAACCGCGAGCTCCCGGTGCAGTTCCCGGTGGTGCCACAGAGCGCGCTCAAAGCGACCCTCGGGATCCTCGACCGCACCATGCGTCGGCGCCGCGGGGCGTAACCTCCCACTGGTGTCAACGGGTGCCGTACGCCCACAACACCGACTTCGAGCTGTACGCCGCCACACTCGTCGCTCCTGGCACCCACTCAGGTACATCACGCAGTTCCCACGGTAAATGCATAGCAACCCGGCGCACCATCACGGCGTGACCGAGCGGCGGCCGATGACCAGCGACATGGTGGCGCTGCGCCTCGCCGACATGGAACTCCCGCCCGACCCGGCGGCGATCGCCCAGCTGTGCGCTCTCACCATCGAGGCGCTGCGCGAGACCGAGGCACGCGTCGTCCAATTGCAAAGCGCGCTCGCGGTCAGCCGCCGCGTCGGCATCGCACGCGGCATCGTGATGGCCACGCACCGGATCAGTGAGATGCAGGCCGCCCGCCTGCTGCGTGATCAGGGCGATGGTCTGACCCGGGAAATGCATGATCTGCTGGCCGCGATCGCCACGCCTGGGATGACCCCCGAATCGGCCTGACCGATCACAGGGAGAGCATCCCGGCATCGACCGGCAACTCCACCCCCGTGACGTAGCGGCCGGAATCCGACACCAGGTAGAGGATCGCCTCACTGATGTCGGTCGCCTCCACCCACGGGATCGGCAGCAGGTTCATCGCCTGCATGATCGGCACGGTGTCCTCGCGCGCCACCGTCGCCGGGTCGCGGTCCGGGAAGAACACTCGGTAGATGGCCTCGTTGTGGATCATCTTCGTGTCGACGTTCGTCGGCTGGACCACGTTGACCCGGATCCGGTGCGGCGCCAGCTCGTGCGCGAGCGCCTTCATCATCCCGGTCAGGCCGTGCTTCGCCGAGCAGTAGTGCGCGAGGTTCGCCAGGCCCTTGCCTCCGGCGGTGGAACTGGTCAGCACGATCGCGCCTCCGTCCGGGTTGGCCTTCAGGTGCGGGATCGCCGGCCGCACCGAGCGGAACTGCCCGGACAGGTTGATGTCGATCATGTCGTTCCACATGTCGTCCGACATGTCCTCGGCCGGGCAGAAGCTGGCGATACCCGCGTTCGCGAGCACGATGTCCAGGCGCCCCAACTGCGCGACCCCGTCGTCGACCGCCTGCTTCACGCCCGCGGCATCGCGGATGTCCACTTGGCTGGTGAGGATCCGACGGTCGAGGGCCTCCACCTGCCGCACCGTCTCGGCCAGGTCGTCGGGCGTGGCCAGGTCGTAGATGACGCTGCCGACGTTCGCGCACGCATCGATGCCGATGATGTCGGCGCCTTCCTGCGCCAACCGCAGCGCATGCGAGCGCCCCTGGCCGCGCGCGACGCCGGTGATGAAAGCGACCTTGCTGTCCAGCCTGCCCATGTCCGCCCCTCGTCGTGCTCTCCGTGGTGCTCCGATCCTAGGATGTCGGGAAGATGCGGTCGTAGATGTCCATGCCGTAGCTGGTGGGCAACGGTGCGCCGGGCCGCACCCGGAACGTCCGCTCGCCGTCGGCGTCTCGCTCGGCGCGCAGGAACAGCCGATCGGCGTGCGTGTCGGGCGCGTCGAGGCTCTTGGCGAGATCGTAGAGGTGCGTGACAAACACGACCGTGACCCCGGCGTCGGTCAGCGCCCGGATCACCTGCCGACCGATCTCGGCGCCCTCGAGTTCGTTCGTTGCCTGGAACGACTCGTTGCACAACACCAGTGCGCGCGGGCGCAGATGCTGTGCCAATGCGCTCATCCGAGCCAGTTCCTCGTCGAACTTGCCGCTGGTCATGGTGTCGTCTTCTTCGCGTTTGAAGTGGGTGAACACCCCGGTGCGGGTGGCTGCGCGCAACTGCCGCGCGCCGACGAACATCCCCGCGCCGGTCATCAGTGCGGCCACGCCGACGCTGCGCAGAAATGTCGACTTGCCGCCGCGGTTCGCGCCGGTGACCATCACCAGTCGCGCACCGTCGGCCTCGACCGTGTTCGCGACGACCGCCGCGCCGGTGCGCAGACACAGGCAGACGTCGTAGAGCCCGTCGGCAGCCCATGCTTGCTCCGCGGGAGCAACCGGCACCGGGAAGGCCGCTACCGCGCCGACCGCGGCGAGCCGTCGGTGCAGGTTCACGCAGCCCAGGTAGAACGCGAGTTCCGTACGCAGGGCACGGAAGAAGGCGAGCACATGATCGCAGGACTGCGCGGCTGCGTTGGCGACCTCGTTCAGTGCCTGGTCGCGCAGTTCGGCCAACGCCTGAAAGCCCGCTTCGTCACGGTCTGGGACCGTGAAGCTGAAATTCGGTTTCCGCAATCCGCTGCGATTGAAGAACGACCGATTCGCCTCCTTGGGCCGCAGCAGCACGAGGTCGACCGGCTCGCCGCCGCGACCCAACCCGGCGCTGAGCAATTCACCACCACCGAACTTCAGCCTCTTCACGTGGGCTTCGACCTCCGCGAAATACGCGTCGTCGAGCTCGGTGGACACCATCGCGAAGAACCGGCCGAAACCCTCGGAGCCGAACCGCGGCGCCAGCTCGACACTCATCCGACCCAAGTCGCGCAGCGAGTTCACGAACAGCTCCAAGACCTGGACCGAGCGGTGCAGCAGCATCTCCGGGCGATCGCGGAACAGGCCGCGCAGGACCTTCCGCTCGGCGGCGATGACGGTGCCGGCGAGGTCGAACAGTGCCCGCACCTCGGCCGGGTGCTGCAGACAGTCATCGAGCACGCACTGCCGATACCCGATCGCCGCCGGATCCGTCAACGGCTGCAGCAACACCGTCCGCGAGACCGCACGGATCGTCTCGTCACCGGCGCCCATCGCGTCGAACAACGTGTCGAGCTCGAGGTCGGCGACGAGTTCTGCGGCGTGCGTGGGCTCGCCGGAGCCTGCGTCGAGGTCCTGATCGGCGAACAGCAGGTGCGCCTTCATGACAGCCGCTGCGAGAGCGCGTCGTAGGTCAGGTCGTACTTGCGCGCGATGGCCATCGCATACGCGCGGCCGTCCGCGACCCGGCGGACGACCTTGAAGGTGCGCACCGCCGGGTCGTCCGGATCGACCGTGCTCACCATGCTGACCACCTTGTCGTTGAGGACGGACAGTTCGTCGATGAACGTGACGCACATGCACAGCGCGTCGAGGCCGGCGACCGTCGTCAGCACCCGGCCGCTGAGCTCGGTGGCGTCCTGCACAGTCGTCGAGTTGAAGATCTCGTTGAGCACGATGAGGCTGTCACCGGTGGCGACGTCGAACATCGCCCGCATCCGGGCGAGTTCCTCCTCGAGCTTGCTCGCGAGGGTCTCAATGTTCTCCTCCCGCTCGAACTGCGTGAAGATCCGATCCGGCAGGAACAGCCTCGCGCTCGTCCCGGGCACCGGGCAGCCCAGTCCGGCGAGGTGGGCGAGTTGGCCGAAGGTGCGCGCCAGCGTGGTCTTGCCGCCCTGATTCGGTCCGGAGACCACCAGGATGCGTTCGGCGCGACCGAGGTGGAAATCGTTCGTGACCACGTCGGCGCGCTCGGTGACCAGGTTGTCGGCCAGCGCGATGTCGAAGGTCTGCTGCGCGGCGATCTCCTTCGAGGTGTCCGATACCTGCGGGTACGTCAGCGTCAGGCCGGCACGCCGCAACGGCGCAACGTGGTCGAACCAGCCGAGGTAGAACTGCAACTCTCGGTCGACCCGCACGACGGTCGGGTCGAGGAAGTCAGCATGCTGCGCGCAGAAGCGGGCTAGGTCGTCGAACTCGTCGGGGAACAGCTGCGCCACCAGGCCGAGGATCGCGACCTCGATGTGGTTCATGACCGGGTTCGGTTTGAACCTGGTCCGATAATCCTTGACAGCGCCGTGCCGGAACCGCTCGAAGGTCGCCTGCACCTGCTCGCTGTAGTCCGGCTCGCCGTCGTTCGGGCCGACGGTAATCTTCCCGCCGCGCGTCAACAGGTTGAACCGCAGACCCCCGATTCGGGCCACCAACGCAGCGCTCTCCGACCGCAGTGCCGCGAAGCCTGGCCCCGCCACATGGTCGGCGAGCCAGTCCGCCAAGGCCACCAACCCGGCCGACCGCGGCCGCGCCGCACGCAGCCCGACGGCGAGATCCCCGACGGCGCCGCAGTATTCGTCCGCCGCGTGCAGCAGCCAGCGGTGCCTCGGCAGTACATCGTGCAGCTTGGCAGCCCGACTCCGGATGGTGCGCACGTTGCGCAACCGAGTGGCGAATGCGGTCAGCAGGCGACGCACCTCGTCGCGGTCGACGTCGCGGAACACCGCCTGACGTTCGCGCACGGTGGCGACATCGGTCAACCGAGTCCGGAAGTACGGTTCGAGTCCGTAGTCGTCCCGCCCGCGGGTCAGCGCGGCCTCGACCTGATCCAGGTAGAGATCACCGAAGTAGTCCGGCACCGGGTGGGCGGTGCCGGGCGGCGGGGCGTCCGGGAGGAACAGCAGGCTCTCCGGGGGTGCTGTTGCGGCCGGGCGCATGTCTCCAGTCTGCGGCACCGCCGCAGACCTGTCGCACCGCACCGCGAAGCAGCGTCGGCTCGTACTCGGCATCCGTCGTGGCGATGGGCGAGAGCGCCGCACACGACGAGCAGGAGAGTGTGGAACCGCTGGTGCGTCGCCTCCCACCTGGATATCCGTGTGCTTCGGATTCCGCAATGGCAACGACGAGACGGTCCGGCTCGTCGTCGGTGACGACCGACGCCAGCGCCAGCGCCTCATTGACCACCCGAAGCGCAACACGTGCTCGACATCGCGCATCGACAGACCGGTGACCGTCGCCGCCCCCCGCAAACTGTCGACATCTTCGCAGCACTGCAATGGCGTCGCCGCGATGGAGTCAATCGTTGAAGGGCAGCAGCTCAGTCAGTGGCGTCGGTGACCGAGAGTGTCGACACTCAAAGGTGGAACGGCCCCTGGCCGGCCTCGCCCGCGCTCTCGCCGCGGGCCTGCGCGACGCCGGCGAACGCACGATCTTCGGCCCCGGCGGCCGGCCCAGGCTCGAGATGATCGCCGCCGCTGCGCGGGTCGGCATCCATTTCGTCCTGGTCGATACCCAGACCGCCGCGCACATGATGGCCGCCTCCTACGGGCCGCTGACCCACACGCCCGGCGTCGCGATCGTCAGCCGCGGACGCGCCTGCACGAACTCCGCGAACGGCCTCGCGCAGGCAACCCCGGACCGTTTCCCGCTGCTGCTGGTCACCGACCCGGTCGCGCCGGCGAGCGCGGGCCATACCGCCCATCAGCGCCTCGACCAGGTTGCCGCGGCGGCGCCGCCGGCCAAGTCGAGCGGCACCCTCGGCACCCCCGACCCGGCATGCGTTGTGCAGGGGTGCGCACAACTCGCGTTGCGGGCACCGGCCGGCGCCGTCCGCCTCTTTCGACCAGGCCGACATCGTGCTCGGGGTCGGGCTGGCTCCGGTCGAGCCGATGCCCGGCCGGTGGCGCTACGACGCCGAGATCGTGCCGGCACACGGCCACCCGATCGAGACCGCCTCCTTCGGTACGCCGCACCTGGTCATCGACCCCTACGACACCGTGCTGCCGGAGCGTGGGCCGGTGCCCGCCGCGATCGCGATGGCGCTCTCCCGGCCCGGACGGCGGCTGGTGCCGCGTTGACCGTGATCAAGCTCAAACAGCGCGAGGGCCAGGGCGGCCCGGGCACGGTGGCCTACAACCGGGTCGATGTCGCCGCGATCAGCGTCGCCATGGGCCCGACCGGGTGCAGCGCCGGCACGTTCGACGAACTGACCGACGCCCTGCGCGCCCGCTCGACGGCCTGCGGCTGGTCGAGCGCAGTCGACCCGGCAGATCATCACCGCCATTCGTGGCTGAGGTCACTGTTGACCTCGTGTTAAGCTTCTGTTAGGTTTTCGTTACGCTGCTCGGACAGGCCGAGCGATGCGACTCCCCAAGGACTTCCCAGATGAAACGCGTCTTCGTTGCGCTCTTGTGCGGCCTCGCGCTGGTCACCGGCTCGCTGGTACTCGCCGACGGCGCAGGTGCGGCTACCGCTGTCCGAGTCACCCGCTGGGTCGACGGGGACACCGTTGTCACCACACACGGCCGGGTCCGGCTGATCGGCATCGACACGCCCGAGGTCGGCCGGTGCGGCGCGACGACTGCCACCCGGCACGCAGCGCACCTCGCGCCGGCGGGCAGCCGCATCCGGCTCATAGATCCCAAGAGCGTCAAGGACCACGATCGCTACGGCCGCAAGCTGCGCTACGTACAGACCAGTGGCGGCGTCGACGTCGGGCTTTCGCAAATCAAAGCCGGCGCCCGGGCGCGGTACGACAGCCTCGACGGTTACCAGCACCACCCGCGCCAGGCGAGCTACCGCAAGGCCGACCGCGCGCACCGCAACTACCACTGCACCAGCGAGCCGGCGAGCACGACCAACCTGCGCGCTTACCCACCGGCGAGCACGTGGAACTGCCCAGCAAGCGCGCCGATCAAGGGCAACCGCCCGTCGATGATCTACCACATGCCGGGCCAGGAGTTCTACAC
Source organism: uncultured Actinomycetota bacterium (assembly GCA_963718805.1). Classification (GTDB taxonomy): domain Bacteria; phylum Actinomycetota; class Actinomycetes; order Mycobacteriales; family Jatrophihabitantaceae; genus Jatrophihabitans. Next base: position 390,061 of record CAVQZY010000002.1, on the reverse strand, counting down.
CCGCACGACGCCGGAGCAGTGCTTCGCAACACGCGCCGCAGCCGAGCACGCGGGCTACCGCGCGTCCAAGATCTGACCCAAGTTCGGGGCACCCCGGCACCAACAGGCGGGGTGTTCGCCGATGCTCCGCCGCGGCGTAGCGCGCAGGGTGGACATCAGCCGGCATACGCAGCCGGGTTGCGAGAGGTGTCCCGATCGAGCAAGCTCTACAAAGTCCTGCTCGGCGTATTGACCGCGCTGATCGCCTACTGGGACCTGCCGTTGCTGCGACTGCCACGCCGCCACCCGAACCAGTGATCGACAGCGGTGCGATGCCCCGCCGTACCACCGTCGTGCACGACTACGTCTCGATCTGGACGTACGTGCTCGCCGCCGCTATCGCCGTCGCGGCAACGCTGTTGGCAGTGACTCTGGTGCGCAGGTCGGTGACGGGACGCCCGGCGGGTCAGTGGGCGAGATAGCCGCCGTCGACCACCAGGTCGGTGACGAATGCCGACTCATCGCTCGCGAGGTACAGCACCGCATACGCGATCCCGGAGGACCGTCGCCCCGTGTCCGGCGAGCGTCGGCCCGTGCGCGCACCCGGCCCGCGCGCACCGCCGGTGATCAGCGCGACTCGGCCGGACAACCGCCCGGGACTGGTCATCGTTCGATGCTAAGAACCTGCTCATCGCCGGTATAGCCTCATGTCGTGCGGCTCACCGAAGGCAGAACCTGTGGCTGAGCTGCCGACGGTGGCGGCTGGACGGTAATCACGGTCGATGAGACCGGCGCCGAGGGGATCGACGTCTTCGAAGCCGTCGTCGTCGCCAACGGCCACCACCACGAGCCGCGCCGGCCCGCGGTGGCTGACGACTTCACCGGCCGCTCGCTGCACTCGGCGGAATACTCCTACGTCGGCGATCTCGTCGGCACCCGGGTGCTGGTGGTCGGGTCGGGCAACTCCGGGTGCGATCTCGCCGTCGACACCGCGGTGCGCGGCATCGCCACCGACATCGTGGTGCGGCACGGGCACGTGTTCGCGCCGAAGACGTACTTCGGCCGCCCCCGCAGCGCGCTGCCACTGCTGCGCTCGCTGCCGCCGCGGCTGGCCGAGCGGGTCTCGCGGGAGCTGGTCCGCGTGTCGGTCGGTACCCACCGCGACTACCCCGGCCTGCCCGAGCCGGTCACCCGCAACCTGGACGAGCAGCTGCCGGTGGTCAACGAGCAGTTGCTGTACTGGATCCAGCACGGCCGGATCGGGGTGCGGCCGGGTATCGAGCGCATCGACGGCACGACCGTGCACTTCGCCGACGGCACCAGCGCCGGTCACGACTCGATCCTGTGGGCCACCGGCTTCCGGGTGACGATGCCGTTCCTCGATGCTGGGCTGCTCATCCGCGACGGCGAGGTGCCGCTGCGCGTGGGCGCAGCGACGGTCCCGGTGGGCACCCGCCGGCTCTACACAGTCGGGCTGACGAGCCCGCGCGGCGCGCAGTTCCCGGTGTTCTCCATCCAGTCCGGGCTGATCGCGCGATTCCTGGACCTCGAGGGACGGATCCCGCAGCGGCTCGCCGACGCACTCGCCGAGGTGCACGAGCCCGATCGCGGCGTCGACATCCTGCGCCCGAAATGGCTGGCCCAGGTCGCAGCGGTCGAGCGCTGGCTCGACCGCGTGGAGCCGGAGGAACCGGCCGCGGGTGCTGCTGACCGGCGCACCGCGCAGCGGCGACCGGCGGTGCCGGCATGACCGCGGTCGTCGTCACCGGTGTCGGCAGCGGAATGGGCCGGTGCACCGCCGCCGCCTTCGCCAAGGCCGGGTGGACGGTGATCGGCATCGACCGCGCCGCCGACGCGCTGCGCGAGGTTGCCGACGACCTCGGGCCCGCGTTGCGCCCGGGCGTGGCCGACGTCACCGACCTCGACGGGATCACCCGGGTGGTCGGCGAGTCGATCGGCGGCGACCGACTCACCGCGGTGGCCAACGTCGCGGGCATCTATCCACCGACCACGCTCGCGAGCGCGTCCCGCGAGCAGTACCGGCAGATCTTCGACGTCAACGTGCTCGGCACGCTCAACGTGATCACCGCAACGGTGCCGCACCTACGCGCCAACGGCGGCGGGAGCGTCATCAACTTCGCCTCGGTCGACGCGCTCGCGGTCTCCCCCGGTCAGCTGCTCTACAGCGCGTCGAAGGCGGCCGTGGTCTCCCTGACCAAGTCGCTGGCCGTGGAACTCGCCGCGGACCACATCGTCGTCAACGCGGTCGCCCCCGGCTGGGTCGATACCCCCGGCAACCGGGCGACCGGCCGGATGGGCGAGGTCGTCTCCAGCATCCCGCTGGGCCGGGTCGCCGCGCCCGAGGAGATCGCCGACTGGGTGGTGCACCTCGCCCAGCCCGGCTACCTCACCGGCGAGACGATCGTGCTCAGCGGCGGGAGTGTGATGCGGTAGTCAGTCGACGGCGACGACCGTCGCTTGCCGGGAGCGGTTGGCCGCCCGGTATTCGACGGTGGCACCCACTGCGGCGCCGGCGAGTGCCTGGCCCAGCGGGCTGCGCGGGGTGATCACGTCGTCGCCGGCGGCGGCCTGCTCGACCGAGGCGAACAGGAAGGTCTCGGGCCCGTCGCCGAGGTCGACGCTGACGACGGCGCCCTCGCGGACTACGCCGGTCCGGTCCTGCTCGGGACGGCGCGCGGCGTCGGCGCGGGCGAGTTCGACGGCGGCGATCCGGTCATCGAGCATGGCAAGCCGCACATGGCCGTCGACGTTCGTCGCGCGATCGGCGTCGTCGCCGACCATCGTCGGCGCGATTTCGGCCTGGAGCTGGCGGCGCTGCGCATGCAGCGCGTCGAGGCGGTGGGTGAGGACTTCGTGGCGGGTGGCGTTGTCGAGAACGGCGGTCATAGCGCCCTCCTGGCGGGTGAAATCTGCTGTCGGCATCGTCGGGGTGAATCGTTCCGGAAACGGGACAACTACCGGGCCCCGCAGAAGATGCCCGATCACGGCCCGATCACGGCGATCTCACAGTGACTTGCCAGGCTGGGCCTATCCATGCGTATTTCGCAACGATCGATAGAGAGGCAGGCATTGGACGCATGTCTTGCCGATCGTGACCATGGACTTCGTGTTCGTCGATCTGCTTGCCATCTGCGCCGGCCTGCTCGGGCTGGTCCAGTCGTTGACCCTGCTCGACCAGGCGCGCATCCTGCGCCGGCTCGGTAGCGCCCGCGAGGTGTCGATGCCCTTCCTCGTGCTCGCCGTCCTGGCCAGCGCCACCTGGTTGGCCTACGGAACGCTTGCCCACAACATCGCGCTGATCCTGGTCAACCTGGTGGCCGTCGTCGGCGCGAGCACGACGTTGGCGACAGCTGCCCGCCTGCGTGTCGACGAGGTGCTTGCGCGGGTACCGGATCACCGCCCGGAGCCGGAGTTCGACGAATGGGAGGCCGCACTCGCCCGGACTAACTTGATAACGTCTGCATAAATAGGCGAGCCGGGGAGTCGGAATGGGACACTGGCGGTTGGATCGACACGATCGGATCGCAGTGGTGACGTTCACCCGGCCACCTCGCAACTCGATGCGGTTCGCCGACATGGGCGAGCTCGAGCAACTGGTCGAGCAGGTCGCCGCGGACACCGAGCTCACCGCGCTGGTGCTGGCCAGCGACGTCGCGGGCTGGTTCGTTCTGCACGGCGACCTCGAAGACCTCGTCAAGCTCGGCCGGGGCGAGCCGTTCGAGGGCGATGCGCTGGCCTGGCCGCGCACCCTCGCCCGCTTCGCGAGCATGCCGCAGATCGTGGTGGCGGCGATCAACGGGCAAGCCGGCGGCGGTGGCCTGGAGATGACATTGGCCTGCACGCTGCGGGTGGTCGGGCCGCGGGCGCGGCTCACCTTCGTGGAGGTGCCGATCGGACTCATTCCCGGCGGCGGCGGCACGCAGCGGCTGCCGCGCCTCATCGGTGCCGGGCGCGCGGCGGAGCTGATCCTCTCCGGCCGCGCGGTCGGCGCCGAGGAGGCGCTGCGGCTCGGCATCGCCGAGCGGTTCGTGCCCGACGAGCCGTTTCTGGATGGTGTGCTGGAGTGGCTCGAGCCCATCGCAGCCCGGTCACCGGCCGCGCTGACCGCCGCCAAGCGGGCGATCCTCGACGGTCTCGCGCTGCCGCTGGACGAAGGCCTCGCGCTCGAGGGCGCGCAGGTGGGGCCGCTGCTGGCCGACCCGGTCTCGCTGCAGTTGCAGCAGCAGGCCATCGAGGCCTACCGCGGCACGCCGCCGGATGAGTACCTAGCGCTCTAGCAGCTCGATCAGCTCGGGCTGATCGAAGTGCCGGGCCCAGTCGAGCGCGGTACCGCCGAAGCGTCGGTCGCGCAGTCCGGGGTCGGCGCCTAGTTCGAGCAGCCGTTGCGCGAGTGCGCGATCGCCACGCTGGGCGGCCACGTGCAGCGCGCTCTCCCAGGGTTGGTCGATCGGCGCATCGCTGCGGCCGAGTGAGTTGACGTCGAACCCCGCGGCGACGAGCAACTCGAACGCATCCGGCGCACCCTGCGCCGCCGCCCAGGTGACCAGCCCGGGCCGTTGTTCGCACGCCGCAGCCACCGTGTCCGGATCCGTGCCGCACACGGCCTCACCGTCACCGGCGAGCGCGGCAGCGACGAATGCATCGACCGGGTCGAGCGTCCGGGGAACCGCGCCGAGGCGCGTCAGCTGCTCCGCGAGCTCGGTGTGCCCACTCGTCAAAGCCGTCTCGAGCGGGGTCGCACCGTTCGCCCCGCGCATGCGCAACTCGGTGAACGGCGCGCTGACGTCCACGCCATGAGCGGCGAGCAGTGCCACTCGCTCGCGCTGGTCGTGCGTGATCGCCCACCACAGCAGGTTGCGCAGCATCACCGCGGGCGACTCGGTCGCCTCCGGCAGCAGCCGGTGCCAGGGTCCGCCGTCGCCGCGGCCCAGGCCGAACTCGAACAACAACACGAGGTGGCCGTCGTCGGGACGGAACATCCGGTTGTACAGCGCCTGCCCGTCGTTGGGATCCGCGCCGGCCTCGAGCAGCAGCCGAGCGAACGCGATGGCGTGCGCATGCGCCGGCTGGTCGCCCTCACCATGCCCGAGCACGCCGGTCAACACCGTGAACGGGGTCGGGAGCCCGTGCCAGAAACGGCCGTCGTTCGGGTCGGCGCCGGCCTCGAGCAGCAGCCGCGCGGTCCGCAGGGTGGCGTCGCGGCCGGGCGCCGGCCGGGGTCGGGCGTAGGCCTGATACAGCAGCGGCGTCCAGCCGTGCGGACCCGTCGGTGTGCTCGCCGCGGCCGGATCGGCGGCGAGGATCTCCCGCACCCGCGCCACGTCGGCGCAAGCGGCCGCCGTCGCGATGCCGGCGGCGGGCAGTTCCGGGTGCTCGGCCAAGAGCTCAGCGGCGGCCAGCAGGTCGGCGGCTGGTTCGCTGCTGTAGGTGAGGCACACCAGACGCAGGTACCGGTCGGGCAACGGCTCGGTGTCCGACGAGGTGGTCGACGGGTTCCAGGTTCGCGCTTTGACGATCTCGACGTGCCGACGCAGGCGGACCCAGCTCGGGAAGCCGTAGCGACGGGCGAGGAGAAGCTGGGCGCTGCTGAGCGCGAAGCCGGGCTCGTCGACGCGTTTCGCGCGTTGGAGTTCTCGCGCCTGTTTGCGCAGCTGATCGAGATCGGGGTTCTGGGGCAGCGGGTCGGTCGGCATGGCGACCTCCTTTCGCAAACCGGCCGGTCCGCGTTGCCGGTCGAAAGGAGGTGGACGAACTCGACCGATCGACGATCACTGCTCAGGTGGGCTCAGCCCTTCCCGCGGACCCGGACACGCCCTGGCTCGTGCGCGCTCCACGTTACCCCTGAGCCAGCGCCGTGACCGCAATGCGATCGGGCTTGCCCGGTTCGGTGACCGGCATCCGGTCGACGAACACGAACGTCTCGGGGACGACCTCGCCCCGGGCGTCGCGCGGCCGCCTCTCGCTACACCAGACTCCCGACGGCGACGGGTGCAAGCAGTGCGAGCCGACTGCGCTCATCGACCCCGTTGCGGCGCGGGGCGCGCGCCAGCCGTTGCCCGTTCGCGCTGGGCGGCGTGGGTCGGGACAGTTATCGGACGAGCGGTGCGAGCGCGACGGTGCGGACCGCGCCGAACTTCTGCTGGGCCCGCAACCAGATCAGCCGGGCCTGGACGGCGAGCATGATCGCGACCATCAGCATGACCTCGCCGATGCCGCTGCTGTAGGGCGCGTGGGTCAGGTAGGCGATGGTGCCGAGTCCGAACTTGACCGCGACCAGACCGAGGAACAGCGCGATCGTAAGCGCGGTGCCGCGGGTGTAGACGCGGCCGGCCTCGTTCCACATGTGGGTCAGTCTGCCGCGCAGCACGCCCACGACGCCGCTGGCTAAGAGACCGACACCGAACAGGGCGATCCCGGCCGTGCTGTGCGGCAGCTGGACACCGAGGCAGCCCCCGACAACGGAGTAGGTAACGGCGAGTTTGAACCGCCGTGACCGATGATCTCGGTGGTGCGGGTCCGACGGTAGATGGCATAGCCGACCATCGGCCGGGTGAGCTCTCGTTGCACCGATTGGTGGACAGGTCTTGGTCAAATCGAATCGCGCATCGACCGACGGCGACGCTCGCGCGAGTCTCGGTTGCGTAGCCGGGTCGCGTCCTGGCTGTGTTCCGCACCCATCGCGACCGGACGGATCGACCATCCTCCATCCGGAGGATGTCGATCACGCCCTCGTGGCCGATGTGCCCGCGCCGCCGCGCGGGCATTGTCGAAGCAGACACGAGGAGTGGTGAGATTGGCTGCGATCAAGGTCGACGACCTGCGCAAGATCTACGGCGAGCGGGTGGCCGTCGACGGCATCTCGTTCCAGGTCGAGCCCGGGGAGATCTTCGGGATCCTGGGGCCGAACGGCGCCGGCAAGACGACCACCGTCGAGTGCCTCGTCGGGCTGCGTAGCGCCGACGCGGGCACGATCGACGTGCTCGGGCTGGACCCGCGCACACAGCGCACCGAGCTGACCCGGGTGGTCGGCGTGCAGCTGCAGACGGCGCTGCTGCAGGAGAAGATCACCGTAGGCGAGGCTATGCAGTTGTACGCGTCGCTGTACCCCGACCCGGCCGACGCAGGTGAGCTGCTCGATCGGCTGCGACTCGCCGACTCGTACGACGTCCGGTTCGGTCGACTCTCCGGCGGCCAGCGGCAGCGCCTGGCGGTCGCGCAGGCACTGGTCGGACGCCCGCAGGTGGCCGTGCTGGACGAGGTGAGCACCGGCCTCGACCCACAGGCGCGCCGCGAGGTGTGGAGCCTGCTCGAGGAGACCCGGGACAGCGGCGCGACCGTCGTGCTCGTCACACACTTCATGGAGGAGGCCGAGCGGCTGTGCGACCGGCTGGCGCTCATCGACCACGGCCGGATCGTCGCGACCGGCAGCCCGTCGCAGGTGGTCGACCAGCTCGCCGGCGGTGGTCAGGAGCTGCGGTTCCGTGTCGAGGGCACGTTCGACGCGACCGTGCTCGCGGCGTCGCCGGACGTGACAGCGGTCAGCCAGATCGGCGACGCGGTAACGGTGTCCGGCCGCGGCGACGTGATCCTCTCGGTGACCTCGGAACTCGCGCGCCGCGGCGTCGTGGCGCACAGCCTGCGGGTGCATTCCGTCGATCTCGACGACGCGTTCGTCGCCCTGACCCGAGGAGCAAGCCGATGACGACGACCGCCGTACCGATGCACCGCTCGAGCGCGATGAACACCGCGGTCCGCACCGAGCTGCGACTGTTCGTCCGCGAACCCGCCGGCATCGTGTGGGGATTCCTGCTGCCGGTGATCGGCTTCGTGATCCTCGCGTCGATACCGGGCGTCAAACACAGTTCGGCGGATCTGCACGGCGCCAGCTACGCCCAGGTGTACCAGTCGATCATCATCCTGCTGTCGACGGCGATCGTCGGGCTGGTCGCGCTCCCGCCGGTGCTCGGGGCCTACCGCGAACGCGGTGTGCTGCGCCGTCTCGCGGTCACGCCGCTCGCACCGATCCGCGTCCTCGCCGTCCAACTCGTCATCCACCTGACGCTGGCAGTGCTCACCGCCGCCTTGGTACTGCTCATCGGCGCGACGGTCGGGATCGGTCCCGGCGGGCAGTTCGTCGGCTGGGTCGTCGCCTACCTGCTCGCCGCCGCGGCGCTGCTCGGTCTCGGGCTGTTGATCGCCGCGGTCGCACCCAACGCGAAGGTCGCCAACGCGATCGGCGGGGTGCTGTTCTTCCCCATGATGTTCAGCGCAGGACTGTGGATCCCGCGCCAGACCATGCCCGACCTGATGCGCACGATCTGCGACTGGACGCCACTCGGCGCCGCCAACCGCGCGATGACCGCCGCGGTCGTCGGTGACTTCCCCTCGATCACCGCGCTGGTCGTGCTCGCCGGCTACGCCGTGGCGTTCGGCCGGCTCGCGGTCCGCACCTACCGGTGGGACTGATCGGCCGAATGTCCCTGGAACGCGATGGGATGATGATCCGGTGAGCCAGGCACCACCACGCACGGTCCTGGTCAGCGTCAACGGTTTCCGCTTCGCCGTCGACGGTCCGATGCGGTGGCTGCCTTATCCGTTGCTGGCCGCGTCGCTGGTCATCACGCTCCTGCAACCGGCCGGCAGCTGGAACGCCGCGAACCTCGGCTGGGTCATCGCGCTCACCGTCGTCGCCGCGGCATGGACGGCAGCACTGCTCGGTCGCGGTTTCCGGGTGACCGGCCATGAACGGCGGTTGCTCGTCTACTTCGTGGGCCGCGTCGCGCTCGCCGGGCTGCTGATCGCGATCGCGCCCTGGTACGGCATCTATTCGTGGTTCGGATTCCCCGAGGCGATCCGCTATTTCAAGGGCAAGGGCGCCTATGTCGCGCTCGCCGTCAACGCCGTCATCACGTCGCTGAGCTACGTCGGTGGCATACCGGACAACGCCGGCATGTGGCTGCTGTACACGGTGGTGGCGGCCGGCGTCAGCGTGCTCGTCGTCTTCATCGGCGTCCTCGCCGACCGGTCCTACCAACGCGACCAGCAACGCGAGGACACGCTGCGCCGACTGCAGGACGCGCTCGCCGAGAACCGCGGCCTGCAGGAGCAGCTGGTCACCCAGGCTCGCGAGGCGGGCGTGCTCGACGAGCGGACGCGGCTGGCCGGCGAGATCCACGACACGCTGGCTCAGGCCCTCGCCGGCATTCTCACCCAGCTCGAGGCCGCCGACCGTAGCGGCGAGCTGGGCTCGCCGAACGCGCATGTCGCGCAGGCCCGCACGCTCGCTCGCAGCGGGCTGGCCGAGGCGCGCCGATCGCTGCAGGCGCTGCGACCCACGCCGCTCGTCGGCTCCCATCTCGGCGCGGCGATCGGTGACACCGCGCAGCGCTGGACCTCCGACTCGAAGATCGCCGCGCAGGTCGAGGTCGTCGGCGACTCGGTCGCACTCGACACCGACGCGGAGGTCGCGTTGCTGCGCGCGACGCAGGAGGGGCTCGCGAATGTCGCGAAACACGCCCACGCCACCAAGGTGGCGGTGACGTTGAGCTACCTCGACGATGTCGTGCTGCTGGACGTCCGCGACGACGGGATCGGCTTCGTGCCCGCCGATGTCGGCCCGCGCGGCGACGGCACCGCGGTCGGGCTCTCGACCATGCGCGAACGACTGCGCCGGGTGGGTGGCGACCTCGCGGTCGAGAGCGAACCGGCGGGCGGGACCACCCTCGTTGCGCGGGTGCCGGTGCGATGATCCGGATCCTGCTCGTCGACGATCATCCTGTGGTCCGCGACGGACTGCGTGGCATCTTCGAGACCGTCGAGGACATCGACGTGGTCGGCGAGGCCGCCGACGGCGATGAGGCGATCGCCCTGGCCGGGCAACACGATCCGGACGTACTCCTGCTCGATCTGCGCATGCCCGGCCGCGGCGGTGTCGACACGATCAGAGCGCTGCGCGATCGCGGCGCCCGCGTCCGGGTGCTGGTCCTCACCACGTTCGACGCCGACCAGGACGTGCTCCCGGCGATCGAGGCGGGAGCCACCGGATATCTGCTCAAGGACGTCGGCGCGGACGAACTCGTGCGCGCGGTGCGCTCGGCGCACGCAGGTGCGCCCATCCTGTCGCCGGCCGTGGCCGGCCGGTTGATGGCGCGCGCGGCCACCGGCGCGGTCACGACGAGGCCTGCCGCCCTGTCGGCTCGCGAGGTCGAGGTGCTGCGGCTGGTGGCCGGCGGCGCGACGAACAAGCAGGCGGCAGCGGCGTTGTTCGTCAGCGAGACGACGGTCAAGACCCACCTGCTGCACGTGTTCGACAAGCTCGATGTACGCGATCGAGCGGCGGCCGTGGACGCCGCACACCGCCGTGGCCTGCTCTAGCTCCGGCCGGGCGGTTGCCGCAGGTCGGCAAGCCTATTGATATCGAAATCTGGTCGGACGTCGAGGATCTGCGCCGCCAGCACCGGACCACCGCGATCACGACACATCAGCGCGAGCCCGCCGGTCATCCCGTCGATGTTCTCCCGACGCACTTTCCAGTCTCCGCCGGCCATGGCTGCACGCCGGCGGCGGCCTCGACCAACAGCCCCAGCGCGGCTGCGATGTCGGAGTTCGTCTCGAACGGCATGACGACCTCCGGGCGCGCCTATCCGACGCGGGTGGCTCCGGTGAAATCACCCAGCGTGTACTTCAGCTTGACGATCTCGACGTTCTCGCCAGGCTGCGGCGCGGACACGAGCAGGCCGTTGCCGATGTAGATCGAGACGTGACCGATCGGCTGGTAGTAGAAGACCAGGTCGCCGGGCAGCAGTTGACTCAGCGTGACGTGGTGCCCGCGGTTGTACTGGGCCGAGGCCATGTGCGGCAGGTGCACGCCGGCGGCGCGCCAGGAGGCCATGGTCAGCCCGGAGCAGTCGTAGGAGCCGGGGCCGTCGGCGGCGAATACGTATGGCTTGCCGACCTGCGCCAGCGCGAACTTGACCGCGATCTCGGCCTTGGCCGACGGCGCACCGGTGATCTTGATGCTCGAGGCGCCGTAATTGGCGTTCTTCTGCTTCTTCTTGTGATGCGTCGCGGTTGCGGTCTGGTTGGTGTTGGCGGGACCGGCGTTCGCGGCGGCGGCCTGCGCCTCGGCGGCGCGCGCCTCCTCGGCCCGCTCGTAGGCGGCCTGCTGCTCGGCGGTCAGCGTGGCGAGGAGGTCCTGGTACCGGGCGATCTGCTTCTGGACCGCCGTGCGCTGCGTGGCCAACGACGCGCGCTCGGTCTTCGCGGCGTCGAGAGCGCGGGCGGCGACGGTGGCGGCCGCGGCGGCGCTCTTGCGCGCATGGGTGGCGTTCTTGACGACCTCGGTGGTCTGGATCGAGACCAGGTCCATCACGTCGAGGCGGTCGATGTAGTTCAGCGAGCTGTTGCTGTCGAGCAGCGCACCGGCCGCGCCCATGCCCGAGCCCATGTACTGGGCCTGGATCACCCGGACGAGGTTCTTGCGGGCGGCGGAGTAGTGCTGCTGGGCGAGCGTGGACTGCCGGGCGGCGCCGGCTGCGGCGGCGGTGCGCTGGTCCAGGCGGATCTTCGCGCCGTCGTACTTGTCGACGATCTGGGAGTTCTGCCGGGCGAGGGTGTCCAGCTTCGCGCGCACCGATTCGACCGTCGGCTTGGCGGCGGGGGTATCGGCGGGGGTCGCGACGGCGGGCGAACCCACCAGCAACAGCGAGGCGATGAGCGCCCCGACCAGGGCGATAGGACGAAACAGTCGAACAGCGCGACTCGCCACGAACCGTCGCTCCTTCCATCCCCGCCTACCGGGTTAGCTGTCGGGTTCGGGCCTGGAAGAAGCCCTACGACGCCGCCTCGCGCGGTGTGTAGCGCGCTGCGGCGCCGATTCACCCCAGGGAACGCGTGGGTCCCCGGTTCGCTGCGTGAGTGCTGCAACGCTGCGGCTCTCACGATGGTGCGCGATTCGGCGGCACCTTTCGGCAACGGCCAGGAGGACGTCTTGGAACCGGAAGGTCTCGGAAAGGTTACGACCACCGTCGGGCCGGTGCAACGGGCCCCCCTCGACCGGCCGACGAGTGTCGCCAATGCAACACCGGCCGGGTGCGGCAGCCGTCACCGGCCGTGTTGTCTACCGAACAGTAATCACGCGCGCTCAGTCGCCGACCGCGTCGATGCCGCGCTGCATGATCAACGGGTCGGGGGTGCCGACGACCGCTGCGTTCTTGCCCTCGTAGTCGAATTGGGACAGGAAGTAGCGCATCGCGTTGACCCGGGCGCGCTTCTTGTCGTTCGACTTCACCGTCGTCCAGGGCGCGATGTCGGTGTCGGTGCGCCGGAACATCTCCTCCTTGGCGTCGGTGTAGTCGTCCCACTTGTCCAGGGACAGCAGGTCGATCGGCGAGAGCTTCCACTGCCGCACCGGGTCGACCTGGCGGATGATGAAGCGGGTCCGCTGCTCGGAGCGGGTCACCGAGAACCAGAACTTCGTCAGGCGGATGCCGCTCTCGACGAGCATCGCCTCGAACAGCGGCACCTGCCGGATGAACTGCTCGTACTCCTGCGCGGACGCAAAACCCATCACCCGCTCCACGACCGCGCGGTTGTACCAACTGCGGTCGAACAACGCGAGCTCCCCGCCGGTCGGCAGCTGGGAGGCGTAGCGCTGGAAATACCACTGCCGCTGCTCGCGGTCCGACGGCTTGGTCAACGCGACGACGCGGGCGTACCGCGGGTTGAGGTGCTCCATGAACCGCTTGATGGTGCCGCCCTTGCCGGCGGCGTCGCGGCCCTCGAACACGATCACGTGCTTCTCGCCGGACTCGAAGATGTGGTTCTGGAGCTTGAGCAGCTCGACCTGCAGGAGATACTTCTGCTCGTCGTACTCGTTGCGGTCCATCCGCTCGTCGTACGGGTAGTTCTCCCGCCAGGTGTCCACTGCCCGGCCCGTCGGGTCGATCAGGACGGGATCGTCGTCGTGGTCCGCACCGATCGAGTAGCCCTCGATCTGGAGCCGGTCAATGTACTCGCGCACGTCCTCCAACACCCTCGCAGACTAGTGGCCCGAGGTGAACATCGATCCCTCGAGGTGGTCGGCTCGCTGTTGCAGATAGTTCTGCTCCGGCACGCTCAGGGTGAGCTGCGCGGCGCGGCGGTAGCAGGCCAGGGCAGCGTCGCGATCACCGAGTTGTTCGAGCAGGTGGCCGCGGATCGCCGGCAGTCGGTGCTGCCGGGCGATGCGCTCGTCGTGCTCCAGCGGCGCGAGCACGTCCAGCCCGGCCTGCGGGCCGTGGACCATCGCCACCGCGACCGCCCGGTTCAGGGTCACGACCGGGCTGGGCGCGACGCGGTCGAGCAGGTCGTACAGCCCGATGATCTGCGGCCAGTCGGTGTCCTGCGCCCGTGCGGCCTCGGCGTGCACCGCCGCGATGGCCGCCTGCAGCTGGTACGGACCGACCCGGTGTGTCGCAAGGGCGGCGCGAACGACCCGGGCGCCCTCGTCGATCGCCGCCCGGTCCCAGCGGTCGCGGTCCTGCTCGGCGAGCGGGACGAGTGAGCCGTCCGAGCGGGTCCGGGCCGCACGGCGGGCGTCGATCAGCAGCATCAGGGCGTAGAGGCCGTCTACCTCGCCGTCATCGGGCCGGGCGGCGCGCACCAGCCGGATGATCCGGATGGCCTCGGTGGTCAGGTCGAGCCGCTGCAGGCTCGTCCCGGACGTCGCGGTGTACCCCTCGTTGAACATCAGGTACAGCACTCGCAGGACAGCGTCGAGGCGGTGCGCGTGATTGGACCGCGAGTGCGCCTCGAAGCGGCCGCCGGCCTCGCGGATGGTGCGCTTCGCCCGGGACAGACGCTGGGCCATCGAGCGCTCCGGCACCAGGAAGGCGCGCGCGACCTCGGCGGTGCGCAGCCCGCCGACCACGCGCAGGGTCAACGCGACCTGCGTGCTCGCAGTCAGGCTCGGATGGCAGCACAGCACCAGCAACGCGAGCGTGTCGTCGCCGGGTGGCGGCTCGTCGGCGGGCGGCGCCATGAATTGCGCGCGCGGCATGCGAGCGGCCACCGTCTGCTCACGCCGGCGCGCGGCGCTCTCGCTGCGGATCTGGTCGGTCAGCCGACGGCCGGCGACGGTGATCAGCCACGCATCCGGACGATCCGGAATACCCCGTTGCGGCCACGTCGTCGCCGCGGCCAGCAGCGCCTCCTGGACAGCGTCCTCCGCGGTCTCGAAGTCGGCGCCGCGGCGCAGCAGGGCGGCGAGCACTCGCGGCGCCACGCGCCGCAGCAGGTCGTCGCAGACCCCGGCAGTCACTCGTTCGTGTCGCCGGAGAGGTCCATGATCGGGCGCACCTCGACCGACGCGAACCGGGCGTCGGGGAAGCGTGCCGCGATCTGCAGCGCGCGTTCGGGGCTTTCGCAGTCGACGACGAAGAACCCGGCCAGCTGCTCCTTGCCCTCGATGAACGGCCCGTCGGTGAGGTTGAGCTCACCGCCGCGCACCCGCACCGTGTGCGCGGTGCTCGGATCGGCCAGGGGCCGCGCGTCGACCAGCTCGCCGCTGTCGCTGATCTCGCGCAGGAGGGTCTCGAACTGTGCGTGCGCACCGTCTTGGTCGTCGGGCGGGAGCGCCCGGAACTCCTGCGTGCGGGCGAAGGCCGGGTGGCCCCAGTTGGTCGCGTTCGTGTGGATCAGCAGCAAGTACTTCATCGTCACTCCTCGGGGCGAACGGTACGACCAGAGGTCGGAGCGGACTCGCGGGATGTCGACATCGACTCGTGCGGCTCCGACCACCGCTACATGACCGACACCGAATTGAGCCAGCTGTTGAGCTGTCTGCGGGCCCAGCGTGGTCACGTGCTGGGCATCCTCGACGGCCTCGATGACACCGCGCTGCGCCGGCCGATGCTGCCGACCGGCTGGAGCTGTGTCGGGATGGTGGCGCACCTGGCTGTGCACGTGGAGCGGTTCTGGTTCGGCGCGGTGGTCGCCGGTGACCCGGCGGTGATCGCTGAGCTGACCGATCACCGGGACGACGTGTGGCAGGTGCCCGACGACCGCCCGGCGGCCGACGTGCTCGCCGACTACCGCCGCCAGACCGAGCTCGCCGACGAGTGGCGCGCGGGTCGCGAACCGGCGGACGCGCCCGGATGGTGGCCGGCGCAGCAGTTCGGCGACTGGCGCCTACACACGCTGCGCGAGGTGGTGCTGCACGTCATCGCCGAAACCGCGTGCCATGCCGGGCATCTCGACGCCGCTCGGGAGCTGATCGACGGCCGGACCTGGATGGTGCTGCCCTGACCGATACTCCTCTGGTGCCGCTCGACCACGTGGTGTACGCCGCTCCCGATCTGCAGCGCGCCGTATCCGACTTCGCCCGGCGCACCGGGCTCATGCCGGCGCGCGGCGGGAGCCACGCCGGCCTCGGCACCGCCAACTATCTGGTAGACCTCGGCGGGAGGCAGTACCTGGAGCTGATCGGGCCGGATCCGGAGCAGCCGGCTCCGGGCGGCGGGCGATGGTTGCGCGTCGACCGGATCGACGCACCGCGGGTGGTGACCTGGGCGGTCCGCACCACCGACATCGACGCCGCGGTGGCCGCGGCGCGCGCCAACGGGTACGACCCTGGATCGCCGCGGGAAATGTCACGAGCGACGCCGGCCGGTGAGCTGGTGCGGTGGCGGCTCACCCCGCCGCTGCCGGGGGTGGTGCCGTTCGTGATCGACTGGGGCGCGACCGCGCACCCGACCACTCGTGACCTACCGCGAGCGCCGCTGGTGAGCCTGACCGCCACCCATCCCGATCCGGCCCGGGTCGGTTCAGAGCTGACGGCCGTGGGCGCCGACCTGCGCGTCGACGCCGGAGCCGACGCATCGTTGACTTTGACGATCGAAACGCTGCACGGCCACGTGACGCTGCGGTGAAGGTCACCGTTGCCCGGCCACCACCCGCACGAACGGGCACCCGCCGAATCGACACCTCGCCGTTCGTCAGTCGCGCTGCGGCCCGGAACGCACCGCCCAGCCGCCGTCGGAGTCGATGGTCTGGCCGGTTATCCAACCGGCGGAGTCCGACACGAGCCAGGCCACCAGCTCAGCGGTATCGGCGGGCGTGCCCCATCGCCTGGCGAGCGGCATCCGCACCTCGATCGCCTCGCGCAGCTCCTTGTCGGCGTAACCGGTGTCGTTCGGTCCCGGGTTGATGCAGTTGACCGTCGCGCCGGACGGCGCCAACGCCGCCGCGAGCGTCGGCGTGACCCCTTGAATGGCGGCCTTGGAGACGACGTAGGGAATCTCGTCGGGCATCACGTCGCGGTGCACCCCGGTGGTGAACAGCACGACGCGCCGCACTCCCGCCTTCGCGGCGGCCTGGACGAGCAGCACGGTTGCGCGGGTGTTCACCGCGAACGACGCGTCCAGCTCCTCTGCCGTGACGTTCTGCAGGTTCTGGTTGCTGGCGCGGGCATGCACCGCCACCAGTGCGTCGACGCTGCCGTGTCGGGTGACGTGCTCGGCCACCAGCCGCCGCGGCGCCTTCTCCTTCGCGAGGTTCGCCGGCACCCAGGTGACCCCGGGCAGATCGGGCTCGCCGACGTCCGCCCCCCACGGCTGGTCCCGGTCGTGCGCGGGCCAGCCCGACGCCGATACAGCCCACCCGTCCGCACACAACCGCTGCGCGACCGCCCACCCGATCCCCGCGCGCCGGCTGACTCCGGTGACCAATGCGTTGGGCATGGGGACAGTCTCTCGAACGCTCGACTTCGGTCGCGCGGCGCCGTCACCTCGGGCCGGCGGTTGCGTTCGCCGGTTGGGCGAGACGAGCGGGTCGTGCCTCGACGGGAAGCGTGTCTGGTGGTTGTCGGTAGTGGTGTCCGGGTGGACGTGGCCCCGTTCGGCGTGGCGAGTGTCGCGGCGACCGCCTGGGAACGGCAGGTGCGGTCGCAGGTCAGCAGCGCCTCGATACCGGCCTCGCGCTCGGCCACGGATCGACTCCGCCTCGCCGACCCTTCGCTCTCAAACCCCAGCCGGCGGAGCCTTCTTCGAGTACACCGAGCGAAAGAACCCGTGCAACGTGTCCTCGGCGATATTCACGTTGTGCCTAATGTCAGACGGCTTCGAGGCGTTCTTGGCGGAAAACGAAATCCACACATCGTCAGCGTCGTCGTGGCGCGTGTTCGGATCGTAGATCTGCAGCGTGACGGTTTGATCGTCGTCGACCCGGTACCCGTACGCCAGCACCTGGTGGCACTTGCCCACCTGCTTGATGTCGCGGGTGTGCACGGTGACCAACCCGAGCGGGCTCGGGTGGTTCGCATCGACATCGGCACGTACCTTGGGCCACGTACCGGACACGGTGCGGCTGAACGTGCCGGGCTGGGAGCCGATGATCAAGTGCACGTCGGCGCTCGGCAGCCACATCCAGCTGATGTAGGTGGCGACTCCGTCGACGCCGTTGAAGCTGTCGATCAAGCGGCTGGTGACGTACTTGAACAGTGGCGTGTCGGGCGCGGGCGGCACGGCCAGTTCGGGGACCGGTCGACGCGCCTCGAAATAGTCGCGCACCGCGAAGGCCATCCCACCGCACACGCCTTGGCTTGCGTTGCCCAACCCGACCGTGCCGATCGGACCGAGGTCGATGCGCACTGTCGGTGCCGGCGGGAAGCTGTTCGTGAACCGGAACCCGTTGACCGACGGCACGAAGCCGTCGACGACGTGCGCAGCAGCCATGATCGCCCCCGGGGCCGTAGGTGCTGCCGAGCGTGTCACACCGCCGCGTCGCTGTCCGCCTCGTGCTTGCCCGCTGGCACGCGATCACGGGTCCGCGACGACCCGACGAGTGTGCCGGCGACGCCGACCACGACGACCAGCAGCACCGTGCCTGCCGAGATCGCGTCGCGCAAGTCGCCGCGGAAACCGGTATCCGCCATGCGCCTATCGTTCCCAGCGTCACGGAGTCTTGATCACGTCAGAGGCAGGTACATCACGTGCAGGCCGACCAGGCCGTCGCGCGCGTGGTCGAACGCTTCGGGCACCGTGCCGATGATCTGAAAGCCGAGCGCCCGCCACAGCTGCACCGCGCCGGTGTTCGTCTCGACCACCGCGTTGAACTGGATCCCCCGATACCCGTTGCGTGCGGGCCCAATCGACGACGTGCTCGCCGAGCGCTCGCCCGACGCCGCGACCCTGCCGACCCGGGTCGACCATGAAGCTGGCGGTCGCGATGTGCGCTCCGCGACCGGGCCGGTTCGGTCCCATCTTCGCCGAGCCGACGACGAACTCGCCGTCGACCGCGACCACCGTGCGACCCGGCGCCGGCTCCATCCACAGCGCCCGTGCCGCATCTGAGGGCAGGTCTTCCGGATACGCGTACGTCTTCCCGTCGGCCACGATCGCCCGGAAGAAATCGTAGATCGCCGGCCAGTCCCGGTTGTCGGCGGCGCGGATCTGCACGGCCCGTACGGTACGGCCAGAATCAGTCCATGACCGTTCGGGGGCAGGACCACGACCGGGCGCTGCACCAGGCGCTCGCCCACGCGCAGTCCTGGTTGGCGAGCGTCGGCGACCGGCCGGGTGATGACCCGTACGAGAAGGTGCCGGAACTGTCCCGGCGTGCTCGCGGCGTCGCGACCTGGGCGGCGCTGCGCTCGCTCGGCCGACACGGCGTGACCGATCTCGTCGCGCCCGGCCCGCAACACTTGCACGGAGGTCATCCCGTCAGGCCCGCAACGCCACCGCCGCGATCACTTCGAGCCGGCTGCCGCACGACTTCGGCGCCTTCTGGCTCGGCGACGCGGTCCGCCTGGCCGGCCCGGTGATGGGCCGCGTGGCCGCCACCGGCCACCTCATCGACTTCGGCACCATGCCGATCGCCGCGCTCGTGGCAGGCGCGCTCGCCGCCCAGGTCGGCACCCGCGCGACGATCATCGTCATGACCGCGGCTAAACGCACTCGCGTGCCTGTGCATCCTGGCGACGCGGATCGGCCGGATGCGCGACCTCCCGCTCAGCCCGGGGTGATCACCACTTTGAGCGCCTGCTCGTCGGCGGCGTTGGCGAAGACGTCGTAGGCCTGGTCGATCTCGTCGAAGGTGAACGTGTGCGTGCCCATCTTCTCGGCCGGGATCCGGCCGCTGTCCACCATCTTGAGCAGGATCGGGATCGACACGGTGTCGACGAGGCCCATCGTGATCGTGACGTTCTGGATCCACATCTCCTGCATCGGCAGCTCGACGGGCACGCCGTGCACGCCGATGTTGGCGATGGTGCCGCCGGGGCGCACCAGGCGGGCGGCCGTCAGCAATGTCTCGGGGTAGCCGACCGCCT
Organism: uncultured Actinomycetota bacterium; assembly: GCA_963718805.1. Lineage (GTDB taxonomy): Bacteria > Actinomycetota > Actinomycetes > Mycobacteriales > Jatrophihabitantaceae > Jatrophihabitans. Next base: position 370,755 of record CAVQZY010000002.1, on the reverse strand, counting down.
CGATCGAGACGTCGACCCCCAGTCCGTCGGTCAGCGACAGCACCTCGGCGACGCTGTCCGGCCCGACCTCGACAGTGTCGGTGGCGCCGAAGTCGCGAGCCTTCTCCAGCCGGAACTTGTTCGAGTCGATCGCGACGACCTTCGCCGCGCCCCACAGGCCGGTCGTCAGGATCGCCGCGAGCCCCACCGCGCCGGCGCCGACCACGGCTACCGTGTCGCCCGGGCGCACCCGACCGGCAAGCACGCCGACCTCGTAGCCGGTCGGCAGCGAGTCGGCCAGGAAGATCGCCTGCTCGTTGGTCACGCCGTCGGGCACTGCGTACAGCGACGTGTCGGCGTAGGGCACCCGCACCGATTCCGCCTGGGTGCCGTCGATCAGGTGGCCGAAGATCCAGCCGATGCCGCCGACCGACTGACAGTGCGACGGCATGCTACGGGTGCAGTAGGAACACCGTCCGCACCGGGTGATCGCCGGCACGAGCACCCGGTCGCCGACTGCGAAGCTGCCGACCGCCGAGCCGGTCTCGATCACCGTGCCGACCGCTTCGTGGCCGAGGATCCGGCCGTCGGTGACCGCCGGGACGTCGCCGTGCAGGATGTGCAGGTCGGTGCCGCAGATCGTCGTCGTATCGACCCGTACGACGACGTCGGTCGGGTCCTGGATCGTCGCGTCGGGCACGTCCTCCCAGCTTCTGTTGCCCGGCCCGTGATACACCAGCGCCTTCATCGCTACCTCCGAACGTCGATCGTCTCCCTGTCGACGCTGGGCGCGATCGCGTGGATCGGAGGTCTCAATTTGCGCCATCCGGTGCGCACACCGAGCACGCCCCAGGCGCAGGCCACCAGCAGCATGACGGCGACGATGCCGTCGAGCCACCAGTGGTTGCCGGTCGCCACCACGACGAAGATCGTGATCGCCGCGTGCCCCGGGCCGAGGTAGCGCCAGCCGCTCGTGCTGACCCGCCAGGCGTAGTAGCCGATGAGCACCGCCCACGCCACGTGCACCGACGGCATCGCGGAGAGCTGGTCGGCCGGGAATCCGTTCGCGTACACCGACTGCCCGTACGCCATCCCGGTGTCGACGATGTGCAGACTGGTCAGCATCCGCGGCGGCGCCACCGGCACGAGCTGCACGAGCAGGCAGCACAGCGTGGTCCAGGCCAACACCTGGCGCACCGGCCGGTACTGGTCGCGATGACGCACGAACAACCAGATCAGGAAGACGAACATCATCGTGAAGTGCATCGTGGCGTAGTACAGGTTCATCGCCTGCACCACGAACGAATGTCCGATCACGAGTTGCTGCACCGCGTGCTCGGACGGTAGCCAGATGTCGCGCTCGAAGTGCGCGATCCAATACCCCCGCGTATACGCGCCCTGCGGACTCAGCCCGGCGAGCTCGCCGGCCAGCTGCCACAGCGCGTACAGCACGCCGATGACCGCCGCCTCGCGCAAGAACGCGCCGACGTTGCGGACCCGCTTCTCCTTGGCGAGCGCCATCGCGCCGCCGGTCGCGGCGAGCACGACGGCGAGCTCTCCGGCGTGCTGCCAGGAGAGCGCGACCGTTTGCACCCGACAACTATGCCCTGCGGCGGTGGACCCGCGCCTCCCAAGGCCGCAGCACCGAACCCTGGGCGGCGTCGGGATAGTTGCCCAGCAGCAGTTCGGCCCCCGCCCATCCGGGCACGTCGGCCGTCGCGTCGGTGCCTGAGAAGTTCCCGACGACGAGCAGCTCGACGTCGTTCAGACGCCGGGTGAACGCGTAGATCACCGGGTCGTCGGGCAGCAGCATGGCGAAGTCGCCGAGGGCGACGGCCGGTTCGGTGTGCCGCAGCTCGATCAGCTTGCGGTAATGGTGGAACACCGAGTCCGGGTCGGCCACCGCGTCCGCGGCGTTGACCTCGACGTGGTTCGGGTTGACCGCCAGCCATGGTGTGCCGGTGGTGAACCCGGCCTGCGGGCTCGCGTCCCACTGCATCGGGGTACGACCGTTGTCGCGGCTCTTGCTGCGTAGCGCGCTCAGCACGTCGGCCAGGTCGGCGCCGGCCGCAGCGGCCGCGGCGTGGTGGTTGAGGGACTCGATGTCGCGGTAGTCGGCGATGTCGCCGAACCCGGCGTTGGTCATCCCGAGTTCCTCGCCCTGATACACGTACGGCGTCCCGCGGTGCAGGTGCAGGATCGTGCCGAGCATCGTCGCCGACCGCACCCGGAACTGCGGCGAGTCGTCGCCGAACCGCGACACCACCCGCGGCTGGTCGTGGTTGTTCCAGTACAGGCTGTTCCAGCCGACGTCGGCCAGGCCCGTCTGCCAGCGGCCGAGCGACTCCTTGAGGTCGACGAGCCGGAAGGGCTTGGGCGCCCACTTGCTGCCTTCCGCGTCGAGCGACACGTGCTCGAACTGGAACACCATGTCGATCTCGTGCCGCGCCGGGTCGGTGAACAGCCGCGCCTGCTCCACGGTGACGCCGGGCATCTCGCCGACGGTGAGCAACGCAGGGCGGTCGGCGAACACCTGCGCATGCATCTCGTGCACGAACTCGTGGATGCGCGGCCCGCACAGGAAGTACGGACCGCCGTCGCCTAGAGGTCCGCCGTCGATCGGGTCGCCGTCGGGCAGTCCCGGAGTCTTGGAGATCATGTTGATGACGTCCATGCGGAACCCGTCCACCCCGCGGTCGAGCCACCAGCGCATCATGTCGTGGACTGCGCGCCGGACGTCCGGATTGTCCCAGTTCAGGTCCGGTTGCTTGCGGCTGAACAGATGCAGGTAATACTCGCCGCTGGGCTCGTCCCACTCCCACACCGAGCCGCTGAAGAAGCTGGTCCAGTTGTTCGGTTCGGCACCCGGATCGCCGCCGATCGCGCCCGGCCGCGGCGGCGCCCACATGTACCAGTCGCGCTTCGGATCGTCCTTGGCCGAGCGGGCCGCGACGAACCACGGATGCTCGTCGGACGTGTGGTTGACGACGAGGTCCATCACCAGCTTCATGCCGCGCTCGTGGATCGCGGCCAGTAGGTCGTCGAACTCGGCGAGGGTGCCGAACACCGGCTCGATGTCCTGGTAGTCGCTGATGTCGTAACCGGCGTCGTCCTGCGGCGATGGGTACACCGGCGAGAGCCAGATGACGTCGACGCCGAGTGTCGCGAGATAGTCCAGCTTCGCCCGGATGCCGGCGAGGTCACCGACGCCGTCACCGTTCCCGTCGGCGAAGCTGCGCGGATAGATCTGGTAGACGACCGCCGATTGCCACCACGTCACCGCCCCGATGATGCCATCGACGGCGTCCGGTCAAACCTCGGCGGGTCGCGGCTGCGCGGGGGCGCTGTGCCGCGGTGTGAACACGGCGGCCAGCTTGACCGACAGCCAGCCGAGCAGACAGCCGATGAGCAAGGTCACCAACACGTCGACGAACACCCAGCCGCGTGGCGTCGACAACACCCCGCCGAAGGCGCCGGCTCCCGCGGTGGCCGGCTTCGCCAGTGCCGCGAGGCTGTTGCCGACGCCGCCGCCGTTCTTCGCCCAACCGTCCAGGCCGGTCGCGATCCACCAGAACACCGTCGCCGCGAAGGCGCCGAAGATCGCCGGCACGTAGTACCAGTCCCCGACGGCGGAGGCCACCACGACGATGAAGGCCAGCACGCCGACGGTCACCGCGATGCCCCAGAAATCAGGCAGATCGGCGAGAGCCGGCCCGATCCACATGAGCAGCAGCGCCGCCACGGTGCCCACGACCGAGGCCACCACGACCTTGGTGAGGGCCCCCATGTCGGCGCCGGCCGCGAAGAACAAACCCCACGACACGAATGCCGCCGGCACGATCAGGTGGAAGTTGCTCGGCAGGCTCAATCCGATGCCGAGGTTGCCGTCGGTCACCCAGTGGAACGTGAAGTTCAGGCTGAATTCGACCCAGAGGAAGGCGAGGACGGCGATCACCCCGGCGAGCGGGATAGCGGCTTTCGCGCGTTCGAGCATGACGGTATTCCTCCTGACACAGAGGCGTCTCGGGCCGGATCGCGTCTTCCCCGCAGCGATCCAGAAACGTCTCGCACTGTAGGTCGGCGAGGCTCTTAACGTCGCAGATTCAACGGAATTCGCGCCGTCTCAATAACGGACACCCACCCCGACCCTGAGCCGCGCGAGTCGAAATCAGGGGTACGCCTCGGGATTGTCTCCGATGCGCGTCGGGCCTTGCTCGCGCGATCGTGTCGGTATCGAAACCACACGACCGGGGAGTTCAGATGGAGTCCATTCACGAAGCATTTCGGAAACAGGGCCTGGTACGAGCCCGCGAAGGCAGGGTGCTCGGCGGAGTGCTGGCCGGTCTCGGCCGGCGCCTCGGCCTCGAGCCCTGGCCCACCAGGTTGCTGTTCATCCTGGTGCTGCTGCTGATCCCTGGCAGCCAGCTGCTCGTCTACCCGATCCTGTGGATCCTGATGCCACAGGAGTCGGCGTGGGTCGAACCGGCGGCTACTGACTCCGCACGCGTGTGACCGCGTCGACGATCAGGTCGGCCACCGCGTCCGGCTCGGTCAGCAACGGGCTGTGACCGGCGCCGAGCTCGACGACCCGACTCGCCCGCCGGCCCATGGCCCGCTCCAGGTCAGGGTGCACCGTCTCGTCGGCGGTGCACACCACATACGTCGACGGGACCGCGCGCCATGCGATCTGTTCGGGCACACCTCGAAACACCGGCCGATGTACCGGCCGCAGCCGCGCGAGCGCGGCGGCCACCAGTTCGGCCGGCGCATCGCCGTAGAGCGCCGCGGCGCCGAGGTGCGGGTCGACCCGCACCTCGTCGGAGATGTCGTCGAATCGCAGTGCCGCGCCGAGGCGGGTCGGCGGCACCGCGAGATCGGGCAGGGTGCGCCCCACGGACTCGCCGGTATCGAGCTGGAACGCCGCGAGATACAGCAATTCGCGTACCAGCGGATGCACGCCGGCGTCGGTGATCACCGCCCCGCCGTAGGAGTGTCCGACCAGCACGGCCGGGCGGTCGAAATCATCGAGTGCGGTCCGGACCGCGGCGACGTCGCCGGCCAGATCGCGCATCGGCAGGTCGACCGCGACGCTGGGCACGTCGACCGCGAACAGTCGTTCGCGCACCTCATCCCACGCCCAGCCGCCGTGCCACAACCCGTGCACGAGTACGGCGCCGACCGCGTCGCTCACGGCGCGGCTTCGGCTTGTTCCGCGTCGGGCGCCTGCCGACCCGGATGAGCGAGAGCGACGAGGAACGACAACCCGAGCGCGATCGCCATGCCGATCAGCACCCCGCGGGTCGCATATGCGAAGTCCATCTGCAGCGCCTCGGTGACCCGTTCGCGGATCGCCGAAGGTGCCGAGCCCGACGCGCCGGACTTGCCGGTGGTGATGTCGTTGGCAATCTGCTTGGCAACCCCGCCCGGGATGTGCAACGACTCGAACGACGCGGTGAGGCGGTCCGCGAGGATCGTCGACAACACCGTGCCGAGCACCGCGATGCCGAGCGTGGAGGCGTAGTTGCGCACCGTCTGGGTGATGCCGGTGACCTCGCCGTACGAGGCGCCGATCGCGCGGTTGACGGCATCGGTGCTCGCCGGCCCCAGCAGCAGGCCGATCCCCGCGCCGGAGAGGACGATGTAGACCCACTGCGCGCCGAGGCTCAGGTCCGTGATCTTCCAGGCCCACAGCGCGAAACCGACCGTGGCCAGCGCGCTGCCGAGCACGACCGGCCGGCGGGCGCCGCCCTTGTCGAGCATGTTGCCGCCGACCTGCGCCGCCGGCGCGAAGCCGGCGAAGAACACCAGCAGGTAAAGCCCGGCGCTGGTGGCGTCGTAGCCCAGTGACACCTGCGAGTAGACCGCGGCGAAGAAGAACACCGGCACGAACGCGATCATCGAAAAGAACAGCACGCCGTTGTCGACCATGAACGCCCGGTTGCGGAACACCTCCATCCGGATCAGCGGATAGGGACGGCCGAACTCGAACCGCACGAACGCGCCGAGCACGATCAGGCCGCCGACGATGCACGCCCAGGTAGCGGGGTTGCTCCAGCCCCAGATCGGGGCCTGCTCGAAGCCGAGCACCGACAAGCCCATACCGATGATCACGAGTAGCGCGCCGGGCCAGTCGATCGGCTCCGGCCGCGCCCGCGTCTCCAGGTGCGCCATGAACGTCAGCACCAGCGCGACGATCGCGACCGGCACGTTGATCCAGAAGATCGCCCGCCACGTCCACTGCGTGAGATAGCCGCCGGCGATCGGCCCGATCGAGGTCAGCCCACCACTGACGCCGAAGAAGATCGCCAGCGCGCGGCCGCGCTCGCGGATCGGAAAGGCCTCCACCACGATCGCAAGCGCGGCAGGGATCATGATGGCGCCGGAGACGCCCTGCAGCACCCGGAAGCCGATGATCCAGGTTTCCGCTGCATTGCCCTCCGGAGTGGCGCCGCACAGCGCCGACGACCCCGCGAACCCGACAATGCCGATCAGCACCATGCGCTTGGCGCCGAGCACGTCGGCGAGCCGCCCTCCCAGCGCGAAGGTCGCCGCCAGCGCCAGCAGGTACGCGTTCACGACCCACTGCGACTCGGCGCGGCTCAGGTCGAGTTCGGCCTGGATGTTGGGCGAGGCGATCGCCACGATCGTCTGGTCGATGAACGTCATGGCGACCGCGAACAGCATCGCGACGAGCGCGAGGTTCTTCGACTGTTGCTTGGCTGCGAGGCTTACCCGTGTCATCGCGTACACCCTCCGGGCCACAGCGTAGGCATGATCAGACCTGCTGGGCCACCGCGGGGCGCATCTGCGGTGGTTGGCCGGTCAACTCGAGCACAGCTACCCACAGGTCGCCGTGTGGGTCGACCTGGTTGCGGCTGGCCGTGGCGAGCGCGATCGGCACGTGCACGAACCGGCCGTGCCAGCGGCCGACAACCAATGCGGTGAAGCCGGCCATCGCCGCGTGTGTCGCTGCTTGGGCCAGCCGCATGCTGTACACCGCGTCGTAGGCGTTGGCCGGAACGGAACGAATCGCGTAGCCGGGATCGACGTAGCGCAATGAGTGCGGCAGGTCGGCGAGGGCAGCGGCGATCCGTTCGCGCAGGAGCACGCCGATGTCGTTGAGCCGAGCATTGCCCGACGCGTCGAACTGCCCGTTCGCCTCGAACAGCTCCTGCCCAGCACCCTCGGCCACTACGACGAGCACGTGCCCGCGCCGTGCGACGCGCTCGCGCACCGCCGCGGTGAACACGTCGACGTCGAAGGGCACCTCCGGGATGAGCACGAAATCGACGTCGGGGCTCGCCACCGACGCGTAGCAGGCGATGAAGCCGGAATGCCGCCCCATCACCTTGACCAGCCCGATGCCGTTCCGCGTCGACGAAGCCTCGGTGTGCGCGGCACGGATCGACTCGATCGCCCGCGCGAACGCAGTTTGGAACCCGAAGCTGTGGTCGATCCACGGGATGTCGTTGTCGATCGTCTTCGGAATGCCGATGACGGCCAGCTTCAAGCCGCGGCGCAGCGCCTCGTCGGAGATCGTCTGGGCGCCGCGCAGGCTGCCGTCACCGCCGATCACGAAGAGCATGTCGACGCCGTGCGCCACGAGTGTGTCGACCATGGCTGCCGGTGGCTGGTTGCCGCGCGAGGTGCCGAGGATCGTCCCGCCGCGGTTGTCGATGTCGCTCACCGACTCAGGCGTCAGCCGGACCGGCTCGGACCCGTCGGTCAGCCCCTGATATCCATTACGGAATCCGTAGATCGACTGGGTGCCGTACACCTCGGTGAGTTGCAGCACCAGGCCGCGTATCACGTTGTTCAGCCCGGGGCACAGGCCGCCGCAGGTGACGATCGCGGCGGTGACCTCGGCGGGCCGGAAGTAGAGCTGCGCGCGCGGGCCGCCGGGGTTGAACGCCGGCAGGTCGGCGGACAGCCCGCCCCGGCGGGTGGCCATGCCGAGCGTGTCGTCGATGAGCACCCGGTCGTGTTCGGTGACGTAGTGGATGGTCTCGCGGATCGACCCGAGCAGGTCGCTGAGCGGGCTGTCGACGGTGCGCTCGCCGAGCCGGTCGATCTGCAGGTCGGCCGCACGGATGGCGAGCAGGTCCGCGGTGTTCACGCGCGGCACCGTACGACGAGCCGGTTACGGGGGTGTGGCGGCCGTAGCCCGCTCACAGCAATTGGGAATGATTCCTGTTTACGGCGCTGCGGATCCCGGGGTACCGTCTACAGTGCTAATGAACATCGTTATCAATTCGGTTCAACGAGGGACGATCATGCGGAGCCGGTTCGCGGCGGGCCTCGTGGCGTTCGCCCTGCTGGTCTCGGCGTGCTCGGCGAGCTCGGGCGGCGGCGCCGATGGGCGGCTGCGGGTGGTCGCCTCGACAGACGTGTACGGCAACCTGGTGTCGACGGTCGCCGGCGAGCTCGTCGGGCGCATCGTGCAGATCACCTCGATCATCGACAACCCCAGTGCCGACCCGCATTCCTACGAGGCCAACGCCCGCACTCAGCTCGCCGTGTCGCGGGCCGACATGATCGTCGAGAACGGCGGCGGATACGACGACTTCATGGACCGCATGCGCGATTCCGCCGACTCCAAGGCGCCCGTCGTCAACGCCGTGCGGATCTCCGGCAAGCGCGGTCCGGACCTCAACGAGCACGTCTGGTACGACTTCCCGACCGTGCGGGCCGTGGTCGAGCGCATCGCCGCCGAACTGGCCCGCCTCGACGCCGCCCATGCATCGATCTACCGTGCGAACGCGCGGGCGCTGGACGCCCGCATCGCCGGACTGCAAGGGGTCGAGGCAGCGATCAGGTCCGCACACGCCGGCTCCGGCGTCGCCATCACCGAGCCGGTGCCGTTGTACCTGCTCACCGCGTGCGGGCTGGTGAACCGCACGCCCGCCGCGTTCAGCGAGGCGATCGAGGAGGGCACCGACGTGCCGACGAGGGTGCTGCACGAGACGTTGCAGCTGTTCGGCACCGGCGAGGTGAGGGCGCTCGTCTACAACGAGCAGACGGCCAGCGTCGAGACGAAGCGGGTGCTGGCGGCGGCGCGCGGGCAGCACGTGGCGGTGGTGCCGGTGACCGAGACGCTGCCGGCCGGCCGCAGCTACGTCGGCTGGATGAGCGCCAACCTCGCGGCCGTCCAGGCGGCGCTGTCATGACCGACTCCGGCACGGACAGCGTGCTGCGCCTGCGGAATGCGTCGCTGCGTCACGGCGAGCGGACCCTGTGGGCCGGCTTGGACCTGGAGGTGACCCGCGGCGAGTTCGTCGCCGTCCTCGGCGCGAACGGTTCGGGCAAGACGAGCCTGTTGCAGGCAATCCTCGGGCTGCAGCAGTTGACCGGCGGGCAGGTCGAGGTGGCCGGACGACCGGCCACGCGCGGCAGCAAGGTGATCGGCTACATCCCGCAGCAGCGGCGACAGGATCCGCTGACACCGTTGCGCGCCCGCGACGTCGTGGGCCAAGGGTTGGACGGGCATCGCTGGGGTGTCGCATTCCCTTCGGCTGGGCGGCACAAGGCGGTCGCGACGGCGCTGCACGCCGTCGACGCCGACCCCTACGCCGACCTGCCGATCGGGCTGCTGTCCGGCGGCGAGCAGCAACGCGTCCGGATCGCGCAAGCACTGGTCGGCGATCCGGCGCTGCTGCTGTGCGACGAGCCGTTGCTGTCACTGGATCTCAGCAGCCAACGCACCGTGACGTCTCTCGTCGACCGACGCCGGCGCGACCACGACACCGCGGTCTTGTTCGTGACACACGAGATCAACCCGGTGCTGCCGTACGTCGACCGGGTGCTCTACCTCGCGGGTGGGCAATTCCGGATCGGGACGGTCGAGGAGGTCTTCACATCCGAGACCCTCACCCGGCTGTACGGCGCACCGGTCGAGGTCGTCCACTCGGCCGGACGGATCCTGGTGGCCGGGGTGCCTGACGTGCACGCCCACGAGCACCATCACGAGGTTCGGGCGTGAGTATCTGGGACCGGGTGTTCGACTTCTCCGACTACAGCTCGCTACTCGCGATCGTGCACAACTCGCTGGTCGCCGGCGCGGTGCTCGGGGTCCTCGGCGGCCTGGTCAGCGTGTTCGTGATGATGCGCGACCTGCCGTTCGCGGTGCACGGCGTGAGCGAGCTGTCCTTCGCCGGCGCCGCCGGCTTCCTCCTGCTCGGCGTGAGCGTGGTGGCGGGCTCGATCGTCGGGTCGCTCACCGCGGCATTGGTGATCGGAGCGCTCGGCGCGCGGGCACGCGACCGCAACTCGATCATCGGCGTGCTCATGCCGTTCGGGTTGGGTTTGGGCGTGCTGTTCCTGTCGCTGTACCAAGGCCGGTCGGCGAACAAGTTCGGGCTGCTCACCGGGCAGATCGTCGCGGTCGACACCCCGGCGCTCGCCGCGTTGATCGTGGTGGCCGTCGTGGTGATCGGTGCGCTGCTGGTGATATGGCGGCCACTCACGTTCGCGAGCACCGATCCGGAGGTGGCAGCCGCGCGCGGCGTGCCGGTGCGGGTGCTCTCGCCGGTGTTCATGCTGCTGCTAGGCCTGACAGTCGCGATGTCGGTGCAGATCGTCGGGGCGTTACTGGTGCTCAGCATCGTCTGCACCCCGGCCGCGGCGGCGATGCGAGTAACCGCGTCACCGTTCGCGGTGGCGGCGCTGAGCATCGGTTTCGGGGTGGTGGCGATGGTCGGCGGCATCCTGCTCGAACTGGGCAGCGACGGCATCCCGATCAGCCCGTACGTGACCACGATCTCGTTCGCGATATACCTGGTGTGCCGGGGAGTGGGTCGGCTGCGGATGCCGCAACGGGCATAGTGGAACCATGAGCGCGCTCGATCTGCCCGCCGGCATCGACATCCGCGAGGTCGGCATGCGAGACGGCCTACAGCTCGAGGACCCCGTTTCGCTCGACCACAAGCTCGCCATGCTCGACGCCCTCGTCGCCACCGGCGTGCGCCGCATCGAAGTGACCAGTTTCGTGTCACCCAAAGCGGTGCCCGCGATGGCCGACGCCGACGAACTCGCCAAGCACCTCGGCGACTGGTCCGGCGTGCACTTCTCGGCGCTGGTGGCGAACAGCCGAGGCGCGGTGCGGGCGATCGACGCCGGGCTCGCGAACCTGGAGTACGTCGTGTCTGCGGCCGACTCGCACAGCATCGCCAACGCCGGACGGCCGACCGCCGAGGCCGCTGCCGCGATCGGCGAGATCGGCGAGATCGCGCATGGTGCCGGTGGGTCTCTGGAGGTGATCATCGCGACCGCGTGGGACTGCCCGTTCGACGGCCGCACCGACCCGCAACGCACCGTCGACGTCGTGCGGTCGGCGGTCGACCAGGGCGCCGATCAGCTGTGCCTGGGCGACACCATCGGTACGGTCACGCCGCGCCGCGCCGTCGAACTGCTCGACGCGGTGCGCGAGGCGGCGGGTGGGTTCGAGGTGGGCATGCACTTCCACGACACCCGCGGCACCGGCCAGGCCAACGCGCTCGCCGCGATCCTGCACGGCGTGCGACAGCTCGACGCCAGCGTCGGCGGGCTCGGAGGCTGCAACTTCGCGCCCGGCGCAAGCGGCAACATCGCCACCGAGGAGCTCGTGTACTGGGCCGAGGACTCCGGCATCGACACCGGCCTCGACCTCGACGCCCTGGTGTCCGCCGCCCGCGTCACCGAGCAGGCCGTCGGTCACCCCCTGCCCAGCTCGCTCTATCGCGCCGGCGGGCGGTCGGTGCCGCGCGGCCGGTTCCGCAAGGAGAGCGGCGCGTAGCCTCGTCATCCGTGACGGCACAGTCAGACGGCATCATCGCCGTCATCGGTGAAGCGCTCATCGACCTGGTCGAGACGCACGACGACGAACCCCGGCTGGCCCGACCCGGCGGCAGTCCCTACAACGTCGCGATCGGGCTGGCTCGACTGCAGCGGCATACGTACTTCGTCGGCCGGCTCTCGCGTGACCCGCTCGGCGCGGTGCTGCGCAACCATGCGTTGCGCTCCGACGTCGATCTGAGCGTCGCGGTAGACGCCTACGAGCCGACCACCGTCGCGCTCGTCGAAGTGGCCGACGACGGCGGCGCGTCGTACCAGTTCGGCGTCGAGGGCACCGCAGACTTCCGCTGGACCGACTCGGAACTGCATGCAATTCCGGAGGATGTGCAGGCGGTGCACTTCGGGTCACTCGCGTCGTGGCTGCCGCCGGGCGACGCCGCAATCGCGCGGCGGGTCGCGCAGTTGCGGGCGGCGGGAGCGCTCGTCACCTACGACCCCAACGTGCGGCCGCACCTGCAACCCGACCCGGTCCGCGCCCGTGACCAGGTCGAGCAGGCGCTCGGGCTGGCGCACCTGGTCAAGACGAGCGAAGAGGATCTCGCCTGGATCTATCCCGGCGACGACGTCGAGAAGGTCGCCTCGTCGTGGCTGGGACTCGGGCCGGCTGTCGTCGTGGTGACCCGCGGCGGCGCGGGAGCGCAGGCGTTCCTCGACGCCGGTTCGGTGACGGCTGCACCGATCCCGACCACGGTGATCGACACCGTCGGAGCGGGCGACTCGTTCATGAGCGGGCTTCTCGACGCCGCGGTCGAACACGAACTGCTGCGGCCAAGCGCACTCACCGCGGCATCACTCGACGACGTGCGGGAGCTGCTCGACCACGCCGCGACGATCGCGGCGATCACCTGTTCGCGGGCCGGCGCGAACCCGCCCCGGCGGCGCGAACTGAATGCCGCGGCTAGCTCGAACCCACGACCTGCTTGACGCAGTTCGTGGCATCCGTCGCGACCTTGTCCTTGGCGGTGGCCAGGTCGTCCAGCTTCTTCTTCCCGGTGACGTAGGCCTTCAAATCGGCCGCCTTGATGTCCTTCCTCATCGCCGTGGCGATGCAGTCGACCACTGCATCGAACTTCGCGGCCTGGTCGCCCAGCTGCGACTTCGCGGCCTGGACCCGGGGGTCGCTCTTCAGCTTGTCGGCGATCTGCTGGGTGCTGACCCCGCTGTCACCGCCGCCGCTGCCGCTGCTGCTGCAGGCGGGCAGCACAAGGGCACTGCAGATGACGAGCGCGCCGACGGCGCGGCGGGCATTCCCGGCAATGGACACAATTCCTCACTTTCGCCGGTGAAGGCGCCGGCGTCGTCGATCGTAGTGCGACCATCATGATCGATAGCGTGCGAGTGTGCGACGTCGACGGATCGCTGCCGCAGCGCTGGTGCTCGTGGCGTCCTCGACGTGCACTGCCGAGCGGGTGGTGGCACCGTCGCGTTCGCCGGCGAGGACAGCGGCCCGCGCGTCGACCACTCACCCGATTTCGTCGACGAGTCAGCCGGCGCCGGCGGCTCGCACCGCGAGCGTGCTCGGCTCGGGCGATGTGCTGATCCACCCGCCGCTGCTGCAGCAGGCACACGCCGACGCCCGCGCCGACGCCCGCGCGGGCTATGACTTCGCTCCGATGTATGCAAGCGTCGCACCGGATGTTGGCGCCGCTGATCTCGCCACGTGCGAGTTGGAGACGCCGGTGGCGCCGCCGCAGGGCCCGTTCACCGGCTGGCCGCGGTTCGATGCGCCGCCGCAGGTGCTGACGGCGCAAAAGCGCGTCGGCTACGACACCTGCACGACCGCGTCGAACCACTCCCTCGACGGCGGATACGGAGGCGTCAAACGCACGCTCGACGAGATGGACGCAGTCGGGTTGCGGCACACGGGCAGCGCTCGAACCGCGCATGAGGCGCGCACGCCCCTGATCGTCACCTTGCCCAACGACGTGCGGATCGGACAGCTCGCGTATTCCTTCGGCTTCAACGGAATCCCGCTGCCGGCGGGCCAGCCGTGGTTGGCCAACCGCATCGACGTGCCTGCCATCCTCGCCGCCGCTCGGCGCATCAAGGCGGCCGGTGCGGACATCGTCGTGCTGTCGATGCACTGGGGGTGGAGTACGACCACCTCGCGACCGCCGAGCAACGCAGCCAGGCCCGGGCACTGCTGGCCTCGCCGGATATCGACCTCATCCTCGGCGATCACGCCCACGTGGTGCAGCCGGCCCAGCGCATCGACGGCAAGTGGGTCTTCTACTGCATGGGGAACCAGATCTCCCGGCATGCCGACCCGGTCGCCGCGAGCCGGGAGGGTGTGATGCCCTTTGTGACGTTCCGAGAGATCGCGCCGCACCGGTTCCGAGTCGCGTCGGCGCGGGCGATTCCGACGTGGATGGCTGACTCCCCGGAGTTGCGATTGATCGATCTGCCTCGGGCGCTGGCTTCGGGCGACCTGTCGCCCGCGGAGCGGGCTGAGTATGCGCGGGCGCGTTCCGCGGTTGTTTCCAATCTCGACGCCTATCACGCTGGGCGCGATGGATTGGTTTTTCTCTGAAAAGCGAAAGGTGGCGGCGAGGGCGCTTGGTCACTGCTCGGGTGCCGGTTTCGGAGTTGCGTTCCGCTGGGTGCGAACGAAACGGCACTGACGACGGCGTTCGCGCGTCCGTCGGTTGCCGCCGTCGGGTTACGCCTCGCTGGGCTTGGGTGCGTGAGAGCGGCAGCGGCGGTGGCGTTTCGGTGCTGGCCGGTCGTGTTGCAGGGTCGTCTCTCGGGCGGCTTGAAAATTCGTTGGTTTTGGGTTGTAGACAACCCGGAGCTGTCGGAGAAACCACTCAGAAGGTGAGCGCGACAACCTATCCGGACGGGTACCGGCGATGCCCCGAGTCGAGGAAGGTGCCGACGAGCACACCCGCGACGATCAACGGGACGGCGAGAAGGAGCAAGTACTGACGCCCGTTCGCCCCGAGCACGAGCAGGACGGCGAAGTAGGCGATGAACGGCACGAGCAGGCCGGCGATGCAGCGAGCCCGGACGTCGCCGTGGGCCCGGAGGAGGTGCAGGTCGGCGCGGGTGCCGCGTCGCGATCGATCTTTCTTCGGGCCAGCGGCCGCCTCGGCGCTCGCTTCGGCCGCGGGCTCGTTGGTCGTCGTGGATTCGCCGGGCGTCCCAGGCTCGCCGGTCCGGTCGGATTCGGCGGTCCGGTCGGATTCGGCGGTCCGGTCGGATTCGGCGGTCCGGCCGGATTCGGCGGTCCGAGCGGAATCGGCGGTCCGAGCGGAATCGGCGGTCCGAGCGGAATCGGCGGTCCGAGCGGAATCGGCGGTCCGGCCGGATTCGGCGGTCGGGTCGGAAACGAGCTCGGGCGTCACGGCCGGGATCTGGTCGGTCTGTTGCTGCGCAAGCACTTTCGCAAGCGACGGCGTCTCGGCGGTGGGCGCGTCTGCCGCTGCCTCAGAGATCGCGGCTTCGCCCGGTTCGGCGGCGGCGCGGCTGTGCCGGCCGGCAGCGACGTCGTCCTCGACCAGCACCGCGCCAGCGGGCCTGTCGGTCAGCTCGTCGGACTCGTCGTCCGGTGTCGAATGCCGCCCCATCCGATCAGTTTCGATCATAGTGCTCGACTCTGGAAGTCGACACGGCGAGGCCGTCTAGACTGCGCACCCGAAGCCGCGTCGCCTGGGGGTGCCCGTGCCGGATCGCAGGCGGGGACCCGCCCGTGCCGTGTTGTGCCTGATTGTCGCGGCGCTGGGCCTGACCGCGTGTGCCACCGTGGTCGACGGCAACCCGAGCGTCGGCAACGCACCCAATGCGTCGCTGTCGGTGAAGGGCGATTCCGGCGACCATTTCGACACCGTGGTGAAGAATTCGCTGAGCGATATCACCGAATTCTGGAAGACCGCATACCCGAAAGTGTCCGGCGGGAAGTCGCTCGAACCGCTCGAGGGCGGCTACTACTCCGTCGACGGGTTGAAGGTCATCGAGACCAACGAGCTGCCGGCCTCGGTCGAGGACAACGCTTGCGCGCAGAAGAGCAAGAGCTTCGTCGTCGACAACGGCGCGTTCTGCCGCCTCGACGACTCGATCTCCTGGGACCGGTCTGACACCCACCTGTTCGCGGAGCTGGCGAAGAAGTACGGCGACCTGGTTGTGGCGCTGATCTTCGCCCACGAGTTCGGGCACGCGATCAGCTACCGGCTCGGCGTGTTCGACAACCCGGACCTGAAGACGATCGATACCGAGTCGCAGGCCGATTGCGCCGCGGGTGCGTGGGCGGCGTCGGCGCTCAAGGGCCAGGACGCGCACTTCCGCAAGACCACGCCGGCCGAACTCGACGCCGCCCTCGAGGGCTTCCTCAACGGCCGCGACCAGACTCCGGACACCCCCCAGGACGTTTCGCACGGCAACGGCTTCGACCGGCTGTCAGCCGTCGCCGACGGCATCGACAAGGGTCCGACCTACTGCTTCTCGTCGGGTTATTTCGCGTCGCGAACTTTTACCGAGCGCCCGTTCACCAGCCAGAGCGACTACGACAGCGGCGGCAACGTCCCGTTCTCCGAAGTGATCGCCACGTCGAACAACTCGTTCGTCAACGACCTCAACCGCTTCTGGACCGCGAGCGCGAAGTCGATCGGCAAGACGTTCCAGCCGGTGAAGATCGCGCAGGCCGAGCACCCGAAGTGCGGGTCGCCGCCGGCGAGTGAATTCGGCTACTGCCCGGACGACAACACCGTGTACTTCAACCGCGCCTTCGCGCAGTCGGTCTACTACAGCCTGCCCGACGTGCAGGTCGATCGGGCGACGGGCAACGTCAGGCTGGTCGCCAATCAGCCCGCCGACTTCGCGCTCGGCACGCTGTTCGCGATCGGCTGGGGCATGGCGGTGCGGCACCAGCTGTTCAACCGCTCGCTCACCGACAACGCGGCTCTGGCCTCGGGGATCTGCTACACCGGCGCCTACGCGAAGGACATCAACGTGGCCGCCAACAGCGGGAAGAAGTTCACGCTCTCGCCGGCCGATCTCGACGAGGCCACCTCGGCGATGCTGGACAAGGTGGGCCTGAACACGGCGTACGGGGCTCGGGGCACCACCGGCCTGGACCGCATCCAGGACTTCGTCAAGGGCTACCAGGGCGGCTTGCCGGTCTGCTGAAGCCCGCTCGCCAGGTCGGTCATCGGCCGACCGGCGGCGGCTGCTGCTTCGATCTGCTCGAGCAGCCCCGCGCTGCCGCGCTCGACCATCGCAAGCACGTCGCGAAACCCGCCCGGACCGCCGTAGTACGGATCCGGTACGTCCGGGTCGTCACCGGGCTGCCATTGCGGGTCGAACGAGCGCAGCAACACGATCTTCGCCCGCGCGCCGTCGACGTCGTCGGTCTCGGTGGCCAGCCACCACAACGCATGATGGTGGCCGGCGTCGAGCGCAACCACGAGATCGCGTTCGGCGAAGTCGCCGGCCTCGAACTTCCGCGCGGAGTGCGGTGCGACGTCATAGCCGGCGTGCACCATGGTGCGCCGAGCACGCGGGTCCATGTCGTCGCCCGCGTGCCACCCGCCGGTGCCGGCGCTGTCAACGGCGAGCAGCCCGCCGCGCCCGGTGTCCGCAGCGAGGCGGCGCAGCACGACCTCGGCGGTCGGTGAACGGCAGATGTTGCCTGAGCAGACGAAACACACGCGAACCGGAGCAGAAACCACGTCGAACAGTCTCCCAGGCGGGCGGTACGTTCACACGCATGCCCGGCTCCATCGACTCGGCCTTCCTCGCGCTCCCGCTGCGGGGGCTGGCCGCCGCGGCGCTGCAGCGCGCCCAGGACCTGGGTGCGAGCCACGCCGACTTCCGCCTCGAACGCATCCGCACCGGCATGCTGCGGCTGCGCGACGCACGGCTGGACACGAGCGTCGATCACGAGGACGTCGGCCTGTCGGTGCGGGTCGTCCACGAGGGCACCTGGGGCTTCGCAGCGGGGATCGCGCGCACCACCGAGGCCGCCGCCGCGGTGGCCGAGCAGGCAGTCGCCACCGCGAAGGTGGCCCGCGCGTTGCGCGGCGACCCGGTGGAGCTGGCGGCCGAGCCGGTCTACGACGAGGTCAGCTGGGTGTCGGCCTACGACCTCGACCCGTTCGACGTGCCCGAGGCCGAGCGGATCGAGCGGCTGGCCGAGCTCTCCGAGCGGCTGCTGGCCGCCGACGGTGTCGATCACGTCGACGCCGCAGTGACCTACGTGCGGGAGAACAAGTTCTACGCCGACACCGCCGGCACCTCGACCATCCAGCAGCGGGTACGCATCGAGCCGGAGTTCACCGCGGTGCACGTCGACCGCGGCGCCGGCAGCGTTCGACACGATGCGCACGCTCGCGCCGCCGGCCGGGCGCGGCTGGGAGTACCTCACCGGCACCGGCTGGGATCTTCGACGCCGAGATCGCCGAGTTGCCGGAGCTGCTCACCGAACACGCCAACGCCCCCAGCGTGCGAGGCGGGCAGCTACGACCTCGTGATCGACCCGACGAACCTGTGGCTGACGATCCACGAGTCGATCGGCCACGCCACCGAGCTCGACCGGGCGCTCGGCTACGAAGCCGCGTATGCCGGCACGAGTTTCGCGACGCCGGACAAGCTCGGCACCCTGCGCTACGGCAGCGAGGTCATGAACGTCACCGGCGACCGCGTCGTCGAGCACGGCCTGGCCACGATCGGCTACGACGACGAGGGCGTCGCCACGCAGCGCTTCGACATCGTGCGCGACGGCGTGCTGGTCGGCTACCAGCTCAACCGGCACATGGCGCGGGCGGAATCAGACAGCCTCGGCAGCGACCGCTCGAACGGCTGCGCATTCGCCGACTCGGCCGGGCACATCCCGTTGCAGCGCATGCCGAACGTGTCGCTGCAGCCGGCCGCCGACGGCCCGTCACTCGACGAGCTGATCAGCGGTGTCGAGCGGGGCATCCTCATCAAGGGCGACAAGTCCTGGTCGATCGACATGCAGCGGTTCAACTTCCAGTTCACCGGCCAGCAGTTCCACCGCATCGAGAACGGCCGGCTGGTGGGCCAGCTGCGCGATGTCGGCGTACCAGGCCACGACGACCGACTTCTGGGCGTCGATGGAAGCGGTCGGCGGCCCGCAGACCTACGTGCTCGGCGGCGCGCTCAACTGCGGCAAGGGCCAGCCCGGGCAGGTCGCGCCGGTCTCGCACGGCAGCCCGGCCGCGCTGTTCCGCGGCGTCAACGTGCTGAACACGCGCCACGAAGGCGGGCGACAGTGAGCGTGCCGCAGGAGATCGCCGAGACCGCGCTCGCGGCGTCGACCGCCGACGGCTGCGTCGTGATCGCCGAGGAGCACAGCGAGACCAACCTGCGGTGGGCGGCCAACGCCTTGACGACGAACGGCCAGATGCGCACCCGCTCGGTCACCGTGATCTCCACCTTCGAGCGCGCGGCCGGCCCGAGCGCCGGCGTCGTCACCGCCGCGGTGGCGACCCTCGACGAGGTGGCCGAACTCGTCCGCGCGTCCGAGCGGGCCGGTCGCGATGCCGCACCCGCCGACGACGCGGTCCCGCTCGTCGAGCCGTACCCGCACGACGACGACTGGGCCGACGAGCCGGCCTATACCGACGTGACGGTCTTCGCACGCCTTCGCCGACGAGCTCGGTCGCGAGTTCGAGCAATGGCGCCGAGCCGACCGGCTGCTGTTCGGCTTCGCCGAGCACCAGCTGACGTCGTACTTCCTCGCGTACGTCGACCGGACTGCGGCGTCGCTTCGACCAGCCCGACGGCCGGCTCGAGCTCAACGGCAAGGCCGCCGACTACACCCGCTCTGCGTGGTCGGGCGTGCACAGCCGCGATTTCGCCGACGTCGACGCGCCGGACCTGGTAGCCGGGCGTGACGCAGCGGATGGACTGGGCGGCGCGCTCGATCGAGCTGCCGCCGGGTCGCTACGAGACGATCCTGCCGCCGACGGCGGTCGCCGACCTGATGATCGACATGTACTGGAGCGCCGCCGCCCGCGACGCCGACGAGGGGCGCAGCGCGTTCGCGGCGCCCGCGGGCGGCACCCGGGTCGGCGAGCAGCTGTCGCCGCTGCCGATCACGCTGTACTCCGACCCGGCCGAACCGGGCCTGGAGTGCCCGGCGTTCGAGATCGCCACCGCGTCCAGTGCCGGGCGGCAGTCGGTGTTCGACAACGGTCTACCCGTCGCGCGCGCCTCGTGGATCACCGACGGGACGCTGACCGAGCTGGTCCGCACCCGCGCGTGGGCGCTGCAGACCGACGCCGCCGTCCGGCCCGCGGTCGGCAACCTCGTCATGTCCGGCGGAACCGACACGCGACATCGACGCAATGGTTTCTGAAACCGAACGTGGACTGCTGCTGACCTGCCTGTGGTACATCCGCGAGGTCGACCCGCAGACCATGCTGCTCACCGGGCTCACCCGCGACGGCGTCTACCTCGTCGAGAACGGCCAGGTGCGCGGCGCGGTGCACAACTTCCGGTTCAACGAGTCGCCGATCGACCTGCTCGGGCGCGCCACCCAGATCGGACGAACCGAGCGCACGCTGCCGCGGGAGTGGAGCGACTACTTCCGCCGCGCCGCGATGCCGTCGTTGCGGATTCCGGACTTCAACATGTCCACCGTCAGCCCGGCATCCTGAGATTCACGGCGCGACGCTGAACAGCGCCTTCTTGTCGCTCTCGCAGCTCGTGCACTGCAACTCGAGATTGTTGTTCTTCAGATGGACGACAGATCGAACCTGGCCCGCAGCGCCTTCTGCTCCTTGGCGACCGTGGTGATCGACTTCGTATACGTGTGATCGTTGATCGACCTGACGGTGTCGAACATGTACCCGGATGCCATGCGCGAAAAGACTAGGTGCGTCGATGCGATCCGAACCTGTCCGAATTACGAAAATGCTTCGAGATAGGCCTTGGCCAGGCGCTTCGGTGCCCGCAGCAGCCATGCTTCGGTGATCACCTCGGTCAGCTCGTCGACCTCGATCCGGTCGAGACGGATCAGGATCGCCGGATAGCCGTCGAAGTGCGGGATCGTGAGGTAGACGTCGGGATCGTCGGCGATCAGCGCATGCTTGACGCCTTCGTCGGCGATCCGCGCACCGAGGATCGGCGCGTCGTCCGGTGGTGCCTCGGCGCCGAGGTCGGCGCGATCCTTCTTGCCCAGTGGTCGCTCCCAGACGAACAGCGTGTCCTTGACGCGCCACTGCGTGGATCGGCCGGACCGCTCGGCCGTCTCCGGCAGCGCGAGCGCGATGCGCCGGACGTCATCCCAATCGGCCATGCGCTCAGCCCCGCATCCGATACTGGTCGAGCAACCCGAGCGCGGCGACGCTGTGGGTATCGATGAACTCGCCGCGCCCGATCATTGCGCGCACCGTCGCTTCATCGCGCCACTCGTGCACCATGTCCGACTCGCTCTGCTCCCGCTGGGTGGGGCCGGCGGTGAGCTCCTCGGCCAGGAACACGTCGAAGGCCTGCGAGCAGAACCCCAGGGATGCGTACAAGCGACCGAGATGCGTCAGCCTCGCGGCGCGCAGCCCCGTCTCCTCGCGCAGTTCGGCGCGCGCGAGTTCTTCGGCGCTGCCGCTCGCCCCGGCAGACCACCCACCTTGCGGAAACTCCCACTCGCGCCGGCCGACCGGGTAACGGAACTGCTGCACCAGCCAGAACCCGCCGTCGACGTAGGCGAGCACGAGCACGAAGTCGGCCTTGTCGACGACCGAGTACGTCCCGGCGGAGCCGTCGGGGAAAACCACTTGGTCTTCTCGCACCGACATCCACGGCGTGCGATAGACCTCACGCGTGGCGACCCGTCGGATGCTGCCCCTCATCGCCGTTCAGCCTAGTGACACCACGAGATCCGCGCGCGGGCGTGACGCGGCGACGAGTGCGGCGTTGACGTCGTCGCTGCCCCGTGTCGCGCGGGCATGTGCGTCGGCGGGGGTGCGGCCGAATTCGACGTGCCGGGCGGTCAACCGCTGCAGCCGCTGCTCGTCCGGCACCTCGATGTACCAGATCTCGTCGAGCAGCTCCGGCACCGACGACCACGGCGCGCGGTCCAACAGCAGGTAGTTGCCCTCGGTGATCACCAGCCGAGCGTCGGCGGGCACGTCGATCACGTCCGGCACCGGCTCCTCGATCGAACGGTCGAAGGCCGGCGCGCGAACGGATTCCCCGGCCCGCAGCCGCCGCAACAACTCGACGTAGCCATCGGCGTCGAAGGTGCGCGGGGCGCCACGTTCGGCGACCCAGCCATGCGCAACCAGCGCCGAGGTCGGCAGATGGAAGCCGTCCATCGGGACGACGACCGCGCCCGGGACGGCGGCCGCGAGCGTGTGTGCCAACGTCGACTTCCCGGCCCCCGGTGCGCCCACGATGCCGAGCAGGCCACGCCCGCCCGGCCGCAGAGCGGCGGCTCGAGTAGTCAGCTCGGCGAGCACGCCGACTGCCGCCCGATCACCTCATCAGCCTCGCAGACAGCGGAATTCGCTTCCCCACCGAGGGTAACGTCGACTGATCGTGACCGACGATCCGGCACTCGTCGCCGAACGAGCCCACCTCGAATTCGCCCGGGAATGCCTGACCGCGATGCGGGCGTCCGCGGACCGCATCGCCGACTACGGCGTCGACGAGCTGTCCGCGTTCGCGCTCGGCAAGGTCCGCGCCGAGCGCCTGGCCGCCCTGGACGCCGAACCGCAGGCGCCGCCGTTCTTCGGCCGCACCGACCGCGACCACGACGATCACCCGGGCGCGGAGATCCTGCACATCGGCCGCCGGCACGTACGCGACACGGCCGGCGACCCGGTCGTGATCGACTGGCGGGCGCCGATCGCCCGTGGCTTCTACCGGGCCACGCCGAAGGACCGGATGGGCGTGCGGCTGCGGCGCCGGTTCGGGTTCAGCCACGGCCGATTGAATTCCTTCGAGGACGAGCACCTGGACCGCGGCGAGGTGCTCGGGCTGGATTCCGACCTGCTGCGCGCAGAGATCGAGCGGCCCCGCGTCGGGCCGATGCGCGACATCGTCGCGACCATCTCGCCCGACCAGGACGAATTCGTGCGCGCCGACCTGGACACCTCGCTGTGCATCCAAGGCGCTCCGGGCACCGGCAAGACCGCGGTCGGGCTGCACCGCGCGGCCTATCTCCTCTATACGTTCCCGGGCCGACTGCGCCGCTCCGGCGTGCTGGTGGTCGGCCCGAACGACGCGTTCTTGCACTACATCGCCCAGGTGCTGCCGTCACTGGGCGAGCGCGGCATCACGCAGAGCACGATCGGCGGCCTGCTCGGCTGGGCGCCACGCGGCGCCGAGGAGACCGGGCTGGCCGTGCTCAAGGGCGACGCCCGGCTCGCTGACGTCCTGCGCCGCGCCGTGCACAGTCACATCGCCAAACCGACCGAGGATCTGGTGGCGGTCGTCGGTACCCGGCGCTACCGGGTCGGCGCACACCATCTGCGTCGCTACGTGGACGATGCGCGGCGCGCACTCGGCACCGGGCTGCGGTGGAACCTGGCGCGCGAGAGGCTGCGGCTGCAAGTGGCCGAGGACGTGCGACGCCAGCGCGAGGACGCCGGTGGCGCGCCGTCCGACGCCGAGACCGCGAAGGTCGCCCGGTCGCAGGCCGTGCGCGACTGGGTCGACACGGTGTGGCCCGCTCTGTCGGCTCCCGCCCTGCTCGCGCGGCTCTACGCCGAGCCGGGCTTCCTGGCCCGATGCTCACGCACGACACTCACCGACGCCGAACGCGATGCCCTGCAGCGGCCGGCGCCACGCACCCTGAAGTCGATCAGGTGGACCCCGGCCGACACCGTGCTGCTCGACGAGCTGGCCGCGCTCATCGACGGCACCGACACGTTCGTCCACGCCGTCGTCGACGAGGCCCAGGACCTGTCCGCCATGCAGTGCCGGGCCGTTGCGCGCCGCTGCCCGCTCGGCTCGGTGACCGTGCTCGGCGACCTCGCCCAGGCAACCACGCCGTGGGCGCCCGGCGACTGGACCGTGACCTTGCAGCACCTCGGCCACGACGCGACCGTGCGGCCCCTGACCGCCGGCTTCCGCGTCCCGAGCGAGGTGCTCGGCCTGGCGAACCGGCTGCTGCCGCACATCGCGCCCGACGTGCCGCCGGCGACGTCGGTGCGCCATTCGGTCGACGCGCTGGTCTTCGCGCGTGGCGCGGAGTTGATCGCGCAGGTGCGCGACTGCCTCGCGATCGAGGGCTCGGTGGGCGTCATCGTGCCCGACGCCCGGCTCACGGACATGCTCGCCGGCCTGCGCGACGCCGGCATCGACGCCAACCCGCTCGCCGATGACGCCGACGCGCGGGTCACCGTCGTTGCGGCCGGGCAGGCGAAGGGTCTCGAGTACGACTCGGTGGTGTTGCTCGAGCCGGCCGAGATCGTGGCGGCCGAGCCGACCCGCATCGATGGGTTGCGGCGCCTCTACGTGGTCCTCACCCGCGCGGTTTCCCGACTGCGAATCGTGCACGACGCGCCGCTCCCGACCGAACTCGGCCGAAGTTGACGATCATAAAATCCATGTTAGTGTCTGCGACCGCGGCGCTCGCGCGCGGCCGCGTTGGGCGAACGACGGTGACCCGAGCGATCGACTGGAATGGGCGAGCATGCGGATTGTCGGCGCTGCGGTTCTGCGATGCTGCGTGGTATTGCTCGCAGTCATCTCGATCATCGCGACGGTGACACCGGCGAGCCCGGCACATGCAGCCGTCACCACGACGCTGACCAACCTCACCACGGACGGGCGCCAGGCGACGCGTTTCGACGTCGACGGCAACCCGCTCGACGCCCACGACGGCACGATCGCCAACTTCGCCGGCGTCTACTACCTGTACGGCACGAGCTACGACTGCGGGTACGAATGGCGGGTCAACGACACGTTCTGCGGTTTCAAGGTCTACAGCTCGCCGGATCTGCAGTCGTGGACCGACCGCGGGTTCGTCGTCGCCGCGAAGCCGTGCACCAACTGCTTCCGCCCGCACGTCGTCTACAACGCCCGCACGGCTCGATACGTGATGTGGACCAACGACCACACCACGACGGCCGGCTACCGCGTGTACACCGCGACCGAGCCGACCGGGCCGTTCACCGAGGCGCCGTTGCCGCACCTGCCCGCGGCGACGCCGTGCACCGGCGACCTCGGGCTGTTCGTCGACGCCGACGCAACGGGCTATCTCGCCTGCAGCAACGTGAACTGGCATGTGGCGATCATCCGGCTCACCGGCGACTATCTGCAGCCGAGCACGGCCTACCGCATTCTCGGCGTGTCGAAGGTGGAGGCACCGTCGCTGTTCCGCCGCGGCAACACGTACTACCTGAGCCTCTCCGACCCCAACTGCGGGTACTGCACCACCGCCGGCACGTCCTATCTGCGCGCGTCCGCGCCGCTCGGCCCCTGGCACGGGACGTCGGATCCATGGCAGGTCAGCAGCGGCCGCCTGCACGTGCGGGGTGGCCTGTACGGGCTCGCCGCCATCGGATCGACCTGGCGGAACTACACGTTTCACCTCGACGCCGCTCCCGGGCCGATCGTCGGGTCGACCCACGTGCAGGCCGGCTGGGCGATCCGGATGGCCAAACCCGACTACGGATACCTGCTGCTGCTCAACGGCACCGCGACCGCGCACGGCACCTTGTCCGTCCTGGTACGTGCCGGCAAGACCATCCGAAGCCACGTCGTCACCTTGCCGTTCGTGGTGAAGTCCGGCGTGACGCATCACGTCAGCACCACCGCGTCCGGCCACACCCTCACGACCTACATCGACGGCAGGCGGGTCGACACCTTCAGCGACAGCACCTACTCCGCCGGCACCGTAGGGCTGCGCGAGTGGAACGGCGCGGCCACCGAGTCGGCCGTCTTCGACAACGCGGCCGTGACCTCCGGTACGACCACGCTGCTGCACGACACGTTCAGCTCGTCGACACTCGCCGCCTGGGTCGCGCCGATGATCGCGACGAAGATCAGCAACAACTCGTGCGGCGGGCAGCCGGCGGCAGTGGCGCCGTTGACCGACGGCAGTGGCAATCCGGTCTACCTGTACATGAGCGATCTCTGGGACAACGCCCCGAACGAGGCGCTGGCCAACTTCCACTGGGAACCATTGCGATTCACGAGCACCGGTTCGATCTCATCGTTGGGCTGCAAGAACAGCACGGTGTCGCTCGCCGGCACCGCCGCCGTCACCACCCCGGCCGCCGATCTCGATCAGTCCAGTGGCGCCGACGGATTCTCACCCGCGTGCGTCGTCACGTCGCACCAGTCGTTCGGACAGACCTTCACGGTCGGTCGCTCCGGGCGACTGCACAACATCCACGTCAACGTCTTCGGCAACGGCACCGAGACGGGCCAGGTGCCGCACAATCTGCCGAGCACACCGCTGACCGTCGCGATCCGCACCGTGCCCGGCGACGCCACCGTCGGCACGACATTGTGGTCCACGTCGATCGACCCGGCGCAGGTCGGCTGGGCCGGACACGCGTTGAGCGGCAACCCGGATGTCGACGTCACGAGCGGCCAGCAACTCGAACTCGTGCTGTCCACCAACAGCCCACGCGGCTGCTACGGCGTCCAGACCAGCGCCCTCGATCCGTATCCCCGTGGTAGTGCGGTCGCCGGCAGCGTCCCGCGGACCACCACCGACCTGAAGTTCGAGACGACCGTCATCAGCACCGACCCGGCCTGACCGCCTCAGCGGGCTCGGCCGACAGCGACCTGTTAACTTCAGGTGAGCCTCACCTAGCCTAGCTGGGCGCGCGAAGGCAGAGTCAGCTCGGTGCGCACGCTCGGCGGCCACCACCGATACCTCCGTTCGGAGATCGAAGCGCTGCTCGACACCCGCGCCGGCGAACGCGGCCGGACCCACAACTCGCGCTGATGATCACCCGGGCGTGGCCGAACGCGAGGCTGCTGTCGGTGGGCAGCGCCACCCCGACCGTCGCGTTGATCGCCTCGGCGCCGGGTCGAGCTTGACGACGATCCCGGACAGCGCCGTCGCGCCGACGCCGACCTACGGTCGGGCGGCGCACATCGGATTCAGCGAACCGGCATGGCCGGGAAGAGCGGCCGCACGACGTCGCGCGGCCGGAACGGACGCCACCGCCCGGGAGGTTGGGCGAGCCGGTCGGCGATGACATAGAGCACCGCCGGGTTGTGGCCCAGTCCGGTGTGACTGCCGCGCACCTGCACGTGCTGTCGACCGCGTGCCGGGGGGAGCAGCGTGCGCCGCCAGGTGATCACTGGGTCCGAACGCGAGTACACCGCCGTGACCGGGACCCGCAGCGGTCCGCGCTCGTCCCACGAGCGGGGCAACCTCCGGCACGCGCGAAGGCGGCGACCTGCGACGCGGTCGGCGAACTCCGACACGGTGCGCGTGCCCGGCCCTCGCATCCGTGCCGGACTGCCCAAGGTGATCACCTGGCGCACCGCGGCCGGGTGCTTCCTCGCGAGTTGATAGGCGAAGTGACCACCCAGGCTCCAGCCGACGAGACTGACCGGGCGCCGCGACGATTGCGCCAGCCGGACCACCAGGCGGTGCAGCGCGGCAACGTTGGCAACGGTCGCGCCGCGGTTCACGCCCTGTCCCCACCCGTGCACGTCGTAGCCGAGGGAACGCAGATATATCCGCATCGGCAGCGTGCTGCGATCCCCGGCGAGCCAGCCGGGGATGACCAGCACGCAATGGCCGTCGCCGCGGGGCCGCCGGGCCAGCAGGGGCGTGGCGAGCGCGGACGTCGCCAGATCCACTGCCGATCGCGCCGGCTCGGCGGCGAGCAGCAGGCCACGCGTCGGCCCTCGTTGATCCGGCCCGGTACGCCTCCGCTCGCCCACTGCGACCACGCTAGGGGCCGAACGGCCCGGGCACAGCGCGGGTGATGCCGATCACGGTTATGGTAGGAACCCCTGGGTAGTCCGGCGGGTGCGCCACCCCTGTACCAACGGATTCCCAGGCGATAAGCACGCCCGAGGCGGCGACCCCGTCCGGCGTCCGACGCGAGGAGTAGCGATGAGCGAATCCGTGCATGCTGTTTCGCCCGAGCCTGACCTCGTCCAGCTGCTCACGCCCGAAGGCCAGCGCGTCGAGCACCCGGACTACCCGCTCGACATCACCGATGACGAGATCGGCTCGCTCTACCGCGATCTGGTGCTGGTGCGCCGCATCGACAGCGAGGCCATCGCGTTGCAGCGGCAGGGCGAACTCGGCCTGTGGGCCAGCCTGCTCGGCCAGGAGGCCGCGCAGATCGGCGCGGGCCGGGCGCTCCGGCCGCAGGACATGGCCTTCCCCACCTACCGCGAACACGGCGTCGCCTGGTGCCGAGGACGTCGACCCGCTGACCCTGCTCGGGCTCTTCCGGGGCACCAACCTCGGCGGCTGGGACCCGAGCGCCAACAACTTCAACCTGTACACGATCGTCATCGGTGCGCAGACGCTGCACGGCGTCGGCTACGCCATGGGCGTGGTGCGCGACGGCGCGGTCGGCACCGGCGATCCCGACCGCGACACCGCGGTGCTGGTGTTCTTCGGCGACGGGGCCTCCAGCCAGGGCGACGTCAACGAGTCGTTCGTCTGGGCGGCCGCGGCCAACCTGCCGGTCGTGTTCTTCTGCCAGAACAACCAGTGGGCGATCAGCGAGCCGGTCGAGCGACAGAGCCGAGTGCCGCTCTACCGGCGGGCGAGCGGCTTCGGCTTCCCGGGCGTGCGCATCGACGGCAACGACGTGCTCGCCAGCCTGGCCGTCACCCGGCGTGCCCTCGACGACGCCCGCAACGCGCAGGGCCCCACGTTCATCGAGGCGTTCACCTATCGGATGAACCCGCACACCACCAACGACGACCCGCGCCGCTACCGCCCGGGCAGCGAGGCGGAGACCTGGAAGCTGAAGGACCCGATCGAGCGGGTGCGCGCCTACCTCACGCGCGAGGCCGGCCGGGACAAGGACTTCTTCGACTCGATCGAGGCTGAGGCCGGGCGCTGGCCGAGCACGTGCGCGCCGGCTGCCGGGCGCTGCCCGACCCGCCGCCGGGCGCGGTCTTCGACAACGTGCACGTGCGGATGCCCGAGGACCTGCGCCGACAGCGCGACGAGTTCGCCGAGTTCGTCGCCGAGGTCGCCTCGTGACAACCCGGTTGACGATGGCCAAGGCCCTCAACGACGGACTGCGCAAGGCGATGGAGGACGACCCCAAGGTCGTCATCATGGGCGAGGACGTCGGCAAGCTCGGCGGCGTCTTCCGCATCACCGACGGCCTGCAGAAGGACTTCGGTGACGACCGCGTCATCGACACCCCGCTCGCCGAGTCCGCGATCATCGGCACCGCGGTCGGGCTCGCGATCCGCGGCTACCGCCCGGTGTGCGAGATCCAGTTCGACGGGTTCGTCTTCCCCGGCTTCGACCAGATCGTCAGCCAGGTGGCCAAGTTCCACAACCGCTCGAGCGGCCTGGTGAAGATGCCGATCACCATCCGCATCCCGTTCGGAGGCGGGATCGGCGCGGTCGAGCACCACAGCGAGTCGCCGGAGACCTATTTCGCGCACACCGCCGGGCTGAAGGTCGTCGCCTGCTCGAACCCGTCGGATGCGTACTGGATGATCCAGGAGGCGATCGCCGACGACGACCCGGTGATCTTCTTCGAGCCGAAGCGGCGCTACCACGCCGCGAAGGCCGACATCGACGACGTGCCCACGCCGATGTACCAGGCGCGCGTCCTGCGCCCGGGTCGCGACGTCACGCTCGCCGGCTACGGCCCGATGGTGCCGACGTCGCTGGAGTCGGCGAAGGTCGCCGCGAGGAGGGCCGCGAGCTCGAGGTGATCGACCTGCGGTCGGTGTCGCCGCTGGACATCCCGACCGTGCTGGACTCGGTGCGCCGCACCGGGCGACTGATCGTGGTGCACGAGGCGCCGTACAGCTTCGGGGTCGGCGCCGAGGTGGCCGCCCGGGTGACGGAGGACGCGTTCTACTCTCTCGAGGCGCCGGTGCTGCGCGTGACCGGCTACGACACGCCCTACCCGCCCAGCCGGCTCGAGGACGACTGGCTGCCCAATCTCGACCGCATCCTCGACGCCGTCGACAAGATCATGGAGTACTGAGCAACCGTGTCGATCCAGCAGTTCAAGCTGCCCGATCTGGGCGAGGGCCTGACCGAGGGCGACATCCTCAAGTGGACCGTCGCGGTCGGCGACACCGTCGAGGTCAACGACACCATCGTCGAGGTCGAGACCGCCAAGGCCGCGGTCGAGCTGCCGTCGCCGTTCGCCGGCGTGGTCGCCGCGCTGCACGCCGAGGAGGGCGAGACGGTCCCGGTCGGCGCGCCCATCATCACCATCGACACTGCCGAGGCGCCTCCGGTCGGCGCGCCGCCTACCGCGGCCCCGTCGGCTCAATCGCAAACCCGGCCAGCGGCAGCGGGGGACCTCGCTGCTACCGCGCCGGCGGGAGACACCGAAGAAAAGCAAATGACCCTCGTCGGCTACGGCCCACGCGAGGAGACGGGGGACGCCGGCGGCGGCGCCGCCCGGAGGCCACGACGGCCGGCGCCCAAGCGTCGTTCAACCTCCCCCCGGCGAGCGGTCCGCACCCCGCGCCGGCGCCCGACGCCGTCGACGACGCACCCGAGCCGCCCGCGCGCTCGAGCCACCGGGCGCTCGCGAAGCCTCCGGTGCGCAAGCTCGCCAAGACCCTCGGGGTCGACCTCGCGACCGTCACGCCGACCGGCCCGCACGGCACGATCTCCCGCGACGACGTGTTGGCCGAAGCGCCCGGACCTGCGGCCGGCGGGCCGCGTGCCGCGGCCGGCCCGGGCAGCCCGGCGATCAGAGAGACCCGGCTGCCGATCAAGGGCGTGCGCAAGCACACCGCGGCGGCCATGGTCGCGTCGGCGTTCACCGCGCCGCACGTCACCGAGTTCCTCACCGTCGACGTCACCGCCACGATGGACCTGCGCGACCGCATCGCCGCGCGCCGGGAGTTCCGCGACGTGAAGGTCAGCCCGCTGCTCCTCGTGGCCAAGGCGGTGCTCATCGCGGTGCGCAACACCCCGGAGATCAATGCGACGTGGGACGACGCGGCCGGCGAGATCGTGCTCAAGCACTACGTCAACCTCGGCATCGCGGCGGCGACCGGGCGCGGCCTGGTGGTGCCCAACGTCAAGGACGCGCACGCGATGTCGCTGCGCGAGCTGGCCGGGGCCATCGGCGAGCTGACCGAGACCGCCCGTGCGGGCAAGGCCACCCCCGCGGACCTCACCGGCGGCACGTTCACCATCACCAACGTCGGGGTGTTCGGCGTCGACACCGGCACTCCGATCCTCAACCCCGGCGAGTCGGGGATCCTCGCGTTCGGCGCGGTGCGCCGGATGCCGTGGGTGGTCGGCACCGGCGCCTCTGACACCGGCGGGGAGCGGATCGAGCCGCGCTGGGTCACCCAGCTCGCGGTCTCCTTCGACCACCGGCTCGTCGACGGGCAGCAGGGTTCGCAGTTCCTGGCCGATGTCGCGACGATCATGAGCGATCCAGGCATGTCACTGTTGTGACCAACCAGTAACCGGCTGTTGTTAGATCAAGCTGGGAATATCCCTTCGTTTATTCTGTTGAAGCAGGAACATTGCTTTACAGATTCATTACGGAGGACATCTCATGCACACCATCGCACGCAAGCTCCGGCAGCGGCGCGACGCGCGCGCTTTCGAGCGTGCGCTGCGCGACGCGTCGCCCACCATGCGCAACGAGCTGTACGCGGCCGCCAGCCACCACAGCAACATGCGTATCTCCTGATCGCCGGCCCCCTCCGCCGGTGATCACCACCCGCTGGGGCCGGTCCGAGACCGGCCGAGCGGGTGGCTTCGTTTCGCGCCCCTGCCATTCTTGATGCCGTGGACGCGATCCGTGCCGGGCCCAGGGTCCGGGCTCCTGAGTTCGTGCGCGGCGACTGGTTCAACTCCGCGCCGCTGACCCTGCACGACCTGCGTGGCCGGTTCGTGCTGCTCGACTTCTGGACCTCGTGCTGCGGCAACTGCCTGCACGTTCTGGACGAACTGCGTCCGTTCGAGGCCGAGCACGGCGACGTCGTGACCGTAGTCGGCATCCACTCGCCGAAGTTCCCGCACGAGGCGCAGCCCGAGGCTGTGGCCGCCGCGATCGGCCGCTACGAGATCACCCACCCCGTCCTCAACGACCGGCGGCTGGCGCTGTGGAACCAGTACGCGGTGCGGGCGTGGCCGACGCTGGTGCTCGTCGACCCGCAGGGCTACGTGGTAGCCCAAGCCGCCGGCGAGGGTCAGGTGAGTGCGCTGGCCGCGTTGCTCGAGACGTTGGTGGTCGAGCACGAGCGGCGCGGCACCCTGCGCCGCGGTACCGAGCCCGTCCCGCAGCCCGACCGGACCCGCACGACGCTGCGCTACCCGGCCAAGGCGATCCCGGTGCCGGCCGCGGTGACCGGCCAGGTGACCGGTCGAGACGCCGATTCGGTGCTCGTCGCCGACGCCGGGCACCACCAGATCGTCGAGCTGGCCGCGGACCTGCGCACGGTGCTGCGCCGCATCGGCACCGGCGAGCGCGGCGAGCCGTTCGCCGAGCCCAACGGCCTGGCCCTGCTCCCGGCCGGGCTGGTGCCCTACGGTCGCGCCCCCTACGACGTGCTCGTCGCCGACACCGCCAACCACATGCTGCGCGGCGTACGGCTCGCCGACGGCGACGTCGCGGCGACCATCGATCTCCCGGCGGCGTTGGCCGCCGCGCGCACCGTCACCGGCGCGGTGCCGCCGGTGCTCTCGCCGTGGGATGTCGCCTGGTGGCCGGCCCTGCATCGGGTGGTGATCGCCGCGGCCGGCGTGCACCTGCTGCTGGCCTACGACCTGGCGTCCGGCGTCGTCGAGGTGCTGGCGGGTACCACCGTCGAGGGGCTGCGCGACGGTCCGGCGCTCGACGCCTGGCTGGCCCAGCCGTCCGGGCTCGCCGTCGACGGCGACCGGTTGTGGTTCGTCGACTCCGAGACCTCGGCGTTGCGGTCGCTGCGCCGTGACGGCACGGGGCTCACCGTCACCACCCACGTCGGCGCCGGCCTGTTCGACTTCGGCCACGTCGACGGTCCGGCGGCCGGGGCGCGGATGCAGCATCCGCTCGGCGTCACCCTGCTCCCGGACCGGTCGGTCGCGGTCTTCGACACGTACAACGGCGCCGTGCGCCGCTACGACCCGGCATCGGACACCGTGCAGACCGTGGCGGACGGACTCGCCGAACCGTCCGGCGGGTTCGTCTCCGGCGCCGACCTGGTGGTGGTCGAGTCACTGGCACACCGCCTCGTGCGCATCGCCACCACCGCCGCCCACGAGGTCGCGGAAGCACCGCAGCGCGCCGAACGCGCGCCGACCGATCTCGGCACCGGCCGGGTCACGCTGCGGGTCGAATTCAGCGCACCACCGGGTCGCAAGCTCGACGACCGGTTCGGTCCGTCCACGTCGTTGGCGGTGTCGGCGACGCCGGCCGCGCTGCTGCGCGCCGGCGGTGGGTCGGGCCCCGACCTCGAGCGGGTCCTGGAGCTCGCCGAGGGTGGCGGCGTGCTGCAGGTGACTGCCCGGGCGGCGTCATGTGACGACACCGGTGCGGCACACCCGGCCTGCTACCTGGCCCGGCAGGACTGGGGCGTGCCGGTGCGCGTCGGCAGTGGTGGCGCGAGCGAATTGAGGCTCATGCTGCTCGGCTGAGGACAGGTCATCCGATCCTGATCGCCACGATGGCCAGGTCGTCGTTGTGGTGCCCGTGGTCGGTCAGCGTGTCGACGATCTGTTGCGGGCTGGCCTGCGGTTCCAAGCAGGCCACCGTCTGCGACAGCTGGGCCAGACCGGCATCGACATCACCGTCGGCGGCGAAGCTGTCGACGAGACCGTCGGTGAAGCAGATCAGCGTGCTGCCGGTCCCGACCTCGATGGTCGCGTGCGGCGGGCGCGCCGAACCACCCGCCCGCAGCTCGGAGATGCCGAGCATCGGCCCGCGCCCGCCGTCGAGCACCCACACCTGTCCGTCCGGGATGCGCAGCACGGCCGGCGGGTGGCCCGCGCTGGCATAGCGGGCGGTCATTCCGCCCGGGGCCGGGGTCAGGGTGGCGTACCAGCAGGTCGCGAGCACGTCGAGGGTGCTGCCGACGAGCAACTCGTCGACCGCGCTGAGCACGTCGCCCGGCGGGCTGCCCGGCCAGCCGTACGCGCGCAGGATTGTGCTGAGCTTGCCCATCCGGGTCGCTGAGTTGATGTTGTGGCCCATCACGTCGCCGACCACCACGCCGAAGCGGCCAGGTTGGTCGCCGTGCAGCGCGAACACGTCGTACCAGTCGCCGCCGACGGCCGCCTCGTCCGCGGCCGGGACGTAGGACGCCGCGATCGTGACGCCGGGCGGCTCACTCACCAGCGGCAGCAGACTGCGTTGCAGCGTCTCGGCCACATCGCGGTCGCGCGCGTGCAGCAGCGTGTTCTCCAGCGTCAGCGCTGCCCGGACGCACAGGTCACGGACGAGGGCGAGCTCGCTCTGTCCGAGCGCCGGCATCGAATCGTCCGCGACGACCGCGACGCAGCCGAGGATTCCGCCGCGGGCCAGCAGCGGCACCGCGATCAGTCCGCGCACGCCGAGCATGCGGATCAATGAGGTGCGCTCGTCGGGGGCGGCCCCGCTGATCTCGGGCGAGGTGGCGTCGTAGTCGTCGATGAGGACGTAGGGATCCTCACCGCTGAGGACTCGCCAAAGCGGGCTGGTGTCCTGCAACTGCTCGGGCACCACCTTGCGCAGCGCGCCCATGCTGTCGCGGATGGCCGGATCGGTATCGGCGCGCGCGTGCCGCACATGCGGATGCCGTGGCCGGCCGGTCTCGTCGGTCGTGTAGATGACGACCCAGGTGCCGATGCGCGGCACCAGCACGTCGGCGAGCAGGTTCAAGACGTCGTGCGGGTCGCGGCACATCGCCAGCCGGGAGGTGAAGTCGGCGAGCAACGCCAAGCGGTCGGCGGCAAGCGCCACCTGTTCCATCGCCTCGTCGCGGGCGCGCTGGGCCTCGACGCGGGACGTGACATCGGCCTGTACGCCGACGAAGTGGGTGACCACACCGGCGCCGTCGCGCACCGGGGAGATGGTGAGCTCGTTCCAGAAGGTGGTGCCGTCCTTGCGGTAGTTCAACAGCGTGGCGGTGAGCGGCTGCTCCTCGCGCAGGCTCTCGCGGATCTGCTCGACCGTGCGTTGGTCGGTGTCCGGGCCCTGCAGCAACCGGCAGTTGCGGCCGAGAACGTCGTCGGCGGAGTAGCCGGTGGTGGACACGAACGCGGGATTGATCCAGACCACCGGGTTGTCCGGCTGACGCGGGTCGGTGATGGTGAACGACATCCGGGTGGCCAGAACGGCCCGCTCGCGAAGCGTGACCGCCGATTCGTGAGTGTCGGAGATCAGCTGCGCGTTGCGCGCGGGCAGGAACACCACGAGCGAGAGCGCTCCCAGCGAGCCGGGGGCGTCGATGAGCGGCACGCCGATCACCCACAGCACTTCTCGGGCCGAGGTCGCCGAGGTGCGTCGCGCCGCGGTGACCGCCTCCCCGGTGACCGGGTGTCCCTGCGCGATCCGCAGCAGCGACTCGGCCGACCATCCGGACGCCCGCACCTCGGCGGTCTGGGCGCCGGGCAGGGCCTCGCCCGCCGCGTCCTGCAGCCCCGCGGCGGCCGACCAGTCGTCGATCGGGGCCGGCAACGGCGCATCCGGAGCCAGCTGGGCGGCGAGGTCGTTGGCGAAGGTGACCGTCCGCTGCTGGAGATCGACGACCAGCACCGCGGCGCTGGCCTCGTGCACGAGCGACGGTAGCAGGGCCGAGCCCAGCGCTTCGTCGCTGCGCCGCACCGTCACGCCGCGATGTTATCGGCGCGATCGGACAACCGCGCGGGGTACTAACGTCGGTCCGGTGAGCGAACTGCCCGTGCGCATCGGGTTGCAGCTGCAACCCCAGCACGCCGACTACGCCGCGATCCGCGACACCGTCGCGGCCGCTGAGGACATCGGCGCCGACGTCGTGTTCAACTGGGACCACTTCTACCCGCTCTACGGCGACCCGGACGGCAAGCACTTCGAGTGCTGGACGATGCTCGGCGCCTGGGCGGAGCAGACCTCGCGGATCCAGATCGGCGCGCTGGTCACCTGCAACAGCTACCGCAACCCGGACCTGCTGGCCGACATGGCCCGCACCGTCGACCACCTGAGCGACGGGCGGCTCATCCTCGGCATCGGGTCCGGCTGGTTCGAGAAGGACTACGACGAGTACGGCTACGAGTTCGGCACCGCCGGCAGCCGGCTCGACGAACTCGCCGAGAGCCTGCCCCGGATCGAGGCCCGCTGGGCGAGGCTGAACCCGCCGCCGACCCGAAAGATCCCGGTACTGATCGGCGGTGGCGGGCGAGCGAAAGACGCTGCGCCTGGTCGCGCGGCACGCCGACATCTGGCACTCCTTCGGCGATCGTGGACACCCTGCGAGCGCAAATCGCAAATCCTCGCCGCGCACTGCGCCGACGCCGGTCGCGACCCGGCGCAGATCCAGCTGTCGGTCGGTTCCCCGCCCGGCGACCCGGCCGAGGTCGGCCCGCCGCTCGTCGAGGCCGGGATCAGCCTCTTCACCGTCGGCATGGGCGGACCGGACTACGACCTCGCGCCGCTGCGGCGTTGGATCCAGTGGCGGGACTCGCTCTGATGGCCCGTGCGGCATGGTTCTTCCCGATCCCGGACGAGTCGCAGTTGCCGGAGCGGATCCAGGGCCTGTTCGGCAAGGCGCGCGAATCGCTCGGATTCGTGCCGAACGTGTTTCGCGCGTACAGCTACCGCCCGGAGCGCTTCTCGGCCTGGTTCGGGCACTACAAGCAGCTGCACGAGCCCACCGAGCACCTCGACGCTGCCGACCGCGAGATGATCGCCGTGGTGGTGAGCGCCTGGAACCGCTGTACCTACTGCATCGTCTCGCACGGGCAGGCGCTCCGCGGTGCGCTCGCGCCCGATCCGAAGGCCGAGGTCACAGCCGACTACATCGCCACGAACTGGCGCCACGCCGACCTCGACCCGCGGCGGCGCGCGATCTGCGAGTACGCCGAGAAGCTCACCGCCCGCCCGCACGAGATGAGCGAGGCCGACCTCTACGCGTTGCGGGCCGTCGGCCTGGCCGACGAGGAGATCTGGGACGTCGCGGAGATCGCCGCGATGTACAACTTCACCAACCGGATGGCGCTGGCGATCGGCCAGCAGCCCAACGAGGAATACCACGCCGCCGATCGCGGAGGAGAGCCCACATGAACGACAGATCGGTCCTCGAGCACATCCACGAGCTGGTCGCCGAGGAGAAGCAGCTACGCGCCGCCCACCATGGTCTCAACGCCGCGGACCGGCAACGGCTCGAGCGCATCGAGCGCGAGCTTGACCAGCTGTGGGACCTGCTGCGGCAGCGTCGCGCCCGCGAGGAGTTCGGCGAGAACCCGAACGAGGCACAGGAGCGCACCTCCGACGAGGTTGAGTCCTACCTGCAGTGATCCGGCGTGGCTGGCAGGCTTAGGGCAGTATTCGGCGCAGTGTTGGGCCGACCCTAGGAGAGGTGGTTCCCGTGCGACTGTTGATCGTCGAGGACGAAGTGCGGCTCGCGTCGGCGCTGCAGCGCGGGTTGTCCGCGGAGGGCTTCACCGTCGATCTCGCGCACACGGGCCCGGACGGCCTGCACCTGGCGCAGGAGACCACCTATGACGCGGTGATCCTCGACATCATGTTGCCGGAGCTGTCCGGCTACCGCATCATCGAGCGGCTGCGGGCCGCCGAGAACTGGGTGCCGATCCTGATGCTCACCGCGAAGGACGGTGAGTACGACGAGGCCGACGCGCTCGACCTCGGCGCGGATGACTACCTGACCAAGCCGTTCTCCTTCGTCGTCCTCCTGGCCCGCATCCGGGCGCTGCTTCGGCGCGGGGTCACCCCCCGGCCGGCCTCGCTGACCGTCGACGACCTGGTGCTCAACCCCGCCGCGCACACCGTGCACCGGGGTGAGACCAACATCGACCTCACCCCGCGCGAGTTCTCGCTGCTGGAGTTCCTGATGCGCCGCGCCGGCGACGCGGTCAGCAAGGCCGACATCCTGCACCACGTGTGGGACGCCAACTACGACGGCGACGCGAACGTCGTCGAGGTCTACGTCGGGTACCTGCGCCGCAAGATCGACGTGCCGTTCGGGCGGCAGAGCCTACAGACCGTGCGCGGCGCCGGATACCGTCTGACGCCGCAAGCCTGAGCCGTGACCCGCGCGGACGACCGGCCGCGCACCGGCCGGCAGGCGCCCACCGGCGGCGGGGCTTCCCGGCTGCGGCAACTCGCCGGGCAGGTGGCCGGCGCGCCGCAGCGGTGGTGGACCCGGCAGTCGCTGCGCGCCCGGCTGACCCTGCTGGCCACCGCACTCTTCTCCTTCGCGGTCATCACCGGCGCGGTACTGCTGTTGATCCTGCAGCGCTACGCCCTGACCCGGGTACTCGACCAGACAGCGAGCAAGACGGCGCGCGACATCGCCCGGCAGGTGTCCGTCGGATCGGTCCCGCCGACGGTCACGCCGACCACCGGCGGGATCAGCGCAGTGCAGATCGTCGACGAACGCGACAACGTGCTGTCGGCCTCCCCGGGGGCGGACCGGGTGATCCCGCTGGTGACACCGACACAACTGGACCAGGTGCGCGACGGCGAACGCATCGACGTCACCAGCCCGACCTCCGGCGTGCGCTTCCGGGTGGTCGGCCGCAACGTGGGTGCGGACACCGTGCTGGTGTTCACCGACCTGAGCCGGGTCGACGACAGCCTGCGGGTGCTCACCGAGGCGGCGCTGCTCGGCGGGCCGATCGCGGTGCTGCTGATGGCGCTCGCGTCCTACACCGTCGTCGGGCTGACCCTGCGCCCGGTGGCCGCGCTACGCCACGGCGCCGCGGACATCACCGGCGCCGGGCTGGCCCGCCAACGCCTGCCCGTGCCCAATTCCCGCGACGAGATCTACCGGCTGGCTGTCACCCTGAACGCGATGCTGGACCGCATCGACACCGCGACCAGCAGGCAACGCACTTTTGTCGGCGACGCCGCCCACGAGCTGCGTTCACCGATCGCGTCGCTGCGGGTCCAGCTCGAGGTCAGCCAGCGGCTCGGGCCGCAGACCGACTGGCCCGCGGTGAGCGACGACATCCTGATCGACGTCGAACGCCTCGATCGGCTCGTCGAGGACCTGCTGACCCTCGCTCGGCTCGACGAGTCCCCGAACCTGCGCCGGCGCGAGCCCGTCGACCTCACCGCGCTCGTCGAATCGGTGGTCGCCGGCAACCGCGACGCCCGGGTGCCGGTCGAGGTCAGCGCGACGCCCAGCAGCCCGCTGACCGTCGATGGCGACCCGGACGCGCTGCGCCGGGTCGCCATCAACTTGATCAACAATGCCGTCCGGTACGCCGCGAGCAGAGTGACGGTCGGCGTCACCTCTGACAAGTGGGCCGGCGGGCCGGTCGCCGTCCTCACCGTCGAGGACGACGGTCCGGGCATCCCCGAGGCAGAACGCGGCCGGGTCTTCGACCGGTTCTACCGGGTCCAGGAGTCCCGCGATCGCGAGACCGGCGGCACCGGGCTGGGCCTGCCGATCGTGCGCGACATCGTGTCCAGCCACGACGGGCGCGTGCAGCTGCTCGATCGGGCCGACGGCGCCTCCGGCCTGCGCGCCGTCGTCCTGCTCCCGGCGCGCACCTGACTCACCTGCTCGAGGTCGGGCACGCCGGCAGGCCGCCGGGCGAGGACGAACTCGACGACGCCCCGCTCGACGGCGAGCTGCTCGGGGTGCCGGACGGCGACGGTGGCGGCGTGGTGCAGGTCGGTGCCGGGGGCGAGTAGACGTACTTGGTCAGGGTGATGCGCTGGTTCGGCGCGTAGGTCATCTTCGGGGTCGGGCTCTGCGCCGCGACCTCGTTCGCCTTTTTCGAGTTGGTCGTCGTCTGCGTCGGCGGCGGCAGGGCCAAGTTCGTGAACCCGGCCTGGTTCAACTTGGCCTGCGCTTCGTCGAAGTCGAGACCGCGGACATCCGGCAGCTGGATCTTGCCGGTGGACACCTCGAGAGTGACCTTCGTGTTCGGCGCGACGTTCGTGTACTGCGGCGTGTCCTGCTTGAGGACGGTGTTCGCCGCCTCCTTCGAGTTGACGTTCTTGCGGACGGCCACCAGCTCGGCCTCGTGCAACGCCTGCACGGCATCGGGGTAGGACTTGCCTTCGACGTAGGGCACCTGCACCTGTTTGGGGGTGTAGAGCGCATACGTGACCGTCGAGCCGTTCTCGACGTTCTCGCCGACTTTCGGGGTGACCGTGCACACCCGGTCCTTGACCGCCTGCTGCCCGTTGTCGCACGGTCCGTTGGTGTCTGAGGAGGCCTGCTGCGGTACGAACCCGGCCTGCTTGAGCGAGGAGTCGGCACCGGAGGCCACCTGACCGAGGACGTTCGGCACCGCCGTCGTCTTGACGGCGTTGTCGTCCTTGCCGTAGTGCACGATCGCCCACGCACCGACCCCGATAACGAGCAGCAGCGCAACCACCACGGCAACCCAGACGAGTGCACCGCGTCGCGACGCGGACCCGTCGTCCTCGTACGGCGGCGGGCCGGGCACGATCGGGGGTGGCGTGCGCGCGATGATCTGGGTGCGTTCGGCGTCGGTCATCACCGCCTCGGCGGCCACCGGTTGATTGGCCAGCGCGCGCTGCAGATCGGCGCGCATGTCCGCGGCGGACTGGTAGCGGTTGAGCTGGTTCTTCGACAGCGCCTTCATCACCACCGAGTCGAGCACCCGGGGCACCTCGGGGTTGCGCACCGAGGGCATCACCGGGTTCTCCTTGACGTGCTGCACTGCCACCGCCACAGGCGAATCGCCCTGGAACGGAGGCACCCCGGTGACGAGTTCGTAGAGCAGGCAGCCAGTGGAGTAGACGTCCGACCGGGCATCCACCGCTTCACCCCGGGCCTGTTCGGGCGAGAGGTACTGCGCGGTGCCGATGACGTTCGCGGTCTGGGTGACCGTCGCGGAGGTGTCGGCCAGCGCACGCGCGATGCCGAAGTCCATCACCTTCACCGCGCCGTTCGGGGTGATCATCACGTTGGCCGGCTTGATGTCGCGGTGCACGATCCCGTTGCGGTGGCTGAAGTCCAGCGCCGCGCACACGTCGGCGGTGATCTCCATGGCGCGCCGGGCGGGCAGCCGTCCCTCGGTCTTGAGGATGTCGCGCAGCGTGCGGCCCTGGACGTGCTCCATGACGATGAAGGGCAACGCGGTGCCGTCGGGCGTGGTGACCTCACCGGTGTCGTAGACAGAGACGATCGACGGATGGTTGAGCCCGGCCGCCGAGTGCGCCTCGCGGCGGAACCGGATGAGGAAGGACGGATCGCGTGCGAGATCGGCGCGCAGCATCTTGATGGCGACGTCGCGGTTGAGCCGGGTGTCACGCCCCCGGTGGACCTCGGCCATCCCCCCGTAGCCGATCAGCTCGCCGAGTTCGTACCGGCCGCCGATCATTCGCGGCTGCGTCATCGCCTATCCTCACTGCCTGGTTGTGCGGACATGATCAACTGACTCCGATCGACTTCAGGTAGGCCTGGATGACCTTCTTGGCCACCGGCCCCGCGGCCAGGCCGCCTGTTGCCTCGTTCCCCTGCACACCGCCGTTCTCGATCACCACAGCGACGGCGATCTTCGCCGTTCCGCGGACCGTCGCGAACCCGGTGAACCACGCGTCGGGCGCGACCTTGCTGGCGCTGGTGGTGCCCACGTCGGCGGTACCGGTCTTGCCGCCGACCTGCACGGTGGGCTCGAGTTCCGGAATCCGCGCCGGGCCGCCGGTCCCGACCGAACTCTGCACAACGCCGATCATCATCGTCTGCAGGTCGCGGTCGAGGTCCGGATCGATCACCTGCGCGAGTTGCGACGGCTCGGTGCGTTGCAGCACCGACAGGTTCGGCCGCAGCTCGGACTTGACGAGGTAGGGCGCCATCAACGTCCCGTTGTTCGCGACCGCCGCGGACATCATCGCGGCCTGCAGTGGGGTGACCCGCACGCTGCGCTGCCCGATCGCTGTCTGCGCGAGCGCCGCCGGGTCGCGTTTGAGCTCCGCGGGCGACCCGATCGTCGACTGCGACACCGGCAACGGAACCTTCAGCTGGTCGGTGTCGAGCCCGAACAACTTCGCCTGGTCGATGAGCCGCTGGGCCCCGACCTTCTGAGTGACGAGTTTGGCGAACGTCGTGTTGCACGACTTCGCGAAGGCGAAGGACAGCGGCGCGATGGTCGTGCCCGGCCGGCAGGCCTCGCCCTCGAAGTTCTCGATGCATGCGGCGTTGAGCGCCGCCGGGCAGGCGGTCGTGCGGGTCGGCTCGTAGGGCCAGTACGCGTTCGGCGAGGACAGGTTCGTCGACGGCGTGACGCCGAGCCGCAGCGCCGCCGCCGAGTCGATGATCTTGAAGATCGAGCCGGCCGGGTAGTTCTGGTTGATGGCCTTGTTCAGCATCGGGCTGTCGGCCGTGGGATCCGCGGCGAACATCGCGGTCGGGTCCTGTGGGACATCGGCGCAGGCCTTCTTCCGCTTCGCCAGTTGCGCGTCGATGCTCGCCTGGTACTCGGCGTCGGTCTCCCCGGGCGAGCGGTCGGTGTTGAGCGCGCTGTAACAGCCGTACGCGCGCGAGATGGCGGCGGCGTCGTGGCTGGAGAGCTGATTCGGATCGTAGGACGGCGTGGACACCATCGCCAGGATCGCGCCGGTGGACGGGTCGAGGGCCACCACCGCTCCACGCTTGAACTTGGTGCTGCTCACCTTCATCGCGTTGTACGCGGCCTTCTGCGCCGCGGCGCTCAGGGTGAGCTGCACGCTGCCGCCTCGAGGGTCGCGACCGGTCAGCAGCCCGGCGAGCTTCGTGGTGAACAGCTTCGGCGAATCGCCGGACAACACACTGTTCTCGTACTGCTCGATCCCGGTGCTGCCGTAGGTGAACGAGTAGAAGCCGGTAGCCGGCGCGTACACCGGTCCGTTGGGCTTCGGGTAGACGCGCTTGTACTTCAATTCGTCCGGCGTTTTGACCGACTCGGCGGCGTTGGCCCCCTGTACGACGATCGCCCCGCGCGGGTTCGCGTACTCGTTGAGCAGCACGCGTCGGTTCTGCGGGTCGTCTCGGTAGGCGCTGCCGCGCACCACCTGCACCACGTTGAGGTTGACGAACAGGGCGACGAACAACACCGCGAACGCGATGGTCACCTTGCGGATCGGGCGATTCACGCGCTCACCGCCGCCGACTCGGGAGCCTCGGGGGCCTTCGGCGCTGGTGTGGTGGCCGGGCGGCGGGCAGCGTCGGAGATGCGCACCAACAGCGCGAGGATGGCCCAGCTGCTCAGCAGCGAAGACCCGCCGTAGGACAGGAACGGTGTGGTCAGGCCGGTCTCCGGCAGCAGCCGGGTGACCCCGGCGACCACGACGAACAACTGCAGCGCTATCAGGAATGACAGCCCGGTCGCCAGCAACTTGCCGAACGCGTCGCGTACGCCCAGCGCTGCCGCGAAGCCGCGCGAGACGAAGATGCCGTAGAGCATCAGCAACCCCACGAGACCGAACAGGCCGATCTCCTCACCGAACGAGGCGATGATGTAGTCGGTGGCCGGCAGCGGCACCAGTTCCGGGTGCCCGTTGCCCAGCCCGGCGCCGAAGATACCGCCCGTGCCGAGACCGAACAGCGACTGCCGCAGCTGGTAGGCGGTGTCGTTGTACTGCGGCGCGAACGTGTGCAGCCAAACGCTGACCCGGGTCTGCACGGTGCCGAACAGCTGGTACGCGAGGTAGGCGCCGCCGGCGAACAGCAGCGTGCCGACGATCACCCAGCTGACCCGTTCGGTGGCGACGTAGAGCAGCACGACGAACAACCCGAAGAACAACAGCGAGGTGCCGAGGTCGTGGCCGCGCACCAGCACCGCGATGCAGATCAGCCAGGCCGCGAGCAGCGGCCCGAAGTCGCGCATGCGCGGGAAGTCGATGCCCATGATCCGCTTGCCGGCCAGCGCCAGCACGTCGCGTTTCTGCACCAGATACGCCGCACCGAAGATGGTGAGCAGGATCTTCGCGAACTCGCCGGGCTGGATCGAGAAACCGGCGATCCGGATCCAGATCCGCGCGCCGTTGACCTCGGCGAAGCGGGCCGGCAACACCGCCGGCAGCATCAGGAAGAACACCCCGATCAGCGCCAACGTGTAGGCGTATCGCTGCAGGACCCGGTGGTCGCGGACGAGCACGATGAGCACGATGAACAGCCCGAGCCCGAGCGCGCTCCACACCACCTGGGTGGGCGCCTGCGCACCGTCGAAGGTGCTGCCGTACTGC
This sequence comes from uncultured Actinomycetota bacterium, assembly GCA_963718805.1. Taxonomy (GTDB): domain Bacteria; phylum Actinomycetota; class Actinomycetes; order Mycobacteriales; family Jatrophihabitantaceae; genus Jatrophihabitans. The sequence goes on along the minus strand of CAVQZY010000002.1, from coordinate 326,557 downwards.
TGGGCCTGCTGCTTGAGTCCGAGGTCGAGGCGATGGATCATCACCAGCCCGAGCCCGTTGAGCAGCACCGCGATCGGCAACATCACCGGGTCGGCGTAACGCGCGACCCGGCGGATCACCAGGTGCGCGATCAGGCCGGCGACCAGCGGCACCAGCGCGTAGGTGAGCAGCCGCGAGGACAGCTGCCCGTCGCGGGCCGCCTCGACCGCCGCCTCGGCGCACACCACGATGAAGACCGCGAACACCAGCAGCGCGAGTTCGGTGTTGCGCCGGGTGGGCACGCGCAGCATTGACGGGCGCAGCCACTCCCCGGAATTCGTGCTCGTCATGATGAACTCGGGCAGGGCTCGAGAGAGGGCGTCGGCGGCGTCGTGGAGGTGCTGGAGGCCGGGGCGACACCGGTGGCCACCGACCCGGCCGCCCCGCGAGCCGTGGTGCGGGCCCCGGAAGGGCTTGCCGGAGTCGGACTTGGCGTCGGGGTGGACGTGGTTGGGTTCGTGCTCGCGCAATTCGTCGGCGCCGTCTGCACCGCTTTCTGTTCTCGAAGGTTGCGCACGATGCTCTCGGCGTCGGACTGGTCGCGGGCAGTGATGCCCTCCTCGACCTGGCCCTGTACCGAGGAATTGAGGTCATCGACGGCCAGGTCGGTGACCTTGTATAAGGTGAAGAACTTCAGCGGGCCGAACTCGGTGTTCACGCCGCGGTAGATCGCGACTTCGGCGCCGGCACGGCCGACGAAGTACTGGGTCTGCGTCCACGCGTAGGTGCCGGCGAGCGCCGCGACCAGCAGCACGATCACTGCGGCAGTGATGAGCAACGGACGCCACGAGCGCTTGGGTTTCGCCCGCGCGGGTTCGGCCGCATTCTCACGGGCGGGCTGCGGCCGCGACATCAGCGCCGCGCGCTCGGCCGCGCTGTCGGCGCCAGGCACATCGGCCGCGGCGGGGTCGACGAACGCGCCGGCGATGACCGGCACGTCGTCGATGGTGTCGCCGACCTTGGCGTTGATGACGTCGGCCACGATGACGGTGACGTTGTCCGGGCCGCCGCCGCGCAGCGCGAGCTCGACCAGCCGGTCGGCGCAGTCCTGCGGATCCTCGATGCGCATCGTGTCGAGGATCGTCTCGGCGGACACGACATCGGACAACCCGTCCGAGCACAACAGGTACCGGTCGCCGGCGCGCGCCTCGCGGATCGCGATGTCCGGTTCGACCTCGGTGCCGAGCAGCGCACGCAGGATTACCGACTTGCGCGGGTGGTCCTTGGCCTCGTCGGGTGTGAGCTTCCCGGAGTCGACGAGGTACTGCACATAGGTGTCGTCGTGCGTGATCTGGATGAGCTGGTTGTGCCGCAGCAGGTAGGCGCGGGAGTCGCCGACGTGCACCAGGCCGACCTTCGCGCCGACGAACCGCAGCGCGGTCAGCGTGGTGCCCATCCCCTCGAGTTCGCGGCGTTGGCCGACAGCGTCGGCGATACGCCGGTTCGCCTCGGCCACCGAGTCGCGCAGCGTGTGCATGAGATCGTCGACGCGCCGGTCCTCGTCGAGCGGCTCCAGCGTCCCGATGACGATCTTGCTGGCGACCTCGCCGGCCGCGTGCCCGCCCATGCCGTCGGCGATGGCGAGCAGACGCGGTCCGGCGTAGACGGAATCCTCGTTGTTGGTCCGCACCAGCCCCAGATCCGAGCGCACCGCGTACCGCAGATACAGCGCCATCTACCGCAGCTCCAGCACGGTCTGGCCGATCCGCAGCGGGACGCCCACCTCCATCGGCATCGGCCCGTCGACCTTGCGCTGGCCGAGATACGTGCCGTTGGTCGAACCGAGGTCCTCGACCACCCACATGCCGTCCTGCAGGCTGATCCGGGCGTGCCGGGTGCTCGCGTAGTCGTCCTCGAGCACGATGGTGGAGTCGTTGGCCCGGCCGATGAGAACCGGCGCGCCGGTAAGCCCGATGCGGGTGCCGGTGAGCCCGCCCGCGGTGACTACCAACTGCGACGGTCCGGGCCGCCCACCCTGCGCCTGCTGCCCGGAGGCCTTCGCCGCGCCTCGGCCGCGGCGCCGTGCGGGCGGCGGCGTCGCGATACGCGGCTGCCCGCTGGTGCGCAGATCGCCGCGGATCACGTTGATCGTCGCGAACACGAACAACCAGAGCAGCACAAGGAACGCGAAGCGCATGAGCTGCAGCGCGAGCGCGGAGTTCACGAGGCCGGTGCCGTCACAGACGTTCCTGGTGGAACACGATCCGGGTGTGGCCGACGCGGATCACGTCGCCGTGGCGCAACAGCTGGCTACTGATCTCGTGGCCGTTGACACTCGTGCCGTTCGTCGAACCAAGGTCGTACGCGGTCGCGTAGTTGCCGTCGTACTGGATGTCGAGGTGACGACGCGAGATGCCCTGGTCGAGCAGTTGCAGGTCCGACTCGCTGCCGCGCCCGACGACGTTGCTGCCGGTGCGCAGATCGAAGCGCTTGTTGCTCTGGTCGACGATGAGCATCGCGACCGGAGCCCGCCGTTGCGGCTGCTGCGGGCGGTCCGGTGGCGGGGCATAGCCCTGCGGCGGCCCGTAGGGCTGCGGCTGCGGTGCGGGTGGCGGCTGGAACTGCGGTGGTGCATAGCTGGGCGGCGGCGCGAACGGCGCCTGGGCGTACCCGCCGGACGGCTGCGCGGTCGGGCTCGCCGCGTAGTCGTGCGGCTGGCGGTACTGCTGTTGTGCGGCGTAGTCGTCCGGTGCGAAACCCGGTACGACCGGAAGCGACAGCGAGTCCTGCGGACGGCGCCGGGGCGGGGCGCTGGACTCCATGCGCGACGCCACGCCGAACACGCCGGTGTGCAACTGGTCGTCCTGAGCGAGGTAGACCTCGATGTCACCGACGGTGTCCCACCGGTTCTCGTCGAGATAGTCCTGGACGAGTTCGGCAAGGGAGTTCGTGAGCTGCTTCTCCCACGGCACCAGCCGCTCGTAGTCTGACGGCGAGAGGGTGACGCGGTAACGGTTCGGCGAGAGCACCTGCTGGTTGGCCATCACGTTGCGCTTGTCCTCGGCCTCCCGTTGCAGGGCCGAACCGATCTCGACGGGCTCCACCTGCCCCTTGAACACGCGCGCGAACGCGCCGCCCACGAGTCCCTCGAGGCGCCGCTCGAAGCGCTGGGCAAGGCTCACGACGGCTCCTCTCCTCGGACGTTCTTCGCGCACCAGCAATCGCGCGTCGGGCGACGCGATCGAGAGATTCTATCCGGCAGGGCTGTGGGAGCCGCCATTTCCGGCCTTCGCCGCGTGCTACCGTTGCGCTGCCATGAGGCGCCGCACCAGCGCCTGCCGGGCAAGTGGCGGAATGGCAGACGCGCACGGTTCAGGTCCGTGTGTCCGTAAGGACGTGGGGGTTCAACTCCCCCCTTGCCCACTATTGTAGGCCCCGAATTCCGGGGCCTTCGTCGTTTCTCCGGATCGCATGTCCCACCCATGTCCCACCCGGAGGCGGAAGTGGCTCGGATCAAGCACCGCAAGCGGGCCGACGGAGGGGTCTCCTACCAGGTGTGCTGGGTGCTCGGTGGCGGCCGTGCGGAGGCTGGCGTCAAGGAGCAGGCGGAGACGTTCACCGACCTCAACCGAGCGCAGTCGTTCAAGCTCGACGTCGAACACGCCCGGCACCGGTGGCCCGACGGATGGGTGAAGGGCGAGGGATACCTCGTCCGCGACGAGATCGAGTCGACCGGACCAACCGTGAGGGACGTCGCCGAGCTGTTCTGGCCGGCCCTCGTCCGTCGGGTCCAGCGCGGACGGTTGAAGGCGTACACACTGCATCGGTACAGGCGCACCTGGGCCTTGCACCTGGAGCCGTTCTTCGGCGGTCTCGCGTTCGCGGACATCACGGTGGCCGACATCGAGGACTGGGTGGACACCGAGGTCGACGCTGGATCCTCGGCTAAGTCGATCAGCAACTGGCACGGCCTGCTGCACTCGATCATGGCCTACGGGCAACAACGCCAGCGGCTGCGACCGGACAATCCCTGTGCCGCGACCGAGTTGCTCGAGGTGGACCACAAATCGGCACGCCAGATCAGGTTCTTCAGCGACGCGGAGTGGACCGCGCTGCGGGCCGCCCTGAAGGACGATGTCGTATTGCTATGCGACTGCTTGCTCGCAACCGGCCTGCGCTGGGGCGAGATCTCGGCGCTGCGGGTCGGTGACCTGACCGTGAACAGCGACTCGGGCGTCGTCGCGCACGTGGTTCGCGCCTGGTCTGGCCGCTCCCCCGACGACACCGATCCGATCGACTGGGCCGCGGGTGAAGCGAAGGTCTGGAAGCTCGGCCCGCCAAAGAACAAGCGGTCCCGCTACGTCGTGCTCAGCGGCGACGTCGCTCGTCGACTCGCGGCGCACGTCGCCGACCGCGGCGCGGACGAATACGTGTTCACCCGCCGGCGGCAGCCGTGGCGCTACGACGGTTTCCACGAGGACCGTTGGAAGCCTGCACGAGTCGCGGTGGCGTCGACAATCCCCGGCAAGCGGTTCACTCCGCACATGTTGCGGCACACCTGCGTCATCTGGTCGCTCGCCCAGGGAGTGCGCATTGAGCAGATCAGCGAGATGCTCGGCCACAGCTCGATTCAGATCACCTATGACGTCTACGGCGGATTGCTCGACCTGCGTGATCCTGCGGTGGCGCGGGCGATGGCGGCCGCCATGGCCGCCCCGGGCGGGGTCGCGGCCAGCCGCCGCTGATGACCGGTTGATCGTCTTGCAGTGCGGAAGCGGCGGTCCTAACGGACAGTTGGTGCGCAGTGCATACAGCGCTTGAGCTCCCGTTGCTTGGCTGCAACGATCGAGGTCGGGACGGCGCCGTCGCGTGGCTGTCGCGGCGGTGGAACGTGGTTCCGGACTTGAACGCCCATGCCATGCGTCGCGCTGTATCGGGGTCCTGGGTGAAGCGGACCCCGCTGTCGTAAGGCATGTCCGGGACCAGAGCGTTGGCCTTCTTGGCTCGACGCGATGCCTTGGTGCTTGCGGATGTGTTGGGCCACTTCGGACCTGAATGAGCGAGCCGGTTCTTTGCTTGGCGACCGCTCGTTGGGCGGCTTCGACCGTGCGGCTGGCAGCTGACGATTTTGGCAGATTTGCCGACGACGACGCGGTCCAGCTCGCGCTGTGCTTCATGCAGGATCGCGACGCGTCGCTTGTATTCCGCGTCGGACGGTCGTCAGGCCAGTGTATGAGTATGCGGCAGCGACGCTAATCGTGAGGCCGGAAGTGCCAGACGCCGCGCGAGCCGTCGTTACGCACGCCAGGCATCTCGACGCGATCAAGCCCAGATGAATTGATACGGAGCAATTGTCCTCGGCCTTCCTCGCACATTCCCAATGAGGTTTTCTCACCAGGCTGGCCGTTGTAGGTGAAGAAGGACGAGTGCGGCGGCGATGATTGCGGTGATTCTGCCGGGGTCCAGGGTGATGCGTTCGAGTGTTTTCCAGGTTCGTTTGAGCAGCGCGTTTGCGCGCTCGGCTGGTGCGCGCAGGGCGCTGATCATGGTGTTGCGGGCGCGGTTGTCCGGGGCGAGGTTGCCACCCTTGATCGGCACGAGGATGCCGATCCCGGCGCCGAGATATCCCTTGTCGGCAAGGGTTTTCAGGCCGGCTGCGGCGGCCGGGTAGAGCGCGCCCAGGACGTGTTCGCGGGCGGCGGTGATGTCGTGCGTCGAACCCGGTTCGGCCGGGCTGACCCATTCGGGGTAGCCGGTCGGGCCGGTCAGGACCTGGACGTTGCCGCCGTGGCGGTGGTGTTTACCGGAGTACCACAGGTCGTGCCCGGCCCCGGACTTGCGGCTCGATCGCACGGTCGGGATCAGCGTGCCGTCCAGACACACGAACTCCCACCCATGTTCGAGACCGCGCGCGAGGACGTCGTGCAGGTCGGGGACACCCGCCGCGATCATGTCGATCGCCTCGTGCAGATATCGGTACGCCGTGGCGATGCTGATCCTCGAGTCCCGGGCCAGCACGTCAACGTCGGTTCTCTCCCTGAACCAGCGCAACACCAGAACCGCTTGCACGTAAGGCGTTGCTGCCCGCTGCCACGGCCGCGCGTCATGGATCATGCGGTGCGCAGCAAGCCACCGCGACACGCAGGCCACCGTCTCGGACGGGACATCGAGGGTGGCACGATACGTAATCACGCGGGGTCCTACTCGGGCTGGCTTCTTGGTCGAAACCAACCTTCGAGACCAGGACCCCGCGCCTCATCCCGCCACGCCGACGCGAACCCGGTCAGTCACACGAGTCACACCAGCCGCTCTGGTGAGAACACCTCAATGTGTGGTGCGTCTGGTTTGATCACAGTCCGCCCACCCCCAGCTCTATTGCCGCATCAACTCTCGACGGCTTTCAACAGGATCAGTCGGTGCGTTGCCGGTCTACACTGGCCGGCTGTCGGCATCGTGCTTCATTTCGTCCGCGCCGGAGCCTGGGGCGTGACGGCGGCAAGTCCCCGATTTGGCCTCGCAGGCGCGGCGCAGTTCTAGAGTCGCGGATTTGTCAGTACGGGCAGACAACCCGCCGAAACATCGGCTCATTCGGTTGATTACTGTCGAAGGTCGCACTGTTAGTTAGGCACCGGGCAAATCCTCACTGCGACACTCGGCGACTGCCGCGATGTGCGCCGCATGCTCGTCCCTCCGTAGGTCGGGTCGTCATCGACCAGGTTGTGGTCAGGAGGTGGTGAGGTCGGCGGCGATGACGATGTTGTTGACGCCAGTGTCGCCGTATTCGTATTCGCAGGTCACGAGCACCACCCGATTCTTGATGGTGCTGTCGGCAGCCCACCAATTGCGGCATGGAACGTGCTCGGCCCTGGACCGGTCAGGTTTGGGCGGCCGGCGGCGGCGCGGGGAAGTCGATCGCATCGCCTGGGGCGGGATTCTCGTCGTCATCGTGCCGCCTGGCGCGGGCATTGTCGTGGTGTACGCCGCCGCGGCGCCGCGGGCCGTGTGATACTGCCTCGACGGTGTCCGTGCTTACGGGTGGGAGCACCCACTTCCCGATGCGCCCGTGAGCTCGGAGAAGGACTGCGTCTTTGTTCCCCAGAACCGATGCAGCTGCACGTTGACGGCGCGATCGGCCGTCGAGGAGAACTGCGTGCAGTCGAAGACGCGGAAGGTGACGGATACCGTGCCGGTGTGCCCGGGCGCAATTGTGGTGCCGGCGCCGGAGCTGCGTATCACGACGGCGCCGGGGGCATGGAATGTGACGGCGGTGATGTGTTCTGTGAACCACCCGTCGTTGTGCAGCGACATCGTCTCGATGTCCGTGTGGGTTGCCGGGTCATAGGTGCCGGTACCGGAACTATTGTCGAGCGGCGATCCGAGTTCTCCGGAGGTCTGCGAGAGGACCGCGAGGGTGGCAAGAACGACGGCGGCGATGCCTGCCACGAGTTGCACGCGTCGCGACACCCACCCGATCCGTGCGCCGGCCGGATCCAGCTCTGCCCATACCTGATCGGACAGCAGATCGGGTGTCGACATCTGGTCAATGTAGCAAAACATTGCTACATTGCAAGGCGTGGCGACGCGCTGGTTGGTGCAGGTCGTCATCCTCGTGGCGTTGTTCGCATCGCTGCTGGTGCTGGCCACCGTGCCGTTCCGCGACGTCACCCGGCAGCGGGTGCAGCGTTTCGCACAGCGAGAGCGGTTGCCCATCACGCCCGCGAACGGGATGACGGTGATCAGCTACCTGGCCACGACCCGGCGCTGGCGCGGCGCGGGGCTGCTCGCCTCGATCATCGCCACGTCGGTTCTCGCCCTCGTGCACCACGATCGGATGCAGATCAGCATCACCAGCCTGTTCATCGGCTGGTTCGTCGGAGCGGTGATCGCCGAGTGGCGCATCAGCGTGTTGAGCCCTAACGCTGCGCGGCGCTCCGCGACACTCGCGCCCCGTCGACTCGCGAACTACCTCGCCGCCTGGGTGCGATGGGCAGCGGCGGTGTCGGCCGCAGCAGTCGTGCTGGTGTGCGCCGTCGGTCAGGCGTTCACCAGCCGCCACTTCGCCCTGTGCGGCTTGTTGCTGCTCGCGCTGACATCGACGGCGCTGGTCTGGCTGGTCGGTCGACACATCCTCGAGCGCCCCCAGCCAGCGCTCGATCCGGGTGTGCGAGCCGCCGACGAGTCGATCCGTTCTCGGTCGCTGCACGTGCTGGCGGGTTCGATCATCGCCATCTGTGCCTGGATCGGCCCGGTCGCCCTCGAGCTTGTGACCAACGGGGTCGCGCGAGTCACCACCCACGATGCCTTCGGCGTATTGAGCATCCTCATGCTGGCCCTCGGCGGGCGCATCGCCGTTCGCCCCTCGATGGCGCCGAGCCGCATGCGGCTCGAGGCGCCACGCCGCACCCTCGCCTGATGATCATCGACGTCGACACCCGCAGCGCGGTACCGCCGTATGAGCAGATCCGTGCGCAGATCCTCGAACTGGCCGCCAGCGGCGAGCTACCCGAAGGCACCCGACTCCCGACGATCCGACAACTGGCCGGCGACCTGGGACTGGCAACCGGAACCGTCGCCCGCGCCTACCGCGAACTCGAATCCCAAAACATCGTCATCAGCCGAGTCCGGCACGGCACCACCATCGCACCGCGAACCCGGCCCAACGCAGCACAGGCACGCAAACAGCTCCGCGCAGCAGCCAGAACCTACGCCCGCACAGCACGAGCGCTCGGGTTCGACCCGAACGAGACCATCCACGAACTACGCAGCAACCTCCAACCCCGCCAATCCTGAACGAACTCGCCAGACAGTCAAGCGGAATCACCGCGCGACAGTTCGCGACATCGTCCAAGACGACGCACGGACGACGCACGCCCGTATACAGCGATCTACGCTCGCCAGCGCCGGCACGCGCGCAACTCCGCCTCGTCCAGGTCGCCTCGTCCAGGTCGCCTCGTCCAGGTCGCCTCGTCCAAGTCGCCTCGTCCAAGTCGCCTCGTCCAGAGTCGCCTCGTCCAAGTCGCCGCAGTGCGCGTCGAGCAACGCGTGGAGTCGCGCCGCGGGCCGTCATGCGGCGTGGCTGGCTGGTCAAATCCCGGTGACGAATCCTTTCCCGTCTCGTGCAATGAACGCTCAGATATGTGAATCGGAGTCCGGTGGGAGTTCGATGAGGACATAGATGCACCTGGACACGCGCCGCGGCGGGTGGCTCCTCGCGGTGCGATCGGCCGAGGGCTCGAGCGATCGCGCCGTGCTGCGCCGAATTCGGCGCAGCGCCCGAGATCGACTCGCCGGCCCGACTGTCGCCCGGTGCCGCCCTGAACGAGATGGCCTAGCCTCGCTTCGTGTCCGACTTCGCTTCGTGTCCGAGTCTTTGACGTTGATCTTGAATTCTAGGCCGCCGTTTCAGGTGCGCGTCGGTGACGTAGCCGTTGACGTGTCGGTTGATGGTGGCCAGGGCAGCGCGCAGTTCGGCGGGGAGCGGGTGGTCGGTCGCCGGCCAGCAGTGGTCGGAGCAGCCGGTTGTGGAGCTTCGTGTAGAAGATCGCGACGCGTTGACCTTCGGTGGTGAGACGGTAGGTGTTGGTGTGGTCGAGGCGTTCGATGAGCCTGTTCAGGCGTAGCCGGCCGAGGTCGTAGCTCATCTGGTTCGGGGTGTAGATCTCGCCGAGCAGGCGGCTCACCTGGGCGCGAAGGCTCCGGCTGGTGAACCCGACGGCGTTCAGCGTGATGCACAGGGCGCCGAGCAGGGCCATGACCCGAGGATCTCCGAACCGTAGTGCGGGCGACCTCCTGCCGGCCTCGGTGAGGCTGGACTGCGCGACCCGCTCAAAGGCTGGGCTCGCAAGGACACAACCCTGCCCGACCCGCTCAGTATCGAGCAGTCGGGCGTTCACGTCACGGGGCTTGGCTTGCAGTTCGTCCAGGTGCTGCAGTCGGCGGTGGCAGCGCAGGTCGTCCGGGGAATTGATGACGGTCTCGATCCGCAGCGCCCGGCCGTCTTTCAGGTACTGCTTGACGCGGGAGTGTTTGAAGAAAGCGTTGATCGTCACCGCGGTGTCGCGGGTGACCACCTTCGTCTTGTAGACCGGCTGCTCCTTCGGTTTGCGGCCGCGGCGTTCGTTCTTGCCGGTGAAGATCAGCTCGACCGAGTCGGGACGGCCCAGGTCGAGGTTGTCGCGCACCAGCTCTTCGACGAACGCGCGGGCGCGGCGCGGCGCGTCGAACACCAACGTGCGGGACGTCTCGACCTGGCGCATCGACAGCTCCCACCAGTACCCGCCCGCCTGGTCGTGCTCGGTCAGCGGCAGCGGCAACACGCCCATCCAGCGGTCGAAGAACGCGGCGATCTGCTCCGGTCCGAGCCGGTCACAGATCGCCTGCAACCCGGCCGGGTCAGCACACGAGGCAAACCCGTTGGACAGCGCGGTGAACCCGATCCCGGCCTGCACGCACTGCCGCTTGGCCCACTCGTGCCCGTTCACCCACACCTTGGCCGGATACGGAAAGTACGCACAGATCTTGATGAACGCAGGCCCGAACTGCTCATCCCAAAGATAGAAGTAATAGCAGGTGACCGGCCGGTTGGCCTTATAGAACGAGAACCACATCGCCTTACCGTTCTGGTGCTTCGACGCCGCGAACACGTTCTGGAACTCCTGCGCGAAGCCGATCGCCGCGATCCCCGACCGCCCGGCACCGGCCTGGCGGTCCACGTGCTTGCGCATCACGTCGATCTTGCGGTCCGCCTTACCGAACTTGATCATCGGGAGGTGCTCGTCCTCGGCGAAGCGCGCCACCGCCCGCCGGAACGCCGTCCCGATCTTCTCCATGATCGCCGGCGACGGGACCGGACAACCCAAATGCGAGGTCATGAACAACGACACCTGCCCACCGACCTGCAGCTTCGGCACGTACCCGTTCAGGTAGACGCGGTCCAAACACTCGACATCCAGCGCCACATGAGCCATCCAGCACATCGTTGACCGTCGTCGCCGTCATGACCGTCAGCCTGACCGCACCCGACCCACGAAGCCAGTCCCAGACTCGGCGGTCAGAGGCGCAGCCTCACTCGGTAGCTCGTGGCGAATGGCCGCTCGAGGCCGTCCACGGTCGTTTCGTGTGTCGGCACGTTTGAGATGCCGGCGTTGAGCAGCAGGACGTCGATGCCGCGGCCCTGGTGGCCCCAGCGGTCGGCGAAGGCGCGCACGGAGGCGAGGTCGGCGGTGTCCAGGAGTTGGAACTCCACGTCGGCGTCTGGGCGATGTTGGTGGATGGTGGCGATCACGTGGGCGGTTTTCGCCGGGGTTCCGGGCGGCGATCGTGACTCGTGCGCCGGCGTGGGCGAGCGCGCGGGCCGACGCTAATCCCAGGCCACCGGTCGCGCCGGTAATGACCCGACCCGGCCTGCCTGGGATGGGATGTCGGCCGTGCTCCAACCGTCAGCCACGCCAACTCCGCGGCATCGGGCCGCGGCACCGCGTGCGCTGGGCCGCGGTGGTCGACGCTGTCGAGCCGGTCGCGGCTGGGATCATGCTTGCGGCTGCTCGCTGTTGGCCGCCGGGCCCATCTGCGCCTCGGTGAAGGCGTAGGGGCTGTCTTTCTTGCGCATCAGGATGTTGGGGGCGCCGAGACCTCCGATGAAGAACGCGACCGCGTATGCCACACCCTTGCGGTAGTCCGAGGACGTAACGCCCCCATCGTGTTTGAGTGCCTTGATGTAGGCCGTGCCGATCGGGACGTGCAGCAGGGCCGAGGACAGGAACCCGGGGCCGTACCACTCGCCGAGCGCCGCGCGGGGCGCGATGCCGTGCAGGCCGGCCTGGCTCATCCCGAAGAAGACCGGGCCGAGCCCGAGCCATTTCTTCTTCGGGAACAGGATCGGTGCGACGTAGGCGGGGTAGGCGATGGCGGTGTTGATGCACATCGCCGAGTGGGTGTTGAGCGGATAGTTGCGCGGCGAGCCGCCTTTGAGGATGCGGCCCATCACCCGGTTGATCTGGGTCCCGCCATAGCCGGGGTCCTGATACTCCTCGTACTGATGCACCAGTAGCGCCATCAGGTTCGCGGCCGACAAGACCTGGGGGGCGGTCATCTTCCTCGACGCCAGCGCCGTCGCTCCACCCAGTGCCATGCCCAGCACCGCCCCGATGCGCGGCCACTGCCGCCGGTATCCGTCCAGGTTCAGCTGCGGCATGGCCGGCCTTCCCGCACGCCCGTCGCCAGGCACGCCTGTCGAGAAACTGCCGTGATCCAGATCAGGCCCGCCGTCGGTCGAACGGAACTCCACGAAATTCTACGGGCGTCGAGTTTCTGCGGCAAGACGTACCGTGTGGCTGTGCCCGAGCGTGCAAACCCGGTGACCGGCCACACGCCGCCATACATCACGCACGCGTCCCTCAAGGTCGGGCGCCGGCCGGGCGAAAGCGGCACCAAGGACCTCATCGCGGCGGCCGCACGGCGCCAGTTCGGGGCACGAGGATACGACCGGGCGACGATCCGCTCGATCGCGGACGAGGCCGGCGTGGACCCGGCGTTGGTCACCCACTTCTTCGGCCCCAAACAACACCTGTTCGAGCAGGTCGTGGATCTGCCCTTCGACCCCGACGCGCTCATTGCCAGCATCGTCGACGGCCCCATCGACGAACGTGGCAAACGACTGGCCCGCTTCGTCGTGAACCTGCTCAAAGACCCGAGCTACGGAACGGCGTTCACCGCCCAGATTCGCGCGGCCTCCGGTGAACCACTCGCGGCCGACCTGTTCCGCGAGCGCCTCGCCTCCAGAGTGTTCGGCCCGCTGGCTCGCCGCCTCGGCATGGACCGCGCCGAACTGCGCGCAGCCATCACCGCGACCCAGACAATCGGCCTCGTCATGGGCCGCCACATCATCAAGATCGATGCCCTCACCGCGCTCACCGACGATGAAATCGTCGCCCTGATCGGCCCCACCCTGCAGCGATACCTCGCCGAACCCCTCTAGCTAGCGCACCTGCGGGCTAGCTGCCGGCCAAGAACGCCGCGCGCGAGGTCCGGTCGCCGATCGACTGGTGCGGTCGGATGGTGTCGTAGTTCCTGCGGAACAAGTTGACTTCGACGGCGAGGGCGTCGCCGTCCTCGATCGGTGCACGGTAGAGATACTCGTATTTCAGCGTGCCGAAGAACGTTCCACCGCGCCGTTATTCTGCGACCGGACCCGGGCCAGGTCCGTGCCGAACCCGACGCGTTATGCGCCGGGTCGGTCGTGATGCGGCCCAAAACCCCTGTGTCGTATGAGGTTTGGGGTCGTAGTCGGGTGGCGCGGGCCTCATAACCGGCAGAGCGCGGACAGCCAGTTCAGCAACGTCTCGTCGGTTCGCCAGATCGGTTTGGTGCGGGGCCCCGCCGAAGAACCGGGAGGTTCGGTGGCGCGAAGCGCCGCCTGCTTCGCCTTGGTGTTGATCTCGGCGTAGCGATTCGTGGTGGACAGGTCGGCGTGACCGAGCCAGCCGCGGATGACGTTGACTTCGACACCTGCCTCGAGCAGGTGGACGGCCGCAGTGTGGCGGAAAGTGTGCGGGCTGACGTGGCGCCCATGTGCGCGGGTCGTCGAAGGTCGCCGCGTGTCGGCGCACGATCTTGTAGATGCCGGAACGCGTGAGTGGCCGCCGTCGCTGCGCGAGGAACACCGCGGTGTCGGGAGTGACGGGCTGGTCGCCGGCATCGAGCAGGTCCCGCAGCAGGCTCGCGGTGTTGTGCCAGAGCGGGCAGGTCCGCCACTTGTCGCCTTTGCCGTGCAGGCGGGCGACCGGGTGTTCGCCGAGGTCGAGGTTGCCGGCGCGCAGGTCGGCGACCTCCTGCACCCGCGCACCGCTGTTGTAGAGGAACAGCAGCAACGCGCGGTCACGCGGAGTCGAGGCGACCCTCGCGCGGCATGCCCGCGAACAGCTGCTCGACGTCGTCGCGTTCGAGGAAGCTGGTTTCGGCCGGCGCAGCCCGTTTCATCGGGATAGCGGCGACACGTTGGCAGACGCCGAGCATCTCCGGTTCGCGGGTGGCGATGTAGTCGAACAGCGTGTGCAGCGCGGCCAGGCGCTGGTTGCGAGTACGGATGTGGTTGTCGCGGTGGTTCTCGAGGTAGCGCAAGAACGCGACCACCCGTGTCGAACGTCAGGTCGTCAAGGGTGAGCCGGGTGATCTTGCGGTGCTTGCTCGCGGCGACGAAGAGCAGGAACAGGCGGATGGCGTCGCGGTAACTGCGCACCGACGCCGGTCGAACGCCCTTGACCGTCATCAGGTGGTCGAGGAAGAACGACTGCATCAGCGGCCCCAACAGCGTCCTCGGGTTCGTGCTCATCGGGACTCCTGCCTCCAGGCAGGCGCGGCGAACGCTTCGAACCGTCGGTTGGCCTCGTCCGAGCAGCTCGGGCGTGATCTGGAGGTAGACGGCGGTCGAGACCGGGTCGACGTGGCCCATGAAAGTGGACAGCTGGTGCAGCTATGCGGCGGGATCGCAGCCCTTCGCGATACCAACGCAGCAGGCACCCGACGGCGAAAGAGTGCCGCAGCAAATGCAGCCGCGGCCGCGCGACCCGTCCGGGACCGGTAGCTGCAGATCGGCCATCAGATGGTGGAAGACCTGGCTCGCCGCGCCCGGATGGATGCACCGCTGTCCGTCGAAGGTGAACAGCGGGCGATCCGGTCCGGCACCGGGATCGGGCTCGCGCCGGGCATCGAGTTGGATCTGCAGCAAGGCCGCGATCCGCGGAACATTGTCCGGCACCAGGACCTTGAACATGCCGCCGAAGAGCCCCCAGGCCGACTCACACCCGGCGATCACCGCGTCCAGAGTCTGCCGGAACGTCAGTCAGACGAACATGTGCCGGGAGTAGACCGCGGTGAAGTCAACGCGTGCGCCACCCGCCGCCGCCCGGTCTGCGGGTCGTGGATCAGACCCATCCGGGCGAAGTCGAGCTGGCACTCCCCGCCCGGCTCGCCGTCGGCCACCCGCACCGTCTGCTGCCGACGCCCGAAGCCGCACCGCTCGACCGCGAAACGGTGCAACGTGCGATATGGAACGTTCACCCCACGCCGGACCAGTTTGGTGTGCACGTTGGTCAACTGCAGCCCGTCCACGCGAGACACCCACTCGCGGATCTGCGCCTCGAACGGCACCAGCACCTCCCACGCGGCCCCGTGCCCGAACTGTCTCGCCGGACGCACCGCCGCGACCACCGACCCGATAGTCGCGTCAAAGCGCGCTATTTAACCCAGAGCTGGGAGTAGATCGGGCCGAAGAGACGCTGCTGGTAGTTGCCCACCCTGGGCGCGGTGAGTTGATACTCGACCGCGCTGCCCATCATGATCCACGGCGCCGCGTCGGTGACCAGCCGATCGACCCGGGTCCACAGCCGGCGCGCGCCGCTGGGGTCGGTCACCGAGGTCCGGCGAGCGAGCGAGGCGACCTTGTCGATCTCGGGGTCGCAGAAACCGCTGGGCCACCCGTTGCGAACACGACAAGAGCTCGTCGGATCGAAGAAGGTGTCCGGTGCGGGGTAGTCGGCGAACCAGGCCGCGGAACCCGACACCTGAATGTCGTTGCGCGGGTGGTAGGGCAGGCACGTGGTGGCGTATCGACACGGCACCGGGTGGGCGGACACCCGGTACCCGATTGCGCGCAGCGCAGCGACGATGTCGGCGAGTACCGCGCGGTCGTTGGTCAAGTTGATCTCTTGATAGACAGCTACGCGCGCGCCGCGGGTTCCGGACTGTGCCACGAGCCGCCGCGCCACCGCGAGATCCGGTCCGTTGTAGGCGGCCGGGCCGGGTCGGGTGTAGGGACAGTAAGGCTCGTAAGCCGGGAAGTTGCGCGGGAGCGCCTGGCAGCTCGGATAGGCGAGACCAGCGCCGTAGAGGTCCGCGGCGAGCTTATTGCGATCGACGGCGTAGTTCACCGCCTGCCGCGCAAGCCTGTTGTCGAATGGCGGGACTTGCGTATTCAGCGCCTCCCACACCCTGCCGGGTGTCGACTGGGTGTGTAACCGCTCGGGATGGTGCAGGCGAAGGTCGGCGAGGAGCGGGGCGAGTCCGCCGGTACCGCCGATGAATTGGCGGCCGCCGATGTCGATCTGGCCGACGCGCACCGCTTGGAGCGCGTCTCGCGCGTTGCGGTATGCCCGCCACGTCATGACGTCCGGGTAGCCGGCGGGTTGGGCGGCGAATGACCATTGCCGGAAGTAGCGGTTGCGCACCAGGGTGTCGAACGTGGTCTGGGTGATGTGTCCGGCCTTGTCGTGCTGATGGTGCGCGGCCGCGATCCGATACGGGCCGGTACCGGGCAGCGGCGACGTCAGTTGCCGCTCCGAGGTCCCCGGCGGCGTCGGGTAGACGAAGTAGGTGAGCTTGCTCAAGAAGTCCGGATCACGGACGGCCAGGTGAATGGTCAACCGATGACGGATATCGTCGGCGATCACGCCCTGGCGCAGGTCGCACCGGGCGGGATCCGCCAGGCAGGTGTGGGCACCGACGATCAGCTGGAACGACGCCGGATTGCCGCCACTCCCAACGGTGAACACGCGGCGGAATCCACGGGCGAAGTCATCGGCGGTGACCACCCGACCGGTGGAGTAGCGAATGCCGGTCCGCAGTTCGAAGGTGTAGGTCCGCCCATCCGCGGACACCGTCGGCATTCGGGCGGCGAGGTCCGGCACCAGGGTCTCGCCGGCCAGGCCGTCCGCCAGTCGATAGCGCATAAGCCCGTCATAGACGAAGAGCTCCGGCTCGATGGTCCAATAGTCGTACGCCTTCGCCGGGTCGATACTCTCCGCTGTACCCGGCAGGTAGACCTCGCCGACCACGAGCGTCCCGCCGACGTGGGTGTTGTGCTTGGCGGACCTGAACGTCTGCGCCGCGACGTAGACCGCTGGGCCCGCGACGGCCAGCGCGGCGGGTGAGCTGCCGATGCCGAACCGGTGAACAGCACTGGTGCGCGTGTCGATGCGCGCGACCGTGTCCGAGTGCGCCGCGCCGACCCAGACGTGTCGACCGTCGACGGCGAGGGCGGCAGGCCCGTCGCCGACACCGGCGATGGTGCGCACCGCCCCGGTCGTTTTATCGATGCGACTCACGGACTGCTCGAGGGAGTTGGCGACCCAGACCGACCCGCCGGCCACGGCGAGGGCGGCCGGCCCTGAGCCGACGTAAATGGGCGCGCGGACTGCGGTTGAGCGCGCGTCGATGCGGGACACCGTCCCGTCGACTTGGTTCGCGACCCAGACGATGTCGCCGTCAACCACAACTCCGTCGGGGCGGGCGCCGACCGCGATCGGCGCGTCGACCGCTCCCGAGTAGGCGTCGATGCGTTGCACGGTGTCATCGCCTGCGTTGGCCACCCATACGCCGCTCGGCCCGGACGCGATCGCGAGCGGCTGGTTGCCGACCTTGATCGGACTGCCCACTATCCGATTCACCGCGATGTTGATCCGGTCGACAGTGCCGTCCGCGCCGTTGACCACCCAGACATCGGTCCCTGCGGCGGTGATCGCCACCGGATCGTCGCCGACCGGGATCTCGTCGACCACCGCGGCGGTGCGTGGATCGATGCGGGAGACCGTGTCGGCTCCGCCGTTGGCCACCCACACCGCGTTCGCCGACGAGGTAATAGCCGTCGGGTTCGCGCCGACGCGCACGACGTCGTGCAGGCTGCCATCGGAGTCGATTATCCCGACGCTGTTCGCCGGGATCATCGGCACCCCGGCCCGCGGTGCGTGGGTGGCAACCACGGCCGAGCCGGTGATCACTGCGATCAGGGCGGCTGCCGCTGTGGTGCTGGCGACCGACCATCTGCGCCGGTACCAGGGGCGCCCGGAGGTCCCGACTGCCGGCCCGACCTGGTCGGGCCGCCCCCCGTTGGCCAGCAGGTCAGTGATCAGCCTCGGATCGTGGGCGAGTATCGCGCGGTGCAGATCGCGCAGAGGTGGCGACGGCTGCACCCCGATCTCGTCGTCGAGCACCCGGTGCAGGTGTCGAAACGCCGCGAGCGCGTCGGCCTGCCGACCGCACCGATACATCGCGAGCATGCGCTGTGCGTGCAGCCGCTCACGCAGCGGGTGCCGCGCGATCAGCTCATCAAGCTCACCGACAGCGAGCTCGTGCCGGCCCAGCCCCAGCAACGCGTCGATCCGTGCCTCGATCGCGGTAAGCCGCAGTTCGGACAACCGGGCCGCGACCGGCGCGACGGACTCCAGCTCGGCGACGTCAGCCAACACGTCCCCGCGCCAAAGACCGAGGGCGGCGTCGAGCTCACCGAGCGCCTGCTCGTGGTTACCGTCTTTCACGCCCTCGATTCCCGCGTGCGCCAACGCTTCGAATTCGCGGGCGTCGACGACGGCGCCGGCGGTGTCCAGGCGGTACCCACCTCGATCTGTCACTAGCACCCGGGCACGTGCGCCGCGAGCGCGCTCGGGTTCGAGCGCCTGCCGGAGATGGAACGCATAGGTCTGGATCGTCGCGGTGCTCCCGGCTGGGGGCCGGTCGCCCCACAACGCGGCGGCGAGGCGCGCGACGGAGACCGGCGGATCCGATTCCAGGAGCAGCACGGCCAGGACGGCGCGTTGCTGCGGCCCGCCGAGCTTGAGCACTCGCCCGTCGCGGACCACCTGCAAGGGGCCGAGCAGGTGGAATCGCAGGCCGCGCGCCTCGCTGTGCGAGTCGCCGCGCGTCCCGTGACCGCCCTGCGCTACGTCGGACATCGTGCCCCGCGTTCGCCACGTCGCGGTGGCCAGGCTACCGCCGAATGCCCGATTCGTCGCCTCTCCAAGGTTTCTCCAAGCCGTCCGGCGACCGTAGTGAGGCGAGATCGACAACACCGACGTCAACGGAGGTGGCCCGTGCGAGAGATGTCGAACCTGGGTTCGGTTGTCGTCGCTGCGGTGCTCGCGGCGGGGGTCCTCGCAGGCCGGACCTGTGCGGCACCTGACACAGCACAGCAAGATCGTCCGGTTCCCGGCAACTCGATCGCCGAACGCCCATACCGTCGCGTCGGGTGCACCGCTGCTCGGCGACGTCGAGTGCGGCCCGGGCGGCGCGCTCGAACGCGTCAACGACCACGGCACGATGGCGCCCCTCGCCACCGGTTTCGATCGAGCCACACATCGGTCGAAATCACCGGCTCGAACGCCGACATAGCCACGGTCACCCTGCCAGGTGTAGCGGTTCCTCTCAGCTGATCAACATCTCGTGTCAGGAAAGGACTCATCATGTCGATTTCGGCAAACCGTGCCCGCCGGGCCCGACTCGTCCGCTGGATACTCGCCCCGCTGCTCGCCCTCGTCACGGCGCTCGTCACCGCCCTCGGCACGGCGCCGACGGCGCAGGCCGTGCCTCACTCACCGAGTTGGCGGCTGTTGCCGCCCCCAAGCACGGCGTCCTACATAGGCCTTGCAGTCGTCGATCGTAACGTCGTGTGGATCGGCTCGTTCGAGGGAACGATCCTCCGAACGGTCGATGGCGGGCGCGATTGGAGCGACGTGACGCCGGCCGGCGCCACGAGCGACGCCTTCTTCAATGATCTGGTGGCATTCGACGCGAATCATGCTGTCGCCATGGCCGCCGGACCCGGCCAGATCTCGCGCATCTACCGCACCGACAACGGGGGGCGGTCGTGGCGCCGGGCGTTCCAAGGTCCGGACGACCCGCTCTTTTTCTTCGACGCGATGGCGTTCTTCGACAACCAGCACGGGCTCGCGTTCTCCGACCCGGTCGTTGACAAGTTCGTCATCTTGTCGACCAATGACGGCGGCCGAAGCTGGGTGCAATTGCCCTCCGACGGAATGCCGGCCCACCTGCCGGGCGAGTACGGCATCGCCAGCGGCACCTCAATGACCACAACTGGCCACGACGTCTGGTTCGGCAGCGGCGGCGCGGCAGCACGGATCTTCCACTCCCGCGACGGCGGACGCACCTGGGACGTGCACGCCAGCCCGATCTCGCACGCCCCCATGCACGGCGCCGGCGTAATTTCGCTCGCCTTCCGCACAAAGGCGCTTGGGCTCGCGGTCGGCGGCGACCTCGAGGACCCGGATAACAATGCCGGCGTGGCCGCGTTCTCCCTGTCCGGTAGCCCGTGGACCGCGTCCGCGCGCCAGCCAACCGGCGTCCGCAGCGGTGTCGCGTGGCTGCCGGGCACGCTCGTGACCGCGGTCACCGTCGGGCTCAGCGGGTCTGACGTGTCCTATGACGCCGGCCTGCACTGGACCCGATTCGACGACGGCTCATTCAACTCGATCGCTTGCTCCAGCGATGGCTCCTGCTGGGCGATCGGCGAGAACGGACGTGTAGCGGTCCTGCAACCGTGAACAGCGACGCCGCGGAAATGTCGAAACTGGGTTCGGTTGCGCCAACCAGCGCGGCGGATCGAAGAAATGAAATGACAGGTCACCGAATCGATCACCAGGCACCACGATTCCGGCGGCCGCGCCACCGCACCAGCGGTGTACTTGCCGGGCTCGCCCTGTTCGTTGTGACCATGGGGGTGCCGCGATCCCGGCGGCAGCGCAGCAGCCGCAAACGGCCGCTGCCCGGCCGGGTAGCTACTACTTGTCGCTGGGCGATTCGTTCGGCTTCGGGATTCAGTACGAACGCTTCTCACGATGGTCAACGATGGCACTTACACACCCGCGGCGTTCGATACCGGCTACACCGACGACCTGGCCGCGATGATGCGGGTCCTGCGACAGCACTTCAAGGTCGTCAACTACTCGTGCCCGGGCGCCACAGTGCACCAGATGCGCGCGGCGGACTGCGCGTTCGACCACCAATTCGGATTCGCCCTGCACGACGCGTACAACGGCGCCCAACTCGACGCCGCAGTGAACTTCCTGCAGACCCACCCGGGCCAGGTCAGCCCGATCACCGTGTCGATCGGCGCCAATGACGTGCTGAACACGTTCTACACGTGCACCGGCGACCCAATCTGCATCCACGACTCCGCGCTCGCCCGGCACCTGAACCGGGGACTGTCCATCATTCTTCGGCGGTTACGGTTGGCAGCGCCTACCGCAGCGATCGTGCTATTGCTCCCATTCGACGGCGCGGTACGCGACTACCCCAGCGACGACCCGCTCTGGGCCGGCTATCTAGCTCAGATGCGTACCGTCGCCGCAGAGGCGTCGGTCAAGGTTGCAGACTCGTACACGGCGATCACGGTCTCCGGCAAAACCTGCGACTACACCTTCCTCTGCGATGACACGCTGCCCGACCTCCATCCCAACGACGCCGGATACGCCCTCATCTCCAACCTGATCTTCCACGCCGCCGGATACGATCGACTCAACCGCTGAACGTGTCCGCGTGATCGCGCACGACACGCGCTGCTGGTCACCCGGGCAATAGGGCAGTAACACGCCGCCGCAATAGTCGTCAGTCGACGGCCCGGGCTCCTGCGCGGGAAACCGACATCGCAGCCCGCTCATAGGCACGGACTGAAGCCAGAAGGTGCTGCTTCTTGCGCACCAATCGGTCAAGACCGACGAAATTGGGCGTACTGAGTGGAGCCCAGTGTTTCCGAAGGTCCGTCGGCTCGTCAGGTGGTTTACTCCTCCCTGCCGCCCTCAGAAACCCCGGGAATCCCAACCAGATATCGCCTTCGGTGAGACGTCGACGCGATCGCACATCCCACCCCGACGCTCGGAAAGACTGGGATCGGCACCTTGACCGTGCCGAACAGGGACATCGTTGACGAGGTGCCGGCGATCGCCGGCCGCAGCAATCCTCGTCGAGGATGCTTGATGAAACTCGTCGAGTTACTCGACGGACAGGCATTCGTCAAAGTCGATCGGCAAACGGCACCGCCTGCCGCACTCGATCATGACCGACCGCCAGCAACGCGAGCCGCAGCATCTGAACAACCGTGGGTTAGCCCCAATTGACCCGAGTAACCGTCAAGTCGGCAAGGCGGATCCCCTGCGCATGTCGAGCAGGATCCCAACAGCGTGCCAGAGGTTTACAGCAATGCCGCTCGCGCGGATATGTCCTCGTAGGCACGAGGGAATCGGCCAGTCTTGCTCGTGGGTGCCGGGAGCACCGCTCGCCTCCCGTCGGCGAGTGTCAATTCGATCCGATCACCGAAGTTCCAGTCCGACACGGTCCCGATCGCGGCGACGTCGGACCACGGAATGAACATGTGCGAGGAGATTCGGCGTACGGTCACCCCGGCTTCGGACACGTCCGAGCCAATTCGGAGCAGTACTCCGAACAGCAGCAACATGGCCGCAAGCACGACCAACGCGAGTGCTATCGAAACGCGCAGCGCTGCCAGGCACGCGACCGGGGCGGTGAGGTACGCCCAGGGACTGACAAACCGATATCTGGCAGTCGTAGGAGTACGTCCCATGTGCCCTCCTGAGCATTGATGCGCCTTGCGTCGCGGTCACGATCGCAATGTCAGGTCGGTCGCGGTCAGGCCGAAGAACCATTCACGTGCTGGACTCGGGACGTTGCTGGCCGACCCTGCCACGAGGGCGATTGCATCGCTGGGGTAAGTCCACGCGAAATAACTCAGATCATCGTTGCTCGCCCCGGCCAGGCAATAGGTGGTGCCTGACGGTCCCGTCTCGAGTTTCCATGTGCCAGCGGCCGGAGGCCGAAGGCAGTCGTTGCCGAGAGCCGCTACCGTGCCGTAGGACTTGTCGAGATCGGCTTGGAGCAGCGTCGGGCTGCGATCCTGAAAAGCGGAAATGTATCGCGGCGTGGCCGCGGGCAGGTCGACCGCCGGAAGTCTTGGGTTGGGTTTGCATGTCACTGCGGCCAGCGTGTACGTCGCGTCCTCACTGGACGCATTGCTTGTGCAGGATGGGATATCGACGAGTGTGGGCGGCAGGCGATCAACCAGCGTCTGTTCGGAACTGGACAGCACCGTACTGCCGCCGCTGTCGGTCGAGACGCCGGAGGGGCCCTGGGTCGCACCGCCGGTGGCCGACGGTCCGGCATCCGAACTGGACGGGCAGTCCATGGTGCCCAGCACGAGGGCGCCGTTGCTGCACGTACGGGTCACGGTGGGCTGGGCGGCGGGGGTGGGCTTGCCGTTCTTTACGATCGCGACCGCGAGGACGGCAGCCAGGGCAGCTACTGCCACGACGGCAGCGGCAACGACGGCGGGGCGGTGCCACCCTGGCTGCGACGGCTCAGGCGACGTAGCAGGTGGCGGCACGGGTGGCTGCATATCCGACGGATCAGATCGTGGACCTGGTGGCGGTTCGGGCAGCGACTTGCGTGGCGCTGTGGGTGCTGTCGACGGCGACCAGACAGCTGCGGTGGTTGGTCGATCCGCCGCGAGCGGCGGTGGGTTCTGCGGCGGCCCCGTCGGGTCAACCGGGCGATACGGCGTCCGGTCCGCGCCGTGGATGCCGAGGGCGGACGCCCAGACCCTGACAGCCCACGATGCCCGCTCAGCGCTGAACCCGCCAGCACGGGCAAGGTCGTCAGCAACCCGCGGGGCGAGAAGCTCGGCGTCGACGGACATACCGTCCCGGACCAGGTCGGCGGCCGAGCCGTGCTCAACAGCTGCGGCCAGGAGGGACACCACCATCGGATCGGCAGGAAACACGTCCTTGAGCACGTTCCGGCACAGGCCAAGACGAGTGATCATGCGATCCGTTCCGACCCGGACCAGCGCCTCGGACAAGCGTTGCGCCGTCGGGACGGTCGACGGCAATCCATCAGTCATGTAAGTCCCCCGTGCGCAGTTGCGCCACCATGACATGTGAATGCCCATCCCACAACCGGACGAGCGTCGCCCAGCAGCAGCGACACGCTCATCTGCTGCTCATTGGTCAGCCACGAGGCCTCCGACCGAAATCGATGACGACACCCGCGCCGTTACGACCACCATCCGCGGCGTCATCAACACGCAAGTGGCCGCCCGGTCGTTGCCGGGCAGGCCCACCTGGACCGCACGACACAGGCAGCCGGTTCAGCCGGTTCAGCCGGGGAGGATCACCGGCAGGCTCGGCCAGGTGTAAGGACGGTGACCTCGGCGATAGAGCTCCCATTCGAACAGACCGGGATGACAACACGGCCAGTGACCACATCCGGGCAGCGCATCGGCGACAGCTGGCAGCCATCGATGAAGATCGCCGGTGGCCTGGCGACGACGGATGACGGCTTCGAGTGCGTCTGCATGCGCGACTCCTGTTGGGTGCGGAGTTCACTCACGTGGAACAGATCGGCATAAGACACGGCGGCGAAGAGGTTCGACTGGATTCCGAGCGAGCGCCCGCGTCCGTCGCGGTACTCCGGCAGAGCCGGAGACGGTCCTGGCCCATGCGGTCTGGCCGAGCCTGTCACGCATGATATCGGCGAGCCTTTCGCTTACGCGCGAATCCGTAGCCAGGCTGAGCAGGGTTGCGATCTGGTCCATCCCGACACCGCAGCCTTCGGATCCGGAACAGATTCCTTCGGCCCAGGCAGAACGGTGGAGACCCGATCGATGGCCAGGTCCCAGGCCCAACCTACGTCGGCCGCCAGGGACTTGGACCACACCTCCGCCAGGAACGGGCCGCTCGCCGGCGCGGCCAGGTCTGCGTGGCACAGCGACCTGCCGAGCCACTCCGTATCCGCGGGCCGTTGTCGCATGATCGGGGCCACCACCTGAGGCCAGCCAGCACAGCCGTCGAACTCCATGCTCACAGACCGGAACATCTCCTCGGCGGAGCGGTCGTCGGAGACCGTCACACGCGTCAGCAGCGCTGAGAATCTCGTCCCCGACAGCCGCCGGATTCTCCGTGATCAGGTCGTACAGGTCCTCGCCCGCGTCATCGTCCCAGACGCACTCGACCTCGCTGTCCGCGATGCGTCTCAACAGCGTGCGAGCCCGGCCGTCCACTATCTTGATGACCTCTGCTTCTGCAGCGAGAAGTGAATGGATGCAGCGGCAGCGGCAGCGAATCAGAATAGAAGCAGATTTTCAACCGAGGGTATATGGCAGGACGGCCCGGACGAATGGGACGAGATCGACCGGGACGATCTTGCGATCTGGGCGACGCTGCTCGGTGTCCTCGGTGAGTGGCGTGATCGTCGGGACGCAATACTCAACGACGCTTACTCTCCGGATTCCCATTTCGAAACTGCGGGAGATGAGCGCCGCTTCGTCGACGGCTATCGCCGTCAGATCAGAAGCGCCTCCAGGCGGATTTGGGGCCCACCTGGAACGTCCGCTACTCGCCGCTCCCGCCCACCTCGTCGGAAGGCAGGCCACACCGGAGGTGAATTCATAAGCACCGCGCAACTCGCGTTCGGCATGATCCGGATGTGACGAAACGCGAGGACATCGAGGCGCTCAGCGACCGCCGGACAGGTGGAGCTCGACGTTTGCTGCACGCGAAGACGTCGGCTCCACTGACCGTTCGGCTGGGCGCCGACCGGGCCTGGATCACCCTGACTCCACCGGACCTCGACGATCCGGGTGATACGTCCAACGAGGTGTACGCCTCGGCGTCAGCCCGGTCGATGTCGGCCGAGGAGGTGACGGCCTGCATTGGTGCGGTGAGATGCGTGGAGATCGGATGCTATTGACCGACATCCGGGAGTGGGCGAAGCATTGAGGCTCGGCACGGCGTGTCGTAGCCGCGCAGCGGACTGAGCTGACGTCGGCGAGCCGAGCGGCCGCCGGCCTTCGGCAGCCGACCGCAGCGTTTCCCCGGTCTTTCCGCTTGACCGGATCACGCACTCGACGACGGTCGATCCAGCAAGACCGCGGCGCCGAGCAGGGCCAGGGCGATCAGCGCCGCCCAGAATCCTACTTCTACGGACACGGGCCGGCCGTAGCGTCCGAGGTAGAGATGAGTAGCGATCACCCCGCCGGCTATTGCGAGCAACTCGATGGCGACGGCAACAATGGCGAGGCGCCACCGCGCGGCTCGCGGCCGCGGGCTGAGGACAGCGCGGGACGTCAGCACAAGCGCGGCGAGCGCACCGATGGTGATCACGCCCGCGAACACCCAATCCACCGCCTTGTCGTGGGCGGTGTACCCCCCGGTGACGCCGAACAGCGTTCCGTCCCGCGCGCCCTCGCTGGTGAGCCACGGTAGGGCTGCCACGGCAACGATCAACAGCGCCGCGCCGAGTATCGCCACAGTGACCTGCGGTTGACGCGCATCACGCAGGCTCCGCCTCGATTGCGGGGCACCCCGAACCCCCGATACGGCAGGCAGCGGAAACGGCGCGGGTTGTACAGGCGGCACTGGCGGTGGTTGCACAGAATGTGGCGGGGGTACGAAGGGTGGCGGCGGGAGTGGCGCAGTTTGCGCAGGCGGCGCCACTGCTGGTTGAGGCGCGATCGCCGAGACTGCCGGACGAAGCGGCTGGACCCGATCGAGACCTGGAATGTCCAGCGCCTCGGCCCACACGCTGACCGCCCACGTGGTTCGCTCGGCGTCGAAGCCGCCGGTCCGGGCGAGATCATCGGCCAGCCGCGGAACGAGCACCGCCGCGTCCACGGATTCGCCGTATCGATCGATGTCGCGGGCCGATCCGTGCTCGACTGCCGCGAGCAGGAGGGATACGACAAGCGGGTCGCCCGGAAACACGTCCTTGAGCACGTTTCGGCACAGCCCGACACGGGTAATCAGCCGATCGGTGCCGATCCGAACCATTGCCTGCGACAGTCTTTGCGCTGTCAGCGTCGCCGACGGCAAACCATCGGCCATCCGTCCCCCCATCGACATGTGCGGACACCTTTGCACGCGAACCCTCGCTCGACAACGCGAGACCAGCTGACCCCAACTAACCCGCGATCGGTTGCTCGTTGGACAGTCGCGCTACCGCCGGCCCGAAATCAACGCTGACCCCCTCGCGGACCACCACCGCCATACCTGGACCCACCGACGCTTCCGCCCGGCCTTCGCGGGTCAGCCGCCACGCCCGACCGGACAGGTTGCGCAGTGCGAGCGTCCCGCTGGTTGGATGCCGTACCACGTCGGCCTGCGCTGCATCGAAGGTCTCGTCCAGGGACGGCGACAGGTCGTGCGCGAAGAGCCGTTCGCCGGCTTCGAGCACGACCATGTTGCGCAGGTGGGCGATTGCGGGCCGTGGCAGCGGCTTGCGACAGTCCGGCGCCGCACACGACATTTCCCTCTCCGGATCGAAGAACTGCTCGGCGCCGCAATGCGGGCAATGTCGGACGAGGCCGCGCAGACGGCGCATCGCGGCGCGCCACTCTGCCTCGGACAGCCGCCCGTACATCGGATCGCTGAGCCCATCGGTGAACGACCGGATGAACAGGTCCTGCACGAATCCCGGCAGAGCGGGCCACCACAGCAGCACGTTGTCGTGCAGGGCGACGACCGGCCGGTTCGACCGATCGGAGGGATCGAAGACGAAAACCGGTTCGGCACCGAGCAGGCGGCGCAGGGAGGGTCGATCGAGATCGTCGAGGGCGGACTCGCGCGCACCAAGCAGCGGATGGTGACGGGTGAGTAGGCAGAAGATCAGGACCGCGAGGGAGTACCGGTCGGTGGTCATCGCCGGAACGGCGTCGCCACGCACCACCTCGGGCGCCATGAAATAGGCGGTGCCGAGCACTTCCGGGCGCTCGCCGTCGACATCGACGTTGTCGTTGTCGCAGATCAGTACCTCGCCGGTGCCCGGATCGATGAACACGTTGCCGAAACTGATGTCGGAATAGCACAACCCGAGCGTGTGCAGATGCAGGAACGCGTTCGCCAGCTGGGCCGCGGCGGTGCAGACCGCACCGAGCGAGGCCCTCACGTGCCACGACATCAGTGCCGACATCGGCTGTAGCCGCTCCTGCCGAACGGGCATGACATAGCCGAAGCCGGCGACTCCCTCAGCGTGCACGAGCTCCATCGGCCACAGGTACGAAGGGCTGGGTGGCCCAACCGCAAGCAGTCGCTCGATCCGGGCGAACTGAGACGGCGTGGCGGCCCGCGGGCGGTACCACTTCACCGCGAGGGGCCGGCCGCCGTCGGCAGGTTCAGCGAGGTAGACAGCCCCCTGACCACCGGAACCGAGCAGCCGACCGATCCGGTAATGACGGCCGGACGAGCGCAGTGTGACGACATCGCCGACTTGCACCATCGCCTTCCTCACGCTCGGCCTCGGTCGGTCTCGACCCAGATCACAGCCGCGGAGGCGTCGTCGCCGCTGTTTGCCGCAGCCGCGGATACCCAGCCGGCCAGGTCGGCCACTGCGGCCGCCCGCCCGTCGGTCGCGGTGCGGGCAACCAGCTCCCGGCCGACACGCAACAAGGCGTCGTCGTCGGGATAGGCGTCGCCGATTCCGTCGCTGGCCAGGATGAGGAGGGACGGCACCTCGGCCCGCTCGAGGCAGCGCAACCGCGCGACCTGTACGGCGTCGGTTTGGCTCAGCGACGTCGTCGTACCGGAGCCCTGCGTAGGATCGGGGTCGAGCAGGCGGTGGGCGCACCCGTCACTCCACACGGCAACCGCATCGCCGTCACCGATCTGGACGACGACCACCCGATCGCGAGTGACCACGCCGAGAATCAGGGTGGTGCCGTAGAGGAGCCGAGGGTTGGCATTGACGGCGGCACGCGCGCCCACGACCTCAATCGAATCTAGGTCGGCCGCCGGCATCGGCCGCCGCGCGAGGTCGGCGTCGACGAGTTCGCGCCAGCGGCGCACGGTCATTTCGGTCAGGCGCCGCAGACCGACCGCCGCTTCGTCGGCGACAGCGTCGGCGCCCGTCCCAGCAGGAGAGTCGGCGGCGAAGTCGACGACAGTGTCACCACCCACCTCAACCGCCGTGCCGAGCGCTGCCCGGACGGCGAACCGGGCACCGTCGGCACTACGCAGGCAGCGCCGGTCGCCGTGCCCGTCAGCGACGGCGGCGGCGACGACAAGGCGCTGTCCGCCAGCCTGCATCCAGTCCACCGCGTCCTCGCTCGGGGTCTGGTGCCGCACGTGCCCAGGGCCGCGCTCGGAAGCAGTCGCCACCTCAGCCGCCACAATCATGAGCTCGGACTCCAGTCGTCGAGCATCACGAAAACGTCCGGATCGTCCTCATCGGCCGGTTCGGGCATCTGCAGCGCGCCGACCGGCGCGTTGACCGCGGTGGTCGCCCAGCGGATCGCGTCGATGATCGCCTCCGGGCTGTTCGCCTGCACCGGCGCCAGATTGCCCTCGGAGCCGATGAATTCCTGCAACACCTCGCGGTCTGCGTCACGGCCGACGGCGACCGCGAGGCGGGTCGCGCGGCGCCCCCATTTCGTTTCCAGCAACTCAGTTAGCCCGGCTCTGAAGTCGTCGGTCGGCTGGCCGTCCGAGACGAGGACGAGTACCGGCGCGAGTGCGCGGTCGGGCATCGGTGGGCTGTGCAGCGCCTTGGCGACGAGGGAAAGCGCTGCACCCATGTCGGTCAGCCCGGCGGCGTTCGCGGCCGACCAACGAAAAGACTCGACGGGCGTTGCTTCCTCAATGTGCCACTGCGCTCCGTCGGAGAAGGTCACCGCGCGGACCAGCACATCGGCGGTCACATTTTCCAAGGCGGCGGCGCGCAGCAGCGGCAGCGTTTCGGTAAGCGCGGTGTTCAGCGCCTGGATCTTGCCGTTGGCGTTCATCGAACCGCTGCAGTCGAGGATCCACACGAAATGCAGCTGCCGGCGGGCCATCGGACCACCGAGCTGTCGTGACTGCGGAACGGTCACCGCCGCGCCTCCCCCCGCGCTACGCCTGGCGGCACACTAGCCGCTCGCGAACGCGGTGGGAATTTGGAGGCCCGAGGTCGTCGTCACCGGCGCGATCGCGGAGCTTGCGGTTGTGAGCGACGTGTTCGCGTGTCACGCTGTCCCGGCTGACGATGCGTGGGGGGGCAGATGGCAGCCGACGCGCCGCGGACGCCGCACGTCGCTTCGCGGGTTCGCCACGCCCTGGATCGTGTCGGGCACGACCATCGCGCCGATGCATCCCAAATGATCACGGCACCCCGACGCGTGGGCCGCACATGGTGAAGCTCGCCCTTGACCAGGGCTCGGCGACCACCGCGCTGAGGGTGGACGCCTCGCCGAAGGCGACACTTACCGATCTGCTCAGTGCCGCCGAGCGCGACGCCGGTGCGCACGTCGACGGCTGCGCTGCTCTGGGCAACGCCCGGACGGGGGAGCAGCTGCCGCTGAGCACGCGCATCTCTGCGGCGGACCTGCAAGACGGGGACGTGCTGAGCACGCTACGGACGATCACCGGCGCGACCGGCCGCGCCGCCGCTAGGGTGGCGATCGTCGGCGGTCCAGCCGCAGACACCACAGTCGACATCGGCCGCGGCGCGCACACCATCGGCAGCGGACCGGACGCTCATGTCGACTTGCAGGATCCGTCCATCAATCGCGGCCATACGTTCCGGCTGCTCGTCGAATCAGCCGGGGTGCGCGTCCAACCGGACGACCGATCGGCGGCGCCGGTCTACCTCAACGGGACTCCCCTGGAAGGCCCACGGCCGGTGTGGGGCGGCGACATCATCGAGATCGGCGCAACCAGCCTGACGATCGAGTTGCAGACCGACGCCGGCGAGCGATCCTCGCCCCTGGAACGCACGGTGCACCGCGCGCCTCGCCGGCCCCAGTCATGGAAACCGGTCGAGCTCACTGTCGAGGCGCCGCCCGCACCGGCTCGCAAGAACCGGATTCCGCTCATCTCGGCATTG
Source organism: uncultured Actinomycetota bacterium (assembly GCA_963718805.1). Classification (GTDB taxonomy): domain Bacteria; phylum Actinomycetota; class Actinomycetes; order Mycobacteriales; family Jatrophihabitantaceae; genus Jatrophihabitans. The sequence continues at coordinate 295,933 of CAVQZY010000002.1, read as the reverse complement.
TTGCCGCTGCTGCTCGTACCCGTGCTGTGGCTGGCCGGCACCCACGGCCCGGCGATCATCGTCCTCGTCGTGCTGTCCCCACTCATCGCGATGGGTTCGCGTCTGGAGGAGCGGTTCGGCAACCGCCGCCAGTACCGCAAGGGCAGCGAGACCTGGCACGCGCTGCTGTCCACCCAGCTGGAGGAGTTGCAGTCGTGTAACGAACAGGAGCGCGCGGTCCGCGAATCGGCCAATCCACCGGTCTCGACGCTGGTCGCGGCTCTGTCCGCGCACCCGACCGGCGTGTGGCAGCGGCGCGACGGTGACGACGACTACCTGACCGTTCGCCTCGGCACCGCCGCCGCAGACGGGTCGAATTCGCTGCTGCTCGGCCGCGGCGGAGCACCGGAACTCGTCGCAGACGCCGAGCAGGCGATTCGCGCGGCGCGGCGCACGTTCGGACTGCCGGTGACCCTGGAACTCTCCGCGCACCGGCTCGTTGCGATCGCCGGCCGTGACGAGATCGTCGACGGCGTCGCACGCTCCCTGGTAGCTCAGCTGGCGCTGCTGCACGGGCCGGCAGATCTGGTGATCGCCGCCGCTGTCGGGATCGACCGGGCCGCCGCGTGGGACTGGCTGGGCTGGCTGCCGCACACTGATGCGATCCCCGGCGCTGACGATGCGCTGCTCGGCGCCGGGCCGGCCGGCGCGCAGGACGTGCTGCGCCGGCTGAGCGACGCCTTCACCGGCCGTGTCGTGGCGGGCGGACCGGCCACGCTGCTTGTACTGGATTCCGATTCGGCGACTCAGCCGGGCCCGCTTGGCGATCTGCTCGCGGCCGCATCTGGTCGGCTACACATCGTGTTCCTCGGCCGAGAGCTCAGTCAGCTGCCGCGCGAGTGCACGGCGGTCGTCGAACTCAGCGGCGACATCGGCGCGGTAGTGCATGAGAGCGGACGTCCGGACGTGGCGGGCGTCACCCTGGATGAAGCCATCGACCTCGCCGGTGCGGATTCGGCCGCACGTAGCCTGTCCGCGCTCATCGATCCGGACGTCGTACGTGGCTCGCTCACCTTGCCGCGCTCGATCGGGCTGCTCGACCTGCTTGGCCTGAGCCGGGTGGATTCGCGCGACTTTCTAGACCGATGGTCCTCGAACAGCGCCCCGTTCCAGGCGGTGATCGGGCTCGGCCCGGACGGCCCGCTCGTGATCGACCTGGCGAGCAATCACGCGCTGATCGGGGGGACCACCGGATCCGGCAAGAGCGAGCTCCTGCAGACCCTGGTGTGCTCGCTCGCTGCCACGACCGGCCCGCAGCAGCTCAACTTCCTGTTCATCGACTACAAGGGCGGCGCGGCGTTTCGCGACCTGGTGGCGCTGCCCCATACCGCAGGGTATGTCACTGACCTCGAGCCGCACCTGACGCAGCGCACGCTGATCTCGCTGCGGGCCGAGATGCGTCGCCGACTGTCGATCCTCGACGAGCATCGCGTGTCCAGCATCGAGGAGCTCGAGCGCGCTGATCCAGCCGCCGCACCAGCCCGGCTCGTCATCATCGTCGACGAGTTCGCGACGCTGGTCCGAGAGGCACCGAGTTTCATCGACGGCGTCGTGGACCTCGCCGCACGTGGCCGCTCGGTGGGCATGCGGGTCGTCCTTGCCACCCAACGCCCGGCCGGCATCGTCACCGACAAGATGCGCACCAACATCGGTGTGCGGATGAGCCTGCGGGTCAATGACGAAGCGGACAGCGTCGACATCATCGGCTCCCGGGACGCGGCGCACCTGCCGGCCGACGTACCGGGGCGCGGCATCGCCCGGTTGCCCGGCGGCCAGGCGGTCGAGTTCCAGGGCGGCTATGTCGGCGCCAACACGGTGACGGCCGTCTCGCACGTTCGGGTGCGGCCGCTCGGATTGCGGACCGGACGAGCACGAGCCGCGGAGTCGGCCGACGTCACGGGACCGATCGACCTGGTCCGCCTCGTCGAAGCTACGTCGCAGGCGGCGAAGCAGTACGGCTTGCCTCGGCCCCGAGCTCCTTGGGTGCGCCCCCTGCCCGAAGTCCTGCCGCTGCGCCGGCTCAGTGGCGTGCCGTCCGGTGCTGGCGGTGATCGCGTACTGGTCCTCGGAGCGCTCGACGACCCGCATCGGCAGCGGCAGGGCATCGCGGCCGTCGACCTCGACTCGGACGGCCATCTGCTCGTCTTCGGTGCGGGGCACAGCGGCAAGACCACCGCGCTGCGCACCGTCGCGGCGTCCCTGGCCCAGCGCTGCTCACCCGATCAGGTCCAGCTCTACGGGCTGGATTTCGCGGCGCGCGGCCTGACGGCTCTCGCCGTCCTGCCGCACGTCGGCGCGGTGGCAACCGCTGACGAACCGGAGCGGGTCAGCCGGGTGCTGGCCCGACTGACCCGAGAGGTCGCCGAGCGCAAGCAGCGTTTCACCGCCGCCGGCGCAGTTACCGTCACCGAGTTCCGCTCCGTCACTGGCGTAATCGTGCCGCGCCTGGTGCTCCTCGTGGACGGCTATTCATCGATGGCCGCGACATATGAGAAGGATCCTTCGGCGATCGCGGCGCTGCAGCGCATCGTGGTCGACGGCCGACCGGTCGGGGTACATGCGGTGATCGCGACCGAGCGTCCCATCGGTCCGGCCGGGCTCGGCGCCCTGACCAGTACGATCGGTCGACGGCTGGTGCTCCGCCTGGGCAACGAGTCCGACCATGCCGCGGTCGGACGGCGCCCGGACGAACGCAGCGCGACACTCGAGCCGGGACGCGGCCATCTCGACGCCCTCGAGGTACAGGTCGCGGTGCTGTCCGCGGATCTGTCCGGTGTCGCCCAGCAGGCTGCCCTCGTCGAACTCGCCGGGTCCGTGCGCGAGCAGTGGCCGGGCCGCGCGGCGCCCACGGTTGAGGTCCTCGCCGAGGTCATCGACCACCGGGAGCTGCCGACCGCCGCCCCAATGGCAGCACCGTTGGGCCGCAGCTTCGAGACGCTGTCCGTATGCGAGCTGCAAGCCCGCGACGGGCACGCCATCGTGCTCGGCTCGCCGCGCAGCGGCCGCACGACCGCCTTGCGAACGTTGCTGCGCGGCGTCGCGGCATCCACCCCGAATGTGCGCATCGACTGCCTGTGCCCGTCGCGCGTCGGGATGACCGGGGTCGAGGATGTCGCGAATGTGGTGCGGCGCGGCGAGATTCAAGCGCACCTGACGGCGTTACTCACCGAGCTTGCCGAGCAGGAGGCGCCGGCCGACCGCCTGCACCTGCTGGTCGTCGACGACGGCGATGAACTCACCGACCTGCCGACCTCCAATGCGCTGGAGAAAATCGCCGGCTACGGGCCGGAGGACGGTCTGTGGATCATCGCGGCGGCCGAGGTGCAGGCGTCGCGCTCCGGGCCGAGCTGGGTGCGGACGCTGCGGAGGGAGCGGCACGGCCTACTGCTCGACGCGACCGGGATCGACGTCGAGTTGCTCGGCGCGCGGGTGACGATGGGAGCGCGCAACACGCCTATGCCTGGACGCGGTTTCCTCGTCGTCGGCGGCACCGCGACCCTCGTCCAGGTCGCCAGTTAGACGATATGACGTGACCCGCTGAGTGCGTCGGGTCGAGGGCGTAGGGGTTCCTTCCTCGCCGTTGAGGGTGGCCCGCCGCTCGTCGGTGTCCAGCTCGTTCCTCCTCGCCCGCAAACAACGCGGGCTGCGGGGGCTCCAACTGGACGCCTCCCACGCGACAGGCCAGATGGCGGCTGCGAGGAAGGACCAGGTCTGCGCGGACGACGGCACGTCAAGTCCGTGATTGCAGACCGGGGCCGTCCGCGCGCACATTCGTGGGTTGCCGGGCAGGACTGGCCTGCTCGGCCTATCCGACATTGCGTGGGGAGGCCCCGGTGCAATCAGAGCGTACGAGTGTGGGTCTGGATGTGCACGCCCGATCGGTGGTGGCAGCCGCGATCGACGGCCAGACCGGCGAACTGAGCAGGGCGAGGCTGACGCCGTCGACGGAGGAGATCACAGCCTGGATCGGCCGGTTGGACGGTCCGGTCGCGGTGGCCTACGAGGCCGGCCCGACCGGGTTCGGGCTGTACCGGGCGCTGACGGCGGTCGGGGTGCGGTGCGTCGTCGCGGCGCCGTCGAAGCTGCAACGACCCTCGGGCGATCGCGTGAAAACGGACGCCAAAGACGCTCTGCATCTTGCTCGCTTGCTGCGCCTGGGCGAGATCACCGCGGTCGCCGTGCCGAGCGTCGAGCAGGAGGCGGCGCGTGATCTGGTCCGTGCCCGCGAGGATAGCCGCGCCGATCTGATGCGGGCCCGGCATCGGCTCTCGAAACTGCTGCTGCGACAAGGGATCGTCTACTCCGGCGGTAACGCGTGGACCGGCGTGCACGACAGGTGGCTGCGCCGACAGCGCTTCGACACCAAGGCCACCACGCTGGCGTTCGAGTCCGACTACGAGACGGTTCTTGCCGTGACAGCGCGCCGCAACCGCCTCGACGCCGCGATCACCGAGATGGCCGCCGACTGCGAGTTCACGCCGCTCGCGCGGCGCCTGGCGTGCCTGCGCGGCGTCGCCACGCTGACCGCGTTCGCGCTCGCCGTCGAGATCGGCGACTGGGACCGCTTCACCGGCGCCAGCATCGGCTCGTTCGTCGGACTGGTGCCCACCGAGCATTCCTCCGGCATGAGCCGGGCGCAGGGCTCGATCACCAAGACCGGGAACACGCACGCCCGCCGGTTGCTCGTCGAAGCGGCCTGGCACCACCGCGATCCGTACCGGCCCGGCAAGACGCTGCGCGATCGGTGGGAGCTGTCCACCCCGGCCGCCCGGGCCCGCGCCGATGCCGGCAACCAGCGCCTACACCAACGCTGGATCGCGTTCAACCTCCGCAAGAAGCGGCCCACCGTCGCCAACGTCGCCATCGCCCGCGAACTCGCTGGCCGGTGCTGGTCGCTGGCCGTCCTCGAGTAACCCAACACCGACTTCGTCGTCTCGCGTCACGACGCTGGGCAGCGCGAGGAGCGACCCGCGATCCAACTATGAGCAACCGCCCATCCGGGCGGCGACGCCCGCCCTTAGACCCGCGATCAAGCTCCTGCCGAACCATCGTCCTTACGGTAACCAACCCGCGAATATCAGTCTTGACCGCGCATCGCCAACGACACGCACCAGCGAAGCCGCGCACCGAGACGACGAACCGAGGCGCCCGCCCGGAGGCATCCGCGCGGGCGCCTCACCCGGCCCCTTGACAGAATGCCCTTACATATCAGTTGGTAAGCCGCAACCGGCACGATTTAGCAAAACTTTGCCGCCCCGCGCGACAGTATGCGCAGCGCCGGGACTGCCGGCTCGCCGAGGAGGTAATGATGGCCAGAATCGTCGTCGACGTCGAACAGCTCACCACGCTGAAGTCGACCTTCGACCAGCAGGGATCACAGATCGCCGAAGTCGTCTCGGCGCTCAACTCCCAGCTCGCGAACACCGTGTGGGAGGGCCCGTCCGCGGACGCGCTGCGGGCGCAGTGGAGCGAGGAGTTCCAGCCCGCGTTACACCGCCTCGAGGCCGCCCTGCAGAGCGCTGGTCAAGACATCGACCGGCGCGTCTCGAACTACCAGGCCAACGGCTGATCGAGCCGGCCAGCCACTATACCGTCGAGCTGACATGAGGAGGACGCCGTGCAAATGATCTCGATCGACCCGGATGAGCTGCGCGGGCTCGCGTCGGCACTTGGCGCCGCGTCGCAGGATCTCGCGGGCGTCTCGTCATCCGCCGGCGCAATCTCGATCGACGCGAGCGCCCCGGTCGGTGCGGCGCTCGACCAACTCAGCAGCGCGGCCAGCACGTTGACCGCCACCGAGTCGCGGCTGTTCGATCTGGCCAATGAGGTACTACGCCGGGCCGCGGCCTTCGGCGGCGACGCGCCCGCCTCCTCCTTTCTCGGCAGCACCCTGGGGTGCTGCTGCGGCGCGGCGGGCGCCGGCACCGCGATGGCACTCGGCGCTGCGGCCGGCGCCGGTCCTGCCGGTCCACTTGCAGGCGGCGCGGGCGTGGTGAGCGACGCGACGTTCGGGTCACCGGCTGCGGCGCCCTTCCTCGCCGCTGGTGGCGGTGCCGGTGTCGTCGCGGCGGGCAATGGGTTTAGCGGCCTGACCTCGGACTGGCTCGGCGGGATGGATGACAACGCGGGTGCAGGGTCCGCTCCGATAGGCGCCGCCTCTGGCTGGCTCAGCGGGATGGACACGTCGACCGGTAGTAGCGGGCCGTTCGGCTCCAGCTCAGGGTGGATGTCGCAGATGGCGCAGGCGAACGCGAACGCGTCGACCCCGCTGAACTGGCCGATGCCGACCGGCGGTGCCCACCTGGCCGGGACCGGGATCGTCAGCGCCGCGAACACTCGCGGGATGATGAACCTGCAGACCGGGATGGAAGCAATGTCGCTCAACACCCTCTCGCCCAACGGAGCGAGCGCGGTCACCGGGGACTTCGCCGGCTGGGCGCATCCGATCGGCGTGGCCGAGGCACTCGGAGGCGGCGGTGTGCTGAGCGTCGGGTACATTCCGTCGTCGCTGTCGTAGCCGCCGACCGGACCGACGAGCTCAGGCCGGCCAGCTGATCGCGCCCACGACCCGGCGCGCGAAGGCCATCGAGTCGTACCGCCCGTCCGCCGCGGCCGGCCCGGTCTCCGTCACGGAGCCATCCTCGCCGCCCTGCCAGTCGATCGCGGCGCCGTCGAAACGACTGCCTTTCCGGCCGAGCCAAGCGACCTGCCCGGACCGTGCCGCCTGTGCGGCTGTCCGCAGGTCCACTTCGATCGCCTCGACGATGGCTGGCCTGTCCTGCCAGCTGATCCGCACGAGCGCCGCATCTATCGCCACTAGCTGCAGGTAGCGGTCTCCGGCACCGAACCACACACGCTTCTCCGTCGACTGCGCATCGCGCGATTCGACGGTCAACATGAACTCGGCGTCGAACGCGGCGCCCAGCATGCTCGCGGCCGGCGCCACTGTCGCCCGCTCACCGCTGAGTTCCACCAGCCCGCGGGCCCGCAGGCTACGTCGCGCAGCGACGAGCCGCTGGTCGGCTACGGCCGCGTCGAGACTCGCGAGTGGGTCTGCGACACCTGGGTACCCGTCGACACGGCACGCCCGCGCAAACGCGGCAAGTTCGTCGATGCTGCACTGCAACTCCGGCTCGTCCACGGCGTATTGACCTGCGGGCTCGAGCACCAGTTGCCCGGCGTCGAAACGTTCTGGCGTCGTGGCTGCGGCAGTGGCGGCCGGCGATCGGGAGACGAGTCGGATGGGACCCACGGTGACGAGCGCGAGCGCGGCATCGATTTGGTCGTGCCGCTCGGCGAAGTCGGCCTCGGCGCCCGAGGCGGTCGCCACCACGCCGCGTCCGGCGACCACCGAGTACACCTGGGTCTGCACGAGTGCCCGACCATCCGTCGGCTGCCACCGCAGCCGACGAGTCACGCAGGCCAAGCCGCCCAACGAGACGGCGTCGAGCGTCGTTCGGATTTCGCGGTAACCGGGAAAGTGCCCGGCGAACAGTTCCCCATAAGCCCGCGCATACTGCTCGGTCGTGAATTCCGGCGGCACTGGCTCTTCGAAGACCGCCACCCGAATCCGTCCGTCCGGATCGGAGTAGTCCAAACCAGCCCGGATGTGCCAGCCGTCCGGGACGGCGGCACTGATGACAGGACGGAACACCGCGACCCCCCAAACGCCCCCGCACGCCTTGCAGGGCGTCAGACTACGGGAGACCTGCGCGCGGCGCTAAAGATGCGTAGCGTTCTCTGCCTTGGCGTTTTCGGCCATGTCGGCAGCGCATACCATTTCGCACGACGCCTGTCGCAATGCATCGGCACCGACGTTGATCGAGTTCGCGCATTCACTCAGCGACCCGGCGAATTCGTCCGCGGCCGGACCCGTCCAGGTCATCGAACCGAGCCGTGCCTGCAAGTCGGACGTGACCTGCTGTGCGGTGTTGGCAAGCTGCTCGCATTGGCTCGCCGAATACCGCAATGCCGACGAGTCGACGTTCTCGTAAGCCATTTCGATCTCCCACGGCTGCTCGTCCGACGTGATCGGCTGCTCGGTGTCACCATAGGGACCGCCGGTTAAGTTCCGGCAAACGGTGGCGGGGGGAACGGTGCATTTCTCGGTTCTCGGTGCCCTGTCGGTGCAGGTCGACGGACGCGCCGTGGACCTCGGCGGTCGCAAATGCCGTTCGGTGCTCGCCGTCTTGCTCCTCGACGCCGGACGGGTCGTCTCCATGGACGAGCTCATCGACGCGGTTTGGGGCGCCGATGCCGTCGTTGGAGCACGCAAGACATTGCAGGTGTATGTCAGCCAACTGCGGGCCACACTCGAAACCGATCGAGCGAGGCCGAGACGGTTACACACGTCAGCGCCGGGATACGCCTTCCACCCGGTCGACGGGGACACCATCGACTCACTGCTGTTCAGCCGACTCACCGAACGCGCACAGACGGCTGCGGCCGATGGTGACCAGGTGACCGCCGCGCGCAGGTACGGGGAGGCGCTCGACCTGTGGCGTGGCGAGGTTGTCGCCGACCTGTTCCGCGAGCCGTTCTGGTCCTCGGTCGCCCCGGTGTGGCAGGAGCGCAGGCTGGCTGCGGTGGAGGAGTGGCTCGACGCGCGCCTGGCACTCGCCGAGCACGGCGCAGTGCTCGATCGGATCGCCGCAGAGGCGAGCGCCAATCCATTTCGTGAGCGGCTGACCGGCCAGTGGATGCTGGCACTGTATCGGGCCGGACGACAGCAAGAGGCGCTGCTGGTCTACCGGCGTACCGCCGCGCTGTTCGGCCGGGAACTCGGGGTCGAACCCGGACGCGCGCTGGCCGCATTGCATACCGCGATCCTGCGTCAGGATCCTCATCTCGACGTCTCGACGCGGCCGGTCGAGTTGGCCAGGCCGGCGAGTGAACCGAGTTGCGCGCCTACCGCTGATCCACGCCTCGAGTTCGGAACCGTGCTGGTGTGGCGTGGGGAATGCGTCTGCGCGCCCGGCGCGTCACTCGACCTCGTCGACCGGGCCCGTCTGCTGCGGGTGTGGCGAGAACAGTTGTGTTCTATCGCGACATCGCGCGCTCAAGTACTGGATGCGCAGACGGTGCTCGTGCGGGTGTACGGCCAGGGGCACAGCGACATCGCCAGGACTCTGCGAGCACGAGCAGACGAAGCGGTCACGCCGAGGGCGGGGGCGGTCAGCGTCTGGCAGCGCTGCGCAACCGAGTCGGGCTGGTTGGCACCGCGGGCGATCCCGGACGCAATGCTGGAACCAGCCACCGCCCGCGCCCTCGCCGTCGCGGCCGGATGTCTCGACCCGCACGAGCCGGGCGAAACCGTCTCCGTCGGGGTCGGCACCGACCTCGCCCAGCACCCGTTCGGGGCACGGACGATGCGACGTAGCGAGCTGAATCGGATCGCTGGAGAATTGAGCTCGCTGTCGCCAGCGCAACGCGAAGTTCTCGAATACGCGTGCCTGGTCGGACAGGCCGGACAGACCGACCTGGCCGACCTGGCTCGCCTTGCGGGCGTGGATCCGCTCGCCCACCTGCAAACGCTGGCCGCGACGCCGTTCGGGCCCGTCGTCGCGGCGCCCGCCGCGCATCCGGACGCGGTGGCCGTGATCCTCGCCGGCATGGCGGACCACCGGCGCGTCCAGCTGACGCGGCAGGCCGCGCTGGCGCTCGGCGTGACGGGCCGACGGATCGAACGGGTCGCCGAACTGCTGGAGGCTGCGGTGCTGGTCGAGGCGGCTACCCACCGTCGCCCAGACGCGGAACAAGCCATCCTGGCGAGTGAGGAGCTGTCGCGGCTGGGCTGGGACCGGTGCGCTGGTGGGTCGGACTCGGTGGGTGCCGCGCTGCTCGCCCGCGCGGTCGTGCAGGCGCTCCTTGGCCGACCGCACGACGACCTTGTCCAGGTGGCTGCCGAGGCGGTCGGTTTCGGGTCGCGGGCCGCGCACGCCGATCAGCTCATGGCGCGTTTCACCGCAACAAGCGGCACCGGACACCCGCGGCCGTTCGTGCCGCCACCTTGGTTGGCCACTACCGTTGTGGACGCGGTACGAGCACGGATCGCGGCAACGCTCGAACAATGGGCGCCGGGCGACGTCGCGCGCGGGAAATTGGCGTTGGCCGCGCTTGCCGGCGAACCCTCGGCAGTCCCGAACGATCACGAACTCGGCGGTGAGACTCCTGCCGGTGCGACCGCGGCCTGGCAGAGATTGCTCAGCCGGGTCCCGTGATTGATCGGTGTCCATGGTCTCGGCCAAGTGTCCGAGCACGTGGTGTGATGTCCCGCCGGCGGGATCGACGCGGGTCCTGCGTATCGCGAGGCGCCTTCACACAGACACGCGAACTGATCGGCGGCACAGCACTTCGGCTCGACGATGATCTTCGATCGCCCCGCGCAGCGTGCTCGGTGGCAGCGCCGGCTCAGCGGCGATCCTCTGGTGCCCTGCCCGCCGGCGTGGCTCGGCAGCGCGGCCAGAATCACGTGCACTGAGTCCGCGCGGCGCGACGAACGCAGCCCGGCGGCACGACGTGCGTGACCCGGCACCGAGCGCACCGGATCAGCCACGGCCGCAGCGCACGACCCGTCGTTGCACTGCGCGAGCAAGCGCCTCGATCTGGTCGATCACCGCACCGCCTTGCAGGATCAGAAGGTCCTCCGGCGGCCCGGCTGCGACCGCTACCATTTCGCTGAGCTCTCGATGGACGCACGCGGCGTCACCGCGCCATCCCCCGGACCGACCAACATCGAGGGCGGCCCAGTGTTGTACGGTCGGCGTCGAGGAGTCGCTGTGGCCATTGCCCACGTCACGAGTCGCCAGCTGGACGAGACGCTTACCCGGCTGAACCGCGAGCATTTGCTCGTGATCGAACTGGGTGATATTGCGCATCTGCTCGTTGGGCCCAACACCGAACCGTTCGTCGCGCAGCGCGGCCCGGCAGAGCCCGGAGTCGATGACCTAGCCGCGACGCTGGCCGCAGCGAAGGCGCTTCCGGACGACTTGACGGTTCGTGTGATCCTTCCTGACGGTGCTTCGCCGCACGTGTCCCTCGCCGCGGCAGAGGCTGCGCTCCATGTCCGGGCCGCCCAGCGCGCCGCGGTCGTATGGCGCGACGCCATGGCCGTTCGCAACATGGGCCGTCGACAGTTGCCCCTCGGCCTCGTGATCGCTCTCCTGAGCTGGGCGATCGCCTATACAGCTGCAGCTGCAGCCGCGTCGGTCGACAGTGCTCTCTTGATCGGATTGTTCGCGGTCGTCGCGGCGATCACGCTCACGATCGCCTGGGTGGTCAGCTGGCTCGTGATCGAGACCGGCTACTTCGACTGGCGCCAAGAGGGCGTTAAAGCGTCGGCCTACGAATTGATCGCTCGATGTGCCCTGGAGATCACCTACGAACGCGACCATCAGCTCAGTCTCTGATCTCCCCTGTCAGGGAAGTCCGTTCCGGCTGAAACGGGCCCGTCGTTGTCCGCAGCTGGCGTCGCTCCTCGGTCCGTTTTGGCCGTGGACCAGCCGGACGCCGGGAGCTGCACTTGTGAGCCCCGCGGTGTTGGTTCGGGCACGCCCGTTAGCTTCATTCATCCTGGTAGCTCCTGCGGACACCACGTCGATCATCGCTGGCCAGACGCACGTCGCCCGGATACTCATGAAGCTCGGGCTACACCGGGTGCAGGTCGTCATGTACGCGTACGAGAGCCGCCTCATCTGACCCGATCGGCCGGTCGGGTCAGCGCCACACCAGACGCCGGGCATAGGGAAGTCAGTTTCGGGACTCGAACACGTAGTTGCAGACGGGCACGGTCGAATATCGATCGCGATCCCGCACACGCAGCGACGCGGATGTGCCACCACGCCGGTGGTGGTGTTGTCGGACTGGGGCGTGCGTGTTGACACCTTCGGTCCGGCTTCGTGCCCGCTCGGTCTGGTCCGACTTGTTGAGCGTCACCACGGCGGTGACGTTGACGACGGGGTCGCGAGACAGACCGGTCGCCGCCACCGGGAGGAAAACTGCCCGGCACCCCGGTGTGTTTCCGGTGCGTTCAGATGGTCAGAGTCCCCTTACCCACTCAACTCGCCAAGTCGAACCGGGTGCCGACGGCGTTGGGAACGAAGGCTGCGGGTAGTGCGGCGGCGAGCCGGTGTTGGGCCCGCCATCCGGTGCAGTGGGCGGGGACGACGACGTGCGGGCGACAGCTCGCGGAGCGCGCGTCACGGTCGGTTCGATGATCGGTTCGAACGCCGGCCCGGAGAGGTGCAGGCCGCCGAGCAAGGCGGCGACCGGGTGCACCCGGTCAGCCGCATCGCGTGACGGCAGATGTTCACCGCGCCGGCATGGCCGCAGCCGGTCAGCACGACCAGGCCGCGTCGCGCACGTCGACGACCAGGGCCTGATCGTCGAGGATCAGCGGATCTGGTTCCCACCGCCGTCCGCGCCGCGCGCCTCGTGGAAGGGCATGCCGGTCTCGAAGTCCGTCGTCCGGTCGACCTCGCCGGTGACGAGGATGCATCCATGAGCAGCAGAGGGCTGTCGGCGTTCGATCACTTCGAAGCCCTCGGCGTCCATTGCGGACCGGCTCAGCGCCGGCAGCTCCCACTCCGGGCCCGGCGCCGCGACGCGCCGCGGGTCCACACGAGCGGGTGGACCGTGATCGGCAGGCCCGCCTGCCGCGCAGCCCGGCGAGACCGGAGAAACCCGCCGGCGTGGTCGAAGTGTCCGTGGCTGAGCACGACCGCTTCGATGTCGGCCGCGTCCAGATCGAGCCGCTCGCATGTTGTCGGCCATCCCGTTCGGCGACACCCCGGTGTCGAAGAGCAGCGTGTGCGATGCGGTCGCCGCGTGCGCACCGTCACGAGGGCGGAGAAGCCGTGCTCGGCGACCAGCCCGGGAACGGTCTCGCCCTGCTCGAACTGGGCCGCAGCGACGCTGGGAAGCCGCGCGTCCGGCGCGCGGTGCACCGGCCCGGCGTCGGCGAGCAATGCGTCATAGCTGTTGTCGACGAGTGTGGTGATCTCACCTCGTCGACGGGATCGAGGGTGATCGGGTCGACCGCTGCGCCGCCGATCGTGCGGGGGATCGACGCGGCCGCTGACTGTGCGTCGGAAGTGCACATGCCGCGATCCTGCCACTGCGACGACGTCGGGGTCATGCTCCGGCGGCAGTCACCCACGCCTGTGACCCGGAGACCGACAGCACCAGGCCGGTGGCGCCGTTGCGACCGAGGAACTGGCTGCGCAGCGGGTACTCGCCGTCACCGACCTCGGCGGTGAACCGGAGGACGGCACCTCCCCCTTCCGTACTCAGCGTGGCCGGCGCCCTGCGCTTCTTGCCGAGCAGGACCGCACCGTCGAGACAAGTCGTGCCGGCACAGTGCACTGCGCGAAGCGGCACGGTCACCTTCACCGTGAGTTCGCCCGCGTTCGGTCCCGCCACGCGCACGGCCTCGACGATGACGTCCGCGGGGTCCGGCGGCGCGGAGCCGGTCACACTGCGCACTGCCGCCGACACGTCGAGGCTATATATGCCGCTCTTGTTCTCGTAGCCGATCGCCTGCACCCCGTCAATCAGCGCGACCACCGAACGCCCGCCGCGCAGACCACGGTGCGACACGTATCCGGCGACGGAAAGGCGCGCTGCCAGTTCCCACACCGGGTCGTCCAGATCGTGGGCGAGGGCGAACGTGGCGGGATCGAACCTTGCGGTCCCGGTCGCAACGACCGTGCCGTACCCGTCGCCGTCGTCCACGCACGTCACATGACCCCGGCCAGGTACGCGCCAGGTAGTGCGCGACGTCCGGCCCTTCACTGTGATGTCGAAGGTCGCTTGCTCCAGCGCCGTCGTCACATCGCGTGCCGCGCGCGACAACCGCTGCGCGACCTCTGTCGGCAGATCCCGCAACCACCGTCCCGCGTCGCGCCGAAGGCGCACGGGTGCGCCCTCGGAATCGACCAACGTGGCGGTGGCTCTCAGCACGAGAGTGCGGTCGTCCCAGCCCACCTCGTCGATCACGGCGGGCGCGGTGACCCCGTCGTCGCATTCGGCGAGGCGTCGCTGCAACTCGACATCACCGTTGCGGATCAGCTCCAATCGGCAACGATCGACCGGGGAGAAGTCGGCGTCGCGCTGCGGCGGCGCGTGTGCGGCGACGATGCGCTGCACCGCCGGGTACATGGCTTGCAGGTACGCCTGCGACCGTGGCAGCGAAGCCGGACCGACGGTGCGAATGACTCGCCCACGCAGCGTGTGGGCCACCAGCGGCCATCGTGCGGGGTGGCCGGCCAGCTCGTGTTCGACCATGTCGAACAGGCCCGCGACGTTCGCCCACAGCTCGCTGACGTCACGCCCGAACGTCCGCGACGTGTTCGAACCGGTGACAACCCAGTGGTAGAACGGCGTTTGCGCGAGCACCGCGACGCGTGGGCGGTGCGCGAGCGCCGCGGTGTTGAAGTGAATGTCCTCCCACAGAGCCCGCGCGCCTTCCGGAAATCGAACTCCGCTGCGCAGCAGGAAGGTCCGCCGATACAGCTTGTGGGGGGTCATCGGCACCAGCGCGGTCGCATCCGCGTCGGCGGCGCGCGGCACGTCGAGCTGAAACGAGTCCCAGCCCCACGACCAGCCGGTGCTCCGCACCTCCTTGCCGTTCACGATGTCCGCGTCGTTGCGCCGCCCGTAGGCGTATGCCCGCTCCAACGCGCGTGGGAACAACTCGTCGTCATGATCCATGAAGAGGACGTACTCGCCGCGCGCCATCTCGATGCCGACATTGCGCGGCCGGCTGGCCCAGCCCGAGTTCGGGATGGTCCGCACCATGACGTTCGGGGCGCGCCGGGCGAACTGGTCCAGGCGAGCGCGGGTGTCGTCGGTCGAGCCGTCGTCGACGAAGATGACCTCGAACTGCCTGGCCGGCATCGTCTGTTTGGCCAGCGATGCCAACACCCGCTCCAACCCGAGTTGGTCGGAGTTGTAGGCCGCGATGATCACGCTCACCTTGACCCGGCTCAGGCGCCACAACCGACGCATCGTGGCGGCGACCGCGACCTGCAGCTGCTTCGGCAATCTGAGGTAGGTCCGGCGAACGGTTCCGAGCTGCACTGGTACTGCGGGCATCAGCTCAGCAGCCGCTTGAGTTCGCCGCGGAAGGTCTGGGTCGGGTCGGCGGTGCGCGGGCCGAGCAGGTACTCGCGGGCCCGTTCCCGGCCCGGTGCCGTGGGGTCCGACCCGCCCGCGGCGACGAGCAGCTCCTCGAGGTTCGCGAGATCGCCGTTGAGGACGAAACCGCCTGCCGTGGATGGGATGCGTCTGCGGAACTCGGCCTCGGACTCACCGGAGACGTTGACGATCGCGTACGGACGATCGGCGGCGAGGAAGTCCGTCGTGACGCTGGACACGTCGGCGACAAGCACGTCCGTGACCCCGAAGCATGCATACAGGTCCGGCGCCGGCGGGGTGAGGACACGGTGCCCAGGCGTCGCGGCCCAGAAGCGCGCGTTCCACTCCGCCACGGCCGCGTTGTGCGCCGCCCTCGACCAGGAAGCGTCGCGCGGCCGGAGCGCGGCGTCGAGCACATCTCCGTCGGAGCTGCGGCGGCCGCTCGGAAACGGGCCGATGAGGTCTGCCGCCGACGGCGGGGCGCCGGCCTCACGCAGCAGCCGAACCACTTCCTGGTGGGCTCGCCGGACGTCCGGGTCGCGGTGCCCGGTGCGCGGGTGCGGTCGGTACATCACCCGCACGCCCGGATGCTGCAGCAGCAGGCGCACCAGCTGCGGCCCGAAGTCGGTGAGCGACGTGTGGAACGGGTCCTCGCCCCAGCCCTCCCAGGTCGGCGCGTACAGCACGGTCAGCAGCGGCACGGCGTCGGGCTCGCGCGGCACGTCGCGCAGTTGCGGGCGGCCCACCTCGACGCACTGGTCGGCCGCGATGCGCACGTCGGCGTCGGCGTAGCGCGCCCGGCCCGCTGCCCCTGCCACCCAGATCTCGTCGTAGACGCGGGAGAACGGGTTGAAGCTCGCGCCCTTGTCGCTGTCGCCGTGGCCGATGAACACACTGCAGACGCCCGGACGGCGCAGCATGTTGACGTTGTTGCCGGCGTTGCCGACGTAGAGGGCCACCCGCACGGACGGCAGGTCGAGCCCCATCATCGTGTCGGCGCCCGGCGCGCAGACGATCGGCAGGCTCGTCGGCGCCAGCACCTGCAGCACCTCGCGGTCGCGCACGATGACGACCGTCGGCTGCTCGACGCGCTCCAGCGTCTCCAGCCACATCTCGACCTGGTAGCGCCAGCCGGCCGCATTGCCGAAGTAGACGGCGACCTCGGGCGCGAGCGCGGACAAGCCCTGCTGCACGGCCGTGCTCACCCGTTCGCGGACACGAAGGCGGTGCAACCGCAGCGCGTGCGCGGCCAGCACCGTCGGGGCCACCCACGCCAGCGCCACGGCGACAGCCAGTCCGATAGCGGCGAGCGGGGTCGAATGCGCCGCGTCGCCGACCGCCAGGGCGACGGCGGCCACCGCGTCGAACACGGCGGCCATGCCCAGCGGTTGGGTGAACAGCCGCGACGGTGCCGACGGCGCGGTCAACGGCGGCATCGCGAGGTTGCGCGCCATGATCGGCGGACGTCGTTGCCAGCTGACCACCTGGGCCAGACCGTCGCGCAGCACGGCGGCGGCGGACGCGAGGGCCGCGAAGGCGAGTGCGCTGACGACGAGCCACGCGGAATTGGAGCTGCGCGCCACGAAGGCGACGAGAGCGAGGTTTCGCAGCAACTCACGGGCGACCGCGCCCAGCCCCACGCGACGCAGCGCCCAGATGTCGATGGGTTCGCGCCGATGGACCAGGACCTCACAGACGGCCACGGCAACCGCGCTCAGGGCAAGGCCGGGCCCGCTCGGCGCGAGCGCGCTGATCGCCAACGCCGCGCAGGCGAGCGAGGTCAGCCCCAACCAGCCGACAGCAGCCCGCCGCGAGCGCAGCGCCGGGACCGCCTCCGCTGTCGACACCCGCCGCACGCTACGCCAGTCGGCCACGAGACTCGGTCCGGACTCAGGGGCTCGGAATATCATGCGACCGAGGCGCCGACCTGTGGCAGTTCGGCGCACGCCTGCACGTTGTCGACCCGAATGGACCGATGCCCGCTATGTCAGCCGCGAGCCCGGCCCGCCTGCGCACCGTCGCCGTTGTCCTCGCCGGCGGCACCGGCTCCCGGGTGGGGCTCGAACGCCCTAAGCAATTGCTCAAGGTTGCCGGCCGGACCGTGATCGAGCACACCGTCGAGGCGTTGCAGGACTGCCCCGACATCGACGAGATCCTGATCATGATGGCGCCGGACTTCGTCAACGAGGCCGCCGATCTGCTGCTCGGCCGCGCGCACCTGTCGAAACTCACCCGAGTGCTGTCCGGGGGCGCCGACCGCAACGAGTCCACCCGCGCCGCGCTCGCCGCGCTGGGCACCGAGGAATGCAACGTACTCTTCCACGACGCGGTGCGACCGTTGCTGCCCCCGTCGGTGGTGCGCGCCTGCGTGGAGGCGCTGGACACCTATGAGGCCGTCGACGTCGCCATCGCCTCGGCGGACACGATCATCCGGGTCGACGCCGCCAGCCGCATCGTCGAGATCCCGGATCGCAGCCTGCTGCGCCGCGGCCAAACACCGCAGGGCTTCCGGCTGTCGACGATCCGGCGGGCGTACGAACTCGCCGCCGCCGACCCGAAGTTCCACGCTACCGACGACTGCGGCGTGGTGCTGCGGTATCTGCCCGACGTCGCGATCCACGTCGTTGCCGGCGACGACCAGAACATGAAGGTCACCTACCCGATCGACCTGTTCCTGCTGGACAAACTGTTCCAGTTGGCTTCGCGCGGGGCCGACGAGCAGAGCGACGAGCAGCTGATCGCCGCCCTGTCCGGCAAGACCATCGTGGTGTTCGGCGGCAGCTACGGCATCGGAGCCGACATCGTCCGGCTCGCCGAGCGGGTCGGGAGCACCGTGTTCTCCTTCAGCCGGTCCACCACCGGCACTTACGTCGAACAGCCGCACACCGTGCACCGCGCGCTGGCGCAGGTCCATGCGCAGACCGGGCGCATCGACGCGGTCATCCTCAGCGCTGCGCAACTCGCGAAGGGCCCCCTCACGCAGATGACCGCCGACCAGGTGCTGTCCCAGATCAACATCAACTACCTGGGCCCGGTCATCGTCGCGCGGGCGAGCGCACCCTACCTACAGAACAGCCGCGGGCATCTCGTGTTGTTCACCTCGAGCTCGTATACCCGTGGCCGCGCCGACTACTCGCTCTACTCGTCGACCAAGGCCGCAGTGGTGAACCTCGCCCAGGGACTGGCCGACGAGTGGTCCGAGGACGGCGTCCACGTGAATGTCGTCAATCCCGAACGCACCCGCACCCCGATGCGGTCGCGGGCCTTCGGCGACGAGCCCGAACACACGCTGCTCGACAGTGCGATGGTCGCCTCGACCGTCCTGGACCTGCTGGCATCGGACATGACCGGGCACGTCGTCGACATCCGCCGCGACGTGCCCCCGGCCACCGAGGCCGAAATCGTCGCCGCCGGGCTCGACGACCTCGCAGCCGATGCCGGGCGGCCGAGCACCGCCGACGCCCGGTGAATCGCAGCGCGAGCGCGCTGCTGGCGGCACTGCTGGCCGCGTTGTACGTGGTCCTGTTCGTCACCAGTGTCACCGGACACGTCGGCGGCGTGTTCGCCAGCGCACTCGCGGTGTTCGTCGTCGACCTGCTCATCACCTGGTCCGCGGACGAGGGCATCCCGACACTGCTGACCGCGCTCAGTGCCGGGAACAGCTGGCGGTCATTCATCCGAGACGTGCTCGCCGTGGTGCTGCTGGTGCGCGTCGACGCCCTGTCCGACCTCGCACTCGCGTTCGTGGTCGCCGCCGTGCTCGCGATGCACGCGGTGTTCATGGTGAACACCGGCGTAGCGGGCACGATCCGCGCACGGCGGTTGCGCCGGCTCGAGACGCGCAACCTGCCGGTGCCCGGCGACACGCTGCCGCCCGAGCCGCCGACATGGTTGCTCGCCCGCGGCAGCCGGCTGCTCCTGCAGACCGATCTGCTGCTCATCGCAGCGCTCGGCTGGGCCTTCGGGACCGGGTCCTACGGGCTCGTGCTGCCGGCCGCGATCGCGATGGTGGCCCTCGCGGCGGCGATCCCACTCCTACTGGCCCGCTACGCCCTCGCGCTGCTGCGGCTGCCCGACGACGAGCTTCGCCTGGCGGCGGCACAGCGCGCGATCGACGACCTGCAGCCGCTCGTGATCTTGTACTACACCGGCGGGACCACCTCGGTCTATCAAGTGAACATGTGGCTAGAGACGATGCAGCGCCTGGACCGCCCGGCGCTCGTGCTGCTGCGCGAACGCCGCTACCTCGACGACATCCCGGCCACCGCGGTGCCGATGTTGTGCCTGCCGTTCTCGGTCGATCTGATGAATTTCGAATTACCGAGCGCGCGGGTGGCGCTGTACGTCGCGAACGTGGGCCGCAACATCCATTTGCTGCGCGAGCCGGGGATGAAGAGCGCGTTCATCGGCCACGGGGACAGCGACAAGGTCGCGAGCTTCAACCCGTTCACCAAGGTCTACGACGAGGTGTGGGTCGCCGGGGAGGCCGGCCGCCAGCGGTACGCCCGTGCCGACGTGGGGGTGCGAGCCGAGGACATCGTGCTCGTAGGCCGCCCGCAGCTCGACGGCATCGCTGAGGCCGTCCCTCGCCCCACCGGATCGCCCTACACCGTGCTGTACGCCCCGACGTGGGAGGGCTGGACCCAGGATCTCAACCAGTCCTCGGTGCTGCCGATGGGGGTCGAGATCGTGCGGACCCTGCTGGCGACACCGGGCATCCGGGTCGTCTACAAGCCGCACCCGCTCACGGGCACGGTCGACCCGGCCGCCGGCGCTGCCGGTGAGGCCATCGCGGCGCTGATCACCGCCGCCGGCGGCGCACACCTGTACGTCGGTGACAACTCCCGCACCCTGTACGAACTGTTCAACGAGTCGGACGCGCTGATCAGCGACGTGTCCAGCGTGGTGTCGGACTACCTGCGGTCCGAGAAGCCTTATTTCGTCACCAATCCCGCCGGGCTGGCCGATGCCGAGTTCCGCGACGTCAACCCGTCGGCGGGCGCGGCGTACCTGATCGGCCCGCAGACCGCCGGGCTCGCGGCCGGGCTCGAGTCGGCCCGCGGCGCCGACGAGATGCGCGCGCTGCGGCACGAGGTCCGTGCCTACCTGTTGGGTGACCCGCAGGCCGACCCGATGACGCTGTTCCGCGAGGCGGTCGATGCCCTGGCGGCCAGAGCCCGGCCGGCGCGCCCGGAAGCGCCCGACGACGACGATCTGCGGGCGGCGGCCGACGACGAGGCCGTACCGGTGGGCGGTGCCGAAGCCGCTCGCGCCGCACCCGCCGACTGACGGCTCAGACCCGGGATGGCAGCATGGCCGGGGAACCGGTCGCAACACTTCTCGAACGAAGGGATCGATGCCGTGAGACGGCACGAGTTCCTCAAGGACCTGCACCGCCTGACCAAACCCCGGACCTACCTCGAGACCGGCATCGACAAGGGGCAGAGCCTGAAGCTGTCCCGGGTGCCGAGCATCGGGATCGATCCGGAGTTCTCGATCATCGCCGAGTTGGTCGCCGACGTCCATCTCGCCCGGACGAGTAGCGACGAGTTCTTCGCGCGCAAGAACCCGATGGCGCACCTGCCGGTCAAGGTGATCGACCTCGCGTTCATCGACGGTATGCACCTGGCCGAGTACGCACTGCGTGACTACATCGCGGTCGAGCGGTTCACCACACCGGCCAGTGTCGTGGTGTTCGACGACATGCTCCCGCGCTCTGTCGACGAGGCCGCCCGCTACCGGCACACGAGCGCGTGGACCGGAGACGTATACAAGGCCGCGCAGGCGCTGCGGGACATGCGTCCGGACCTGATCGTCCTCGAGGTGGACACCCAGCCCACGGGGCTGGTGGTCGTGCTCGCGCCGGACGCGAGCCGCGAGGGGCTGTTGCCCGGCTACGACGACTGGCTCGAGGTCGCGCTGGCGCCGGATCCGCAGCACGTGCCCGAGGCGGTCATCTCCCGCAGCCGGGCGCTCGACCCGAGCCGGCTGCTGCGCAGCGGTGGCTGGGCCCAGCTGCCGCGGCTGCGCAAGTCCCGCAAGCCGATCGATGCGGCCGCGGTGCGCGCCGCGTTCGCCGACGTGCTCGACCTCGCGCCGGCCGGCTGACCCAGACCGAAACCGCTCAGCCGAGCACCTTGCGCGCGGCGTGTCGTGCGCTCGCGCGGACCTTGGTGGCCTGTTCGTCCGGCAGCACGCGCAGCACCTGGTCCAGCGCGCGACCGGCCGTCTTCGCCGCGCGCCGCTTCGCCGACGGGACGGCGCGGTCGGCCGGCTCCACGGTCGGCTTGTCCTTCGCCCCCCACAACAGCACCAGGGGACGCTGGCCCTGCACCAGCAGCCGGGCGGCGAGTGGCTCTGGTGAGCCGTCGGCGGCGAGCAGTGTCAGCGTCCAGTTGCCGTCGCCGAGTGCCGAACGCGGTGCGTGCACGACCAGGCGCCGGCCGCCCGGATCGTCGGCCAGCGAGCCGCTCGCCTCGACCGTGCGCTTGCCGCGCGACAGGCGTACGACGACCGCGCCGCGCACCTCGGTCTTCGGGTCGGCGAGCACGATCTCGACGTCCGAACCGCGCCGGCGCGCGTAGCTGCCGACCAGATCGAACTCAGCCGGGGGTGGTAGCGAGTCGCCCACGTGCTCTCCCTCGTCGTTGCCGTGTCACGGTGCAGCCTACGACGAGCGGCCCGCGGCCCGGCACGTCGTCTCCGCGGCGCGGCCCGCGGCCCGGGTAACATGCGCGGAATGCGCGAAAGGGCGTCCGGATGAGGCAGCAGGTCGCCATTTTGGCCGCCGGGCGCGGCACGCGGCTGGGCCGACCGCTCCCGAAGCCCCTCACCCGCCTCGACGACGGCCGCACGATCATCGGCGGCCAGTTGGACCGGATCCGCGCGGCATTCGACAACCCGCAGGTCTACGTCGTCGTCGGCTTCAAGCTCGAGGCGATCCTGGAGGCGCATCCGGAGGCGGTGTTCGTCTACAACGAGGTATACGACGAGACGAACACCTCGAAGAGCCTCCTGCGCGTGCTGCGGGCCACCGGCGACGGCGGCGTGTTGTGGATGAACGGGGACGTCGTCTTCGACGACGACTTCCTGGGCCTCACTGTCCCGCACATCGACGAGCAGCAGTCCTTCGTCGCCGTCAACACGGCGAAGGTCGGCGACGAGGAGGTGAAGTACTCCGTCGACGAGCAAGGCTGGATCCGGGAGTTGTCGAAGTCGGTCGTCGGCGGGCTCGGTGAGGCGGTCGGCGTGAACTTCGTGGCGGCGGCCGACAAAGCCGCCCTCATCCGTCGCCTCGACGAGGTCGACGAACAGGACTACTTCGAGCGGGGCATCGAACTCGCCATCGAGCGTGACGGCGTGCGGGTCGCGGCGTTGGACATCTCCGCCCTGTCGGCCATCGAGGTCGACACGCCGGAGGACCTCGTCCGCGCCAACGCGTCGCTGCATCCGGACGACCCGGCATGACTTCGGCCAGTCTCCACAGCCGGCCCGAAGGCTTCGTCTCCGGATCCAGCAAACCCAAGCTCATCGCCCGGACGAAACGGGTCTGGACCTACCGCCGGATCCTGCAGCTGCTGGTCGCCCGCGACCTGAAGGTCCGCTATGCGGGGTCCGCGCTGGGTTACGTGTGGACGGTTCTCGAGCCGCTGTTGATGAGCCTCATCTACTGGTTCGTCTTCACGAAGATCTTCCACCGCAACGCCGGCCCGAACTTCTCGCCGTTCCTGCTGTATCTGGTCTCGGGGCAGCTCGCGTGGGCGTGGTTCGCCGGCGGCGTCAACGGGGTGGCCCGCGCGCTGCGTGCGGAGGCGCAGATGGTGCGCTCCAGCAACGTGCCGCGCGAGCTGTGGGTCTTGCGCGTCGTCGCGTCGAAGGCGGTCGAGTACTTCTTCAGCCTCCCGGTACTGGTGATCTTCGCCGTCGCCTACCTGGTGGCCCCGACGAAGTACACGTTCCTGCTCCCGCTCGGCTGGTTGCTGGAGGCGGTACTCGATCACCGGCTCCGGGCTGATCCTCGCGCCGCTGTGCGTGCTGGTCCGCGACGTCGAGCGCATCGTGCCCATCTTCATGCGGGTGATGTTCTACGCCTCGCCGGTGTTGTACTCGATCTCACAGGTGCCGGACTCGATCCGCACAGTGTTCTCGATCAACCCGACAGTCGGGTTCCTCACCATCACTCACGCGGTGTTCTTCCCGGCCGCGATCCAGGAGCCGCGCACCCGCCTCGTGCGCGACGAAGGCGGCGACGTGGTCTACCGCTACGTCGAGAAGCACGGCCATCTGGTGCGGGTGCCCGAGACCTACACGGTCTATATCAGCCACTGGAACTGGATCTGGCACTCGGCCCTCGCGACCTTGGTCATCTTCGTCATCGGCGTCTGGGTGTTCACCCGGCTCGAGCGATCCGCGCTGAAGGAGATCTGACGCGATGGCCGAGCCGATCATCAGCCTCACCGACGTCGGGATCCGCTTCACCCGCAACCGGCGCAAGAAACGCAGCCTGCGCGACCTGCTCTACAAGGGCAAGGTCAGCACCGCGGCGCGCATCGACGAGTTCTGGCCGTTCCGCCACGTCACCTTCGACATCTACGCGGGCGATGCGATCGGTGTCGTCGGGCGCAACGGAGCCGGCAAATCCACGCTGCTCAGCCTCATCGCCGGGGTGCTGATCCCAGACGAAGGCGTGGTGGAGGTGCGCGCCGGCGTCGCGCCGCTGATCGCGATCACCGGCGGCTTCGAGGGCGAGCTCACCGCCCGGGACAACATCCAACTCGTCGCCGGGCTGCACGGCATGACCAAGGCCGAGGTCGCGGCGAGCTTCGCCGAGATCGTCGAGTTCGCCGAGGTCGAGCAGTTCCTGGACACGCCGTACAAGCACTTCTCCTCCGGGATGAAGGTCCGCCTCGCGTTCTCGGTCGTGTCGCGCCTGCGCGAGCCGATCCTGCTGGTCGACGAGGTGCTCGCCGTCGGCGACGCCGCGTTCGCGCAGAAGTGCTATGCGCGCATCGAGAGCCTGCTGTCCGGGGGGCAGACCCTCTTCCTGGTGTCGCACTCGGCGACGAACCTGCGTCGGTTCTGCAAGCGCGCCATCTACCTGCGCGACGGCCAGCTGGCGGCCGACGGGCCGGTCGACGACATCCTGAAGCAATACCACACCGACATCGGCACCCACGTCGAGGATCTGCAACCCGACGTCGGCACCGTCGGCTGAGCGTCGGGCCGTCGTGCGTCTGCTCGGCAACGCTCGAACGCTGGTCGAACGCGCCGGCGCGGAGACCGAGTACGCCGCCACGCTGCTGCACGCGCGCGGCCCGGGCATCGCGCTCACCCCGCCGCACAAGATGGCCGGCGCGGTCCGTGATCTGGCCAGCTACGGGCCGTTGGTGGGCGCGTTCACGCTCGCGGTCGCGGGCTTCGGATCGCACTCGGCGATCGTCGACGAGCGCGGCGCGCTGACCTACGCCGATCTCGACCGTCGGTCAAACGCGTTGGCGCATGCCTTGCTGGACAACGGTTTCGGCAGCGGTGACGGCGTCGGCATCCTCATGCGCAACCACCGCCACCTGTACGAGTCGATCATCGCTGCGGGCAAGCTCGGCGCGCGCACCTTGCTGCTCAACACCGATTTCGCCGGGCCGCAGCTCGCCGACGTATGCGCCCGCGAGGGCGTCTCGGTGCTCTTGCACGACGCGGAGTTCCGGTCGGTGGCCGCGGCCGCCGCCGCGCCGGGCGGCCGGTATGTGGCGTGGATCGGTGACGGCCTGCAGGACGGCGATACCACCGTCGAGTCCCTGGTCGCCGCAGGTTCGGCACGGCGGCCGCGCAGGCCGCGACGGCGGCAGCGGATCGTGCTGCTCACCAGTGGCACAACCGGCGCGCCGAAGGGCGCGCCGCGCGATCTCGCGCTGTCGTTGGCCGTGCCCGGCGGCTATCTGTCGCGCATCCCGCTGCGCTCGGGCCGTACGGTGGTGCTCGCAGCTCCCGGGTTCCATGCGTGGGGCCTGTCCAGCTCGATGATCGCGCTGGGACTGGGCAGCACGCTGGTGATGGCCCGGCGCAACGATCCACAGTTCATCCTGTCCGCGCTCGACCATCATCGTGCGGACACGCTGATCACCGTGCCGATCCTGCTGGCGCGGCTGCTGGATCTCGGTGAGGCGCATCTGCGTCACCACGACCTCGCGGCGCTGCGGGTCGTCGCGGTGTCCGGTTCGACCTTGGCGCCGGATCTCGCGGCCCGCGCGCTCGACGTGCTCGGCGACGTGATCTACAACCTCTACGGCTCGACCGAGGTCGCCTACGCCACCATTGCGACGCCGCGGGATCTGCGAGCCGCGCCCGGCACCGTCGGCCGGCCCCCGCGGGCACCCGGATCCGGCTGCTCGACGAGCACGACCACGACGTCGAGCCGGGGCGGCCGGGGCGGATCTTCGTGCACAACTTCGGCCAGTTCGAGCGGTACTCCGACGGTGGCACGAAACCGGAGGTGCACGCGATGATGGCTACCGGCGACGTCGGACACCTCGACGCCGCCGGGCGGCTGTTCGTCGACGGCCGCGACGACGACATGATCGTGTCCGGCGGCGAGAACGTCTACCCGGCCGAGATCGAGGACCTGTTGTGCGCCCGCGCCGACGTCCGGGAGGCCGCGGTGATCGGTGTACCGGATGCCGAGTACGGCGCACGACTGCGCGCCTACGTCGTGCCTGCCGAGGGGTCCGTGCCCGACGCGGAGCGGCTCCGCGCCTACGTCCGGGACAACCTGGCCCGCTACAAGGTGCCGCGCGAAGTCGTATTCCTCGACGAGCTGCCCCGTAATCCGGCCGGCAAGGTGGTGAAGCGAGATCTCCCGCGGTGAGTCAGGAGTCGACCTGATCCAGGGCGCGCAGCATGTCCTCGGTCACCTCGTCGGCGTCCCTGTTGGCGTCGATGACGTGCAGCAGACCGCGGCCGCGGTAGTAGTCGATGAGCGGGCTCGTCGCCTCGTCGAAGACGCGCAGCCGGTTCTGGACCGTCTCGGCGTTGTCGTCGGCGCGACCCTCGACCTCGCGCCCGGGCGAGGATGCGGCGCATCAACTCCTCGCGGGGCACGTCCAGGTAGATCACCAGGTTCGGGCTGATGGCGGCCCGGGCCGCCAGCGTTGCGGGCGGCCTCGGCCTGCTCGACCGAGCGCGGGAACCCGTCGAGCAGGTATCCGGACTTGTGCACGGCGGCCAGCACGCGGGGCAGCAACAGCGTGAGGATGATGTTGTCCGGAACGAGTTCGCCGCGCTGCGATCAGGTCGGCGGCCTGCTGGCCGATCGGGGTCCCGGCCTCGACCTCCGCGCGCAGCAGATCGCCCGCGGCGAGGTGCTCGATGCCCAGCCGTTGCGCGAGCCGCTCGCCCTGCGTGCCCTTCCCGGATCCGGGCGGCCCGATCAACAGCACGTTCATTGACACACCCTTGCACTGCCGACGCCGAATGTTCACGTCGGGTACCCGATCACGTGACCTCGGCGCCTTCCGGTTCTGTCGGCACAGGCGATAAGAATGGAACAACTCGTTCGAACCGGAGGATCCCGTGCGTCACCGTTCCCGCCCGCTCGCGGCCGCGACCGTTGCTCGCGCTGCTCGTCGGCCTTTGCGCCATGCCGCCACCCCGGCCGCGGCCGCGCCGTCGACCACCCTGGTGGTCAGCGAGGCCTACGGCGGCGGCGGCAACTCCGGCGCGACGCTCATGAACGACTTCGTCGAACTCGGCAACGCCGGCACCGCGGCCGCGGCTCTCGGCCGGCTACTCGGTGCAGTACATCTCCGCCACCCCGGGCGCCACCACCACGTGGCAGGTCACCCCGCTGTCCGGCAGCGTCGCGGCCGGCGGCCGGTTCCTGGTCGCCGAGGCCGCGGGCGCCGGTGGCACCGACCCGCTGCCCACCCCGGACGCCACCGGCTCGATCAACCTCGAGCGGCACCGCCGGCACGATCGCGCTGGTGCACTCCACGACGGCGCTGACTTGCAAGACCGCGGCCGACTGCGCCGCCGACTCCGACATCGTCGACCTCGTCGGCTGGGGCGGCGCGGTGGTGCACGAGGGCACCGCGGCCGGCGCCACCTCGAACACCACCTCGGTGCAGCGCGCCGACTCCCTCGCCGACACCGACGACAACGGCGCCGACTTCACCGTCGCGGCGCCGACGCCGACCAACAGCGGCACCGGGGGTGGCGGGGCAACACCCGGCCCGTTGCGCATCCACGACATCCAGGGCACATCGTTCCTGTCCCCGCAGCGCGGTGCGGCGGTCACGAACGTGCCCGGCATCGTCACGGCGCGTGCGCACGACGAGCAGCAAGGGCTTCTGGCTCCAGGACCCGAACGCCGACGACAACCCGGCCACCAGCGAGGGTGTTTTCGTGTTCACCAGCTCGACCCCGACCGTCGCGGTCGGCGACAGCGTGCTCGTCAGCGGCACGGTCAGCGACTTCTATCCGCTGGGCAGCGGCGAGACCACGAGCACCACCTCCAACCTGTCGATCACCGAGATCGGCTCGCCGTCGGTCACCACGCTGTCCACCGGCAATGCGCTCCCGGATCCGGTGGTGCTTGACGCCCGGCACCGTTCCGGACACCTACGCGCCCGATCTCGGCGGCGGCAACATCGAGAGCACGCCGATCACCCCGACCCGCTCGGCGCTCGACTTCTACGAGTCGATCGAGGGCATGCGGGTCGAGGTCGACGACGCGCGGGTCGTCGGCGCCGTCCAACTCCTTCGGCGAGCAGTACATCACCACCAAGCCCGAGCAGGCCGCCACCTACCGCGGTGGCGCGGAGCTGCTCGGCGAGAACCAGATCCCGTCCGGTCGCCTCGAGGTCGTCCCGCTCGACGGCTCCGACCCGGCCGCCGACGTCGGCGACGTGTTCGCCGGCGCCACCGTCGGGCCGCTCGACTACTCGCACTTCGGCGGCTACCTGCTCGCGGCCTCGACCCTCGGCGCCGTGCAGCACAACGGCCTGCCGCGGGTCACCGCCACGGCCGGCACGGACAAGCAGCTGTCCGTCGCCACCTACAACGTCGAGAACCTCTCGCCGGCCGACCCGGACACGAAGTTCGCCGCGCTCGCCCAGGGCGTGGTCACCAACCTCGCGTCGCCGGACATCGTGGCGCTCGAGGAGATCCAGGACAACGACGGTCCGGCCGACGACGGCATCGTCGCGGCCGATCAGACCCTGACCAAGCTGACCGCCGCGATCGTGGCCGCAGGCGGCCCGCAGTACTCCTGGCGCGAGATCGACCCGGTCGACGACCAGGACGGCGGCCAGCCCGGCGGCAACATCCGGGTCGCGTTCCTCTTCGACCCGAGCCGAGTCTCGTTCATCGACACCGGCGCGACAGAACACCAACCGCTCGACGACCGGCACCCAGGTCACCGGCAGTGCCAACAAGACCCGCGTGTCGCTCTCGCCGGGGCGCATCGACCCGACCAACCCGGTGTGGACGGACAGCCGCAAGCCGCTGGTCGGCTTGTTCCGCTTCCGCGGCAACAACGTGTTCGTGATCGCCAACCACTTCGACTCCAAGGGCGGCGACCAGAGCGCCGACGGTCGCTTCCAGTACCCGGCGCAGTCGTCGGCGGTGCAGCGGGCGGGGCAGGCGCTGGTGGTGCACAACTTCGTCTCGCGGCTGCGCGCCGCCGACCCGAACGCCCGGGTGGTCGTGGTCGGCGACCTGAACGACTACCAGTTCAGCCCGGCGCTGCGCGTCCTCACGACCGGCACCGCCGACGGCTCCGGCCCGGCCATCCTGACCGACCTGATCACGACGTTGCCCACCAATCAGCAGTACACCTACGTCTTCAACGGCGTCTCCCAGGTGCTCGACCACATCCTCGTCACCTCCGGCCTGCTGCGCGGCGTGCGGTACCAGGTCGTGCACGTCAACGCCGAGTACCACGACCAGGTCAGCGACCACGACCCGCAGGTCGTCGACATCACGCCGTAGCCCGCGGCCGGCGGTCGGGCCCCCGCGGTCGCGCCGCAGCTTCCCGCCCACATGTGTCGATCCCGGCGCCGAAAATCAACCACAACGGGCGGGAAGTTGACACTTCCCGCCCCGAACGGTCGCGGCTCGGCGACGCACCCGCGCAACCGGCAGGATGGCCGGATGGACATGACCGGGTGGCTGCAGGGTCAGGTGTTCCTCCAGACGGTCGACGAGCAGGAGGTCGCCGATGTCACGGCGCATCTGAACGCCCGCGGGCTGCCCTTCCAGGTGTTGACTCTCAGTGAACGAATGGTGGTGGACGAGCAGGATCCCGCCACCGGGGTGTCGTCCGACCGCTTCAGTATCGCGATCCAGCTCGGTGGGTTTCCGCAGGTGCTGGGTCCGCTGCTCAACGAACTGACCCAGCGTGTGCACGGCGGATCCTGGGAGATCGAACCGCCCGCATGAGGTCGCCGATTTGGGTTGTTTGCCCCGCTTCCTGACGCAGTGGCGGCTGAGGACGGCCCGGAACACCCGATGAACTAGTGCGCTCCGACTTGACCAATCGATTACGGAGCGTCACAGTTGACCTTGTCGTTGTTGATCCCGACACCGGCACGCAGTGGTCGCCCGGCTTCCCCCGCACGCCGGTCGTTCACAGGCGGCGCAGTTGTCTGCGGCGAGTCCCCCGCTCGCCGCGCCAACCAGCCGATGTCGCCGAGGCCCTGGTGGCACCCCCGCCCACCAGGGCCTCGGTCGTGTCCGGGGCCGGTCGTGTCCGGGGCCGGTCGTGTCCGGGGCCGGTTCAGCCGGCCGTGCGCCGGCGCCGCTCGGCGGCCCGCTTCGCGGCCGCGCTCGGCTCGGCGTGCGAGTCCGAAGACTTCGCCCGGCCCGAGCGGGACTTCGGCGGCTTCTCCGAAGTCTCGTCGACCTCGGCACGGCGGATGGTCACCTTGCCCGACTCGAGGTCGACCCGCTTGCCGCCCGAGCTGTCGCCGAGTTCCTCGCGGGTGGACAGCAGCCGCCGCTTCTCCTCGTCCATGTGGCGCTTGGCGGGATTGAACAGCGTGTCGAGCCCCCACTGGGTCATGACAGGCCCCGCCTGAGTGTCACGGCCGACTCCACATAGCACCGAGAGTACGTCCTGCGTAGCCTCGAACGCATGCCGTTCCTGCGCCAGAAGACCGAGATGGTCACCCCGGACCGCGCCCTGCGCGGACGCGATCACTACGAGTTCAGCGTGCCGGACACGCACTACGTGAACGGGCACTCGATCAAGCCGCCGTTCCCGGACGGATTCCAGCGGGCGGTGTTCGGCCTGGGCTGCTTCTGGGGAGCCGAGGAGATCTTCTGGCAGCAGCCGGGGGTTTGGACGACCGCGGTCGGTTACACCGGCGGGATGACCGCGCACCCCGACTACGAGGAGGTCTGTTCCGGGCTCACCGGCCACACCGAGGCGGTCCTGGTCGTGTTCGATCCTGACGAGACCACCTACGCGGCGATGGTCGCCAAGTTCTTCGAGGTGCACGACCCGACGCAGGGATTCCGGCAGGGCAACGATGTCGGCACCCAGTACCGCTCGGGCATCTACTACACCGACGATGCGCAGCGAGAGATCGCCGAGCGTGCGGTGAAGGTGTTCGGGGACAAGCTCGCCGAACTCGGCTACGGCGCGATCACCACCGAGGTGGCACCGCTCGGCGAGTTCTACTACGCCGAGGGGTATCACCAGCAGTACCTCGCCAAGAACCCGTTCGGCTACCGCTGCCACAGCACCACCGGGCTGGACTTCCCGCTGGACCAGCTCTGACCCGGCGACCGCGTACGACAACGGCATCGCATCGGAGATCCGGTACAACAGGTCGGCCAGCTCGTCCCGGGGCTGGAACAGCCCGCACAGGAGCAGTTGCGGCAACACCACGACCGGCACCGCCTGGAACTCGGTTCACGCGAACGCGCTCGCAAGCAGCCCGAGGGCCACGCCGAGAACCGCGTCGAGCAGGCGCGACGAACACCAGCGCGCACGCCGGCCGGCCAGATCGAGACCGAGTCAGATCGAGATCAGGACCGCGAGCAGCACCTGCACGGCGCGTCGAGTGAGAACGCAGCGGCGTAGCCGGCGAGCAGGTCCAACCTGCTCATCGGCGCGGTGAGCAACCGTTCCCACGTGCCCGACGCCCGCTCGCGCAGCGTGGTGATCGAGGGACCACCGGCGCGATCTCGCTGACCAACTCGTCGGAATTGAAACGTAGCGCAGCACAGACCTGGCGCGGCCCCGACTCCGGTCCGCAGCTGCAGGCCCTACTGCGACACGCGGTCGGCACCGACGACCGCGCACACAACGTCCGCGAGCTCGCCGACCCTGGGCGTGCGCACACTCGCCGAGGCCGAGGAGGCGCACTCGTCGTGCTCGTCGGCCTGGTCATTTCCGATTACCTGGCGCGGGGATAGAGGTCCTACCCTGGGCGACGTGCCGGAGCTGCCCGAGGTGGAAGCGCTCGCGACCTTCCTGCGCCAGCGCGCGGTGGGCCGCACCGTCATGCGCGCCGACGTCGCCGCGATCAACGCCGTCAAGACCTTCGACCCGCCGCTGTCGGCGATCGGCGGCGCGGAGATCACGGGCGTGGGCCGGCACGGGAAATTCCTCGACATCGACGTGAGCGGATTGCATCTAGTGATTCACCTGGCCCGAGGCGGGTGGCTGCAGTGGCGCGAGTCGCTGCCGCCGGCGCCGCCGCGCCCGGGCGGGAAGGGGCCGATCGCGTTGCGGCTGCACCTGGCCCCGGAGCTGCCCGGCGGGCCGGTCGCGGGCTTCGACCTCACCGAGGCCGGCACCCAGAAACGCCTCGCGGTCTACCTCGTCCGCGAGCCGCGAGACGTCCCCGGCGTGGCCCGGCTGGGGCCGGACGCACTGCGCCTGAGCCGCGACGAGCTCGCGACGATCCTCGGCGCGCAACGCCAGCAGCTCAAACGTGCCATCACCGACCAGAGCGCGATCGCCGGCATCGGCAACGCCTACTCCGACGAGATCCTGCACGTCGCGAAGCTGTCACCGTTCAAGGGCTCGGCCAACCTGACCGACGACGAGCTCACCCGGCTGCACGAAGCGATCGGCACGGTGCTCACGGACGCCGTGACCCGTTCGGTCGGACAGCAGGCCGCGACGCTGAAGTCGGAGAAGCGCAGCGGGCTGCGGGTCCATGCCCGCGCCGGCCTGCCGTGCCCGGTGTGCGGCGACACCGTGCGCGAGGTGTCCTTCGCCGATCGCAGCTTCCAGTACTGCCCGACCTGCCAGACCGAGGGCCGCGAGCTCGCCGACCGCCGGCTGTCGCGGCTGATCAAGTGATGCACCCGTTCGCGGTACCCAGCGTCGAGGTCGACGCGCTGCCGCCGGACACGGTGCCGAGCGGCACCGTGCTGCTCGACGTCCGCGAGGACGACGAGTGGGCGGCCGGGCACATCGCCGGCGCCGTTCACGCACCGATGAGCCGACTGCCGCAACAACTGCACGACCAACCCGACCTGCTCGACGCCGACGGGTCGATCGTGGTCGTCTGCAAGGTGGGCTCGCGCTCGGCGCACGTCACCGCCTGGCTGCGGCACCAGGGGTACGACGCCGCGAACCTGACGGGCGGGATGCTGGCGTGGGCGGCCGCGCACCGCCCGATGCAGTCCAGCGACGGCCGTCCGCCGCACGTCGCATAACATCTCGGCGCGCCGTTGCGCCACCGTCACCCGAGCGCTACCCGGTTCGGGCACGATGAGCGCCGTGGAGCCACCGGCCCGGCCGATGCTGGTCGCGCACCGCGGCGCGTCATCCACGGTTGCCGAACACACCCTCGCCGCTTACGAGGAGGCGATCGCCTCGGGCGCCGAAGCGCTCGAATGCGATGTCCGGCTCACCCGCGACAGTCATCTGGTGTGCGTTCACGACCGCACCGTCAACCGGACCTCCGACGGGCGGGGCCTGGTCAGCGAACTCGACCTGCCCACCCTCGGCGCCCTGGACTTCGCGTCGTGGCACACCGAACTGCCGGCCTCCGCGGACGAGCTGCTCACCGATTCGCCGTACCTGGCGGGGGTGGCCGCCGACCGCGTAGAGCGCGGCGGCGGGGTGCTCACCCTCGAACTGCTGCTCGAACTCGTCCACGACGCGGAACGCCCGGTCCGGCTGCTGATCGAGACCAAGCACCCGACCCGCTACGGCGGGCTGGTGGAGCAGACGCTCGTCGAGCTGTTGGCCCGCTTCGGCTGGGCCGGGCGGCCCGGCCCACCGGAGTCGAAGCTCAAGCACACGCCGTCGGACCTGGACAACCGGGTCGTGGTGATGAGTTTTGCGACCACCGCGGTACGGCGGGTCCGTCTGCTGGCGCCGGACATCCCCACCGTGCTGCTGCTCGAACGCCTGATGCCCAAACGCCGCGCCGGGCACCTACCCGCCGCGATCCCGATCGCCGGGCCCGGCCTGCACATCCTGCAGGCCGATCCGGGCTTCGTCGCCCGCGCGCACGCCCGCGCCCGGCAGGTCTACGTGTGGACCGTCAACAAGGCCGCCGACGTCGAGTTCGTGCTCGATCTGGGCGTCGACACGATCATCACCGACTACCCGCGCGAGGTCCGGGCGCTGGTCGATGCCCGAGTGTGACCGAAGTGCTGTTTACGCCCGGTCGATCACCGGGAACAACGACCGTGATGGCAGTGGGAGGAGTCGTGCAGGTGGGGGCCTTGGCCGTTCGGCACGACCCGGCGAGCGCTGCGCTCGTGCGCCGGGCGATCGCTGCCGACCTCGCCGAGCGCCACATCCCCGCGGCCGCCGCGCAGGACGTCGTCCTGGTTGCCAGCGAACTGGTGGGTAACGCGGTCGTGCACGCACGTGCCGGGAGCGGCGACCAACTTGCGGTCACCTGGCAGGTCGTGCCGGGTGCGGTCACCGTCGAGGTCGGCGACCCGAGCCCGGAACTGCCGCAGTTGCGCACCGCGAGCGACTCGGCCACCGGCGGCAGGGGACTGCACATCGTCGAGGCAATCGCGGACGCCTGGGGGGTGCGGCGCACCTCGCACGGCAAGCAGGTCTGGGCGCGGGTGCCGGTCACCCGCCCGGCCTGAGGGCGCGCACGCCGAGCTGCGTCACCGATGGCAGCTGAACGCCGAGGGTGTGCAACGCGCCGGTGCGTGCGTCGACCGCACCGATGACCCCGCCCGGACCCACGCCGAAAACCCACCGACTGTCCGGCGACCACACCAGCGTGCCGGACGACACGTTCGTCTGGATGTCGACGCTCAGGCGGGTGAACCGTTGGGTGCTGGTGCGCAGATCGACGAGGCGCACGACGTTCTCGCCGGTCGGGCCGTAGGCGGGGATCGCGGCCTGCCGGCCGTCCGGGGAGATGACGCCGATGCCGAGCATGTCGCGGTCGCGCGGGTCGTAGGGCACCGCGGTGCGGCGGCCACTGTGCGCGTCGATCCGCACGCTCGAGCAGCTGTACTGCGCGTCGCACTCCGCGACGAAGATGCGGGTCGGCCCGACCGCCAGCGGCACGCCAGAGGTGAACCGGCGCCACCCGCGCGGGCCGAGCCGGTAGTAGCCGCCGACACCGGAGAACATCAACCCGCCCCCGCCGTCGGCGAGCAGCTGCCCCGTCTGGACCCCGGCCGGAAGACTGACCGGGCGCCCGACCGGGCGCCCGCCGACACCGAGCAGCTGCACCGCCGAGTAGCCGCCGACCCTCCCGACACCGGTCGGCACCCACACCTCGTCCGGGCGTGGCCCCGCGAACATCGGGCTCTGCCGCAACGCCGCCGGAAGTTCCCGAGCGGGTTGCCCGTCGGGCACCTCGTAGCCCGGCACGACGTCGAGCGGGCGGATCAGCACCCGGTCGTTCGCGACGACGAAGGACACGTCGCCGGTGCTGGCCAGCACCGGGACCGGCGTGCGAATGACCCGCCCGCGGGCCGGCTGGATGACCAGCAACTCGTCCGGACCGCGGGCGAACAGTTCCCAACCGGCACGCACGCCGAGCAGCGGCCGGCCGGCCACGGTCACGACCGGCCGGCGCGCCGGTGTCGGCACGGTGACGGGCGCGAACGCGCCGATCGACACCGATGGGCCGGCTCGCCGGCCGGTCGGGGAATCCGAACCGCTGCGGCCGACGAGCACCCCGGCGACGACGAGCCCCGCGACGGCGAGCGCGACCAGCCACCACCACCGCCGCGAGCGCCAGGAGCGCGGCCGCGGGCGCCAGGAGCGCGGCGTCCGACTCGGCGACCAGCGCGCCGACTCCGGGCCGACGTCGAGGAACTCGACCTCGCCGTCGTCCGACCCGGCGGCCATGTCAGGTCCTGAGGTGTTCGCGGGCCCACAACGCTGCCGACGTGCGGTCGGCGACGCCGATGCGTCGGAACACGTTCCCGAGGTGCACCTTGACAGTCTGCTCGCTGATCCCGAGGGCACGCGCGATCTGCTTGTTGGCCATCCCCTTCGCCGTGAGCGCGAGCACCTCACGTTCGCGCGCGCTCAGCGTCTCGGCGGGGTCCGGCGCCCGACGGCCCGGCAGCAGACTCACCGCGGCCCGCGGGTCGATGGGCGCCTCGCCGCGGGCGGCGGCGCGCACCGCGGCGAGCAGGTCGGCCGGGTCGCAGTCCTTCAGCAGATAGCCGACCGCGCCGGCCGCGAGCATGTCCGCCACCTTGTCCGAGTCCGCGAACGAGGTGAGCGCCACGACCCGCAGCTGCGGCGCGTCCGCGAGCAGTTGCCGGGTGGCGCCGATGCCGTCGAGCACCGGCATCGAGACGTCCATCAGCACGACGTCCGGGTTGCAGGCGCGCGCGGTCTCGATCGCCTGCCGACCGTCGGCGGCCTCGCCCACCACCTCCAGGCCGGCCGCGGCGTCGAGCAGCCCGGCGAGCCCGGCCCGCACCAGCCGATGGTCGTCGACCAGCAACACCCGGATCACGGCCACGGCACCTCCAGCCGCAACGTGGTGCCGGCGCCGGGCCCGCTCGCCAGGGACAAGGCGCCGTCGACGCGCCGGGCGGCGTCGGCGAGCAGGTCGAGTCCGAGGTGGCCCTCCGAGCGCGTACGCAGTGCGTCCGCGACATCGAAGCCGACGCCGTCGTCATGGATCTCCAGGCGCGCCGCCCCCGGCGGGCCGTCGAGCGAATGCAACCGCACGCTGACCTTCTTCGCCGCCGCGTGCTTGGCCGCATTGCGCAGGCACTCCTGGGTGATCCGAAACATCGCCTCCTGCACCTCCGGCGAGAGTTGATCGGCGAGCGCGCGGTCGACGTCGAGCCGCACCCGGGCACCGCTGCCGTCGACGGTGCCGGCCAGGTCGCGCAGCGCCAACACCAGCCCGCCGTTGCGCAGACTGGGCGGATAGAGGTCGACGAGCAGCGAGCGCATCCCGGCCATCGCGGAGCGCACCGTTTCGCTGCTGTCCTGAAGCCGTTGCGCCAGCGCCGGCTGGCCGGCCTGGGCGGCACGTTCGGCGTCGCCGGCGACCGCGAAGGACACCGCGGCGAGTTGTTGCACCACCCCGTCGTGCAGGGTGCCGGCGATGCGCCGGCGTTCCTCGTCGGAGGCCTCGACCGCGCGCCGCATCGCGGTCTCGCGTTCCTGCTGGGCGCGCCGGGTGCGCTGCACCAGCGCCCAGGCGACCGGGATGAGCAGCACGAACACCGCGGCCAGGCTGCTGAGCATGATGCCGCTGAAGGCCCGCCACAGGTCGTGCCCGCGGGCGGTGACGACGTCGTAGCGGTAGTAGGCCTCGAACAGCAGCGGGGTGCCGCGCGCGGTCCACACCGGCCGGTATACCTCGAGCAGCTTGCCCTGGCTGCGTTCGTAGATGTTCTCCGGCGCGTCGAGATCGCTGACGTCGGCGCGGGTGCTGGGCCCGGCGAACGACTCACGGGCCTCGTCGTCGAGCCCGAACCTGCGCCCGATGAGCCGGGGCTCGTCGGAGTAGACGATGCGGCCGTCGCGGTCCCACACCTTGATCCGGATGAGCGAGTCGGACAGCACGCCCTTGCGGATGACCGCGCCGAACGCGGCGCGGGCGCCGGGTCGGACAGCGCGGCGTCGGTGAGCGCCGGCTGCACGACGCCCTCGGCGATGACGTCGGTGATCTGCGCGGCCTCGTGCACGCCCTGCTGCTCGGCCAGCCGGCGACTGACCAGTGCGACGACGACACCGACGACGGTGACCACCAGCAGGATCGCGGCGCACAGCTGGAACACGATGCGCCGCATGCTCCAGACCGCCGCCGCCCGGTCGACGCGATCGCGCGGTGCGGCCAGGATGGTCCAACCGCCCGCCTGCTGCGCCCGGTGCGGCGGTGGCGGGTCGGCCGGCGGCTGGTCGGACGGCGCCTGGTCGGGCGGGGGTGGGACGGATGGGACGGCCTCAACCGTCATCCGTCGCTGCCTCCGCCGTGGTCACCCCGAGACGATCCCCCACGGCCGTCGTCGTCGCTGCCACTCCTGCGCCCGCCGCCGCTTTCGCCGCCGTGCCGGTCGCCGCCGGGTTCGGATGCGCGCCCGGAGCGGCGATCGTCGGTGCCGCGATTCTCGGCGCCCCGCATCCGGGTGGCGCTGCGGGTCGCGCTGCGCGTCGGCCGGGGAGTGGGCGCATGCGAGGTCCGGCTCACCTGCGCGCCGACGTCGGAGAGGTGCGCGACCTGGGAGGGCACCCGTACCGGCAGCTGCTGGCGAAACGACGGGTTGCCGACCACGCCGAGAATCGCCGGCACGGCGGCGAGCGCCCCCGCCGCCACGGTGGTGACAACCATCACGAGCATCCGATTCACCAGACCTTTATCCCGTCTGCCGGGGGACGGACGCCATAGCCCGATCGGGTTAGCACCCCGTCGGGGTTGTCCCGGGTGCGCCTCGTTCCTACAACGCGACACCGGGGCAAGTCGGTTCGATCGAACGGGTCAGCCGGGCACGCTGCGCAGCACCCGCAGCGCGACCGACAGCGTCGCCAGGTCGACGACGCTCTCGGTCGAGTGCCTCGCGGACGGTCTCGCGGGCCCGCTCGACCCGGGCCTCGTTCTGCTCGGCCCAGGCGTCGATGCGCGTCCTGCGCGTCCGTGCCGGCCGCGTCGTCGGCGTCGCGCGCAGCACGGCGGTGGTGATCGCCGACAGCGCGGCGTAGACGTCGTGGCGCAGCGGCGGCGCGGGCCAGCGCCGACCACCGGTCGTCGCGCGGCAGCTCGGTGATCCTGGTCAGCAGCTCGTCGACGCTGAACCGCTCGGACACCGCGAAGTGCAGCGCGGCCACCTCGTCGGCCGGTCGCTCGCTCGTCGCGGGCGATCTCGACGACGTCGAGCAGCAGGAACGCCGTCAGCAGCTCGGCCGATCCGCAGCGCCAGCGTCGCGCGGCAGGCCGAGCGCGATCGAGCCGGTCGACCTCGTCGGCCAGGTTGTCGCGCTCGACGCCGCGCAGCGAGCTGCGGCACGCGCGGCGTCAGCTGCGCGATCAGTCGGCCGAAGCGCTCGATCTCGGCCGCGACGTCGTCGATCGGGAACCGCGACGTCGACGAACCACCGGGTCGCCCGGTCGATGAGCCGGCGCATCTCCTGGTAGCCGCGCGTGCTGCGCGTCGGTCGGCACCTGGTTGTCGAGCGCCTCGATCCCGCCCACAGCTCGCGGCAGCCCGAACACCTCGCGCACGACGGTGTACGCGCGCGCGATCTGCGGCGACGTCGGCGCCGGTCTCCTCGGCCGCCCGGTGCACGAACGTCGTGCCGACGCGGTTGATCATGTCGTTGACGACGACGGTCGTGATGATCTCGCGGCGCAGCGGGTGCGTCGGCGCAGTTCGTCGGCGAACCGCTCGGCGATCAGCGGGCGGGAAGTACGCCGCGCGAGCGCGTGCTCGAACCACGGCTCGTCGGGCAGCGTCGAGTCCTCGATGTCGTCGGTCAGGGTGATCTTCGAGTAGGCCGACGAGCACCGCGATCTCCGGCGAGGTCAGCCCGACGCCGCCGGCCTCGCGGCGCGGCCGATCTCCTTCGTCGTCGGGCAGGAACTCCAGCGCGCGGTCCAAGCTCGCCGGCCGCCTCCAGCGCCCGCATGAACCGCTGGTGCACCGATGACCAGCGCCGGACCTGAGCCTGCGCGCCATGCCGAGCAGCACGTTCTGCTCGTAGTTGTCGCGCAGCACGTGCGCGGCGACGTCGTCGGTGCGCCTCGGCCAGCAGCGCGTTGCGCTCGTCCCGGTCGAGCGTCGCCGGCCGCGCACCGCCCGGTCGAGCAGGATCTTGAGGTTCACCTCGTGGTCGGAGGTGTCGACGCCGGCGGAGTTGTCGATCGCGTCGGTGTTGATGCCGTCCGCCGCGCCGGGCGTACTCGATCCGGCCGAGCTGGGTGAGGCCGAGGTTGCCGCCCTCGCCGACCACCCGGCAGCGCAGCTGCGTCGCCGTCGACCCGCACCGCGTCGTTGGCCTTGTCGCCGACGTCGAGCTGGGTCTCGGTCGGAGGCCTTGACGTAGGTGCCGATGCCGCCGTTCCACAGCAGATCGACCGGCGCGAGCAGGATCGCGCTGGATCAGCTCGGCGGGCGTCAGCGTCGGTGACGCCGTCGGCGATGCCGAGCGCCTGCGCGACCTCCGGCGGTGATCGGGACCGACTTGAGCGTGCGCGAGTAGACGCCGCCGCCCGGTCGAGATCAGCTCGGCGTCGTAGTCGGCCCAGCGACGAGCGCGGCAGCTCGAACAGCCGCTGCCGCTCGGCGAACGAGGTCGCCGGCGTCGGGGTTCGGGTCGAGGAAGACGTGCCGGTGGTCGAAGGCGGCGACCAGCCGGATGTGCTCGGAGAGCAGCATGCCGTTGCCGAACACGTCACCGGACATGTCGCCGATGCCGACGACGGTGAAGTCCTCGGTCTGGGTGTCGACGCCGAGCTCGCGGAAGTGGTACTTCACCGACTCCCACGCGCCGCGGGCGGTGATGCCCATCGCCTTGTGGTCGTAGCCGACGCGAGCCGCCGGAGGCGAACGCGTCGCCGAGCCAGAACCCGTAGTCGCTGGCGATCTCGTTGGCGATGTCGGTGAAGGTGGCCGTGCCCTTGTCGGCGGCGACGACGAGGTAGGGGTCGTCGCCGTCGTAGCGACGACGTCTGCGGCGGCGGCACGACCTGCTGGCGCCGTCGGCGCCGGTCACGTAGTTGTCGGTGACGTCGAGCAGGCAGCCGATGAACGTGCGGTAGCAGGCCACGCCCTCGGCCAGCCACGCCTCGCGGTCGACGCTGACGGGTCGGGCAGCCGCTTGGCGACGAAGCCGCCCTTCGCGCCGATCGGCACGATCACCGCGTTCTTGACCATCTGCGCCTTGACCAGGCCGAGGATCTCGGTGCGGAAGTCCTCGCGGCGGTCGGACCAGCGCAGCCCGCCGCGGGCGACCGGCCCGAATCGCAGGTGCACCCCCTCGACCCGCGGCGAGTAGACCCAGATCTCGAACTGCGGCCGCGGCTCGGGCAGGTTCGGGATCCGGCCGGGGTCGAGCTTGAACGCGAGTGCGCGGCGACGGCCGGCGTCGACGCGTCGCGGCGCGTCGGTGCGGTAGGCATTGGTGCGCAGCGTCGCGTTGACCAGGCCGAGCAGCGAGCGCAGGATGCGGTCCTGGTCCAGGCTCGCCACCGTCGGCCAGCATCTGCCTCGATCGCCTCGAGACGGCTGCCGTCGTCGGCTCGTCGACCGCAGCTGGCGCCTCGCCGGCGCGAGCCGGGTCGAAACGCGTCCTCGAACAGCTCGACGATCGCGGCGGCGATGCCGGGGTGCTCGACGAGCGCCTGCTCGATGTAGCCCTGGCTGAACGTGGTGCCGGCCTGGCGCAGGTACTTCGCGTAGGCGCGCAGGATGTTCGCCTGCCACCAGGTCAGCCGGCCGCGCACGACCAGCGCGTTGAACCCGTCCTGCTCGATCTCGTCGCGCCACAGCAGCCGGAGCGTGTCGATGACATGTCGCGGCGCGCGCCTCGTCGAGGTCGACGCCCGGCCGGCAGCCGCAGCCCGAAGTCGTAGATCCAGGCCGACGCGCGCCGTCGGAGCGTTCGATCTCGTAGGGACGCTCGTCGAGCACCTCGATGCCCATCTGGCCGAAGATCGGCAGCGCTCGGGCCAGCGAGACGGCGCGGCCGGTGCGGAACACCTTGAGCCGGCGGTCGGCGCTCGTCGTGCTCGTCGGGGGTGTAGACGTCGAAGGCCAGGCCGTCGTCGGTCGGGAGCTGCTCGAGGCGGGTGAGGTCGCGCACCGCGGTCGCGGCGGCGAAGTCCTCCTTGTACGCCTCGGGCAACGCATCCGCCGTACCGGCGCAGCAGCCGCTGCGCCTTCGTCCTCGCCTGACGGCGAGGATCAGCAGGTCGCCGAGGTCGTCACTCCACCGGCGGGTGACCTGAGCGACCTCCTGCCTCGACCAGTCGACGCTCCGGCGAGGCCGGCGGGCGCCCGGGCCGCAACGCGATCAGGAACTGCATCCGGGCGAAGCCCAGCTCGACGATCCGGTCGTCGCGGCCGATCGACCTCGCCCGGCCAGTGCGGGCGATCGACTGCCGCGACCTTGCGGCGGGTTTCCGGGCCGAAGCGGTCGGCCGGGAAGTAGACCAGCACGCTGACGAAATCGCGGTTGAGGTGCATGCGCGCGAAGACGCCGACCGTGCCGCTGCTCAGCCCGGTCCACAACCAGCTGGGCGAGCCGCAGCAGGTCGGCGGTCGGCGCCTCGAGCAGCTCGTCGCGGGGCAGGGTGCGCAGCGCGGCGAGCAGCCGGCGCCCGGTGTGGCTGTCGGCCCGCACGCCCGAGCGCAGCAGGATCTCCGCGATGCGCCGGCGCAACACCGGCACCCGCGCCACCGTGCCGTCCTCGGCGTGGTGATCAGGCCGAGGAAGACGTGGACCATCTGCGCCCTCGCCGCCGGACGGCGGGCGTCACGACGGTGACGCAGTCGTAGCGGGCCGAGCGACGCACGGTGGACACCAACGGCGACTTGAAGATCGACCAGCGGCGCGCCGCTGCGGAAGGCGGGCAGCAGCTCCAGCGGCGAGATCCGCGCGGTCGCCGCGCAGCACGCCATTGGCGTCGGTGGCATTGCCGTGCGCCCGGGGCTCGGCGAGATCGTTGCCGCAGTAGGCCGCATGCCCGAGCGATCATGAAGTTGCCGTCGGCCAGCCAGCGCAGCAGCTCGCCGGCCTCCTCGCTGGTCTCGCGGTCGAATTCGCCCGGGTCGGCGACGAGCTGGTCGGCCAGCTCGCGGATGAGCTGGTACATCGCCGGCGCGTCCGCGCGCCGCGTGAGACGTCGTCGAGCACCCGCGTCAGCGCCGCGATGAGACGCGCTCGTCGTCGGGCGACGACGATCGATCTCGATGTGCATCCACGACTCGACCATCGCGCCCTCCGGCACGTCGGCGTTGTCGTCAATGTCGTAGACCGTTGGTCATCGCGCCGTCCGCGTCGCGGTTGCACCACGATCTGCGGGTGCAGCACCAGGCGGGCCGGGCGGCCGACCCGCTCCAGTTCGGTGCGCAGCGACTCGACGATGTACGGCGCGTCCTCGGACACGACGTCGATCGCGCTGTGCCCGTTCGGCGAGTCGGTGATCCGCAGCAGGGTCTGGCCCCACTGACGCCGGGCCCCGAACTCGCAGCGCGGACGCGGCCAGATCGGTGAGCGGGGCGGGTCCCCAGCCGGGCAGCTGGCTGGCGGAATGGGCCAGATAGCGGCGGGCGAATACGGCTGTATCGAACAGCACGTCGGTCATGAAGGGTCACCTCGTTGTGACTGAGTCTGCTCTTCCATCCTGGCACTGACCGCGTTTCGTATGCGGCGTGGCGCGTGGGGTGCACTATGCAACCCATGAGCATGCCCGACACCGCACAACCCCGTCCGCTGCCCACGAGCGCGTCCTACGGCATCACCGTGCGCCTGTACGCGCCGCCGTCGGCCTCGGTCGTCGGGGACGTCGCGATGGCCGTCGGGCGCGCCGGCGGGCTGGTCACCGCGATCGACGTCAGCGAGTCGCGCGCCGACCGGATCACCGTCGACGTCACCTGCTCGGCGGTCAACGGCGAGCACGCGAGCGAGATCGTCGAGGCGCTGCGCGAGGTGCCCACCGTCACGGTGCACCGGGTCAGCGACCGGACCTTCCTGCTGCATCTGGGCGGCAAGATCTCCGTTCAGCCGAAGGTGCCGCTGCGCACCCGTGACGACCTGTCGATGGCCTACACGCCGGGCGTCGGGCGGGTCTCGCTTGCGCTTGCCAAACACCCCGAGGACGTCGCGAAGCTGACGATCAAGGGCAACGCGGTGGCTGTCGTGACCGACGGCTCAGCGGTGCTGGGGCTGGGCAACATCGGCCCGGGCGCGGCGCTGCCGGTGATGGAGGGCAAGGCCGCGCTGTTCAAGCGCTTCGCCGACATCGACGCGTGGCCGATCTGCCTGGACACCCAGGACGCCGACGAGATCGTCGAGGTCGTGCGGTGCATCTCGCCGGGATTCGGCGGCATCAACCTGGAGGACATCTCCGCGCCGCGCTGCTTCGAGATCGAGGCCCGGCTGCGCGACTTGCTCGACATCCCGGTGTTCCACGACGACCAGCACGGCACCGCGATCGTCGTCACCGCGGCGCTCACGAACGCGCTGCGGTGCGTGTCCAAATCCCTCGCCGACGCCCGGATCGTGGTCGCTGGCGGGGGCGCAGCCGGCACGGCGATCGTGACGCTGCTGCTCGCCGCCGGGGTGCAGCACGTGCTGGTGTGGGACCGCGAGGGCATCCTGGCGCCCGGCGATGTGCAGCTCAACGATGCCAAGCGCGACCTCGCGCGACGGACCAACCCGGCCGGGGTCACCGGCGACCTGCACGACGCGCTGCGCGGCGCGGACGTGTTCATCGGGGTGAGCGGTCCAGGCGTGCTGCCGGCCGAGTGGATCCGCGACATGGCGCCCGCGCCGGTCGTGTTCGCGCTCGCCAACCCGGACCCGGAGTGCGACGTCGACGCCGCGCAACACCTGGCGGCGGTGCTGGCCACCGGCCGCAGCGACTACCCCAACCAGATCAACAACGTGCTGGCGTTCCCGGGCGTGTTCCGGGGCCTGCTCGACGCCCGCGCCCGGGAGGTGACGACGCCGATGCTGCTCGCCGCCGCGGCCGCGCTCGCGCACTGCGTGAGCGACGAGCAGCTCAACGCCACCTACATCGTGCCGTCGGTGTTCGACCCGGCGGTGCCGACCGCGGTCGCGGCCGCCGTGCAGTCCACCACCAAGCCGGTGCCTACAGGGTGAGGTCGAGTGCGGCCCGGTTCGAGCCGTCCAGGTAGAACGGGGTCGAGGTGTGCTCGTGGTAGCTGCGCCACCGCCCGTCGATGCGCCGCAGGCCCAGCGTGGACCGGTGCCCGAGCGGCCCCGGCTCACCCGTGATCAAGAGCGCGTTCCGGTCGCTCGGTGACCAGGTTCGGCTCTTGCTCAGCGGGGAGTGGGGTTCTTGGCAAGACCCGCGGCTGCTG
This sequence comes from uncultured Actinomycetota bacterium, assembly GCA_963718805.1. Taxonomy (GTDB): domain Bacteria; phylum Actinomycetota; class Actinomycetes; order Mycobacteriales; family Jatrophihabitantaceae; genus Jatrophihabitans. The sequence goes on along the minus strand of CAVQZY010000002.1, from coordinate 251,296 downwards.
TCTGCAACTGATCCATCGGCCAGCGGGGATAACCCTGGGGCAGTTCCACGGAGTTCGCGCCGTAATTGACGGCCGCCGTGAGCGTCTGCTCCGGGTCGCCGATGCGTTTGCGGGCGGCGGTCTGGAAGATCAGCGGACTGCCGAGCTTCGCCATCGCCTCGTACATCTGGGTGAAGTCCTTGTTGGCCAGCTTGTCCGTCGACAGCGCGTTGTTCTGCAGCCCGCAGCGGATCCCGAGCAGCTGGCGGCAGGTGTTCATCATTTCGATGGTGTAGTCGACGTCGCGTTGGTCGGTACCGCCCTCGACGTCCGGGAACGGGCTGAAGTCGACGTCGGTCGTGGTGTGCCTCCACACCTCGTGGGCCTTCATCGCGGACAAGATGCACGCCTTGTCCTCAGCCGCGGTGTACCCAGCGGCGGTGAGCTTCTCGGCGTTCCCGGCCTCACCTGGCTGACGCACGAACGGCTCGTCGAACAGCGTGGTGCAGCCCGACATCGTGATCTCTCGGATCTCCGGCACTCTGTCGTACTTCGCGGCGAGCTTCTGCTGGAACTGCGCGTAGGCCTGCTGCGACTCGGTGTTCCAGAATCGGCCGATCGTGCCGCCGGATATCGACCCGCCAGCCTGGTTGTTGGTGTACTGAATCGGGGCGCCGCCGAGCCTCTTCACCCAGTCCGGCGCGTTGACGCCGGCGAACACCCGCAGTTTGAGGAGCATGCCGATCTGCCTGTAGTCCGACTGCCGCACCCGCGCGATCGCCTTGTCGATGGCGTTGTCCGTGGCGATCGGACCGTTCTCCTGCGGCTGCAGGTCGGCCCAGTTGACCTTCACCACGTACGCGTGAACCACGTCGAGCACGCTCTTCGGCGGCTCGCCCTGCCGGTCGATGAGGCCGCGGATGATCGGCTTGACACCGGTGGTGACCGGCCCACTCGAACCGCTCGGCGGCCCCGACGTCGGTGCCGGCTCGTTCGTCGTCGTCGGCGCACTGGGGCCGGTCGAGCCCGAGCCGGTCGGGTGGTCCTGTCCGCCGGTGAGGGCGACGGCCAGCACGACGGCGAGCGCGGCCACCACGACCACGCCCGCCACGATGAACCAGGTGTTACGGCGCATGACGGACGCTCCGGCTCGGCGGGACCGTAAACGCTGCCGCACTTATCATTGCGCCAACCATGCGTGCTCCCGGATCGGCGGCTGACCCGGCCGCCAGAAGTCGCATCCGGGTGCTGTTCGTGGCCGGTGCGGGCCGTAGCGGTAGCACTGTGCTGTCCAATCTGCTGGGTTCGCTGCCCGGCCTCACCTCGGTGGGCGAGCTGCGCTATCTGTGGGAGCGCGGCATCGGCGAGCACGCGTTGTGCGGCTGCGGCGCCCCCGTGCCCCGCTGCCCGTTCTGGTCCGCGGTGCTGGAGTCAGCGTACGCAGGCACACCTGCGGATCTCGCGGCGATCATGGCCGCCGACCGCCGATTCCTGCGACTTCGAACATTCCCCGAACTTGCGCGGTACGGCGGGGATGCCGACCGCCTCGGGCCGCAGGCCGAGGCCTATGCCGCCGAACTGGCCCGGGTCTACCGAGCGCTGGCCGACCACGGCGCCGGGATCGTCGTCGACGCCTCCAAACTGGTCAGCTACGCCTACCTGCTGCGCCGGGTCGAGGGCATCGACGTCTACCTGCTGCACCTGGTCCGCGACCCCCGCGGGAGCGCGCACTCGTGGTCGCGCCACCGTTCGCGCACGGACCGCGGCGCCGGGCCCGCCGAAATGGTTCGGGAGACCCCGTTCATGAGCGCGGTGCTGTGGGACGTCTGGAACGCCGCCGCGCAATGGGGGTGGCGCCGCACCCCCGAGCGGTACGTGCGGGTGCGCTACGAGGACTTCGTCACCGATCCCGCGGCGGCGCTGCGTCCGGTGCTGCGCATGGTCGGCTCGGCCGCCGAGGTGCCGGTGGGTGAGCACGGCGACGTGGACATCGCCGTGAGCCACACGGTGGCCGGTAATCCGAACCGGATGCGGACCGGACCGACCCGGCTCACCCCCGACGACGAGTGGCGCACCGCGATGCCGACCGCTCACCGACTCCTCGTGACCGCCCTGACCGCGCCGCTGCTGCGCCACTACGGCTACCGGCTGGACGCCGCGAAGGAACCGGCCGGGCGAGTATTCGTCGAGGACCAGCGCGGATTGCGCCGCCTCCGGTCCCAGACCGCGCGTCATGTCGTGTGGGTCCGGGAACAGGGTTTGGGCCGAGTGCTGGAGGAGAAGGAGATCGACCCGCTGCGCACTGTCCCGGTCACAATCGGCAAATGGCGCTATCGACGCGCCGGCCCGGTGCCGCCGGGCGCCGCGCGGCCGGTGTTCGTGGTCGGCGTGCAGCGTTCGGGTACCAACATGCTGCTGCGCGGGCTCGGCTACGCGCCCGAGGTCGAGGTGCACAACGAGAACGACCGACGCGCATTCGAGCGCTACAAGCTGCGCGACGGTGCCACGGTGGCCCGCGTCGTCGCGCGCAGCCGGCACTCCCACGTGCTGTTCAAGCCGCTGTGCGACTCGCACCGCACCGACGAACTGCTCGCGCTGCCCTCGGCGACCGCACCACAGGCCGTGTGGGCCTACCGCGACGTCGACGGCCGGGTGCGTTCCGCGCTCGCCAAGTTCGGCGACGGCAACCGGCAGGTGCTGCGCGAGTTCGCCTGCGGAATCAACACCACCCGCTGGCACGTGCAGCGGATCTCGCCGGAGTCGGCGCAGTTCGTGCGCTCCTTCGACTACGACGCGATGACCGCGGAATCGGGCGCGGCGCTGATGTGGCTGATCCGCAACCAGCTGTTCTTCGATCTCGGCCTCGACGGCCGCGCCGACGTGCACCTGGTGTCCTACAACGACTTTCTCGCCGACCCGCCCGCCGACGATGCGCGCGCTGTGCCGGTTCCTCGAGCTGCCCGTACCGCCCGGAGCTGGTGGCGCACGTGATCGGCGCGGCCGCCGACGCACCGCGGGCCGCTGGACATCGACCCGCGCATCCGCGCCGCGTGCGACGAGCTCGCCGCACGATTGAGCAAGGCCACGGCGCAACAACCGGTACCCCCGGACTCGGTGGGGCAATGACGACTCGCACGCCGGACACCGAGCCCAAGGGCGCCCGCACGGGGGTTCATCGGCCAGTCGGCGACCTCGTCCGTGGCGGCGCTGGTCGCGATGCTGACCGGCCTGATGCTCGACGTCGCGCGTGTCGGTGCACTTCGGCGCCGGCCGTCAGTCCGACGCGTTCTTCGCGTCGTCGCGGATCCCGGTCGGGTCTGGCCGCGCTGCTGATGACAGTGGCCGTGCAGGCCTGGGTGCCGCAGTTCGTCCGCGATCGCCGCGAGCACGGCACGCGCAGCTTCACCATCGTTCGCCTCCCGGCTGTTGACCGCGGTCACGCTGATCGGCCTGGTGATCTGGGGCGCCGGCGTCTTTGCTGGCGCGCCCGCTGATCGCAGCTCACCGCACCTGGTCTGAGTTCGCCGGAGATCTCATCTCGCGGCGTCGATGGTGCCGGCGATCTTCCTGGTGGTGCCGCTGGTCGCGGCCGCCGAGGCGGTGCGCGGTGCGCTCAACGCGTCGTACTCGTTCGTCGCGCCGGCCGGGATGAACATCGCCATGAACGTGCCGGCGGCAGCGATCATCTTGGTGGCCGGTGGCCACGACATCCGGCTGGTGTCGTGGGCCTACGTGATCGGAGCGGGGATCCAGCTCGTCGCGATTCTGGCGGTCGCGTGGGCACACGGCGTGCGCATCCATCCGTCGCTGGTGCTGTCGGACCCCCGTGTGTGGCGCACCATCCGCTTCACCGGTCGACCGACCGCTTCGGCCGGCTTGAACCTGGCCAACCGCACCGCCGAGCAGGCGGTGGCATCGTTCCTGCCGCCCGGCTCGATCACCATCCTGTCCTACGCCCAGCGGCTGATCTCCGCGCTGGGCGGCGGCACATTCTTCCGGCCGATCACCGTCGCGCTGCTGCCGCGTCTCGCCGACGCCGAGCACGCGGGCCAGGACAAGCGGGTCGTCGACGATCCTCTACCGCGCGGTGCGGCTCATCATCGTCGTCGCGCTCGCGTTGACCGCGTTCACGGTCGCGCTCGCCGGGCCGGCGATCCATTTCGTGTTCCACCGCGGCAACTTCACCGAGGGCAAGATCGACCTGCTGGCGCTGACCTTCGCGGTCTACGGCTTCAGCCTGCTCGGTTCCGGGCTGCAGCGGGTGCTGCTGGCGCCGTTCTACGCGCGGCTGGACACCCGCACACCGTTGCGGAACACCTGCTACGGCGTAATCGTCGACCTGGCGCTGCTGCTACCCGTGCATGGCGATCTTCGGGTTGGACAGCCCGAACGCAGTCATCGGCGTCGCCATCGCGTACTCGATCTCGCAGTACTACATCGTGTGGCACGCATGGTTCCGGCTGCGCAAGACACTGCCACTGCACGCCCGCGACGTCGCCGGTTTCACGGTCCGGGCGCTCCTCGTCACGGCGGTGGCCACCGTGGTGATGTACGGCCTGTGCGAGGTGTTGGACGTCGACTCGATCAAGGGCCGCTGGTTGCTGTTCACCGTCACTGCGGCGATCGCCGTGGTCGGCACGGCGATCCTGTTCGGCTTCGGCCTGGCGCTCGCCCCGCCGGCGGCCCGCGCCAAGGTGCTGCGCCGTTTCGGCCGCGAACCGCGCCCGCCCGGCCGGCACGCGCTCGGCGCCACCAACGGCGTGCGGCCGGAGACGCTGCGCGCCGCGCTCGACCCGGACGAGATGCGGACCCGCTAGCCCTGACGATCGCGCTGCCAGGCCCACTGCGCCGCGAGGCCGGCCTCGATGTCCACTTCGGGCGCCCAGCCGAGCAGCGCGCGGGTGCGCTCGATCGAGCCGCCGGTGGCCCGGACGTCGCCCGGCTGTTCCGGCAGCCGCTGCACCTCGACATCGTGGCCGACGATGCGCCCGATCGCCGCGACGAGGTCATTGACGCTGATCGACGCGCCGCCGGCGACGTTGAGCACGGTGCCCGGCGCAACGCCGGCATCGGCCGCGGCAAGGTTTGCGGCCACGACGTCGGCCACGAACGTGAAGTCGCGCACCTGCTCACCGTCACCGAAGATCGGCAACGGCCGGCCCTCGCGGACCGCGGTGAAGAACCGGTGCATGCCCATGTCCGGGCGCTGCCGCGGTCCGTACACGGTGAAGTAGCGCAGCGACACGGTCGGGACACCCCAATTGGTGCGCGTAGAGGCCGCACAGGTGCTCGCCGGCGAGCTTGGTGACGCCGTAGGGGCTGTGCGGGTGCGGCAGGTCGTCCTCGGTGGTCGGGTAGGCGGGCGCGTTGCCGTAGACCGACGAGGACGACGCGTAGACGATGCGCCGCGGCCGAGTCTCGCGGGCAGCCTCGAGCAGCCGTTGGGTGGCGAGCACGTTGTGCCCGACGTAGTCGACGAACCTGTCCGACCACGACAGCCGCACGCCCGGCTGCCCGGCCAGATGGAAGATCACGTCGGCGCCGTCGAGCAGCGGCGCGAGCGCGGTAGTTCGCAGGTCGGCCGGCTCGTACCGGAAGCCGGGGTGCAAGCCGAGCCGGTCGAGCACCCCACGTTTCTGGCTGACGTCGTAGTAGTCGGTCAGGCAGTCGATGCCTACCACGCTGTGGCCCGCGGCCAGCGCGGCCTCGGCGAGATGCCCACCGATGAAACCCGCGGCACCGGTGATGACTACGCGCACGAGCGGCCCTCCCGCGTGCTCGCACGCCGCCGGGCCAGCGCGGTCTCGAACACCTGCAGGTGCTCGGCGGCGACGTCGTCGAAGGAGCGCTGCCACGTGTCGACCGGCACGGTCGGGACGGCGAGCTGAGCGAGCATCGCGCGGGCCAGCGCATCGGCGTCATCGGCGGCGACCAGATCGATCTCGGGGCCGACCGCCTCGCGCATCCCGGCGACGTCGGTCGCGACCACCGGCACGCCGCAGGCCATCGCCTCGAGCACCGCGTTGGGCAGCCCTTCGTAGCGCGAGGGCATCACGAACAGGTCGAGACCGCGCAGGAAGTCGGCCACCGCGACGCCGCCGGGCATCGGCCCGGGTAACTGCACCGGCAGTCCCGCCGCGCGCCGCTCGAGGTCGGCGCGCAGCTCGCCCTCGCCGACGATCACGAGCTCGACGTCGCGCTCGGCGAGCACGGTCGGCAGCGCGGCCAGCAACACGTCGTAGCCCTTCTGCGACGTGAGCCGGCCGAGCGCGCCGATACGGGCCCGGCCCGCGGCGGCGCGGCGGGGACCGGGGTGGAAGACCTCGGTGTCCACGCCGTTGCGCACCAGATGAACCCGCTCGGCGGGCGCGCGGTGCGCGCGCACGATGAACTCGCACACGTCGGCGGAGTTGCCGATCCACTCGTCGGTGACCCGGGCCAGCCCGGCGTCGAGCAGTCGCCGGCCCGGCGAGCGGAACTCCTCCACCCGACGTTCGGACATCACCACGGCCGGGCGCCGTCGACCGACGAGCGCGGACCGCCCGAACGCGCCGGCGCCCCACAGCGAGGTGTGCACGACGTCGAAGTCGCCGCCACGGGCGAGGCCGCGCAGGGCGCGGAACCGGTCGGCGGGCACCCGGCCACGCCCGTCCAGCTCGATCACCGGAACCCCGCCGCGGCGGATGTCGGCGGCGAGTTCGAAGCCCGGGTAGAGCACGCACAGCGTCGGGCGCCAGTGCCGGTCCTGCGCTGCCTGCAGCATGCCCGCGAGCTGGAATTCGGTGCCCGACGGCGCCATCCGGGCCATCACGTGCAGCACGGATATCACCGCGCGCACAGTACCGGGCGCTTGCTCGGTGCGCGCGTCGCAACCACCCCCCGGCGCCCGGTGTGCTTTCGCGCCCTCCCGCGGTTCGTGACACACTTTGTCCGGCCTTCGGAACAGCCGTAGGACACCGTGCGCGCCGCGGAGGGGTGAGCCGATGGCGATCGACCTCGGCTCCGCGCCGTCGCCGACAACGCCGCCGGCTACGCCTGCCGATGGTGTTGGCGCGGCGCGGCGGACGTCGTTCGCCGTGGTGTTCTGGTCCTCGCTCGGCGTGCTGGTACTGGCTGCCGCGGCCGGCGCGACCGGCGTACTCGCCGTCAGCGGCGCATCGCGAACAGCACTCCTCGTCCCGGTCGGGGTAGTCGCGGTCGGCGCGCTGGTCGCGCTCGGCTGCTACCGCTTCGAATGGTTCGTCCTGACGGTCCTGGCCCTGCGCAGCACGATGGACGCGACCGCCGCCCGGCCGACGAGCGCGAAGTTCGCGAGCACGGTCACCAAGGCCCCACAGGCCGTCTCCTCCGGGCCGGCCGCCACCGGCCTCGCGGCGCTGTTCATCGTCATGGCGGTGGTGTGGCTGCTGGCGCAACGCCGAGCCGTCGGCGCCACCCGCCTGACGATGACCGAAGGCGCGTTCGCGGCCTTCCTCGCCGCCTGCCTGCTCAGCGTGCCGGGCGCGGTGAACCACATCGCGGCGCTGAGCGAGTGCGCCCGGATCATCGCCGCGGTGCTGATGTTCGTCGTGCTCGCCCGGTTGCTCACCAGCCTGGCCGCGGTGCGCCGCTGCCTGATCGCTTGCGCGATCGGGTTCCTCGCGCCGGTACTGCTGGGACTGCTGCAGGTCGCGGGCAGGGGCGGCGACTTCCAGGGCGGCGGACTGAGCCGCATCGTCGGGACGTTCGCGCATCCCGAACACCTTCGGATTCTTCCTGTCCATGTTCATGCTGATGGCGATCGCGCTCTTTCGCCATTGCCCGCGGGCGGTGCAGTGGGCCCTCGGGTCCGGCATCGTCATCTGCGGTGTGCTCCTGGTGTTCACCTACGCGCGCGGACCGTGGATCGCGCTCGTCTTGGGCCTGATCCTCATCGGGGTGCTCCAGAGCCGGCTCATCTTCGTCTGGTTGATCGGCGCGGTAGTGCTCGCACTCGCCGCGCTCCCCAGCGTGTTGGGCCGGATCACCAATCTGGGTTCGGCCGATACCGCAAGCGGTTCGACGTCGAATTCGCTGTCGTGGCGCTTCGAGTACTGGCAACAGGTGTCCGTGCTGAACCACTCCAATCCGATCACCGGCATCGGACTGAAGGGCACGAAGTACCTGACGGACGAGAACAAGGCTCCGCACAACGACCTGCTTCGCGCATACGTCGAGACGGGGTTGCTGGGCCTGCTCGGCTACGTGCTGGTCATCGTGGCGCTGATCGCCATCGCCCGGCAGGCGTTGCGCAGAGCGCCGCTTGGTTTCGGGCGCGGCGTCGCGGTCGGCTTCGCCGCGACGCTCGTCGCGTACGTCGTCGACAGCATGACCGACAACCTGATGTCCGAGGTGGTCGTGCTCTGGTACTTCTATGCTGCCGCGGCATGCGCCTACGCCGTCGCGCGCCTCGGCCGCGAACACAGCAGGCCCACCAGCTCCGAGCCCACGTTGGTGAGCACGTGAGCGCCGCAGGCCGTGCCGGCCTGCGGATCGCGATGATCGGGCAGCGCGGCGTACCGGCAACATCGGGCGGCATCGAGCGCCATGTAGAGGAGGTCGGCGCCCGGCTGGCCGCTCTCGGCCACGACGTCATCGTCTACTGCCGTCCTACGTACTCCGTCACGCGGCCCGCCATGCATCGCGGGATGCTGCTGCGATACGTCGACACGGTCGACAGCAAGCATTTCGAGGCGATCGTGCACAGCACCGCCACCACCATCGCCGCGCTGCGCGAACGGGTCGACATCGTGCACTACCACGCGTTGGGTCCCGGTCTGCTGGCACCGGTGCCGCGGTTGTTCTCCAGGGCCGGTGTCGTGCAGACGGTTCACGGGCTCGATCAGCAACGCGCCAAGTGGGGGCGCACGGCGTCTGCGGTCCTCGGACTCGGTTGCTGGACGAGCGCGCGAGTGCCACACGCCACAGTGGTGGTGTCCCACGCGCTGCGCGACTACTACCTGAGCAGCTTCGGGCGGGACACGCGATACGTGAGCAACGGCGTCTCGGAGCTGCCGTTCCAACCGCCCGGGAAAACGCTGCACGCACTCCACCTGACAGCGGGCAGCTACATCCTGTTTGTGGGTCGGCTCGTCCCGGAAAAGGCACCGGACCTGCTGATGCGCGCGTTCGCCCAGATCGACCGCCCGGACCTGCGCCTGGTGATCGTCGGGGGCTCGTCGTTCACCGACGAGTTCGTCGCCGATCTGCAGTGTCGGGCCGCCGCCGATCCGCGGGTCGTGCTGGCCGGGCGGCTGCACGGCGAACCGCTGCGCGAGCTGTACGCGAACGCAGCAGCGTTCGTGCTCCCCTCGGATGTCGAAGGCATGCCGTTGACGCTGCTCGAAGCGGCTGGCGAAGGAGCACCGCTGCTGACCAGCGACATCGCCCCACATCGAGAGATGATGGGCGAGGACCGGCCCGGCCGGCGCCAGTTCCGACAGGGCGACCTGGCGGACCTGCACAAGCGCCTGAGCGCAATCCTCGACAATCTCGACGAGGAGACCGAGGGCGCGGGCGCAGCGCGCGCCGAGGTGTTCAAGCACTACAGCTGGGATCGGGCCGCCGAAGAACTCTCGGAGCTCTACGCCGAACTCACCCGAGGGCGGCTCGGGATCGGCGGCCGCACCTCGTTCGGTTCAGCGGCCTCCTAGGCCGACCTTCTCGAGGTCCGAACTCGTCTCGCTGTGGGCACCGCGGCCGCCCGAGGCGGGGTCTTGACCCGCGGACTCGCCTGCGCCGTTGGCAGCATCGGACTTCGCGGTCGCGACGCGGCTGCCGCGCCGCCGACGGCCCCGAGGTTTGTCGCGGCGTAGCGCCGTGAGCAGCATCGCCAGACCGAGTCCGAGCACGAGGCCGATGCCGGCCGCGATCGCAACGGCCTTCAGCATGACGGTGCGCCCCTTGACCAGGTCGGCCGTCGGGGTGTCCAACAGGACACTTGATTGAGCCGTGGCGAGCGCCTGCGCCGTCGACGCGGCCTTGGCCTGCGCGTCGGAATATGCAGTCTGCGCCTGCTTGAACGCTTGCGAGACGCTGTTGTACGTCCGCACGACGGGGCCAAGGGTGTCGACCTGTTTGCGGGCCGCCTTGATCGCCTCGTCGTAGCCCTTGGTGCTCTTGTCGTTGGCGATCGCCTGCAGCCGGCTGACGCTGAGTTGATTGATCGAGGCCTGCGCCGATTGCAGCGCCAGACTCGGGTCCAACACGCCGTACTTCGCGGTGAACGCATCCATGCTCTTCTGCGCTGACGCCAGCTGCTTCTGGTTCGCCGCGACCGCAGAGACCGCGGCGTCGTGCTGTTCCTTCGCCGCAATGGTGACCGAGCGAGCGAGGTACGCGGCGGTCCGCTTCGCAGCCGAGACGACGACTGCCTTGGCCTGCCCCGAGGTCACGCCGTTGTAGGTGACCTCGATGAAGCTCGAGTTGTTGACCTGATTGGCGCCGAGCCCGGACTTCAGATCGTCCTTGCTCACCTCGGTGTCCCCGGACACCTGGTCGATGACGTCGGATGTGGTCAAGGAGGTCTGGAAGTTCTCGACGTACTGGGCGTTCGAGCCGGTGGTCGAGGCCTGAAGGGGTGGGACGGTCAACACGACCGAGCCGTCATAGGTGTTCTTGGTGCCGCTTTTGGCGATCAACGCAACTCCCGCCGCGAGCACTACCACCAGCACCACGATCCACCATCGCCGCAGCGTGGCGCGGAGGAATGTCCCGACCTCCACCCGCCTGACCTCCCTGATTCGCGGCCCGGGAGTCCACCGTGTGGCACCTGGCTCCGGTGGCCCTCAGCGTAAGCAACCGGTACGTTGCTGTCGAATTGTGTGATGCGACGCGCCAGGGGGTCGGAGATGCTGTCCGTACCCAGCCGGACGAACCTGCGCCGCGCGGCCCAGTCCCTCGAACATCGGGTTCGTTCGGTCCATGCCTCGCACCGGGTCCTTCCGGATTTCGTGGTCATCGGAGCACAGAAGGCGGGCACCACGTCGTTGTATGCGTACCTGAGTACGCACCCCGACATCATCCCCGCAGCGCAGAAGGAGATCCACTACTTCGACCTCCACTACGGCGAGGGCGAGCGCTGGTACCGCGCGATGTTCCCAACCCGGCGCCATGTCGCTCGCGCGCGAAACGGCGGTCGACGCATCGTGACCGGCGAGGCCAGCCCGTACTACCTGTTCCATCCGCTTGCCGCGCAGCGAGCCGTGCGGACCCTGCCTGACGCGCGGCTCGTTGTCTTGCTGCGCAACCCGGTCGACCGGGCCTGGTCGCACTACCGGCACGAGGTGCGAGCCGGCCGAGAGCAGCTCAGCTTCGCTGACGCGTTGGCCGCGGAACCCGACCGACTGGCCGGGGCCGAGGCAGCGCTGCGCGCCGGTCTCGCCAACGCCGCCACCCTCGCTCACCGCACCTCGTCCTACATCGCTCGCGGGCGGTACGCGCAACAGCTTCGTCGCTGGCTCGATCACTACCCGCGGGAGTCGTTGCTGGTCCTGCAGGCGGAGGAACTGTTCGAGCAACCGGTGCGCGAGTTCGGTCACGTCGTCGAACACCTCGGCGTCGCCCACATGTCAGAACCACGCTTCGACGTGTTCAACGCCGGGCGTCCGACCCCGATAGATCGCGACGTCCGGGCGTATCTCACCGACGTCTTCCGCGAGCCCAACGCGGAGCTTGAGGACCTTCTCGGTATACCCATGTCCTGGGCCGGGCGCGCGGCCTAGTGTCCTGAGGCGGAAGTCCGATGCAACTGCGCTTCGCGTCGATCGACGCACCAGCCGAGGTTATGACCGGGAGACGCCGTGGCGGTTGAGGCCGACACCGAGGTGGTGCTCACCCGCCCGGACGGGCGGGTAGTCGCCCGAAACGTCGGCGATGGCTGCCGCATCATCAGCGTCGAACCCAGCCGGCCCGATCTCTACATCCACCGCGCGGCGATCGAGACGAACTACGACGATCGCCTCATCCGCGCCATCGTCGACGCCAAAGGCATCGCGTTCCTGGCCGATGAGATCGCCCGCGACCAGGACCCCGGCTACCTCGAACGACATCTGGTCGCGACCATCACGGGGTACATCGACCCAGCTGAACTCGCCGGGCGCACCGTGCTCGACTTCGGCTGTGGCGCTGGCGCATCGACGACCATCCTCGCCCGTCTCCTGCCCGACACCGACATCATCGGCGTCGAGCTCAGCACCGCGTATCTCGACGCCGCCCGCGAACGCGCCCGCTTTCACGACCTGACCCGGGTCAACTTCGAGCTGTCACCTGCCGGCGATCAGCTGCCGGCCTCGCTCACGCAGTACGACGCAGTCGTGCTCTCGGCCGTCTTCGAGCACCTGCTGCCAGCGGAGCGACGCACCCTGATGCCACGAATCTGGGATCTCGTGAAGCCGAACGGCTACTTGTTCATCGACGAGACGCCCTGGCGCTGGTTTCCGATCGAGTCGCATACGACCGGCATCCCGCTGCTGAATTACGCCCCGGACAGACTCGCCCGCGAACTCGCCGGCCGCAAGCCGAAGCTCCAGGGGCGCGACAGCTGGCCGGAACTGCTCCGCGCCGGCATTCGCGGCGGCACCGTCAGGGAGATCCGTCGCAGCCTTGGCCCTCGCTACCGTTACGCAGAAACGCTGCGACCCAGCCGCAACGGGATCGACAACTGGGTGGACTTGTGGTTCGAGGGATACGCGCGAGGGCAGTCGGGCCGCTTCCGAGGGCTCAAGCGTTCAGCGCGCGGCGCCCTGAAGGGTATGTACCGAACCACCGGAGTCGCCGCCGTCCCGTATCTGTCACTGGCGTTCCGAAAAGGGCCGCCCGCCTAGCTCGCGAGGTCAGCGGCCGCCGCGAGGAACCGGTCGTTCTCGGCCGGCGTGCCGATCGTCACCCGCGCCCCGGCGCCGCCGAACCCGCGCACGATCAGCCCACGCCGCTCGCAGCCGGCGGCCCAGTCGAGGGTCCGGTCGCCGAGCGGCAGCCAGACGAAGTTGGCCTGGGTGGGCGGCACCTCGTAGCCGTGGTCGCGCAGCGCGTCGCGTACCCGCACCCGCTCCACCGCGACCTCGCGGACGCGCTCACGCATCTGCTCCTCGGCCGGCGGCTCCAGCGACGCGAGAGCGGCCGCCTGTGCGAGTGACGACACCGCGAAGGGCACCTGCGTCTGGCCGAGAGCGGTGATCAGCGCCGGGTCGGCAGCGATCGCGTAGCCGATCCGCAGGCCGGCCAGGCCGTAGGCCTTGGAGAAGGTGCGCAACACGACCACGTTGGGGAACTCGTCGAGCAGGGTCAGGCCGTCGGGCACGTCGCGGTCGGTCACGAACTCCCGATAGGCCTCGTCGAGCGCAATCGTGACGTCGTCGGGCACGGCCCGCAGGAACCGCACCAGCACGTCGCGGTCGACCGCGGTCCCGGTCGGGTTGTTCGGGTTGCACACGAAGATCAGCCGGGTCTTGCCGGTGATCCGTTCGGCCATGGCGTTCAGGTCGTGGACGTGTTCGCGCAGCGCCACCTGGATCGACGATGCACCGCTGACCGCGGTGATGATCGGGTAGGCCTCGAAGGAACGCCACGCATAGATCACCTCGTCGTCGGCGTCGGCGACGGCCTGCACGAGCTGCGTGCACAGCGACACCGATCCGCAGCCGACCCGCACCCGCTCGACGCCGACCCCGTGCTTGGCCGCCAGTGCCTCGCTCAGGGCGGCGGCCACGATGTCCGGGTAGCGGTTCACCGCGGCGGCGGCTTCGGCGATGCGGGCCTGCACGTGGGGCAGCGGCGGGTAGGGCGTCTCGTTGCTGGCCAGCTTGACCGCGCCCGCAACGGTGCGGCCCGCGACGTAGGCGGGCAGCGTCTGCAGCGTCGGACGCAGGTGCGAGGTCATTTTTTCGATCCTTTCCGATGCCGCTCGGCGGGCGGCTGGTAGCGCTCGACCCGTGCCTTTCGACCCTTGATCAGGGTGTGCTGCAACGCGTCGACGACCTCGGCCTCGGCGGCGCGCGGGATCTCCACCGTCGAGTACTTGTGGGTGATCTCGATCGCGCCGATGTCGCGGCCGGACAGGCTGGTCTCGTTGGCGATGGCGCCGACGAGATCCTGCGGGCGGATCCGCGCCGCGTGCCCGAGGCTGATGAAGATCTTGCTCGTCGAGCCGGACTTCTTGCCCCTGTCGGCGGGTGCCGTCGGCGCCGGATCGGGGATGTCCTCGTCGACCTCGGCGCCGCCGGCCTCGTGGGTGAGCCGGACCGCGGCCAGTGCGATCTCCATCAGGTCGTACTCGCCGGCGAGGCTGTCGATGACGACCCGGTACTGGTCGTCGGCCCCATCGGCCAGCGCGGACTCCAGGGCGGCCCGGGTGAGTTCGAGGCGGCGCGCGCGCAGATCGGCGACGGTCGGCAGCGTCTGCACCGCGATCTTGGTCTTCGTCGCCTTCTCGATGGCCTTCAGCAGCCGGTGCTGCCGCGGCTCGACGAGGGTGATCGCGACGCCCTCCCGGCCGGCCCGCCCGACTCGGCCGATGCGGTGCACATACGAGTCGGGCGCCGACGGGACGTCGTAGTTGACGACGTGGGTGAGGTGGTCGATGTCGAGCCCGCGGGCCGCGACGTCCGTGGCCACGAGCAGGTCCGCGGTCTGATTGCGCACCCGGGACATCACGCGGTCGCGCTGTTCCTGGCTCATCCCGCCGTGCAGCGCCTCGGCGCGATAGCCGCGGGCGGTGAGCGTCTCGGCGAGCGAGTCGACCTCCTCGCGGGTGCGGGAGAACACGACGGTGGCGGCCGGGGTCTCGACGTCGAGCAGCCGGCCGAGCGCCGACGCCTTGTGCTGGCGCGCCACGAGGTAGGCGGTCTGCCTGACCCGTTTGCTGTCGGCGTCGCCGCGCTCGCGGTGGATCCGAACCCGCACCGGGTCGGCGCAGGTAGCGGCGCACCAGGCCGTCGATGCGGGCCGGCAGCGTCGCCGAGAACAGCACGGTCTGCCGCTGGTCGGGCACCGCGGCCATGATCGCCTCGATGTCCTCGGCGAAACCCATGTCGAGCATCTCGTCGGCCTCGTCGAGCACGACGGTGCGCAGGGCGGACAGGTCGAGGGTGTTGCGGCTGAGGTGGTCCAGCGCGCGGCCCGGGGTGGCGACGACGACGTCCACGCCGCCTTCCAGCGCGCGGATCTGCCGGCCGATGGGTGCGCCGCCGTAGACCGCGAGCACCCGTGCTCCCCCGGGCTGCAGGTGCCGTCCGTACCGGTGCACGGCCTCGGCCACCTGCACGGCGAGCTCGCGGGTCGGCACGAGGATCAACGCCTGCGGACCGGGCGCCCCGGCGGCGAGGTGCGCGAGCACGGGCAGCGCGAACGCCGCGGTCTTGCCGGTGCCGGTCGCCGCCTGGCCGACGACGTCGCGGCCGTCGAGCAGAGCGGGGATCGCCTCGGCCTGGATCGGCGTCGGTTCCTCGTAACCGAGTTGGTCCAGCGCAGCCTGCAGTTCCGGTCGCAGCTGCAGGTCGGCGAAGGAGGTCACGTCGTCCACCCTGGCACGTGCGAAGACATCTGGGTGCGGCGGCCGTGTCCTGCCCGGCCGCGACGGATCCGGCCCCTAGCCTGGTGACGATGTCTACCTACGTCGCGATCTTCGCGCTGGTGCTGGCCTACGTCGCGTTCGTCGCGGCGTACCTGGCGCTACGCACCCTCGCGAAGGTGCGGCGCGCGACGGCGGTGCTCGCCCGCGGGACGCGGGGACCCGAAGCGCAGGCGTCGCTGCTGGAGGCGACGCAGCGCAACACCGAGCAGACCGAGATTCTCGCCGAGGAGCTCGCCGGGTTGCGGTCTCGGGTCACGGACCAGCCCGCGGGGCCTGCCGAGGCCGAGCCGGACGCGCTGACCCGGGTGTCGCTGGTGCGCTACGACGCGTTCAACGAGATGTCCGGCCGCATGTCGTTTTCGCTGGCGCTGCTGGACGAGCACGGCGACGGCGTGACGATCAGCGCGATCTCCGGCAACACCGAGACCCGCGTCTACGCCAAGGGCATCGCGAACGGCCGGGGCGAGCACGAACTCTCGCCCGAGGAGCAGCAAGCGGTGAGCTCGGCGCTCTCGCGCCGCCGCGGCCTGCTCGGCCGCAAACCGGCCTGAATAGGCTTCGGGCGTGCCGACCATCGCGTTCCTCGGGCCCGAGGGCACGTTCGCGCACGCAGCGCTGCGGACGCTGCCGGTGGCCGACGGCGCGACGTTGCTCCCACAGTCCAACGTCACCCTGGCGATCGAGGCGGTACGCGCGGGTACCGCCGACGCTGCGCTGGTGCCGCTGGAGAACTCCGTCGAGGGCGCGGTGCCGGCGACCCTGGACGAGCTCGCCAACGGGGCGGCGCTGGTCATCGCAGAGGAGACCTACCAGGACGTCGCATTCGAGCTGATGGCCCGCCCCGGCACGTCCATCGCCGACGTCCGTTCGCTGGCCACCCATCCGCACGCCGAGGCGCAGGTGCGCCGCTGGCTGCTGGCGAACCTGCCGACCGCGGCGGTGACGCTCGTCGGGTCCACGGCCGGGGCGGTGCAGTCGGTGGCCGGCGGCGAGTACGACGCCGCCGTCGGTGCGGCCGTCGCCGGCGAGCTGTACGGGCTCGACATCCTCGCCCACGACATCGCCGACAACCCGGGCGCGGTGACCCGGTTCGTGCTGCTGACCCGGCCCGGCGCCGCCGCCGAAGCCCACCGGCAACGACACGCACCACGCTGGTCGCGTACCTGCGCGCAGACCACTCCGGCGCACTGCTGGAGATCTTGTCCGAGTTCGGCAACCGCGGCGTCAACCTGACCCGCATCGAGTCACGGCCCACCAAGGACCGGATGGGCGACTACTGCTTCTCGATCGACTGCGAAGGCCACATCGACGACGAGCGGGTGGGCGACGCGCTCGCGGCGCTGCACCGGGTGTGCGCCGACGTGCGCTACCTGGGTTCGTACCCGCGGCGCAACGGCGCGCAGGAGGCGGTGCCGGTCGGGCGGCGCGATGCCGATTTCGTCGATGCGCGCGACTGGCTTGCGCAGGTGCGCGGGACCGGCGCGTCCTAGAGGTAGAGGCCGGCCTGCTCGTCGTTGCGCTGGGCGGCGACGGCGTGCAGATCCCGTTCGCGCAGCAGCAGGTACTCATCACCCGCGATCTCGACCTCGAACCGGTCGTCCGGGCTGAACAGCACCCGATCGCCGTTCTCGACGGCGCGCACGTGGTTGCCGACCGCGAGCACCTCGGCCCACACCAATCGCTTGGACACCTGGGCGGTGGCCGGGATCAGGATGCCGCCGGTGGAGCGGCGCTCGCCGTTCTCGCGGGGCTCGCGCACGAGCACGCGGTCGTGCAGCATCTTGATCGGCAGCCGGTCGGTCACGGTGAAGGAGCCTACGTCCCTTCGGCCTGCGGGACGTCGGTGACGTCCAGTCCGTCGCCAGTGGCCGCCGTTCCGCGCAGCCGCGTCGCCTCGGCCTGGCTGACATCGGCGCAGCGCACCGGCGCGCCGCCGACCAGCAGCGGGTGCCGCGCGGGCGCCAGGCCGACGTAGGCCAGCGGGCCGTTCACCCGCGTGCCGTCCTCGAGTTCGACGCGCCCGCTGTGCACCCGCACCAGCCGGTACCGTTCGCCGCGGCCCTCGCAGCGGTCGAGCACCCGCAGCTGTGCGTCGGTGGCGAGCCACACGACATGCGTTTCGACGTTCCCGGGCGCCGCGGTCAGGGTCGCGGGCCGCTGGTCATCGACCACCCGGAACCCGGCGGCCCACACCGCGGCAAGGCCGGTGCAGCGGACCCGCAGCACGATCACCGCACCGGGCAGGCCGAGTTCGGCGCGCAGCCAGCCGATCTTCGACGGGCAGCCGTTGGAGCCGTAGGACAGCAACGTGGTGCGCTGGCCGGCCGGCTGCTCCCCGCGGGCCTCGAGCCAGTCGTCCAGGGCCTGGTCGCCGACCCGCCGGCCGTCGACGTGCGGTGAGCCGGTGCACCCGGCCGTCAGCGTGCACGAAGTCGAACGCGGGCCGTACGCCCGGGTACGGGACCGCCGGGTAGACCGACTCCGGCTCGCCGGCTACGTCGCGACCGCGATGATCGACTTCGGCAACCCGCCGATCCGCTCGACCGCGATCCGCGCCTGCGGGAAATAGCTGTGCAGCTGACGGATGCCGATCAGGTCGATCCACTCCACCATCGTGCGCGCTTCGTGCGCGGTGATGCGTCGCGGCCCGGCGTGCCAGCGCGCCGCGATGGCCGCGCGCGTCCCCAGCGGCAGGAACTGCATGCCCGGCACGACGAAGTGCGGCTCGATCGGGAAGTATCGATAGGGCGTCTGCACCCAGTAGCGCGATGCGGAGGCGGTGACGAACTCGGCCAGCCGCAACCGGCGCTCGTGGCCACCGACATGCTCGATCAGCGAGTTGGAGAACACGAAATCGAAGGTGCCCAGGCTGCCCATCTGGCACACGTCACCGGTGAAATGCGTGACCCACGGCTCGTCCGCGTCGGCAGCCGAAAGGTTGACGGTCGTGACATGCGCGGGGTGCAACGGCGCGTTGCGCCAGAATCGCGGGTTCCCGCCGACATCGAGCACCTTCGCGTCCGCCAGGTCGGGGAACGCCGACATCAACATCGACCAGCGCCGGGCCCGCGTCCGGGCGCCGAGGGACCTGGGGTTATCCGGGTTGACCAGAATCCATCGCATCCGCTTCCCCACGGCGACACCGTAACCCGCCGTGAGGGTCCTGGCTCGCCGTGGGCGCCACCATCCCGATGCCGAGCGCGACCGGTAACCCATCACATGATCACGATCGTGGGCCGTTTGCCGCATCCGAGCAGTCCGCTTGGCATGTACCTTTGCCCTCGATCTTGTGCAATGAGCGACTCATCCCCCGTCAGCTGCATCAAGATCGCGATTGTCGCCGGCTCCGATGCCGCGGCTACCGGCGCGCGCGAGCAGCTCTCGTGCCTTCGCCCGAAGTTCGTCGGGTCCGAGGTCACCCGCGCTCAGGTCGCGGATGGCTGGGTTACTCACGTAGGCGTCGACTTCGGCGAAGAAGCGGTCGACGATTTGGAAGATGTCGTCGCCGCACGCGAGATCATCGTCGTTGAGATAGATCTCGAGGTAACGCTTCTCGAAATCGTCTGCGGTCGACCGTTCTTCGACGAAGTCCACGAGTAGCTGACGATAGGGAGAAATCGCGGCAGCCAACTGCTGCGCAAATCGGCCGTCATCCTCCACCGAGTGTCCTATCTCGTACGACGTAACGCAATTGCCGAGTGGTCATCCGCCAACCGGAAATGAACTCTCCGCTCCGCTGTCTGTACCACCACAAGGCGGCTTGCCTTGTTGTAGTAGTGAATGAGCACCTTCATACCGCGATACCTGCCGACCACATGCACCGTATTCGAGTCAGCCACGAACGCTTTGACTGCGACGCGAAACTCCTCGAATCCACGCCGCCCGCGCCCCGTCAGGACGCCGAAGTCCTTCGCATGTTTGAACTTGCTCTCGAGTTGAGTCGTCTTCAAGATCAACTCTGGCAGCGCCGCGTCGGATCTCGCGAGGCGGGCCGCAGCGAGTGCCTCGCGCGTCCGGGCGGCGGCAGGCAGGGATCTCGCCGCCATGACCGATGCACCGACGACCCGCAAACCCGTCAGCGATTCCAGCCGGGCCGTGACCTCGACCGCGCGGTCCGCGAGCCCCGAGATCGTGGCGGCGAGAGCACGAACCGCCTCGACGAACGCCCGGATCAGCTCTGCGACGCGGCGAGCGACCGATGCGATGCGGCTGGCCTCGACACCCTGGGTCGGCAGCTCCGCTGCGCCGGCGGTCGGAAAGGACAGCAGGAAGCCGAGGCCCTCGACGATCCCCGACTGCACCGCCAGATCGCCGAGCTCGCTCTCGACCTCCGAGTGCACGTGGTCGAGGTGGCTCGCCAACTGCTCACATGCGTCGGCGAGCGAGCGCTGCACCCCGGCGAGGTCCTGCAGGTGCGAGGCCACGCCGCAGCACACCGTCACGACGTCGTCGCGCTCGGGCAGGCGATCCATCGCGAACGCCACCGAGGGCAGGTTCGCCTCGACGGCGGCGTCGTCGACGGCCGCGGCGGCCGCATTCCAGGCCGCTGCCGCACGACGCAGCCGGTCCTGGTGCCCATTCGGCCAGACGTACCCGACCGCGTGCTGCACCAGACTCCAACCGGGCGGCCCGCCGCCCGACCCGCCCGCCGAGGAGGGCACCACCGGTGAGTAGGTGAGCGACGTCGGACCCGGCACCGTCGCCACCGCACTCAGCACCGCATGCCGGTCCGCCTGCGACGGCGAGGACGCGAGGTCGGCCCGCTCATAGTTGCGCGCCGACTGCGCGAACAACAGCGCCAGCCGGTAACACCCGTTGACCGCGTCGACGTGTGCGTGCAGCGCCGCGTGTGCCGCCCGGTCGTAGGACGCCGCCCACGCCTGCCCCCCGGGGTCGGACCCGGCCATCGGGCCGGAGCCCTCCAACGCCGCGACCAGCGTCGCGAGGGTGCGCGACAACGGCTCGGCCGCCTGCTGCTGCACCGCGCCTGCGGCTTGGGCAAAGTCGTCGGTCTCCGCGACCAGCACCGCGCTCATCGCGACCACATCCGCCGATTGGCGGCGAGCGCGGCCGTGTAGTTCGCATGCGCCGTGCCGGCGATCGATGCCAGCGCCCCCAGCGCGTCCTGCACGTCGTCGGCCGCCGCTGCCCAGTGCTCCTGGGCGCTCGCCTGCGCATTTGCCGCCTCGCCGGACCACACCACCTGCAGCTCCCGCATCCGGCTTCGCACCTCGTCGTGCGCACGGATCAGGTGCTCCTGGAACAGCCGCATCCGATCCACCGACCGGGCGAGTTCGTCGAGATCGACGACCAGCCTCGTCACGAGGCCACCATGCTCGAGCGCACGCCGTCCTCGGTGCTCGCGTAGCCGTGCGCCGACAGCGCGATCGCGCGCCCCATCTCCTCCAACGCCGCCAGCAGTTCGACCGTCGCGGCATGCCAGTCGTGCCAGCCGATGTCGAACGCGGACGCCGCCGGGGTACGCCAGCCGTCGCGCAGCAGCCCGTGCACGTCGGCGCTCAGCCGGCCCAGCGCCGCGCGGGCGTGCGCGACCGTGGACGCTACCCGCGCGTCGACGTGCCGGAGCGCGACCGGATCGACCGCGTATCGCCCCACTTGGCCTCCTTTCACTCGGTGCCGATCGCAGCGTAGGCGCGCAGCCCGACCGCCCGCGGCGGCCTGTGGATAACCGTGCCGCGCGCCGTCAGTAGCCTGGCGATGTGCTCGATCCGAAGCTGGTCCGCGACGATCCGGACGCCGCGCGCGCCTCCCAGCGACTGCGTGGCGCCGATCCGTCACTCGTCGACGCCTTCCTCGCCGCCGACGACGCCCGCCGCGCCGCAGTGGCGACCGCGGACAGCCTGCGCGCCGAGCAGAAGGCGCTCGGGCGCCGGGTGGCCCAGGCGTCACCGGAGGAGCGCCCGCACCTGTTGCACCAGGCCAGGCAGCTCGCCGAAGACGTCAAGGCCGCGGAGGCCGAGCAGTCGAACGCCGACACGCAACTGCGCCAGGCCCAGCTCACGCTCGGCAACCTCGTCGAGGACGGCGTCCCGCCTGGCGGGGAGAACGACTTCGCCACCCGCGAACTCGTCGGCGAGCCGCCTCGCATCGACGACCCGAAGGACCACGTCGAGATCGGCGCCGCGCTCGGGGCCATCGACACCGAACGCGGCGCGAAGGTGTCCGGCGCCCGGTTCTACTTCCTCACCGGCATCGGCGCGCAGCTCGAGTTCGCCCTGGTCAACCTCGCCATGGCGCAGGCGGACGAGGCCGGCTTCACGCCGGTCATCGCGCCGTCGCTCGTCAAGCCGGAGATCATGGAGGGCACCGGTTTCCTCGGCGCGCACGCCAGCGAGGTCTACCGGCTCGCCGACGACGACCTGTACCTCGTCGGCACCTCGGAGGTGGCGCTGGCCGGCTACCACTCCAACGAGATCCTCGCGGAACTGCCGCTGCGCTACGCCGGCTTCTCGTCGTGCTTTCGCCGCGAGGCCGGCAGCTACGGCAAGGACACCAAGGGCATCATCCGGGTGCACTGGTTCGACAAGGTCGAGATGTTCTCCTACGTCGCTGCCGAGGATGCGCAGGCCGAGCATCAGCGGCTGCTCGCCTGGGAACGGGAGTTCATCGACAAGCTCGAACTGGCCTACCGGGTCATCGACGTCGCGGCCGGGGACCTCGGCTCGAGCGCCGCGCGCAAGTTCGACATCGAGGCGTGGTTCCCGTCGCAGGGCGCCTACCGCGAGCTGACCTCGACCTCGAACTGCACCACGTTCCAGGCCCGCCGGCTCAACATCCGCACCCGCACCGAACGCGGCAACCAGCCGGTCGCCACGCTCAACGGCACGCTGTGCGCGGTCGCGCGCACCATCGCCTGCCTGCTCGACCACCACCAGCAGCCGGACGGCTCGGTCTACGTGCCGGCCGCGCTGCGTCCCGATCTCGGCGGTCGTGAGGTCCTCACACCGCGATGATCAAGCTCGTCGCCACCGATCTGGACGGCACGTTGTTGCGCAGCGACGGCACCGTCTCCGACCGCTCCCGCGCCGCGTTCCGCGCGGCCGCCGACGCCGGGCTGCTCGTCGCGTTCGTCACCGGCCGGCCGCCGCGCTGGCTGGACGTGCTCGTCGACGAGACCGGGCACGTCGGCGTCGCGGTCGGCGCCAACGGCGCGGTGCTCTACGACATGGCCACCGAGGAGATCATCGCGATGCACCCGCTGGCGCCGGAGCTGATGGCCGATCTCGGCGCGCAGCTGCGGGCCGAGTTCCCGAAGGTGCGGTTCGGGGTCGAGTACGGCCACACCTTCGCCGCGGAATCGGAGTACGTCCACGACTGGGAGATCAATCCGGCACACGACCGTCGCGGCGTGCCGATGGCCCCGCCGCGCATCGGCGAGTTCGCTGACATCGCCGCGGACCCGGCGGTGAAGCTGCTCGCGAAGGACCGCGAGGCCGACGCCGACACATTCCTCGCCGCCGCCGTCGACCTGATCGGCGAGCGTGCCGCGATCACCCACTCGTCGAGCATCGGGCTGCTGGAGATCTCCGCGCCGGGCGTCACCAAGGCCACCGGCCTGGCCGAGCTCGCCGCAGGCCACGGCATCACCGCCGACGAGGTGGCCGCGATCGGCGACATGCCCAACGACGTCGCCATGCTCAGCTGGGCCGGGCGCTCCTACGCCGTCGGCAATGCGCACACCGCGGTTCGCGACGCGGCCGACCAGACCGTCGGCACCAATGACGAGGACGCGGTGGCGATCCTCATCGAGTCGATCCTGCGCGAACAGGCCTGAACGCCTTCGATCGGCGCGGGGCCGGGGGCCGGGTCGAGCTCTCACCCGGGCACCGGTGCCGGCCGATCGGTTCAGGCGCTATAGGTACTGCCCGCGCCCGGAGTTGTCGTCGTCCGACGGGGTGAGGCGCACCCCCGGCGGCATGATCATCTGACCGCCCGGTCCCATGATCACCTGCTGACCATCGTGGCCGCCGCCGGGCAGCGCCTTGCGGCGCATCTCCTCCAGCTGCGCCCGGGCCGCCATCTGCTGGGCGAACAGTGCGGTCTGGATGCCGTGGAACAGGCCCTCCAGCCACCCGACGAGCTGCGCCTGGGCGATGCGCAGTTCGGCCTCCGACGGCACGTCGCCACCGAACGGCAGCGTCAGCCGCTCCAGTTCCTCTCGCAGCTCTGGCGACAGGCCCTCTTCCAGTTCGTGGATCGACTTCTCGTGGATCGCGCGCAGCCGGGCCCGACCGGCTTCGTCGAGCGGGGCGGCGCGCACCTCCTCGAGCAGCTGCTTGATCATGGTGCCGATCCGCATGACCTTGGCCGGCTGCTCCACCTGCGAGGCGATCGGGTCCGTCTCCACCTCCCCGTCGCCGTGCGGCGGTTCGGCGGGCGTCACATCGGTCGGTTCAGTCACGTCGTCTAGTCTGCCCGGTTGCCTCATCGGACTCGCAGCAGCACCTTGCCGATGTGCTCGCTGGACTCGACGAGCCGGTGCGCCTCCACGGCGTCGTCAAGGGTCAGCACGCGATCGATGACCGGTCTGACCGAACCGTCCTCGAGCAGCGGCCAGACGTTGGCCTGCGTCTCGGTGACGATCGCGGCCTTCATCGCCTCCGGGCGCCCACGCAGCCCGGCGGCGTGCACCGTCGCGCGTTTGGCGAGCAGCGTGCCGAGGTTCAGTTCGCCCTTCGTGCCGCCCTGCAGGCCGAGCACGATCAGCCGGCCGCCGACGGCCAACGCGGCGAGATTGCGGGGCAGGTAGGTCGCGCCCATGTTGTCGAGGATGACGTCCACCCCGGCACCGTCCGTGTCGGTTTTCACCCGGTCCTCGAACGCCTCGTCGCGGTAGTTGACAGCCACGTCGGCGCCGAGATCGACGCAGGTGTGCACCTTGCGCGGTGTGCCGGCGGTGGCGAACACCAGCGCGCCACGCGCATGCGCGAGTTGGATCGCCATGGTGCCGATGCCGCTGGTACCACCGTGCACGAGGAACCACTCGCCCGGCTGCAGTCGGCCGGCCGCCGACCCGAACACCATCGACCACACGGTGCACGTCACTTCCGGCAGCGCCGCGGAGTCGACGAGCGAGACGCCCTCGGGCACCGGCAACACCTGACCGACCGGCACCGCCACGCGCTCGGCGTAGCCGCCGCCGGCGAGCAGTGCGCACACCTCGTCGCCGACGCCCCAGCCGGCCACCGTAGCGCCGACCTCGACGATGGTGCCCGAGCACTCCATCCCGAGATAGGGCGACGCGCCCTTCGGCGGTGGGTAGTTGCCCTGCCGCTGCAGCAGGTCGGCCCGGTTGATCGCGGTCGCGGCGACCTCGACGACCACCTCGTCGTCGCGCGGCGTCGGGTCGGCGACCTCCTGGACCTGCAGGACCTCCGGTCCGCCCGGCTCGGTGATGACGACAGCGCGCATCTCCCGACCGTACTGTCCTGCCTATGAACCGCATTTCCGTCGGGACCGGCCCGCTGACCGAGGCCGATGTGGTAGCCGTCGCCCGCGACGGCGCCGGGGTGGAACTCGATGCCGAATCTCTGGCCGCGATCGCCGCCGCGCGGGAGGTGGTCGACAACCTCGCCGACGACGTCGATCCGCACTACGGCATCTCCACCGGCTTCGGGGCGCTGGCCACCAAGCACATCCCGCCGGCCCGGCGGGCGCTGCTGCAGCGCTCACTGATCCGCTCGCACGCCGCCGGGTCCGGACCCGAGGTCGAGCGCGAGGTCGTACGGGCGATGATGCTGCTGCGGCTGTCCACGCTGGCCACCGGCCACACCGGCGTGCGCACCGGCACCGCGCAGGCGCTCGCCGCGCTTTTGGACAACGGCATCACGCCGGTGGTGCACGAGTTCGGTTCGCTGGGTTGCTCCGGTGACCTCGCGCCGCTCGCCCACGTGGCCCTCGCGCTGATCGGCGAGGGCGACGCGCACGGCACCGACGGCACCCTCGTGCCGGCCGCCGAGGCGCTGGCCGCGCACGGCCTCACCCCGGTCGAGCTGGTCGAGAAGGAGGGCCTCGCGCTCATCAACGGGACGGACGGGATGCTCGGGCAGCTGTTGCTGGCGTGCACCGATCTCGACCTGCTGCTGCGCACCGCCGATATCACGGCGGCGATGAGCGTGGAGGCGATGCTCGGCACCGCCCGGGTGTTCGCAGCCGACCTGCAGGCGCTGCGGCCACAACCCGGGCAGGCGGTGGCCGCAGCCAACATGCGCGCACTCCTGGCGGATTCGCCGATCGTCGCCTCGCACGCCGGTCCCGACTGCGTGTACGTGCAGGACGCGTACTCGATGCGATGCGCGCCGCAGGTGGCCGGTGCGGCGCGGGACACGCTCGCGCATGCCCGCGCGGTGGCCGACCACGAACTCGCGTCAGCGGTGGACAACCCGGTGGTGCTCTTCGACGGCCCGCTGGACACGCGGGTGCAGTCCAACGGCAACTTCCACGGCGCGCCGGTCGCCTACGTGCTCGACTTCCTGGCCATTCCGGCCGCCGACGTCGCGTCGATGAGCGAGCGGCGCACCGACCGGATGCTCGACCCCGCGCGCTCGCGTGGGCTGCCGCCGTTCCTCGCCGACGACCCCGGCGTCGACTCGGGCCACATGATCGCGCAGTACACGCAGGCGGCACTGGTTTCGGAAATGAAACGGCTGGCCGTGCCGGCGAGCGTCGACTCGATCCCGTCGAGCGCGATGCAGGAGGATCATGTGTCGATGGGCTGGTCGGCGGCGCGCAAGCTGCGCCGCTCGGTCGACGCGCTGACCCGAGTACTGGCGATCGAGTTGCTCTCCGCGGCCCGGGCGCTGGACCTGCGCGCGCCGCTGGCCGCGGGACCGGCCACGGGTGCCGTGGTCGCAGCGCTGCGCGAACAGGTGCCGACCGCCGGCCCCGACCGGTTCCTGGCTCCGGAAATCGAAACGGCGGTCGGACTCGTCCGCTCCGGCGCGGCCGTGGCCGCCGCGGACTCCGCCCTCGCCGCCCCCCTGGCCTGACCACCCCGATGATCATGCACGCACCGTCGCAATAGCGCGGGTGAGTGCATGATCATCATGGTCGGGGCGCATAGGTGTGTGATGGGATCAGCGTATGTTCCTCGCCTACACCGAGCAGGCCAACCAACTGCTCACCGACGAGCCGCTCGCCCTGCTGATCGGGATGCTGCTCGACCAGCAGATCCCGATGGAGAAGGCGTTCACCTCACCGGACGTGCTGCGCGAACGGATGAGCGGCACCCTCGACGCCCGCGTGATCGCCGATGCCGACCCGGGCGAGCTCGAAACCGTCTTCCGGCAACCGCCGGCGCTGCACCGGTTCCCGGCCGCGATGGCGAAGCGGGTGCAGGCGCTGGCCCGGATCCTCGTCGAGCGTTACGACGGCGACGCGAGCGCCGTGTGGGCCGGTGCCCGCACCGGTGACGAACTGGTGCAGCGGGTCGCGTCGCTGCCCGGGTTCGGCGAGCAGAAGGCGAAGATCTTCGCCGCGCTGCTCGGCAAGCAGTACGGCGTGCAGCCACGCGGCTGGCGCGCGGCCACCGGCGAGTTCGGCGAGAAGGGCGTGCACCGCTCGGTTGCCGACGTCGTCGACGCCGACTCGCTGGAGAAGGTGCGATCGTTCAAGAAGCAGATGAAGGCCGCCGCCAAGGCCTAAAACGTGCCTGCGGCGTGCGTGTGCGTGTGCGTGAGTCCTGCGTTGAGTGGCGACATTCGATCCTGAGTGGCACGTAACAACCCGCCACTCAACGCAACGAGTCGCCACTTGATGGGGGGCGGTGCCGCGCGTCCTACTGGCCGGCGAACGCGGTCGCGCGCAGCGCGTCCATGTCGGCGCCGAGCTGCTCGACCACGGCATCGTCGACGTCTGCACCGCACACTCGCAGCCAGTTCGCCACCATCAGGTGGCCGCCCTGGGTGAGCACTGACTCGGGATGGAACTGCACGCCCTCGATCGGCAAGCTGGTGTGCCGCATCGCCATCACCACGCCCGACGGCGTCCGGCCGGTCACCACGATCTCGGCCGGCAGCCGGTCCGCCGACACCGCGAGTGAGTGGTAGCGGGTGGCGAGGAACGGCGACGGCAGTCCGGCGAGCACTCCGGAGCCGTCGTGCTCGATCCAGCTGGTCTTGCCGTGCAGCAGTTCCGGGGCCCGCACCACCGGCGACCCGAACACCGCCCCGATCGCCTGGTGCCCCAGACACACCCCGAACAACGGCAACGCCCGCTGCGCACACGCGCTCACGAACGACATCGACTGCCCGGCGTCGCTCCGGCGTGCCCGGCCCGGGAGAGACGAGCACGCCGTCGACGTCGAGGTCGTCGAGCTCGTCCGGGTACACCGCGTCGTTGCGTCGCACGACCGTCTCGGCGCCGAGCTGGCCCAGGTACTGCACCAGGTTGTAGACGAAGCTGTCGTAGTTGTCGACGACCAGGACCCGTGTCATTGGTGGTCCACCGTCACCTGGCTGATCGGCAGATGCGGCTCGATCCACGGGAAGACGACGAACAGCAACAGCGCCGACACCGCCGCCACGAGCAACAGCACCTGCAGCAGGCGCACCGGCAGCCGGCCGGGCAGGTGCCGCCAGATCCAGGTGTACATCAGTGCCCCTCGCTGTAGAGCGCCTTGATCTGAGCGGGCATCGAATCTCCGCTGTTCGCGACCTTGGCCTGGTAGGCCGAGTAGACGATCATCCGCTGTGACGCGGTGAACTTCGGGTGACAGGTGGTCATCGTCATCAGCCGCTCGGTCGGGTTGATCCCCGGGTGGTTCGGCACCGGTAGCAGCACGTTCCCGTCGCTGGGGCTGACGACCTCGCGGCCCGGGATGCCGTCGGCATCGGTGGAACTCTGCGGGTTGCTTCCGGTCGGGTGGCCCTTCACGCGGTACACGTACCAGTAGGACTTCGTCTCCACGATCACCGCGTCGCCCGAGCGCAGCTTGTCGATGTTCAGGAACGGCTCGCCCTTGCCGACCCGGTGCCCGGCGACGGCGAAGTTGCCGACCTGACCCGGCATCGCGGTGCCGACGTAGTGCCCCGGGCCCTTCGCGAGATCGCCCTGGTCGGTGCCCTGCACGATCGCGAAGTGGTAGTCGCTGCCCAGCCGCGGCAAGTAGAGGTTGGCGATCCCGGTGCCGGTCTCGACGTTCGGCTGCTCGCCGCCGGGCAGCGGGAGCAGCGGGTCGTCGGTCTGCTTGTTCCACTCCTGTTGCAACTTGGTCGCCACCTCGTGGTTCTCGTGCAGCGAGTAGACGTTGGTGATCCACACCTCGTACACGACGAACAACAACACGATGCAGCCCAGGGTGATCAGAGTCTGGCCCACCCCACGCAGCACGAATCGCACCTTGTCGCCGGTGCTCATGTGCTGTCGGGCACGCCGCGGCGCGGGCGACTCGTCCTCCACCGTGTCCGCCATCTCGCTCACCTCCCCGCGTGGGCGTAGTTGAGGGTCATCGACCCGCGATACGCGCCGACCCGCACGTCGCTGCGCTGTTCGACGGTGTAGCCCAGGCCGTAGTAGCCGGCCGCCTCGCGGAAGAGTTTCACGCCTGGCGAGGCGTTCATGCGATCTTGCATGGGGCCTGCGGGGCCGATGGCGAGCACTCGGTAGGGCGGGGAGTAGACCTCACCGTTGAGCAGCAGCGTGTTGCCGACGCAGCGCACGGCCGACGTGGCGATGATCCGCTGCCCGGCGATGGACAGCGCCTCCGCACCGCCGGCCCACAGGGCGTTGACGACGGCCTGCAGGTCCGACTGGTGCACGACGAGCTGATTCGGGTCGACCTTCGTACCGTCGGGCAGGTTGTCGGTGTCGGCGTCGTCGAGCACGACCTCGAGGCCCGGCCCGTGCAGCGCGGTGAGCCCGGCCGGGCGTTCGAGCGGGGTCACCTTCGCCTGCGCCGCCGCCACGCCGGAGTTGTCCAGCCCGGCCTGCTTCTCCGCCGCGTCGACCTGCGCCTGCAACTCGTGCAGCCGACCGTCCAAGGTGTGCACCCGCGCCTCTGCCGCGCGTACGGTGTCGACCAGGTTCGCGGTGCCCGGCGCACGCAACTCCGTTCCACGGGACTCCCGGGCGCTGGCTGCGAAGACGATCCCGGCGATCAGGCAAACCACTGGCACGAACACGCGCCAGTAGCGGCCCACGCCCGATGTGTCCTGCCTCGCAGGCATGCCGTCCGCCCTCGCTGGTCGACCGAACGAGCCCTGGACCAGCGCGTTCTCACGATTCGCGTCTACGCTAGCTGCTGACGCCCTGGCCCCGCCCGTCACCGCGGAGCGCCACTCAGCCGACGTTTTGCCGCAGTCGACGAGGAGAACCCGCCGTGCCCAAGTCAAAGGTCCGCAAGAAGAGCGACACGACGCTGCGGACGAGTTCAGCCACGCCGGCTCGGTCGCTGGCACCGAGCCCGGCCTGGTACCCGATCGTCATGGCCGCCGTGCTCGTGCTCGGACTGGCCTACATGGTCGTCTACTACCTGACCTCCAGCGGCACCTCGCCGCACATCCCGTTCATGGCCAGCCTGGGCGCATGGAACTTCGCCGTCGGCTTCGGCATCATGCTGCTCGGGCTGGTGATGGCGGTCCGCTGGCGCTAGTGCACAGCATTGTCCACGCCTGTGATTACACGGCTGTAGTTCATCCCCAGCTGGGGATATCCCTGTGGATGACGCATCAGGTGTGACCGCGGCCCGGTTCGGGCCCGACGGCCGGTACACCGCGCTCGCGGCAGGTGGGCTGGCCCTCGCGCTGATCCTGACCCTGGCCACCGCCGACCCGGCCGGGCGGCTGCTCGCCACGATCGCGGCGGTCGTACTGCTCGCCTACGTGGGCTCCGACCTGCTGTTCCGCCCTCGGCTGACCGCCACCAGCGAGGGTCTCGAGATCCGCTCACCCACGACCCGGGCCCGGCTGGTGTGGCCGGAGGTCGAACGCGTCTACGCCGACACCCGGATCCGGCTCGGGCTGCGCAGCACCACGCTCGAGATCGACGCGGGCCCGACCCTGGTGGTCCTCAGCCGTCGGGCGCTGGGCGCCGACCCGGCGACCGTCGCCGACCTCGTCAACGCCCTGCGGCCGCCCTGACGGCGCCTACCAGGTGGCGGTTCGGATCCCCACCATGAGCACGATCACGAGCGCAACCGCGCCCAGCCCGGCCAACTGCGCGGCGGTCGACGGACGCCTCGGCGTGCGCCCGCCGCGCTGCGGCATTCCGTTGAGCGCGGCGGCCGCGAGCATGCCGGCCAGGAATCCGCCGATGTGGCCGAGCTTGGAGATGTCGTCGATCGAGAAGGTCAGCACGAAGTTGAGCGCGATGATCCCGACCAGCCACTGCAGGTCGAGGCCGAGCTTGCGGAACAGCACCAGCGCGGCGCCGAACAACCCGAAGATCGCGCCCGACGCGCCGACCGTCGGACCGAGCGGATTGCCGAACACGTACACCGCGGCGCTGCCGCCGAGCGCCGACAGCAGGTACACCGCGCCGTAACGCCAGTGGCCGAGCTGCGACTCCAGCGCCGGGCCGATGACGATCAACGCCAGCATGTTGGAGCCGAGATGCAACAGGCTGACGTGCAGGAACGCCGAGGTGAGCAGCTGGTAGTAGTCGCTGTCGGCGTGCACGTCCTGCGGGAACAGCTGCCAGCGCAGGAACAGCGAGGACGACGTCGGGTCGTTGATGCCGTGCACCGACTGGATGCCGGTGTAGAGGTACACCAGCACGTTCGCCGCCACGAGCACCCCCGTGACGTACGGCGGGTAGGCGAGCAGGCGGGCGCCGAAGGCGTTGCGCGGCACGCGCACCGTGCGGGCGGCGCGGTCGACGTCGTCGGGGCAGTGGAAGCCGACCGACGCCGGCCGCATGCAGTCAGGGCAGATCGGCCGGTCGCAGCGGGTACAGCGGACGAGCGCCTCCCGATTGGGGTGGCGGTAGCAACGCTGCTCCGGCTCGGCTCATGCAGGGACGGGCTCAGCTCGCCGGTTCGACCGTCACCGACTCGATGGTGATCGGGGTGACCGGCTTGTCGCCGCGGCCGGTCTTGGTGGTGGCGATCGAGTCGATGACCGCGCGGCTGTCGGCGTCGGCGACCTCGCCGAAGATCGTGTGCTTGCGGTTCAGGTGCGGCGTGCGGCCGACGGTGACGAAGAACTGCGACCCGTTGGTGTTCGGGCCGGAGTTCGCCATCGCCAGCAGGTACGGCCGGTCGAAGGACAGTTCCGGGTGGAATTCGTCGGCGAACTGATACCCCGGGCCGCCGTAGCCCTCGCCCAGCGGGTCGCCGCCCTGGATCATGAACCCGGCGATGACCCGGTGGAAGACGGTGCCGTTGTAGAGCGGCTCGTTGGACTTCGTGCGGGTGCCGGGGTGCGTCCACTCCTTGGCGCCGGTCGCGAGGTCGACGAAGTTCTTCACCGTTTTCGGCGCGTGGTTGCCGAACAGCTCGATCCGGATGTCACCTGCGGAGGTGTGCAGGGTGGCGATCTGCGTTGCGGACGACACGTGATGGCTCCTGAGCGTCGGGGCTGCGGGTGATTCGCGCGAACGGACGGTTCATCCTGCCACGAGGCGCGGAGTCAGAATTTGTCGGCGATCGCCGCGGCGAGGTATCGCGCGTTGGACGATGAGGTGGTCTGCTGGGTGTGCACCACCACCATGACCTCGTCCTTGGCGAAGACGAACGCCCAGTCCCGCGCCCCGTCTGCACCGTTGAACCGGGTGCGGTAGGAGATGCCGGTCAGCCCGCCGGCGAAGTCGCGGTAGGTCGACGCGTCGCGGCCGGCCGCCGCGGTGCGGATCATCGCGTTGCGGGCCTGGGCCGCGGTGGCGAAGGTGGTCGGCAGGATGTCGGCCACCGGCTGGTAGGCCGGGTAGGCGAAGTAGAACCGGCAGCCCGCCGGCCGATAGCCGGACAGCAGAGTCACCCGGCCCACCCGGTCGCCCTCGATGTCGGCGACGGTCGGCGCCGGGCCCGGCTCGGCGTCGAGCCCGGCGCGAATATAGGGGCACCGGCCCACCTTCTCGCCGCTCGGGAGTTGCGCGCCCGGCGGCAGCGGCGCGACCGAGGTCGCAGGCGGCACCGCGTAGGGCACGGCGGCCGTGGTCCGGGTGCGGCTGATCACCTGGGTGTGTGTGCTCACCGGGCCGGGATCGCTCGGCGTCGCGCCGGGACCGCCAGAGGCGCAGGCCGCCAGCGCGAGCACGGCCGCGACGGCGACCGGTCCAGGTGCCCTCATCGCGGGCGGGCGGCCGCCACCCGGGCCGCCCGCTCGGGCAGCGTGTCGTCGAGCGGCTCGAGGTCGACCGCCGTGCCCCGGCGCGCGTACGCCCGGCGCAGCAGGTCGTCGGCGAAGCGCGGGCTCTTGGCGAGTACGGGGCCGTGCAGGTAGGTGCCGATGACGTTGTCGCGCACCGCGCCCTCGGTGCGGTCGGTGCCGTTGTTGCCCCGGCCGGCGGCGGTGGTGCCGAGCGGCCGCGCACCCGGCCCGAGCGTGGTCAGCCCGCTGTGGTTCTCGTAACCCACCAGCCGGCCCGTGTGCGCGGTGTCGACGACGTTGTTGCCGATCAGGCGCACCGACTGGCCCCGGGTGACCACGTCCAGCACCCCGACGCCGGCGATCCGCACGCCCTCCTGGGTGACGAACTCGTGCCCGAGCAACTGGTAACTGCCGCAGATCGTGAGCATCACGACCCCGTCGTCGGCCATCGAACGCAGCTGCGGGCCGCGGCCGACGAAGTCCGCGCCGATGTCGCCCTGCGCCGCGTCCTGGCCGCCGCCGCCGAGCAGCATGTCGGCGTCGTGCGGCAGCCGATCGCCGACGCTGACCGGCTCCACCCGCACCGGCAGCCCGCGCCACTGCAGCCGCCTGCGCAGCACGAGCACGTTGCCGGTGTCGCCGTAGATGTTCATCTCGCGCGGGTAGAGGTGCACGAGGACGAGTTCTGGCGCGCTCATTCCGGGGCCGCGATCCGTTGCAGTACCCCGTGCAGCGCCCACATGGCGGTGTAGGTGCTGAAGACCTCCACCGTCGCGCCCGGCGGCACCGCGCCCACGGCCGAGCGCACCGCCTTCTCCAGGTCCGGTTCGATCTCGTCGACCTCGAGGTCGTCGTAGCGCAGCCGCACCGCCATGTCGGCGGCCCGGGTGCCGGACGTGCTGCGCCGCATCGGCCGGGCTCCGACGCCGGCGAAGTCGACGTCCCAGAGCCACGACACGTCGCGCCCGTCGGCGTAGTCGTCGTTGATCACGATCACCACGGCTGCCGGTTCGGCGACGTCGAGAGTGCGCAGGCTCTGCCGGAACCCGGCCGGGTTCTTGACCAGCTGCAGCACCACCTTGCGGCCGTCCATGGCGAAGGTCTGGCCCCGGCCGAAGGCGGGGGACACCTTCGCGATGCCGGCGAGCACCGTGTCGACGGGAAACTCGAAGGTGAGCGCCAACGCGGCGGCGCCGCAGACGTTCTGGGCGTTGTGCGGGCCCTCGGCGCGCAGCACGGCGTCGACTTCCACGCCAGCGTCGACGCCGCCGACCTGCATGGTCAGCGCCGGGCGCCCGGGCCCGGGCAGGGCCTGCAGTTGCACTGTCGCGGGCAGGGTGGACACGTACACCGGGCCGCCGTAGAGCTCCTCGTCGTTGGGGAACAGCTCGCGCAGCGCCGGGGCGACGCCGTAGTAGCTGACCTGCGCCGACGCGTCGGCGGCGAGCGCCGCGATGCGCTCGTCGTCGCGGTTGAGCACGAGGTGCTCGGTGGTGGCGGCCGCCACCTTGCCGAGCAGCGCGGCGGTGGTGTCGATCTCGCCGAAGCGGTCGAGTTGGTCCCGCATCACGTTGAGCAGCAGCGCGCGGCGCGGCGCGACCCGCTCGACGAACCGCACCGCCCACGCCTCGTCGAGCTCGAAGACTGCGACGTCGTACGGCAGCCGGCCCGACCAGCTCGCGTGCTCGACGGTCGCGGTGATCGCGCCTCGGACGAAGTTCGAGCCGGTGTCGTTGGTGAGCACCCGCAGCCGCTCGCCGAGCACGGTGGCGACCATCTTCGTCGTGGTGGTTTTGCCGTTGGTGCCGGTGACGACGACCACGCCCTCGGCCAGCCCGGCCATCGCCCTCGTGAGGTAGCGCGGGAACACCTTCTCCACGACCAGCCCGGGCAGCGCGTTGCCGCGGCGCCCGACCAGCCGCAGCGCGAAGAGGGTGAGCTTGCCCAACCAGACGGCAAGCAGATTCATGGCTGCCACGCTACCGAGACAGGCCGGACCCGAAGCGGCCCCGGTGCGACGCGGGTTGCGCGCCGCCCGGGGCCGTTGCTCAAGCCGTCAGCAGTTCAGCCGAGTGCTGTCAACCAGCCCGGGTTCGGCACCCCGACCCCGGTGCCGTCGTCCCAGCCCTTGCGGGTCTGCAGGCTGCTGTCCTGGTTGAAGGTGCGCACCGAGTAGCCGACGCCGTCCGACGCGTCCACGCCGTTGACGTAGTCAGGTCGGACGTTGCCCACGTCCGGGCCCTTGCCCTTGATGTCGGTGAACGCCGAATGCGCGGAGTAGATCACCGGGTTCAACAGGCCGGCGCCGCTGCCGGCGTGCTGCACCGACAAGGCGGTCATGCCGGCGAACAGCGGCGAGGCCAGGCTGGTGCCGCCGATGCGGTACTCGTCGTAGTACGTGCCGTCCGGAAATTCCTGCGTCTCCCCGACCAGCATGCCCGTCGTCGGGTCGCCGTTGAGCGCCATGTCCGGCGTCTGCCGCATGTCGCCGGGCACCACCCCGTCCTGGTACGTCGGCTTGGCGAACACCGTCGATGCGCCGCCGCCGCCGCCGTAGGCGAAGCCCTGCGGGTTCCAGGTCCCGGCGTCGGTGAGGGAGAACTTGTGGGTACCCCACACCGTCTGCCAGACCAGCTTGCTGTGCGCGTCGATGGCGGTCGAGGTACCACCGACCGAGGTCACCAGCGGGTCGGAGGACGGATAGATCGGCTGCAGAGTGCCGGAAGCGGCGAGTTCGTCACCGTCGTCACCCGAGGAGTACAGGAAGCTGATGCCCTCCAGCGCACCCTGCGCGAATACCGCCTCGTAGGCCGCAGCCCACTCGCCGGCGCCGTCGGTCTTGTCGTTCTCCGGGTCGCCCCACGAGTTGGTCACGACCCGGGCGGAGTCGTCGTCGACCACATTCCCCAACGCCACCAGCAACCCGTCGTCGTAGCAGTTGGAGGCCGCGTAGTAGTGCACCTTCGCGTTCGGCGCCATCGCGTGCACGGCCTCGACGTCGAGGGTCTCCTCGCCGTACCAGCCCGACGGTTGGCACGCCTCCTGCTGCTCGTAGAACGGCGCCTTCGTCTGGACGAACTGGCCGTCGGCGAACGGCTTGTCACCGTGTCTTGCCGCGTAGGTGTTCGCGTCACCACGGATCGTCGGCGCGGCGAACGCGTCGGTGATCGCGACCGTCACGCCCGCGCCGGTGAGCTTCGTGGAGCCCTCGTAGGCAGTGCGCAGCTGCCGGCCGGTGTAGCCGCAGACGGCGTAGGGCAGCGTCTTGCCCGCGAACTTGGGCACACTGGTCGCGCTCTTCTGGCCGTAGTAGGCCGAACACGGCTTGCCGACCCGGAAGCCGGCGGGCGCGTGCTGCGGCGTGCTCGCCGGTTTCATCACGCGTTTGGTGGTGTCGATGCCGGTGATGGTCAGCACCGACGACGCGAGTGAGGTCGGCACCTTCAGCGCCGATGTCGGTGCCTGCACCGTCGCGTTGTCGTGCCGGAACCGCTCGATCTTCGTGCCGAAGGTCTTCTCCGCTGCGGCGACCTTGCCGGTGACGCTGATGTAGCGGTTGGCGGCCCCGACACTGCGGACATGCAGTCCGTTGGCCCGCAGGAAGGCCGAGACCGCCTCGACAGTGGCCGCCGTGACGCCGTAACGCTGCTGGTACGCCGATTTGGAGAGGAAGCGGCGGTAGGTGGCGCCGCCCGGCGTGCTCACCGCGATCGCGGCGGCCTTCAGCGCGGCCAGGCCGCCGCGCGGCGCGAGGTATACGCGGGCGGAGACGGGAGCCGAGGACTTGGCGTGGCCGAGGTGCCGCGCGTGCGCAGTCCAGGTCGGGCGCGTGTTGGCAACAGCAGTGGATGAGGGCGCGGCCGAGGCGGCCGAGGCGGTGGCGGCCACCGTGGCGGCGAGGACGGCCCCCGCGGCAGCAGTGACAGCGGTGATGCGGCGTGCGGTCATGCGATTCCCTTCTGTCTCAAAACTCCCAGCGCAAATGCACGTGGCCTCGTGCGGCGCGAGCGCCGCACGAGGCCACGTGGTTCAGCTGATCATCGGTGGGGTGCGCCCGGTCAGCCGCCGTTCGCAGCTGACGCAAGTGCCGAGAAGAACCTCGGACCGTACGGGGTGCCGACGCCCGTTTCGTCGTCATAGCCCGGCACGCTGTGGATCGTGCTGGACTGGGTGTCGACAGTCTGCAGGATGTAGGCCTTGCCCTGCGAGTTGTCCACCGCGTTGACATAGTTCGTCCGCACCTGGGCAACCGGGCTGGTCGGAGCGACGATGTCGTGCAGCGCCGACGACCCGCTCAGCTGGTAGTACAGCGGGTTCACGAATCCGAGCGGGTGGCCGACGTACTGATTGGCCACCGCCAGCACCCCCGCCATCAGCGGCGAGGACAGGCTGGTGCCGCCGATGCGGTATTGATCCCAGTAGGTGCCGTCGGGGAACACCTGGGTCTCGCCTACCCGCATGCCGGTATTCGGGTCGCCGGGCATCGAGATGTCGGGAACGGTGCGCATCGGCGTCGAGCCGAAATACTTGCTCATGCTGCCCGGCACGACGCCCTTCTGGTACCAGGGCTGTTCGAACAGCACGCTGGTGCCGCCGCCGCCGCCCGAGCTGTAGTCGCCGGGCGGGGCCGGGGTCCAGGCCCCGTTGACCAGGTTGGAGTAGGCGTTCTGCCAGCCGTACTCACCGAGCCATTGGTTGTTCGTGCCCACCTCGACGCTGGTGCCACCCACGCCGGTCACGTACGGCAGGTCAGCGGGGAATTCGACGGTCCTCGAGGCGACGTCGGTGCCACCGCTGGTGTTGTCGCCGGCGTCTCCGCTGGAGAAGTTCACCGTGATGCCGGTGAGCGCCGCCTCGAGGGAGGACTGCACGTAGAAGTCGACGTAGGACTGGCCCAGATCGGCTAAATCATCGACGCCGTCGGTCCAGGAGTTGGTGATGATGTCGGCGACGTGGTTGTCGATCGCGTTTGCCCAGGCCATGTCCAGACCGTTGGTGCAGTTCTTCGCGCCGACGTAGACGACCTTCGCTCCGGGCGCCATCGCATGCACGGCCTCGACGTCGAGGGTCTCCTCGCCGTACCAGCCCTGGGCGTCGCACTGCCCGATCATGTTGTAGGCGTTCGGCTTCGGCGTGATCTGGTTGAACTGCCCGGGTTTGAACAGCGGCTGCGAATGCGCCGAGCTGTACTGCTGCGCATCCTCGAGGATGGTCGGCGCCGCGTAGGCGTCGGTGATCGCGACCGTCACACCCTTGCCAGTGATGCCCTTGGCGAGCAGCGAGGCTTCTCCGTAGGCGCCCTGATACTGCTGCGGGCCGTATCCGCACACCGCGTACGGCTGCGACTTCCCGTATGCCGGCGGTTTGTCCGTAGCCACCTTCTGGCCGTAGTAGGACGAACAGGGTGCCACCCCGTAGCGGCTGCCCGGCGGCGGGCCGGGGAGGGCCTTCGCGGGCGTCTTCAGGATGCTGCCCTGATCCAGGCCGAATACGCCGGACACCGCCGACAGCACCCTGGCCGGCGTCGAAGCCGCGAGCGAGAGCGTCGAGGTGTTTGTGCTCACCGTGGTGCCCTTGTAGCGGTAGTTCTTCAGCGAGGTGGCGAACACCTTCTCGACCTGCGCCGCGGAACCGCTCGCCTCGATGGCCATGCCACTCGGCAGCGAATTCTCGACCTTCAGCCCGCTCGAACGCAGCCACGACTGCACCGCCGCGACGTCGGATTTCGCGGGGGCGAACTGCGCCCGGAACTGCGCGTTCGTGAGCCATTTGCCGTAGGACGCGCTGCGCGGATCGGACACCCGCTGCAGCAGCGACTTGGCGCCGGCGGCGTTGCGCATGCCGAGGACGACGGTGAAGTCGACGTTCGTGGACTTCGCGACCGAACTCGTCTGCTTGGCTTTGGCCAGCCAGTGCGGTGCGCTGTCGGGTAACGCGTGGCGGCCTGGTGAGGCTGACGCGGTTCCCGCGACGGCGACCGTGGTGGCCAGTACCGCCGCGGCGGTGGCCGCGACGGCGGTGATGCGACGGCTGGGCATGCATTCCTCCCGTTGAAGGGCGATGGCGCACCGGGAGACCGTGGGATGTTCGGAGCCCCCGTCAGCGCTCGACCTACCGAACCTAAGCAGGACTTGAAGCGGCGCGCAAGCCGTGGCGACGGCAAAGTTATTCGACGGAAACCTTGCGGTTTGGTACGTGTATGACAACGCATCCGAGCTCGAGACCACCTCGGGTCGGGAAGGTTTACGGCTGCACCGAGTTCGGAAGAGATCGACTGTCACCACATTGGATGTCGCCAGCGTCCTCATCCCGAGCGTCTCTCAACACGGCGCGGCGGGTGACGGTCACAATCGCTGTGCCCGAAGCGAGGAGTTTCGGAAGTGAGGCCGGGAGCCCGTCAGTTGAGACGAGTCGCCCTGCCTTCGCGTGCATCGGCCGGAGCGATCCGGTGTTCACCTACGGATGCGGGAAGACGGCTTCGACACGCGGACCGTCAGCGGACCAGAACACCCTGTACGGGGGATGGCCGGCGACTGGCAGTCGTAGCCGGATCCCCTCTCGCGTTGTGATCGCTGTCGACAAAGCCTGCGCCTGTGCGGGCATGCGAAAGATCAGCTCGCAGGCGTCCAGCACGGCGTTGTACAGGACAACGTCCGACCCGGCGTCGAGCGCATCGAGTTGCTTGTCCGCGACATCGGAGTAGTCGACCCGTGCCGCTCACCCCGTACGGCGCTCACGGGTCCGGCGGACGGTCGGTGAGGCGGTGGCTCGAGCGAGCAGCTCGCGCAGCTCCGGATCGCTGTCGTACTCGAGCTGGGCCTCGGTTTCCACGGCGGCCGGCTGCAGCAGCAGGCTGCCGTCGGCGTTCTCGTGTACGAGGTAGCGCTGGTTCGCGTGGCCGGGCAGCACCACTCGGCTCCGGCCGTCGGTCTCGACCAGGATCGTCATCGTTCCTCCGAGATCCGCGTCCGGTAACAACAACCGACGGTGGCTCCGGCGGTGCCCGCCGGCACGTATGTCGACCAAGCCGCTCCATGCTCACGGTGGGCGATCTCGAGCCGGTCTGACTCGCCGGAAAGATCAACCTCAACCCGACGGCCCGAGCCCTACGAGGACGTCCCGAGCCGCAGGTTGGGCCTCGCTGGCACGACGTACCACCCTTTCCGATCGTGCAAGGCGACGTCCAGACCTGGCTCGCCCAGCTGACCGCGACCGAGCTGTCACGTGCCGTCGTCCGCAAGGCACAAGGCGTGCTGTCCGGCATCCTCGGCCTAGCCTGGCCGTTCGTGACCGCCAGCAGCCCAGCAAATACAGCGTCTTCAGAGGGTGGAGACGAAGGGACTCGAACCCTCAAGCCCCGCCTTGCAAACCCGCTCCGCGGCTTGATGGTTGATGATGGAAGCCGCTGAAGGCTAGTGACTGCAGGGCTTTTGAGGGTCCCCGCCGCTGGTCACCGACGGCCGTTGCTGGACGTCCTGTTGCCCATCCGTTGCCCACACGGGCTCACAGGTTGCAGATTTGGATCTTGCGCAGACGCGGGGTGGCCGTGTCAGGCGGTAGCAAGTGCGAGCGTGGGAGCTACCAGCGGCTCGACCGTGCGAAGCAGGAGCAGCAGCTCGTCTAGGTAGCGATCTTCGGCGCCGGCGCTGAACTCAACTACGGCCTGAGCCCTGCCAATGGCCACGTGCGCATCGCGCTGGATACGCTCCAGTTCCTGCGGCGTGATGACGCCCTCCTCGGATTTTCGCCCGTATGCGGCCACCTCGTGACGGAAGTTCCGGAGATTCCGCTCGAAGCTCTCCACATACGCCTTCGCCCGCTTGTACTCGCGATCAGCACCACGCCTACAGGTCTCGGAACAGAATTCGCGCCGGCGGCCCCGCCCCGCAGACTGAACGATCACCTTTCGGCAAGACAGTCGCCCGCAGTACTCAGCAACGTCGAAGTCCGAGTCGCCATCGTGCGGTTGTTCGCTCATGTTCATCCCTTTGCTCGCGCGGAAATCTGACGGCGCTCTTCCTAGCTACACAACGAATCGTGCCAGCGTGGTGGCGCAGGGGTCGCCAGAAACGCCGAACTACACGGATGTTTTTGGGCGCGTAAATGGGCGCAATTCACGAATCGCAGCCGCATCCCAACCGGCGTGGCGCGGTGGACTCGCCAACGGCGCGATGTACATCTAGAACACCGCGACCATCCTGGTCACGGAGTAAATCGCGCGGAAGCGCCAAAGCGCCCGGCTGGCAGGCCGGGCGCTGAGGTGCACGAGACCGTGTGATGTCTCTGCGTGTGCATCTCGCATGACATCACTCACCTCGTCGCCCGCGCAAGATTCGCGCCGCGCGGCGCGGAAGGAGTGATCGCCATGTGGCGGTTCGAAGTAGGCCCCGACAGGGGCGGAAACCAGAACTGGTGGCTGTACGCCGGGAACAACAAGCTCGTCGTGTGGGCAGGCGAGTCGTTCGCCTCGTCCTACAACGCGCATCGAGCGGCGGCGGCGTTTAAGGCCGGAGCGGGGACGGCGCGGTACGAGGTGTACGCCGATTTCGGCGGGCAGTACCGCTGGCGGGCTTGGAGGTCGTCAGACAAGGTGGCGGCGTCAGGCGAGGCGTTCTCCAGCCGTTGGGCAGCGCAAGCCGCGGCGGACAACGTCCGCGACAACGCCGGCGGCGCCAGCGGACTGGCGGCGTAGGCCAACGTTCACCGTCACCAACGACGGCCGGCGGCGGGCGGAGCTCGATGAGTTCGCTGCCGGCCGTCACTCAATCTAGCGTCGCGCGTCAGCGACCAACCGCGGCAAGGAGGTCACCCGCGAGGGCTGCGCATGCTGCCGCGACGACGGCGGGGTCGCCGACGAGCTCCTCGGCGCGACCCGCCATGACCGAGCCGGCGCTGTCTGCGTTCCCGAACAACTGGGCGAGGAAGTCCAGCGCTGCCCTCGTGACGTCACCGGCGAGTTCGTCCGCGAGCAGTCGGACGAGCGCCGCGGCCAGTTCGTCCGTCGCGATGGCGACGAAGAGCCGGTAGACGTCGTAGGCGTCCTTGTCCACGAGCCGGTCGGGCGTCTCCTGTCGTTCACCGAGCTTGTGCAGCTTCGCAACGAGCAGCGCCGCTGGGCTGGCAACTCGAGCCTCGACCGCTCGGTCATCGTCGGCCGCGAGCGCGCGAATCGTCACCACAGCGTTGTCGATGACCGCCGCCTCAAGCCCAACCGCCCGGCGGAGCGCCCGGTTGTCATGTGGCGGCGCTTGGACGCTGCGACGGCCCTTCCCGGCAATCGCATCGGGGACCATGAGGTCGACCGGAATGCCACCCGTGCTGAGCCACGACCCCGGCTGTCCGGCCAGCGGGTCATGGTGGAACCCGGCGCGACTCATGGCCTCTTCAATGAGTGGGTCGTCACCGAGCGTGCGCAGGTCAATACCAAGATCGCTGTCCTTCGTCGCCTCGGCCACCGCGACGGGCGCGCTGCCGGTGTGCAGGTAGATGGCCTGGGCTCCAATCACGACGACGGAGTCGCGGTGCGCGTCGAGGGCGATCAATGCGTCGAGCAGCACCGATCGCGCCCGGACCAACAGGTCGTCACTGTCGCCAGTTGAATTCATTCTTTTCCATCCAGTCGAGCAGAGCGCGGCCTTCCTCGGGGGCGCGGCCCGGCGCGGTGAGTAGATCGACCGCGGCCTGGCTTGGCGCCACGATCACGGTCCCGTCCAGTCGTTGCGCGCGGTCGAGCGACGCGGTGTTTTCAGCGCGCGCGATGAGGACGTTCGCACCCGCGTCGACCAGCCGGAGGTCGGCCCGAGCAGCAAACCCCTCGGGGTTGTCTGCGTAGATCATCGCGTTCTTCGCCGGTGCGTACGACTCCCACTTCGGTGTGGCGAGTGAGCCGGTCACGGCGTACCGACCAGCTTGGTCATCGTCGGTCAGCCGAGCGAGCCGCTTCATGAGATCGGGCAAGCCGCGTGGTGCGAGGTACGTACTTCCAGCCGCGAGCTTGGAGAAGCTGTAGTCCTTCGACCACCGTTCCAGCAGCGCGCGCCAACGCACGTCGGTGATCTTGCCGTCGTCCGCACGGGTGAGGAGGTCCTGCTCGTCGATGAAGTCGACAGCGCGATAGGTGCTTCCGCTGGGGGTGTCTGCGAGCTTCATCAGCCCCGGCACCGTGTAGGGGGGTCGGAAGTCCACCAATGCCCGGACGACCCTGGCTGCCGAGGCTCCGGTCAGGTTGCCCTTCGGACGTCCTGGTCCGCGCCAGGGATCCCGTTGCGCGCCCACGTCGCGGACGAACAGCGCCGGCTCCCTGAGCGAGACCCGGATGTTCCCTACGGCATCGGCGTAGGGGATGTCGCGCTCGGTGAGCCATTGCTGCAGTGGCGGTGCCAGGTATCTCGCCACGACGAAGGGCTTGACTCCCTCG
Source organism: uncultured Actinomycetota bacterium (assembly GCA_963718805.1). Taxonomy (GTDB): domain Bacteria; phylum Actinomycetota; class Actinomycetes; order Mycobacteriales; family Jatrophihabitantaceae; genus Jatrophihabitans. The sequence goes on along the minus strand of CAVQZY010000002.1, from coordinate 208,044 downwards.
CGTCGCGGCGAAGCGGCAGCGTCGATGTACGTCTGGACCTGCTCCACCATTGCAGGCAGGTCCCTGGTGACGACGCTTCGCTTCACTTCGGCGTACAGAGTCGCTCGCGTACCCCCTGGTGCGGTGATCGTGATGACAGCGTCAGCTGTGTAGCGACCGGCAGCCGCTTCGCGCTGGATGTTCGACTTCCAATCGGACGGCAGGCGCTCCGTCAACGTCGCGAGGGCAGCGGTGAGGATGTCCGCTTCGCTCGTTAGGGGCGCGGTGCTGGGGTTCATTGGACTCCTCCTTCCCCGCTCGCTGGTTCGGTTACCTTCCGGAAACCCTAGCGTTCCGTCGCAGACGGAATCAATGAGTTTCCGGAAATCAATTGATTCCGTGGCGAGCGGAAGGCGATGATAAGCGGAACGCTGGGCCAGTACTTCGATCACCTCCCTCTGTGACTGACTTGATGTGCGATGCAATCTCTACACCTCATATGATTCACAATGCAATAGCGCGGTAAGACTGGAACCCGCTCATCACTGGTGATATCTTGCATTGCATGGCGAACCAGCGCACCGGCTCACCGGGGGACGTGATTCGTGAGCTGCGGTCACTGCGCGGGCTCAGTCAGTCGGAGTTCGCGGCGCGGCTCTCCGACGTGTCGCCGACCGGACGGGTCTGGTCGCAGTCGACGATCGCCCGCATTGAAACCGGCGCCAAGGCGCTGCGGCTCGACGAGGGCGCCGAGATCGCGGCCGCGCTCGGCGTCGAGATCGCCGAGATCGCGGCCGGCGATCTGTCGGTCGTCGAGCGGCAGGAGCGCTTCGCCGCGGTGGAGAACATCCTCATCGACGTCGCGCAGTCCGCTCGTGCCCTAGCGGCGGCCGCGGATCGCCTCGAGGACCAGGACGTGAGCGCCGCCGAGGTCGAGAGCTACATCCAGGCCCGCGGCGAAGCGTGGGCGAATTACGTCGGCTTCGCCGGCGACCGGGATGCGCAGACCTCGATCAGGCGGGCGGAGAAGGCTATCTGGGAGCACGTGCTCGGGATCCGGTGGACAGGAGCGCGGGCGTGAGTCACATCCAGAAGGTCACGACGAAGGCGGGGAAGCGCCGCTACCAGGCCCGCTACGTCGAGCCGGCGACCAACCGGGACCTGTCCCGCAACTTCGTCCGGAAGATCGACGCACAGCGGTACCTCGACGGTGTCACGACATCGGTGGTGACCTCGACGTACATCGCGCCGGAACGCGGTCGCACGACCGTGGGAGAGCTGGCACCGCTCTACCTGGCCAGCAAGCCGCGCTGGTCGCCGACGACGGCGGCCAGGAACGCCAACATCGTCGAGGTCCACATCTCGCCGAGGTGGGGCCGGGTGCGCCTCGAGGACGTCGACGTCCTCGGCGTGCAGGGATGGGTCGGACAGCTCCTGGTGGGCGGGCAGGCACCCGGGTCGGTGCAGAAGATCGTCTCGGTGCTGTCCGGCATCCTCACCCTGGCGATCAAGGACAAGCGGCTGATGGTGAACGTGACGCGCGAGGTCGACGTGCCGCGGGCCTCGGGGAAGCGGCGCCGCTACCTGGACGTGGACCAGGTCCACCAGCTCGCCGGGAAGGGCCGGTTGCCGGTCTACGTGCTCGCGCTGTGCGGGCTGAGGTGGTCGGAGCTGTCCGGCATGCGGGTGTCGTGCTTCGACGCGTTCCGGCGGCGGCTGTCCGTCGAGGTGGTTGCGGTCGAGGTAAACGGGGGGCGGATCGTGGAGAAGGACCCGAAGAACTATGAGCGCCGCTCGGTGCCGGTCCCGGCGTTCCTGGCCGAGGAGATCGCCGCGGCATGCCGTGGCCGCGGCCGCGGTGAGCTCCTCTTCCCGGCCCCGAGTGGCTCTTGGCTACGGAACCGGAACGCGCGCAAGGCGTGGATCGACGAAGCCGCTGCGGCGATCGGTGAGGCCGGTCTGACGCCGCATGAGCTGCGCCACACCGCGGCGTCGATCGCGGTCAGCGCCGGGGCCAACGTGCTGGCGGTGAGCAGGATGTTGGGCCACGCGAAGCCGTCCATCACTCTCGACGTCTACTCCGACTTGTTCGATTCCGACCTCGACGCAGTAGCGAGCCGAATCGACGAGCTGGCCCGCGCGGGACGGGCTCAGACGGATTCCTCACGGATTCCTGACAAGATCACCGATCTTGACGCACGGCGCCAGGTGCCTACAGGCCAGTAAATACCGGGCCTTCAGAGAGTGGAGACGAAGGGACTCGAACCCTCAACCCCCGCCTTGCAAAGGCGGTGCTCTGCCAATTGAGCTACGTCCCCGCGGGGCGCGTCAGCCCGACGCGTCGGCGGTGGCCTCGCGCCACAGCTCGGCGGAGTCGCGCTGGGCCCGGCGGCGACGGGCGACGGCGGTCCCGACCGCCACGCCGGCGACGACCAGCACGACGACCTTCTTCACGCACACCTCCGACATGCCGGGAGAACTTGCGATGAACTTGCCGTGGGCCTGGGAGGACTTGAACCTCCGGCCTCATCCTTATCAGGGATGCGCTCTAACCGTCTGAGCTACAGGCCCGCGAAACTCGAGCAAGCGTAACGGGCGCGAGCGGCCGCGCCCAACCCGGTTCCGGGCGCCCGATCAGCGTTCGGACAGGGTGACCTCGATGCCGCCGACGAGGTCGGCGCACAGGTTGTAGACCACCGACCCGATCGTGGTGATCGCGATGAACAGCACGATGTTGACGACCCCGATGATCGCCGCGCCGCCGAACACGATGCCCGGCGTCACCGGCGGTTTCGCGTTCGCGCCGTTGATCGTCGTGATCGAGTCGTTGATCTTCGCGATGATCCCGGTGCCGTCGAGCACGCCGAACAGGACGCCGATGACGATCAGCCACACGAAGAACAGCGCGATGGACAGCACGCAGGAGAACTTCAGCACCGTCCATGCGTCGATGTGCCGCAGCTGCAGCCGGGCCCGGCGCGGGCCACGGGCGCGGGCCGCACGCGGGCCACGGCCGCTCGGCGCTGCCGGACCGGCACCAGCTGTGGGCGACCCGGGCCGACCCGGTGCGGGCGCGGCCGGCGCGGGCACACCCGGTGGCGGCGGGTAGGTCACCGCCGCACTCGGCGTGCCGCCCTGCGGCGCGTTCTGGCCGGAGCTGCCCGCAACGGTGGACGTGGTGGATCCCCAGCTGGTGGACGACCCGAACCCGGCGTCGCCGGACGCTGAGCCGTGCGGGGCAGGGGGCTTCGGGTCGACGTCGACACCCGTCGGCGCCCCCGGCCCGTTCTGCGGCGAACTCATATTCGTCCAATCCTCCTGCGCGCGGTCGGCTGACCGGTCTGAGATTGCGAGTTGATCGATCCGCTTACTCCTGCTCATCCGGTTCGTCGGCGTTGCGGGCGACAGCGACAACGTTGACGCCATCCGGCAGGTTCATGAGGCGCACACCCATGGTCTGTCGCTGGGCGCGCCGCACCTCTGCCGCTGTGGTGCGAATTACCACCCCGTCCGATGTGATCGCGTAGATCTCGTCCCTCGGGGACACCGCGACCGCACCGACGAGGCCACCTCGGGTTGACACGATACGCGCGGTGAGCACGCCCTTGCCGCCCCGACCTTGAACCGGATACTCGCCGATTCGGGTGCGCTTGGCGTAGCCACCCTCAGTGGCGACCAAGATTTCGACGTCGTTGTTGTCGGTGGCGGCGCGGACGACCTCCATCGCCAGCAACTCGTCGCCGTCGTTGAACCGCATCCCGAACACCCCGGAGGTGGCCCGGCCCATCGGTCGCAGCGCGTCGTCGTCCGCGGTGAACCGGATCGACATCGCCTTGCGGCTGACGAGCAGCAGATCGTCGGACCCCGAGATCAGCGCGGCGTCGATCAGCTCGTCGTCCGCGCGCAGGTTGATCGCGACGATCCCGCCGGTGCGGTTGGAATCGAAATCGGTCAGTTTGGTCTTCTTGACCAGCCCGTGCTTCGTAGCCAGCACCAGGTACGGGGCGACCTCGTAGTTCTTGAGGGTGATGACCTCGGCGATCGCCTCACCCGGCTGGAAGGCCAGCAGGTTCGCCACATGTTGGCCCCGGGCATTGCGGTTGGCCTCCGGCAGCTCGTAGGCCTTCGCGCGATATACCCGGCCCTTGTTGGTGAAGAACAGGATCCAGTCGTGGGTCGAGGTGACGAAGAAGTGTGCGACGATGTCGTCGGCGCGCAGGCTCGCGCCCTGCACCCCCTTGCCACCGCGGCGCTGAGCGCGGTAGAGGTCGGTCTTGGTCCGCTTCGCGTAGCCGGTGCGGGTGATGGTGACGACGACGTCTTCCTGCGCGATCAGGTCTTCCATCGACACGTCGCCGTCGTGCGGGACGATACGGGTGCGCCGGTCGTCGCCGTACTTGTCCACGATCTCGGTGAGTTCGTCGCGCACGATCTGTCGCTGCCGGCCGGGCCTGGCGAGGATGTCGTTCAGATCGGCGATCTTGGCCTCGATCTCGGCGGCCTCGTCGATGATCTTCTGCCGCTCCAGCGCCGCGAGCCGGCGTAGCTGCAGATCGAGTATCGCCTCGGCTTGGAGCTGGTCGATCTCCAGCAGCTCCATGAGGCCGGCCTTGGACGCTTCGGCCGACGGCGCGTTGCGGATCAGCGCGATCACGGCGTCGAGCTGGTCCAGCGCCTTGAGCAACGCGCGCAGGATGTGGGCGCGTTCCTCCGCCTTACGCAGCCGGAACCGGGTCCGCCGGACGATGACCTCGATCTGGTGCTCGACGTAGTGTGTGACGAACTGATCGAGGCGCAGGGTGCGCGGCACGCCGTCGACGATCGCCAGCATGTTGGCGCCGAACGTGGTCTGCAGCTGGGTGTGCTTGAACAAGTTGTTCAGCACCACCTTCGCGACGCCGTCACGGGACAGCGTGATGACGATGCGCATCCCGATGCGGTCCGAGCTCTCGTTGTGGATCGCGCGGATGCCGCCGATGCGGCCGTCCTTCACCAGTTGCGCGATCGCTTCCACGAGGTTGTCCGGGTTGACCTGGTAGGGCAGTTCGTTCACCACCAGGATCGTGGCGCCCTTCTGGTCCTGCTCAACCTCGACCACGGCCCGCATCCGGATCGACCCGCGCCCGGTGCGGTAGGCGTCCTGGATTCCGTCGGTGCCGACGATCAGGCCGTGTGTCGGGAAGTCCGGCCCCCGCACCAGCTCGAGCAGCTTCTCGAGCAACTCCTCGCTCGTGGCGTCCGGGTGGTCCAGTGCCCACGACACCCCGGAGGCGACTTCGCGCAGGTTGTGCGGCGGGATCCGGGTGGCCATCCCGACCGCGATGCCCTCCGAACCGTTGACGAGCAGGTTCGGGAATCGCGCAGGCAGGATGACCGGCTCGGTGGTGTTGCCGGCGTAGTTCGGGATGAAGTCGACGGTCTCCTCGTCGATGTCGCGCAACATTTCCATCGCGAGGTTCTTCAGCCGGCACTCGGTGTAGCGGTAGGCCGCTGCCGGATCGTTGCCCGGCGACCCGAAGTTGCCCTGCGGGTCGATCAGCGGGTAGCGCAGCGACCACGGCTGCGCCATGCGCACTAGCGCGTCGTAGAGCGCCCCGTCGCCGTGCGGGTGGTAGTTGCCCATGACGTCGCCGACCACGCGCCCGCACTTGACGTAGTTGCGGTCGGGCCGAAAGCCCGAGTCGTACATCCCGTAGAGGATCTTGCGGTGTACCGGCTTGAGCCCGTCCCGCACATCCGGCAACGCCCGCCCCACGATGACCGACATCGCATAGTCGATGTAGGACCGCTGCATCTCGGTCTGAATGTCAACCGGCTCGATCCGGTCGAACCCACCCGTGTCAGTGGTGTCAGTCATTTAAGAAGCAAGCCTTTCATCGAGACGCGCCGGAGGTTCCACGCAAGCCGACGATGGGAGGTACGGCGAGATTAAATATCAAGGAACCGCACGTCTTTCGCATTCCGAATGATGAACGACCGGCGCGCCTCGACGTCCTCTCCCATGAGCACACTGAACAACTCATCGGCAGTAGCCGCGTCGTCGAGCGTGACGAGCCGCAGGATGCGGTGCGCGGGGTCCATCGTGGTCTCCCACAGCTCCTTGGAGTTCATCTCGCCGAGACCCTTGTACCGCTGGATCGGGTCTTCCTTGGCGAGCTTGCGGTTGGCATCCTGCCCGGCCTTGATCATCACGTCGCGCTCCTTCTCGGAGTAGACGTAATCCGGGTCGCCCTTGCTCCACTTGATCTTGTACAGCGGCGGCGCAGCGAGGTAGACGTGGCCGGCCTCGATCAGTGGTCGCATGAACCGGAACAGCAGGGTGAGCAGCAGGGTGGTGATGTGCTGGCCGTCGACGTCGGCGTCGGCCATCAGCACGATCTTGTGATAGCGCAGCTTGCTGAGATCGAAATCGTCGTGGATGCCGGTGCCGAGCGCGGTGATCAGCGACTGCACCTCGTTGTTCTTCAGTACGCGGTCGATGCGCGACTTCTCGACGTTGATGATCTTGCCGCGGATCGGCAGGATCGCCTGGAACATCGAGTCGCGGCACGACTTCGCCGAACCACCGGCGGAGTCGCCCTCGACGATGTAGAACTCGCTCTCGCCCGGGTCGGTGGAGCGGCAGTCGGCGAGCTTGCCCGGCATGCCGAGGGTGTCGAGCGCGTTCTTGCGGGCGAGCTTGCGGGCCTGCTGCGCGGCCTTGCGGGCCCGTGCCGCCTGGTTGATCTTGTTGACGACGACCTTGGCCTCGCTCGGGCTGCGGTTGAACCAGTCCTCGAGCCAGCGTGTGCACGCCCCCTGTACGAAGGTCTTCGCCGACGAGTTGCCGAGCTTGCCCTTGGTCTGGCCCTCGAACTGCGGCTCGCCGAGCTTGATCGAGATGATCGCGGCGAGGCCCTCGCGGATGTCATCGCCCTTGAACCGGTCGTCGGCGGTGTCCTTGATGATCTTTTGGGCGATGGCCCAGCGGTTGACGACGTTGGTGAGCGCGGCCCGGAACCCCTCCTCGTGGGTGCCGCCTTCCTGGGTGTTGATCGTGTTCGCGAACGTGTACACGCTCTCCGTGTAGGAGGCGTTCCACTGCATCGCGACCTCGACGGACATCCGGTCGGCGGGGTTGTCGCCGTCCTCGGCGAAGTAGATCGGGTCCTTGTGGATCGGATCCTTGGTGGCGTTGATGTGTCGCACGAAGTCGGCGATCCCACCGGCGTAGTGGTACGTGATCTCCTTCGGCGCCTTGCTCGTCTTCGGCACCGCCGCGGCATCGTTCTCGTCGACGACCTTCTCGGCCCGCTCGTCGCGCAGCACGATGGTCAGGCCCTTGTTCAGGAACGCCATCTCCTGCAGCCGGCGGCTGATGGTCTCGAAGGAGTAGGTGGTGGTCTCGAAGATCGCCGGATCGGCCCAGAAGGTGACGGTGGTGCCGGTGCGCCGGGTCGGGCCGCCCTTCTTCAGCGGCGCGGCCGGCTTCTGGTTCTCATACGGCTGGCTCCAATGGAAACCGTCGCGGTCGATCTCGACCTCGAGCCGGTGGCTGAGCGCGTTGACGACCGACACCCCGACGCCGTGCAGGCCGCCGGACACCGCGTAGGCCTTACCGTCGAACTTCCCGCCCGCGTGCAGCACGGTCAGGATGACCTCGACGGTGGGCCGCTTCTGCTGCGGGTGCATGTCGACCGGCATCCCGCGGCCGTTGTCGATGACCCGCACCCCGCCGTCGGCGAGCAGGACGACCTCGATGCGGTCGGCGTGCCCGGCCAGCGCCTCGTCGACAGAATTGTCGACGACCTCCCACACCAGGTGGTGCAGGCCACGCTCGGAGGTCGAGCCGATGTACATGCCCGGCCGCTTGCGGACCGCCTCGAGACCCTCGAGCACGGTGATGGACGCACCGGAGTAGTCGCTGCGCTTGGCGGACTTGGCGGGCTGAGCGGCTGTCTTCGCGGGGCTGGCCACAGACACGAACCTCTTTCCCGGGCTCGGCGCCCGGCGTTGTCCGGCGCTGGTTGACTCCGTCACCGGTCTATACACAAACCACACCAGTAGGACCGCAGTCGGCGACGCTCGCGGCCATACTGGTGAACGCGTCCAGTTTAGCCGATGCCGACGACAGAAAGCGGGCACCACGCGGCCTGAGTCGGCTCCAGAGGCATTTGCTCCCTACCACACACGGGAGCCCATTGGGGCGGTACCTCGCCCACGCCTCGCGCGCGCTCAGCCGTACGTGTCCCGAGGCCCGCGGCTGCCCCGCACGGACCAGGTGCCGTGCTTCCAGCTGGGCCCGACCGGCCCGGTGATGTGCAGGCTCGCGACCACGCCGGGACCGAGTTCGGCGACGAGCCGGGCCAGCAGCGTGCTGCCCAGCAACCGCAGCTGGGTCGCCCAGGCCGTCGATTCGGCAGCGATGCGCAGCTGGCCCTCGTGCAGCGCCTCGGGCCGGCAGTGCGCGGCCACGTCGGCACCGACCAGCGCCGGCCACTCGGCGAACACCCGGGCGTGCGCCAGCTCGGCGTCCCAGCCCCGCTCGGCCACGTAGCCGGCCAGCAGCGGGCCGACCAGTTGCGGGTCACGCTGTGGATCCGGGCCCGGGGCGGAGAACCCGCCGCGGTTGCGCTCACCGGTGCCGCGCCGCCGGCCCGCCAGGTTGTCCTTCCGGATCTGACGCCCGACCGCGCGCCCGCGCGGGGAGCGGCGCACCATGCCGCGCGCGTCGGCGAGTGCCGATCGGGTCAGATCCTCGCCGTCTGGTGCGTCCGCAGCTCCTGTGACGTCCTGTGACGAATCGGACACGCAGCGTCGGTCATCCGGGCACGATGGCACCTCAGCTGCCGCACTTCGCGCGTCGTCGTCCACATCGGGCCCGGGTTTTCCACCGCCGCCTGTGGATAACTCTCGACGGTCTTCGGGTTCATCGGACATGCCGCACCACCCCTCCCGTGACCTCGTACCAGCCGCCGGACGCCCCGAGCAGCTCCTCCGGGACGTCCTGCAGCACCGCGGCGGTAACGATCACCTGCTCGGCTTTGCCTGCGGCGCGGGCCAGCTGAGCGCGGCGCTCGGTGTCCAGCTCGGCGAATACGTCGTCGAGGATGAGCACCGGGTCACCACCCGGCAGCACGTCGCGGCTGAGCAGCTCGTAGCTGCCGAGCCGTAGCGCGAGCGCCACCGACCAACCCTCGCCGTGGCTGGCGTACCCGCGCACCGGCAGGGTCCCGAGCGCGATCTCGAGATCGTCGCGGTGCGGCCCGACCAGGTTCAGGCCACGGTCCAGCTCGGCCACACGCACCCTGGCGAGCTCGGCGCGCAGCTCTTCGACCAACACGCCCGGTTCGGGCACTGAGGCGCCCGGGCCGGCACCGACCCCAGCCGCACTCGGCACCACTGTGCCGTAGCTCAGGGTCAGCGGCACGCTGGTCGGCGCCACCTGCGCGTAGGCCTGCGCGGCGTGCGGCGCCAGCGCTGCGACCGCCTCGAGCCGGGCCCGCAGCAGCTCCGCGCCGTGAGTGACGAGGTGGTCGTCCCAGACGTCGAGGGTGGGCAGGTCGGTGCCGCGGCGGATCGCGGCGGCCGACTTCAGCAGCGCCGCCCGCTGCTTGAGGACGCGCTCGTATTCGGCGCGCACGCCGGCCAGTCGGGGGGCTCGGGACACCACGAGCTCGTCCAGGAAGCGGCGTCGCTCGCTCGGGTCGCCGCGCACGATCGCGAGGTCCTCCGGCGCGAACAGCACGACCCGCAGCGCACCGAGCACATCGCGGGTACGCAGCAGCGGCGCACCGCTCAGCCGCGCCCGGTTGGCGCGCCCGGCCGCGATCTCGAGATCGATACGCAGCTCCCGGGTGTCGGCGACGACGGCGGCCTGTATCAGCGCCCGGTCGGCGCCGGCGCGAATCAGGGGGGCATCGGTGGCGACCCGGTGACTGCCCAGCGTGGCCAGGTAGCCGAGTGCCTCGACGAGGTTGGTCTTGCCCTGCCCGTTCGGCCCGACCAGCACTGCCGGGCCGGGCTCGAAGGCCAGGTCGGCGCTGGGCCAACTGCGGAAGTCGGCGACGGTCAGATGGCGGACGTACACGCGCTCAGCCGGGCAGTCGCACCGGCATGATCAGGTAGGTGTACTCGCCGCCCCCTGGCGCCTCGGGCCGCAGCACCACCGGCTTGGTGGGCGAGGTGAACAGCATCATTGCGGTGCCGCTGGACAGCGCGCCGAGGCCGTCGAGCAGGAACTGTGGGTTGAACGCGGTGGCGATGGTGTCGCCGTCGTAGCCGACCTCGAGCTGCTCCTCGGCCCGGCCGCTGCTCGGCGCCGCCGCCGGCGGTCAGCGACAGCGCGGCGTCGGCGAACTCGAGTCGCACCGGCGCGTTGCGCTCGGCGACCAGCGCCACCCGCTTGACCGCCTCGACCAGCGGCGCCACGGCCACCTCGGCGCTCGAGGACCACTCGCTGGGCAGCAGCGACCGGTAGGGCGGGAAGGTGGCGTCGAGCAGTCGGGTGGTGGCCCGGCTCGCGCGGCCGTTGGTTTCGCCGGAGAAGCCGATGATGCCGCTGCCCGCGCCTCGGCGCCGCCGCCGGACAGCGCGATCGTCAGCGCCTCGCTGTGCGCCAGGCTCTTCGCGGCGTCGGCCAGGGCGCGGGCCGGCACCAGCACCTGCGCTGCGGGCGGCGTTCGGGTCCTCGGGCTCCCAGGTGAGCTCGCGCACCGCGAGCCGGTACCGGTCGGTGGCGGCCAGAGTCAGCTTGTCGCCGTCGATCTCGAGGCGGACGCCGGTCAGCATCGGCAGCGTGTCGTCGCGCCCGGCGGCGACCGCTACCTGCGCGACGGCCGCGGCGAACTCGGCGCCCTTGACCGTCCCGGCGGTGGTCGGCATCTTGGGCAGGCTCGGGTAGTCCTCGACCGGCATGGTCGGCAGGGTGAAGCGCGCCGCGCCGCACGCGATCGACAGCCGCGCGCCGTCGACGGTGACGTCGACCGGATGCGGCGGCAGGGCTCGGGTGATGTCGGCCAGCAGCCGCCCGGACACCAGCGCCGCGCCTGGCGCGCCGGCGCTCACCTCGAGGTCGACCTCGTTCGAGGCCTCGAGGTCGAAGCCGGACACCGACAGCCGTTCCGCCCTCGACGCGCAGCAGCAGGCCGGCGAGCACCGGCAGCGTGGGTCGGCTGGCCAGACTGCGGGCGGCCCAGGCGACCGCGTCGGCGAGAGCCTCGCGCTCGACCCGGAACTTCACACTGCGCTCCGATCGACCCGTCGCCGGTGCGGACCGTCCACACAATCCACCGGGTGGTCGAGCTTGTCGTTGTCCATCATCTAGAGATATTTCTCGTCTGTCTTCTTCGCAGCTGTGGACGCTGGGGATGACGCCCCGTGCACCCGACAAACGCTAGCGCCCAGGGCCGACGTCGCTGTGGACGAGCAGGGTACCGCGCTGGGCATGTCGGGGTGGACGGCGGTGGACGATCGGCGCAGGAGCAAGGCTGTCCACAGCCCGGCGCCGGATGTCCACAGACAGCTGCCCACAGAGTGGCGCCAGTCACGTGCGGGCCCGGACCTTGATCCGGCTGGTGAGCTCGGCGATCTGGCTGTAGATGGTCATCTTCTCGGCCATCTGGGCGCGGATCTTGCGCTCGGCGTGCATGACGGTGGTGTGGTCGCGGCTGCCGAACTTCTCGCCGATCTTGGGCAGCGAGAGGTCGGTGAGTTCGCGGCACAGGTACATCGCCATCTGCCGGGCGCTGACGAGCACCCGGCTGCGCGAGCTGCCGACGAGGTCGTCGATGCTGATCGAGAAGTACTCGGCGGTGACGGCCATGATGGTCGCCGCGGTGATCTCCGGCGTGTCGTTCTCGCCGACCAGGTCCTTGAGCACGATCTCGGCAAGCGCGAGCTCGACGGCCTGGTGGTTCAGGCTCGCGAACGCGGTGACCCGGATGAGCGCGCCCTCGAGTTCGCGGATGTTGCTCTGGATGCGCGATGGCGATGAACTCCAGCACCTCCGGCGGCGGGTTCATGCCGTCCTGCGCCGCCTTCTTGCGCAGGATTGCGATGCGGGTCTCGAGGTCGGGCGCCTGGACGTCGCTGATCAGGCCCCACTCGAACCGGGTGCGCAGGCGGTCCTCGAGCGAGTTCAGCTGCCGCGGCGACTTGTCCGAGCTGATGACGATCTGCTTGTTCGCGTTGTGCAGCGTGTTGAACGTGTGGAAGAACTCCTCCTGGGTGCGCTCGGCGCGCTCGAGGAACTGGATGTCGTCGATGAGCAGGACGTCGACGCTGCGGTAGCGGGTCTGGAAAGCCTGCATCTTGTCATCGCGCACCGAGTTGATGAAGTCGTTGGTGAATTCCTCGCTGGACGACGTAGCGCGTCGACAGGCTCGGGCAGCAGCCGCTGGGCGTAGTGGCCGATGGCGTGCAGCAGGTGGGTCTTGCCCAGCCCGGAGTCGCCGTAGATGAACAGCGGGTTGTAGGCCTTGCGCCGGCGCCTCGGCCACCGCCACCGCGGCGGCGTGGGTGAACCGGTTGCTGGAGCCGATGACGAAGGTGTCGAACGTGTACTTCGGGTTGAGTCGGGCGTCGCGATCGCGGTCATAGGCGTCGTGGCGGGCCCGGTAGCGCGGCCCGGGCCGACCTATCGCGCCGCCGACGGCGTTTCCGACGCCGGAGGCGCTGCCAGTGCCGTTGGCGACGCCGTTGTCGGCGGGCCAGTCGTTGCCCTGCCAGTCTGTGTCGGACCAGTTCTTGTCCGGCCAGCTGTTGTCGGTCCGGTAGGTGACCTCGGGGTGCTCGGCCGAGCGGTCCGGCTCGGGGTCCTCGCTGCCGGTGTCGTCGGTGTCGCTGCCGTGTCGCTGCCGGCGTCGGCACCGCTGTCGGGGGTCAGCACCGTTACCGCCACGCCGATCTCGCGGCCGATTTCCTCGCTGAGCACCTGAGCGATCAGGGGCCGCAGCCGGTTCTCGAGGTAGTCCTTGGCGAACTCGTTCGGCGCGGCGAGCAGCGCGGTGTCCTCGACCAGCCCGAGCGGGCGGGTCAGGCCGATCCAGGCTTTCTGCTGGGGCTTGATCGTCGGACTGTCGAAACGCTGCCGGGCTCGGTCCCAGACGGTGACGAGTTCGGCGCTGTCGTCCACGGACCGGCTCACTCCATGTCGCTGGGTCGTACTGGGTCGTGTCGGCTCTACCGCGGTGCGCTGGCTCACTCGGGCCAGTGCCTGCGCCGGTACCCCGAGCATCGCACGTGGCTGGTTGGGTCGCCGAAATCCACAGACTTTTCCACAGACCTGTGCATGAAAGCGGCGCCATGCCCCACTGCCGACGGCGGCTGTGCCGCGTCAGCGGGGCGTCACGGTGGGCGAACCTAACAGCGGCACCGAAGGTGGACAATAGGCGTCGGCGTGTCGTCGTGAGCGTGACGCGTCGTCGTCGATACGGTCGCCGGCTGCGCATTTCGCTGGCCCCGATCAGCGGCCCGGTTTGACCCGAACGGGCGGTGATCCGTACCGTGGATGTCGGCTCACTCGGCCCGTTGTCCGGCCGAGCCGAGCCGGTTGTGCACGTTGCAGGCCTCATCTGCGTGGCCACGTGCCCGTACGTCAGGAAAGTGATGGAGTCCCGCCGTGAGCAAGCGCACGTTTCAGCCGAACAACCGCCGCCGCGCCAAGACGCACGGCTTCCGGCTGCGGATGCGCACGCGCGCCGGGCGCGCCATCCTCGCGGCGCGCCGCCGCAAGGGTCGCAGCGAGCTCTCGGCCTGAGCGCCCGGCTCGCCTGCGATCGTCTCGCCCACCCTGCTGTGCTGCCTGCGCCCAACCGGATGCGCCGGTCGGCCGACTTCGCGTACGCGCTGCGCGCCGGTCGCCGGGCGCGGCGGGGACGGTGGTGGTGCACCAGGTCCGACCCGGAGGACGTAGCCGATTCGGGCGCGCGCGCGGACCGACGCCCCGAGTGCCCGCGGGTCGGGCTGATCGTCAGCAAGGCCGTCGGCGGCAGCGTGGTGCGGCACCGGGTGAGCCGGCGGCTGCGCGCCCAGCTCGCACGCGGCTCAGTTCGCTGCCGCGCGGGCAGCCGCACCGTGGTGCGCGCCCTGCCCGCGCGCCGCGCAGGCCCGGTCGGCGCGTCTCGGTGCCGATCTGGAGCACGCCTGCGATCTGTAGCGGCCGGCCGATGAGCCAGTTGGACGCCCAAGTGCGGATCGAGCACCAGCAGCAACGGGCTCCGGGATCGTGGTCGGCTCCGGCGCGGGTGCTGCTGGCGCTCATCGGCGGCTACCGGACCGGCGATCAGCCCGGTCCTGGCGCCGTCGTGTCGGTACCTGCCCTCCTGCAGCGCCTACGCCGCGGAGGCGATCGAGGTGCACGGCGCGGCACGGGGCAGTTGGCTCGCGCTGCGTCGCCTGCTGCGCTGCCACCCGTTCCACGCCGGCGGGCACGACCCGGTGCCGCCGCGCGTTGCTCCGCACCGAGTCACGCGCCGCCACCCGGCGCACGCGGCGTAGGAGTAGTTGAGTGCTTGACTTCCTGTACACCGCGGTTTCGTGGGTGCTGCTGCGCTGGCACGACTTCTTCACCCTGATCGGCTTCAGCGAGGCCAGCGGCCTGAACTGGGCGCTGTCGATCGTCTTCCTGGTCATCACCGCGCGTGTGCTGCTGTTCCGGCTGTTCATCAAGCAGGTGCACTACCAGCGCGCACATGCAGGGATGCAGCCGAAGATCTCAGAAGCTGCGCGAGAAGTACAAGAACGATCGGGCCGAGATGCAGCGGCAGATGATGACGCTGCAGCAGGAGGAAGGGTTCAACCCGCTGTCCGGCTGCCTGCCGATGTTCCTGCAGATCCCGGTCTTCATCGGCGCTGTTACCACGTGCTGCGGCACCTGTCGAACTCGGCCGGCGCTGTGCCAGCGGCGGACCGCGAACGTCAGCGATCAGCTGACGCTGTACACGTTCACCAAGCAGGAGACCTGCAAGTGCGGCGCAGGCCAAGCTCTTCGGCGCGCCGCTGGCCGCGTCGTTGCCACGACACCGACGGTCATCCGACCAGCTCGGCGGCGACCTCGACCGCGACCCGCATCGTGCACGCCGTGCTGGTGCTGATCAGCGCGGCGGCCACGTTCGCCACCCAGCTGCTCGTCCGGGCCAGCGCTGTCACCAGCCCGAGGGCACCGCGGCCACCGTGCAGCGCCTGATGCTGTCGTGATCCCGATCGGCGTGCTGGTCTCCGGCTTCTGTTCATTCCCGCTCGGTGTGCTGCTCTACTGGTTCACGAACAACACCTGGACGTTGGGCCAGCAGGCTCTACATCATCGATTCCATCCACATGAGCCCGAACCGGAGAAGGCTGGTCGGCGAGCTCGGCAAGACGCTCGCCCCCAAGCCCGGCCAGCGCCCGGCCGCAACCAGCGCGGCACCGGCGGTGCCGGCAGAGCCGCCGGCGAGTCCGAGCACGACGGCGTCGAGGCGGTCGAGGCGGCGGAGGTGGCAGGCGGCGTCGTCGATGAGCAAGTCGGGCAGCGAGCCTGCCGGCGCTGCGCAGCGCAACGTGCCTCGGCCGGGCCAGCGTCCGAACCGGCCGGGGCGGCAAGCGGCCACCGGCCAAGCGGCCGACGCAAGCCAAGAAACGGCGTTGACCAGCTGAGCCCGCACCCAGTAGATCTGTATTTGAAGGGAACAAACTAACCGTGAGCGAGACCGAGCGCGACCGACCTGCCCGCGTCCGATGCGCGTGGACCCGAGCGCGGACGGCGATGAGCGACGCGCCGACGCAACGGCACCGGTGGCCGCAACGACGCTGCTGGTCCGGGAGGGTGACATCGCCGCCGACTACCTCGAGCGCCTGCTCGACATCGTCGACTACGACGGCGACATCGACCTCGACGTCGAGAACGACCGGGCCATCGTCGCGATCGTCGGTTCGGGTCTGCAGTCGCCTGGTCGGCCCGCACGGCGAGACCCTCGACGCGCTGCAGGAGCTGACCCGGCTCGCCGTGCAGCAGAAGACCGGGATGCGCAGCCGGCTCATGCTCGACGTCAGCGGGCACCGCCAGGCGCGTCGCGACGGAGCTCGCGCGCGCTCGCCGCCGAGACCGCGCGCGAGGTGCTGGCCAACGGCGAACCGGTGCGGCTCGACGCCGATGAACCCGTTCGAGCGCAAGGTCGTGCACGACGCCATCGCCGCGATCGACGGCGTGCGCAGCGAGTCCGAGGGCGAGGAGCCGCAACCGCCGCGTGGTCGTGCTGCTCGTCAGTGATGGCGACTGACCGACTCATCGTGACTCGCGCACCGAGCGGACGGCGACCGCCGAGCCGGCGCCACCGGCGGCCGCGGCCGTGTTCGGCGACCAGCTCCCGCTGGCGCAGCGGTATGCCGAGCTGCTGGCTCGACGACGGCGTGGTGCGCGGGCTGATCGGTCCGCGCGAGGTGCCCCGGCTGTGGGAGCGGCACCTGCTCAACTGCGCTGTGCTCACCGAGTCTGCTGCCAGCGGGTGCGCGGGTCGTCGACGTCGGCACCGGGGCCGGCCTGCCCGGGATCGCGATGGCGTGCGCGCCCGGACCTGCACGTCGACCTGGTCGAGCCGACTGCTGCGCCGGGCGATCTTTCTCGACCGAGGCGGTCGACGAGCTCGGCATCTGACCGATAGGGTGCGCGTCGTTCGGGGACGGGCCGAGGACCGCGCCGTCCGCGATCGGTCGGCGGGGCCGAGTGGGTCACCGCCCGGGCGGTAGCGCCGCTGGATCGGTTGGTCGGCTGGTGCTTCCGCTGCTGGCGCCGGGCGGCACTCTGCTCGCCTTGAAGGGGCTTCGGCCGAAGCAGGAACTCAGCGAGCACCGGCGCGACCCTCGAGCGCGCCCGACGCGTGGTCGGAGTGAGGTGACGGATCGGTAGCGGCTACGGGAATGGTGCCGGAGCCGTGTGACCGCCACGTCGGGCGCATCACTGACGTGCGGCCGGAGGTCGTGAGCGTGAGCGCGTCACTGACGGCACCGTTGCGCGAGCGATGTTTCACGTGAAACTGAGACGTCCGCCCGACCACCGCGATGTCGATGTTTCACGTGAAACGGAGTTCGACACGCCGATCGCGCGCGAAGCCGCCCAGGCCGCTACATGTCCGGAACGTCCGGCAGGAGCAGTGGCCGGAACCGGCGCAGCCGCGGGTGCTCGACCGTCGCCAACCAGAAGGGCGGCGTCGGCAAGACCACCACCGCCGTCAACATCGCCGCGGCCCTGGCGCTGCACGGCCTGCGAGTGCTGGTCATCGACCTCGACCCGCAGGGCAATGCCAGCACCGCGCTCGGGATCCCACACACGGTGGGCACGCCGTCGATCTACGACGTGCTGCTCAACGGTGCGGCCGTTGCAGACGTGGTCGCCACCGACCGAGATCGCGCCGACGCTGTGGTGCGTCCCGGCCACCCTCGATCTCGCCGGCGCCGAGATCGAACTGACCTCCCAGGTGGCGCGCGAATACCGCCTGCAGCGCGCGCTCGAGGCCTTCCTGGCGCCCGCAGCCGCAGGCAGCGTGCCCGACTACGTCTTCATCGACTGCCCGCCGTCACTCGGCCTGCTCACCCTCAACGCGCTGGTGGCCGGCGCGGAGGTGCTCATCCCGATCCAGTGCGAGTACTACGCCCTGGAGGGTCTGGCGCAGCTGCTGAACACCGTCGAGCTGGTGCAGTCCCACCTCAACCCGATCTCGCGGTCACCACGGTGCTGCTCACCATGTACGACAGCCGCACCCGGCTGGCCGACCAGGTGGCGGACGAGGTGCGCAACCACTTCGCGGACCTGGTGCTCGAGCCCGTGATCCCGCGCAATGTCCGGGTCTCCGAGGCGCCCGGGTTCGGGCAGACCGTCATCACCTACGACCCGGGCTCGCGCGGCGCGATCGGCGTATCTGGACGCGGCCCACGAGATCGCGCAGCGCGGGGCGGGGACCGACCCGCCGGCGCGACCGGCGGCCAGCACAGGGGAGACGCGTTGAGCGGCAAACCACGACTCGGGGGCCTCGGCCGCGGGCTCGGTGCGCTGATCCCGACCGAGCCGCCGGTCGACCGGACCCCGGCTACCTGCCGACGATGGTGCCTGCCGACGATGCTGCACGTGCCGACGCGGTGCCTGCCGACGCGGTGCCTGCCGACGAGGTCCGCCGACGGGTGCCTGCCGACGAGGTGCCTGCCGACCCGAGGTGCCTGCCGACGAGGTGCCAACCGCCACGCACTCGACCTGCCCCCGCACCTACCGAGCTGGTGACCGTGCCCGGGGTGCGTCGTTCGCCGAGTTGCCGGTCGCCGCGATCCGGCCCAACGCCGAGCCAGCCGCGGCAGGTCTTCGACGAGGACGCGCTGGCCGAGCTGACCCACTCGATCCGCGAGTTCGGCGTCCTGCAGCCGGTCGTGGTGCGGGCCGACCCGGCGCGGACCGGCTACGAGCTGGTGATGGGCGAGCGCCGGCTGCGCGCCGCCGACGCTCGCCGGGCTCGCGACGATCCCGGCGATCGTCCGCTCGACCGCCGACGACGCGATGCTGCGCGACGCGCTGCTGGAGAACATGCACCGGGCGCAGCTCAACCCGCTGGAAGAGGCGGCGGCGTACCAGCAGCTGCTCGAGGAGTTCGGCGCCACCCACGAGGAGCTCGCCCGCCGCATCGGCCGCAGCCGCCCGCAGGTGACCAACACCATCCGGCTGCTGAACCTGCCGCTGCCGGTGCAGCGCCGGGTCGCCGCCGGCGTGCTCTCCGCCGGCCACGCCCGCGCGCTGCTCGGGCTCGAGGACGCCGACCAGCAGGACGAGCTCGCCGCCCGGATCGTCGCCGAGGGGCTGTCGGTGCGGGCCACCGAGGAACTCGTCGCGCTGGCGCCGAGCGCGGCGAAGGAGCGCAAGCGCCGCACCCCCGCCAAGCGGATCACTGCACCGGCCGCGGTCGAGCTCGCCGACAAGCTCTCCGACGCCTTCGACACCCGGGTGCGGGTCGACCTCGGCCGGCGCAAGGGCCAGATCACCGTCGAGTTCGCCTCGATCGACGATCTCGAGCGCATCGTGGCCCTGATGGCGCCGCAGCTGGCCACCCGGGTTGCACGGCGACTCCGATCAGCCGACCGCGCCGGGCGCCTCGAATCTGCCGTAGTGCGCACCGCCGCCACGCTGCGGCGACCACGCTTGAGGGACGGCGACCGCAGGTCGGGTGCGCGGTACCCGAGGCTGACGACGCACACCGGGGTCAGCCCGGCCGGCACGTCGAAGGCGGCGAACAGCGCCGCGAAGCGATCGGGCGGCACCCCGAACAAGCAGGCGCCCAGGCCCGCCTCCTCGGCCGCGAGCAGCAGGATCATCGCCGCCATCCCGGTGTCCACATGCCAGTAGGGCACCGGCCAGCGGGCGTCGTCGCGGTCGGTCCAGCCCTTGTCCGGCTCGGCGTAGCGGTCGAGGTACGCGTCACGGTCGGAGAAGCAAATGACCAGCGTCGGGGCCTGCGTCATGCCGGCCAGCCAGCCGTCGGGCAGCCCGTCGTCGGCAGTGGCGGCCCAATAGGCCTCGCGTGACGTTGTGTCATCGAGTACCAGGAAGCGCCACCCTTGGGTATGTCCGGCCGACGGAGCCCGTATTGCCAGGTTGAGCATATTATCGACCAGTTCGCGGGGAACCGGCCGGTCCGGGTCGTAGTTTCGGACCATGCGGCGGGAGCGGATCGCGTCTTGGAGTTCCACGCTGTCAGTGTGGCCGAAACCGGCTCGCCTGATCCGGCGCTCGGTGTGCCAACCTTAAGACGTGCCGATCGACTCGCCGTCTCGTGAACTCGTCCAGTCACGCAAGCTTGCAGGACGTCTGCTACGACATCCGCGGGCCGGTGCTCGAGGAGGCCAAGCGACTCGAGGACGAGGGCCGGCGCATCATCAAGCTGAACATCGGCAACCCGGCTCCGTTCGGCTTCGACGCCCCGGACGAGATTCTCATCGACGTCATCCGCAACCTGCCGACCGCGCAGGGCTACTCCGATTCTCGGGGCCTGTTCTCGGCGCGCACCGCGGTCGTGCAGCACTATCAGGAGCGCGGCATCGACATCGTCGACGTCGACGACGTCTGGCTGGGCAACGGTGTCAGTGAGTTGATCACCATCAGCCTGCAGGCGCATGCTCGACGACGGTGACGAGGTGCTGATCCCGGCGCCGGACTACCCGCTGTGGACCGCGTCGACGTCGCTTGGCCGGCGGCAAGCCGGTGCACTACCGCTGCGACGAGGGCAACGGCTGGCAACCGGACCTCGACGACCTGCGCTGCGAAGATCACCCTGCGTACCAAGGCCATCGTCGTGATCAACCCGAACAACCCGACCGGCGCGGTCTACTCCGCGGCGGTGCTCGAGGGCATCGCCGACATCGCGCGGGAACACGAACTCGTGGTGATGGCCGACGAGATCTACGACAAGATCCTCTACGAGGACGCCGTCCACGTGCCGTTCGCAGCGGTCGCGCCGGATCTGTTCACCCTCACCTTCAACGGACTGTCCAAGGCCTACCGGCTGGCGGGCTTTCGGTCCGGCTGGCTGATGATCAGCGGGCCGAAGCAGCACGCGAGCAGCTACCTCGAAGGCATCGCGATCCTCGCGAACATGCGGCTGTGCGCGAACGTCCCGGCCCAGCACGCGGTGCAGGTGGCGCTCGGCGGCCGGCAGAGCATCCGTGATCTCGTGCTGCCGGGCGGGCGGCTGCTCGAACAGCGCGACGCGGCGATGAAGGCGCTGGAGGCCATCCCGGGGGTCTCGTGCGTGCAGCCCAAAGGCGCGTTGTACGTGTTCCCACGCATCGATCCGGCGGTCCACCCGATCGACGACGACCAGCGCTTCGTGCTGGAGTTCCTGCGCCGCCAGCACGTGCTCGTCGTCCAGGGCACCGGCTTCAACTGGCACACCCCGGACCACCTGCGCATCGTGACGCTGCCCCACACCGAGGACCTGATCGACGCGATTTCGCGGCTCGGTGACTTCCTGTCGACGTATCGCGGCGACCTGTAATCCCGGACCCCTTTCGCGGAGGCGGGCATGACCCGGCGGGTGGCGAGCCTGACTCTCGACAACCTGTCCGAGCTGCCGTCGCGGTGCCGCGAGTGCGTGTTCTGGGAGCTCGAACCCGCCGCGGGGCGGCGCGCGATCGAGAACTCCGACACCGAGCTGGAGAAGGAGGCGTGGCTCTCGGACACCCTGCTCGAGTGGGGCAGCTGCGGGCAGGTCGCCTACGTCGACGGGAGGCCGGCCGGCTACGCGCTGTACGCCCCGCCGGCTTACGTGCCGCGCGCCGGCGGGTTCGCGACCTCGCCGGTCTCGGCCGACGCGATCTTGCTGATCACCGCACGGCTGGTGTCCGGGTTCGAGGGCAGCGGGCTGGGGCGGGTGCTGGTACAGGCCGTGGTGCGCGACGTGATCCGGCGCGGAGTGCGCGCCGTGGAGGTGTTCGGCCGGGCCGGTGAGGACGCCGTGACGGCCGAGGATCCGGCGTATCGGTGCCTGCTCCCGGCCGCGTACCTGACCAGCGTCGGGTTCAAGACGGTGCGGGCGCACCCGCACACGCCGCGGCTACGCCTCGACGCGCGCAGCACAGCCACCTGGCGGGTGGACGTCGAGTACGCGATCGAGCGGTTGCTCGGCTCCGTCCCGACCCCCGCCTTGACCCGCTGAATCGGGTTAGGCGGCGCCGGCCGGGATCTTCATGACCCCGGTCGCGACGTCGTCGGACAGCGGCAGGTACAGACGCTGCACGGCCACCAGCAGGCCCTCGGCGATCAGGTCGCGGAACCGCGGCTGCACCAGCAGCGACCGGTCGCGCGGCGAGGTCAGGTAGCCGGTCTCGACCCGCACCGCCGGCATCCGGGTCAGGCGCAACAGCTCCCAGGTCTTGTTGTGGATGCGGTTGTCGTGCATGCCGGTGCGCGCCACCAGTTCGCGTTGGGCGAGGTCGGCGAGCCGCTCGCCGATGGTCGAGCTAGATTCACCCGCGCCGTAGTAGTAGGCGGCGACGCCGTTGGCCTTCGGCGAGGCGAAGCCGTCCACGTGCACCGACAGCACCAGGTCGGCGGCGACGTCGTTCGCGCGGCGGGCCCGCTCGGCCTCGGTGGCGCCCTGATAGCGGCCGCGGGTGAGCCAGGTCTGCACGCCGAGTGCGGTCAGCCGGCCGTCGAGGCGGGACACGATGTCCCACACGAGGTCGGACTCGACCGCCTCGTCGAACCCGGACGCGACCGTGTCGGCGCCGACGACCACGCCGCGGTCGGCCCCGCCGTGTCCGGCGTCGAGCACCAGCCGCTTGCCGAGCAGGCGGGGGCCCGCGTCGGCGACGGCGACCATGTCGCGCAGCAGTTGGGGGCGCCCGCCGACCACGCGGCGCCCCAGCTGCAGGAGCGCGCGGAAGGTCTGGGGGCCGCAGATGCCGTCGGGCACCAGGCCGTAATCGCGCTGGAAGCTGCGCAGCGCGTCGGCGGTGAGCGCCTCGAAGACGCCGTCGGCGCGGGTCAGGTGGTAGCCGAGCTCGATGAGCTGGGTCTGCAGCGAGGTGACGTCGTCCCCGGACATCGGTTGGCCGGCCTCGTGGGCGAGCACCCGGTCGCCAAGGCGCCAGTGGGCGCCGGTCAGCGCGGCGTAGGTCTCCGCGCCGACGGCGCCGGTGACCGAGATGCCGCGGGTCTGCTGGAAGTGCCGGACGGCGAGTTCGAGCTGGGGGTCGAAGACGTGTGCGCGGCTCGGATCGGTGTTGTTCAGCAGCCCGATCGAGGCGAGCATGTTCCGGATCTCCGCGACCGCTGGGCCGGTGACGCCGTTACGAAGCGGCTGCATCAGAAAGCGAGACCTCGATGGTCGACTCGGTGGGCACGGACGGGAGTCATTCTGCCTCAGCGGGCCGCCGAGACCGAAATCTTCCGCGCGTTCGGCGTGCCCCGGCACACAGCTATCTCACACGAGACGAGGCGACCGCCCGGATCTTCGGGGCGGCCGCCTCGCTGGGAGCTGGGTGAGCGGTCAGCCGACGTACTCGGTGAGCTCGCGCAGGATCGCGGCCTTCGGCCGGGCGCCGACGATGGTCTTCACCAGCTGACCGCCGGAGAACACCGCCATCGTCGGAATGGACATCACGCGATAGTTGCGTGCGGTCTCCGGGTTCTCGTCGATGTTCAGCTTGGCGATGGTGAGCGTGTCGGCGTGCTCGCCGGCGATCTCCTCGAGCACCGGGGCGACCTGTCGGCACGGGCCGCACCACTCGGCCCAGAAGTCCACCAGCACCGGCTTGTCGGCCTGCAGGACGTCCTGCTCGAACGAGGTGTCGGTGACGGTTTTGGTGTTGGCGCCCATGGCTTATGTCTCCTGTTTGGTCGGTGCCGGTGAAACGTCTGACGGTGGCGGGCAATTCCCGGCTAGACCGGTGCCGAGACCGCGGGGATCGCCGACGGGTCGCGGTCGCCCTGATCGCCGATCGCGGCGAGGTAGCGCTCGGCGTCAAGCGCTGCTGCGCAGCCGCTGCCGGCGGCGGTGATGGCCTGCCGATAGGTGTGATCGACGACGTCGCCGGCGGCGAACACACCGCCGAGATTGGT
This sequence comes from uncultured Actinomycetota bacterium, assembly GCA_963718805.1. Taxonomy (GTDB): domain Bacteria; phylum Actinomycetota; class Actinomycetes; order Mycobacteriales; family Jatrophihabitantaceae; genus Jatrophihabitans. The sequence goes on along the minus strand of CAVQZY010000002.1, from coordinate 184,511 downwards.
GCGGGTGCCCTTCCCGGTGACGATGTAGCCCTCGTCGTCGAGGTCGATCTGGCCCTTGACGATGTCGGTGCGCGGCTCGTGCCCGATCGCGATGAACAGGCCGCCGAGCTCGAGCGTCGCGCTCCTGTCCGGTGACGGTGTCCCGCAGCCGCACGCCGGCCAGCGACTGGTCACCGTGGATGTCGGTGACCACGCTGTTCAGCGCCCACTTGATCTTCGGGTTCGCCTCGGCCCGATCGACCATGATCCGGCTCGCGCGCAGGGCGTCGCGGCGGTGCACCACGGTGACCGACTTCGCGAACCGGGTGAGGAAGGTGGCCTCCTCCATCGCGGTGTCGCCGCCGCCGACGACGGCGATGTCCTGGTCGCGGAAGAAGAACCCGTCACAGGTGGCACACCACGACACCCCGTGGCCGGACAGCTCGTCCTCGCGGGCCAGGCCGAGCTTGCGGTAGGCCGAGCCCATCGCCAGGATCACCGCGTCCGCGGTGTACTCGTTGTCGAGGGTGCGGACCGTCTTGACCGGGCCGGCGAGCTCGGCGGACACGACGTCGTCGGCGACCAGCTCGGCGCCGAACCGCTCGCGCCTGCGCCCGGATCTGGTTCATCAATTCCGGGCCCATGATGCCGTCCGGGAACCCGGGGAAGTTCTCGACGTCGGTGGTGTTCATCAGGGCGCCGCCGTACTGCACGCCCTCGAACACGAGCGGCTCCAGGTCGGCACGCGCGGAGTAGAGCGCAGCGGTATACCCGGCCGGCCCGGATCCGACGATGATCACGTTGCGGTGTTGGCTCACGATGCCTCTCCTCAGGTGCGCTGCTGCAACCATCCCAGCAAGGTGAAGATTCCCGCGTGCGGCCTCAGCGGCGCGCCATCGCGAGCGCCGCTCGCGTCTCTCGCAGCGGAGCCTTCCAGCCGAGCACGCCGAGCACCAACAGGCCCGCCAGGCCGCCGAGCACGAGCCCGGCCAGCGACCCGGACTTGCCGGTGCCGAACGCGTCCCCGGCCCACTCGACGACGCCCCAGGCCGCGAGAGCGGCGACCGCGGAGACGGCCACGACCTCGCCGAGGGTGCGCAGCACCTGCCGGAACCCGAGATGCCCGAGGCGGCGGGTGAGCAGGATGTGCCCGGCGATCGCGCCGACGACGTAGGAGCAGGAGGTCGCGATGTTGAGCCATTCGACGGCGGCTGTGGACGGGTGCAGGTTCACGTCGGTGTCGGCCGGGGCAGCGAACGCGGCGTTCGTCACGAGGATGAGCGCGATCTTCACGCCGACCATGAACACGTTGATCAACGTCGGGGTGCGGCCGTCGCGCATCGCGTAGAACACCCGCAGCTGCAGCATCACGATCGCGAACGGGAACAGCCCGAACGCCGACCACGCAAGCGACGAACCGATGAGGTGCGCGCCGTCGACCGACGCGTTGCGGAAGGCGAACACGGTGACGGCCATCACCGGGGCGAGCGCGAGCAACAGTGCGGTGACCGGCACGAGCGCGACGGCGCTCAGCCGCGCCGCCAGGGACAGGTCGGCCACCACCTCGGCGTTGTCGTTGCGCACCGCGGCCCGCGACATGCGCGGCATGATCGCGGTGAGCAGGGAGACGACGAGGATCCCGTAGGGCATCTGGAACAGCAGGTCGGCGTTGGTGAACACGGTGAATCCGCCGTTGCCGATGCCCACCTTCTGGATCACCGTGACGCCGATCTGGCTCACCACGACGTAGCCCAGCATCCAGGCGCCGAGGGTGCCCATCTCACGCAGCCGTTCGTTCTCGCCCGGGCGCGCCCGGAAGCGCCAGGCCCACCTGAACCCGGTGTGGTGCAGGGCCGGGATCAGCACCAACGCCTGCGCCACGATGCCGAGCGTGGTGCCGATGCCGAGCACCAGGACCTGCGCGGTGGTGATGGTGCGCGGGTCGAGGCTGTCCGGGCCGGGCATCGCCCAGAACACCACGATCGTCGCGATCATCACGACGTTGTTCGCCAGCGGTGACCACGCACCCGGGGCGTAGACGTTCTTGATGTTGAGGACCGCGATGAACATCGCGCCCAGGCCGTAGAAGAAGATCTCCGGCAACAGGAGGGTGGCGAACACGCTGGTGAGGTGCCGCTGCGGGCCCGGGTCGACGAACGCAGCGGCGATCCACGGCGCGGCCGCCACCGCTACGAGCGTCATGACGGCCAGGGCGGCGGTGGCGATGGAGAACAGCCGCTGCGTGTAGGCCAGCCCATGATCGTCGTCCTCGGCCTCGGCCTTGACGAGCAGCGGGATGAGCACGCTGGACAGCACCCCGCCGAGCAGCAGCTCGTAGATCATGTTGGGCAGGTTGTTGCCGCTGTTGTAGGCGATCGACACCTGGCTGGTGGCGCCGAGCGCGGCGACCAGCAGCACGTTGCGCACGAACCCGGTGAGCCGGCTCGCGAACGTCGCGATCGCCATGATCTGGCTGTTGGCGAGCAGGCTGCGTTGCGGCGCCGCGGTCTGGGGGGCCGGCGTCTCGGCCGGTTGCGCGGCGGCGTGCTTCGGGCCGGCGGCCGTCGATCCGCCGGCGTCGCCGTCCGGGCGCACCAGGTCGGGCGCGGGCTCGTCGTCGGGCCGGATCCGGGCGCCGCGGCGGGGTCGGCCGACGTAGGTGGTGGTGCCCCAGGCGATCTCGTCACCGGCGGCCTCGATCGGTTCGAAGAGCAGCGGGGCCACCGAGATCGGGTCGACCTCGGTGAACATCCGCGGCTCGATCGGCTGCCCGCCCGCGTAGTGCGTCGCGCCGCCCCAGCCGCTGTCGTCGGATCCGCCGCGCACCGGAGTGTCCGTCACCGGGCCAGCTGGTCCGCGCCGGTGTCCACCGGGTCCGGGCCGCCGGCGGCCGCGGGGACCGAGCCGGTAGCCGGCGGACGTGCCTCGCGCTTGCGGAACCGGCGCGCGAACCGGACGACGAGGGCGACGAGCAGCACTGCACCGGCGACGATGGTGATGACCACCCCCACCACGCCGAGCGCGGTGCTGTGCACGGTCAGGTTCACGCTCTCGCCGACCGGCTGCGAATTCGGGGTCAGCAGTTGCGCGACGACGGCGAAACGGCCGGTGCGCGAGACCTCGGTGGGCAGCTGCACGGTGCTCTGGCTGCGGGGCTGGACAGCCTGCGCAGCGATGTCCTCCGGGACGTCGAAACCGGGTACGTCGTTCACCGTCTGGACCGACACCCGGACCCGCACCCGGTATGCGAGATCGTTCTGCACGGTGATCGGCAGCTTCGAATTCTTGGAGCCGAGCGTGTACGAGCCGGACTTGTTGTTCCGCTGGACGATGTGCACGCCGGCCAGCAGGGTGGCGAAGGTGCTCGAGAGCTGCGCGGCGCGCGCGACACCGGTGGCGCGTTGGGTGCGCCAGGCCGAGGAGACCGAGCGTTGTACCCCGAGTGGGAAGTAGGGCAGCACGTCGACCCGGGCCGTCGGATCCGAGTCGAGCAGCGAGTTCAGCGTCGGGACGGACGTGGTCGCGTCATCGGCCGTCTCGATGATCGATTCGGGCAGCTGGACGGTCGCGTCGGGCACCTTGGTCAGGGTTGCGCGGGTGGTGGGCAGGCCGGACGCAGCCGTCACGGTGGCCAGCGAACTCGCCACGATGTACGAGGCGCTCGAGGTGTCCATGATCGTCCGGTATGCGGTGTCCGGGTCCGGGTCGATCGAGCGCGGGGCGGCCAGCACCGCCGCGTGCTCGACATCGGGTTGTTGCGCTGCGCGCACCGCGATCTCGGCGACGAGGTTGGGCAGTTGGGACAGCCCGGTGCCGCCGGCGTTGGTGAGCGCGGCGGTCGCGTACTTCTGCAGGGCGCCCGACAGCAGGCCGACGGCGATCGGCGACTTGGCGGTGCCGAGCCGGGCCAGGGCGGTCGGTACCGACGACGTGCTCTGCTGGTGTACGGCGCTGTCGTCGAGCAGCAGGGTGTGCACGCCCTCCGAGTGCAGCTGTTGGACGGTCTCCGGGCTCAGGGTACTGGCGGCAGGCCACGCGGTGTCGAAGTCAAGCGCTCGGTCGGGCAGCGCGTCCTCGACGCGATCGGCCATCCCGGCTCCGCCGAGTCGCGGCGACCAGGTCAGATGCCGCTGGGACAGGGTCTGCACGTCCGGGTCGGCGTACGGGGTGAGTTGCACCTGCACATTCGGATGGTTGGTCACCAGCGCCCGGAACCGGCCGAGCCACGCCGCAGCGTCGCTGGTTCCGGTTCCGACCCTGCCGGCCGCGCCCGCAACCGGCTGCACGGTGTAGTGGTTGGTGCTCATCACCTCGAGCTCGTCGAGCAGATCCGGGTCGGCGAGAATGGTGATGGGCACGCCCTTCGCGCCGACGCGCTCGAGCACCTGCAACGAGTTGTCCAGCCGGCCGCCCGGCGCGACCTCGCTCGCGAGGTCGTCGTCGGTGAACACGAGTTCGCTGGTGGTGCGGTGCGGGCGGTCGATGAGCGGCCACACCCAGGCGACCCGCACCGGAATCGGCTTGGGGTAGAAGGCCGGCAGGTAGGTGCGGGCGAAGCCCAGCCGGGCGCCGCCGGCCGGGTCGAACGCGCCGAAGAACAGTGGGTAGACGAACTGGCCGCATACGCAGATGCCGTGGTGGTCGACGACGTCGGTGGTGGTGCGGAAGCTGACGGTCGTCGTCGCGTGGGCCGCGACGTCGACGGTGACCGGTTGCTCGGTGGTGATTGCCAGACCGTCGTTCGGCCAGGTCGCGCGGGCGAGCGACTTGTCCAGCTCCTGCTGTGCGGCGATGGGGTCGCCGCGCACGCCCTCGATCACCAACTTCTTGATCGACTTGGCAGTCTGGTTGGTGACCAGTAACTCGACGGCCAGCGGCTTCGGGGTCGTCGAGATCGGGGCCGAGCTCGGCGTGACGCTCAGGACGTTCACCTGCACCTGGGGCGCCGCCCGCTCGGTCGCTGCGGCGGCGGGCGCGATGACGCAGCACGCCGCGAGCAGCAGCGCCGCCAGCACCCCGACGACCCGCAACAGCCGCGGCGGCACGGCATCCTGATGCGTGCGCCGGTTCACGCGGTGTCGGCGAGCAACCGGCCGGCGGTGTCCACGAGACCGCGCTCGTCGGGGTAGGCCAGCTGCCCGCGCATCTGTGCGAGCGGCACCCAGGCGACCTCGTCCACCTCGACGTCGGCGTCGGAGAGCTCGCCGCCGACGCGGCGAAGCAGGTAGTGCCGCACGGTCTTGTGGATGCGGCGGCCCTCGGCGACGAACCAGAAGTCGATGGTGCCGAGCTCGGCGACGATCTCGCCGGCGATCCCGGTCTCTTCCTCCACTTCGCGTACCGCCGCCTGCTCGGCGGTCTCGCCGGCCTCGATGTGGCCCTTGGGCAGCGACCACAGCAGCCGGCCCTGTCGGTCGGTGCGCCCGATCAGTGCGCCGCGGGGCTCGCCGTCGGCGAGGTCGACGACCAGACCGCCGGCCGAGAACTCGTTGACCTGGCGCAGCCAGCGCCGCGGCCGGCGGCGGTTTCCGGACTGCTTGCGGCCGGCCCCACCCGAGCGGGAAGCGCGTCGCGGACCGCCTTGATGGTCGCCGTGCCCGGAACGGGGCTCCGGGCTTTGGGACATGGCCCGATGGTATCGCCGCGGGTGGGTACCCTGGCCGACCGTGGAACCGGCCGATCTCGTCGACCCGCCGCCCGCGGCACTCGCGCTGGGCGCGGCGTTCGCCGCCGGCGGCCGGCAGCTGCACCTGGTCGGCGGCCCGGTCCGCGACGCGCTGCGCGGCGTGCCGAGCGCCGACCTGGACTTCACCACCGACGCGCGGCCGGAGGAGGTGCTGCGGCTCGTCGAAGCACTCGCGTCGACGACCTGGACCACGGGCATCGAGTTCGGCACGATCGGCGCGCTGGTGCGCGGCATCCATTGCGAGATCACCACGTTCCGGGCCGACCGCTACGACCGCGTCAGCCGAAATCCACAGGTCGCCTACGGCGACTCGCTGGTCGACGACCTGCGCCGCCGCGACTTCACCATGAACGCGATGGCGTTCTCGGTGACCGGCGACCGGGTGTTCACCGACCCGTACGGCGGGCTGGCCGACCTCGCCCGCGGCATCCTGCGCACCCCCGGCACCCCGGAGGAGTCGTTCGCCGACGACCCGCTGCGGATGCTGCGTGCGGCGCGTTTCGTGTCGGCGCTGGGCGTCACGCCGGCGCCCGAGGTGATCGCGGCGATGCGCGCGATGGCCGCGCAGCTGGCCCGCGATCACCGCCGAGCGGGTGCAGGCCGAGCTCAGCAAGCTGCTGCTCGGCGCCGCGCCGCGCGCCGGGCTGGAGCTGCTCGTCGACACCGGCCTGGCCGACGTCGTGCTGCCCGAGCTGCCGGCGCTGCGGATGGCCGCCGACGAGCACGGGCAGCACAAGGACGTCTACGCGCACACCCTGCAGGTGCTCGACCAGGCGATCGATCTCGAGGACGAACCGGATCTGGTGCTGCGGTGGGCGGCGCTGCTGCACGACATCGGCAAGCCGGCCACCCGCGCGTTCCTGCCCGGCGGGCGGGTGACGTTCCACCACCACGAGGTGGTCGGCGCGCGGATGGCGCGCAAGCGGCTCAAGGCGCTGCGCTACGCCAAGGAGATGATCGACGACGGTGAGCCAGCTCGTGTTCCTGCACCTGCGCTTCTACGGCTACCGCACGCGGCGAGTGGACCGATTCGGCGGTGCGCCGCTACGTCGTCGACGCCGGGCCGTTGCTGCCGCGGCTGCACAAGCTGGTCCGTTCGGACTGCACCACGCGCAACCGGCGCAAGGCCGCGGCGCTCTCGGGCGCTTACGACGCGCTCGAGGCGCGGATCGCCGAGCTGCAGGCGCAGGAGGAGCTCGACGCGGTCCGTCCCGATCTGGACGGCAACGAGATCATGACGATCCTCGACATCGCGCCCGGCCCGCTGGTGGGGCGCGCCTACAAGCACCTGCTCGCGCTGCGGATGGAGCACGGCCCCCTCGGCCACGAGCGCGCCGTCGAGGAACTCACCCGGTGGTACGCCGAGAACCGCTGACGTACGCCGCGGCGGTGAGCACGTAAGCCAGCGCCACCACCAGGACAGCGCCCGGACTGTGGCCGTCGTCGGGCAAGAAGAACGCGATCAGCACCGCCGCCAGTACGAATGCGACGTTGAACAACGTGTCGTAGAGCGTGAACACCCGGCCGCGGTAGCCGTCGTTGATGAAGTGCTGCACCAGGGTGTCGACGGTGATCTTGATGCCCTGGGCGGCGAAGCCGAGGAACAGGGCGGCCACCAGCTGCAGCGGCATCGAGTACGGCAGCACGAACAGCAGCAGCGTCGCGGCCGACACCACCAGCAGCGTGGCCGGCAGCCGTACCGGCCCGACGTGGCGGTAGAGCGCCGGGGTGGTCACCGCGGCAACCGCGCCGCCGATCACCAGACAAGTGATCAACTGGCTCAGCCCGGCCAGCCCGGCGCGGAAGAGCCCGTCGTCGGTGAAGTAGTTGCGGTAGAGCAGCAGGGTCGACACCGTCGTGACGCCGTAACACAGCCGCTGCACGCCGATGGCGGCGAGCGCGTTGCGGACCACGACGGTGTCCCAGGCATGCCGGGCGCCGTCGACGAAACCGTGCAGCACCTGCGCGGCGGTCTCCCGGGCCCGGCGCTCGTCCTCGGCCGGCCCGAGCGCGGTGTGCCGGAAGCCCGCCGCAATGACGCTGGCGAGCACATAGGCCAAGGCGGACGCCGCGGCGATCACCGCGTAGTCGTGGTCGGCGTCCCCGAACACGGCCCGCAAGCCCAGCGCGGCGGCCGCGCCGAGCGCCGCGACCACCGTGCCACTGGTCGTCGCGAAGGCGTTGGCGGTGACCAGTTCCTCGTCGGCCACGACCCGCGGCAGGGACGCGCTCAGTGCCGACAACACGAACCGGCCGATCGAGAGGATGACCAATGCCGAGGCGTAGAAGGCGATGCCGCCGAGGCCGACCGCGATCTCGGCGGCGACGCCGAGCACGGCCAGTGCTCGGACCAGGTTCGCGAACCGCAGCACCCGCTGGCGCCACCATCGATCCAGCAGTACCCCGGCGAACGGGCCGATCACCGAGTAGGGGAGCAGCAGTACCGCGAAGCCGCTCGCGATGTCGGCTGCGTGGGCCTGTCGCTCGGGGTTGAACAGCACCGCGCCGGCCAGGCTCGCCTGGAACATGCCGTCGCCGAACTGGGTGGCGAGGCGCACCGCGAGCAGGCGCCGGAAACCGCCACCGCCGAGCGCGCGCCGCAGGTGGTGGCCGTGGCGCGTGCTGGGGTCCGTCCCGCTGTTGGGCATTTGTCACGCAGGCTACTTGTGGTGGCCGCCGCCCACTTCGGGCCAAGATGTTGACGTGGCGACGGCACGGTGGGGCTCGGTGGGTGGACTCGAACCCGCCGCGGGCCGGTTGCTGGTCGCGACGCCGCTGCTCGGCGACCCGCACTTCTCCCGCACCGTCGTCTACCTGCTCGAGCACGACGGCGGCGGGACGGTCGGCGTCGTGTCCAACCGGCCGAGCCATACGCCGGTCGGCCAGGTGCTGCCGGACTGGCACGACGCGGTCAGCGGCCCGGCCGTGGTGTTCGGCGGCGGGCCGGTGCAGCCGGACGGCGCGCTGTGCCTCGGCCAACTCGACCAGGGTGTCGACGGCGAGGTCGACGGCGGCGCATACCGCGAGGTGGTGGACGGGGTGTCCACCGTCGACCTCGACGGCGACGTCGCGGTCATCGCGCCGAACGCCCGCCGGCTACGGGTGTTCGCCGGCCACGCCGGCTGGGCGCCCGGGCAGCTCGACGCGGAGCTGGCCGAGGGCGCGTGGTGGGTGTTGCCGGGCGGCCCGGAGGACCTGTTCAGCGAGGAGCCGGCGAGCATGTGGCAGCACGTGCTGCGCCGTCAGCCCCCGCCGTTGAACCTGATCTCGACCTATCCGGCGGACGCGTCCCTCAACTCGAGTTGTCCGCGGGCACGTCGATATTTCGACACGCAACGCGGACAACTCGGGGTTGTTACCGTTCGACGGTGCCGTCGATGAAGTCCTGGACGGCCCGGCGCGCCTCGTCGTCGAAGTACTGGACGGGCGGGCGACTTCATGAAGTAGCTCGACGCCGACAGGAGCGGGCCGCCGATGCCGCGGTCCTTGGCGATCTTCGCCGCGCGTAGGGCGTCGATGATGATGCCGGCCGAGTTCGGCGAGTCCCAGACCTCGAGCTTGTACTCCAGATTCAGCGGCACATTGCCGAACGTCTTGCCCTCGAGGCGCACGAAGGCCCACTTGCGGTCGTCGAGCCACGCGACGTAGTCGGACGGGCCGATGTGCACGTTGCGCTCGCCGAGGTCACGGTCGGGGATCTGCGAGGTGACCGACTGCGTCTTGCTGATCTTCTTCGACTCCAGGCGGTCGCGCTCGAGCATGTTCTTGAAGTCCATGTTGCCGCCGACGTTGAGCTGGTAGGTGCGCTGCACCTCGACGCCGCGGTCCTCGAACAGCTTGGTGAGCACGCGGTGGGTGATGGTCGCGCCGACCTGGCTCTTGATGTCGTCACCGACGATCGGCACGCCGGCATCCTCGAACTTCTTCGCCCACTCCGGGGTGGAGGCGATGAACACCGGCAGCGCGTTGACGAAGGCGGCCTTCGCGTCGATCGCGCACTGCGCGTAGAACTTCGCGGCCCGCTCCGAACCGACCGGCAGGTAGCAGATCAGGACGTCGACCTTCGCGTTCTTGAGCACCTGCACGACGTCGACCGGCTCCTCCTCGGACTCGGTGATCGTCTCGCGGTAGTACTTGCCGAGCCCGTCGAGGGTGTGGCCGCGCTGGACCGGCACGTCGAGCTGCGGGACGTCGCAGATCTTGATCGTGTTGTTCTCGCTGGCGCCGATCGCCTGCGAGAGGTCGAGGCCGACCTTCTTCGAGTCGACGTCGAACGCGGCGACGAACTCGATGTCGCGCACGTGGTACGGGCCGAACTGCACGTGCATCAGGCCCGGGACCTTCTGACCCGGATCGGCGTCGCGGTAGAAGTGGACGCCCTGAACCAGGGACGCGGCGCAGTTGCCTACGCCGACGACGGCAACCCGAATGCTGCCGGGTGCGGATTGCGAACCCATCAGGGCTCCTCCTAGGGGTGTTCGGTGGTGCTTTCCGGGGGTGGGATTCGGTGCTCGCGCGGCGGGCGCGCAGGTTCGGCGCCCTCCGTGCGTTCGATCTCGATCAGCTCGGTGAGCCAGCGGACCTCGCGGTCGACGGACTCCAGAGCGTGCTCGTGCAACTGGCGGGTGTAGCGGTCGAGCCGCTCGCCGGCCCGCGAGGAACTGCGCATGCCGTCGCGGCGTTCTTCGACCTTGCGGCGCCGGCCCTCGAGCACCTTGAGCCGGACGTCGGAACGGGTCTGGGCGAAGAACGCCAGCCGGGCGCCGAAGCCCTCGTCGTCGAAGGCCTCGGGACCGACCTCGGCGAGCAGGTCGGCCAGGTGCTCCTTGCCGTCGGCGGTGAGCTGGTAGACCCGCTTGCGACGCCGGGACCGGGTGGCCGGCGCGGCGACGTCGAGGGGGGATTCCTCGGTGATCCAGCCCGCCTCGGACAACCGGCGCAGGGTGGGGTAGAGGGATCCGTAGGAGAATGCCCGGAAGGTCCCTAGCAGCGTGGCCAGCCGCTTGCGGAGTTCGTACCCGTGCATCGGGCTCTCGCTGAGCAGCCCGAGGATGGCGATCTCCAACACCGCGACGGCACCTCCTATCTCGACTCGATGTATCAGCACGATACATCACGGTGACAGGTTCGGGGGCGCGGCGGTGTCTTCGTGTTGGCGCGCCGGTGAACGGCGCCGGACGCACGTGTGGCGTGCAATACCGTGGGCGCGGTGAGCCACCACCAGCGTCAGGCCGCGATCGTCGGCGGGAACCGCATTCCGTTCGCCCGCGCCAGCAGCCGATATGCCCGCGCGTCCAACCAGGACATGCTCACCGCCGCACTGGACGGGCTGGTGGCCCGGTTCGGATTGCAGGGCGAGCGGCTCGGCGAGGTGGCCGGTGGCGCCGTGCTCAAGCACAGCCGCGACTACAACCTGACCCGCGAGGCCGTCCTCGGCTCGCGGCTGGCCCCCGCCACCCCGGCCTACGACGTCCAGCAGGCCTGCGGCACCGGGCTGGAGACGGTCATCCTCACCGCGAACAAGATCGCGCTCGGGCAGGTCGAGGTGGCGGTCGCCGCCGGCGTCGACACCGCCTCCGACGCGCCGATCGCCGTCGACGAGGGGCTGCGGCAGGTGCTGCTCGCCACCAATCGGGCCCGCTCGCTCGGCCAGCGGGTCAAGGCGATCGGCGGGCTGCGGCCGAGCCAGCTGCGTCCGGAGATCCCTCGCAACCAGGAGGCCCGCACCGGGCTCTCGATGGGCGAGCACCAGGCGATCACCACCTTCGAGTGGGGGATCGGCCGCACCGAGCAGGACGAGCTCGCCGCGGCGTCGCATCAGAAACTCGCCGCGGCCTACGAGCGGGGGTTCTTCGACGACCTGATCACGCCCTACCTCGGCCTGACCCGCGACCAGAACCTGCGCGCGGACTCCACGGTCGAGCAGCTGGCGAGGCTGCGCCCGGTGTTCGGCCGCTCCTTCGGCGATCAGGCCACGATGACCGCCGGCAACTCCACCCCGCTGACCGACGGCGCCGCGACCGTGCTGCTCGCCAGCGACGAGTGGGCGCCGGCGCACCGGCTGCCGGTGCTGGCGCACGTGGTGGACGCCGAGACCGGGGCCGTCGACTACCTGCACGGCGATCACAAGGACGACGGGCTGCTGATGGCGCCCGTCTACGCGGTGCCCCGGCTGCTGGCCCGCAACGACCTCACCCTGGCCGACTTCGACTTCGTCGAGATCCACGAGGCCTTCGCGGCCACCGTGCTCGTGACGCTCAAGGCCTGGGCCGACGTCGGGTTCTGTCGCGACCGGCTCGGGCTCGACGCCGCGTTCGGCACCGTCGACCCGGCCCGGCTCAACGTCACCGGATCCTCGCTCGCCGCCGGCCACCCGTTCGCGGCCACCGGCGGGCGGATCATCGCGACGCTGGCCAAGCTGCTGCACGAGAAGGGCAGCGGCCGAGGGCTGGTCTCGATCTGCGCGGCGGGCGGCCAGGGCGTGGCCGCGATCCTGGAGGCGGCCTGATGTCCGACCGCTACCTGGAATTCGTCAACTCGCCGGTGGGGTCCTCGGTCGCCGCCCGGCTCGGGCTCCCGCGCCCCGCGGTGTTGCGCCGCTACGCCGCGCACGACCCGCTGCTGCTCGGTCCGGCCCTGGTCGCCGGCGACACGGTCGGCGCGATGCTGTCCGGCGCCGGGGTCGACGTGCTGATCGAGCTGCCCACCGAACGGCGCATCGGCGCCGTGGTCGCCGATGCCCGCGACGTCGCCGCTCCGGCCGATCTCGCGGCGCTGCGCGATCTGCTCGCGCCCGCGCTGAAGGCGCTGTCGCCGTCCGGACGGGTGATGGTGCTGGGCCGTCCGGCCGACGGGGCCGAGATCCCCGTCGACGCCACCCGTCAGGCGCTGGACGGCATCGTGCGCTCACTGGCCAAGGAACTGCGGCGCGGCGCCACCGCGAACCTGCTGTGGGTCGCCGACGACGCGTCCCTGGAGTCGGCGCTGCGGTTCTTCCTGTCCGGCCGCTCGGCCTACGTCGACGGGCAGTCGGTGCGGCTGGACCCGGGCGTCGCACCCGCGCCGGGCGACTGGGACCACCCGTTGGCCGGCAAGACCGCGCTGGTCACCGGCGCGGCGCGCGGGCATCGGCGCGGCGATCGCCGAGGTGCTGGCCCGCGACGGCGCCCGGGTGATCGTCGCCGACCTGGTGGCCGCCGGCGAGGCGCTGGCCGCGGTCGCCAACCGGATCGGCGGGCTCGGCGCTGCACCTGGACGTCGCCGGCCGAGCAGGCGCCGCAACGGCTGCTCGACCACCTCGCCGCGCACACCGACGGCCTCGACATCTTGATCCACAACGCCGGCATCACCCGCGACAAGCTGCTCGCGAACATGAAGGCCGAGCGGTGGGACGCGGTGATCGCGGTCAACCTGCAGTCGCAGCTGCGCATCAACGCCGCGCTGCTGGACAGCGACCAGCTCAACGACCAGGCCCGGGTGGTGTGCCTGTCGTCGACCACCGGGCTGGCCGGCAACCGCGGGCAGACCAACTACGCGGCGACCAAGGCCGGCGTCATCGGCATGGTCCGCGCGTCGGCCGCGGCGTTCGCCGGCCACGGCGACTCGACGATCAACGCCGTAGCGCCCGGGTTCATCGACACCGAGATGACGGACAGGATGCCGTTCGCCACCCGCGAGGTCGCCCGGCGGCTGTCGTCGCTGCAGCAGGCCGGGCTGCCGGTCGACGTCGCCGAGGCCGTGGCGTGGCTCGCCTCGCCGGGCGCCGGCGGGGTCAACGGCCAGGTGCTGCGGGTGTGCGGCCAGAACCTGGTCGGGGCATGAGCGACGCTCGCGCGGCGAATCGGACGACCGCCCGGACTCCCCTCCCGGCTGTTCGGGCTCTACGCCAAGGCCGTGCTGCCGGGCAGGCACCGCGGCGACACGCTGCCCGACACCGTGCGCACCCTCGCGCCGCAGCCGATCGACGCCGACCATCTCGCGCGCTACCAGCAGGTGTGCGGGTTCCGGGTGTCGCACGTGTTGCCGCCCACCTACCTGCACGTGCTGGCGTTCCCGCTGTCGGTCGCGCTGATGACCGCAGCGGTCGTTCCCGCTCCCGCTCGTCGGGCTGGTGCACGTGCAGAACGTCGATCAGCGTCGCGCCGGCCGGTGGACGCCGGCGAACGGTCGTCCGGTTCCGGGTGCGGGCGGCCGACCTGCGGGCGCACCGCGGTCGGGCGGCAGTTCGACGTGATCGCCGAGGCGAGCGTGGACGCCGAGCCCGTGTGGACCGGGCGCAGCACCTACCTGCGCCGCGAGCAGGCACGCGGCTGCAGCGCACCGAGCGGCCCGCCGGCCGCAACCGGTGCGTCAGGCCGACCGGCGCAGCTCGCGGGTCCCGGCCGACATCGGGCGCCGCTACGCCGCGGTGTCCGGCGACCGCAACCCGATCCACCTGAGCAAGCTGACCGCGAGGCTGTTCGGGTTCCCGCGCGCGATCGCGCACGGCATGTGGCTGGCCGCCCGCACCCTCGCCGTGCTCGAGGGGCGGCTGCCCGACGCCGGCACCGTCGACGTCGCGTTCAAGGCACCGGTGCTGCTGCCGTCGACGATCGCGATCGGGGCGCGGCAGGTCGAGGGCGGCTGGGCTCTCGACGTCCGCAGCGCCCGCTCGAGCAAGCCGCACCTGCGCGGGAGCGTCAGGGGCTGAGCTGCGCGGGTTCGGGCCGGCGCCGCGGTCGGCTGCTGCCGCGCGCCCCGTGCGACGTGCGCCGAGCGCGACCAGCCGCTGGTAGCCCGGGCCGGTGATCCGCACCAGCAGGTCGAGCACCTTCGCGTCGAGCCCGACGACGGCGCGGGGCCGGTTGCGGGCGACGGCGCGCAGGATCGCCGAGGCGGCGGCGTCCGGCGACAGCCGGGCGAGCTTGGTGTCGAAATGCGCCGCAGCCGCGTCGTGATCGCGGCTCGCGACCGCCCCGGCGTTGCGCGCGATCGCGGTCTTGATGCCGCCCGGGTGCACGCAGGTGACCCGCACCGGGTGCTCCGTTGACGAGCATCTCCTGGCGCAGCGCCTCGGTGAACCCGCGGACCGCGAACTTCGCGGCGTTGTACGCGCCCTGCCCCGGGACCGACAGCAGGCCGAACACGCTGGAGATGTTGACGACGTGCCCGTCGCCGGATGCGATGAGATGCGGCAGGAACGCCTTGGTGCCGTTGACGACGCCCCAGAAGTCGACGTCCATGACGCGCTCGATCTGCTCGAAGCTCATCTCCTCGATGTCGCCGGTGAAGGCGATGCCGGCGTTGTTGATCACGACGTTGACCACGCCGTAATGCTCGGCGACCTCCTGCGGCGTAGCGCAGCACGGCCGGGCGGTCGGTGACGTCGAGGCGGCACTCGTGCACGTGCGCGCCGATGATGCGGACCTGCCGGACGGTCGCGGCCAGACCGTCGGTGTCGATGTCGCTGACGGCGAGCGTGGCGCCGCGGCGGGCCAGTTCGAGGGCCAGCGCGCGGCCGATGCCGGAGCCGGCACCGGTGATCACCGCGACCTTGCCTTTCAGGTCGGTCATGTCCCTACATCTACCCGCCGGGACCGGGTCAGGGCGACCCGAGCCGGGCCAAGCGGTTGCTCGCACGACCTAGAATCCGACCCATGGCCTTCTCCGTTGCCCGCAACCCCCACCCCCGCAGCGACGCGGACCGGGCCGCGATCCTGGCCGCCCCGGGCTTCGGCACGCACTTCACCGACCACATGGTCCGCATCGACTGCGCCGACGGCGGGCTGGGGCGAGGGCCAGGTGCGTGCCCTACGGCCCGCTCACCCTCGATCCGGCCACGACGGCGCTGCACTACGGCCAGGAGATCTTCGAGGGGCTCAAGGCCTACCGGCAGCCCGACGGGTCGATCGCGACGTTCCGGCCGGACGCGAACGCGCGCCGCTTCCAGCGCTCGGCGCGCCGGCTGGCGATGGCCGAGCTGCCCGAGGACCTGTTCGTCGAGTCGCTGCGGGCGCTCGTCGAGATCGACCGCGCCTGGGTGCCGACCGGCGGCGAGACCAGTCGCTGTACCTGCGGCCGTTCATGATCGCCACCGAGGTCGGGCCTGGGCGTGCACAGCCGTCGAGCAGCTACACGTACCTGCTGATCGCCTCGCCGGCCGGCGCCTACTTCGCCGGCGGCGTCAAGCCGGTGAAGGTGTGGCTGTCGACCGAGTACACCCGCGCCGCGCCCGGGCGGCACCGGCGAGGCGAAGTGCGCCGGCAACTACGCGGCCGTCGTTCGTCGCGCAGGCGCACGCGACGGCGCAGGGCTGCGACCAGGTCGTCTGGCTCGACGCGGCCGAGCACCGCTGGGTCGAGGAGATGGGCGGGATGAACCTGTACTTCGTGTACGGGTCCGGCGCCGACCGCCCGCATCGTCACCCCGGCGCTCACCGGCACGCTGCTGCCCGGCGTCACCCGCGACTCGCTGCTGAGCGTCGCCGCCGACCTCGGCTACGCCGCCGAGGAGGGCAAGATCTCCACCGACGAGTGGCGCGAGGGCAACGAGTCCGGCGCGATCACCGAGGTCTTCGCCTGCGGCACGGCCGCCGTCATCACCCCGGTCGGCGCGGTCGACGAGCGCCGCCGGCGGCTGGACGGTCGGCGACGGCGCGCCCGGCCCGGTGACGCATGCAGCTGCGCGAGCAGCTGCTCGCCATCCAGACCGGGCAGGCTCCCGACCCGCACGGCTGGATGCACCAGCTCGGCTGAATCGCGAGCCCGGGCGCGGACCCGACGGCGCCGCGGCGCACCTATGACGTCGAGTTCGCGCAAGCGGCCGACAACGTTGCGGTCGGCTCGGGCAGACGTTCAGATCGTCGGCCAGCGCCGGAAGTTCTGGTACGAGCGGCTCGGCGTCGGGCCGCGCTGACCCTGGTAGCGCGAGCCGTACACCGCCGAGCCGTACGGGTGCTGGCCGCCGTCGACAGCCGGAACAAGCACAGCTGGCCGATCTTCATCCCGGGCCACAGGGTGATCGGCAGGTTCGCGACGTTGGACAGCTCGAGGGTGATATGGCCGGTGAAGCCGGGGTCGATGAATCCGGCGGTCGAGTGGGTGAGCAGCCCGAGCCGGCCCAGGACTGGACTTGCCCTCGAGGCGCCCGGCGAGGTCGTCGGGCAGCGTGAGGATCTCGAGCGTCGAGCCGAGCACGAACTCGCCGGGGTGCAGCACGAACGGCGCCGTCACCCTCGGGTTCGACCAGGGTGGTCAGATCGTCCTGCTGCAACGCCGGGTCGATATGGGTGTACTGGGAGTTGTTGAACACCCGGAAGAAGCGGTCCAGGCGCACGTCGACGCTCGACGGCTGCACCAACGCGTCGTCCCACGGCTCGACCGCCAGCCGGCCGGCCGAGACCGCGGCGCGGATGTCGCGATCGCTCAGCAGCATGGGCGAAGGCTATCGGCCGGTCGATGCGACGAAGTCGACGACCTGCGCGGCCAGTTCCGGTCCGGCGTCCTCCTGCAGGAAGTGACCGGCGTCGGCGATGGTGGGGTGCTCGCGGCCCTGCGCGCCGGGCAGTGCGCGGCGCAGGATCGGGCCCATCGCCGCAGTGATCGGGTCGCCGTCGGAAAACGCAACGAGGACCGGAATGCTCAGCTCGGTCAAGGACTCCCACGCCGCGCGGTTGGCCGCGCCGCCCGGATCGTCCGGGCGGATCGGGACCAGTCCGGGCATCGCCCGTGGACCGGCCTTGAACGACTCGTCCGGGAACGGCGCGTCGTAGCCGGCTTGCACCTGCGCGCTCATCGGCCGTCGGCAGCCGCTGCGCACCAGTCGGCCGACGTCGAGCTTGTGAGCGTGCTGCACCGTGTCCTTGAACCGGTGCCAGATCTCCGGCATCGGATGATCACCGGTGGGCAGCCCGGTGTTCGCGGCCACGATCCGGGCGAAGCGTTGCGGGTGCTCGGCCACCAACCGCAACCCGATCAGCCCACCCCAGTCCTGCCCGACCAAGGTGATGGCGTGCAGGTCCAGCACGTCCGCGAGCAGCCCGCGGGCCCACTCGACGTGGCGCGCGTAGGTGTGGTCGACGAGTTCGGTGGGTTTGTCCGAGCGGCCGAATCCGACGAGGTCGGGCGCGATCGCCCGCAGCCCCGCGTCGGCGAGGGTCGGCATCATCGTGCGGTACAGGAACGACCACGACGGCTCGCCGTGCAGCAGCACCACCGCCGGCCCGTCGGCCGGCCCGGTCTCCACCCACGCCATCCGCAAGCTGCCGCCGTCCTGATCCGGCACGACGGCGTAGTGCGGCTCGTATCCGAAATCGGGTAGGCCGGCGAACCGGTCCGCCGGTGTGGGCAACGTCTGCATGCGCGCAAGCTACCGGGCCGGCACACCCAGGTCGGCCGATCGGCGCCCGGCGTCCCGGTCGCCGCTCATGATCGCCCAGGACCCGTCCTCGTGGACCGGGCGACTTGTCGCTGTCGGCGTTCCTCAGCGCGAGGACCAGCTCGGCACGGTGTCGGGCAGGTTGTCGTGCGTGAGCGCGATTGGCGGTTGCGGATCGGCGACGGTCAGCACCGCGATGTCGGCATTGGCGCTCGGACCGTGCTTGTAGGCGAGCTGCTTCCCGTCCGGCGACCAGCTGGGATCCTGGTCGGGCAGCGGGCTGTTGGTCAGCTTGACGCGCTTCGTGCTGGTCAGCGGTTGCACGTACACGTCGGGGTTACGGCCGTTCCACACCGTGAACGCCAGCGAGCGCGCGTCCGGCGAGAAGGTCGGGTCGTTGGCGCCGATGCATTCGGTCAGCGCCGACGGCCGGCTGCCCGGCCGGGCGTCGATCATCGCCAGCCGTGCCTTGCGCTCGCTGTCGTCGCAGGCCTGCCAGTACCCGATCTTGTCGTTCACCCCGAACGTGATGTCACCGATGTAGCCGGTGACGAGCGGCTTCGCGAAGCTCCGTTTGCCGGTCAGGCCGAACAGGTAGAGGCTGCGATGTTGCGGGGTAGTCCCGCACAGCAATGCGACCGCGGTGTCGGTCCTGTTGAATGCCGGTCGACTCGCCACCGGACACGAGGCAGCGTTCGACTCGAACAACCGGCGCGCACCCGATCCGTCGGTTGCGATGAGCCACACCGCCGCATCGCGGATGTAGGCGATCGTGCGGCGATCATGGGAGATGACCTGCCCGGCGGCGTCCTCGACCGCGAACAGCCGCTTCGGGGTGCCCGAGTGGTCGGCAGCGGCGGACCAGATCTCGGTGTGACCGTTGCGGGTCGAGGTCCACAGCACCATGTCGTCGGCCAGGCGTGGCCCCAACGGCCGCTGTGCCACCGGCGCCACCGGTGCCACCGGTGCCACCGGCGTCACCGCGGACTTCGACAGATCCTGGGTGGGCACCGACTGCGACGCATGGCCCGACCTGGACTGCGCGGCGTTCGGCTGTCCGCCCGAATCGCCGCCCGCGAGCAGGACGACCCCGACCACCGCGGCGACCGCAGCCAGCGCGCCGGCCACCAGCCACGCGCGCTTACCGGCCCACCAGGAGCCGGCCGGGACACGATCGGACTGGTCGTGGGGCCGGGTGTGCGCGTCGGTGGTTGCGGTGGCGGCCAACACCGGGTAGGTCGGCTCGGTGACGTCGGTGGGCGAAGGCGGCGCGAGGCTCGGCAGCGCGCCGGTGAGCCAGGCTGCGCCGGTGGCGACCTCGTGTTTGGGGTGGGCGTCGAGGGCGAGTGGACGCGCAAAGGCCGAGGACAGGACCTCGCTCACCAGCGGGATGCGCGAGGACCCGCCGACGAGCAGGATCGCGTCGAGCTGCGGGGGTTGCACGTCGGCCGAGCGCAGGACGCGTTCGGTGGCGGCGACGGTCTCGCCCAGCGCGGGCCGGATCATGTCCTCGAACTCCGCGCGGGTCAGCCGCACCACGGTGTCGACCCGGCCGATCGTCACCGACAGGCTGGCCTCGATGTCGGTGGACAGCGTCTCCTTGGCGATGACGCAGTCGCGGCGAAGCCGGTCCAGGCCGCGGACGGTGGCCGGGTCGTCCGGGTCGAGGCCGGCCAGGTCGGCGCCGAGGGAGCGCACGACGTGCTGGAACACCGCCTCGTCGAAGTCGACACCGCCGAGATGCTCGATGCCCTCGGGCCGCCCGACCAGGGTGAACCGATCACCATCGTGGCGCAGCACCGCGGCGTCGAAGGTGCCGCCGCCGAGGTCGTACACCGCGACATGCCCGCCCGCGGGCACCCGCGACCGGGTGGCGTAGGTGATCGCCGCGGACTCGGGCTCGGTACAGGTCGTCACGTCCGGCAGGTTGGCCAAGGTGAACGCCTGCCGCAGCAGGTCGATCTTGTATGCGCTCCAGTTCGCGGGGTAGGACACCGTGACCCGCTCCGGAGCCGCGGCCTCGCGTTCGGTCGCGACGCCGACGATCCAGGACAGCAGCCGGGCGGTGAGCAGCTCGGCGGAGAACGGGGTCCCGCCCACGATCACCGGCACCGGATCGCCGAGGCGCCGTTTGAACTCGCGCGCGATCCGGTCCGGCTGCGCCGCGGCGCGGGCCTCGGCCGCCTCGCCGACGAGGAAGGTGCCGTCCGCCTGCAGGTAGAGCACGGACGGGATCTGCATCGCGCGATTGCCCAGCCCGAGCATCGTCACGACGTCGCCGCGGCGCACCGCTGCCGCGCTGTACGTCGTCCCGAGGTCGACCCCGAGCTGATACGCCATGACCGCCCTCCGTGCCCGGAAGCCTAACCAATCAGCGAGCCGGGACAGCCCGTGTCCACGGGGTAAACGATGTGGCGATGATTTCGCCGATGGGCGTATCTTTCGAACATCAAAACGCTCTGCCAAGCGAGGGGACGAGGGGTGCATCGATGACCTCGCTGCGGGAGTTGCTTGCCGAGGCGGGCTTTCACGGCCACGGGCTCGACGTCGCCGTTGCCGTTGCCCAGGCCGAGTCCGGCGGGCACACGATGTCGCACAACACCAACGCCGGCACGGGTGACAACTCCTACGGGCTGTTCCAGATCAATATGCTGGGCAGTCTCGGACCGGCACGAATGCGTCAATATCACCTCAAGTCGTACGACGACCTCTTCGATCCGCGGGTCAACGCGCGAGTCGCCTACGAGATGTCCCAACACGGCACGAACTTCCAGCCGTGGACCACCTACACGCGTGGCACGTACCAGCAGTACCTCGGCCACGACATCTCGATCAACGGCGCCGGTGTCGATCCCAACGGGGGTACCTCGGACGACGCCGCAGCAACAGATCACGGCACGGGCGACAGCTTCGACATCGGCAGCGGGCAGTCCCTGACCGATCTGAAGGTGCAGCAGGAGCAGGAAAAGCAGCTCGCCCAGCAGATCGCCTACGTCACCGGGCACGGGCCCAAGCCGACCCTGCACGCGATTGCCGTCGCCGACACCGGTGCGCACACCGTCAACCAGGATGCCGTGCACACCTTCCTGCACACCGCGCAGGGCGAGTTGGGCGAGAGCTACGTGTTCGGCGCGAAGGCTGACGCGTCGGTGGCGCATCCGCACGCGCTCGACTGCTCGGGGCTGACGAAGTGGGCTGCCGAGCGCGCGGGCGGGCACCTGCCCGACGGCGCCGCGCACCAGTACCTCGCGCTCAAGAAGGCCGGGATGTTGATCCCGGTCAAGGACGCGATGCACACGCCCGGTGCCCTGCTGTTCCACTTCGCCACCGAGCCGACCCCGGGACAGGGCGAGCCGGAGATCGCGCACGTCGCGATCAGCAAGGGCAACGGCATGACGATCGAGGCTGCCGACGAGCAGGACGGCATCGTGAGCTGGAAGGCGGCCGGGCGGTTCAACTACGCCGCGGTCATCCCCGGCATCGGCACCACCGAACCCGGGCACAGCACGCTCGATGTCTCGCATGAACCATTGGCCGCCGTGCCGACCGATCACCATGGCCACCACGGTGTCGACGAGTTCGCCGGCATCCACACCTGGGCGGGCGGCGTGTGGCATGCGCTCGGTAGCGACCTCGGCACCGGCACGGGCGCCGCCGACCTCACCGGGACCGACGACGGCGGCACGTTCGACGATCACGGCGGTGCGGGCGGTCTGGACGTCGGACACCACTGAGCGCTGGCATTCCGTGGCACTGACCGTCTGCGACTCGTGTGGGGAACCCGTGGTCGCCGGTGTGCAGTTCTGCACGAACTGCGGGTTCTTCCTCGATTTCGCCGAGGCGCCGGTTGACGAGACCCCGCCGGAGACGCACGGCGCGACGGCCCCCGAGACCGTCCGGCGCTCCCCGGCCGAACCCGAAACATCCACCGATCCGGCTCCGGCAACGGTCACCGAGTTCGCGCCGCCGCCCCTCCCGGTGCCGGCACGGCCGCGTCGGGAGAGCCGCGCGAGCGTGCCGCCCGGTGTGCCCTGCAGCCGGTGCGGCACCCCGAATCCGGGCACCCGGCGATTCTGCGCGAAGTGCGGCCTGTTCATCGGCACCCCGGCCGGCGACGACCAACTGCGGGCCTTCCGCCCGCCGTCGCGCACGTGGTGGCAGCGGCTCCTGCACGGGCGCCCCGGATCAGAACGTGCGGCCCGCACCGCCTACCGCAGGAGCCTGCCCTGGCCGGTGCGGCTGCGTCGGGTGCTCATCGTGGTCGGGGTACTGCTGCTCGGCTTCGGCTACTTGCATTTCGTCGGCCGCGATCCGATCGGCTGGGCCCGGCAACGCATCGACGCGCTGCGGGGCACCGTCGTCGTGGTGCCGGGCGTCAAGGCCCGTGCAACGAGCGGCGCGTCGAGCATCCCGAAGTTCCCGGCCGCCGATGCGGTCGACGGGTACAGCGACACGGCGTGGGCTACCGGGTTCGACGGGCCGAAGGGCGTCACCGGAACAGCGTGTGCCGCCGCGCCGGACGCCAACGGGCTCGTGCTGAGCGCGCCCGAGCAGGTCACGGTCCGCGCGATCAAGATCCGCAGTGGCGTGCCGGGTAAGGACGGCGATCTGATCTGGCGGCCCCACACCATCGAGCTGTGGTTCCCGAACGGCGCCTGCCAACGCATCAACCTCGCCAACTCTCCGAAGCCGCAGCAGGTGGCTATTCATCCGGTGAAGACCAACACGGTACGGATCGCGATCGTCGCCGGGTATCAGCAGCAGGGCGGCAGCACCAAACAGGTCACCGCGATCACCGAGATCGCGCTGCTGCAACGGCCGAAGTGATCGAGCGATCAACCGCCCAACGGTTTCACGAACTTGCAGGTGATGTTGTTCTGCGCGAGCAGGTCGGCCTTCGACTGGGCCACCGTCTCCGTCGCCGAGGTGTAGGGCCCGGAGAACACCGCCCAGAACGGACGCGTCTTGGCCGGGCTGCCGTCGACGGTGAAGCCCGGGTAGTCCGTGGTGTGCAACACGTCGACGGGGGTGTGGAAGGTGATCTTCGCGGCGTCCGCGCGGGCGGTCGCCTCGGCCTTCGGCTGGTCGTCGTAGCGCAGTGGGAAGCACAGCAGGATCCAGTCACCGGCGGCGAGCTTCGGAGGTGGCAACCCGGAACTGGATCCCGACGGCGAGCTCGATCCCGACGCGTTGCCGCCGCCGGGTGTGCTGCTCGCGGCACCGGAGCCGCTCGCGCTCTTCGACCCGCTGGTCGACGACTTCGGCGCGGCGGGCGTGACCTTGCAGATCGGGGCGGTGAACGCGCTCACGCGAGAGCCGCGCAATGACTCGAGCGCGAAGCAGTACCTGGTTGCCGGAGCGAGCCCGAGCGCAGTGGTCACGAACCGTTGCTGGTCGGCCGGGATCGGGGTGGGCGGAATCGGCACCGGGCCGCCCGTGACCCGCAGCTGGTACCCGGACACGTTCTGGGGTGCGGACCAGGACAGTTCGATGCCGTTCCGCACCCGGGCGGCGGCGACGCCGGTCGGTGGCAGCGGGGCGCTGCCGGTGCCGAACTGCGCCGCCTTCTTCGGCTGCTTGAACGCGAGCACCAACGCGCCGGCGAGCACCGCGACGCATGCCATCGCAAGTACGACGACGGCCTTGCTCAGGACGGGCTTTTGCATCAACGCGCCGTTGGCGACCGGCCGGCTCGGATCCGACACCATCGGGTGGGCCGGTTGCTGTCGCGGCACGCCGTCCTGCTCGCCGACCACCTCGAACGGCAGCCGGGTCTGCGGCCCGCGCAGGAAGGGTTTGCGGGTGCGCACGGTCAGCCGCACCTCGGCCTTGCCGCCGAGCGGCAGGTCGACCTCGTCCGGGCGCAGGAAGAACCCGAGCCGCTCGTCCGGGTCGCTGGCCGTCACCCGCAGACGCGCGGCGGTGTTGCCCCAGTTCGTGTACCTGATGACGTGATAGCCGCGCCAGCGCCCGGTCGAGGTCGTCGGCGTCATCGTCGCCTGCAGCCCGAAGACGCGACCGACTTCCAGGTCACCCTCGGCGACGGCGGAGCGTTCGGTCTCCAGCGTCGAGGCGACGCGTACCCCGAAGGCGAACCGGCCACCCGCCGACGCTGAGGCCGTCGGCGGTGCGAACACCAGCGTCGCGGTGCCGGACTCCTTGGGGAACACCCGCAGTTCGGCCGGGTACACCTGCGCCCACGCCGGCGGGCCCTGGTCGGGCGTCTCGCCGAGCACCTCGATCCGGTATCCCTCCACGACCGTGCCCGGATTGCGCACCGTGATCTCGGCGCGGATCTGTCCGCCTGGCTCGACGGTGAGATCGGTCGGCTCGAGGGCGACGACCGGGTCGGTCACGACGGCCCTCCCACGGTCATTCGCTCGGTGACGGCGCGACGACCTCGATCCGGTGGCCGACGTGGGCGGGGATCCCGGCGGCGACGATCTCCTCGACCACACCGGCGTCGACCCGGTCGGGCTCCGCCGCGGTGATCCGAACAATAACGCGGTTCGTCTCGTCACCTGGCAGCGCGGTGCCGGGCGTCGACGACCACTCGGTGCCGCCGCTCTCCTCGATCTGCGCGTCCAGCCCGGCCTCGAGCCGCAGCGCCTCGCGCAACCCGTGGGCGGTGCCGCGCCAGCGCAGCACCTGCGCACCCTCACGCACGAACCTGCGTTGCTCATCCAGTTCGGGGTTCGGGTCGAGGCTGATCCCGACCCAGCCGGCCAGCCACGCCAGCATGTCGCGCGGCGTGGTCTGCGGGTCGAGATACGCGGGCAGGCTGTCGAGGGTCAGCAGCACCGGCGCGAGCACCTCGTCGAGCGCGTCACAGAATGCGTCGACCACGGGTTCGCCCTGATAGACGCCGGGCAGCTGCGCGGCCACTGACTGCGGTGACCGCTGCTCCGGCATGAGCGCGCGCATCAGCGCCGCACCCGTACCTGATGCTCGAAGGACAGGACCAGTTCGGTCGGGCCGAGTTCGAAGCGCTCGACGCGGTCGGCCTGCTGGGCGCCGGTTCGGCCCACGGTGTCGGGGAACAACTGCACGCTGAGCTCGCGGGACATGTCCAGCCCCGGTACCCCGGCCAGCACGACCGTCACCTCCTGCGCCTGCACCGCCCGACCCAGTGGCCAACCGGTGCCATCCGGGCCGCCACGCAGCGGGTGGAAGAACCTGTTCAGTGCACTGATCACGTCGTTGCGCACGTCCGCGTTGCGAAAGCCGGACCGCGCGTATGCGCTGACCACGACCGTCAGCTGCCGGTAGGTGGGCGGCTCCACCACGAGCCGGGTGCCGAGCAGCCGTCGTTGCTCGAGGTGCGCGGCGATCCGCGCCAGCGTCTCGAGCGGCGGATCGAGCTCGCGTCGCTCGACGCGCCCGAGCGGGTTGTCCGGCAAGTGCGGAATCACCAGCAGCCGGACGCCGCCACTCGCATCGTTGACGCAGTAGATCCGCGCTGCTTCCGGCGCGACGTCGAGCGCGAGGTCGCAGAAGTCCTCGCGGGTGACCGCGCGGCCGCGGGTGCGCAGCAGCATCGGTCCGCGGATCTTCGCGTCGGCAAGGGATTCAGCCTCCGCGCCACCCAGCGCCGGCGCCCGGTTCACGATGCTCGACACGTACGGGACGCTGGTTTTCAGCACCACGATCTGGTTGCGGGCCACATTGCCGCGGCTACCGCCCCCTGTCCGGTAGGCGCGGACCCGCAGCCGGGCGCCGAGTGGCGGCACGGCGCCGTACTGCGTCACCGTGCCGTCGGGTTCGCGCACCACCGGGCCGAACGCGATCTCGCCGTTGACCGGGTCGAGGTGGAAGTGCCGGCTGTCCGGGGCGGAGTCGGCGAAGGTCTCCACTGCGGCCCATTCCTGCGCCGGTTCCTGATCGAGCGACACCTCGACCGTGGGCGCGCCTTCGGCGAGCAGCACCGGTCGCCGGTGCACCACGAATCGCTGCGCCGGGGTGCCGTCGGAGATACCGAGGACCTCGTTCTCGACGACCTCGGCGTGCACCGTCGCCACGGTGGCGCCGATCGTGAACGCAACGATGTCGTTGATGTGCGGCGAGCGGCGGTACTCGTGCTGCCCGGGCGCGCGTTCGACGAGCCGGCAGCGCAGCCAGCCCGCGCGATTCCGGGCGATGATCGACGCGACGTGCCCGGCCGGAACGTGCACCACCACCGAGCCGGTCTTGTTCAGGCCGCCGGTCTCGTCGTGGTCGAGGTCGCACGGCGCCCAGTCGGCACCGGTCCACGCCTCCCACACCAGCGGCGCGCGGCCCGGGTCGACGCCGACACCGGCCACCTCGCAGTCGATGCGGATGTTGACCGCACACGACGGCACCGCGTCGGACAGTCCGACCAGCAGGGCGTCGCCGGGCATCGGGCCGTCGCCGAAGCAGTCGAACCCGCCGCCGCCGGCGAGGCTGTCGGTCCGTTCGGCCGGCTGTTCGCCGGCCGCCTGGGCACCGGCGACGGAGAACTCGCAGGGCAGGATGTGGAGCCGTTGCGCGGTGGTGAACACGATCGGCTCGTCGACGTCGGTGCGCGGCGTTGCGACCTCGGTGCCCTCGCGCACCGCCACGGTGTGGGTCCGGGGGGCGGACAGCCAGAAGGTCACCTCGCCGCGAGCGGCCGAGGGCGGGCGAAGCTGGACCCCGATCAGTTCCAGGAACTTCACGTAGTGCCGGTCCGGTACTCGGTTCAGCCGGTAGATCAGCTGGTCGACCATCGCGGCGTAGGCCTCGATGAGCGTGACGCCAGGATCGGACACGTTGTGGTCGGTCCACTGCGGGCAACGGGTCTGGACCAGCCGCTTGGCGCCGTCGACGAGGTCCTGGAAGTGCCGGTCGTCCAGATCGGGAGCGGGAAGCACCATCGTCATGCACCTGTCTCGAGTGCGGTGACCCCGGCCGGCGCCAGCGCGTCGGGTTCACTGGTCAGCACGTAGAACGGGAAGACCAGGTTGCGGACGTCGTTGGTGGCCCGGATCGAGTATTGGACGTCGACGTAGAGCTTGCCGAGGTCGGTGGCGTCGAAGCTGACCGTCACGTTCTCGACCTCGATGCGCGGTTCCCATCGGTCGAGCGCGCGGCGTACCTCGTACGTGATCATCCCGGCGGTGCCGGCGTTCGCCGGGCTGAACACGTATTCGCCGATGCGGCAGCCGAATTCCGGGCGCATCGGCCGTTCGCCGGGCGAAGTCTGCAGGATGAGCCGGATCGCCTGCTCGACCTCGCGCTCGCGCACGACCAGGGCGATCCCGCCGGTGGCGTCGGTCCTCACCGGGAACGCCCAGCCGGCGCCGATGAAGTCGGGTGCGCCGTTCATCCGACCAGCACCGTGGGCGCGCCCATGATGATCGGCGCCCCGCACGCCGCCATGTCACCGATCCGCGCCGCGGGCATGCCGCCGATGAGCACCGTCGGGCTGCCCGGCGGGATAATGGCCGACGGCGGATGCACCGCGGGCGGCGGGAAGGAGCAGATGTGCGGCGTTCCGACCGTCGCCGCGGGCATGCCAGCGATCAGCACCGTGGGCACACCCGGCGGACCGATGACCCCGGGATGTCCGGTGGGGTCGCCCACCCGCGCTATCGGCGGCATCGCGTCACCTCGTTCTCGGTCAGCAATTGATCTTCACCAGACCGGCGGTGATGGTGCACATGCCGCCACCGTTGATCGTGGTCTGTGAGTTGCCCTGCAGCGACGCGGACATACCTTGCAGGCTCAGGTCCGCGGCGCTCTTGACCGAGACCGGCCCCGAGCCGCCGTCGAGGGTGACCCCGCTCTGTGCGGTGATCGAGATCTGGCTGCCTTTGAGGTCGAGCTTGCCGCTGCCGGCGTCGACCACGACGCCGTTCTTGCCCTCGATGGTGACCGAGCCGTCGCTGTGCACCGTCACGGACGTGCCGACGGCGTCGAGGACGACCCGCAGCTTCTGGTCGCCGCTCTGGATCGAGACGCCCTCGGTGCTGGCGTTCTGGTCGAGCAGGTCGATGCGGTGGCCGCGGCGCGAGATCAGCGAGCGCCGATTCACCGCGCCGCTGCCGGAGTCGATGACGTCGACGCCGCCGGTCTTGGGCGTGTCGACGCCGTTGTACAGCCCCCCGATCACGTACGGGCGTCGGACGTCGCCCTGCTCGAAGCCGACGAGCACCTCGTCGCCGACCTCGGGGACGATCATGGTGCCGCGGTCCTTGCCGGCGCCGGCCTGCACCGAACGCGCCCAGTCGCTGACGTAGTCGTCCGACAGCCACGGGAAGGCCAGTTTCACGCGCCCCTGCGACTGTGGGTCCTTCGCGTCGCTGACCTGGCCGATGACCAAGCCGAGGCCACCTGGCCCGCCGGCGGACCCGCCGCCGCTGGTCAGCCCGTACAGGCTGCGCTCCTGACGGCCGGTGACCGCGAACGAGGTCGTGTACCCGGTGTCGGCGTCGAAGCGGTGCCGCGAGGTGGTGATGGTGTACTTCCCGTCGAACGGCGCGCCGAGCCCGTCGATGGAGATGGCGGCCTTGGCGCGCAGTGCCGGGTTGCCGTGCGCCACCCCTTCGAATTCCGCAAATGACCCGGCGATCTGGTCGGCCAGCGCCGCGGCGGCGGCGTCGACCTCGGCCTGGGTGCGGTACGGGATGTCGGTGGCTACGTACACCGGATCGCCGAAGGTGTGCGCGAGGTCGGCCGGTTTGGCGCCGTCGAGCTGCGCGGTGGTGGTGACAGCGGCATGGGTGGCCTTGAGCGCCTTCTTGCCGGCGACGTCCCAGCCGCGGACCTCGACCTCCTTGACCTGCGCGGCCGAGGTGACAACTGACCGGAAGCGCAGCAGGTCGCGGCCCTGCTGCAGCACCAGCGGGTTGGTGGTGGTGCCGGTGGCCGCGGGGGCCGTGGAGGCCTGCGGGGGCTTCTGGAAGTCCAGCGCGCCGTCGTGCACGGCCACCTCGTAGCCGATCTCGCGGGCCAGGCCGTCGACGAACTCCCAGTCGGTCACGCCGGCCTGGGACAGGTGGTCGAAGACGGTCGTAGTCGAATCGATCTTGCCGACCTGCAGGCCGGCGCGGCGAGCGACCGTGGTGACGACGTCCGATGCGGTGACCTGGGTGTAGGTCGCGGTGCGGCGGCCGCGGAACAACCGGTGCGCGTGGTCGTAGCCCCGCACGATCGTGAAGGTGCCGCTGGAGTCGAACTCGGCCTCGAGCGCCGTCACCTCGCCCTTGATGAGTTGTTCGGGTGTCTGTGCGTCGGCGGTCATCACCGACACGGTCACCACCGAGCCGACCTTGAGGCCGGACTTCTCCAGCACTCCGCGTTCCGGATCCCGAAACCGAAGCGTGAACAGATCAGGCAGCCGCAGGCTGTCGTCGACCACGGCGCTGGCCAGCAGGCCTTCGAGGTCTGCCGGCAGCGGGTTGCCGTCGACGTTGACGAGAAATGCGTGACTGACCGGCATGGCTCACCGCCGCCATGCCGCGAGCAGTTGCTCGGGTGCGGGCAGCAGCAAGGTGGTGCCCTCCGGCACCCGCATCGGGTCGTCGATGCCGTTGTAGTTCGCCAGCGGCCGCCACATGGTCGCCTCGCCGTACTCGCTGAACGCGACGGACGCGAGGCTGTCGCCGGCGATCATCAGGTGTGACCGCTGGACGTCCAGCACACCTGAGGTCGGGTTCTGCCCGGGTGCGCCGGGCGGCATCTCCTCCATCGCCACCGAACACACCGCGCGGATCGGCGTGCCGTCTGAGGAGAACAGCGTGTACTTGGCGCTGACCGACGTGATGAATCCGGGGAAGCTGGTGGTGCGACCCCAATGGAAGATCACCAGGTTCGGCAACGGCTTCTTCTTGCCGACCGCAGCCGAGGCAGGCACGCAGCAGCTGAACAACTGCTCGACGGCGGCCACGACGCCACCGGAATCCTTCGCAGTCGCGTCGAAGAACACCTCGACGGTGAGCTTGCAGGGATCGGCGCCGTTGAATTCCGGCGGCCCGGCGGTTTTGGAGTTCTTGACCGGCTTGCGCTCCCACTTGGCCGATTTCTGGATCGAGAGTTCCTTGGGGTTGAACTGAAACGCGATGCTGCCCTTGGCAGCGCCGAGGTCGGCGCCGCCGTTCTTGCGCGGCACCGCCTCGTACATGTCCAGCGACGCCTTCTCCAGTTGCTGCCGCGGCGCGCTCCCGCCCGCGGACGGTGCGGCGAGCTGCCCGTCCGGCGCGTTCTGCAAGGCGATTGTCGTCATGAGCCCAGCTCTCGCCGGGCATGACGGCCCGCGACGCGGTTGTGGGCGTTCATCGCGTTTGTCATGCCGGCAGGAACCCGTGGTGGGCGATCTCGATGGTCTCGGTGGCCACCTTGGGCGAGTCGAGGTTCAGCGCGGGGCCCGTCCAGCGCACCGGCACCACACCCTGCAGCCCCCAGCTGGCGACGACGGTGCCGTCGAGTCGCATCGCCGAGATGGTGGCGGTCTTGGGTTGCACCCCGTTGACCATGCTGGTGAACCACTGCGCGATCTTGGCGGTCTGCGGGCCGAGCGGGCGCGACAGCTTCACGTTGGGGTACTTCAGGCGAGAGGGCAGCTGCCAGACCATGCCGTTGTTGCCGCCCTCCTCCCGGGTCTCGAGGACGACCTCGATGCCGAGGCCCTCGCAGCTGTTGAAGGTGCCGAGGCTGTCGTCGTCGATGCTCACCGCGAAGCAGACGGTGACGGCCGGGTCGTCGTCGTTGGGTGCGGTCATGGTCGTCGCAGATCAGTGACGAGCCCGAAACGTTCGCGGTCGAGGCGCAACTCGGCTTTGATACGTGCGGCGAGCGGGTCGTAAAGGCGGCGCGCGAGTTCGTCGAGATTCGGCGCCCCGGCCGCGGCTGCACCGGCTGCCGGTCCGCCCGCCGGGCCGGCCGCGGCGGGCGGCGGCGCGGGACCTGTCGCCGTAGCGGTCGTCGGCCCCTCGCTGGCCGGCGTCGGCTGGGATGCCTCGAGGTTCATCTCGTCGATCTCGACGGCGCGCTGTACGGGGGCGGACTCGCCCGGCGAGGCAGCGGAGTCGAAGACCACCGACCCGTCGGTCGCGCGGTGCCCGATGCCCGCAGCGACGGCCACCGAGCCCGCGTCGGCCACCGACGCAGTGTTCGGGGTCGACGCAGTGTTCGGGGTCGACGGCGCAGTGTGCCGGGTCGGGCTGGCGACGGCGCTGTTGGCCGGGGCAAGGGCCGGCGCTGTTTGTCGCTGTACCGGTGCCGACTCGAACCACTGGGTGCGCGCGGCGCCCGGCACGATCTCGCGGTCGGCCGTGGTCGCGGCCGGGGTTCGGTGACCGGGCCGTGCAAGCGGTGCCGGCGGTGCGGGAGGTGCGGGAGGTGCGGTCGAGACGAGCCGGAGGGGCCGCTCGGCGGTGGTGCCGATGGAACGCTGCGCCGGCAGGGCAGCCGGACTGGTTTCGATTATCGAAAGCACTCGCTGGAGCAGCGCGGCCGGTGTCGCGCGGGTGTGCGTGGGCGTCGGCCCAGACACCGGCGCGGGGTGCGGTTCGAGGTGCGGTGCTTCGAGGTGCGGTGCTTCGAGGTGCGCGGGTGGTTCGAGGTGCGCGGGTGGTTCGAGGTGCGCGGGTGGTTCGAGGTGCGCGGGTGGTTCGAGGTGCGCGGGTGGTTCGAGGTGCGCGGCGTGCGGTTCTAGCTGCACGCTGAGCGGGGCGAGGTCCGCGGCGTCGGGTCCGATGCGCGCGGGCACGACGGGCCCCTGGCCGTCGTACGCGGCGTGATCGGCCGGTGCCGGTGCCTCGGGTCCGCCCTCGTCGAGCAGGCCCAGCCGATCACCGAGCAGCGGCGCCGACTCGACAGCTGGGTCGGGCCTCGGCGCAGAGGTCACAACACCGGGCGGTTGCTCGTCCGCGCGGGTCGTGGGCACAGTGGGTTCGGCGGCACGCTGCACCATGGGCACGGCAGGAACCGCCAGCGCATTCGGCACGGCCGCTGCGCGCTGCACTTCCGGCTCATGGGTACTCGTCGGCGGAGTGGGTGTGATGACTGGCGGTGCTGCGGGTGCGGCGTCGCGTGCTGCGGCCCACTGTTGCACCGAGATGGTTTCGACCTCGGCAGCCGTCGTCGGCGCGAGCTCGATCGGGGCGCCGAGGCCGAGCTTGCGCGGGTGTGGTGCATCGGCGACGTTGGGTTGCGCGGTCCGGGCCGGTGTCGGCGGCGCGGCGGTCGCCGGCCGGGTGTCGGCGCGCGTCGGTTCGGGACCGAGCGAGGTGCGCTGCGCGGTCGGCGTCGAGGGAGCCGTCGCGAACGGCGCAACCGGGGGCGGCGCAGCGGCGGCGGTGGGCACGGCGGACGCAGTCTCGGCGTCCGGCACCTCGTCGGCCATTACCGGTTCAGGCGGGTGCGAGCGGTCGGGCGGCACCTCGATCTGCGTGATCGAGGAGACGATCGGCAACTCGCGGTCGATCGGCTCGGGCGCGGGAGCGGTGAGCAACGAGCGCTGGACCGGCGCCGGGTCGGCGGGCAGGGCGAGCCGGCGCTGCGGCAGTGTCCGCACCGGCTCGCGCTCGGTCGCGGGCGCCGCGGTACTCGGCTGGGGTGCGGTCTCCCCGAGCAGGGGCTCGTGCCGCTGCACCGGTGCGGCACCGGTTCCGCCGGCGGAACTCGGGGCCTCGGCAGCGTGGGAATAGTGATCAGGAGTCGAGCTCGGTTCGTCTTCGTGCGATCTCGCCGCAACGACGGTGGGGTCGGCATCCGGCACCGGAGCGGGCGCGACGGCGTCGCCCACCTCCGTGGAATCCGAACGGGAGATGGTCGGCCCGCCGAGCCAGCGCTGTGGCCAACGCTGCACCACTCCGGTGGCCGGGTGCGGCGCCGGTGCCGTCATCGATGCGCGGCGTGCAGGTGCGATCAGACCGGCGATGCGACCGCTCGGCCCGGCCGGGTCGACGAGATGAGCCAGCGGAGCGAGGAAGCTCGGATTGGCGTGCGCGGCCAGCGAGCCCACGAAGCCATCCCGGTCGGCGACCGGAGCAATCGGCGTCACCACGCGTTGGACCGCCGGCAGTGTCGGCCACTCCGGCGCGCGCCACACCGGCACAGGTTCCGCCGGCTGGTCGGTTCGCGCCGCTCTCGGCCAGATGCGCATGTCAATGCCGACCGTGCGACATCCGCGCGTTGATGCGGTCGATCTCCGCGACATATCGCAGTCGGTCCTGGTGCTCGAGGTCCAGCAACTCCTGCAGCGGCCAGTGGAAGTGGTAAGCGACGTACGCGAGCTCCTCGTAGAGCCGGTCGCTCGCGTACGTCACGATTCCCCCAGGCGCCCGCCGGCGGCGACGTCGACTGCGAACTCGTGCTCGCAGTTCGGGCAGTGCACCGTCGCGCGGGTGTGCCCTTCCTGGTTGATCCGGCGGTACATGTCCTGCAGGAATGCCAGATCCGACGCGAACAGGTCCTCGATGATGCCGGCGTGCACGTCGTCGACCGTCCCGATCCGGGTGACCACGCGGGCCAGCAGCACCACGGTGAGATACGCACCGTTCTCCCGGACCCGGTCGTCGCGCAGCGGCACCAGCTCGTCGCGTGCCGTAGCAAGGCGCATGACACCGTCACGGTGGGTCGTGCCCGAACCGTCGACGTAGCCGCGTGGCAGCGTGAATGCGAACTCGGTGCGCATCGGGAGCGGTGCGGCGCCGAAGTCCTCGGCGCCGGGCCGCTCCAGCAGCGCCGCGCCGCTGCTGTTGGATCTACGCATCACTCGGCCTCGAGCATCTCGCAGGTGATGACGAGCTTCTCGGTCAATACACTGGTGTCACCGGCCTTCAGCGAGGAGATCTCCAGGCTCTTCGGCCACGCGTTCGTCATCTTGTAACGCTTGAGCGCATTGCCTTCGTAATCGAAAACCGTGACCGCGGCGTTCTTGCGGGCGTCGGCCATCTTGCCGAATCGGGCGTCTTTGATCCACTTGTCGAAGCTCTGGTCGGCGGTGAGCCCGCGGGTGAGGGTCACCTCGGCGCGCAGCTTGCCGCGCCCGGGCAGTGCCTTGACGATGTACTTGCCGTCGGAGGTCTGCTCCTTGAGTTCGATGACGTCCTGCTCCATCTTCAGACCCGAGACTTCCATGATCTGCTTGATGGTGACGCCGTCGACCTCGAGCCCGAAGGTATTGCCTACCGCACTGTCGAGATCGGGAAGGGCCATGGCTGGCTAGCTCCTATTCGCTGATGAGGGACGTGCCGCCCGAGAACTGGGCGAGGCGGAAGATGACGAACTCGGCCGGCTTCACCGGGGCCACGCCGATCATGCACAGCACCTGGCCGGCGTCGATCGCTTCCGCCGGGTTGGTCTCGCGGTCGCACTTGACGAAGAACGCCTCGTCCGGCGTGAGGCCGAACAGTGCGCCCTTGCGCCATTCCATCGCGAGGAACGCGGCGATGGTCCGCCTGATCTTTGCCCACAGCGCGTCGTCGTTGGGTTCGAACACCACCCAGTTCGTCCCGCCGAGGATCGATTCCTCGAGGTAGTTGAAATAGCGGCGCACGTTGAGGTAGCGCCACGCCGGATCGGACGAGAGCGTCCGCGCGCCCCACACCCGGATACCGCGGCCCGGGGAAGGAGCGGATGCAGTTGATGCCGATCGGATTGAGCAGGTCGTGCTCCTTGCGGGTCAGCTGCATCTCCAGCGAGACGGCGCCGCGGACCACCTCGTTGGCCGGCGCCTTGTGCACGCCGCGAGTGTCGTCGTTGCGGCCCCAGATGCCGGCCATGTGCCCGCTCGGCGGGAGGCTGACCTGTTGTCCGGTCGCCGGGTCCGGCACCGAGATCCAGGGCCAGTAGAGCGCGGCGTAGGCGGAGTCATAGCCGGCCTTGTCCTGGCGCCATTCCTTGACCTGCTGGGCGTTCAGGCCGGGCGGCGCGTCCAGGATCGCGATGCGGTCGCCCATCAGTTCGCAGTGCGCGATCATCGCGAGCTGCACGGCCTGCACCGTCTCGAGGTTGATGGCGTTCTGCTGGTAGGCGCTCATCAGGTCGGGGATGCACACCATGGTGATGTCGTCGATGGCCTCGAGGCCCTGCACTCCGCTGCGTTCCATCGACGTCGCCGACGTAGTCGTCGGCCGACAGTCGCGGCGACGGCAGCGCCTCGGGCGACGGCGGTGTGACCAGCGTCGCCACTTCGCCGACCTCGGGTTTCTCGGCCGCGCCGGCGGTCTCGATGCCGATCACCTTCGAGGCGTCACGCACCATCGCGGCAAGATTCTGCCGGCCCCGGCCGACGGTGGCGCGGTCGTACTCCTCGACGACCTGTCCGCCACGTTTGACGAGCAACTTGAACATCTCCTCCGACGGCGAGTCGCCACCCGCCTCGGCCACCTCGACGGTGATCTCGCCGTCACCGACGCCGGACTCCAGGGCCTGCACCCGGAAGCCGCGCAGCATCGCCTGCGGTGCGACAGGTGCGGTCTCGGAGGCGGCCGCCTCCTCGTCGCCGATGCGCACGATGTAGCAGTTGCCGCCGCCGTTGACGAAGTAGCCGTGGACGGAGTGCGCCAGGTACGAGCCGTCGACGAACCCCCCGAAAAGCGAGCTGAACTGCAACCAGTTGCTCACCAGCGTCGGGGTGTTGAACGGACCCGACTCGGCGAGCCCGATGAACGCTGCGACCGCGGTTCCCACACCCTGGATCGGCCGCGACCCAGAGTCGACCTCCTCCACGTACACCCCAGGGGAGTAGTACTCCGGCATGCTGCCTCCTCGATCGCTGTTGGTTAGCGACCATCGTCTTGCAGCGCGGGCCGCCTACGCTTCCCTCGGCGGGACGTGTGAGGGGCAGATCTGCGTTCCTGAAAGGGCAATGGCCGGGAGGCAACGCCTTCCCGCCTGGTCAGGTTGATCTGAAGGCAGGAGTTCATCGCGTGCGGCCGGGGTGCTGTCTCCTCCCGACCGGGGTTGACGCGAGGCGCCGACTCGCAGGTGAACCAACCCCGGTCTCGCGGCAGTCATGGACATGCGTGGCCAGGGTCGGGCAGGCGCCGGCCGCGCGGCTGGTCACGTCGATCTGATGACAGGACCCCGACGTGTGGAGCTGTCCCTTCCCGGCCGGTCATGACATGTTCCGGCAGAGGTGTCGGCTACTCCTCGACCTGCTCGTCTTCCTCACCTTCGCGCTGGACGAACATGCCCTGCACCGCTTCCTCGTCCTCCGGTGCCTCCTCGCGTTGCACCGCCGCACCGGCGGCCGCGGCGACGGTCGGGGCCGGCGTGGGTGACGACATCACCCGCTCGGCGTTGGCCGAGGCCTCGCGCTCGAACCGGTCCGAGGGGTCGCTCACCTTGATGCCGCCGGCGGCCGGCGTGCCGTCGACTGCGCCGGCGCGCTGTTGCACCACGTGGGTCAGCTCGTGCGCGAGCATCGTCTTGCCGGCATTGCTCGAGGGGTCGTACATGTCTCGCTGGAACACCACATTGGGCCCGACGGTGTAGGCATGCGCGCTCACCGACTTCGCCGAGTGGTGGGCCGCGCCGTCGGTGTGCACGCGTACGTCACCGAAGTCGTGGCCGAGCCGCGATTCCATCTCGGTGCGGACGTCGGACGCGAGCGGCTGGCCGCCGGAATTGACGACGTCGTGCACCGGCGACCGGTCCCCCTCGACCGCCTCGGTGACCCTCGCGTTGCCGACCGCGCGTTGTAGCCCGAGCACGGCCGCCGGGTCCAGGACGTCGGTGCGCCCGAGTGCCGCGGCCTGCAACTGGCGGGCGGGCGGCTCCGGGTCGAGCCGCGCCGCCTTCGGCCGCAGCTCGCCGGATTCGGAATCGTGATGATGGGTCCGCATGGGTGCCGCCTCCTCGCGAGATAGCTGCGCCCATCGTCGCACTGTGGCTGGAGCCGCGACAGATGCGCAAGCACACAGTTGGCTGCCCCATCGGGCAGCGTGATCATTCGGCGGGACCGTGCACGCAGTCCCCACTGGCACCGCGCGCCGACGGTCACTCAACGCGCCGGCGCCGGCCGACCATGCGAGGGATCAGCTCAGTCCAGAAGCTGACGCACCTCAAAGGCCGGATAGGGCGCCGTTTGCGGCCAGGCCGCCACGACTCCTTCGAGCAGTGGTCGATGCCGAGCCAGGTCCCGTTCAGCCAGCAGCCACGCCGCATCGGCCTGCAACCGGAGGTCCTCGTCGCGGATGAGACCGAGGGCAAGGCGCTCCGCCCGCTCCGGATCGGTCCGCTCCAGCAGGTGCAATGCGAAGCCACGGTCGCGCGCGGGCGCGTGCGGATCCTCCACCAGCCGCCGCACCGCACCGCCGAGCGCCGTCTGACGAGCGTCCTTGCCGAGCAAGGTGTCCGCGCACTGCAGCGCCAACTCGAGGATGACGTGGTCGGGCCGCGCGTCGAGGATTTCAACGATCCGGTCTGCGTCCTGCCGTTCGGCGAGGTTGAGGAGCGCCCCGAGCGCGCTCGCATGGTTCGCGCCATCGATCGATGCACCGTCGTCTCCCTGGTGGATCGGCGGACCGGCGAGAAGAGCACGCGCAGTCTGCAAGACCTGAGATCGAAAGCTGTCGAACACGTTGTCGACGCCGAAACGAGCGATCGCTTGCTCGTGGTGGAAGTGGTCCAGGGCGATGCCGCGGGCTGCCACGCGTGAGTTCGACACGAGCACCTGGAACGCCCGCGAGGCAACGCCGGCGTCGGCAGCGCGTACGTCCTGCCGCGCGCGATCGAGGCCCAGGTCCTCGAGCCTCGCGGAGCGCCAGTAGTAGCTGTCGAAGTCGTCGGTCATCTACTCGCTCATCAGCTCGATCGCCCGCTGCGGGATTTCGCCCTTGATCAGGACCTCCTCCGTCCGGATCACGTCCTCCAGAGCCTGGCGCTTGATCGGTGTGTCGGGATCGCTGAGCTCCCAGGCGTCCTGGCCCTTCCGGGTGGTCAGATCGAAAATCACCTTGGGCGATACCCGGAACAGGTCGATTCTCACTCGCCCGTGCGCGCCGATCTGTTGCCCCTGCGGGTTCTGGATCGCACCGGTGCCCTCCTTCGTGCTCGATATGTATTGCGACGGCTTCTTGCCAGTCACGTGCTGCCAGATCCTGATCTTGGCGCGCGGCCCGGTTGAAGGGATGCCGAGCTTCTTCTTGATGCTTCTCAGGTCCTGCGGGGTGATGTTACGGACGACGATGCGCGGCACGAACTGACCCGCGGCATCGTTCACGAAATGCTTCTTCTCGCTGTTGTGATACAGCGTCTGCCCCTCGTCCTTGTCTATTTCGGTGTACTCCGTGGCCTTGGTGAACCTACCGACGGCGGTGCGGGCAACGTCGTGCCCCGGCCGATTGAGGTAGAGCACCCAAGCGTCGGTCGCTCGGACCCAGTCGAGCGTGTAGCCCGGTTCGAGGAGCCGCTTCGCCGCGACATCACACAGTTTCCGCACCTCGTGGATCTGCGCGTCCTTCGGCAGGTTCGCGAGGCCCGCGCCGATGGCCGCACGCAGTTCCTTCGAGTCGTCCCGGTTGTCAACGAGCTCGAAGCGGGCCTCGGGATTCACCCGCGCCACGACCTCCCAGGCGTTGGCGCTGCCTTTCCTGTTCGCGGTCAGTTCGGTGAGTCCGTACCGACGCCGAATCGCGCCGAGTCGAAGGCCGAGCAGAATCGAGAGCCGCTCCCGTCGCCCGGTGAGTGCGCGAACCTCCTGTACTGCAGCGCGAAGTCGAGCCTCCTTGTCCGCGGCTGACTCCGGGACGGCTGCCTCGGGCCGGCCGCTGCGTCCGCGCTTGACCCAGGCCCTACCTGCCTCGGCCTTTCCCTTCACCCATTCCTTGCCCGCCTCGACCTTCCCTTTGACCCAGGCCTTGCCGGCGGCGACCTTGGCTTTGACGCGTTTGCTGATGCCGCTGATCCCGCGGATGATCGGGCCGGCGAGTTTGAGGCCGGTGTTGATGACGAAGTCGAGCGCCTTGTTGACCGGTTTCTGCAGCTTCTCCACGATCTCGCGGACCTTTTGGCCGATGCCGCCGAGGTTGACCAGATTGGCGAGGAAGCCGATGAGGATCGGCACCATCTTGCCGAGGGCGTCATCGAC
Organism: uncultured Actinomycetota bacterium; assembly: GCA_963718805.1. Taxonomy (GTDB): domain Bacteria; phylum Actinomycetota; class Actinomycetes; order Mycobacteriales; family Jatrophihabitantaceae; genus Jatrophihabitans. The sequence goes on along the minus strand of CAVQZY010000002.1, from coordinate 145,452 downwards.
CTTGTCGATGACGGCGCTGACGTTGCCGCGCACCATGTCGGCCACCGAGTCGATGACGGTGTTGACGAAGGCCGCGATCCGTTCGGCGTTGGTGACGAAGAACATGATGATGTCGTAGATCAGCTTGCAGGCCTTGATGAAGGCGGCGGCCGGGTTGAGCAGGCCGATCAGCCATTGGATGCCGGCGGTGATGATCTTCGTGATGACGAAGTCCTTGACCTGTTCGAGGATCATCTCCTTGATGTCGCCGAGTTTGTCGAGCAACATCTGCCACAGCCCGCCGATGCCCTCGCGGGCCAGCAGCTGGAAGATCTCCACGCCCTTCTCCGCGGCCGACATCGCCTTCTCGCCGATCTTCTTGACGATCCGGTTGCGGATGTTCGCCCAGGTCATACCGAAGATCGAACCGAGCAGCTTGATGATCCCGCGCGGGTCGAAGGAGTCCGGCAGCTCCACCCCGGCCTCGGCGAGGGTGCCGAACAGCCAGCTCATCAGCCCCTTGCGCAGGTGATCGACGATGGTGTCCTTGAACTTGAGGATGCCGCCCTTGACGCCGTCGATCAGGCTGCCGAGGAATTTCACCGGGTGCTTGATGATGTCGCCGACCACGCCCGCGACGCGCGCGAGCACGTTCATCAGCATCGACGCGAGCTGACGGATGGTGTTGATGACGGCCTTGATCGCGCCGATGGCCTTGTCGACCAGGCCCTTGTTCTCGGCCTGGAGCTCCTCGATGCGGTCGTCGAGGCCTTTGCGTGCCTGGGTGTACTTGGTGGCGAGCGTGTCGACGAGCGAATCCTGCTTGGCGTTGACGTCGTCCTCGAGTTGGGCGAACTTGTCGCCGATCTCGGTGGACGCTTCGGTACCCACCTTCTGCAGCGCCGCCGGCAGGCTCTTGACGTAGCCGGCGATCTCGGCCTTCCCGGTGGCGATGCGCTTCTTGGCAGCACTCAGGTCGGTGCCGACGATGTCGGCCACCTGTGAGATGACCGTGTCCATCTGCTTGAGGTAGATCTCACGGCCCGCTTCGTAGAACTCGTTGACCTTGTCCGGCATGCCGAGCAGCTTGTCCTTGGCCCACCGCAGGCCGCCCAGCCAGCCGCTGTAGCGATCCTCCTTGTAAGCCGACATCTTCGCGGAGACGTAGGACTCGAACGCCGCCCGCGCCTTCGCCTCGCCCTGGTCGAAGGCGGCCTCGACCTTCGGGTCGATGCCGTCGAGGATCTTCTTCACGTCGGCCTCGGTCGCGGTGAAGATGCTCTGGATCTTCGCGGTGACCTCGGCCCGCTTCGCCTCGTCCTTCGACTTCGTCTTGCCCTTGTCGGCGACCAGCGCGGCCAGCGCGGTCACCTTGCTGCCGTGGATCGAGTCGACCGCCGCGTTGGTCTCACCGGCGGCGCCGGCCTTCTCCTGCGCGATGGCGTCAGTTTCCTGCTTGCGGTACTCCCCGGGCGCGGTGTCGGCATGCGCTGCGGCGACGTGCTTGTCGGCCAACGCCTGCTGGAAGTCGGGTTCGTTCGACTCGGCCAACTGCGCCTCGGTGACCTGCCCGTCGGCCATCTCCTGGTTCGCCTGGTGTTTGGCGGCCGCCAGATTGAGCTGATCGGTCGGCGCCGGTTTCGGTACGGCGCCGGTCGCCGGGATCGCCGCCGTCGCGCCGGGCGCTTCGGTCGCCATGGGCGTGACCTGCTTCGGGACTGCCTTGGACTCGTCCGGCGGTGCAGCGGTCGCCGCCTCGATGTCCTTGGACTCGCCCTGCTTGCCGGAGGTCACCATGCCCTTGACGTCGTCCTTGACCTCCCCGGCCTTGCCGGACTCGCTGTAGTCGTCGGCCTCCTTCAACGTCTTCGGCGATTTCGCCTCGATAGCGGTCTTGACCGCCGCGATGAACGCCTTCTTGTCGAACGCCCCCGGCTGCTGGGCGTCCATCGTGTCGGCCTTCGCGGCCTGCGCCTGACCGGGGATGTCGCCGGTCGGCGGCACCGCGGCGCCTTGGGCCTCCTTCGCCTTTGACGCCGCCGGCGGGTGGCTCTTCTTCGACTTCGCATAGCTCGTGACGTTGCCGGTCACCGCGGTGAACGCCGGGTCGTCCTCCGGCGCCGTCCCGGTCGGCGGCGCCGGCGGCTGCAGGTGCGCGTCGACGGGCAGCCCTTCAGTGGACGGGGCTGTCGGCTCGGACTCCACTACCTCCGCTGCGGCCATCGGGGCGGCGGGCGCTGCGGCCGCCGGGCCACCGCCAACCGGGCGGGGTGTCTTGGCCGCCGCCTTCCCGAGCGGATTCACCGCCGGCACCGGCTTGGGCGGCGGCACCGGCTTCTTCTCGGCCACCGAACCCGGGCCGAATCCCGTCGTGGTCACCGCGAGCGCCGACGCCGGCGGCTTCGGACCTTCCAGCTCGACCGGGATCCCGACCTCCTGGGCGGCCTTGAGACCCTTCTCCACGACCTCGACGACCGGGTCGTCGCCACGCACCTCGACCAACGCGGCGTCGATGTCCGAACGCGCCTGCGCGCCGGGGAACCGCAGCCGCGCCGCCAACAACGCATTCACCGCTCCATTGCCGGCACTGCGCTGCAACGCCAGCAGCCCGGTCGGTCGAGCGCGGCTCCCGGCCACTGTGCGACGGGCCGCAGTCAGGGCCGACCCGGCCGCCGACCGCGCCTCGTCGCCCGACCGGTGGCCTTGGCTCATGGCGAAACCGGTGCGGTGGGCAAGTGTCTGTTGAGGTGCGTGCCGAATTCTTGCTCGACGACCAGCCGCCCCAGCTTGCGGTACTCCTGCTGGACGGCGGCGATGACGTCGGCCATCGTGATGGGTGCGTCGCTCGCCGCTGCCCGGTAGGCCGCCGTGATGGCGATCGAGCGGATGTTGCCGCCCGTCAGGGAGAAAGCACGCGCACAGAAGTCCAGGTCGACGTCGTCGCCGACCGGCACCGGCGGCGCCAGACAGCGCCGCCACAGTTCCAACCGCAGCTCCTGCGAAGGCTCCGGGAAGTCGATGATCGCGTCCAGACGCCGGGTGAACGCTTCGTCGATGTTCGCCCTCAGGTTGGTGGCCAGCACCGCGAGGCCGTCGAAGGTCTCCATCCGCTGCAGCAGGTAGGCGCTTTCGATATTCGCATACCGGTCGTGCGCGTCGCGGACTTCACTTCGTTTTCCGAAGATTGCGTCGGCTTCGTCGAACAGCAGGACGGCGTTGACACCGCTGGCTTCGGCGAAGATCCGTTCGAGGTTCTTCTCGGTTTCGCCGACGTACTTGTCGATCACGGTCGCCAGGTTCACCGTGTACAGGTCCAGGCCCAGCGAGCCGGCGATCGCCTCGGCGGACATCGTCTTGCCGGTGCCGGAGTCGCCGGCGAACAAGGCGGTGATGCCGCGGCCGCGGCCGCCCCCGGGCCGCATCCGCCACCGCGAGAGCACAGTGTCACGGTGCCGCGCGCGGGCCGCGAGATCGCGCAGGCTGTCCAGCACGGTGAAGGGCAGCACGAGGTCCGACCACGTGATCTCGGGCTCGATGCGGCGGGCCAGCCGTTCCAGGCCCGCCGCGTTCTGGGCCCGCGCGCCGCTGCGCAGCTCGTCGGGACCGGCCGGGCTGCCGGCGAACACCGCTGCCGAGCGCGCCGCCTGCACCGCACGGGCCACCTGTGTCGGGCCGAGGACGAAGTGAGCGGTGGCTTCGGGATCGAGATGGCCGAGGTCGTCGGCGAGCTGCTCGCGCCAGATCGCGGCCCGTTGCTCGGCTGACGGGACGGTCGACTCGGCGAGCAGCGGCACCGCGTCGCTCCAGGCCGGGTCCCACGAACTCGTGCCGTACGCGAAGACCGGCACCGGGGCCGCGACGAGGCGGCGCAGCGCCGCCGGCGTGGTGGCGGCAAGCGCCTCGACCGGGCCGGCCACGACGCCGGCGTGGCACAGCAGCGCCTCGCGGACCGCGATGCGGATCAACGCCGCCGGGTCGGGCTCGGCCACCACCCGGGTCAGATCGAGCTCGACCCCACGCCGCCCCGCCCGCGCGAGCGCGGCGAGCGCCACGCTCGCCCCGGTGCCCCTGGACTGCTCGCGTATGTGCACCAGCGTCAGGCCCGAACCGACGGCGTGCGCGAGCCGCCCGGCGGGCGGCCCGTCGTGCGGGCGGGCGTCGCCCACGACGCCGGACAGATCCGGGTCGAGGCTCTCGCCGCCCAGCAGGTGTGCCGCCACCCGGTCCGGCACGCGCAACGCCCGGCCGAGCAGGGGCCGCTCGGGGTCCTCCACCTCGACCAGCCCCAGGTCGAGCAGCGGCGCGTTCGCCGCGATGCGGGCCCGCGCCGCGGCCGACGCCGGCGAGATCCCGACGATCTCGAACGCCAGCCCGACGGTCGCGCGGCGGCGGGTGACGTCGTCGTTGAGGTAGCCGTAGAGCCGTTCGAACCTGCTGTCCAGGTCGGGCATGAGCGCGATCACGAGCAGTTCGACGTCGACGTCGGTGAGCGCCGCCGCCCGGGCGAGTGAGCGCAGCCGCAACGTCGCGCCGTCGGCCTCGGCCGCGTCGGCCATCGCCTCCACCGCCGCGAACGCGTCCGGATCGCGCTGCGGCGACTGGTCGCTGCGGCGTAGCAGCCAGTCGACCGTGTCATCGTTGAGGTACAGGCCGCGGAACGGGTCGTCGGGTGCGGGGTCGTCGGCGCGCCGGTGTGCGATCAACGCCTCTACCCGCTGCTCGACGAGCGTGATCCGCGCGGCCAGGTGCGCGATCCCGCGAGTGTCGGTCATGCCGACTTGCCCCGGCGTTGCCGCCGCATCGCCGGTCGCTTGACAGCGGGTGGCGGGTGGTCCTCGGGTGGCTCGGCAGCGGGGGCGGGAAGGTGTCGGCGTCGCTGCTCGCGCGGTGGCCAGTCGTCGTTCTTGCCGCCCGCCGAGATCGCCGGCGGTTCGCTGACCGGCGGACCGACGGGGTAGCGCTGCCCGGTGTCGACGGGTGCGCTGACCACGATGTCCAGCGACGGTTTCAGCTCCCCACCCAGCGCCGACCAGACGTCGGCGAAGGCGCGATCCTCGGGCGGCGGGAGCCCGACGGTCACCGGCACCGGCAGCCCGAGTTCGGCCAGCGAGCCGGTGAGCAGGTCGGGCGGCAGTGCGTCGTGGCGCAGGAAGGTTCGCAGCAATGCGGCCAGCAGGCGGTGTTCGTCCTCGGCGCGCTGGGTCCATGCGGTCACGAGGTAGGAGAGCTTGAAGTGCCGCGGCGGTACCGTGCGCGCGCGCAGGTTGGTGTTGTCGTCATACTCGTTGAGCAGTCCGCGTGAGCGGCGCCGCATGTCCTCGCGGATGTCGTACAGGTACAGGTCGATGGTCGGCGCGTTGCGGCGCCCGGCCCAGTCCTTCGTGGGCGCGTCGAAGAGCACCTGCACATCTGCACCGCCGATGGCCTCCTCGTCGACCAGCGCGCGCAGCGCCGCATCCACCTCCTGGATCACCCTCCCGAGTGTGCTCGGCGCCGACCCGCTTCGCCCCGATCCCCGGGTCGAGACGAGGGAAGGCAACGTTGCCCTTTCGGGCACGGCCTTGTTGCGGGCAGGCACAATGAGCCCACGCCGGACCGAGCCGAGGGCGCCTGTGATCAAGTGCGCGAACTGCGGCGTCGCGAACGATCCAGCCGCGACGTTCTGCAAGTCCTGCCATCATTTCCTCGCGTGGGAGGACGTGGAACCGGGTAAGCGCGCCGCCCAGCCCGAGCCCGAGCCGCCCGCCGAGCCGGTGTTCGAAGCTGCCGAAGCCGATCCCGTCGTCGAGGCCGATCCGGTCGTCGAAACCGGAATGGCCGGCGGCGACGGCGTCGAAGACTCCGCTTTGGACGACGCGGCGGACGACGCGGTTCGTGAGGTGCTCGACACCGTGGCCACCGGCCGCGAGCTCGCGTTGGCCAACGGACGGGAGGATTTGGCGCAACACCTGGAGCAGGCGCGCGCGACCGTCGCCGAGCGGGTCGTCTCGGTTGCGGTGGTGGGCGAGTTCAAACGTGGTAAGAGCACCCTCGTCAACGCGATCCTGCAAACCGCGGTGTGTCCGGTCGACGCGGACATTGTCACCGCCGTGCCTACCGCCGTGCGCTACGGACCGCAGACCGCCGCCGTCGCCTTCCTCGAACCCGCCGACGACGCCGCCGAGGCCGAACTCGAGGACATCGCGCTGGACGCGATCGGCACCTACGTGTCCGAGGCCGGCAACCCCGGGAACCGGCGCGGGCTGCGTCTTGTCGAAGTGGTGCTGCCGCAACCGATCCTGCAATCCGGGTTGTGCCTGATCGACACGCCCGGTGTGGGTGGCCTCGACTCGGCGCACGGCCTGATCACGCTCGGCACGCTGTCGCAGGCCGACGGAGTCGTGTTCGTCACCGACGCCTCGCAGGAGCTCACCGCTCCGGAGATCGAGTTCCTGCACTCGGCGGTCGAACGCTGCGCGAACGCGATCTGCGTCGTCACCAAGACGGACCTGTACATGGAATGGCGGCGCATCGTCGAACTGGACGAACAGCATCTGCGCAACGCCGGGCTCGACGTGCCGATCGTGCCGGTCTCGTCGTTCCTGCGGCTCACCGCGAAGCGGGATCCGGACATGCTCGTCGAGTCGGGCTTCCCGGCACTGGTCGATTTCCTGCTGGGCAGGGTGGTCGCCAACGCGACCAGGCGCGACGTCGAGATCGCCGAACGCGAGGTGGACTTCGTCAGTGCCCAACTCGAGGAGGGTCTGCGCGCCGAGCAGGCCGTGCTCGAGAAGCCGGCCGCGACTGAGCAGATCGTCGATCGACTCGACGACACGACCCGCAAGTCGCACCAGCTCAGCGCGCCGAACGCGTCATGGCAGCAGATGCTCACCGACGGCATCCAGGACCTCGTCGCGCACACCGAGTTCGATCTGCAGGAACGCATGCGCACGGTGATCCGCGATGCCGAGACCATCATCGACGAAGGAGATCCCAAGCAGACGTGGCCGGACGTCGAGGTGTGGCTGCGCCGGCAGGTGGTTGCCGCCGCAGTGGCGAACAACGACCGGATGCGGGTCGAGGCACGCGAACTCGCCGAGAGCGTCGCCGGCGTATTCAACTTCGCGGCGAGCAGCGTCAGCAGCGCGCCGGCCGTGAACGTCGACGATGCGCTGTCGAACATCCGGATCGCGAGCGCCGCCAGCCTGGAGAATCCCGGCGGCAAGTTGACGTCTATGGTGATCGCCGGTCGCACCGCGGCTCTCGTCCCGATGATGCTCGTCGGTGCGGTGCATCTCGTCGCGGCATCACTCGTGCCGATCGCCGCGCCGATCGGCGTCGCGCTTGCAGCCGGCATCGGTAAGAAGGTGATCCGTGACGAGCGGCGGCGCCAGACGGCGTTCCGTCGCCAACAGGCGAAGAACGCCGCGCGCAGGTATGTCGACGAGGTGGCGTTCATGGTGTCGAAGGACAGCCGCGACGCGTTGCGCACGACTCAACGCGCGTTGCGCGACGACTTCCAGGGCCGCGCCAACGCCATGTTGCGCTCCGCCGAAGCAGCCCTGAGCGCCGCCCGCTCGAGCGCTGACCTCGCGCCCGACGATCGCGCCACTCGCGCCGACGAGGTGGCCCGCGACACCGCCAAGGTCGTAGAGCTGCGCAGCCGGCGCCGGCCGGAGACCGGGTCGTTGGCGGTCGTCAATGGATGACGACCTGGTCGCTGCCGTCGATGAGCTGCTGGCCGCGGCCGTCGCGTCCGCGCGCACCCCCGAGGTCGCCGCGCGACTGACCGAGATCGGCGAACGACTGCGCGGCCCGCTGCTCGTCGCGATCGCCGGCAAGGTGAAGGCCGGCAAGTCGACCCTGCTCAACGCCTTGGTGGGCGAGGGACTTGCGGCCGTCGATGCAGGCGAATGCACCAGGATCGTCACCTGGTACCACCAGGCGTTCCAGCCGCAAGTATTTCTGAAACCGATAGGCGGCGACCGGGTGCCGACCGCGTTCCGGCGCACCGGCGGCGAGCTGGAGATCGAGCTCGGGGGGCACCCGGCCGAGGACATTGAACGCCTAGACGTCGAGTGGCCGACGCCGCGACTTGCCGATCTCACCCTGATCGACACTCCGGGAATCGCGTCGATCTCGGTAGATGTCTCCGCGCGCACTCACCGCTTGCTGACACCTGAGGACGAGCATGCGCCGGCGGTCGACGCGATCGTCTACCTGCTGCGGCACACGCATAGCAGCGATGCTCGATTTCTCGAAGCGTTCCACGACGACGAACTGGCCCACGGATCGCCGTTGAACGTGGTCGGGGTGCTGTCGCGCGCCGATGAGATCGGGTCCTGCCGGATGGACTCCCTCGACGTCGCAGACCGGGTCGCCCGCCGCTATCAGGGTGACATCCGGTTGCGCCGCCTGTGCCCGGTGGTCGTGCCGGTCGCCGGGCTGCTCGCGACCGCGGGGGCCACGCTGCGCGAGGTCGAGTTCGCGGCGCTGGCCAAGGTGGCTGCCGTGCCGCAGGCCGAGCGCAACGCGTTGCTGTTGACCGCCGACCGGTTCCGCACCCGTCACTCGGTCGCCGATCTCACCGAGATCGAGCGCGCCCACCTGCTGGAGCGGTTGGGCCTGTTCGGGGTACGCCTGTCCGTCGAGCTGATCAGGACCGGCGCGGCACCCGATGCGACGACCTTGGCCGGCATCCTCGCCGAGCGCAGCGGTTTCAACCGGCTGCGCGACGTGCTGGCCAAGCAGTTCCTGCATCGCAGCCAGGTGCTGAAGTCCCGTTCCGCGCTCAGTAGCCTGCAGGATGTCCTGCGCGCGGACGGATGCACCGGCGCCAGCTCGCTGAACGCGCGGATCGAGCAGGTGATGATCGGTACCCACGCCTTCGAGGAGCTGCGGCTGCTGACTGCGTTGCGCACCGACGATCTCGGCCTGAGTCCGGAGCGCCTCGACGAGGTCGATCGCATTCTCGGCGGCTCCGGACACGACGCCGCGAGCCGCCTCGGCCTACCACCCGAGGCCGACGACGACGCGATCCGCGCGGCCGCGTTGGACTCGCTGCAGCACTGGCAGCGCGTCGCGGCACACCCGCTGTCGAACCGGCCGTTGCAGCACGCCGCACGCGGCGCCTGCCGGACCTTGGAGGGCATCTACGCCGCCGCGGTCTAGTGTCCCGCGCCAGAGATTCGCACGATAATTCCAGCGCCCAGGCGCGCGCTGGCTGCGTTGTCGTCGTCGCCAGGACGGCAAGTACATCCTTCCTCCTCCGCCTTACCAGCCCACGCCTGAGCGCCGGACTTATTCGCACAATCTCTGGCGCGGGACACTAGATGGCGAGATGTGTCTAGATGAGCCCTTCGCGCAGTACGTACGCGACCGCGTGCGACCGGTTCTTGAGCTGCAACCGCGTCGTCACCGCGTGCACGATGTTCTTCACCGTCCGCTCGCTGTAGGACAAGCGCCGGGCGATGTCGGCGGTGTCCAAGCCGTCGGCCACCATCCGGAAGACCTCGGTCTCGCGCTCGGTCAGGCCCGAGAAGGTCAGCCCGCGCGGCGTCAGCACATGCCGCTGCAGCCGGCCGAGCTGGGTGAGCAGACGCGCGACCAGGTCGGCGGGCACGTCGCCGTCACCGGCGGCGACCGCGACCACCGAGCGGGCGAGCGCGTCCGCGGTCGCGTCACCGCGGCGCAGCAGGCCGCAGACCCCCGCTTCGGCGGCGTGGACCAGCGTCTGGTCGTCGATGGTGTCGGCGACGAGCACCAGCCGGGGCTGGGTGCCGCGGCGCAGCGCGCGCAGGACGCGCAGGGTCTCATCGTCGAGCTCGCTGGTCACGATGACGGCGACCTCGGCTGTGTCGACCTCGGTGGCATCCACGATGCGGATCTCCGGGCGGGCCCGCAGCTGCGCGGTCACCCCGGCGAGTGAGATCGGATCGTTGGCGTAGACGTAGGTCGCTACCTTGCTGCTCATCGCGCCCCCTGAGCGTGTTCCTCGAACCGGCCAGGGCAGCGTGCACGTGGGCAGCTAACGGGCGCTCAACGTCGGCTCAACGGCGGCACGAAGTGTCCGGGTCGCGCGCGGGCGGCACAGTCGGCACGGTCGGGCGCGGCGAGCGCGGCCCGCATCTGCGAGTGCTCCAGGCGGGCACGCCGCGCCGAGGTGTGGTCGCCGTCCGCGGCCAGGCAGTCGGCGAGCAGGTCCCACGCGCTGTCCTGGTAGCGGTCGAGCCGGATCGAGGTGCGTGCCGCGGTGCCGGCGGCCGCGAGGTCACCGCCGTCGGCATGGTCACGGGCCAGCGCGCACGCGGCGTCGGCGGCCGCGAGCCGTAGCCGCTCCCGTTCGGCGACGATGTGCTCGATCGTGGCTTCCTCCGGGAACAGCTCGCCGAGGTAGAGATCCAGTGCGCGGGTGCGCAGCTCGATGCGCCGGCCGGCGTTGCGCGTCTCGCGCCGCGCCTGTGCGAGCAGGTCATCGAAGCGGGCGACGTCGACGTCGGCGTCGGCCAGCACCAGCCGGTAGCTGTCGCCGATGCGGCGCACGGCGTCGAGGTCGCCCACCCCGGCGTGCTCCAACGCGGTGCGCACGCTGGACACCGCGACCTGCAGCCGCCGCACGCCGACGTCGAGTGCCGCGCCGGGCCAGAGCGTCTCGATCAACCGCTCGCGGTGGACGTTGGTGTCGTGCTCGAGCACGAGCAACCGCAGTAGCGCCAGCGCGCGCGGGCGCAGCGGCCCCAGCTGCGCGGGCCGGCCGTCGACGAACAGCTCGAAGCCTCCGAAGCAGCCGACCCGCACCCTGGGTTCGGGCTCGGCAGCATCCGCGCGGGCGCCCAACCGGCGCGCCCAGCCGGCCAGCGCGCCGGCGTCGAGGTCGCGCAGCCGGCGCTCGGCGTCGGCGAACCGGTCCGGCGCGGCCACGTGACCGACGAGATCACCGGCGACCGCGCAGGCGAGTTGCAGCAGCGCGGCGCCCCACGCGTCGCCGGCCCGCTCGCACTCGGTGAGCAACTCGGAGAACGCGTCCAGCCGCCACCCCGCCGCGTCGGACACCGCGAGGATCGCCGCCAGCAGGCCACGCGCGAGCCGGCTGACCCACGGATAGCCTCCGGCGTCGGCGTCGAGGGTGATCTCCTCCAAACGGGCCGGGTAGTCGCCCGGCCGGGCATCGGCGGCGTCGGCAACCACCCCGCCGAGCAGCCCGGCGAGCTGGACCAGTCCGATGCCCGAGGTCGTGGCGCCCACCTCGGCGAAGTGCGCGCCGGCGGCGTCGAACCGCCCGCCCAGCAACGCCCCGAGGCCGGCCACCAGCGCCTCCGGGCCGAGTTCGGTCCCGGTGCCCCGGGCCGCTCGCCGCCCCCCGCCCCTGCGGACCTCGAGCCGGGTCAGCGCCCGGATGCGGGCCGACCATGCTCCGGGCGCGTCCGGGTCGGCGGCGGCCCCCGCCCCGGGCAGCCAGACCGCGACCGCTGCCGCCTCGGTGGTGCACATCTCCTGGAAGCGCGGATCGTCGAGCAGGGTCTGCGCGTGTCCGAATCCGTCGAGCGCGGCCGCGAGCGAACCGTGCCGCAGCCGCCGGCGCGCGTCGGCGAGGGCGAGCCACGGATCGGTGCGGATCAATCCCGGCGGCAGCAGCCGGTCCGGTTCGCCGGCGATCGCGGTCGTGCTGTCGCCGGATTCGGACCGCACGAGACGGGCGGTCGCGGCCCAATCCTCGGCCATCGCGTATGCGCGCAGCGCGTCGGCGTGCGCGCCGGCCCGCTCGAGCAGCGCGGCGCACCGCGCGTACCAGTCGCGCGCGGCCGAGATGCCGAGATCGGTCAGCAGGCTCATCTGCAGGTGACGTTGCAGCACCTCGTGATACCGGTAGGTCAGCCCGTCGTCGACGGAGGTGGTGAACACCTGGTCGCGCTCGAGTTCCTCGAGCACCTCGGCGCTGTCGCTGGTGCCGAGCAGGTCGTCGCACAGCGATGCGCTGAGCAGCCCGAGCGCCGACGTCAGCACCAGGAAGCGACGCCGCTCGACCGGCAACTCGTCCAGCACGTTGCGGGTGAGGTAGCTGCGGATCAACCGCGCCCGCGGACCGAGCGAGGACACCGCGAGCTGGCGCGCCGATGCGGTCTTGCGGGCATTGGCGAGGTGGAACAGCTGCAGACCGGCGGCCCAGCCGCCGGTGCGCCGGGTCAGGGCGGCCGCCGTCTCCGGCGAGAGCGGCTCGCCGTGCACCAGCGTGAACAGCTCCTCGACCTCCCACACCCGAAACCGCAGGTCGTCATTGTTGATCTCGTGAATCGCGCCCGCCGCGCGCAGGAGCGGCAGATTGAATTCCGGGGCCCGGCGGGAGGCGAGAACGAGCCGGATTGACTGCGGGCGTAAGGCAACAAACGACTCGAATGCAGCTTCTGATCGAGTTCCGACCATTTCGTGTAAATCGTCGACGAGCAGCAGTCGCGACTCGACGACCTGCGCTGCCGCCGCCACCCGATGCGCATCACCGGTGGCCACGGCAAGCGGTTCGAGACCGAGCGCCACCCCCAACTGGCGCATGAACACGGTGGGATCGGCGTCGTCCGCGGTCACCCGGTACCAGGTGACAGGCACGTCGGCGGCCGCCGCCACCCGGGCGAGCAAGGTCGACTTCCCGGACCCGGCCGGCGCCGAAACGAGGGTCAGCGCGGGCGCGTCCGGGCCGACGAGCGCGTCTTCCAGGCGCGCGCGACGCAGGCCGCACGGCGCCGGCCTGCGAACCTTTTCCGACCACAACAATGACGCGACCATCGGTAATCGGAGAATCCCGGCTGCCAATGGCCGCTGTCCAGATCTTGATGCTTGCGGAAATGCGTGGTGGCTAGCGGCGGTGCGCCGGCCCGGGGACGTGGAAGCAGCTGAGCGTGTCCGACAGGTAGTTCGCGACGTAGGCGGTGTTGGTTGCCGTGTCGACCCCGGGCCTACGGCTCGATGCCGGCGGCGCTTATGGGCTGGCCACCCCTGTCGGGTCCGATCCGTACAACGTCGCCACCAACACCGATACCGGCTATCCCGACGCCGCCACGACCAATGTGCGGATGTTCGCCGGGTTGAGATCATGCACGGCCCTGCATCATTTTCCGGCCCGCACGGCTGCGATCAGCCGATCAAGCAAGCCGGGGATCGACCATGCGTGGCCCGGCGCGGGTCGAGCGCTTGCGGCTGGCCGCAAAGATGTGCGTTGTCCCGACGCCTGGGCGGACCGGCGAGTGGATCGGTGAGGTGCCCGGGCGGCGGCCGCGCCGGTGTCATTGTGTCGCGGCGTGCAGGTGTGCCAGGACGGCGAGGACGCGGCGGTGCACCGTTGTCTCCTGGGGGATGTCGAGTTTGATCAGGAGGTGCCGCACGTGGCCTTCGACGGTGCGTTCGCTGACGAACAGGCGCGAAGCGATGCCGGTGTTGGTGAGGCCTTCGGCCATCAGGGTGAGCACGCCGCGCTCCCGCTCGGACAGTGACGCGAGGGGGTTGTCGGCCCGACCGGCTGCAAGCAGGGTGGCCACGACGTGCGGGTCGAGCGTCGATCCGCCGTCCGCGACGCGCGCCGCGGCGGCGAGGAATTCGGTGACGTCGAGGACCCGGTCTTTGAGCAGGTAGCCGAAGCCGCCCTGGCTGACAAGTTCGACAGCGTGCGTGGTTTCGATGTGCTGGGACAGCACGAGCACGCCGGTGCGCGGATGCAGTTGCTTGATCTCAACGGCGGCGCGCATCCCCTCGTCGGTGAAGGTGGGCGGCATCCGCACGTCGAGCACGGCGAGGTCAGGATCGGATCGTTCGACTGCAGTCAGCAGCTGCGCGGCGTCTGCGAGGGTGGCGACAACGGTGTGCCCCGCGTCTTGGAAGAGCCGGGCGAGGCCCGCGCGCAGCAGCGCCTGGTCTTCCGCGATCAGGACGCGCACGGCAGCTCCGCGGTGATGGTCGTGCCGTGGCCGGGCCGGCTGGTCACCGTGATCCGACCGCCGTGCGTCGCGACCCGGTCGGCGAGCCCGGCAAGGCCAGAACCCTTCGCACTCGACGCGCCGCCGGCTCCGTTGTCACGAATCGTGAGCACGAGATGATCATCGATCTGATGAGCTTGCAACGCCACCATGCTCGCGCCGGCGTGCTTGGCCGCGTTCGTGACGGCCTCGCATGCGACGAAGTAGGCCGTGGATTCCAGGTCCGGCGGATAACGCCGGCGATCGACCTGGACGTCCACGGACAGGGCTGTGCGCGATGCGAGATCGCGCAGCGCGAACCCGAGGCCGTTGTCGAGCATCGCGGGCCGCACCCCGTTGGCCAGCGCACGAAGGTCGCTGATGGTGTCGGTGACCTCTGCGACCGCGGCATCGAGCGTGTTGCTCGCCGGGTTGTTCCCGAGTTCGTGCTGGGCGTGGCGGAGCGCGAGCCCGATGCTGACCAGACGCTGTTGGGCGCCGTCGTGCAGGTCGCGTTCGAGACGGCGACGCTCCTCGTATCCGGCGGCGAGAATGCGCGACCGCGAGGCGGTGACCTCGGCCAGTTGGTGCGCGACCTCGGCGTGCAGGCGCCCGATCTCGAGCGCCAGGCCGGCGCGGGCGAGTACTTGGTTCATCAGGGCCGGGTCGTCGGTACCCGCCGCAGCGTCATGGAGGACGACGGCGAGGAGGACCCCGGCCCGCTCGACTCGAGTTCGGGTACGGGGATCGTCGTCGCGGAGGGGCACCTCGCGCCCGCGTGCGTCGAGATGAGCTGTGCTGTCCGCGAGCACGTACACGATATCGAGCTCCGGCCGGTTGAGCAGCTCGCACAGCACGGTCTGCAGGTGTTCCGGTGCCGTGCGCCCGGCTCGGAGGTCCTCGAGGTAGGCATCGACACGCCCGAACGCGTCGTAACGGGCCCGTCGGAATCGGCGATCCACGGCGTCCTGGATCCAGCGGCGCAACGGACGGAAGGCGATCGCGGCTGCCAGCGTCGCACTCGCGGTCACCCATGGTGAGCCTCGGTCGCCGACGACGGCGCCCAGGCACACCGTGATCGCCAGGTAGCCGGCGGCGAGCAGCACGCTGATCGCCGCGTAGATGACCGTTTGGGCGATGATGGCGTCGATGTCATAAAGGCGGTACCGCAGCATCGCGATGCAGATCGAAACCGGCAGGGCGGTAACAGCCAACGCGATCGCGATCTGGACGAGCACGCTGTCGTAGAAGAAGAACACCGCTAGCGGGGCAAGCACCGCCAACGCCGTCACCGCGTACGCGACCCATTTGAGCTGTTGCCGCTCGATACCGCCCGAACGTCGGAACCGCAGGACCAGCGCGGTGATCGCGGTGAGCAATGAGGCGAGGAACAACAGCTGCCCGGCGAGGTAGACCGCATCGATGCCGAGATGGTCGATCGCGTAGGGGTTGGTGCCGGAGGCGAACGCCGGATCCGACGCGTGGCCGAAGGCAGCACCCAGGACGAGCAACGCTGTTGCGAGCACAGCGGCCCAGACGCCGGTACGCCACCGGGTGGTCACCGGTGAGCCGGCCGCGAACAACATCAGCAGCACCGCAGTCGTACCGATGTCGACGTAGTTGATCCAGGCGGCCAGCCACTGCGCTGTGCCCGCGCCCGGTAGGGCACGGTGATAGCCGTAGCCCTCGCACGCCTCGCCGATCACGGTCACGACGCCCATCCAGGCAAGCAACCAGCCGATCGGGCTGTCGCGATGCCGCGAGACGATCAGGACGCCGCACAGCGTGAACACCGTCCCGGTCACCGGGTACAGCAGCGTGTCGGTGACGAGCTCGTGGCCGAGCGAGAGCGGTACCGACACCAGCGCGAACACCGTCGTGGTTGCGAGCAGCACCGCCGCGAATGGCCGCACCACGAGCCCGCGCACAGCACCATCGTGCGGCGACGCCGGTTCGGCGGCAACAGTGCTGGCACTCGTTGCACATCGAGTGGCTGCCCGGCTGCGGACGAGCACCTGTACGCCGGACCCTCGTGAGCACCTACCGACCGTTCGAGGAACAGGAGACCTCATGCCTGCCTACATCGTCACCAGCGGCGACCCGTCCACCGCGAAAGCGGGCATGACGCGACTGTCGCGCAGTGGTTGGTGCTGCGCGGCCGGCGGTGTGATCCCCGCCGTGGGCGCGATCATCACCGCCCGGGTACACGCGTCGGTGTCCTCGACACAAGAGAGCTATCCATGGACGCCGGGCGCCGCGCAGGCGCTCCAGCTCGTTTGGACGGTGTGTAGCGCGCTCGTCCTGGTCGGGGTGATCGCGCTCGCCCGCTCCGGGCTGGCCGGGGATTCCCGGCTCGCCCGCATCGGTGTCGGGATCACCGTAGTAGCGATGGCGCTGTTGGTGCCCGCACAGGCCGGCTTCATCTTTGTCGAGCACGCGTCGACATCCTCGACCGCGTCGAGCGTTCTGGCCGCAGTCGCAACCAGTGTCGCCGTCATCTCCGGACTCGGATTCACCCTCACCGGGATCGCGACACTGCACGCCCGCCGGTGGCGCGGCGCGGGCCGCTTCCTACCTCTTGTGTGTGGGCTATTCGTGTTCGTCGTCCTGCTCCCGGTCATCGCTGTTGACCCCGATGTGTTCTTCTGGCCGATCGCCGGCTGGAACCTCTGCCTCGCCGCGTTCGGACTCGCCCTGGTCGACGCCGGCCGCTGCGAAACCGCTGCCCCGGACAATCCCGGCCGCTGAGGAGTTGACGATGAACCACACGGTTGCGCCGCGCGGCGTGGGACGAACGTACGGACAGAGATGGGCCGTACGCGAGGTGAACGTCGAACTCGGCGTCGGCGCCGACTGCGTCGCGGTGCGCAAGGAGTGGACGCAGCCGACGGCACGGCACAGCGAGGTAGACCGGGTGCGCGATCTGGTCGACCTCAGCGTCTTGTCGACCAACCGCATCCTGGGTTACTTCACGGACGTCGCGTACGACCCAGCGAGCATCGACTTGTTCGCGAGCAGGATCGGGGATCTCTGACGTGGACGGCCCAGGGCGGATCGCCGTCAACGACTTGACCAAGGTCTTCGGCGGCAAAGTACGCGCTGTCGACCGGCTCAGCTTCACCGTCGAGCCGGGCTCGGTCACGGGCTTCCTGGGCCCCAACGGCGCCGGCAAGACGACAACACTACGGATGGTTCTCGGGCTGGTGCAGCCGACCAGCGGACGCGCCACGATCGGCGGGAAGCCCTATCGCCACCTCGACCAGCCGTCTCACGCGGTCGGCGCGGCGCTCGAGTCGTCGAGCTTCCACCCCGCTCGCACGGCGCGCAATCACCTTCGCGTCATGTGCACGGTCGCCGGGCTGGCGTCGACGCGAGCCGACGAGGTGCTCGAGCTGGTTGGGCTGCGCGACGTCGCGCGGCGCAAGGTGCGCGGCTACTCGATGGGCATGCGGCAGCGGCTCGGGCTGGCGCAGGCGCTGCTCGGCGACCCCGCCGTCGTCGTCCTGGACGAGCCGGCCAACGGCCTGGACCCGGACGGGATCCGCTGGTTGCGCGGGCTGCTGCGTACGCTCGCCGGACAGGGCCGCACAGTGCTGGTGTCCAGCCACCAACTCAACGAAGTGCAGGAGGTCGCCGACCGGGTCGTGATCCTCAACCACGGCCGGCTGGTGCGCTCAGGCTCGATCGCCGAGCTGTCCGCGGGCACCGACCGGGTCGCGGTCCGGGCGCAGGCCGCCGCGGCGCTCGCCGCGGCGCTGGCCGGCGCCGGCGCGGCCGTGCACCGCACCGGCCCGGACACCCTGGAGGTACGCGGCATGACGGCGGCGCAGGTCGGCAACACCGCGTACCGCTCCGGCGTCGAGCTGCATCACCTCACCGACGAGCGATCCGGCCTCGAGGAACTGTTCTTCGCGCTCACTGCGGAGCAACCGCGATGACCCGCCTCGTCCGCGCCGAGTTCCTCAAGCTGCGCACGACGCAGGTGTGGTTCTGGCTGTTGCTCGCCGACGTCGTCGTCGGCGCCCTGATCGTCATCGGCTCGCTGGCCTCGAATGCGGTCAAGAACGCGAACGACGTCCCGGACATCTTCGCTACCGCGAACGGTGCGCTGCTGTTCGTGATCGTGCTCGGCATTCTCGGCGTCACCACCGAGTACCGCTACCAGACCATCACACCGACGGTGCTGGCGACGCCGTCGCGATGGGCACTGGTGTCGGCCAAGTTCGTGACGTATGCCCTCGTGGGGTTCACGTACGGAGTCGCCTGTATCGCGGTGCAGCTCGCGATCGCGGTGCCGTGGCTGTCGGCGAAGGACATCACGTTCGACCTCGCCCGCTCCGACCTCCAGCACACGATCTTCTCGCTACCCGCCGTCTTCGCCCTGTTCGCGGTCCTCGGGGTGGGAATCGGCGCTCTGGTGCGCAACCAGGTGCTTGCGCTGACCCTCAGCATCGTGTTCCTGCTCGTGATACAGAACCTGGTGGCGGCCATCCCTGGCGTGCTCCACGCGTGGAACTACCTGCCGGCCGGCGCCACGACCGCGATCCTCTACCCGCACGACCGGACCGGCCCCAGCGGCGTCGTCGAAACCTCGGCCGCGACGGGCTTCGTCGTGCTGCTGTTATGGGCGGCCATCCCAGCCGCACTGGGCGCCGCGGTGTCGATGAATCGCGACATCACCTGACCGGCTGTATCGCGACAGCCATATCGACGGGCTGACTACCGCCATGCACGGCGGTAGTCGAAGACGCGGCTACGACGCATGACTGCCGTCGGCAAGTCTCGTCACACGCTGGCGCCCGGGTTGCGCCCCCCGACCTCGGCCAAACCGATGACGAGGAGTGTGCGTGCTCCACGTTCAAGATCATCGTGGTTGCTCAAGCCGTTTCGGGGCAGGTCGAGGACCTCGGACTCACGGGGGGTAAGGCGGGGGTGGCGTCGGTGCGGCGGGGTCGGACGGTTGCCGAGATTCCGAGACAGTTGAGCAGTTGTGCGCTGTGGCCGGCCAGGGGTGAGTCGAGGCGTTCGTAGGTCAGGTGGGCTGTGCGCGCGCCTCGGTGATCGCCGCGGGTGGTTCGGAGTCGGCGAGCAGGCGCCCGAGCGAGAGGTGCAGTTCGGCTCGGATCAGCGGCCATTCGTCGGGTGCGAGTGTTCGCAGACCGGCCTGGTACGCGGTGCCTCGGCCACCCGGCCGCGGACGAGTTCGGTACGCGCGTGCAGCACTGGCAGGGCGTGGTCAGCGGTGAGTTGGTCGGCAGCTGCGTCAGGCCAGGCCCCGCGAGCGAGGTGAAGCGCGGCCAGCGCAAGGATACGGTCGTGGTGCTCGTGTCGACCGGCGAGCAGCCGTTCGGTTCGGCAGTGGGCGTAGAGGAATGCCGGGCCGTCGGTGATGCTCATGCCGAGATGCCGGTCCGCTGCGCAGTGTCATGCCTTCGTCGATGAGCGCGCGGGAGACCTGCGCGGTCCCGAGATCGGCGAGGGCCTTGGCTTCTAACCTTGCGTCGCCGACACGGCGGGCCAGCGCGAGTGCGGTCGTTGCGTCAGCATGTAATGCGGTGACGTCGCCGCGTCGGCCGTCGTTTCGACGGTCGGTGCTGCCGGGCGTGAGCGGTTAGGCGTGCCAGCTGGACCGGTGCCGCAGGCCCAATCCGAGTAGGACCCCGCCCGCGAGCAGCAGGCACATCGCGATCCGGATCGGGGTCCCGAGGTCCGAGCCCGTGGCGGCAAGGTCGCCCGGCTGGGCGCCGGCGACAGACGTCGAGGAGGTCGGGTCCGGGTTCGCACTCGTCGGCGAGCGGGTCGACGGCGTCGAACTGCCGGGTACGGACCTCGACGGGCCGCTGCTCGTCGCCGGGGAACTGCTGCTTGGCGGGGCGCTGCTCGTGGCCGGGGAGCTGCTACCGGGCGGCGAACTGATCGGCGGCACGACCGCCGGCACGGTGTTGATGACCCCGACGTGCGCGTCGACCTCGTCGAGCCCGCCCACTGGAATGGTGAGCTCCTTGGCGTGCGCCCGGTCAGGGGCGTCGCTGCTCAGGCCGTGCGGATCGCTTTCCCAGATCAGGCAGCTCGCCCGGCCGGGCACGTCGCCGACCCGAACGCTCTGACCGGCGCCGACCGGCACCGTCCCACTGGTCGTCAGGACCGGCTGGTCCGGGTCGCCGGCTGGCGTGACCCGACACTGGTAGGTGATCTCATAGGGGCCGATTTGAGCTTGGCTCGGCGTGCCGATGACTGTCTTACTGATTTCGAAACCACCGTAGACGAGGGCGACCCCGGTCTTGATCGGTTCGGTCGCGGGTAGTTGGACGATCCGGCCGTTGTTGTCGAAGAATTCGGTGTGGGCGAACGAGTTCCAGGCGATCTCGTCCTGGGACGGGTCGGTGGGCGCCGGCGGCGCCGCCATCCGGTAGCGCAGCGCAGTGCTGGCGCCGGGTTGCAGACCGTCCGGGAAATCGATGAGGGCGCGGAAGGCGGTGGCGGTGGGCTGGTACCCGAGGTCCCAGGTGCCGTCCGGGCAGGCGAGTGGTGGGCTGTTCAGGTCTGTCGTGCACGCCGGCCGGGCGGCGGAGTAGGCGACGTCGGCCGCGCCGGGCAGCCCAGCCGGGACGGCGACCGGGCTGAGCAAGGTCGGCGGTTGGGCCCACTGGGTGCCGCGCGGTTGGTCGGTGAGCAGCACGCCGGTGTCGCCCGGTGCCGGGAACTGGTCGACCAGGCGGACCGCGGTGGCCGGATTGGTGCCGGCGTTGGTGACCCGCAGGTAGTAGTCGAAACCTTGCCCGGGTGCCACCCGCGCGACGCACGGGTAGCGGGTGAACTGTTGGCCGTCGACACTCAGCCGAGGACAGGACGGATCGCCGATCGGCAGCAGCTCACCGGTCAGGCTGTTCAGCCAGCCCAGCGTGGTGTCGCCGGCCACCCACTTCGCGGTCTGGATGGCGTTGCCGGCGCGGGTGCGCACGTCGGCTTTCCCGGTGCAGTAGATGCCCGGGCCGTAGGCCGGGTCGTCGGTGACCCCCGGGCTGCCGGTCGCGCAACCGAGATCGGGCCGGCTGGAACTGCCGCCGACGGAGTTGGTGACGACCTGGTCGGCGCGCACGCCCGGGGCGAGGGTCGCCTCGAAGGTGATCGTGACGGTGGCGCCGGGCTCGAGGTCCCAGCCCGGGAAGCTCCACCCCAGCGAGGTGACGACGCCGTTCTGATCGGACGTCGGCGCGAAGTCCACCGTCGCCGGCTCGACCGCGCCGGTCGGTTGCGTGTAGGCGATCGAATACGGCTTGGTGGGATCCGCGGGGCTGAACGTCAACGTCGCCGGAATGGGATCGACGACGGTGGGGTCCGGAATCGGGCCGGAGCCGGTGTTGGTCAGGGTCAGCGTGTAGGGGATGACGTCTCCAGGCCCAGCGACCCGCAGCCCGGACGCCTTGCCGACCTTGAGCTGCGCGGTGCCCTCGGTCAGCGTGTGGGTCGCAGTGGTGTCCGGGATCGGGGCGAGTTGCCCGTTCTGCTGGGTGGTCTCATACCCGCCGTTCGCGGTGTCGCGCAGCGTGGTCGGCACCGGGGTGCCCGGGTCCGAGCGCAGCGCGGCGCGCGGCACGACACCGACGCAGATGCTCGCACCGGTGCATGGTCCGGTGCTCGGGAAGTTGGTGCCCGGGCGGATGGTGAAGCTGTTGTCGGCGACCGAGAAGGTGATCCGGAAGCCGCGCACGTCGGCAGGGTTAACCCCGCTGGGCAGCGGCGGGGTCCTGCTGGCGGTCCGGGTGCCGAGGGTGAAGTCGCCGGGTCCGCACGCGGCGGTGCAGGTGTCGACCTGCACTCGGTCCGCGCCCGGCGGGAAGTTGGCGTTGATCGTCGCGGTGGCGTCCACCGCATCGAAGAAGGCGGCGTCGGTGTCAACCACGACCAGCCGCTTGAGCCACAGCGTGCCGGTGTTCTGGGTGGCGAACTTGACCTGGATCGGCGTGCCGGGCAGTCCCGGCTCGGGGCGCACCGAAGTGGCCGGTGTGATCGACTTTTGGATCGCCGCGCCGGAGGTCTGCGGCAGCACGGTGATCAGCGGTGCGCAGAACGGCGACCGGTCCTGCGACGCGGTGCCGAACGCGGCACAGTTCTGGATCCGGGTCCCGACATCGACCTCGTCGCGCAGCAGCATCTGGGTGTTGAACGCGTACGTCGCGCCGGCGGGGAGCGACGCGATCGTGACCCGAAAGCCCGTCGCGCGGGTCAGCAGCGCGGTGTCGGTGGCGCTGTACGGCACGTACTGTCCGGCATCCGGGTCGTACAGCTCGGCGCTGGCCGCCGGGCTGGCGGGCAGGTTCAGCGACTGCAGCCGCAACGCTGCGAACGCCCCCGGATCGGCCGCCGGGTCCGCGGGGTCGGCGATCACCAGGTTGGTCGCAGCGACCGTGCCGTTGTTCTTGAAGCTGAAGTCGAAGCGCCGCGGCAGCCCGGGCAGAATCGTGGGCAGCGGCGAGGACTTCACGCCGCTCACCTGGGAGAATGCCGGCCGTACCGGGACCGTTCCGCAGGCCGTGCCAGCCGCCGCGCCGATTCCGGAATCCGAACTCGTCGCAGTGCCGTCTGCGCAGTCAGAGACGCCGGGTGAGGAGCCGCCGGGCAGGTCGTTGTCTCCAACCGTGGCGTTGAGCCGGCCCTGGACGCCGAGGGTGGCGACGGCGTTGGACGGGATCGTGCCGGTGTAGGTCGCCGTCACGCCGGCGGCCGTGCCGCTCGGGCACGGGACCGGCACGTTGACGGTCGTGGGCGGTGCGGTGTACTCGGAATGCCGGGCGTCCCCGCCGCCGCAGTCGATGTCCAGCGACGCGTTGGTCGCGCCGGTCGGGAAGACGATCCGCAAGTTGCTGACGTCAACCTTCGCGAACTCGCTCGGCGCCGATCCGCTCGGGTCGGTGATGGTCATCGTCGTGATCGGGAACGGCGAGGTGTTGGTCGCATTGACCAGCGCAGACACCAACGACTGCTGCCCGATCACCGCCTGCCCGTCGGCCGCGTAATCGCCATTGGTGTCGGAGAAGAACGACTTACTCATGCGGATCGTGGCCTGCGCAGGCTGCACCGAGAACGTCGTGCACGCTCGGGTGCCACTGACCGCCCCGAGCTGCGATTCGACGGCCGCCGGCGTCGCGCAGTTCTGCACGTCGTCACGGCTGGTCGGGCTGTACGCGGCGCCGGTGCTGCGCAGCGTGTCCCGCAGCCTTGTGTCGATCTTCACCGTGCCGCCGGTCGGGTCGTTCGGGAGCCGCGCGCCGGTCGAGCTGGTGAATGTAAACCGCAGCCCGGTGACACTCGCGGCCGTGATACCACCGGGGAACGTGAGACTCGGCCCGGTCTGCGGGGGACCGACGACCCAGTCCGCGCCGCTGCAGTCGCTCGACACCTTGGTGCACGCCGACACCGACACCCGGTCCGCACCATCGGGGAAACTGACCGGGCCGATGCCGGTCACGTCGAACCGGTCGTAGACACCCGGCGTCGCGTCGGTGATTGCCAATTCGCGCACGTCGGTACTCGATGACGACGTGCTCGCGAGGCCGAGCGTGATCGTGCTCGCCTCGTCGGAGCCGGCCACCGCGCCGCTCGGGCTCCATGCCTTCGTCGCTGCGGGCGTGACCGTCGCCGGCACCTGCGCGGTGACACTGGCCGGGGCGGACACCGGCGTGGCGTTGTCAGCGGCCATCCGGCCGGTGTTGGTGATCACCGCGCCATCGGCGATCTGCGAGTTGTCCGGCACCGAGACGTTGACCGTGAAGTTCTGCGACGACCCGGCCGGCAACCCGACCTGGCCGCCGCCCAGGTCGGCCAGAAACGTCACGGTCAGGGTGCGCGTCGCCGGCACATACTCCACCCGGCGTTGCGCGTTGCTCGGCGGCAACGTGCTCTGGTCGACAACGACCTGCGGCGGGATCACGTCGGTGAGGACCGCGTTCACGCAGCCCGAAGTCAGACCCGAGCACTGCGCGACGAGCGTGTAGCTGAAATCGGTGCCCGGGCCCACCGTCGGCTGCGACGCCGTCTTCGTCAATCCGAGCGTCGCATCCGCCGCCCGCGCGGGGCCGGCCCACAGCACGCTGGTCACGAAGACGAGCGCCGCGGCGGCGAGCGCGACCCCGCGGCGGCGGCGCGACCCGAACTCAATCGGCATCCGTCCCCCAGGCTCCCGCGCCTCGCAAGATCAACTCGGCGGTGATCATACGGCACCAGGCGATTCCAGCCGCAGCCACGGCCCGCCGCGCGGGACCGAAACGCAAACCCGGAGATGCCGCCGATCAGCGGATGACCCGGACGGGATGCGCCGTACCGCTCTGCGAACCCGGTTCCGTCCCGAGGCCATCGTGCAGCAATTCGTCCAGGTCGTCGGCTCACTGTTCATCCACGCCGCCCTCGAGGCATGCTTCGAAGCGCACCGTAAGGCTTCCTGCTCCTCGAGGCCGAGATCGAGCGTCGCCAGTCGTCCGCCAATCGTCAGGTTGTCGCACGACCGGCCGGCGCCGCCGACCGGCGTTCGAATCGTGCCGCCGCCTCGACACCCAACGCCCCAAATCCGGGGCCTTCAGGTATCGTCGCAGCGTCCGCGGGTGTAGTTCAATGGCAGAACATCAGCTTCCCAAGCTGACAGTGCGAGTTCGATTCTCGTCACCCGCTCCACGCGCAAGGCCCCGGAATTCGGGCTCTACTGGCTGATTCGTGGGTAGGTTCGGCCGGGTAGGACCGGTCTGTGGCCGCCGAGGCTGAGCATGGCGAGGGCGATCAACGCGTGGGGTGAGCGGAACCCGCTGAGGAACGGCCGACGACCGCATCGATGCGCAGGCTCGATTGCGCGCGACGCGCGGCGCACCACCTACCACCGATGCGAGGGCGCTCAGCTCAGGTTTGGTGGAACAGATGGCACGGGTAAGGCGCGGGCCGGCAGCGAGCGACCAATGCCGTCATCGCATTGTCGGGTCGGGGGTCTCGCGGTCGGCAGTGCGGGTCGGGTCGACGAGGAGGCTGAGGACGGTGGGTGGCGTCTCTTCCTCGGCCGAGCCGCCGAACAGACGGTGGACCGCTTCGCGCAGCCGTCGCAGGGCGGCAAGGGGTCCGCGGTCCGGGTCGTCGGCGGGGTCGGCCGGGTCGGACGCCGTGACCTGACCGAAGGGGTCATCGCCAGGGTTGAGTGTCCTCAGTACGGCCGAGGATCGGCCGTCGGATCCGAAGGAACCGTAGAGCCGATCTGCCAACTCGCGCAGCGAGAGGTTCTCCTCGGTGGTGAACTGCGGTTCGTCGTCATCTCGCACGCTGACGTCGAGCACGATGCGTGCCTGGCCGTCCTCGCCGGCGATTCGGAACAGTTCGTCGATCGCTTCGCGAAGCGAGAGTTCACCGTCGAAGGCGCGCATTGTCGGGTCGGGAGGGACACGAGGCAACACGCTCAGAATCGTCAACCGTTGCCCGTCCTCACCGAGGATGTTGTGCCATCTCGACATTGCCTGTCCTCTCACCGGCGTGCAGGTCCGCTCCTCAGCGGTAAAGCCCGGGCAGCGATCGACGCTCGGTCGGTTCCTCGGCGTCGACTGGGATCGCTAGCCCTTGGCGAGCATCACGTGGATACCGTAGGCCGCCGCGGCGACGACGATGGCCAGGCAGATGACGGCGGCGATGAGGGGCACAACGTGGCGTCGGGGTGTCGCGACGGCGGTGTCACTGCCGGTGCCCTCACTGCCGACCGCGTGGCTGCCGGTGTGGCTGACGGTATTGGTGTTGGCGCCGCGGAGGTAGCCCGATGCCGAGAGTGCCAGCAGTCCCACCGAGTACACGGTCACCAGGCCGGCTCCGGCGGCGATGCTGATACCCAGGATCTTCCACATCGAGGGCCAGTCAACGTAGGAGGTGGAATCGGCGAGAACGCTCATCAGTTGCTCGCTCCGGCCACCGCGGGCTCGTGTGCGGCGCCGCCGCCCTCGTCCCAGGCGTCATTGACGTTGGCGGCGTTGACCGCGGTGCGCCGCGACAGTGCCCAGATGCCGGCGCAGTAGGCGGCGAGCGCGAGTGCCATGACGATCACACCCAGGTTCCCGCCGATGCCGGTGACGACGGCGAAGGTCAGGGCGCCGACCGCGGCGGCGGCCGGCAGCGTCACGACCCAGGTCACGACCATGCGGCCGAAGACCACCCAACGCACCGGCTGCGCCCGGCCGAGCCCGGCGCCGACCACCGACCCGGAACACACCTGGGTGGTGGAGAGCGGGATACCGAAGTGGGTGGAGGACAGGATGACTGCCGCCGAGGTGGCCTCGGCGGCGAACCCCTGCGGCGACTCGATCTCGATCAGCCCTTTACCCAGGGTCCGGATGATCCGCCAGCCCCCGGTGTAGGTGCCCAACGAGATCGCCAGGGCGCAGCAGATGATCACCCAGTCCGGGGTGCTCGCCGAGTCGGAAATGGTGCCGTTGGCCACCAACGCCAACGTCAGCACGCCCATCGTCTTCTGCGCGTCGTTGGTGCCGTGTGCCAGCGAGACCAGAGTGGCGGTGCCGATCTGACCCCACCGGAACCCGCTGCTGCGCACGTTGTCATATGCCCTCGTGGTGACCCGGTACGCCAGCCAGGTAGCCGCCGCCGCGACCACCCCGGCGATGATCGGGGCGAAGACGGCCGGGATGAACACCTTCGACGCGACGCCCTGCCACAGCACCGCGCTCCCACCCGCATGGACCATCGTCGCGCCGATCACGCCGCCGATGAGCGCATGCGAAGAGCTCGACGGAATCCCGAAATACCAGGTCGTCACATTCCATGCCACGCCACCAGCCAGCCCAGCGAACACGACGACGATCGTCACGTCGGTCTGATCGACGATGCCCTTGGCGATCGTGGCCGCGACCGACAGCGACAAGAACGCCCCCAGCAGATTCGCCAAGGCCGAGATCGCGACCGCGATCTTCGGCTTCAAGGCCCCGGTCGCGATCGACGTCGCCATCGCATTGGCCGAGTCATGGAACCCATTGGTGAAATCGAAACCCAACCCGACGATGACCACCATCACCAGGATGAACGTGTTCGAGTCACTCACGTGCACTGTCCTACCAAAGGTACGGCGCCCTTCTTCAGCCCTGCGTCGGTGTTCACCCAGACCTCAACGCCCGTACATCAGCAGTTCACCTGGGCACGAGGCGAGGGAAGCGGCCCCGACGATCCCCCCCGAGCTCGTGGCCGCGGTCGCTTCCCCCGCGTCGCACGGTAGGAGGTGCGGAAGGGCAGGGACAGGGGGCAAACCGGGCCAGATACCCGAGAGGTGTGGAACACGCCTGACCTCACACGACGTGGACGCTCGCACGGCGAGACTTTCATCGCGCGGTCACCTACCGTCAACCAAGCCGTTGCCGACTACCACGCCGTCATCACCGCGATCCGCTCAGCTTCCTGATCCCCAACAAAGCGAGCGACGGGATAGCGGCTACCCGCGATTGTGCTGCATACCAGCCCAATCCCGGCGACGGCAGCGCGGAAGACTTGACGGTCCGGGCGACCCGTTTTTAGACGGTCCGGATCGAGGGCGGGCGGATCGTCCCGTACTGCACGATCGTCGCTACTGACTCGGGTATCTCTTGCTGGCGTGGGCGACAAGCATGCGCCGGAAACAGCCGGCTGTCCTTCTCCGTGCCGTATTCCGGGTCGCCACATGACGTCGCATGCCGCGCTGACCGCCGCGCACGTGCGCGGGCGTGCCGTCGACCGTCGTACGCGTGGATGAGTGCGGCGTATGCCAGTGCGGAGGGCCGATTCCGGTTGGGGATGCTCTGGGCAGGTAGCCGATGCACGATTGTCACCGGGCGTCATCTCGTGTGTAGTCAATCCACCGGTGTTGGGGCGACGCGGGTTCGAAAGGGACGACGGAATGACGCCGTCTGAGCGTGAGAGGCGAATACTCGACGAGCTCGAGCGTGACCTGGCCACGGGCGATCAGAGGCCGGTGCGGCCTGGCCGGTCTCGCTGGCCGACCAGACACTCCCGGGCCGCCCGATGGACCTGGTCGGCGATCGTCGTGTTGGCCGGCCTCGGCTTCGGCTGCGTTCTGCTCGGTGCGATCAGCGACGGCGCTTTCGGCGCCACACTCGCGCTCCTCGGTTTTGGGCTCATCGTCACCAGCTGTTCGTATGCTGTCGATCGATACCTCCGTAGGCGATTCGCGCGGCCATCCCGACCAGGGCCGTGATATTCGGCCGCGGCGAGCGGTGGGTTGCGCAGCTCGCCGCCCAGGTCAAGCCGGCTCGACGAGATCCCAGCGCCGCAGACGTCCGCGACGTGAACACCGGGCAAAGACGTTCCCGACGGCCTCGCGCCGTCGCTCCTGTAACTGATCGGCGTCATTTGGCTCGCCGAGACTCGCGCGAGCACTGACAAGGGGGCGGCCGTGCACTGAGGTTTCTCACCAGGCTGGTCGTTGTAGGTGAAGAAGTACGAGTGCGGCGGTGATGATCGCGGTGATTCTTCCGGGGTCCAGGGGTGATGCGTTCGAGTGTTTTCCAGGTTCGTTTCAACAAGGCGTAGGCGCGCTCGGCCGGTGCACGCAGCGCGCTGATCATCGTGTTGCGGGAGCGGTTGTCCGGGGCGAGGTTGCCGCCCTTGATCGGATCAGATGCCGATGCCAGCGCCGATGTAGCCCAGATGTAGCCCTTGTCTGTCAGGGTGGGCAAGCCTTTCGCGGCGGCCGGGTACAGCGCGCCGAGGCAGTGTTCGCGTGCGGCGCTGATGTCGTGGGTGGAGCCGGGCTCGGCGGGGCTGACCCATTCGGGATAACCGGTCGGGCCGGTCAACACCTGCACGTTGCCGCCGTGGCGATGGTGCTTGCCGCAGTACCACAGGTCATGGCCGGTCTCGGATTTGCGGCTGCAGCGCACGGTCGGGATGAGGGTGGCGTCCAGGCACCCGAACTCCCACCCGTGCTGCAGGCCGTGCGCCAGGACCTCGTGCAGGTCGCGGGCGTGCGCGGCGATCACGTCGATCGCCTCGTGCAGGTACCGGTACGCGGTCGCAATGCTGATCCTGCTGTCGCGGGCGAGGACGGCCAGGTCGGTGCGTTCCTTGAACCATCGCAGCACCAGAACTGCTTGTGCGTAAGGGGTTGCAGCCCGCTGCCAGGGGCGAGTGTCATGGATCTTGCGGTGCGCGGCGAGCCGGCGCGACACGCAGACCGCCGTCTCGGACGCGACATCGAGAGTGGCACGATAGATAAGCACGTGGGGTCCTGGTCATGGCGTTGCGATCTTGGTCGAAAGCAACCCAAGTGGGCGGGGCCTCGCGTCTCATCTCGCCGCGCCGCACCGAACTCCGTCAGTCACACGAGTCACACCAGTCACTCTGGTGAGAAAACCTCACTGGTCCATGTTGGGCTGCCAATGCATTAACCCGCAGTCCCTGGCGTGCGTGTCGAGTTCGGTACCCGCACATTTTGTCGTCCTGGCGACGGGGAGACTACTTCTGGCGCGCCCCTCGAAATGCCGGTGTGGTTACGGGGCGACCGGCCGCTTGATGGCGTCAAGGATGACGAACGGGCGGCACGGTCATGTGGTTCTTTTCGCGTGGCGGGTACGGCGTGTGGGTGATGGCGCGGGCGGGTAGGCGTTGACGAACAGTTCGATGACGCGGGGGTGCAGGCTGGTATAGCGGCCACGTTCCCAGTCGCTGCCGGGGTCGTTGGCCAGGTGTTGGCTGAGTACCCCGAAATGCATCACGGAAAGCAGTGCCATTCCTTGCTCGGTTGCGGCGTCGGGGTGGATCTGACCGGCGGCTGCTGCGGTCCGGAGTTCGGCGCGCAACAGTTCGGCAATTTCTATCGCGGGGGCGAAGGCATCATCCGTCGGCACATAGCCCGGAATGGGTCGCCAGAAGAGCAGTTGGGCAAGGACAGGGTTGGCCACCGCCCATCGGCCGGTGGCCTCCATGCCCGCCGCGACCGCTGCCAGCCCGGGCTCGGCATCGGCCATCCCTTCGCGTAGGGCATCGAGGTTCGCCTGCTGGCCTTCGCGGAACAGCGCGTCGTAGATCGCCATCAGCGACGGGTAGTACTTGTACAGCGAGGGGGGCTGGATCGCCATCTCGCGAGCGACCGCGGCCACCGACAATCCCGCTACTCCTTCGCGGCCCATGATGGCAAGGGCATGGTCGAGGATCTCGGTCAGCGTCAGCTGACGTCGGCGACTACGCCGATCCATCCCACTCCTTGCCTGGCCTGTGTCGACCAATGCGTGACCTCCTGTTGCATCAAACAGCTACGAGGCATAGCTTAAGCAACGCACTCTAGCCAAAGATGTTACCGGTGCCGTGGAGGCCGACATGAAGTTTCTCGCAGTGTCGAACAATGTAGGCGACCCGACCCCGTTCCTGGCCGCGGAACGCGCCCGGGCCGCCCAACTGCAGGACAGTGGGGTGTTCGAACGTGTGCTGCTCAAAGCCGACTGGTCCGGCGCTGTCGTCCTGGTCAACGCCAGCAATGCGGACCAGGCCTGCGCGGCCCTCGACAGCCTCCCGATGGTGACCAACGGCGTCACCGCGTTCGAACTCACACCCGTCATCGAGCCACCACCTGTCCCGGCGGGGCCGCATGCGCAGTGCTGATCGCACCCGTGCAAACCGGCACACGCCACCACGGCCCCGCCGCGGTCCAGGTGCGGCGAGCGCTCCTCAGAGCATCCATCGAGGGATGGCATCCCATGACTATGGACGGCCTCGTAGCTCATTTCCGTTGCTTCCACGGTCAGCGTTGTCACCCGTGGCTGCTCGTACGACACACCTACCAGTCGACGCAGGAGGAATCGTGACCAACACGCTCAATGATCTGACCGACGAGGACTACGCAGCGATTGGTAGGGCGATAGTCGAACGCGCGTCTACGAAAGCGAGTAAGTCCGAGTGGAAGAAGCGAGGCGCATACAGCGAGGTGGTCTTGGAGGGATTCAAAATCAGGCTCCGGACGCGGAGCGAAGCCGCGCCCGGAACATTCGAGCCAGAAATCAGGCCGGGGCCGTGCTGCATCTGCGTTCTTGAATACGACATTGTGATCTGTAAAGGACCCTGCTGCGAACCCTCCTGGAAATAGCACGCCGACCTTGCAGAAGATCTGAACTCCGCCGGCACTCGACCGGCAAACCGAAGGCGTCTAGTCGAGACGAAACCCAACCGATCGAAAAGACCAATGTGACCCGCTTCCGCATGCGATTAGCAGAACGGAAAAATGCAAACCACCAGCCTGCAGCCGTGCTGCCCGTGATGTGCGGGTTGCCCGACACTGATCGCCATCAGCGAGCGGACACACGGTCCCGTGGGTCTGAGCTCCCAACTCACCGGTCATTCCAGGTCCGGATCCGCGACTCGCGCCCACTCAATCCCACCAATTACCGGCTGGGTGTCGAACGGATCGGCTGAGATCCGCCGGCGCGCGACCCGTAGCTGTCTCAAGCCGTCTGCGATTTCGAGGAGACCCAATGCCAACCCGCCGCTTTGCCAGTACTGCAGCTGTTCTTGCGGTGGGCGCGATCGCTATCACCACCGTCAGCGCAAGCGCCAGCTCCACCTCTACTTCTGCGGCCACCATCACTGCATGCCGCAATGTCGTGACCGGCGTGCTGCGGCTCCCGCCCAGCGGCCAAAGCTGTATCAGCCTGCCCGGTCCCGTGCGGGAGACACCGGTGACCTGGAACGGCGCGGGCAGTCCTGGGCCCGTCGGCCCCGCGGGGCCTCAAGGGGCACCCGGCGCCACAGGCCCGAAAGGCGACCAAGGAGACGCCGGGCCCGCGGGGCCGGCCGAGCTCTATCGCTCCAGTGCATCCGTCCTTGCCCCACTCACCGGCGTCCTCGAGCCCGTCGCGCCGCCGCTGACCGTACCGGCGGGCTCCTACGAGTTGCGGGCAATCGCCAACCTCGAGGCGCAGGGAGGG
Organism: uncultured Actinomycetota bacterium; assembly: GCA_963718805.1. Classification (GTDB taxonomy): domain Bacteria; phylum Actinomycetota; class Actinomycetes; order Mycobacteriales; family Jatrophihabitantaceae; genus Jatrophihabitans. The sequence continues at coordinate 113,618 of CAVQZY010000002.1, read as the reverse complement.
GGCATAGCAGCGACCTGCCAGATTGCGGACAGCGAAGGTGTCGGCTACGCGACGACCAATGAAAATTCTCCCCTTGCCAGCGACCTCAATCTCGCTCTGGAAACCGTAACGATGCCCTCGAGCCAGGAGACCTACACACTCGAATGCCGCAACCTCGAGCCTTCTACCTCAGCCAGCACATATCAGGTGAGTCTCACGGCAACCCGCGTCACGATCGAGTCACCAGTCCCGGTCGTCCCAGGTGGCTGACACACGGTTAGGCGGCGATATATTGTCGCCAATGGCCAACAGCGGGCGCTGCCGTACGAACGGAACCCGTGATCACGGAGAATACGCCCTGTCACCACGTACATGATCTTGTTCCCAAGCTGACAGTGCGAGTTCGATTCTCGTCACCCGCTCGTTCGAACCTTTCCGACGGGCCACGTCATACCGTCTGATGCACCACGCTTGGATTCCGGCCGCGCACCCGGTCGCGAGACTCACCGTGCGACCTGACCCGCCGAGACGGCCGTGCGTCTCACAGCCGCGATCGCGTCGGCGCGTCGAGAACGTCGTACTCACCGACCATGACGTCCGTCAGCCCTCCGGCTGGCTGGCGACGGGTAGATCGCGGGGCAGCTGCATCTGCGCTGGCAACTCAGCGACCCGGTGGTGTTGGCCTCCCATCCGCTGCACGACCACCGCGTCGATGTCGGCGGCTACGCGAGCCGCGGCAACAGCCGGAACTCGTGTCGAAACACTCGATGGACCACCACCATCTCGGCGGCGTCGCACGGTTGGCGTTGGGTTGAGATCACGATCAGTCCTTTCCGGCAGCGGCGCCACTTGCCGCCGCCACGACGTTAGGTCCGCTCGGTGCAGCGGCGGTATCCCCTCAACCTGGTATTCCGCCCGATCGCACCCGCCTCCTATGGTGGCTCGCATGAGCACGGATCTAGGACAGCGATCGGTCGACAAGATCGTTCGGCTGCCCGGCAGGCCCCGTGATCTGGCCAGCGACTGGCGCGAGTGCACCGAGGTCCTGAGCGCGGTGGTGCCGCACTATTGGACTCCGTGTTGGTACACCCTGGATCCGGCCGCACTGCTGGCCACCCGCCATTTCCACGAAGGAATGGCCGAGTTCCCGGCCGAGTGTCCGGCCAACGAGTGCTACGGCAACAACGTCAACCAGACGGCAAGCGTCGCGATCTCGCCATCTGGCATCTCGACCCTGCACGAGGCGACCGGCGGCGACCCGTGCAGAAGCCCGACGGTGGTCGTTCAACCAGGCGATGGGCAGAGGCCAAGACAGCGCCCGACGGCGGACCCGGTCCGGGCAGGTATGGAGCATGCTCGGGCTCTATCGCGAACCGGACCGCCCGATGTTCGATGACGCCGACAAACGATTCCGGCACGCCATCTCCACCCATCTCGCCGATGGCGCGCGGCGAGCACTGACCGCCGGCGAAGCCGCCGACCGCGACCCGGCGCACGACGAGACTCCCGGACTGGTCATCCTGTCCGATCAGTGGGAAGTCGCGTCCGCGACCCCGGGCGTCGTACGACGGCTGGCCGAACTCCCCGACAGCAGTCCGCACGCCGGCACACTTCCCTCCGCGGTGATCATCGAGCCCGCACACCCAGCCCGGATCTATGCCCTGCTCACGCCCGCGTGCCAGTTCACCGAACGCGGATGCGACGTCACCGAGTTCGTCCTGCGCGGCGCGTCGACCAAAGAAGTCACGAAGCGGCTTCTGCTCTCCCCGCACACCGGGCAACAACACCTAAAGCACATCTTCGACAAGACCGGCGCCCACAGCCGACGCGACTTGGTCGGGAACATCTTCTTCGCCCACTTCGAGCCGCGCTTTCGCGACGACGAGCAACGAGTCCAGCCCGGAGCGCCGATACTCGGTGGCCCCGCAGGCGTCAAACGAACTCGGCGTTACGACTCCCCACGCCGTCGCGAGCACGCCGCCTCGACGCGCAGGCACATCCTCGACACCGCACTTCGGCTGTTCGACCTGCACGGGTACGCGGCGACGTCGATGGCCGCGATAGCCCGTGAGTCGGGTGTGGTGTCGAAAACGGTGAATCTCGCGTTCGAGGGCAAGGGCGGCCTGCTGCGCGGGCTCCGGCAGCCCGCACTCGGCGATGTGGACGACCAAGCGCCGGCGGTTGCCCGCGAGGGGTATCAGGAAATGATCGACGAACCCGACCCGGAGCGGATGTTGCGCCTGAATGCGCGCGATTCTCGAGCAGCCAAGGAGCGGGCCGGGACCGTGATGGCTGTGATCGCCGCCGCCGCCGAGGATGACGATGCGCGGCAGCTGTGGGAGCTGATCCAATCCGACTTCCACAAGAACCAGGGTGCGATCGTGCGCGTGCTTGCGCGCCGCAAGCTGCTGCGCCAGGGGATCACGGTGGCCCGGGCCGTCGACGTCATGTGGACGATCAATCACCCGGACGTGTGGCAGTTGTTGACCGTCGGCCGTCGGTGGACGCCGGCCCAGTACGAGAAGTGGACCGCCCAGGCGGCGGGCAGCCAACTCCTCGGCAGCGCGTTATGAGCACCGTCGCTGGCCGCGCGGCCGAGTTGGGGGACTTGTGTGGCGTGCTGGACAACACCGTTGATGGTCTGGGTGAGTTGGTGTGCATCGTTGGCCAACCTGGCGCGGGTAAGACGACGCTGCTCGCTGCGTTGATCGCGGCGGCGCGCCGGCGCGGCGTCGAGGTACTCGCCACCTCAGTTGCCGCGGGCCAGCCCGGCCGCGCAGCGTGGGTGCAGTTGCTCGCCGACGCGGGTGCGACCGCGGCGTCCCTCGACGTACTGCGCAGCGGTGAGGACTCGATGGCGGTCAGCACGGTGCTGGGCGAAGTGGTCACGACCACGCCGCGCCTTATCGTGGTGGACGACATCGATCTCGGCGGCCCGGACGCGTTCGAGGTGCTCGCGTTGCTGTCCACCCGGATGGTCGGCGCTGCGACCGCGGTCGTGGTGACGTCGAGCCGACCACTCGGCCTCGGGCGTCAGCTCGACCTGACCGGCCTGGCCGAACCGGACCTCACTGCCGCGCTGCCCGGGCTGGCTCCGGCGCATCGTCACCCGATTTGGGTTGCGTCGAAGGGACTTCCGGGGGTAGCCAAGCACCTTGCGAAGTCATTGCGGGACCTCCCCGCCGGACGGGACCCGCTCGTCCACCTCGCGTTGGCTGCGGTCGCGCGCAGTGAGTTCCTGTCTGTTGACGACGACCTGATGCGGCTGCTGGAGCAGGCGCTCCCGCGGGCAACCGAGGACGGGCCACGCGCACGCCTGCTGGCCCGCCTCGCCCGGGAGCTGATGGGCGACCCGCTGGCCGGAGAGCGCCGTCGGGCGCTGGCTGACGAGGCGCTGCGATTGGCCCGGACCACCGGAGACGATCAGGTGCTGGCCGAGGCGCTCGATGCTCGGTTGCACGCGCTGTGGGATCCTGCAGGCGCGCTCGATCGCCTGGGGGCGGCGACCGAGATCGTGGCACTGTCGCGCCAGGCAGGCGATAAGGCGTTGGAGTTGTCGGGCATCTTCTGGCGATTTGTTGCGTTGATGGAGCTGGCCAGGGTGGACGAGGCTGAGGTCGTCCTCGGGACCTATCAGCGCGCGGCGAACGCCGCCGGTGACGCCGAGGCAGCGCTGATCGCGGTGTCCCGGCACGCGGTGCTCGCCAACCTTCGGGGACGGTTTGACACCGCGGCCCTGCTCACCGACGAGGTGGCCGAGATGGCGGCGCGGATCAAGTTGCCTGACGCGGAACGTCTCGTCGGTTCGCTGCGTTCCGCGGCGATCATCGAGAAGGGCACCGAGGCCCAGTGGGTCGACGCGGAAGCGACGGTGGCGCGGGTCGCACGTGCGCTCCCCGGCCACCTCTACGAAGCAACCCGGGCCCGCATCCTGCTCGCTCTCGGCCGCACACAGGAGGCGGCCGCGGAACTCGATCGGCTCCTGCCGTGGGCGCTGGCAGCCTCCGGACCGCGCTGGTTGAGCGCGATCAGCCAGCTCGCCGAGGTGGCCGCGGCCGCTTCGGACGATGGTGCGATGCGTGCCTTGCACCAAGCGCTGACCCCGTACGCCGGTCGCCTGATCGTCACCGGCGGCGTCAATGCGACGGGCGGCTTCGTCACGTTCTACCTGGGCCTGTTGGAACTGCGGTCGGGTCAACTCGACGACGCGGTGGAGCACCTGCAGAACGCGTGCGAAGACGCTCGCCGCGTCGGCGCGCTGCCCGATCTGGCGCGCAGCCTCGCAGTGCTCGCCGACGCCCTCATCCGACGCGGCGCTGACGACGATTTGGCCCGGGCGACGCACGTCCGGGCGCGGGCCGTCGAGATCGGGCGGCAGCTCGGCCTGACCACCTTGCTGCGTTCGATGACCGTCACCGTCGACGAGTGGACCTACGTTCGCGATGGGAACGATTGGCTACTGACGGCCGGCGCGGAACATGCCCGTTTCCCGGACAGCCGCGGCGCGCAGCAGTTGCGCGCGCTCCTTGCCGCACCGCGCCACGACATCCGCGCTCTCGATCTCGTCGCGGGCGGTGCCGGTCTCGCAGCCGGAGCCGCAGTGCCGGTACTCGACGAGCAGGCGATCGCCGCGTACCGACGTCGATTGCACGACCTCGACATCGAACTGCACAACGCCGATGCTGCGGGTGACCTCGAGCGCTCCGAACGCGCGGAAGCAGAACGAATCGCGCTGCTCGGTGAACTGCGGCGATCCACGTCGCTGGGTGGGCGCAGCCGCACGATCAGCGCCGAAGCCGAACGCGCGCGGATCAACGTGACCCGCACCCTGCGCTCGGTGGTGACACGGATCAGTGAACAGGCGCCACAGGCCGGGACTCACCTGCAGGCCTCCATCCACACCGGTCTGGCCTGCCGCTACGACCCGACACTGGGCGGCCCGATCCGGTGGCGGGTGTGAACGAACGATTCGTTCGCCCCGTTCGAACGCCTATCGGGTATGACACCCAACCCCTCGAATCACCGCAGCACTTTCGCCGGCCTGGTCGGCGACCTACTCGGCCAACCCGATGAACGCCCACCGCTCGTCCTGCTACCCGGCCTGACCTTCGACCGGCGGATCTGGCAACCCGTACTCGAACACCTCGACGACATGGATCCCGATCGGCAGATCCTCACCCTGGACCTGCCGGGCCACGGCGATTCACCGAACCAGTTGCCGCACTCGACGGACCACCTCGTCGAGTTGTTGCACTCCGCGATCGCCGAGGCAGGCCTGCACGAGCCGGTCCTGGTCGGGCACTCGATGGCCGGCGGCATCGCGAGCGTATACGCCGCGCACCACCCGGTCAGCGGCGTCATCAACGTCGATGCACTCCCAGAGATAATGCCGTTCGTGCGGCTGATCCAATCGATGATCAACCCCGAAACCGGCGCCGGCGTCGCAGCCACCTGGGCGATCATGGAACAAAGTTTCCGTACCGACCTGCTGCCCGTCGCGATGCGTCTGCTCGTCGCCGAGAACAGCCGACCCGACCACGACCTGATCCTCAGCTACTGGCACGACCTCCTCCACGAGACGCCTGAACACGCCCAAGCGGTGATCGACACCGAGATGGCTGCCGTCGCGGCACGTCCAGTGCCCTACCTGCTCGTGTGCGGAATGCAGCCTGCGCCGGAGGTGACCGAGCGGATCGACACACTCCTGACCGGGGTCGTGACAATCGAGGTGTGGGACGGCAGCGGCCACTTCCCACACCTCGCGCACCCCACGCGATTCGCGCAGCGTCTCGCCGCCTGGTCGTCAGGCCTATCGGATCTTCGTTGTGTCGAGGCACGGACACTTCCGTGATGCACACCGCACTGTCGAAACCCGCCGACACCACGATGATGGGTGTCGTCCACGACGCCTTACGCCGTGACCTTGAACGCGTGCAGTCCGCGCTCTCGGGAACGCCGGCGCCCGACGACCAGCAACGACGTGCGCTCGCGCAACACGCGATCTGGATGATGGACTTCCTGCACCACCATCACCACACCGAAGACACCGGTCTGTGGCCGCTTGTCCGGTCCCGTCGACCCGAGATCGGTCCACTGCTCGACCGGATGGAAGCCGACCACGCCCGCGTCCTACCGATGATCGACCACGTCGCCACTTCGGCGGATCGCTACCGCAACGACGGGAGCGACCTCGCCAGGACGGCGTTCCTCGACGACGTGAACGCGCTCGCCGATGTCCTGCTGCCGCACCTGCGCACAGAGGAAGACGAGGCCATGCCGGCCGTATCGGCTAGCATCACCGAGGCCGAATGGAGCGCCTGGGACAAGTCCAACAACGTACGCGGCAAGTCGATCCCGCAACTGGCCAGCGATGGCCACTGGCTGATGGACGGCCTCGACCCAGTCCGCTACCAGGTCCTCGTGCACCTGGTCCCCGCACCTGTCCGCGTCGTCATCCTCCGCGGCTACGCCGGCCGATACCGCAAAGCCTGCGCGACGCGCTGGGGACCGGATATCGCGGTAGGCCCACGTCCGCCGAGCGCAGGAACACAATGAACAGCTTGCACGACCAGTCCTCGCCTATCACCTATGCGCGGAGGGCTCTCGCCGGACCAACCTGCTGCCGATGAACACGCTTCGACCCGAGTAGCCGGACAGCTAGGCCGGGGAGCGATCTCGATTACACCGATCGCCAGTTGGTCATGACATCTGGACCTCGCCTGGGCCGACACGATCAACCTGTCCACGCTCGAGCAGGCCCAGCTGGCACTGGACCCATGCCGTCCGGGCGCAGCATCGCGGCGCCCCCGCCGGTGGACGAGTTCTGGTCGTTCGGACCCGCGACCTACCAAGCGCTGCGGGCCGGCCCCGAAGCGCTACGTCGACTACCTCACCCAGCGGCGCGAACACAGATGCAGACCGCTCGGCGTCGTGTTCGTCCGCCACATCCTCATCGACGGTCCGCTCGACATCTCGGGCCTGACACACACCCCCGATATGACCACCGACCATCTCACCGCATCCGATCTAGGAACGGAACACCGATGCGAATCTTCATCGTCATGATCACCTTGACCGCGGTCGCCGCGCTCAGCATCGGCTGCAGCAGCCGATCGCCGGACTCCGCTATCCGACCGACTCATTCGGCAATGGTGACGACACCGGCCGCCACGCCCACCGCGGCGAACGGCACCACATCGACGCCCCCGATCGCCGCTGCCGCGCCGCCGACCGCCGCGACATCGACCGCAACTGGATCCAATTTCTGCGCCGCGGTGCGACGCGTCGGCCTCGACAATCTCGGCATCGCCCAAGCCCCCGGCTCGGCACCGAATCACCTGCTGCCCAACCTGGACAAGCTCGACGCGATAGCACCAGCGGCCATCCGAGCCGACTTCGACCGGTTCACCAAACTCGAGCACGCCCTGCTCGCGAAGACCAAACCCGAACCGGCAGTTCTCGCCAACCTCAACTCGCCTGACGTCACGCGCTCACTGCGGCACGTCGGTGACTACCTTCGGATCAACTGCGGCATCGAGACGTCCTGAGCAAATCATCCGTCAGCGCGCGCCGCGCACCGGGTCGTCGACCTGAACCAGGGGCGGCTGCACGATGGCCGCCATAGGCGCAGTAGCCGAACCGGATCTGCGCCTTGGTCAGCACCTCGAGGGCATGTTGATCTACGCGATGAGACGGCAGGGTGGGCCCGCCCGGGAGGGCGTTGCTCCGCGTCCACCTCGCGCGGGTGCGCGACCTCGGCGGCTACCTGTGCGACAGCAACCTCTACGAGACCATGCTGCCCCTTGTGGACCGATCACTCGCTACGCGACAGCGAACTCGACGTTCCCTCCGCCGACGTCCGGTGCGCCGTCCAGCGAGCGCCGGCGTACCGCGGCGAGGTTGGGGTCGGCGACGGTGAGGCTGATGAATCGAATCGCGATGTCCTCCTGACGGTGCGCCGGGTCAGTCGGGCTCGCCGGCGAACAGCACCCGGCGCGCGTAGGCGGTGTCGAAGTACTCACGGACGGCGGCGATCAGCCCGTCGCGCACGACGAAGACGACCGCGTACTCGTTCTCGTAGGCCTGCCCATCGCGGGTCGTGGCGCTGCTCGTCCACTCGGCGACGCCGATCTCGCCGTCCGCGACGATCGTGCGGACCTCCTGCGACAGCGGCTTCGTCGTGTCCAGGCGCGCCACCATCGCGGCCAGAAAAGTGTCGAGGATCTGCTCGCTACCCGTGTACGTCCCCGACACAGGCAGGTCACCGCGTAGTGACCAGGTTGCACCTGACGCGAAGCTGGCGCGCAGCGCGTCGACGTCGCCGCGTTGCAGCGCCGCCACGTAGTCCTGCACGACCGTTCGGGTTTGTGTGGTCAGGTCCATGATCCCTCCATGGGTTCAGTTGCCGGTGTGCACCGACGGGTCGCCGGTGAATCAGACACATTCGGTGCGCGTGCGCCCGATCACCCAGCGATCAACGCCGCGGTGCCGTACCGGCGGACGAGGCGCGCGCCGACCCGGGCGGTGAGCGCGAGGACGGCCGCGCCCGCGTGGCCGGCGACGAATATCTCCGAGCCGGCCGCGCCCGCCTGCAGGTCGGCCTGCACCGACGGTGCGGCCACTCTTACTGCGAACGAGTCGAACTGGCCGATGAAAGTTGCGATGAGCAGCACGCCCAGGGTCAGGTCGACGCGCGCCCGGCCGGCGGTCATCGCGCACTCGCGTGATCCGCAGGGCCCGCCATGAGGTGCCCACGCCAGGTCGGGTACCGCAGCGTGAACCCGAGGTCGTGCAGTCGGGTGTTGTCCGCGCCGCGTTCCCACGCGGCTGCGGGTACCAGCTGCGGCACCGTCTCGACGCCGAGGCGACGCCGCATCTCCGCGACCCACTCCGCACCGCGCGCCGGAACATCGTCGACCACGTTGACGATGCCGGACGGCCAGTCGAGAGCGGCGATCGCGGCGCGCGCGGCATCTACCACGTGGAGGAACGACGAGAGCCCGGCGCTGGCGCGCAGCGTCCCGGCGCGCAGCTCGTCGGCGACGCGGCCGTTGGGCGAGTTCCACGTCCGCGGGCCGTAGAGCGTCCCGTAGCGGAGCACGACGTGAGACGGCAACCGCCGGGCGTCCGCCTCGGCGTCCACCACGCCCTGCACCGTCGTCTGTCGCGGGCCTACGGCGTCGATGCCGAGCGGCTCGCACTCGACGGCCGGAGCAGACCCGGGCCCGTACGCCCACGCGATCGACTGGGTCACGAATCGTTCGACACCGGCGGCGAGCGCGGCCTCGGCGAGGTTGTGCGTGCCGACGCGTCGCGCGCGGGCGTTCGCGTCGAGATCGAATTCGGCGAGGTCGGTGACCTCGTTGATCACGACCGACGGCGCGAGTGCCGCGATCATCTCCACCGTCTGGTCGGCATCGAGCACGTCGCACCGCATACCGTCCGCACCCATCCCCGATATCAGGGCAACGCCGAACTCCGTGCGGCTCAGCCCGTACACGACGTGCCCGACGTCTACCAGCATCGGCGTCAGCAGGCGGCCGATGACGCCCGTCGCCCCGGCCAGCACGATCTTCATCGGGCACCGCCCACCATCTCGAGGACGCCGGGGTCGGTCGTCATCGCGCTGCCTCCTGGCCGAACACGCCGCCGGCGACCTCGGCGACCGTCGCGATGCTGGCGAAGCCGCGCCCGCGCAGCACTGCGGTGGTACGCGCGATGACCTGCTCGGCGGTGCGGCCGGTCAGCGCGGTGTCGGCCGTCGGCCGCGCGGACGTCTCGCCAGTACACCGGCATGAGGCCGCGCCGAGCCGCGCGGGTCGTCACGACGGGCTCCCGTCGTAGCAGCGCGGAGCGCCCCTGGTCGTCAGCATGATCGAGTACAGCGACGTCGATGCGGTGATGAACAGGCAGTTGCGCCGCGGGCCTCCGAACTCGACGTTGGAAGCTGCCTCGGGGACCCGGATGCGTCCGAGCAGGTCGCCGCCGGGTGTCAGGCACTGGACGCCTTGGCCCGCGGCCAGCCAGATCCTTCCCGCCGCGTCGAGCGCCATGCTGTCGACGTTGCCGACGGAGTTCGTGGCGATCGTGTCGCCGCCCGACACGGTTGCGCCGTCGACACGGAACGCACGCAGGTGGTTCGCGCGGCTGTCGGCGACGTAGAGCCGATCGCCACCCGGCGAGAACGCGATGCCCGTCGGGCGCTCGAAGCCATCCGCGACCAGCGTGCATTCACTCGACGCCGGGTCGACGCGGTAGAGGTTGCACGCGCCGATCTCGGACGCCGCGGCGATGCCCTCGTAGTCGCTGTCGATGCCGTACGCGGCATCGGTGAACCACACCGCGCCGTCCGCCGCGACGGCGAGATCGTTCGGGCTGTTCAGCCGCCGGCCCTGCCACTTCTCGGCGACGACCGTGCGGCGTCCGTCGTGCTCGGTGCGCACGATGCGCCGCAGCCCTTGCTCGCAGGTCAGCAGGCGTCCCTGCGCATCCAGCGCGTTGCCGTTCGGGTATCCCGCGGGCTGCCGGAAGACGCTCACCGACCCGTCGGTCTCGTCCCACCGCAGGAGCCGGTCGTTCGGGATGTCGCTCCACAGCACGTAACGTCCGGGCGGGACGTACACCGGGCCCTCGCCCCAGCGTTGGCCGTGCGCCAGGCGTCGGACGCCGACGTCGCCACGCAACCGGGCGAACGCTTGGTCGACGATCTCGTAAGCGTCGATCGCCTCAAGCGGCAATGCCGTTGTCATTGCTGTTCACCTCGCTCCACGTATGCGCTCACCTCGACCTCGACGAGCAGCCGCGGGTCGAGCAGGGTCACCACGACGACGGTCGTCGCGGGCCGGGCGTGCTCGAACACCTCGAGATGGGCGCGAGCGACAGCCGGCAGCTGCTCGGCGTCGGTCAGGTAGATCCGGGTCTGGACGACGTCGGACACCCGCGCCCCGAGCTCGGTCAATTCGGCGACCGCGCGCGCCAAGCAGACCTTCATCTGCGTGTACGGGTCGCCGATCGCGACGACGTCGCCGTCGCCGGACGCCGCGGTGACACCGGACAGCACGATCAGGTTGTCGGCTCGCACCGCGCTGGACCGCGCGATCGCGGGCACGGAACGCGACGTCGACGAGATGCGGGTGATGCTCATCGGCGTTCCGGGCGGACGTCGACCGGGCGGGGGCTCTCGGCGGACGGCGCGGCCAGCTCTGCTGCGAAACCCTCGCGCCAGGATGCGTACGTCGGGTGCCAGTCGAGCTCGACGTCCGCGCGCGCGTTGCTGGCACCGCGCAGCCGCGTCATGTACGCGACGCCCCAGCTACCAGCCACCATGCGGGCAAGGAACGACGGCACGCTGCGCGGGGCGCGCGCGTCGGCCAGGGCGGCCAGCACCGGCAGCCACTCGCGCATCGGCGCCGGCTCGTCGTCGACGATGTTGAGCGCGCCGCGGGCCTTGGCAGGAAGAGCGGCCGCGATCGCGGTGGCCGCATCGTGCGCATGGGTGAACGAGAACACCGACGTGCCGCCGCCGACAAGCGCCATCTTGCCGGCGCGCACCTGGCGGGTGAACGAGCCGTCCGCCGCGTAGATCGACCCACTGCCGTACAGGTGGCCGAAGCGCAGGACGAGACCGCCGACGGCATGGGTGCGCTCCTCCAGCTCACGCAGCGCGTCGACGTTGGCCGCGAACTGGGCGGGCGGCCGCCGCCAGAACGGCGTGTCCTCGTCGGCGAGACCGGCGCCCTCGTCGGGGTCGTACGCCCACGCCAGCCCCTGGGTGATCACCCGCCGGACGCCGGCACGTTCCGCCGCATCGAGCAGCAGGCGCGTCCCGTCGGTGCGCAGGCGGTTCGTCTCGGCGAAGTCTCGGGCCATGTGCCGGGGGGAGATCTCGGCCGGGATCGCCGTCAGCAGGTGCACCACCGCGTCGGGCTCGGCGCGGCAGACCGCTTGCTCCAGGGCCGGGCCGTCGAGGGCGTCGACCTGCTCGGCATCCGCGCCGAGCCCGCGGACGGCGGCGGCGCCCGGCGCCGAGCGCACCATCCCGACGACGTCGTGTCCCTCGCTGTGCAGGACGGGCAGCAAGGCCCGGCCGATCACACCGCTCGCGCCTGCGACGAAGACTCGCATCACTACCTCCGTGTTCCGTGCCGCCGCAACGATCACGTCCGGCGGTCGCTGCAACGGTCGCGCAGTCCGAGCGGTGAGACATCCGCGAACCGGCGTATATCGCCGAACGGCGTTACGCTGGCGCCCGTGCCGGCCCAGGGCCCGCTGCTCGGGCGCGATCGGGAGACCGCGGTCATCGGCCACGCTCTGCGGGAGGCGCAAGATCACCGGTCATCGATCGTGGTCATCGAGGGCGAGGCGGGTATCGGCAAGAGCCGGCTGCTGGCCGCGGCGTGCGAGGACGCCCGCCGGCGGGGCATGCAGATCGCGCAGGGCCGGGCCGAGGAGCTCGATCAGGGACGTCCGTTCGGGGTGATGGCGCGGGCGCTCGGCTGCGACCCGGCGGCCGCCGATCCATGGCGTGCCGAGATCGCCGCTCTGCTGACCCCGAAGGAACCGGCCGACCGCGGTCCGATCACCGTGACGAGCGACCAGGGCCTCCAGTTCCGCGTCGTCGACGCCATGGCCGATCTCGTCGAAGAACTGACCATCACAGGGCCGGTGCTCATCGCCGTAGACGACCTCCAGTGGGCCGACCCGTCGAGCCTGCTCACGCTGGCGGCGATCGCGCGCCGCCCCTCCTACCTGCCGACCGCCCTCATCTGCTGCCTGCGGCCGGTGCCTCGCGACCCGGAGCTGGATCGGTTGCTCGACCTGCTGCTGGACACCCCGCACACCCGCCAGGTCCGCCTCGGCGGGCTCGACGCGGCAGCGGCGGCGGCGATGACCACGCAGATCACCTCGTCGCAGCCAGGCCCCACTCTCATCGCGGCGGTGTCGCGCGCCGGCGGCAATCCGCTGTTCATCGGCGAGCTGCTGCGCGCGGTGCTGGACGACAACGCGATCACCGTCGTGGACGGGCGCTCGGAGGTGGCTGAGGGCGTGCTGTCGCCGACGCTGCGTGCGACGATCCTGCGGCGGGTCGGCTACCTGTCCGAGCGCTCGCTGACCCTGCTTCGCGCCGCTGTGATCCTGGGTTCGAGCTTCACCCTGAGCGACCTGTCCGCTACCACGGGCCAGTCTGCGTTCGACCTGTCGCTCGCGCTGGCCGACGCGCTCCGCGCGCAGGTGGTGGAGGGCAGCGACGACGGACTCCGGTTTCGCCACGACCTCATCCGCGACGCCATCTATGCGGACCTGCCGGCCAGCGTGCGCCGCGACCTCCACCGCGAGGCGGCGCACCGGCTGGCGGACGCGGGCGCGCCCGTCCTGCAGGTGGCGCAGCAGTTCAGCCGCGCCGCGACGCCCGGTGACACGACCGCTGTCGAGTGGATCACCCGTGCCGCACGCGACGCTGCGCCGAGATCGCCGTCGGTGGCCGTGACGCTCCTGAACCGCGCCCTCGCGCTTGTGGACGGCGCTGGCGTCGAGCGCGACCGGATGTGTCTCGAGCGGGCAAGCTGCCTGCTGCTGTCCGGGCGGATCATCGAAGCTGTCGACGCCTGCCGCGAACTGCTCGGCGACGATCACGACGGCGTAGTCGATGCGCCCACCAGGATCTGCCTCGCGCATGCCTTGATCGCGTCTGGTCGAGCCGCCGAGGCGCTGGCCGAGTTGCTGCGGGCTACAAGGTCGGCCGCGACCGCGACGGAGCGGGTGAGCGCGACCGCATGGGCCTCCCTGGCCAGCTTCTGGACCGGTGACCTGGCTCAGGCGCTCGAGCTGGCCGATCGGACCAGATCGGCCGCGGCGAGCGCCGAGGACAGTTTGAGCGCGAGCGTCGCGCTCGCGGTGCGGGCGTGCGTCCTGCAACTGCAAGGGCGGCTACCGGACGCGCTGGAGCAGATCGACGACGCTATCGAACGGGCCGGCCGCAGCCCGGGCCGAGCCGGCCACCGCTACCCACTGCACCTCAGCCGCGGGCATATCCTGATGGATCTCGACCAGCTCGACGAGTCGGGCACCGCCATCGGCATCGGCCGGCGGATCTGCGCGGAGTTCGGCCTGCGCTGGGCGCTGGCCAGCCACCACATGGTCGGTGGGCGCGTGCTGTTCCTCGCTGGTGAGTGGGACGACGCGATGGTCGAGTTCGAGGCTGCGTTCGAGCTGGCGCAGGAGAGCGGCGAGAGCCTGAACGCGTTCATCGGCCACGCGGTGATCGCGCTGATCCGCCTGCACCGCAACGACCTGCCCGGTGCCGAGCGCGCAGCGACGGAGGCCGAACGCCTGCTACAACGACGATCCGGTATGCCGTACCGGGGGCCGTGGGCGGTGTGGGCGCGGGCCCTTGTCAGCGAGGCACACGAGGACGCGGCCGTCCCGTTCGCGGCGCTCAGCCGATGTTGGGACGACTGCCTCGCGAATGGGCAGCGCGTGGACCTGCCGATCCTCGGGCCGGACCTGGTGCGGCTCGCGATCGGGGCGGGGAAGCGCGAGCGGGCACTGTCGGCGTGCGTCGTCCTCGACGACCTCGCCGCGGGCACCCCAGTTCCCTCGATCGGTGCAGCGGCGCTGCGCTGCCGTGGGCTCGTCGACGACGACGCCGCCCTTCTGCTCGCCGCCGCAGGGGCGTATGCCGCCGGACCGCGCGTGCTCGAAACGGCGTTGGTCCGTGAGGAAGCGGCGCAGGCGCTAGCGCGCTGCGATCGCCTCGAACCTGCGCGCGAGCAGCTCATGCACGCGATCGAGACCTATGAGCGCCTCGACGCCGCGCGCGACGTGCTGCGCGTCGAGGCAGCCCTGCGCGCTGCCGGGGTGCGTCGCGGCCGGCGCGGTGCGCGCAACCGTCCACGGAACGGGTGGGACGGCCTGACCCCGACCGAGCGGGCGGTCGTTGATCTTGTGGCCGAGGGTCTGTCGAACCCACAGATCGCCGGCCAGCTGTTCGTCTCCCACCGCACGGTGCAGACCCATCTCTCGCACGTGTTCGCCAAGCTCGACATCTCCTCACGTGTGCAACTCGCCGCCGAAGTCACCCGCCGGCAGAGCACCACGCCCTGTGACCGCGCCCTCTCGCACTGAGTCCGCCGAGCGGCGGATGTTGCATCGCCCTCTCTGGTCGAAGAATGGCACGACGCACTCACAACCTCGTGATCGGAGAGAGGCCACCATGCACACCAGTCACACCCCTGTCGATCTGGCCGAAAGGCTGGCCCGCTTCGACGACTATTGGTCACCGAAGGTCGTCGCCCGGTTGAACGACTACGAGGTGAAGCTGGTCAAGGTCACCGGTGAATTCGTCTGGCACTCTCACGATAAGACCGACGAATTGTTCCTCGTGATCGAGGGGACGTTGACAATCAAGCTGCGCGACGGCGCGGTCACGGTTGGCCCCGGACAGTTGTTCGTCGTCCCGCGCGGTGTCGAGCACTGTCCGGTCGCCGACGGTGAGGTCCACGCCGTGCTCATCGAACCGGTGGGGGTGATCAACACCGGCAGTGCGGGCGGTCCGCTCACCGCCGGTCACGATGTGCTCGCCTGACCGACGCACGTACGGCCCTGCTACGGCTCTACGTCGGCGCCGCGGACATGCTCGGCGAGTCGGCAAATGACGGTACCGGCGAGCACCGCGTGCCCCCGCCCGTTGGGGTGCAGCCGGTCGCTGCTGTACATGTCCGGGTCGGACGCGGCCGGGTGCTCGGTCATGCGGAGACACATGGCGCCGTGTCGCTGCGCGACGCGCTGGTTAGCGTCGGCGAGGGCGACGAGGCGCGCGTGCATGCTCGGTGCGAATCTCGGGTCGATGAGGCCGGCCCTGGTGATGTCCATCAGTCCGAGCAGCAACACATCGCCGCCGCGGCCGCGCAGCGCAGCAACCATGTCGTCCATGTCGGCGGCGACGGAGCTGACGTCGAAGTCGCGCTTGAGCAGGTCGTTGCCGCCGCAGACGAGCACGGCGAGGTCGGGTCCGAACTCGAGCGCAGGGCGGAGCTGCGTGGCGCGCACCTCGCACGCGAGCAGGCCGCGCCGACCGAGGTTCAGGTACGCCGAATTGGGATTGACCCGGTCCAGGACGCGGGCCAGAGTCGCCGGCCAACCACCGGACGGGCAGCCCGCGACGTCCTCGCCGATGCCCTCGGCCAGGCTGTCGCCGAGCACGGCGAGGCGTCGCCACGGCGCACCTTGAAGGAGACCAGCGGCCTCCTGGTCAGACAGTCGTCCTGAGGTGATCGATCGGCCCATCACGATAATCCTCCGAGCCGGCCGACGTCAGCCGTCACCGACCGGTGGGCCAGAACAGCACAAACCGTGGCGTCGTCGTCAAGAGGGCGACAGCGCCGATCACGCAGGCGAATGCGCCCGGGGTCATTGCCAGCCCGGGCCGGAGCAGTGAACAGTGCCACAGCCCGGTCAGCGCCCAGGGCGCCGATCCGGAGCACGATCGCGGCGGCAGGGGCGGCGACCATCGGACGGGTCTCGTCGAGCATGACATCTCCCTGGTTCCGACCGGGCGCATCGGGAGTCGAGCGACGTCAGCCGGAGCGTTCAGGATCGGCTGACCAAGCGCACGAGACATCCGCCGACAGGCCGATGTCTCTGCCGCCCGTCTGCCAGCACGCTGGCCACAAGACACCGAGTGGCAGGAGGCCGGCGTTGCGATCGCTGACCAGGCACAACACCGGGACCGGCGGCGTCCGCACCGCGACCGCGTTGATCGCCGCCCTCGGCGGTTTGTGCTCGGCATCGGCCCTGACCACGAGGACGCGCACCGCCGGCCACATCTGACCCACGAAACGACGAAGGAGCACGATCATGTCCTCGACGACCACCGCGCAGGCCGCACCGATCCGTCGCGAAGCACGGTCCGATAACCGCTGGCTGATCCTGGCGACCGTCGCGGTCGCCCAACTCATGGTGGTTCTCGACATCACGATCGTCAACATCGCATTGCCGTCGGCGCAGCGCGATCTGGGCTTCGCCACCGACAGCCGACAGTGGGTCATCACGGCGTACGCGCTGGCGTTCGGCAGCCTGTTGCTGGTCGGCGGCCGGTTGTCGGATCTGTTCGGCAGCCGCTGGACGCTTCTCGTCGGCCTGCTCGGATTCGCCGGCGCCTCCGCGCTCGGCGGTGCTGCGCCCAGCTTCGCGTTGCTCGTCTCGGCACGCGTGTTGCAAGGCGTGTTCGCCGCCGTCCTGGCGCCTGCTGCACTCGCGACACTGAACCTGACGTTCACCGACAGCAAGGAACGCGCCCGCGCGTTCGGGATCTACTCGGCCGTCGCGGCCGGTGGCTCGGTCGTCGGCCTGATCCTCGGCGGCATGCTCACCGAGTGGTTCTCGTGGCGCTGGTGCCTCTATGTCAGCCTGGGATTCGCGTTGCCATGCGCGACCGGCGTGCTGGCCTGGATCCGTCCCGTCGGAGCACAGCGGTCGGTGCAGTTCGATCTTCCAGGTGCGCTCACCGCGTGCGGCGGCCTGTTCTGCCTGGTCTACGGTTTGTCCAACGCCGAGCAACACTCGTGGAGCGCTCCGCTCACCATCGCGATGCTGGTCAGCAGCGGGGTGCTGCTGATCGGATTCGTGCTCCTTGAGCGAGTCGTGAACGCACCGCTGCTGCCCCTGCGCGTGGTGACCGACCGCGACCGTGCTGCCTCGTTCCTTGCGATCGGCACCGCGTTCAGCGTCTTGTTCGGGGTCTTCCTGTTCGTTACCTACTTCCTCCAGCAGGGCCTCGCCTACAGCCCGTTGAAGACCGGGATCGCGTTCCTGCCGGTCACCGTCGGCGTTCTGGTGTCGGCCGGGTCGGCGAACGCCGTCCTGGTGCCGCGACTCGGTGCCCGGCGTATCGTGCCGGCCGGCTTCCTCATCGCGTGCGCAGCGATGAGCTGGCTGGCGCAGCTCTCGACGTCGTCGACCTACGCGAGCGACGTTCTCGGCCCGATGTTTCTGCTCGGCATCGGCATCGGGTATGCCTTCGCGCCGGCGATCAGCACCGCCACGGCGGACATCGCCGCCGACGACGCCGGCGTCGCGTCGGCGATGGTGAATACCAGCCAGCAGATCGGTGGTGCGGTTGGCACTGCCGCGCTGTCGACGGTGTTCAGCTCTGCCGTCTCGTCCTATCTCGAGTCCCACCACGCGGGCGCTTTCGTGGCTGCAGCCGCGGCCGTCCACGGGTACACCGCCGCCTTCACGATCAGCGCGTACGTTCTGCTCTGCGGCGCGCTGGTGACCGCGCTCCTGTTCCGCAACCGTGGTCGCGTCCAATCATGATCGCCCCCGCCACTTCGCTGCTGATCGCTGCGCACCGGTTGCGCGGGCGGCGGGCGCGCAGCGGCACCCAACCGAGTTCGGAGGTTCTCCCGTGCCTGCACCCAGCGCAGCCCGCTTTGACGTCGCCGCAACCGAAGTCCGGCACCAACAGGCGCCGCCACGAACCGGGTCTTCATTGTCATCGGCGAGTCGTTTCGGGCGGGTGAGCGTGTTGTTGCTGCGCGAGACGATCGGGTTCTGAGGTCGTCATGGACGGCTCGCGGGCGGTGGTCATCGCCGAAGTGAGCTCGGCGATCGCCGGCGTCTCGTCCGACCAGCTCGCCCAGGCTGCTCGTGTGCTCGCGGAGCGGCGGCGCTGGTTCTGCTGTGGGCAAGGGCGATCGGGACTGGTCGCCGCCATGGCGGCGATGCGGCTCATGCACGCTGGACTCATCGCGCACGTCGTCGGCGAAGCGACGGCGCCCGCCCTGTGCGCAGGTGACGGGCTCATCGCGTTCTCGGCGACCGGCGAGACCCCGACGACAGTTCACCTGGCGCGGCTCGCCCGCGACGCGAGCGCGCATCTCGTCGTCGTCACCGGGTGCGGCAGTTCCGCTCTCGCGGGTCTGGCCGCGACGACGATCGCGCTGCCTACCTCTGGCAGCGTGCAGTTCGGCGGCACGTTGTTCGAGCAGGTTGCACTGCTCGTCCTCGACGGGCTCGTCCTCGACCTCACGGCGGATGATCCACACGCCCACGAGCTCATGCAACGTCGGCATGCGAACCTGCAGTAGCGCAGATCCAGCTCACGTCGGCGCGGCGAAGTGACCTTCGAACTATGGATCGAGCACGACGACGAACGATCGGGGTCCGCGGCAGGAAGGAGCCGTTGAGCCGCGCGTATCACCCGACGCCTAACTCATTCGTCGGCGGGTCCGGCACCCGCAATCGATGGTTAGTCGCATGATCAGCTTGCGAACACGCTCGTCGACGACCATTTTGGCGCGGCCGCATGTTCTCGTTCTGAGCGGGGGCATGGGACATAACGACTCGACGAACTCGACGGATCCGGCGCGGCGATCACTGTCGTCGACCCCTCTTGCTGGTGTAGTTGTTCTCCATGCAGACAAATCTGGCCGTCGTGCACGACCTCGCCATCGGCGTCGGCAGCAGCGGCACCTGGCTCAGCGGGATCATCGGCGGGATCATCTTCGCTGCCATCTGCTACTACATCGCCGATCGGAAGGGCCGCAACCCGGTCCTGTGGGCCGTCCTCGGTTTCTTCTTCTCGCTGATCACGCTGATCGTCATCGCGGTGATGCCGAGCAAGAAATAGCGCCACCGCGCCGATCCGGGACCTTCGTCCCACCGTGATCGCATCCTTCGCCCGCGGCTGCCGACCTCCCATCGCGACACGCTGAGGTCACGCCACGACGAAGGAGATCGAGATGGCCACCTCACAGTCGATTACCAACCGGGCACCGGAATCCGGTGCCATCCAGTTCAGCCAGTGGGGGGCGAAGTCGCTCGCGTTCCTGCGACTGTCCGTCGGCTTCGTGTTCCTCTGGGCCTTCCTCGACAAGACCTTCGGCTGGAGCTATGCCACGCCATCGGCACGAGCGTGGATCCACGGCGGGTCGCCCACCAAGGGCTTCCTGTCCTCGGTCGAGGTCGGGCCGTTCCAGTCGACGTTCCACTCCATCGCCGGTGAGTGGTGGTCGGACTGGCTGTTCATGCTCGGGCTGCTCGGCATCGGCGTCGCAGTCATGACTGGTGTCGCGCTGCGGCTGTCCGCCGTCGCCGGCGTGATCATGTTGGCGCTCATGTGGTTCGCCGAGTACCCGCTTGCGCAGCATCTGAGCACCGGCGCGCCGAGCATGTCCACCAACCCGCTCGTCGACTACCACTTCATCTACGCCGCGGTGTTGGTGGCGGTCGCGGCCACCTACGCCGGCGACACCTGGGGTCTCGGCCGCCGCTGGGCCCGGTTGCCGTTCGTGCAAGAGCACGGCTGGGCGCGCTGAGCCCGGACGGCTAGCGTGGAGCCATGGCTGCGCACATCGAGCACTGGGTAGACGGCAAGCGGGTTGCGGGGACCTCCGGTCGGATGTCACCGGTTCACAACCCGGCCACGGGGCTGGTATCCGGCGAGGTCGACCTCGCCTCGGTCGACGAGGTCGACGCCGCCGTCGCCTCGGCCAAGGCGGCGTTCCCGGACTGGCGGCACGCGTCGCTGTCGCGCCGCTCCGCGGTGCTGTTCGCGTTCCGCGAGCTGCTGCACGACAACGCCGACGAGCTGGCCAAGATCGTCACCGCCGAGCACGGCAAGGTGCTCTCCGACGCGCACGGCGAGATCGCGCGCGGCCTGGAGAACGTCGAGTTCGCCTGCGGCGTCGCCGCAGCTGCTGAAGGGCGGGTTCTCCGAGCAGGCCGCCACCGGCGTCGACGTCTACTCGATCCGCCAGCCGCTCGGGCGTGGTCGCCGGCATCACGCCGTTCAACTTCCCGGCGATGGTGCCGCTGTGGATGTGCGCCGAACGCGATCGCCTGCGGCAACGCGTTCATCCTCAAGCCGAGCGAGAAGGACCCGTCGGCCTCGCTGTTCCTGGCCGAGCTGTGGAAGCAGGCCGGCCTGCCCGACGGCGTCTTCACCGTGGTGCAGGGCGACAAGGAGGCGGTCGACGCGATCCTCGACCCACCCGGACATCGCCGCGGTCAGCTTCGTCGGCTCGACCCCGATCGCGCGCTACATCTACGAGACCGGCACCGCGCACGGCAAGCGCGTGCAGGCGCTCGGCGGGGCGAAGAACCACATGCTGGTGCTGCCCGACGCCGACATCGACATGGCCGCCGACGCCGCCGTCTCGGCCGCCTACGGCTCGGCCGGCGAGCGCTGCATGGCGATCTCGGTCGCCGTGGCGGTCGGCGACGTCGGCGACCGCGCTGGTCGACGCGATCGCGGCGCGGCTGCCCAAGCTGCGCATCGGCGACGGCGCCGACCCCGACACCGACATGGGGCCGCTGATCACCGCGCGAGCACCGCGACAAGGTCGCCGGCTACATCGGCGCCGGGCGCCGAGTCCGGCGCGACCGTGGTCGTCGACGGCCGCGAGGCCGACGTGCCCGAGCGACGGGTTCTTCCTCGGCACCACGCTGCTCGACCACGTCAGCCCGGACATGAGCGTCTACACCGACGAGATCTTCGGCCCGGTGCTGTGCGTGGTGCGCGCCGACACCTACGACGAGGCGCGTCGAGCTGATCAACGCCAACCCGTACGCCAACGGCACCGCGATCTTCACCCGCGACGGCGGCGCCGCCCGCCAGTTCCAGTTCGACGTCGAGGTCGGCATGGTCGGCATCAACGTGCCGATCCCGGTGCCGGTCGCCTACTACTCCTTCGGCGGCTGGAAGGCCTCGCTGTTCGGCGACACCCACATGTACGGCCCCGAGGGCTCAACTTCTACACCCGCGGCAAGGTCGTCACCTCCCGCTGGCCCGACCCGGCCACGTCGACCGTCGACCTCGGCTTCCCCCGCACCCGCTGATCGGAGCGATGACGACCAACCCGCTCGCCGGCATCCCCACCGACGAGGACGACCGTCCAGGCGCTGCGACCGCGCGCACGTGTTCCACTCCTGGTCGGCGCAGGCGCTGATCGACCCGCTGCCGATCGCGAGCGCGCAGGGCTCGTACTTCTGGGACTACGACGGCAAGCCGCTACCTCGACTTCTCCAGCCAGCTGGTCAACGTCAACATCGGCCACCAGCACCCCAAGCTGGTCGCGGCGATCCAGGAGCAGGCCGCGAAGCTGACGCACGATCTCAGCCGGCGTTCGCCAACGACGCGCGCAGCGAGGCCGCGCGGCTGATCGCCGAGCTCGCGCCGGGCGACCTCAACCAGGTGTTCTTCACCAACGGCGGCGCCGAGGCCAACGAGAACGCGATCCGGATGGCCCGGCTGCACACCGGCCGGCACAAGGTGCTCGCGGCCTACCGCAGCTACCACGGCGCCACCGCCGGCGCGATCGCGCTGACCGGCGACCCGCGCCGCTGGGCGAGCGAGCCCGGCGATGCCCGGCGTCGTGCACTTCTGGGGCCCGTACCCCTACCGGTCGGCCTTCCACGCGACCACGCGCCGAGGAGGAGGCGAGCGCGCGCTGGCAGCACCTGCGCGACACGATCATGGTCGAGGGCGCGCAGCACCGTCGCCGCGATCATCCTCGAGACGGTCGTCGGCACCAACGGCATCCTGGTCCCGCCGCCCGGCTACCTCGCCGGCGTCCGCGCGATCTGCGACGAGTACGGCATCGTGCATGATCGCCGACGAGGTGATGGCCGGCTTCGGCCGCTGCGGCGAGTGGTTCGCGGTCGACCACTGGGGCGTCACGCCCGACCTGATCACCTTCGCCAAGGGCGTCAACTCCGGCTACGTCCCGCTCGGCGGCGTGCGTCATCACCGACGCCGATCGCCGCGACCTTCGACGCAGCGCGTCTACCCCGGCGGGCTCACCTACTCCGGGCACCCGCTGGCCTGCGCCTCGGCGGTCGCGTCGATCAACATCTTCAAGGACGAGGGCATCATCGAGAACGCCCGCGCGGCTCGGCAGCGACGTGATCGGGCCCGAGCTGGCCAAGATCGCCGACCGGCACCCGTCGGTCGGCGAGGTGCGCGGGCTCGGCGTGTTCTGGGCGGTCGAGCTGGTGCGCGACCGCGAGACCCGCGAGCCGCTCGTGCCGTACAACGCCGCCGGCGCGGACGCGAAGCCGATGGACGAGTTCGCGGCGGCCTGCAAGCAGCGCGGCGTGTGGCCGTTCACGCACTTCAACCGACTCCACGTCGTCCCGCCCTGCACCACCACGGAGCAGGAAGCCCGCGAGGGCCTGGCCATCCTCGACGAAGCGCTCGAAACCGCGGACGCCTACGCCGGCTGAGGAAACCCGTCGTTCTTGCGCCAACCGTTTCAACTCGCGGGACCCATCCGGCTGACATAAGGTCGGTGTTTGGTCAGCCGTAATGCGCCGGGAACACGGGAGCGCGGCTGCCACGGAAACGGGGAATCGTGATGACTTCACGGCCGGGCCGGCCTGCCCGACCGCGCGGCAACGGGCGGGTCGCGGACAGCCTCGAGCTGCCTGCGGCGCTCGTCGACGCACTCGAACGGCTGCGCAAGGCCGAGGCCGAGGCCACCGGCCCCCAGCGCCGCGCAGCCTGGCGCGACACCGGCCAACTGCTCGCCGCCGCGCTCGAACTCGGCTACGGCGCGCCGGCCCTGGCCGCACACATCGGCACCACACCCAGCTCGGTCCGCTCCCGCGCCCGCGGTGACGAGTGGCTCAGCGTCGGCGAGGCAGCCCGGCTGCTCGGCGTCCCGGTGGAGACCCTGCTCTCCTACGCCGACACCGAGGTGCTGCCTGTGGGGCGCATGCACGACGACGGCCGCGCCGACTACCACCGTCGAGACGTCCTGGTACTGCTGATCGCCGGCCTGCCGGAGCTGCCGCCGGCGTGAGCCGATCGCCGATGGCGGGCACGCTGTCGTGGCTTCCCTCTGCACAGACCTGTCGGTGGCGTGGAACGCGACCCTCGAGGTCGATCCGGCCGAGCACGCCGAGTCTTTCGACGAGCTGGCGCGCTCGTGGATCGCGTTCGGGATCTGCATGAACGCCATCAACCGCAGCATGGGCAAGGACGACCTGTATCCGTTCCGGCTGGTGCCGGCCGTGCTCGAGAAACTGCGCTTCGTGCACGTCGTGGTGACCGCCCGTCGCAAAACCGCCGACGGGCACTCGGCAGGATGAGGCCATGCCCGACGAACACGTGCGCAGCCTGGCGGATTCGCTCGCCGACACCTTGCTCACCGCCGAGCCGTTCCTCGGCAGCGAACTCGGCCTGCGCGCCTACGACCCGCTGCTGCCCGACCCGTCGGAGGCGGCGCACGAGCGCCTGGCCGCCGAGCTCACCCGGGTCACGGAACAGGCGAAGGCACTGCGCCCGGAGACGCCGGCCGATGTCGTCACCCGCGACGTCATCCTCGCCTCCTGCACGAGCCACCAGCTGTCGCTGCAGATGCGCGCGGACGAGTTCACCGTCACCGCGATGCCGATCGCCGGGCCGCCGGCGTTGCTCGCGGTGTTGGCCCGCGCGACCGTGCCCGACGCGCAGGCCGCGGCCGACTTCCTGACCCGGCTGCGGAACTCGGCCGACTGGATCGACGCCGTCGTCGCGAGACTGCGCGACGGCGCGGCGCGCGGCCGCACCCCCGTCGCCTCGCTGGTCGACAACGCCATCGACTGGGCGGATGCCACGCTGGCCGAGCCGGTGCCTGCGGCGGTGACCACGCCCGCGCCGCCGCCCGGGTGGGACGGCGCGGATGCCTGGCGGGCCGAGGTGGCCGAGGTCGCCCGCGAGAGCCTCACCCCGGCCATCGCGCGCTGGCGGGTCGCGCTCGCCGAACTGCGCCGCGCCGCGCGCTTCGACGACGCCGCCGGCATCGGCGCGCTGCCCGACGGCGCCGCCGACTACGAACGCGCCATCGCGGTGCACACCACGCTGCCGATGACCGCGCGCGAACTGCACGACATCGGACTGGCCGAGGTGGCCAGGCTCGAGGAGCGGGCGACCGAACTCGGCTCGCGGATCGGGCTCGGCGATCTGGACGCCGTCCGCGCCGCGGTGCGCGTGTCGATGTCCCAACTCGACCCACAGGTCGCGCTCGGGCTGGCCGAGGACGCGGTGCGCCGGGCCGAGGCCCGCGCGGGCGAGCTGATGCCGCCGCCGTTGCCGGCGCCGTGTGCCGTGACCCCGATGCCGCCGACCGTCGCCGACTCCGGGATGGCGCCGCACTACACCTTGCCCGAGCCGGACGGCGGCCGGCCCGGCACGTACTGGTTCAACACCCGGCGCCCGACCGCCGGCACCGGCTGGGACCTGGAGTCGGTCGCGTTCCACGAGACCGTCCCGGGCCATCACTCCCAGCTGGCGCGCGCCCAGGCGCTGACCGACCTGCCGCTGGTGCAGGAGCTACCGGTCACCGTGCACGCCGAGGGCTGGGGGCTCTACGCCGAGCGGCTGGCCGGCGAGTACGGCCTCTACAGTGACACCCGGGCCGAGTTGGGCGCCGCGTACACGGAGATGTTCCGGGCCGCGCGGCTGGTGGTCGACACCGGCCTGCACGCCCTCGGCTGGAGCCGCGCGCACGCCCGGGCGTACTTCACCGAACACGTCGCGCTCGCCGAGTCGTTCCTGCACAACGAGATCGACCGCTACATCGCCTGGCCCGGGCAGGCACTGGCCTACCTCGTCGGGCAACGCGAGATCCTGCGGCTGCGGGCATCGGCGCAGCAGACCCTCGGCGCCCGCTTCGACCTGCCGGCTTTCAACGGCGCGGTGCTCGACAGCGGCTCGGTGCCGATGCCGGTGCTCGCCCGCGTCGTCGACGCCTGGGTCACCGCTCGGGCTTGACCACCAGCGCGCTGCCGCCGCCGAGGCGGATCGGCTCGGCGGCGGCCTGGTAGACGCCGTTGCCGAGCGCGGACACGCCGGTGGCATTGCCGATGACGTCGTTCACCCCGAGCACGGTGCCGGTGGCCGGCGTGAACGCCTCGCCGTAGCGCGTTTGCAGCACGTCGGCCACGTGCGTCGCGAGGAACGTCGGCTCGGCCAGGCCGGTGGTCGAGTTGCGCTGGCTCACCCGCGGCGCGGCGATCGCGTCAGGCAGCGACATCCCAAGGTCGATGCGGTTGAACAGGATCTGCAGCACCGTGGTGATGATCGTCGAACCGCCGGGGGATCCGACCGCGAAGTCGAACCGGCCGTCCTTCATCACGATCGTCGGAGACATGCTCGAGCGCGGACGTTTGCCTGCGGCCGGGAGGTTCGGGTCGTAGGTGGTCGGCGTGGCGGGCGCGAAGTCGAAGTCGGTCATCTCGTTGTTGAGCAGGAAGCCGCGCCCCGGGACGGTGATGCCGCTGCCGGCGAGCTGCTCGATGGTGTTCGTGTAGGAGACGACGTTGCCCCACTTGTCAGCGGCCACCAGGTGATTGGTGTTGGTGCCCTCGTCGGTGTCGGTGACTGTCTCGTGCGTCGAGCCGCACCCACCGTACGGCGGGTGCGGGTTGCCCGGCGCGACCGGCGAGGTGAGGGCCTTGCCCTTCACCAGGCAGGAACGAGTGGCCGCGAACGCCGGGTCGAGTAGCCCCTCCTGCGGCACGTCGACGTAGGCCGGGTCGCCGACGTAGGCGTTGCGGTCGGCGAACGCCAGGCGCGAGGCCTCCAGGTAGTGGAACGTCGCCCGCGCCTTGTTCTCCTGCGACAGCGGCCACGCGGACATGATGTTGAGCGCCTCGCCGACGGTGGTCCCGCCCGACGACGACGGCGCCATCCCGTACACGTCCAGCCCGCGGTAGCCGACGTGCGTCGGCGCCTGGGTCTTGAGCCGGTAGTTCGCGAGGTCGGCCGTGGTCATGATGCCCGACTTGATCGGGAAGTCGGCGGCACCGGGCACGACGTCCGGGTGCCGGACGATGTCGGCGATGTCGGTGGCGAGCGGGCCGTTGTACTCGTAGTCCGGGCCGTACTCCGCGAGCATCCGGTACGTGCGGGCGAGGTCGGGGTTCTTCAGCGTGCTGCCGACCGGCAGCACGTCACCGGACGGGGTGAGGAACAACTTGCGGCTCGCCGCGAACGTGCGCAGGTCGGCCAGTGACGTCGTCTCCTGGTCCTGGAACGCCTGGTCGATCGTGAAGCCGCGCTCGGCGACGTCGATCGCGGGCCGCAGGTCGTCGGCGAACGACTTCAGTCCCCACCGGCTCACCGCCGCCGCCCAGGTGGCCGGCATGCCCGGGACGCCGACCGACAGGCCGGACCGCCGGGCCTGCTCGAAGTCCATCGGTTGGCCTGTGGACGGGTCGACGAACATGGTCGAGGTGCATGCCGCGGGGCACTCCTCGCGGCCGTCGAGGGTGACGACCTTGTGTTGCGCGGCGAGATAGACGACGAAGTACCCGCCGCCGCCCGGTCCGGCGACGAACGGCTCGGTGACGCCGAGCGTGGTGGCCATCGCCACAGCCGCGTCGACGGCGTTGCCGCCGTTGCGCAGCACCTTGATGCCCGACTTCGAGGCATCGAGGTCGGCCGAGGCCACGGCCCCACCGGTGCCCGTCGCCACCGGTTGCTTCGGCGGCAGCGGTGGTGCCGCAACCGCCGGCAGCGCCGACACCCCGGCAAGGACCGTGGTGGTGAGCAGAGCGGCGGCGAGTGAGCCGAGCACCGGGCGAATCCTCATGTGACTCCCATCAACGGCGTTCCGGGTGTCGTTATGCCCAGAATGCGACACTTTCTCTCCGCAGAGTTCAAGAGTTGACAGATCTGCCCAGAGGACGAGACTTAAGTGTGTGCCTAAGTATTTGTCGGCGAGCGACCCGGAGATCGACCAGGTTCTGCACGCGCTCGCGGATCCGAGCAGGCGCCGGATGGTCGAACAGCTCGGCTGCGGCGCCGCGACGGTCAGCGATTTGGCGCGCCCGTTGCCGATGTCGCTGCCGGCCGTCGTCCAGCACCTGCAAGTCCTCGAGTCGTGCGGGCTGGTGCGCTCGGCGAAGGTCGGCCGGGTCCGCACCTGCCACCTCGTCGTGAAGCGCCTCGACACGGTCGACGAGTGGATCGCCGCGCGGCGGCGGACCTGGGAGCAGCGACTGGATCGACTCGGCGACTACCTCGCCACCGAACCGGCAGGCACTACGGAATCCGAAACACTACCCGAGGAGCACACATGAGTTCTGCAGCCCACGACTCGTTCACCATCGAACGCACCTATCCTGCGACACCCGACCGGGTCTTCGCGGCCTGGGCGAGTCACGACGCGAAGTCGCAGTGGTTCGGCGACGCCGAGGGCATCGCGGCCGGCGAACACACCCTCGACTTCACCGTCGGCGGGCGCGAGCACCTGGCCATGAAGACGCCCGACGGCAGCACTTACACCTTCGACGCGGTCTACCAGGACATCGTCGACGACGAGCGCATCGTGTGGTGCTACGACATGACCGTCGACGGCCGGCGCATGTCGGTCTCGCTCGGCACCGTCCAGATCGCGCCGGTCAGCGGCGGCACCCGGCTCACCATGACCGAGCAGGGCGTGTACCTCGACGGGCTCGACACCAACGAGGCGCGCCGGCTGGGCACCGAGGAGTTGCTCAACGGCCTCGGCGCGTACCTGTCTGCATAGGGATGGCAACGATGAACCCCGACCGTCGCCGCTGGATCGCCCTCGTGGTGCTGTGCACCGGCATGCTGATGATCGTCCTCGACCTCACCGTCGTGAACGTCGCGCTGTCCGCGATCCAGCGCGATCTCGGTTTCTCGGCGGCGGGGTTGGCGTGGGTCGTGAACGCCTACATGATCGCGTTCGGCGGGCTGCTGCTGCTCGCCGGGCGCCTCGGTGACCTGATCGGCCGGCGGCGCGTGTTCCTGACCGGGCTCGCGGTGTTCAGCGCGGCATCGCTGGCCTGCGGCCTCGCGCGCGACGAGCTGACGCTGGTCATCGCGCGGTTCGTGCAGGGCATCGGCGGCGCGTGCACCTCGGCGGTGATCCTCGGGATGATCGTGACGATGTTCCCGCGGCCGCGCGAACAGGCCCGGGCGATCGGCGCGTTCTCCTTCGTCGCGTCCGCCGGCGGAGCGGTGGGGCTGCTTGTGGGCGGACTGCTCACCCAGACCATGAGCTGGCACTGGATCTTCTTCGTCAACCTGCCGATCGGGCTGGTCACCGCGGTCTGCGCCGTGCGCTTCGTCGACGACGAGCCCGGCATCGGGCTGGCGGCCGGCGCGGACGTCGTCGGCGCGCTGACAGTGACCGCGGCGCTCATGCTCGGTGTCTACGCAGTGGTCGGCCCGGCGGCCAGCGGCGGTTGGGTCGCGCCGCCGACCCTCGCCGCCCTGGCCGGATCGGCGCTGCTGCTCGCCGCATTCGTCGTACGTGAACTCACCGCGGCGCGGCCGCTGGTGCCACTCGGCATTTTCCGTTCTCGAAATTTGAGCGGCGCGAACCTGATCCAGATGTCGAGCGCGGCCGGCATGTTCGGCGTCTTCTTCCTCGGCTCGCTGTATGCGAAGCAGGTGCTGGGCTACGACGCAATGCAGATCGGGCTGGCGTTCCTGCCCACCACACTGTTGATGGCAGTGCTGTCGCTGCGGCTGACCGAGCCGCTCGCGATGCGCTTCGGGGCCCGCCCGGTGCTGATCGCCGGTCTGGTGCTGATCGGCGCCGGGCTCGTGCTGTTCGCGCAGATACCCGTCGACGCCGGCTACCTGGAGCAGGTGCTGCCGGTGATGGTGCTGCTCGGGTGCGGCGCCGGGTTGGCGTTTCCGGCACTGATGACCCTGGCCATGTCCGGGGCCACGCCGCACAACGCCGGCCTCGCCTCAGGCCTGGTGAACACCACCGCCCAGGTCGGGGCGTCGCTCGGATTGGCGGTGCTCGCGACGCTGTCGTCCGGGCGTGCCGTCACGTTGCGGGCCGCCGGGCACTCGGGCGCCGCCGCGCTCACCGGCGGGTACCACCTGGCGTTCTGGGTGGCGGCGGGCCTGATCGGCGTGGCCCTGCTCATCGCCTTCACCGTGCTGCGTCCGGCGTCGGGTGTCGCCGGGGACCGGTCGGGCGAGGAGTTGGTCAGCGTCGCGGCCGGTTGACCGTAGCGACGACACGAGACCTCTCCTCAGGCGGCGGGGGCGGCGCTCTCGCCCGCGACGGAGCCGACGATCGTCTCGCCGATCGCGGCGAGCTGCGCCAGTTGCTCCGGGGTGAGCGCGTCGATCACCAGGCGGCGCACGATCTCGACATGCCCGGGCGCGGCCGCGGCGAGCACCGCGAAGCCTGGGTCGGTGAGCCGGGCGTTCTGCCCGCGCCGGTCGGTGGGGCAGTCCTCGCGGACCACCCAGCCGCGCTCCTCCAGGCGGGCCACCGCGTGCGAGAGCCGGCTGCGCGAGGACAGGGTGCTGTGCGCGAGCTCGCTCATCCGCAGCGTGCGCTCGGGCGCCTCGGACAGCCGGACCAGGATCTCGTAGTACGCGTGCGGCATGTCCGAATCGCGCTGCAGGTGCCGATCGAGGGCGTCGAAGAGCAGCTTGGTGGACTCCAGATAGGCGCGCCAGGCCCGCTGCTCGGCGTCGGAGAGCCACCTGGTCGCCATCGTCACAGAGTACATGGTTGAGTGTTCAACTGTCGTGTATTACGCTCGGTGTCAGCGAAGGGAGCGAGCATGCCCATCCACCGGCTCAATCACGCGGTGCTCTATGTCCGCAGCGTCGCCGAGAGCGTGGCGTTCTACCGGGACGTGCTGGGCTTCGAGGTGATCGGCACGCTGGGCGGCGGCAAGGCCGCGTTCCTGCGCGCCGACGGCTCGACCAACGACCACGACCTCGGCCTGTTCGAGGTCGGCGCGAGCGCGGTCGCCTCACCGGCCGGGCGCGGTGCGGTCGGGCTGTACCACCTGGCCTGGGAAGTCGACACGCTGACCGATCTCGAACAGCTGGCGGCCCGGCTCAGTGAGGCCGGCGCGCTGGTCGGCGCATCGGACCACAGCACTACCAAGTCGCTGTACGGCCACGACCCGAGCGGCCTGGAATTCGAGATCGCCTGGGTGGTGCCGGCCGACCGGCTCGACGACGCCGCGCTGGCCGGCCGCGACTCGATCCAGCCGCTGGATCTGCACCGCGAGATCGAGCGCTACGGCGCCACCACTGTCGGTGGCATCGGGGTGAGCCGCCCGGCGCCCGCGGCGCCCGCTGAGGCGCACAGTTACCGCCCAGCTGCGCGGGGGTAACTGGGAGTCAACCGCACTTCGGAGGTCTCAATGATCATGTTCATCATCGGCCTGATCGTCGTGGGCCTGATCGCCGGCGCGCTCGCGCGGCTCATCGTCCCGGGACGCGATCCGATCGGTATCGGCGGCACGATCCTGCTCGGCATCGTCGGGTCGTTCATCGGCGGTTTCCTGGGCTGGCTGCTGTTCGGCCACGACCGGTTCGAGGGCGCCGTGCAGACCTCGGGGTTGTTCGGCTCGATCGTCGGCGCGGTGATCGCCCTGCTCGTCTACCGGCGGTTGAACCGCAAGAAGTACTCGGTACGCGCCTGATTCCCTAGACTGGCCAGTCGCACCGTCGACACCGAAGGCCCGTCCGATGACCCAAGCGCGCGTTCGCGCCCTGTTGCTCGAACAGATCCACTCCGATGCCGAAGACATCCTGCGGGCGGCCGGTTTCGAGGTCGAGTCCCTAGCCCGCGCGCTCGACGAGGACGAGCTGATCGAGGCCGTGTCCGGCGTCGCGTTGCTCGGGATCCGCTCGAAGACCCAGGTCACCAAGCGGGTCCTCGACGCCGCGCCCGGGCTGCTGTCGATCGGCGCCTTCTGCATCGGCACCAACCAGATCGACCTCGACGCGGCTGCCGAGCGCGGCGTCACCGTGTTCAACGCACCGTTCTCCAACACCCGCTCGGTGGTCGAGCTCGCGATCGCCGAGATCATCGCGCTCACCCGGCGGCTGACCGAGAAGAACGCCCTCATGCACGACGGCGTCTGGGACAAGTCCGCCGACGGCGCCCACGAGGTCCGCGGCCGCACGCTGGGCATCGTCGGCTACGGCAACATCGGCACCCAGCTGTCGGTGCTGGCCGAGAACCTCGGCATGCAGGTGCTGTTCTACGACACCGCCGACAAGCTCGCGCTCGGCAACGCGCGCCGCTGCCTGTCGCTGCCCGAGCTGCTCGCGGAGTCCGACGTGGTGACGCTGCACGTCGACGGCCGGCCCGGCAACGCCAACTTCTTCGGCGAGCGCGAGTTCGCGCGGATGCGGCCGCGGCTCGCTGTTCCTGAACCTCTCGCGCGGCTTCGTCGTCGACTACGCGGCGCTGCGCCAGCACATCGAGTCCGGGCACATCGCCGGTGCCGCGGTCGACGTCTTCCCGGTCGAGCCGAAGGGCCGCGGCGACGAGTTCGTCTCCGAGCTGCGCGGGCTGCCCAACGTCATCCTCACCCCGCACATCGGCGGGTCGACCGAGGAGGCGCAGCAGGACATCGGCCGCTTCGTGGCCGGCAAGTTCCGAGACTTCGTGCGTGACGGCTCGACCGCGATGAGCGTCAACCTGCCCGGTCTGTCGCTGCCGCGAGCGGCACGACACCCTGCGGCTGGTGCACCTGCACCGCAACGTGCCGGGCGTGCTCGCCCGGGTCAACGGCCTGCTCGCCGAGCAGGGGGTCAACGTCGAGGCCCAGCTGCTCGGCACCCGCGGCGAGATCGGCTACGTGGTCACCGACAGCGCCAGTGGCACCACCCAGGAGGTCGTCGACCAGATCCGCGCGCATGCCCGAGACGATCCGGCTGCGCGTCATCTTCTGAACGCCCGCATGGCGAGCGTTTCGGGCTCTCGATCACGTGGGCGGCCCTGCTGTCTGAGACAGTCCAAGCAGCCGCGCTTGCGCGTTTCTACTCACCGGTAATAGCCTTTAGTTACCGGTGAGTAACCGGTCTGTGCAACCCCTGAGGAGCCGATCGATGGGCCACTACAAGAGCAACGTCCGCGACATCGAGTTCAACCTCTTCGAGGTCCTGGGCACCGGACGCGCTGCTCGGGCACGGCTCTTCGCCGACATCGACGAGGACACCGCGCGCGGCATCCTCGCCGAGGTCGCCCAGCTCGCCGAGGGGCCGCTGGCCGCGTCGTTCGCCGACGCCGACCGCAACCCGCCGGTCTTCGACCCGGACACCAACTCGGTCACCCTGCCCGAGTCGTTCAAGAAGCTCCTACGAGGCCCTGCGTGACGCCGAGTGGTGGCGCCTGGAGACGCTGCCCGAACTCGGTGGCCAGGTCGCGCCGCGCGCCCTCGTCTGGGCGGTGGCCGAGCAGATTCTCGGCGCCAACCCGGCTCTGCACATGTACATGGCCGGCGCGCCGTTCGCCGGCATCCTCTACCGCAGACGGCACCGAGACCCAGAAGAAGATGGCCCAGCGCATGATCGACCGGGCTGGGGCTCCACCATGGTGCTGACCGAGCCGGACGCCGGCTCCGACGTCGGCGCCGGCCGCACCAAGGCCGTCGCCGCAGCCCGACGGCTCGTGGCACATCGAGGGCGTCAAGCGGTTCATCACCTCGGCCGAGCAGGACCTCACCGAGAACATCGTGCACCTGGTGCTGGCCCGCCCCGAGGGCGCCGGCGCCGGGCACCAAGGGCCTGTCGCTGTTCGTCGTGCCGAAGTTCCACTTCGACCCCGAGACCGGCGAGCTCGGCGAGCGCAACGGCGTCTTCGTCACCAACGTCGAGCACAAGATGGGCCTGCAAGGCCTCCACCACCTGCGAGCTGCGCTTCGGCGAGGACGCGGACCACCCGGCCATGGGCTGGCTGGTCGGCGACGTGCACGACGGCATCGCGCAGATGTTCCAGGTCATCGAGCACGCCCGGATGATGGTCGGCACCAAGGCGATCGCCACGCTCTCGACCGGCTACCTCAACGCGCTCGAGTACGCCAAGACCCGGGTGCAGTCGGCCGACCTCACCCAGGCAGGCCGACAAGACCGCGCCGCGGGTGACGATCATCCACCACCCGGACGTGCGCCGCAGCCTGATGCTGAACAAGGCCTACGCCGAGGGCCTGCGCGCGCTGGTGCTCTACACCGCCTCGGTGCAGGACCGGATCGTGACCGGCCACGCACGACGGCGCCGACACCACGCTGGACGAGGCCATCAACGACCTGCTGCTGCCGATCGTCAAGGGCGCCGGCTCCGAGCGGTCCTACGACCAGCTCGCCCAGGCGCTGCAGACCTTCGGCGGCTCCGGCTACCTGCAGGACTACCCGCTCGAGCAGTACATCCGCGACGCCAAGATCGACACGCTCTACGAGGGCACCACCGCGATCCAGGGCCAGGACTTCTTCTTCCGCAAGATCGTCCGGAACCGCGGCGCGGCGCTGACCGCGCTGTCGGAGGAGATCGACCAGTTCCTCGAGTCCATCGCCGACGAGGGCCGGCTCAAGGAGGAGCGGGCGCTGCTGGAGAAGGCGATGGAGGATCTCGGTGCCATCGGCGCGGCGATGTTCGGCCAGCTGATGAGCGCGCAGGAGGACCCCGCAACGTCTACAAGGTCGGCCAGAACACCACGCGGCTGCTGCTGTCGGCCGGCGACCTGCTGGTCGGCTACCTGTTGCTGCGCCAGGCCGCTGTCGCGCTGACCAAGCTGGACGCGAACGGCTGTCAGTGCCGCCGATCGTGCCTTCTACGAGGGCAAGCCCGCCGCCGCGCGGTTCTTCGCCACCACCGTGCTGCCCGAGCTCGGCGCGCGTCGTGCCGTGGCCGAGGCGACGGACAACGCGTTGATGGACGTCCCGGAGGCCTCCTTCTGACCGTGGGTGGGGCGAGTTGCCCGCGCTGGAGGTCGATATGACTACGGGGTAGCGCGGACAACTTGCGGGGTTTCATTGACACGCTCGACGTGGCGTACGAATGTGACGGTATGGCCTCCCAAACCTCCGTGACCATCCTGCCCTGTGGCGCGATGACCGCCGACCTGACCTGGCTGCTGCTGGCGCCGGGACGCGCGATCCGCAGCCGGCAGCAGAAGAACGAGCCGCCCGAGTGGGTCGACGTCCCGACGCACTGCGTGCTCGTCGACACCCCGGACGGGCGGCTGCTGTGGGACACGAGCTGCCCGCGTGACTGGGAGGAGCGGTGGGGGCCCACCGGGTTGCAGGACTTCTTCCCGTACGACAAGGTCTCCGACGACGAGTACCTCGACTCGCGACTCAAGCAGGTCGGCGTCGCGCCCGGCGACATCGACTTCGTCGTGCTCTCGCACCTGCACTTCGACCACGCCGGCAATGCCGGGATGTTCAAGGACACCAAGGCCAAGCTGGTGTGCAGCGACGTCGAGAAGGACTACGCATTCGGCTTCGAAGGACCGTTCGCCGGTGCGCACCTGAAGGCCGACTACGAGGACCTGGTCTTCGAGACGGTCTCCGGCGACGCCGAGTTCCTGCCCGGCGTGAGCTTCATCCAGACGCCCGGTCACACGCCGGGCAGCATGTCCATGCGCGTCGACCTCCCCGACAGCGGCACCATGATCTTCACCGCCGACGCCGTCTACCGCGGTGAGAGCTACGGCCCGCCGTCGGTGCCGGCCGCCATCGTCAACAACCTCGAGAGCTGGTACGCCTCGGTCGAGAAGCTGCGCGGCATCGCCGAGGACAGCGACGCGACGATGGTGTTCGGCCACGACCCGGAGCAGATCGCGCAGCTGCGAGTCGCACCCGGCACCTACACGTGAGGGCGGCGCGATGACCGACGCCAGCGAACGCACCGAAGAGACGATCTTCACCTGGGGCGCCCCGCCGTTGAAGTTCGGCGCCGGCGCGCTCGACGAGATCGGTTTCGAAATGAGCCAGTACAACGTCAAACGCGTGCTCATCGTCACCGACTCGACGATCAACGGCACCGGCATCCCGAACCGGATCCAGGACCAGCTCACGAAGTACGGCATCGCCTCGGAGATCTTCGACGGCGTGCACGTCGAACCCACCGACGACAGCATGGACAAGGCGGCCGGCTACGCCCGCGAGCAGGGGCCGTGGGACGGCTACATCGCGGTCGGCGGCGGGTCGGCGATCGACACCGCCAAGGCCGTCAACCTGATGCTGACCGACGGCGGCTCGTTGATGGACTACCTCAACAAGCCGATCGGCAAGGCGCAGGCGCCGCACGGCCAGCTCAAGCCACTGATCGCGGTGCCGACGACCGCCGGCACCGGCTCGGAGAGCACCGCGATGTGCGTGCTCGACGTGCTGTCGATGAAGGTCAAGACCGGGATCAGCCACTGGCGGCTGCGCCCGACGCTTGCGATCATCGACCCGCTGCTGACGATGACGCTGCCGCCGGAGGTCAGCGCGTCGGCCGGCATGGACATCGTCTGTCACGCGCTCGAGTCCTACACCGCCCGCTGGTACGCGACCTTCGACCGCAAGAAGCCGGAGGAGCGGGTCACCTACTGTGGCGCCAATCCGGTCTCGGATCTTTGGTGCGAGAAGGCGCTGAAGCTGATCGCCGACTCGTTCCGACCCGCGGTGCACGACGGCGCGCACGACCTGCAGGCGCGCAGCAACATGATGATGGCCGCCACCTTCGCGGGGATGGGCTTCGGCAACTCCGGCGTGCACATCCCGCACGCAAACGCGTATCCGATCGCCGGCATGGTGAAGGATTTCCGGCCCAGCGGCTACCCGCAGGACGAGCCGATGGTGCCGCACGGCATGTCGGTGTCGCTCACTGCTCCCGAGGCGTTCCGGTTCAGTTTCGAGAGCGCCCCCGAACGCCATCTCACCGCTGCCGCGCTGCTCGGCCCGGGCGCCGAGAAGCAGAACCAGGCCGGCGAGCAACTGCCGTCGGTGTTGATCGACCTGATGCGCGACATCGACATCCCGAACGGCATCGGCGCGGTCGGCTACACCGAGGCGGACATCCCCGATCTGGTGCCGGGCACGATGAAGCAACAGCGGCTGCTCGCCACATGCGCCCGGATACCGACCGAGGACGACATCGCCGACATCTTCGCCAAATCGATCGAGAATTGGTGATCCGGTGCCGCTCTACGACTACCGCTGCGCCGACGGGCACTACTACGAGCGGTCCGCGCCGATGTCGGCGCAGTCCGTGCCGCCGTGCCCGTGCGGCGCCGCGGGGGTGAAGGTGCCCTCGCGGGTCGCGCTCGGCGGCACCGCCGACGTCGGCCGCCCGATGGAGCTGATGCCGCAGACCTGGCGCGGCACCCACGACGGCAACCGCGAGTACGTCGGCCAACTGCGCAGGGAATGGGACACGCGGCAACGGCTCGAGGACAAGCACCCCGAGCTGCAGGGCGACCGGCGACCGATCCTCGCGCACGAGGGACGCTACGAGCACGCGCCGCTGCGCCTCGGTGACCCGATCCCGTCGGCTGCGGCACCGAGCGCGGCCAAGCCGCATTCGCACGCTCACTCGCCCGGCCCGGCAGGGCGGTAGTGTCAGCGCGCCCACGGGCGAACGGGGTCGCGGGTGCGTAGGGTGCGCCACCATGGTGGAGGTGGCGACTCCGCTCGCCGAGTTCGACATGCTCGCTGCCGATCAGGCACGCATGTTGTTGCTGCCCGTCTGCGCCAGCGACGCGTGGCTCGACGCCGTGATCGCCGCCCGCCCGTACCAGACCCTGCCCGGGTTGCTCGCCCGATCCGACGAGGTGGTCGCCTCGCTGGACCCACCGAACGTGGAGCAGGCACTCGCGTCGCATGCGCGCATCGGCGAGCGCGCGGGCGGGTCCGATCTGGAGTCCGCGTGGTCGCGCGAGGAGCAGGCGGGCGCCATCACCGCGAGCGATGATCTCGCGGCGGCCCTGCATCGCGGCAACCTCGAATACGAATCGCAGTTCCGGCACGTGTTCCTGATATGCGCCGCCGGGCGCACGCCGCAACAGATCCTCGCGGCGATGTACGAGCGGATGGACAACGAGCCGGACGTCGAGCAGCAGGTCCTGCTGCGGGAACTTGCTGCGGTCATCCGGCTGCGGATCGTACGGTTACTCAGGTGACGAGCGAAGCCGAACCGAAGTGAGCATCTCGACGCATGTGCTCGACGCCGTGGTCGGCCGGCCGGCGGCCGGGCTGCGGGTCCGCCTCTCACGCCAAACCGGTGACGACTGGGTCGAGCTGAGCGCCCGGGTGACCGACGCCGACGGACGCGTCGCCGACCTCGCACCCGCCGCCGAACCCGGCGAGTACCGGCTGCGATTCGACGTCGCCGCGCACTTCGGCACCGACACCTTCTACTCGGAGGTGGTCATCGCGTTTCGGGTCGTCGACGCCGCGGCGCACCACCACGTGCCGCTGCTGCTCAGTCCGTACGCCTACTCGACCTACCGCGGCTCATGACCACGGTGCTCGACGGCTGCCACGTCGCGACCGTCGACGCCACCGGGACCGAATACCTCGGCGGCCACCTCGCCTTCGAAGCCGGCCGCATCGTCTCGGTCGGCGACGGTCCCGGTCCGCGATCGGCGGCCGCGACCCGCATCGACGCGCGCGGCCTGCTCGTCGACGCCGGGGCTGGTCAACGTCCACCACCACCTGTACCAGTGGATCACCCGCGGCTACGCCACCGACCCGACGCTCTTCGGCTGGCTCACCACGCTGTATCCGATCTGGGCCCGGCTCACCGCCGGAGCGGGTGCACGCGTCGGCGGCGGCGAACCTGGCCTGGATGGCGCTGACCGGCACCACGACGTCGACGGATCACCACTACGTCTTCCCGCACGGCACCGGCGACCTGCTCGAGGCCGAGATCCGCGCCGCGCGCGAGATCGGCATCCGCTTCCACCCCACCCGCGGGTCGATGAACCTCGGCGAGTCGGCCGGCGGGCTGCCGCCGGACTCGGTCGTCGAGGATCACGACGCGATCCTCGCCGCCAGCGCCGACGCGATCGACCGCTGGCACGACCCGGCGCCGGACGCGATGACCCGCATCGCGCTCGCGCCCTGCTCGCCGTTCTCGGTGACCGGCCGAGCTGATGCGCGACAGCGCCGAGCTGGCCCGCGCGCGCAACGTCCGGCTGCACACCCACCTCGCCGAGACGCGGGACGAGGAGGCGTTCTGCCTGCCAGCACCTTCGGCCGCACGCCCGCGCAGTACGCCGAGGACCTCGGCTGGCTCGGGATCCGACGTGTGGCTGGCGCACTGCGTGCACCTGTCCGACGACGCGGTCGGCCGGTTCGCGGCGACCGGCACCGGGGTCGCGCACTGCCCGACCTCCAACGGCCGGCTCGGCTCGGGCATCGCGCCGGTGCGCGCACTGCTCGACGCCGGGCGCTGCGGTCGGGCTCGGCGTCGACGGCGCGGCGTCCAACGAGTCCGGACGCATGGTCGACGAGCTGCACCAGTCGCTGCTCGTGGCCCGGCTGCGCGGCGGCCCGCTGGCGCTCTCGGCCCGCGAGGCGCTGCAGATGGCGACCATGGGCGGCGCGCGCTGCCTGGGCCGCGACGGCGAACTCGGCTCGCTGGAGCCGGGCAAGCTGGCCGACCTCGCGCTGTGGCGCGTCGACGACCTGGCCGGCGCCGGCATCGCCGACCCGCTGTGCACGCTGGTGTTCGGCGCGCCACGCCTCGAGCACCTGTTCGTCGGCGGCCGGCAACGTCGTGCGGGCCGGCGAGCTGCTCACCGCCGATCCGGACGAGCTGGCCGCGGCCGCAGCGTCGGCCAGCGCGGCCCTCACCGGATGACGTTTTCATTCCGCATTGCAGAAGCTAACATCCGTCTAGCAGAAATTTGCCGGGAGGACTCATATGTCGCTGGACCTCGAACAGCTCGGCAGCGACGTGGATGCCCGCCTCGCCGACGCCGACGCGGCGCTCGCCGCGCAGTTCCCGGGCGAGCGGGCCGGTCGCCAGCCGATCCACACCGTCTACGTTTCGGCCGACCGGATGCACACCGGCCTGGTCCCGGACTGGGGCGCGCCGTGCCCTGGCCGCGCTCGACGAGCACGACGCGCTGTTCGGTGAACTCGTCGGCGACGGCGACCTCGTGGCGCGGGTGCGCGCGAAGCTCGGCTAGCGAACCGATCGAGGATCTGCGCATCGACTTCGAGGACGGCTACGGTCGCGCGCGCCGACGACGACGAGGACGCGCACGTCAGCCGCCGCGCGCGCATGCGCTGGCCGAGACCCGGCAGCGCGGCACCGCGGCACCCTTCGCCGGCATCCGGATGAAGAGCTTCGAGGCGCCGACCCGGCGCCGCGGCCTGCGCACGCCTGGCCGCCGTTCGTGCACGAGTTCGCCGGCGCGGGCGGCTCGTTCGAGCAGTTCGTCATCGACGCTGCCGAAGGTGACCAGCGTCGACCAGGTCGAGGCGATGGTCTACGTCTGCGCGCGACTGGAGGACACCCTCGACCTTCCCGAGCGCACGCTGCGCTTCGAGATCCAGGTCGAGACACCGCAGTCGATCCTCGGGCCGGACGGCACCGCCCTCGTCGCCCGGATGGTGCATGCCGCCGACCGGCGCTGCACCGCGCTGCACTACGGCACCTACGACTACTCGGCGTTCTGCGGCATCGCGGCCGAGTACCAGAGCATGGCGCACCCGGTGGCCGATCACGCGAAGCTGGTGATGCAGGCCGCCGCGGCCGGCACCGGCGTGCGCCTGTCGGACGGCTCGACCAACATCCTGCCGGTCGGCGACGCGGTGGCCGTCGCGCGGCGCCTGGCGCCTGCACGCCCAGCTGGTCCGTCGCTCGCTGGAGCGCGGCTACTACCAGGGCTGGGACCTGCATCCGGCCCAGCTGCCGACCCGCTACGCCGCGACGATCGCGTTCTACCGCGAGGGTCTGGATCGCGCCGGCACCCGGCTGCGCAACTACCGCGAGCGCACCGACTCGGCGATCCTCGACGAGCCGGCCACCGCCCGCGCGCTGGCCGACTACGTCGTGCGCGCACTGCACTGCGGCGCCACCACCGCCGACGAGGTGCGCGCGGCCACCGGTGCCGGACCGGATCGAGTTGCTGGGCTGGCTCGGCCGACTCGCTGAGGCCGGCCCATTGACGGCCTCCGCTGGTCGGGAATATCATTCCACTATTCGGTAGGACACTTCCGTAGTACGGAAAAGGAACGAGGGTCGGCAATGGGCATCTCGCTCGGCGCAAACCAGTACGGCAAGGCGGAGAACCGGGTCGTGCGCATCTATCGCGACACCGCCGCGCCACGAGATTCGTCGATCTCAACGTCTCGACCTCGCTGCGCGGCGACTTCGCCGCGGCGCACACCGACGGCGACCAGGCCGACGTGCTGCCCACCGACACCCAGAAGAACACCGCCTTCGCCTACGCCAAGGAGCACGGCGTCAGCTCGCCGGAGGACTACGCGATCGCGCTCGGCCGGCGGTTCCTCGACAGCCGCGCCGAAGGCCGACGCCGCGCAGATCCGCGTCGAGCAGTACGGCTGGGACCGCATCCCGGTCGACGGCGACGGGCACGACCACGCGTTCGTGCGGCGCGGCGACGTCGTGCGCACCACGGTGGTCACCGTGTCCGGACGCGGGGACGGCGAGCAGGTGCACGGTGGTCTCCGGCTGTGCAGGACCTGGTCGTTGCTCAAGTCCACCGGGCTCGGAGTTCAAGGGCTACCTCAAGGACGAGTACACGACACTGCAGGAGACCGACGACCGGATCATGGCCACCTCGCTGGTCGCGCGGTGGCGCTACAGCGGCACCGACGTCGACTGGAACGAGACCTACGACAGCGTGCAGGCGGCCCTGCTCGAGACGTTCGCGACCACCTACAGCCGGGCGCTGCAGGAGACGCTCTACCTGATGGGCCAGCGGGTGCTCGAGGCCGTGCCCGGACATCGCCGAGATCAAGTTCTCCGCGCCCAACAAGCATCACTTCCTCGTCGACCTCGCGCCGTTCGGGCTCGAGAACGACGGCGAGGTGTTCATCGCCGCCGACCGTCCGTACGGGCTGATCGAGGCGACGGTGGCCCGCGACGACGCGCCCGACGCCGGCGACGCCTGGCTCGCCGTGCCCAGCTTCGCGCTGAGCGGGAGCCGCCGATGACCGACCACGGGCTGCGCTACCTCGCCAACTGCTCGATGCTGTTCACCGAGCATCCGCTGCTCGAGCGGCCGGCCGCGGCCAAGGCCGCCGGTTTCGACGCCGTCGAGTTCTGGTGGCCCTGGCCGGACCAGCCGGTGCCGGGCGACGCCGAGGTCGACGCGTTCGTGCGAGCCGTGCGCGATGCCGGCGTGCAGCTCGTCGGGCTCAACTTCTTCGCCGGCGATCTCGCCGGGCCCGACTGCGGGGTGCTGTCCATCCCGGACCGCGCGAGCCAGTTCCGCGACAACATCGACGTGACGGTCGGCATCGGCGAGCAACTCGGCGTGGCGGCGTTCAACGCGCTGTACGGCAACCGCGTCGACGACGCCGCGCCGGCGGCGCAGGACGAACTCGGCCGGGAGAGCCTGGGCCTGGCCGCCGACGGCGGCTGATCGCATCGGTGCGACGGTGCTCGTCGAGCCGGTGAGCGGCCCGAAGCCATATCCGCTGCGCACCGCCGACGACGCGGTTGCGCGTCGTGACCGCCGTACGGCAGGCCGGCCACCCGAACGTCGGGTTCCTGTGCGACCTGTTCCACCTCGCCAACAACGGCGACGACGTCGACGCCGCGATCGCCAAGCACGCCGACCTCGTCAGCGCACGTGCAGATCGCCGATCTGCCCGGGCCGGGGCGAGCCCGGCTCCGGCGAGCTCGACCTCGACCGTTACCTCGGCGACCTCGCCGAGCGCGGCTACGCCGGCTGGGTCGGCCTGGAGTACAAGCCGACCACCGACACCGAGACGAGCCTGGCCTGGCTGCCGCGCGCGCGCCGCGCCGCTGCCTGATCGTCGAAATCGCGAGGAGCATGACATGAGCAAGATCGCCTTCATCGGCCTGGGCATCATGGGCAGCCCGATGGCCGTCCACCTGCAGAACGCGGGCAACGAGGTCGCCGGCTACAACCAGCTCGCCGGGCACGCGCGGCACCGCTCGTCGAGGCCGGCGGCCGGGAGGCCGTCTCGATCGCCGACGCGGTCGCCGACGCCGAGGTCGTCGCCGTGATGGTGCCCGACTCGCCCGACGTCGAGGCCGTGCTGACCGGCAGACGACGGCGTGTTCGCGCACGCGCCGCCGAGGGCACGCTCGTCATCGACTTCTCGAGCATCCGACCCGACGTCACCGACGAGCTCGCCGAGACCGCCGCCGAGCGCGGCTTCCGGCTGCTCGACGCGCCGGTCTCCGGCGGCGAGGCCGGCGCCAAGAACGCCGCGCTGTCGATCATGGTGGGCGGCGCGGCCGAGGACTTCGACGCTGCCAAGCCGGTCTTCGACGCGGTCGGCAAGACCGTCGTGCACGTCGGCCCCAACGGCGCCGGCCAGACGGTCAAGGCCGCCAACCAGCTGATCGTCGGCGCCAACATCCAGGTGCTCGCCGAGGCGCTCGTGTTCCTCGAGGCCTACGGGGTCGACACCGAGGCGGCGCTGGAGGTGCTCGGCGGCGGCCTCGCCGGCTCCAAGGTGCTCGACCAGAAGCAGGCCGAACATGCTCGGCCGGACCTTCGAGCCCGGCTTCCGGATCGACCTGCACCACAAGGACATGGGCATCGTCACCTCCGCCGCGCGCGAGGCCGGCGTCGTCGCTCCCGGTCGGCGCGATCGTCGCGCAGCTGATGGCCTCGGCGCGCGCCAACGGCGACGGCGGCCTGGACCACTCGGCGCTGCTGCGCGGCGTCGAGCGCCTCGCCGGCAAGACGCGCACACACCTGACCGAACGGAGCATCGACATGGCACGCATGACAGCGGCCCAGGCCGCGGTGGAGATCTTGAAGGCCGAAGGGGTCACCCATGTCTTCGGGCTGCCCGGAGCGGCGATCAACCCGTTCTACAAGGCGATGCAGACCAACGGCGGCCTGCACCACACGCTCGCCCGCCACGTCGAGGGCGCCTCGCACATGGCCGAGGGCTACACCCGCGCCGCGGCCGGCAACATCGGCGTGTGCATCGGCACGAGCGGTCCGGCCGGCACCGACATGATCACCGGCCTGTACTCGGCCAGCGCCGACTCGATCCCGATCCTGTGCATCACCGGGCAGGCGCCGGTGGCCAAGCTGCACAAGGAGGACTTCCAGGCGGTCGACATCGCGGCCGATCGCGAAGCCGCTGACGAAGATGGCGGTGACGGTGCTGGAGCCGGCGCAGGTGCCGGGCACCTTCCAGCAGGCGTTCCACCTGATGCGTTCCGGCCGGCCCGGGCCGGTGCTGATCGACCTGCCGATCGACGTGCAGCAGGCGCGAGATCGAGTTCGACCCGGACACCTACGCAGCCGCTGCCGGTGTACAAGCCGGCCGCGACGCCGCGCCCAGATCGACAAGGCGCTGGACCTGCTCGAGGCAGCGGAACGCCCCCTCATCGTCGCCGGCGGCGGCATCATCAACGCCGACGCCGCGGACCTGCTCGTCGAGTTCGCCGAGCTGACCGGGGTGCCGGTGGTGCCGACGCTGATGGGCTGGGGCATCGATCCGCGACGACCACCCGCTCAACGCCGGGATGGTCGGGCTGCAGACCTCGCGCCGCTACGGCAACGCCACGATGCTCGCCGCCGACTTCGTGCTCGGCATCGGCAACCGCTGGGCCAACCGGCACACCGGCGGCCTCGACACCTACACCGAGGGCCGCACGTTCGTGCACGTCGACATCGAGCCGACCCAGATCGGCCGGGTCTTCGCGCCCG
This sequence comes from uncultured Actinomycetota bacterium, assembly GCA_963718805.1. GTDB lineage: Bacteria > Actinomycetota > Actinomycetes > Mycobacteriales > Jatrophihabitantaceae > Jatrophihabitans. The sequence continues at coordinate 69,020 of CAVQZY010000002.1, read as the reverse complement.
ACTACGGCATCGCCTCCGACGCCGAAGGCAGCGCTCGAGCTGTTCGTGGCCGCCGCCCGCGAGCGCTCGCTGCGCGACCGGTCGGGCTGGGCCGACGAGTGCGACGAGCGCAAGCGGACCATGCTGCGCAAGACCAACTTCGACGACGTGCCGATCAAGCCGCAGCGGGTCTACGAGGAGATGAACCGCGCGTTCGGGAAGGACGTCCGCTACGTCAGCACCATCGGGCTCTCCCAGATCCAGGCCGCCCAGCTGTTGCACGTCTACCGGCCGCGGCACTGGATCAACGCCGGGCAGGCCGGCCCGCTCGGCTGGACCGTGCCGGCCGCACTCGGGCGTGGCGACCGCCGACCCGGAATCCGACCGTCGTGGCGCTGTCCGGCGACTACGACTTCCAGTTCATGATCGAGGAGCTGGCCGTCGGCGCGCAGTTCAACATCCCGTACATCCACGTGCTGGTGAACAACGCCTACCTCGGCCTGATCCGCCAGTCGCAGCGCGGCTTCGACATGGACTACTGCGTGCAGCTGTCCTTCGACAACGTCAACGCGCCCGAGGCTCAACGGCTACGGCGTCGACCACGTCAAGGTCGCAGAAGGCCTGGGCTGCAAGGCGATCCGAGTGTTCGAGCCCGACCGAGATCCTGCCCGGCGCTCGAACAGGCGAAGAAGCTGATCGTCGAGCACCGGGTGCCGGTCGTCGTCGAGGTGATCCTCGAACGCGTCACCAACGTGTCGATGGGCACTCGAGATCGACAACGTCACCGAGTTCGAGGAGCTGGCCGAATCCGGCGCCGACGCCCCCACCGCGGTGTACGCCAACCTCGACTGAGGACGAGATGCCGCGCGTGCTGCTCGCCCCGGACAAGTTCAAGGGCACGCTGACCGCCGCCGAGGTCGCGCGGCCACCTGGCCGACGGCATCCGCGAGCGCCGGCCGGACGTCGACGTCGAGACCGTGCCGGTCGCCGACGGCGGCGACGGGCTGCTCGCCGCGTTCGAGACGGCCGGGTTTCGACGCGGGTGCGCGTCGAGGCGGCTCGGACGCCGCCGGCGCTGCCCGGCCCGACGGCGTATGTGCGCCGCGGCGACGTGCGCGGTGGTCGAGCTGGCCGCCGTGGCCGGGCTGGCGGCGCTGCGGCGCGCGCGCGCCGCTCACCGCGACCAGCCGCGGCGTCGGCGAGGTGATCGCCGCCGCCCTCGACGCCGGCTGCACCCGGGTCGCTGCTCGGCATCGGCGGCAGCGCGTCGACCGACGGCGGAGTCGGCATGGTGCAGGCGCTCGGTGCGCGCGGTTCTCGACGGCACGGGCGCCGACGTCGGACCCGGCGGGCTCGGCGCGCGAGGCCGCCGCGACACTCGACCTCGCGGAGCTGCATCCGGCGCTCGCGCACGCCGGGCTGGAGGTCGCCTGCGACGTCGACAACCCGCTCACCGGACCGCGCGGCGCGGCCGCGGTCTACGGCCCGCAGAAGGGCGCCGACCCCGAACAGGTCGAGCTCGCTCGACGCGGCCCTCGACGCACTGGGCCGACGTCGTCGCACGCGGCGACCGGCGCGGATCGGCGCGACCTTGCCGGCGCCGGCGCGGCCGGCGGGGTCGGGCTTCGCCGCGGCCGCGATCCTCGGCGCGACAGCTGCGGCCCGGCGTCGAGCTGGTGCTCGATCTCATCGCGTTTCGACGAGCGGGTCGCCGTCGCCGACCTCGTCGTCACCGGCGAGGGCGCGCTGGACGAGCAGACCCTGCACGGCAAGGCGCCGGCGGGCGTCGCGAGCGCCGCCCGGCCGCGCCGGCGTCCCGGTCGTCGCCGTCGCCGGTCGGTGCGGCCTCGACGCGGACAGCTGGCGTAGCGCAGGATTCGACGCCGTGTACACGCTCGAGCGACGAGGCCTCGGAACCCGACGAATCGTTCGACCGCGCCGGGACCGCTCCTGCGCCGCATCGGCGCACAGCTCGCGGAGCGGTTGTCGAATGAGCCTGGACGTCGTCTTCCGGGCGCAGCGCGCCATCGTCGACGGCGCCGAGCGGGCGTGCGCGATCGGCGTGCAGGACGGCCGGATCGCAGCCGTCGAGCCGCTCGACGCCGACCGTGTCCGCGCGGCAGACCGTCGAGGTCGGGCCCGACGAGCGTGCTGCTGCCCGGCCTGGTCGACACGCACGTCCACGTCAACGAGCCGGGCCGCACCGAGTGGGAGGGCTTCGACGACCGCGACCCGGGCGGCGGCGGCCGGCGGCGTCACGACGATCATCGACATGCCGCTCAACAGCATCCCGCCGACGACGACGCTCGCCGGCGCTGGAGGCCAAGCGCGACTGCGCGGCCGCCGCAGGCGCACGTCGACGTCGGGTTCTGGGGCGGCGCGGTGCCCGGCAACGTCGCGCGACCTGCGCCGGGCTGCACGAGGCGGGCGTGTTCGGCTTCAAGTGCTTCCTGCGTCGACTCCGGCGTCGCCGGAGTTCCCGCCGCTGGACGCCGAGCAGTTCTGCGGCCGCGATGGCCGAGACCGCCCGGCTCGGCGCGCTGCTCATCGTGCACGCCGAGGACGCCGCCGTGATCGACGGCGCCGCCGCGCCGGCGGCCCGGCGTACGCGGCATTCCTGCGCTCGCGGCCGCACGCGGCCGAGGAGCGCGCGATCGCGCACCGTGATCGACGCGGCGAACGGCACGCGGCGGCCGCGCCCACGTCGCTGCACCTGTCCAGCGCCGACGCGCTGCCGCAGCTGCGCGCCGCGCGGGCGGCCGGCGTCGACGTCACGGTCGAGACCTGCCCGCACTACCTCGCTGTCGACGCCGGAGCACATCCCCGACGGCGCGACCGCAGTTCAAGTGCTGCCCGCCGATCCGCGACGCGCGCCAACCAGGACCGGCTGTGGGCGGCGCTGGCCGCCGGCGACATCGACCTGATCGTCTCCGACCACTCCCCGTGCACGGCGGAGCTGAAGCGGCTCGACACCGGCGACTTCGGCGCAGGCCTGGGGCGGGATCGCCTCGGTGCAGCTCGGGCTGCCGGTGGTGTGGACGGCCGCGCGGGCCCGCGGGCACGACCTCGCCCGACGTCGTGCGCTGGATGGCCACCGCACCGGCCGACCGGGTCGGGCTCACCCACAAGGGCCGGATCGAGGTCGGCGCCGACGCCGACCTGGTGCGTGTTCGCGTCCGGACGCGCAGTTCGTGGTCGATCCGGCCGCACCTGCTGCACAAGAACCCGGTGTCGCGCCTACGCCGGCCGCGAACTCACCGGACGTGGTCCGCGCAGACCTGGCTGCGCGGCGAGCGGGTCGACCCGCGCGGCGAACCGCGCGGCGAATTGCTCGAGGAGAGGACGACGATGACGAGCTACTACGCGCCGACCGGCGGGCTGCCCGGGCAGACCCAGCTGACCACCGACCGGGCGCGTGTTCACCGAGGCCTACGCGGTGCTGCCGCGCGGCACGATGCGCGACATCGTGACGAGCTACCTGCCGTTCTGGGACGACACCCGGCTGTGGGTGATCGCCCGGCCGCTGTCCGGCTTCGCCGAGACCTTCTCGCAGTACATCGTCGAGGTCGCGCCCGGGTGGCGGCAGCGAACGGCCGGAGGCCGACGCCGAGCGCCGAGGCAGTGCTGTTCGTCGTCGACGGATCCGTGCGACCTCACGCATCGGCGACCAGGTGCACGCTGCTCGAACCCGGGCGGGTACGCCTACCTGCCGCCCGGCGCCACGTGGACGCTGCGCAACCGGCGGCGACGACCCGCGCCCGGTTTCACTGGATCCGCAAGGCCTACCAGCGCGTGGAGGGCCTCGACGTACCGCCGGCGTTCGTGACGAACGAGCGCGACGTGCCGCCGCTGCCGATGCCCGACACCAACGGGGCCTGGACGACGACGCGGTTCGTCGACCCCGCCGACCTGCGCCACGACATGCACGTCAACATCGTCAACTTCGAACCGGGCGGCGCGATCCCGTTCCCGGAGACCCACGTGATGGAGCACGGGCTGTACGTGCTCGAGGGCAAGGCGGTCTACCTGCTCAACCGCGATTGGGTCGAGGTGGAGGCCGGCGACTTCATGTGGCTGCGCGCGTTCTGCCCGCAGGCCTGCTACGCCGGCGGGCCGGGCCGGTTCCGGTACCTGCTCTACAAGGACGTGAACCGGCACGTGCCGCTCAGCCGCCAGTTCTGTCTGATTTTGCACGATGCGGAAAAAGCTTTCCGAAATCCCTTTCTTGACGGCGCCGCGGCTTGTACAGTCGACCTCGCCCGCAGGTTGTTCGGCATGGATAACCAACCCGCCGGGTGTCGACCGCCAACCATGCCCCCGCCGCACGCCGGGGTGGGGAACCATGGACAGTCCGTGGTCGGACAGGAGTACCGCATGACCGTCACCGAGGCGAGCGATACCAGCGTCGCGAGCGTCATCGTCAACGGGCAGCCGCGCGTCGCTCGACGGCGTGCCCACCCACACGACGGCCCTGGACTTCCTGCGCGATCGCGGGCTCACCGGCTGCAAGGAGGGCTGCGCCGAGGGCGAGTGCGGCGCCTGCTCGGTCCTCGTCGCGCGGCCCGGGACTCGCCAGCCCGCACCGAATGGATCGCGATCAACGCCTGCCTGGTTCCCGTCGCCGCGCTCGACGGCCAGGAGGTCGTCACCGCCGAGGGGCTCGGCACGCGCGGACGCGCTGCACCCGGTGCAGCACGAGATGGCGGTGCGCGGCGGGTCGCAGTGCGGGTACTGCACGCCGGGGTTCGTCTGCAGCATGGCGGCCGAGTACTACCGCGCGGATCGCGCGCCGTCGGCTGACGGATGGCTGACGCACGAGCACGGCCCGAACGGCTTCGACCTGCACGCGTTGAGCGGCAACCTGTGCCGCTGCACCGGCTACCGCCCGATCCGCGACGCCGCCTACGCGCTGGACGGCACCCGGCGACGACCGACCCGCTGGCCGCACGCCGCAGCGCTCCGGCGCCGAGCGCGCGCCGGACCCGGCTGCAGCACCGCAGGACGCGAGTTCGTCCGGCCCGCCGACGCTCGCCGAGGCGCTGCAGCTGCTGCGCGAGCGACCGGACGCCGCTGCCGGTCGCCGGGCTGCACCGACTGGGGCGTCGAGGTCAACCTGCGCGGTGCGCCGTGCGGACTGCGTCGTGGCCATCGACCGGCTGCCCGAACTGCGCGGGCTGACCCGCACGGCTCAACACGATCGAGATCGGCGCCGCGCTGACGCTTACTGAGATCGAACGTCACCTCGACGGGCAGCGTGCCGGTGCTCGCCGCGTTGTTCCCGCAGTTCGCGTCGCGGCTGATCCGCAACGGCGCGACGCTCGGCGGAAACCTCGGGCACCGGCTCGCCGATCGGCGATTCGCCGCCCGCGCTGCTGGCGCTCGACGCAGCGGTCGTGCTGGCCGACGCCGACGGTGAGCGGGTAGGTCGCGCTTGCCGACTACTTCACCGGATACCGAAAGAGCGTGCGTCGGGCCGACGAGCTGATCCGCGCGGTCCGCATTCCGCTGCCGCTGGCCCGGCTGACCGCGTTCCACAAGATCGCCAAGCGCCGGTTCGACGACATCTCCAGCGTCGCCGTCGGGTTCGCGCTCGACGTGCACGACGGCGTCGTGCGTTCGCGCCCGGATCGGACTCGGCGGGGTTGCCGCCACACCGATCCGCGGCACGGAGACCGAGGCCGCGCTGAAGGACCGGCCGTGGTCGGCCGAGACGTGCACGAGGCCGCCCAGTTGCTCGCGTCGCGAGGGCACCCCGATCGACGATCAGCGGGCCAGTTCGAGGTACCGCGCGGCGATGCTGGGCCAGAGCTGCTGCTGACAGAGATCCGTCGACGCGGACATGACCAGCCGCCACGGACGGGAGCGTCCATGAGTGCCCTGTCCGAGCGGCCCGAAACCCGACGGTCGGCAACCGCCATCCCGCACGAGAGTGCCGCGCTGCACGTCACCGGTACCGCGCTCTACACCGACGACCTCGTCCAGCGCACCAAGGACATCCTGCACGCGTAGCCGGTGCAGGTGCCGCACGCGCATGCCCGGGTCACCGCGCTGCGCACCGAGCCGGCCTTGGCGGTACCCGGCGTGGTGCGGGTGCTCACCGCCGCCGACGTGCCGGGTGTCAACGACGCCGGGGTCAAGCACGACGAGCCGCTGTTCCCCGACGAGATCATGTTCTTCGGCCATGCCGTCTGCTAGGTGCTGGGCGAGACCGCTCGAGGCCGCCCGTCTCGGCGCGGCGGCCGTCGAGGTCGACGTCGAACCGCTGCCCTCCTACATCACGGTCACCGAGGCGATCGCCGCGCAGAGCTTCCAGGGCGCGCAGCCGCAGGTCGGCGCGTGGCGACGTCGACGCCGGGTTCGCGCAGGCTGCGCACGTGTTCAGCGGCGTAGTTCGAGTTCTCCGGGCAGGAGCACTTCTACCTGGAGACGCACGCGGCGCTGGCGCTCGTCGACGAGGACGGGCAGATCTTCGTACAGAGCAGCACGCAGCACCCGTCGGAGACGCAGGAGATCGTTGCCCACGTGCTCGGCCGGCACAGCAACGAGGTCACCGTGCAGTGTCTGCGGATGGGCGGCGGGTTCGGCGGCAAGGAGATGCAGCCGCACGGTTTCGCCGCGAGTGGCGGCGCTCGGCGCGACGCTCACCGGCCGACCGGTGCGGTTGCGGCTGAACCGCACCCAGGACCTCACGATGTCCGGCAAGCGGCACGGCTTTCACGCCGACTGGCGGGTCGGCTTCGACGCCGACGGGTCACGTAGTCGCGCTGGACGCCACGCTGACCGCCGACGGCGGCTGGAGTCTGGACCTGTCCGAGCCGGTGCTCGCTCGCGCGTTGTGCCACATCGACAACGCCTACTGGATCCCGAACATCCGCGTGAACGGGCGCATCGCGCAAGACCAACAAGACCTCGAACACGGCGTTCCGTGGCTTCGGCGGACCGCAGGGCATGATCGTCATCGAGGACATCCTCGGCCGGTGCGCACCGCTGCTCGGCATCGACGCCGGCGAGCTGCGACGCCGCAACTTCTACTCCGCCGGACAGTCGACGCCCTACGGCCAGCCGGTGCGGCATCCGGAGCGGATCGCGGCGGTGTGGGGGCAGGTCACCGAGCGCGCGGACATCGCCGCGCGGCAGGCCGAGATCGCCCAGTTCAACCGCACCCACGAGCACCGCAAGCGCGGGCTCGCCATGACGCCGGTGAAGTTCGGCATCTCGTTCAACCTCACCGCGTTCAACCAGGCCGGCGCGCTGGTGCACGTCTACAAGGACGGCTCGGTGCTGATCAACCACGGCGGCACCGAGATGGGCCAGGGCCTGCACACCAAGATGCTGCAGGTCGCGGCCACCACGCTCGGCATCCCGCTGCACAAGGTGCGGCTGGCGCCGACGCGCACCGACAAGGTGCCCAACACCTCGGCGACCGCGGCGAGTTCCGGCGCCGACCTCAACGGCGGCGCGGTCAAGAACGCCTGCGAGCAGATCCGCGAGCGGCTGCTCGCCGTCGCCGCGACCCGGTTCGGGGCGAACCCCGCGGACGTGCGCATCGTCGACGGCGCTGCGCGGGTGCTCGGCGACGACACCGACGAGATCCGCTGGGACGACCTCGTGCGGGCCGCGTACTTCCAGCGCGTGCAGCTGTTCGCCGCCGGCTACTACCGCACCGAGGGGCTGCACTGGGACTCCTCGCGTCATGCAGGGCTCGCCGTTCAAGTACTTCGCCTACGGCGCGGCCGCGGCCGAGGTGGAGGTCGACGGCTTCACCGGCGCGTACCGCACCCGGCGCGTCGACATCGTGCACGACGTCGGCGACAGCCTCTCGCCGCTGGTCGACCTCGGCCAGATCGAGGGCGGCTTCGTGCAGGGCGCCGGCTGGCTCACCCTCGAGGACCTGCGCTGGGACGTCGAGCGACGGCCCGAACCGCGGGCGGTTCCTGACCCAGGCGGCCAGCACCTACAAGCTGCCGAGCTTCTCCGAGATGCCGCGAGGTCTTCAACGTCACGCTGCTCGAGAACGCCACCGAGGAGGGCGCCGTCTACGGCTCGAAGGCGGTCGGCGAGCCGCCGCTGATGCTGGCCTTCGCGGTGCGTGAGGCGCTGCGGCAGGCCGCCGCGGCGTTCGGGCCGCCCGGCACGAGCGTCGACCTCGCCTCGCCGGCCACCCCGAGGCGGTGTACTGGGCGGTCGAGCAGGCGCGGGCGCCCAACGAACACGGGCATGTTTCGCAAGGGCTCGACATCGGTGCCGCCGCAACCCAGACCGGCGGGCACGCCGATGCACCCGCGCTCCGAGCAGCGTGCAACCGACGCGCTCACCCATGCCTGAGCTGCGCTGGTGGGACGCGGTGGCGCCGCCTGCGCGCCGCGCGCGAGCCCGGCGTGCTGGTGACGCTGGCCACGGTGCGCGGCCACGCGCCGCGCGGCGGCGGCGCCAAGATGGTGGTCAGCGCCACCGACACCTGGGGCTCGATCGGCGGCGGCAACGTCGAGGCCGTCGCGATCGAACGCGCGCGGCGAGCTGCTCGAATCCGACAGCGAGTCCGCCACCGAGCTGATGGACCGTCGCGCTGTCGGACAAGGCGCCCTACCAGCACGGCGTGCAGTGCTGCGGCGGCAGGGTGACGGTGCTGCTCGAGCCGCTGCCGGTCGTGCCCGCGGTGGCGATCTTCGGCGTCGGGCACGTCGGCTTGGAGCTCGCCCGCATCCTGGCCCGGCACGACCTCGACCTGCACCTGATCGACACGCCGCCCGAGCAGCTCGCCGACGAGCGGCTCGTCGGTGCTCGCCGACGCGCTGGCGCACGGTGCACGTGCACCACGTGCCGGTGCTGCCCGAGATCGTGCTCGGCGAGCTGCCACCCGGCACCCACGTGCTGATCATGACCCACGACCATGCCGAGGACCTGGCGCTGTGCGACGCGGTGCTGCGTGACGGCGAGTTCGGCTCGATCGGACTGATCGGCTCGGTCGCGCAAGTGGGCGCGGTTCCGCCACCGGCTTGCCGAGGACGGCCACGACGCCGCAGACCATCGCGCGGATCACCACGCCGATCGGGCTGACCGAGATCACCGGCAAAGAGCCGGCGACAATCGCGGTGAGCGTCGCCGCGACCTGCTGCTGCGCCTTCGAGCGCCAGCGCGCAATCGTCGGCGCGAGCCGGGCACGGCCGATGACGCTCTGTACCGCGCCCAGGTTCTCGACACGCCCGACGACCCGTTCACCGGAGGCGCGTTGCGTGCCGATGACGACGCGCGGGCTCGCGTCGTCGTCGATGGGGTGATCGTCGACCGAGGGCCCTTCGCCGACTGCGGGCTCGGCATCCCGCCGAAACGGTCGTCGACCTGCGCGGAGGTCTGCTGCTGCCCGGGCTTCGTCGACACGCACGTGCACTTCCCGCAGATGCGGGCGATCGGCGGCCTCGGCATGCCGCTGCTCGACTGGCTCGACCAGTGCGCGCTGCCCGAGGAGGCGCGGCTCGCCGACGTCGACTACGCCCGCGCGGTCGCGCGCGAGTTCGTCGGCTGCGCTGGTCGACGCCGGGCACCACGACCGCGCTGGTGTTCGGGTCGCATTTCGCCGCGGCGTCGGACGCCTGTTCGAGGCGGCGGCCGACGGCGGGCTGCGGATCACCAGCGGCCTGGTCGTCGAGCGACCGGCTGCTGCGCGACGACCTGCACACCACGCCCGAGCGCGCGTACGACGAGGGCCGGGCGCTCGCGGAACGCTGGCACGGGCGTCGGCCGCGCCGCGGTACGCGGTCATCCCCCGCTTCTCGCTGTCGTGCACCGACGAGCTGCTCGCCTCGTGCGTCGCGCTCGCACGCGACGATCGCCGGGCAGTTGGTTCACATCGCACATCAACGAGAACGCCGCCGAGATCGACGCCGTGCGGGAGCTGTTCGGCAGGGCTCCAGCTATCTCGACAGCTACGACCGGCACGGCCTGGTCGGGCCGCGCACCGTGCTCGCGCACAACGTGCACCCCACCGATGCCGAGCTCGGCGGCTCGCTCGCAGCCGGCGCGTCGGTCGCGCACTGCCCGACGAGCAACGCCGCGCTCGGCAGCGGGCTGTTCCCGCTCGACCGCCACCTCGCCGCACGGCGTACGCGTGGCGCTCGGCTGCGACGTCGGCGCCGGCACCGGGTTCTCGCTGTTCAAGGAGGGCTGCAGGCCTACTTCGTGCAGCAGCTGCGCGGCTCCGGACGGCGTCGCCGCTCGACCGCGACCCACCTGCTGTACCTCGCCACCGCGGCCGGCGCGGCCGCGCTCGGGCTCGCTGGACCAGATCGGTGACCTCAGCGTCGGCAAGCGGTTCGACGCGATCTGGCTGCGGCCGGTGCCCGCGTCGACCCTCGACGTGGGTCTGCGACACGCATCCGGGCCGAGGACGCGCTGGCCAAGACCTTCGCCCTGGCGACCGCGCCGATCTGAGCGCCGTCTGGGTCGACGGCGTCGCGGATCAACGGGGGTGATCGGCCTTTCCGGTATGCGGAATGGTGCTATCGTTTGTCGGCGTGACCAAGGCGTCGGCCGAGCGTGTCGGCTGAGGCTGTCCGCGCCCGTGGCGGCGGGGTGCAGTCCCTCGACCGCGCCTTCGCGATCCTCGAGACCATGGCCGACGCCGGCGGCGTCATCGGGCTGTCGCAGCTGGCCGTCGATGCCGACCTGCCGCTCGCCACGATCCATCGGCTGGTGCGCACCCTCGTCGACCTCGGCTACGTGCGTCAGGAGCCGTCGCGGCAGTACTCGCTCGGCCCGCGGCTGATGCGCCTGGCCGACGCGAGCACCAAACGGCTCGGCGCGCTGGCCAAGCCCGCACATGACGACGTCGTCGACGCGCTCGGCGAATCGGTCAACCTCGCGATGCTCGACGGCGACGAGATCGTCTACGTCGCCCAGGTGCAGCCGTCGGCGAACTTCATGCGGATGTTCACCGAGGTCGGCCGGCGGGTGCAGCCGCACGCGACCGCGGTCGGCAAGGCGATCCTGGCCGATCGCGCCGGAGAGCGAGGTGCGCGGGCTGCTCGAGCGCACCGGGATGCCGAGGCGCACCGACCACACGCTCACCACGCCGGACGCGTTCCTCGCGGACCTGGCACGACCCGCGAGCGCGGCTACGCCCTCGACGACGGCGAGCAGGAACTCGGCGTGCGGTGCGTCGCGGTGACCGTCCCCGACGCGCCGCGGCCGATGGCACTGTCGATGTCCGGCCCGCTCACCCGGATGACCGACGACGCAGTCGCGGCGGGCGGCCCGGTGCTGCACGACGCAGCCGCCCGGATCGCCGCCGATCTCGGCGCGCCGACCACGGTCGGCGAAGTCACCGCCTGACCTACCGCACAATCTTCGCGATTCCGGCACCGCTCTCTTGACCCGCGCAAGTGATCCAGCTAACTTATCTGCTGAGCGAAAAACTATATCCACTATACGGAAATAATAGTTAGATCGCCGCGACGCGCCGAGGAGGTTCCATGTCGCTGGATCACGCCGAGAGTTCCGCGCCACCGCCGGACTTGAAGAAACGGACGCACCCCGTCGACGAGGTGCTCGCGCCGCAGAAGCTGGTGATCTTCGGCCTGCAGCACCTGTTCATCATGTACGCGGGAGCCGTGGCGGTGCCGCTGATCGTCGGGCCGGCAGTCGGCCTCGACAAGCGCGACATCGCGATCCTGGTCAGCGCCGACCTGCTGATTTCGGGAATCGCAACAATCATCCAGTCGGCCGGCATCGGCAAGATCATGGGTGTGCGGCTGCCGGTGGTCGCGGGCGCGACGTTCACCGTGCTCAACCCGATGATCATCATCGCGAATCAGTACGGCGGCCGGGACGGGTTGCCGTACGTGTACGGCGCGATGCTGATCTCCGGCATCTTCGGCCTGGCCATCGCCAAGCCGTTCTCGACGGTGATCCGCTTCTTCCCGCCGCTGGTCACCGGCACGGTGATCTGCATCATCGGGCTCTCGCTCGGCGGCGCCGACATCACCTTGATCTATGGCGACGCGAAGGCCGGTGACAAGGACGTCGGCAGCGTGGGCGCGCATCGCCCTGGCCGGCCTGGTGATCCTGCTGATCCTGCTCGATCACCCGGTTCTTCCGCGGATTCATCGGCCAGATCGCCGTGCTGTTGAGCATCGCGGTCGGCACGGTCGTGGCGTCGTTCATGGGGCTTGTCGATTTCAGCAACGTGACGGACGCCGCGTGGTTCGGCGGTCCGAAGATCTACCACTTCGGTCATCCGAAGTTCGCGGCCGCCGCGATCATCACGATGTGCATCGTGATGCTGGTCACCTATACCGAGTCGACGGCGGACATGCTGGCCGTGGGCGAGATGGTCGACCGGGACCTCTCCCCGAACGACCTGGCCCGCGGCTTGGCGACCGACGGTCTCTCGGCGCTCCTGGCCTCGTTCACCAACTCCTTCCCGGACACCGCGTTCGCCGAGAACGTCGGACTGGTGGGTCTCACCGGAATCCGAAGTCGATGGGTGGTCACGACCTGCGGATCGTTCCTGCTGATCATGGGGCTGATACCCAAGCTCGGGCAGATCATCGCCGACCTGCCCGGGCCGGTGATCGGCGGCGCGGCCACCGTCATGTTCGCGATGGTGACCGCGGTCGGTATCCAGACGCTCGGAAAGGTGAACTTCCGAGGCAACCACAACCTGCTGATCGTGGCGACCTCGCTGGCCGTCGGCCTGCTGCCCGCGTTCGACCCGGAGTTCTACAGCAAGTTCCCGAAGAACTTCCAGGTCATCTTCGGCTCGTCGATCACCGCGACGGTGACTCATCGTGTTCATCTTGAACCTGGTTTTCAACCACTGGACGTTCGGCCAGCCGAGCCAGGAGTCCGCGGTGCAGGCAGCGTTCGACGAGGGCGCCGTGGCCGTCGACATCCCCGACGACGGCGTACGGCGGCCCGACGACGAGCAACCGGCCGCCACCTGACCGTGATGGAGGTCCGGACGCTCGACGAGCTCAACACCGCGCCGGACCGGGCGGCACTCGCCGACCGGCTCGGCGCGTGTTGCGCGGCCCGCCGTTGGATCGAGCGCATCATCGCGGCGCGGCCGTACCACGATCTGACGGCGCTGGCCGCGGAGTCGGACACCGCGACGGCGGAGCTGGACGACGCCGGGCTGGCCGAGGCGCTCGCCGGGCATCCTCGCATCGGCGAGCGCCGCGCCGAGCACGTCGGATCATGGTCGAAGCAGGAGCAGGCCGCCATGTCGAGCGCCGACGACGCGGTGCGAGCCGAGATCGCCGAGGCCAACGCCGAGTACGAACAGCGCTTCGGGCAGGTCTACCTCGTGTGCGCGACCGGCAAGAGCGCATCCGAGCTTCGTGACCTGTGCCGGGCGCGGCTGCACAACGATCCCCGGACCGAACGCCGGGTGGTGCTGACCGAGCTGGCCAAGATCAATCGGCTACGGCTGGGCAAGCTGCTCGACGCCCAAGTGTGAGAGCTCGCGGGTGACCTCGGCGGCGTCGTCGCCGAGCACCGCGGTCAACTCGGTGATCTCGTCCACCCGCTGGGTGACCGCGGTGGGCGACCGGACCTCGGTGTGCCCAGCAACCTGCGGTCCGCTGCGCAACACCGTCGCGAGCACGCGATGCCCGCGGGTCGCCCACCGACGCAGCTGCGGGTCGGTGAGGTCGACGAACTGCCGCAGTACCGGCCGGCCGGCGCGGGTGACGTCCCAGCGCAGCGTTGCCGCGCCGGGTGCGTCGTCGTGGGTGCGACCGAGCACGACGACCTCGCGCCACTCAACCGTGGCGGTTTCCGAAAGATCGATGGCCACCGTGACGTCTACGCGGCTGCCGGCACACACCACGAGGGCGCCGGGGTCCGCGCACAACCGGGCGCCATCGGCGAGCTGGGCGCGCATCGTGAGGTCGGCCGGCGCGCCGCCGATCCGGCCCTGGGCGATGGCTGCGCCGGTGGCTCGCAACCGTGCGCGAGCGTCCGCGGCCAACCGCAGATCCAGGGTCAGCTCGTCGCCGGCGAGCGGGCCTGCGGCCGAGCCGACCAGGCACAGGCCCGTGACGCCCGGCTCGTCGTGCACCTGACGCAACGTGAGCGGTGGGGCGCAACGCAGCGCGCCGAGCCGCCCGCCCGGCAGTACGAGCGCGAGTGCCTGCGTTTTCACCGCAGAGCTGGTGCGAGCGCGTGATGCACTCCGCGCACCCAGTCGGCCACCTCGCTCGCGCCGGGGTCGCGGGTGAGGCTGGTGAACAGCGTGGGCCGCTCGCCGCGCCCGGCGGCGGCGTCGCGGCGCATCACCTCGAGGTCGGCGCTGACCAGCGGCGCGAGGTCGATCTTGTTGATCACGAGCAGGTCCGAGCGGGTCACGCCGGGGCCGCCCTTGCGGGGCACCTTGTCGCCGCCCGCGACGTCGATGACGAAGATCTGCCGGTGCACCAGGCCGTAGGAGAAGGTGGCGGTGAGGTTGTCGCCGCCGCTCTCCACGAGCAGCAGGTCCAGGTCGGGGTGGTCGGCCTCGAGCGCCTCCACCGCGTCGAGGTTCGGGGTGATGTCGTCGCGGATAGCGGTGTGCGGGCAGGCGCCGGTCTGCACCGCGCGGATGCGGTCGTCGGGCAGCACACCGTTTCGGCGGAGGAAATCGGCGTCCTCGGTCGTGTAGATGTCGTTGGTGACGACGCCGAGGGTCAGCTCGGCCGACAACGCACGGCACAGGGCGGCCACGAGTGCAGTCTTGCCGCTGCCCACCGGGCCGCCGATGCCGATGCGCGGCACCCGCGCGGCCGCGGGTCCGGTGCCGTTGTCGGGGTGGTCGTCATGGTGACGCGGTGGGCGCGGTGCCAGATCAGGACGCAAACAGACGCACCTCCGTCGTCAGGTGGTAATCGGCGAGCAGGTCGAGCGCCGGGGCGCCGTCGGCCGGCAGCCCGACCGGCGCCGGCGTCGCGTCGATCTCGACGGCCAGGCGGGCCAGCATCGCCTGGGTGGCCAACGGGTCGAGCCCGAGCAGCCGCACCGCGGCGCTCGCCGGCGCGCTGATCGCGTTCAATGCGGCGGCACGTGCGGCGAGCTCGCGGCTCCCACCGGCCGACGCCACCGCCGCGCCGAGCACGATCGGGTGATGCGGCGCCGCCTGCCACGGGGGGTCGAACGCCGGGAGCGTCATGCGCACCAGCCGGCGCAGCCCGTTGCCGAGCTGTCGCGACGCCGCGCGCATCGCCGGCGACGGGGTACGGGCGTCGAATTCGGCGTCGAGCGCGCGCCAGGCATCGCGCCCGCCGCCCGGCACGTCCCCACCCGGCTCCTTTCCGTGGCTGCGGGATCGGTAGAGGCCGCAGGCGGCGGCGGCGAAGGCGGCGGCCACCCGACCCGACGTCCGCAGCCGGGCCCGGCAAAACGACTCGACGTCGTCGAGATCGCGCACCAGCCCGGTGTCGACGGCGGCCTCCATCCCGGCGGAGTGGTTGTGCCCGCCCGCCGGCGCCCGGGAGTCGAGCAGCAACAGCAACAACGCCGAGTGGCCGGTCCGCACCACCGACTTGTCCGCGCTGGGCGTTGTCATGTCGACATCCGGCGCGGACAACTCGGTGTGGGGGACGGCATCAGAACAGGAAGTAGCGCTGGGCCATGGGCAGTTCGGACACCGGCTGGGGTTCGATGAACTCACCGTCCATGTGCACCGCGAACGTCTCCGGGTCGACGTCGATCGACGGCAGCGCGGTGTTCTCCGGCAGCTCGGCCTTCGACAACCGTGACACGTCCGCGGTAGCGACCAGCGGCCGCTCGGACTCCCACCGCTCGCCGAGGCCGGCCTCCAGCGCGGCGGGCGAGACGAACGAGCGGCCGAGGCGGGCCGGGAGCGACCCGAACGCACCGAACATCGGCCGCGGCAGCTGCGGCTGCGGGGTCGGGATCGAGGCGTTGGCGTCGCCCATGTTCGCCCAGGCGATCACTCCGGCCTTGAGCACCGCGTGCGGCTTCACCCCGAAGAACGCCGGTTCCCACAACACCAGATCGGCCAGCTTGCCCGGTTGCACCGAGCCGATCTCCTCGGCCAGCCCGTGCGTAACGGCCGGCGCGATCGTGTACTTCGCGACGTAACGCCGGGCCCGTAGATTGTCCGCCGCGCCGTCGCCGGGCAGCGACGCCGCGGCGCTGCTTCATCACGTGTGCGGTCTGCCAGGTACGGATGATCGTCTCGCCGATGCGGCCCATGGCCTGCGAGTCGGACCCGATCATCGACAGCGCGCCGAGGTCGTGCAACACGTCCTCGGCCGCCATCGTCGACGGCCGGATCCGGGACTCGGCAAACGCCAGGTCTTCGGGAATCGAAGGCTTGAGGTGATGGCACACCATCAGCATGTCGAGGTGCTCGTCGAGGGTGTTGCGGGTGTACGGGCGGGTCGGGTTGGTCGACGACGGCAACACGTTGGCGTGGGCGGCGATGCGGATGATGTCCGGCGCGTGCCCGCCGCCCGCACCCTCGGTGTGATACGTGTGGATCGGGGCGCCCGCCGATCGCGGCGAGCGTCGACTCCAGATAGCCGGCCTCGTTGAGCGTGTCGGTGTGGATGGCCACCTGTACCCCGGCGTCCTGCGCAACGGTCAGGCAGGCGTCGATCGCGGCCGGCGTGGTGCCCCAGTCCTCGTGCAACTTGAACCCGGCCGCGCCGGCGCGCAACTGCTCCCACAACCCGTCCGGCGACACCGTGTTGCCCTTGCCGAGCAGCACGACGTTCACCGGCCACGCCGTGGTCGCGCGCAGCATCGCATCGAGCCAGAACGCACCCGGCGTCACGGTGGTGGCCTTCGTCCCCTCGGCCGGTCCGGTCCCGCCGCCGATCAACGTCGTGATCCCGGCGGCGAGCGCCACCGGGATCTGCTGCGGCGCAATCATGTGGACGTGGCTGTCGACGCCGCCGGCGGTGAGGATCAGCCCGTTGCCGGCGAGGATCTCGGTCGACGGCCCGATCACCAGCGCCGGAGTGACACCGTCCATGGTGTCCGGGTTGCCGGCCTTGCCGAGCGCAACGATGCGCCCGTCGCGCACCCCGACGTCGGCTTTGATGACGCCCCAGTGGTCCAGCACCACGGCGCCGGTGATCACCAGGTCCGGGGTTCCCGCCGCGCGGGTCGCGACGGCCTGACCCATCGACTCGCGGATCACCTTGCCGCCGCCGAACACCGCTTCGTCACCGGGTGCCGGGGCGCACGCGCGATCCTCGGTCACCTCGATGAACAGATCGGTGTCCGCGAGCCGGACCCGGTCGCCGGCGGTCGGCCCGTAGAGCGCGGCGTAGCGCGAACGGGACAGGTCAGCCATCGAGCGTCCCGCTCGGCGCGCAGCCCCGGCACCCGCCGGCGCCCGGCCAGCGCCACGAGCGTGACGTCAGCGCGATGCCCGGCTCGAATCGCACCGACGTGCCGGCCGGGATGTCGAGCCGGTAGCCACGGGCCGCGTCTCGGTCGAACGCCAGCGCCGGGTTGGCCTGCGCGAAGTGGTAGTGCGAGCCGACCTGGATCGGCCGGTCGCCGGCGTTCTCCACGGTGAGCTGGATGCGCTCGCGGCCGGGTGTCAGCGAGATCGACCGCGTCCGGGGTGACGATCTCGCCCGGGATCATGCGATCGGCCCGTGCACGGTGACCAGCTTGGTGCCGTCGGGGAAGGTGGCCTCCACCTGCACGGTGTCGATCATCTCGGGCACGCCCGGCAGCACGTCGTCGCGGGTGAGCACCGCGCCGCCCGGCGCTCATCAGGTCGGCTACCGTCCGGCCGTCGCGTGCTCCCTCGAGCACGAACGAGGTGATGATCGCGACCGCCTCCGGGTAGTTGAGCCGCAACCCGCGGTCGCGGCGGCGCTGTGCGACGTCGGCAGCGTAGGAGATCAAGAGCCGTTCCTGCTCCTGCTCGGTCAAACGCATCCACGCACCGTATTCCAGCGCCGTTTCCGGGTGGTGAACGCCCGCCCCGTAACCTCGCTGACGTGGCCGAGGCGCAGTGGGTGGACCTGTTCGGTGCCGACAACGTTCGCGATCTCGCCGGCCTGCCCACCGTCGACGGCCGGGTGGTGCAGCGCGGTCGGCTGCTGCGCGGTGACAGTCTGCAGACCCTCACCGCCGCCGACGTGCGGCTGCTCGTCGACGCCGTCGGGTTGCGGGCCGTGGCCGACCTGCGCGCCGACGTCGAGGTGTCCGGCGAGGGCCCGGGTCCGCTCACCCGCGAGCCGTCGGTGACGGTGCGGCACTTCTCGCTGTTCCCCGAGCGCGCGACGGACACCGACGAGCCGGTGCTGCTGCCGTGGCAGATCCGCGACGCCGAGGAGGCCGACAGCGACGCCGTGCGCCGGCACGGCGCGGCGGCCACCTATCTGCGTTACCTCGAGGATCGGCCCGACTCGGTGATCGGCGCGCTGCGGCTGATCGCGTATACCGACGGCGCGACGCTGGTGCACTGCGCGGTCGGAAAGGACCGTACCGGCACCGTGGTCGCGCTTGCCCTGGCCGAGGTCGGGGTGCCGGCCGAGGAGATCGCCGCCGACTACGCGCGCAGCGCCGAGCGGGTGCCCGCGGTGTTCGAGCGGCTGGTCGTGCGGCCGACGTACACCGACGACGTGACGCCTCGGATGCAGCCCGCCGAGATCGACCGGCACCTGCCCCGCGCGGAGACGATCGCCCGCGCGCTCGGCGTCATCGACGCCGAGCACGGCGGCGTGCCCGAGTTGTTGCGCGCGAACGGCTGGACCGACGCCGACGCCGAGGCGCTGCGCCGGCATCTGCTCGATTGAGTCACTCGGCGCGATAGCTGGCCGTCATCGCCCCGGCGAGGTGCCGGGCCAAGGCCCGCGCGGCCGGCGCGAGTCGGCGGCCTCGGCGGCGGATCAGCGCGATCGGTGGATACGGCGGCTCCGGCTCGACGTGGCGGATCTCGACCGGCGCCCCGGCAGTGCGGGCCGCGGAGTCGGCGAGCAGCGCCACGCCGAGCCCGGCGGACACGAGTTCGCGGATGCTCGCCGGGCTGTGGGTCTCGAAGTCGACGCGCGGGGCGAACCCGGCCTGCGCACACGCGTCGGCCAGGATGGACCGCAGCCCGCTGCCGGTGCCGAGCGACACGAACGCGCGCTCGCGCAGGTCGGCGAGGCTCACCCGCGCCGGCAGCCCGGAGCGCGGCGGCGCGATCAGCACCACGCGTTCGGCCATCCGCGGCCGGGCCAGGAACCGCTCCGGCAGGTCCGGGTAGGCCGGGCCGATGACGACGTCGAGCTCACCGGCGTCGAGCCCGCGCAGCAGGTCGGCCACCAGCCCGCCGCGCAAAGCGAGCGTGACGCCGGGGTACCGGCCGCGAAACGCGGCCAGCTCGACCGGCAGGTCGAGCGGGCCGAGCACCAGCGTCGCGCCGACCCGCACCTGTCCGCGGAGCACGTCGGCTAGGTCGGCCAGCTCGGCGCGAACGTCGGCGAGCTCGCCGAGCACCCGCCGGGTGCGCTGCAGCACCAGGTCGCCCGCCTCGGTGAGTACCACCCGCCGGGTGGTGCGCTGCAACAACGCGGTGCCCAGTTCCGACTCCAGTCGGCGGACCTGCGCCGACACCGCGGGTTGCGCTATGCGCAGTTCCTCGGCGGCGCGGGTGAAACTCGCGTGCCGCGCCACCGCCTCGAAGTAGGTCAGCTGCCGCAACTCCACGGATTCAGAGTGGATCGTGATGAATGCCAGCACAAGTGGCTCTTGGACTTATGGCTCGGACCGACGCACCGTGCAGGCATGCGTGCTGCGAACCTCGGCTCCCTGACCACCTCTGCGCTCGGCTTCGGCTGCATGGGCCTGTCCCAGGGCTACGGCGCGACCGAGGACGCCGAGTCGGTCCGCACCCTGCACCGCGCGGTCGACGCAGGTGTCGCCTTGTTCGACACCGCGATGAGCTACGGGCAGGGCCACAACGAGCGACTGGTGGGCGAGTCGCTGGCCGGTCGCGACGTCCGCATCGCGACCAAGTTCGGCATCGTCCGCACCGACACCGGTGTCGGGCTCGACGCGCGGCCCGAGCACGTCCGGGGATACTGCGACGCGTCACTGCGGCGGCTGGGTCGCGACGCGGTCGACCTCTACTACCTGCACCGGACCGATCCGCAGGTGCCGATCGCCGAGACGGTCGGCGCGATGGCCGACCTCGTCGCCGACGGCAAGGTGCGCCACCTCGGAGTGAGCGAGGTGACTCCGGACCAGTTGCGCACCGCATGCGCGGTGCACCCGATCACGGCGGTGCAGGTGGAATGGTCGCTGCTGTGGCGTGAGCCCGAGGACGACCTCGTGCCCACCGCGCGCGAATTGGGTGTCGGGATCGTGCCCTACAGCCCGCTCGGCCGTGGATTGCTCACCGCGACGCTGACCGCGGATGCCATCGACACGAGCGACTTCCGGCGCGGCGACCCGCGCTTCCACGGCGCGGCCCTCGACGACAACCTGCGCCAGATCGCGGCATTGCGCGAGTTCGCCGCCGAACGCGGCATCACGGCTGGGCAACTCGCGCTGGCCTGGCTGCTCGCGCAGGGCGACGACGTCGTGCCGATCCCCGGCACCCGAAGCCCGTCTCGGGTCGCGGAGAACGCAGCCGCTGCTGAAGTGACGTTGCACGCCGACGACCTGGCCGAGCTGGCACGGCTCGCGCCGCGTGCGGGTTGGGCGGGTGCTCGGCAGTCGTTCGCGGTGCCGGTGACCACGCGCCGCGGCTGATCAGATAGCCGGACGCCAACGGGCGTGTGCGGTGCCGGTGGCGCCGGCGCGGATCAGCTCGAGTCGCGGCTTCGGGCCCTCGGTGCGCCCGGTCTGCGGCTTGCGCGCGCCGGCCTGCCACGGCAGCGGCCACGTGACGGCCCGGCCCACGTAGTCCTGCTCGGCAGCGGCGTGCAGGGTCCAGTTCGGGTTGTACAGGTGGGCGCGGCCGAGAACGCACAGGTCGGCGCGGCCGGCCAGCAGGATGGAGTTGACGTCGTCGTAGGAGGAGATGATCCCGACGGCCATCGTGGCCATGCCTGCCGCGTTGCGGATGCGGTCTGCGAACGGGGTCTGGTACGACCGGCCGAACGCCGGCTGCTCGTCGGGCGTGACCTGCCCGCTCGACACGTCGACGATGTCCGCGCCGGCCGCGGCGAACGCCTGCGCGATCGTGACGGCGTCCTCTTGCGTGATGCCTCGCTCGGCCCAGTCGGTGGCCGAGATGCGCACGCTCATCGGCTTGTGCGCGGGCCACACCTCGCGCACCGCGGCGAAGACTTCCACCGGAAATCGTAATCGGTTCGCGAGCGTGCCGCCGTACTCGTCGGTGCGCTGGTTGGTCAACGGCGAGATGAACGAGGACAGCAGATAGCCGTGGGCGCAGTGCAACTCGAGCAGGTCGAAGCCGGCGCGCTCGCTGCGCAGCGCGGCCTGCACGAACTCGTCCCTGATCGCGGCCAGCTCGGCGGTCGACGCCTCGGCGGGCACCTGGTTCACGCCCGGCTGGTACGGCAGCGGTGACGGCGCCACCAGCGGCCAGTTGCCGGCCGGCAGCGGCTCGTCCATGCCTTCCCACATCAGCCGGGTGGATCCCTTGCGGCCGGAGTGGCCGAGCTGGATGCCGATCTTGGCCGCCGATTCGCGGTGGACGAACTCGACGATGCCGGCCCATCGGTCGGCGTGCTCGTCGGTGTAGATCCCGGTGCAGCCCGGGGTGATCCGCCCGACGTCGGACACGCACACCATCTCGGTCATCACCAGCCCGGCGCCGCCGAGCGCCTTGCCGCCGAGATGCACCAGGTGGAAGTCGGTGGGACAACCGTCGATCGGCCTTGTACATGTCCATCGGCGAGACGACCACTCGGTTGGCCAGTTCGAGCCCACGCAATCGCAACGGCTGGAACATCGGCGGGCACACCTGGCCGGTGCCGTTGCCGCGCGCCTGCTCGTGCGCGGCGAACCAGGCGTCGACCTCGGCGACGAACTCCGGGTCGCGCAGCCGCAGGTTGTCGTAGGTGACGCGTCGGCTGCGGGTCATGATGTTGAACGCGAACTGCACCGGGTCCTGGTCGACGTACTGCCCGAGGTTCTCGAACCACTCCAGGCTCGCCTGCGCCGCGCGCTGCGTGGACAGCACGACCGGCCGGCGCTCCTCCTCGTAGGCGGCGAGGGCGTTCTCGACGCCGGCGTCCTCGTGCAGGCAGGCGGCCAGTGCGAGCGCGTCCTCCATCGCGAGCTTGGTGCCCGAGCCGATGGAGAAGTGGGCGGTGTGCGCGGCGTCGCCGAGCAGGACGACGTTGTCGTGCCGCCAAGTTCGGTTTCGCACGGTGGTGAAGTTGATCCACTTGCGAGTTGTTGGCCAACACCTCGTGGCCGTCGAGCACGTCGGCGAAGATCTCCGCGATCACCGCGGCCGACTTCTCGTCGGACTCGCCGGTTGCGAACGGCCGGTCGGCGAAGGCGTCGAAGCCGGCGCGCCTCCACACGTCGTCGTTCATCTCGACGATGAACGTGCTGCCGGTGCGGTCGTAGGGGTAGCCGTGGATCTGCATCACGCCGTGCGGCGTCTCGCGGATGTAGAACTTGAAGGCGTCGAAGACCTTGTCGGTGCCGAGCCACATGTACTTGCAGTGCCGCGCGTCGAGGCTGGCGCCGAACACGTCGCTGTAGCGCGAGCGGATGACCGAGTTCAGCCCGTCGCACGCGACGACCAGGTCGTGCTCGCGCGACAGCTCGGCGACGTCCGGGGCCTGCGTGCGGAAGTGGATCGTGACGCCGAGTTCGAGGCAGCGCGCCTGCAGGATCTCGAGCAGCCGCTTGCGGCTCATCGCGGCGAAGCCGTGGCCGCCGCTGGTGAGCACCCGGTCGCGGAAGTGGACGTCGATGTCGTCCCAGCGGGCGAACTCGCGCTGCATCTGGTCGAACACGGCGCGGTCGGCGTGCTCGATGCCGCCGAGCGTCTCGTCGGAGAACACCACGCCGAAGCCGAAGGTGTCGCCGGCCGCGTTGCGCTCCCACACGGTGATCTCGTGGGACGGATCGAGCTGCTTGGCCAGGGCGGAGAAGTACAGGCCGCCCGGGCCGCCGCCGATTACCGCGATACGCACGGCGCCTCCCTTATCTCGCTACTGTGACGATCGTCAATTCTAACGTATGCCGTTGCGGAGGATGAACCGCTGGATCTTCCCGGTGCTGGTGCGGGGCAGCTCGGTGACGAACTCGATCGCCCGCGGGTACTTGTACGGCGCGATCCGCGCCTTGACGAAGTCCTGCAACTCCACGCGCAGCGGGTCGTCGCCGGCAGTGCCAGGTGTGAGCACCACGAACGCGCTCACCACCTGGCCGCGTTCGGCGTCGGGGCGGCCGACGACGCAGCATTCCTGCACGGCGGGGTGCAGCGCGAGCGCCTCCTCGACCTCCGGGCCGGCGATGTTGTAGCCCGACGACACGATCATGTCGTCGTTGCGGGCCTGGAAGTAGAAGTAGCCGTCCGCGTCCGCGACGAAGGTGTCGCCGGTGATGTTCCAGCCGTCCTGGACGTAAACGGCCTGCCGCGGGTCGGCGAGGTAGCGGCAGCCGGTCGGGCCCTTGACCGCGAGCCTGCCGGGCGTGCCGGGCGGCACCGCTTGCCCGTCCGGGCCCAGGATCGTCGCCAGGTAACCGGGCACCGCCTTGCCGGTCGCGCCGGGGCGGATGTCGTCGTCGGCGGCGGAGATGAACACGTGCAGGATCTCGGTCGAACCGATGCCGTCGATCAGCTTGATGCCGGTGGCCGCGTAGAACGACTCCCAGGTGGTCTGCGGCAGATGCTCGCCCGCGGACACCGCGCGGCGCAGCGTGGCCAGCTTCGCGGCCGGCGCAGTGCGCAACATCGCCCGGTAGGCGGTCGGTGCGGTGAAGCAGACCGTCGCCGAAGACGCCGCGATCGCGTCGGCGAGTTCGGCCGGCGTCGCCTTCTCCACCATCACCATCGCCGCGCCCACCCGCATCGGGAACACCACGAGGCCGCCGAGGCCGAAGGTGAACGCCATCGGCGGCGTGCCGATGACGACGTCTTCGGGTGTCATCCGGACCGTGTGCCGGCCGAAGGTGTCAGCGATGGCCAGCACGTCGCGATGGAAGTGCATGGTGGCCTTGGGCCGGCCCGTGGTCCCCGAGGTGAAGGCGAGCAACGCGACGTCGTCGGCCGCGGTGTCGACAGCAGTGAACGGCGTGCGGTGCAGCGCCGCCCGGGAGGTGAGGTCGTCCTCGTCGGTGCCGCCGAACAGGATCGTCGGCGCTACGCCGATGTCGGCGCTGGCCAATTCGCCGGCGAACCGGCGAGTCGCACACCGCGAGGTCGATCCGGGCGATCTCGGCGATCTCGGTGAGCTCCTTGGCGCGCAGCAACGGCATGGTGGTGACGGCCACCGCGCCGACCTTGAGCACCGCGAGCCAGCAGGCCACTAACCGCGCGCTGTTCGGGCCGCGCAGCAGCACCCGGTTGCCCGCCACGATCCCCGCCTCGGCGCTGAGCACGTGCGCGATCGCGGCGACCTCGTTGGCCAGCCGGCGGTAGGTCCACGTGTCGCCGTCGGTGCTGATCAGGCAGGGGCGGTCCGGCCCGAGGCGGTCGATGACGGCGTCGAGCAACTCGACTCGCACAGTTGAGCCGTTCGGGGTACTGCACGTCGGGGCCGTCGAGCAACAGGTCCGGCCAGGTGTCGCGAGGCGGGAGGTTGTCGCGGCAGAAGGTGTCGACGTGGGCAGAGCGCGTCAGCGCCGGCTCGCTGCTGAACGTCATGCACAAAGTATTCCGGTTTCGTAACGACAGTCAATAGGACGCAAGAGCTATCGTGTCCGCGTGACTCTCGCCGACGACGAATCGGGCAGCCGCGGCCGTCAGCCCCGAGCGCTGATCGTCACCGTCTACGGGCTGTACGCGCGGGAAACGGGTGGATGGCTGAGCATCGCGATGGTCGTGCGGCTGTTGGCCGAGCTCGGCGTCGACGAGCAGGCAGTGCGTTCGTCCATCTCGCGGCTCAAGCGCCGCGGCATCCTCACTGCCGAGCGGGTGGACGGTGTGGCCGGGTATGCGCTGTCCGACCGCGCCCGCGAGATCCTCGACGAAGGCGATCGCCGCATCTTCGAACGTAGTCGCGCCGACATCGACGACGGATGGGTACTCGCGGTGTTCAGCGTGCCCGAGTCGGAGCGCGAGAAGCGGCACCAGTTGCGGTCCAGGTTGGCGTGGCTCGGATTCGGCACCGTCACCGCGGGCGTGTGGATCGCCCCGGCGCAGGTGGCGACCGAGGCCCACGACGTGCTCAGCAGTGCGGGGCTCGACCCGTACGTAGACCTGTTCGAGGCGTCCTACCGGTCGTTCGCCGACATTTCCGTACGGATTCCGCAATGGTGGGACCTGGAGCGTCTGCAGCAACTGTACGCCGACTTCCGCGCCGCGTACGGCCCGGTGCTCGCGCGCTACCGCAGGCGCCGCAGGATCGACGATGCGCAAGCCTTTGCCGACTACGTCGCCGCGCTCACCGACTGGCGGCGGCTGCCCAATTCCGACCCTGGACTGCCGCTCGAGCTGCTCCCGGCCCGCTGGCAGGGCCTCGCCGCGGCGGACGCGTTTTTCGAACTCCGAAACCGGCTCGCCGGCCCGGCGCACGCGTTCGTGGACCGGCTGCGGCGATCAGCCGCCTAGGACCGCAAAGCCCGAGATCTCGACCATCGCCTCGTCGTCCCAGAGCCGGCTGACGCCGATGCCGGCCATCGCCGGGTAGTGCGAACCGACGAGCTCGCGCCACGCCGCGCCGATCTCGCGGGCATGCGACCGGTAGTCGGCGAGATCGGTGCTGTAGATCGTGATGCTGGCCAGCTGATCGGGAGTCCCGCCCGCCGCGTGCAGGGCGGCGAGCAGGTTGGTCAGTGATTGACGAAACTGCTCGACGACGGTGCCGCCGACGATCGCGCCGTCGCGGTCCATCGAGGTCTGACCGGCCAGGAAAACCGTCGTCCCGACCCCGACGACGGCGTGGCTGAATCCCGCGGGCTTGGCGAGGTCCGGCGGGTTGACCCGTTCGATACTCACGTCTGGACGCTCCCTCCGTCGATCGTGATGCCCTGCCCGTTCATGCCGTCGGCGGCGATGCAGAATAGCGCCGCGTCGGCGACCTCGTCGGCGGTGATGAAGCGCCCGATCGGCTGTTTGCGTTCGAGCAGCTGCCGGGCCTCGTCGCCGCTGCGCCCAGACGTCGCCGCGATGTTGGCGATCGTCGCATCGGTCATCGGGGTGTCGACGTAGCCCGGGCAGACCGCGTTGACGGTGATGCCGTCGCGGGCGAGTTCGGCAGCGGCCGAGCGAACGAGACCGAGCACGCCGTGCTTGCTCGCCGTGTACGCGGCGATGTACGGCTCGCCGATGCGGGCGGCGGTGGACGCGACCACGACGATGCGGCCCCAGCCGGCAGCACGCATGCCGGGAACGGCTCGGCGCATGCACCGAAACGGTGCCGTGAGGTTCAGCGCGAGCATCCGGTCCCACTGCTCGTCGCCGGTCTTCTCCAGCCGCGCCGAGAAACCGGCCCCGGCGTTGGCGACCAGGATCTCGACCGGTCCCCACACGCATTCGACGTCGGTGAAGACGGACTCCACGTCGGCCGGGTCGGTGATGTCGCCGAGGCGCACCAGCGTCTCGCCCGGGCATTCGGCGGCGACCCGGTCCAGTTCGTCGCTCGTGCGTGAGGTGAGCACGACACGATGGCCCGCACCGCTGAGCCGCCGCGCGATGGCGCTGCCGCTCCCGCGGCCGGCACCGGTGACGAGCGCGATCCGCGATTGGGCCACGCCCGGACGCTACCCGGAGTTGTCGGTGCCCGCTGGCATGCTCGACGCGTGACCGACAAGACGCTCACCCGCATCGCCGCGCTGCTGCGCAAGGCCGAGGGCACCGACAACGAGCACGAGGCCGACGCGTTCCTGCAGGCGGCGCAGCGGCTGGCCACCGCGGCCTCGATCGACCTCGCGGTCGCCCGCGCGCACTCGAGCGCGGACGAGGCGCGGGTCGCGCCGCTGCAGAAGGCGGTGCCCATCGGCGAGCCGGGCACGCGTGGGCTGCGCACCTATGTCGAGTTGTTCCTCGCGGTCGCCCGGGCCAACGACGTCACCTGCGACATCGCGTCGAACTCCTCCACCGTCTACTGCTACGGCTTCCCGCGTGACATCGCTACCTGCGAGGCGCTCTACGCCTCGCTCGCGGTGCAGATGGTGCGCGCGTCCGATGCGTACATCAAGTCGGGGGCGTTCCGCGCCGAGATCATCACGCGACGCGCCACGTGGCGTGAGTTCCGCGACACCCGGCAGCGGGTGGTGGAAAGGCCGGTACACGCCTCCACCGCGCGGATCAACTTCCAGCAGGCGTTCGCCCGCCGGATCGCCGAGCGCCTGCGCGAGGCGCGCGACGAGGCTCAGCGCGACGTCGTCGCCGCCGAGCGCGCCGACGCCAGCGCCGGACCCGGCAATACCGAGCTCGTCCTCCGCGAGAAAGCGATCGAGCTGCGCGACTTCTACCGCGCAACGTCCTCGGCGCGGGGGTCGTGGCAGGGGTTCCGGGCCCAGGCGGGCTACTCCTCCCACGCGCGGCGCGCGGGCGACCGCGCGGCCCGGCATGCCCGACTCGGCGGGGAGAAGGAAATCGGCGGCGGCCGCCACGCGCTGGCGTTGCGCGAGGAGCTGGCGGGGTGAGCGAACGCGATCGGCATCGCGCGCGGGTGTACTCGGCCGAGTCGCTGGTGTGCCGGATCCTCGACACGGCCGACCGCACCAGCGGGCGCGCCGTTGAACTGCACGGCTCCACGCTCACCCTGCCGGTGGAGCGGCGCTTCGCAGCCGTCGAGTCGATGCAGCGCTACCTCGACCAGATCCTTGGGCTCGCCTGGGTGCGGGCGAGGTGGCCGGAGCGGGCCCCGGTGCCCGTCCGGGTCCGGCCGCGCGGTGGCCAGTCGCGGGCGCACTACGAGCGGCTGACCGCCACGATCGCGATTCCGCTGCACGCGCACAACCGGGCGTGGGCGATGCGCGAGCTTGTGGTGCTCCACGAACTGGCGCATCATCTGGCCGACGACAACGAACCCGCGGCACACGGCGCCGAATTCGTCGATCGCCTGCTGAGCCTGGTCGGCGAGATCGTCGGCCCGGAGGCCGGCTTCGTACTGCGGACCGCCCTGCACGACAGCGGCGTCGATCTCGCTGCGAGGCACTGACCGGATGCGACGAGCCGTACCCGCCACACTGCGAACGCGGCAGCGACGTCGCCCCGCTGCTGCGCGGGATGGTCGGCGCCACGATGAACGCCCAGGGTGTCCGGCACGGGCGCACCATCGAGGCACCGCGCGCCCAACTGGGAGGACGCGCGCATCGGCGTCGATAGCGCGCACCTCGCTGATCCGAGCGGACCGCCGATATGGATCGCTATGGAATTATCGGATAGCCGATCTGCGGATCGTCCGTGCGTTCGGTGACCACCCAGCCCGGCGGAGATGACTCTCGTCGAAAGCGACATGCAGGATGGCCTCGGTGCCGCACACTCAGCGGCTACCGAGGCGCACGTGCCGACGTTCGGTGCAGCGGCGGCGAAAATGCGCCCGACACTCTCTTCGGAGAAGCACTCGGCGGGCGAGGTCACTCCGGCGTTGACTCTCGCGAACCCGTCCATCGCGTTCTGGTCTCCGTTGACAGCACCGAGTAGTTGTTGACGTTCGGGCGGCGGCGGTTCGAGGGTCGCGAGTTGGGTCGTGAATTCATACATCGGCAGGACGTGGCCGTCGCGGGTGGCGTGGTAGTCGGCCATCGCGTCGTCGAGCGTTCGGGCGCCGGAGAACGTTTCGTCCAAGGCGGTCGCGCATATAGTTCGGCGTCGCGGAACGCGTCTGATTTTCCTTGCGCGGTGATGAGGTCTTTGTTGTAGCCGGCATCGCCGGCCAGCGCCCGGCCAGGGCCGTACGGTTTGCGGAAGAAGTTGGGCACGGCGGTGCCGACGATGCGAGTCTCTCGTTTGGCGGTGCGGAGCCGGTCGGCGAGTTCGGGCGCCAACTCGAAGATCTTGAGGTAGTTGCCCTCGAGGTCGGTCTTGTTCGCTGCGAACTCGGCGAATGGCCGCCGACGACCATCGTGAGGTCGTCGTGGGTGGCACAGGCCGCCCATCCGCAGTGCGGGCGGATGTAGCTTTCGAATTGGCCGTACATTGGCGGCCGCTCCAGTAGGCGTAGTAACCGCAGCGCAATGGCGGCTTGTCGTGATACTGCTGCGGGCCCACGGCCTCCACCACGACTGAATGCAGGCCGTCCGCACCCGTCTCGATATCGAGTGCTGCAAAGGTGTCAGCACAGATGGATTGGGCCTGTCAGCTCAGCCGGCCTTGCCGGTGCCGTAGCTCGTCAGGGTCTCCCACACCGCCTGACGGAACGTTGAGGTTGGGCGGATCATCGAGACCAGCTGCGCGAGGTGGGTCATCGGCTGTCCCGCGCGAGTGCCGAACTCGTCGTAACCGATCTCCCAAGTCGGCATGATCGGAGTGAGCGTTAGTTTGGCATGTGCCGGTGCGGCGCTACCGGTGCAGATCTGGCTCGGTTGTCTGGCGCCGTCGAGCATAAACGCGGCAAACTCCAGCCCGGTGATCAGCCGCGTGGCCTGCTGGGCATAGAGATTGACGCCTTGCATCCGCGCAGTTTCGGCTGCGTCGATGATGGCCGCGTAACTCATGCCGACGTGGGTGAAATCGCGGCAGAACTCCTGGGTCTGGCCGTTGTAGAAAGTCGTCGTCGCAACGGCAGGATTGGCGGTGACGCAGGCGTTGTAGTTGGGGCCGCTCGTCCAGAGCCAGAAACAGTTCAGCCGCACCGTCGTGTCATATTTCCCGCCCGGCGGAGTGATCGGCTGCGGCCCGTCGGTCTTGAGGTAGATGTAGGCCGGCACGCGTCGCTGCCACATCGTGACGCCGGCGTCGAACGTCTTCCGCGAGTCGGTGAATACGCCGATGTCAATCAGTCCGTCGGCCATCGCCAGTTCCCAGTTGCTGTTGGCCCACGGGTCCCCGCCGAGGATGGCCGGTCGATACACCTGTGTCAGCAGGTTGCTGAACCGCGTGATCTTCGCACTGGGCCACCCTGGGTAGGTGTAGCGGATGATCTCTGCGGCCCGCGGAAACAATTCGGCCGCCCACGCCGAATAGAGCGGGCCGTCCGAGTCCTCCTGGCCCGTCTGGGTCGACGCCCACGCGTCCAGAATGCGGATAGCGGTCCTCGCGTAGCTCGTATGCCCGGTGTAATACCAGGCGAGGGCTTGGGTGTATGCGGCAGTGGCATCGCTCAGCAGGGCGTCGCAGCCGATGTCCGGGCTCGTCGGCCCGCATTTGATCACCGGCACGGGTTGTGGGGTGTACGCCTCGTCCGCATACGCGCTGGCCCTGGCGGCTACCAGAGCGCTACGCCAGGGTTCGACGCCCTGCGCCACCTTTCGGCGGACGAACTCCAGCTGGCCGGTGTTGACCAGGACGCCGGGGTGGACGAACCCCGCCGCTGACGTGATCGCGTGGACGGGTCGGGACGGGGTAGTCACGGCACCGGACGTCCGCACGCCGGCTGCCGTGGCAACCGGTCCCGTTACCGAACCTGCGATAGTCAGTAGTCCGATGAGGAGCAACGACAGTCGCGCCCTGCAGCGCCGCCGAAATGACATGGTCCTCCGATCGCTGCCGGTCCGTTGAGCTCATACTCGATCAGCGACCCGTTGTCGACGATCCAGAACACCCGGCGGGCGCCGGCATACGGCTTGCTGGTCATGACCTGGTTCGAGCCACCGCGGTCGGCGGCGAGCAGGCCGGCCAGTCTTTGACGGTCCGGGGCGCGCGCATGGGCTCGTCGGCGTTGGGTCCGGTTGTGGGCGTTCAGCCGCCACCTCCCTGTCCCTGGTTCTTGGGGGTCTTGGACAGGGCGAGATAGGCGGTGTCGGCGCTCACCGTCGCCGCGGTGTAGGTACCGGCCACGGTCCAGAGCTGGTGGCCGGTTGACGCGGCAAATGCGTCTGCGTGTTTACCGGCGCGGGTCACGACGGTGGTTCCGTCGGCGGCAGGTTCGCCGATCGCGCTCTGGTCGGGCAACACCCAGCGCCGCGCGCCGCTGCGCTGGTCGAGCGCTTCGAGCCGGACCCGATCCAGGCCGTGGAACAGCGCGATGACCAGGATGTGTGACGCAGCGGTCGTCCATACCTGAGAGGCCACCTCGCTGCGTTGCCACAGCTGATGGCCGGTTCTCGGGTTGAGGGCGATGAATCGCTGCCGGCTGCCGGCTGCTGTGGTGGTGACCACCGCGTCCCCTATCGCCAGTGGTGCTATGTCGTCGCTGGGTGGCAGGCGCACGCTCCACCTGATCGCTGCCGTGCGTGGGTCGGCTCTGACGACGGCTGATCCGCTCCGGAGCGGGCCTTGCTCGTACGCGCTGGTTCCGCTGACGCTGATCTCGACCGGGATCACCGCCGGAGCCGCGGTCCACCGGGGACGCCCGGTCGCGGCGTCTAGCCCGACAAGGCAGCCAGGGCTCGTTCCGTTGGCCAGTACCGTGTCGGTGCTCACGGCCAGCACCTGGCCGGCGGCCGGCGGGGCGTGCCAGCGTGGATTGCCGGTTGCCAGGTCGAGCCCAGTGGCAGCAGCCCCTTGCGGCCGTGGACTGTCACATTTGTTGTGCGGGTGGGCGTAGCCGCCGAGGTCGCCACCCGGCGGGCCGCCGGCAACGATGACAGCGCCGGCCAGACGCACCGGATTCTCACCGCACGAGCTCGGGACCCCGATCGACCGGCGCCAGGCGAGCTGTCCGGTCGCCGCCCGCAGCGCCACAACAGTGAGCGTCGGGTCCCGGCAATCGAGCGTGCCGGCGACCACAACCAGCCCCCCACCCACGACAGGTTCGGACACGCTCGCGGTTGGCAACGACGCTCGCCGCCGTGTTTGACCCGTCCGCGCGTTGACGGCGAGCAGGACGCCGCCGCCACCGGCATTGGTGCCGGGTGATCGAGGAACGAACGTTCCGGGAGCTGCGGACGGCGAGCCACCGGCGCGGGTCCGTTCGGTCCGGTGCCCGGGTCGTGCGGATCGCGTGGATGGTGAGTTCGGCCCGGCACGTCTGATCGATGCGGATGTGCAGCCGACGCAGATCGCTAGCAGCGCGACAACCGGCACGCGCCACCAGTCGCGCCGCGCAGGGAGAGTCATCGGCGACACCCGCCACGGTCCCGGCGGCTCATCCTTCGTCACGTCCCGTTCTCGCTGGCAACGCTGCGCCATCGGCGCCCATCCGGCTGTTTCCCGAACCGGAATCTCGCACCATCTGACGCCGCCCGATCACCGGCCACATCGACGAGTCGCAAACCCGTCTTTGTTTCCGCGCGAGCCAGCTGACAGCCGTTGACCACCGCGTGGCACGGCTCGCCCGCAGTGTGGCTGCAGCGCGCCGCCGGTGCCGGTGATAGTCCAGGCAACCGTGACCCGTGTCAACGACTTCTGGCACGCACCAGTCCGACCTGCATTTCAGGCTGCTCATTCATGCCCAAGTCACCCCTGCGCGCGTTGAGCAACACAATGTCGACGGGTACCGACGCACCACCGAAGCAAAACCGGGAAAGGTCAGGCATCCGCACCAGCCGACGCACAGAAACCGGATATGCCCAATCCGAACGTAATGAGCAGTCGGACATGGACCGCCGGACAGGGAGCAGAACAACGGGTGATGCGGCGCATTCATGACGTTGTCGGCTGCCATCTGGCCGTGCCGGAGTAGCGTCCGGTCGGCATCCGCTGAGCGGGTGTCCCGGGAGGTGGTCACGTGCGCACGTGTATCGCCGAGTCGCTTGCCACGACACGCGTGCGGCCCAGCCGTCGCGCGCTCCTCGGGCCGCAGGCACGGGCGACGTGCCGCACCGCGGCCGCGGTCTTCGCCGCGATCTCGGTGGCCGGCTGTGGACATTCGTCGACGACGTCACATGCAAACGCCCCGCCCGCGTCGGCGAAGTACCGCCATGCAGAAGTGATCGCCTTAGCCGCCGCGACCGGCAGGATCGTCTGGGCCAGCACCGACCTGCTCAATTTGGCAGACATTACCCGTTGGAGCGTTGACGATACCGCCCAGGTGATCACCATCGTGGGGGTGAATCTCAATCGAAATCAACCCTGCGGCATCGGTCAGGACGCGATCGTCAGCTTCGACCTGACATCCGGACAGCCCCGCCGCCCGCCGCACCAGCCATTTGTCGAAAGCGAAGAGCCTCTCACCGGGCCGGCACAAGCGTCCGACGCTGCCAGCACATACGAGGTGCGGCTCCACGACGGGGCCGATGCGACCATCGTGGGTCGCAGCCGAACGAACGGCTCCGTTCGCTGGACCCGGACGTTTCCAGACCCCCATCATGTACTGCGGTGGGCGACCACAGCGGCCGTTGTGGCCCACCGGGCAACGCTGTACGTAGCGATCGCCGAACCCGGCATCCCGCCCCCGCAACCATCAGACCACTGCGGCGGCGACTGAAGCTCGCCGACGCACATCCGCCGCGGGGACGGGGCTCAACGAGTAAGCCGGACTGACCAGGTCTGCGAACCCGACCACGTCCCAGCGACCCTGGTGTGGCCGACTGCAGGCCGGATAACGGATCGCTCACCACGCAACGTTGCCGGCCGACGGCTACCGCGAATCGAGCCAGTCCTGGGCCGACCTGCTGCACGATGCGAAACGGCGCGGGCATGCGCGCCCCGGTGCTCGCGGCCGGCGCCGGGGCGCTGGCGCTGCCGCGTACAGATCGCCTGCTATCGCGTCAGGGCGTTGCGCATCGGGTGCCACTCGCCCGCGATGATGCGGCGGTCGCATTCGTGGATGACGACCGCGGCGTAGGGCATGCCCGACCAGGTGCTGACGTAGATGAACGCGGCAACCAGAGGCGGTTTGGTGCGGCCGGTCGGAAACGCCGCCGCAGGTCCGCCGGCCTGCCCGACGCCAGGTCCGAGGACCGGCGTCGTGGACGCGGGTGCACCGCGATGGGCTGCGTTGCGGCGATGATCTGGCGTGGGGGCGGGTCCAGCTTGCGAGCTCGGGTACCGGGGGTTATCGGGCTGTCGGTGTGCCGATGGAAACCCAGTCGGCGGTTGACGGCACGCCTGTGTTATCGGTGACGAAGAGCATGTACTGGCCTGGCGGTGCGAGGTTGGGGTTCGAGGGTGCGGTGAGGCGGTAGGTGCCGTTGCTGAGTCTTGTCGCGCTGAGCTGGACGAGACGCTGGTCGGGGTCGGTGGAGTGGGTTGTCGCTGAGGGTCGGATGAGGCTGGCCTTGCCCAGCGTCCTGCCCTTCGGGAGGGTGATCTTGAAGGAGCCCTGTGGTGTGCCGGAGTAGGTGAAGGCGGCGCGGCCGGTGATTGTCGGGCGGGAGCCCTTGTACAGGTAGGGCGGGCTGTAGATCGAGATGTGCATGTTGAAGTAGCCGCTCAGCGACTGGCTGCCCATGACCGCGACTTGGCCGTTCGGTTCCAGGAAGGCGTTGGAATGGTAGAGACGGTCCTGGTTCGGGGAGTTCATGACGCTGAACTTGTTCGTGCTCGGATGGTAGATCTCTGCCGTGTGCGCGCCGCCCTGCCGATACTGCGTGGCGCCGTTGGTCTCGAACACCGTGAAATCAGGAAGAATCACTGCGCCGACGTACATCTTCGCGGTCGACATCGCCGGGCCTTTGGTCCATTTGAGGTTGCCCGGCTTGGCGGTGTTGGACAGGTTCATGATCTCGGTGTCTCGTGTCGTCGGATGCGCATAGTCGCCGCCGCCCATGACCATGATCTTCTGGCTCTGGGCCGGCGGCAGCAGCACGGTCGCGCCGCTGCTGCGGGAGTACTTGTACGGCAGTTCCGCGGTCGGGGTGAATGTGCCCGTCTTGTAGTTCCACACGCCGGGCGAGACGCCGTTGTTACCGAAACTCTCCCCGGAGTAGAAGATCGTCCCGTTCGCGAGCAAGGTCAGCCCGGGATATAGCGGCAGCGTGCGAGAGCGGCCAACGCCGGTGTTGCTCGTAGCTGTCGACGGGCTCGTCAGCGACAGATCGAGCGTGCGCGCCGCAGTCCACTTGCCGGTGCTCGGGCTGTAGATCTCGGCCGTATCGGTGTTGTGTGACACAAGCCCGAGACCGGCGGCCTGGTCGTCGAGTCCAGCGGCGATCAGTGTCCGTCCGTCACCGAGGCTCAGGGCGGTCGGATACCACCGCGCGTTGGCCATCGACCCTGTTTGGACGTACCGCTCGCTCCGCACGTCGAAGATGTACGCCTGTTTCGATCCGGTCCAGTCGTGCACGAGGTGGCCATCGGAGTCGTACTGCGGGTAGGACGTCGTGCCACCTGCCACCAGCACGTTGCCGTCCGGCAGGATGGTGTGTCCTGAGCAGAACATGTCGTGCGGAGTCGGGATGAACTTCCACGCCTTGGTTTGATCCGTCAGCGTCGGGTTCCAGAGCCAGCTCGTGAAATCACCGGCCTGCAGGTTCGCGGCCTGGTTGCCGGACCCGGCCATGATGAGGACCTTGCCGTTGTAGAGCTGGACGGCGTGCACCGCTCCGGACGAGCCGTGCGCGCCCGGCCCGTGCGGGGCGTTCGGGATGGTGAAGGCGTAGTTATTCCATGACCCGCCGACATTGTGCGCGAGGCTGGTCGGCCCCGTCACGGTCGTCACCGCCGTGGACATGCTCATCGCCCGCATTCCGGTGCTCGCCGGCACTGAGCGCATCGGACGCATCGACTCTGCGGCGGCCTGCTGGCTCACCTGCCCGAGAGTGCTGCCCGAGGTGGCGACCGTCCGCTGCGCAGACGCCGTGCCGGCGGTGCTCGGCCACGCCGCGAGCCAGATGCACATCGCCGCGCCGCACACGCCGACGCGCACGCCAATTCTGTTCACAATTCCTCGGATACGTTGCTGAATAGACACGTACGACAGGTCACGTTCGTCGTTTACGACGATGCAGGGAGACACTGTCGAAGGCGTTCAGCCTGACACCACGCTCGGTGGTCCGCACGCCAGATCGGGTAAGACACAGCGCGCTCCGGAAAACCGTGACACTGCGTAGAAATACGAGTACTCCAGGTGCCCGACAGCGGTGACGTCGCCTGGACACGCCCCGAACGGTTCATCGAGAAGCACCCGCCTCGAGTGTCATCGCAAAAGATCACGATCATGCTCGGCAATGCCGGTCACAGAGCGCGCCGCGTGGCTCGACTGTGCCAGCCAGATCGATCGATCTGCGGGCCTGGACAACATCCGGCGTTCCTACGCAGCCGCGCAGGTCGACGGCGATCGGCCAATGGTGAATTTCTGTGGATCGCAGCCTATGACGACCGTGATTTCGCAGCGGCGTCGGTTTGGGTCACCGCTGCTCAGATAGGCGGATTTGATGCCTTTCACGTGGAAGATGATGTAGCTGTAGGGCTTTCGGAATACGGTGTCGAATTCGTCCATCGGGCTGAGGACGACGAAGTTACGGGCGGGGTCGTCGACGTTGTAGTCGAGGGCCTTGTCGGTGAACATCTCGACGTTCTTTGGGCGATGCGTATTTGCGGGCTGACGGGTCCCCCTTGAGCAGCTGGTGCATGGTCAGAGACCGCCAGCCTCAAGGCGGACCCGCCTGACTGGGCGGAGCCACACGGGTGGGACTCGCCACACAGATCGCCGAGCAACTGTGGATCTCCCCCGAACACGGTGCAAGATCACATGCAGCGCCTCGGCAAAGTCGCGATCTTGCGCGTGTCGTCCGGTGACTCGCCGGTGAAGGTGTAGACGCAGCGCGGGCACTGCCTCGCTGGATCATGAAGGTTTCTACGCCACACATGATCATGGAGTGTTGCCGTGCCCGCGTCGTCATTGTCGCTGATCCACGCTGCCGGCGCGGCGTGCGGCACCAACTGGTGGCCGTGCTCGGTGTGGCGGCGCGGGGAGGTCAAGCGCTGGGTCCGGTCGGCCCTGACCCGACCCAGCACGCCGGTTGCTTCCGAGTTTGGGCGGTACGGATCTGGCCTATACGGTCAGTCTTCCGGTTGCGTCGATCTGGAGTGAGAAGTACTCCGGTGCCGACGCCTGGTCGCAGCCGATGAAGGTGATCTTCAGCGCATAGTTGCCCGAGCCGGTCGCGTGCTTATAGGCCCCTGTGGCGTTGGTTACCGTGAAGGTGCCGTTCTCGGTGTGTGTGCCGTAGCAGGTAATCGGGTCGAAGGAATCGTGACTGGTGCCGGCGGTGGTCTTGTGGTGAATCTTCAGGTTGCCGTTGGGGAATACGAATCGGTCGATGCTGGGGCTCACCTGGACGTCGGTGCCGCGCGCGTGCACGGGACCGTTGGCGATGATCATCGGTTGTGCGCCGTCGCTGGGATCGGTGCTGAGCAGGGTGAAGGTCTCGGTACCGGTGGTGGTGGCCCCAGCCGCAGTCGCGAAACCCATCGTCGCCGCGGCGGCGATGCCGAGCGCGAGGAGCACGTGCGTGATCTTCATGGGACCCCCCGTTCTCCAGCGCCGCCGTCGGTAACGACGCGATACGACGCAGCGTGCGCCTGGTACGTCATCGCGGTCAATACATCCAGCGATATTAAATTCTTTGCTCGAATTCCTCAGCTACGCACGGCGATAGGGGGCGCACGATCCGTGCACAATCGCCGCACATCGACGGCCAGCCATTTCGAAGATGAGCGATTCGATGACGGGGAACAGGGCCGGGCGCTTTAACACCTGGACCAACCCAAAGCGCCGCTGGATCGACACGAAACGCGGCGGCGCGGCATGGTTGATCTTTACCGGGTCCGAGCAGATGCGATAGCCGATCTCGGGTCACGACGACATCGGCATGTTTGCGCCCACTTATCCGCGCCCTACTGATCGGCGGAAAGCGACATTGCGCGCATGGCATCTTGTTGGGGCGCGTATGTTGCGTGCTGGGGAGCCGCATGCTTCACTGCGCCGAACTGAGCGCGAGGCGGGGTGGCGGGCCGTAGCGACCGTCATAGGAGCGTTCGCCGGATTGATTGTATTGAATGCGTTCTAGCCTCGATCGCTCATGGCGATCCAAACTTGATCAACGTGCAACGTAAGTGATCATGGTCTGGTGAATGGCGGACGATGGGCAGCGTCGAGTTGCCGGTCTGCCGGCCTCTCCGAAGTCCCTTTGTGGTGCTGGTGTTGTGGCGTTGTCAGGCTGGCCAGGGTGCTGCGCGTAGTCGTGCGAACGCGGCGGCCAGATGGGTGGCCCAGGGCCAGTCGCGGTCGATCTTGAGGTGCCAGCGCCGGCCGGTATGGACGAGGCGGGCGGCGACATGGAGCAGCCGGTAGCGCAGGGCGGCCGGTTCGCAGCGGGACAGGTCGCCGTCAAGACACAGCGCCTGCATCCAGGTCAGCAGGTCGGCCGCGCTCAGGGCGAGTTCGAGCCAGACCCGGTTCTGTGCATAGCCCTTGCAGGGCAGGTTTCGTAGTCCTGTTGCCTTGCCGCAGCGGATCCGGTCCTCGACGCGGGCGTGGGCGCGGTGGCGGACTTCGAGGTCGGCGTGCTGCCCCCTTGGGCCGCCGCGCTTGGTGTCGGTGATGAAGGCGGTGAAGCGGTGCCCGTCGGCGTCGGTGAACCGCAACTGCGCGCCGGGGTGCGGCCGTTCCCGACGCACCAGCACACGGGAGCCGGTGGGCCACTTGGCCAGGTCCAGCAGGTCGGTGATCTCGGAGACCCACGCCCCGTCGCGGAGTCCGCCGTCGAGGTCGTAGGCCGGGCTCCACGCCTTCTTGGGCAGGGCGAGGATGGCTTCGCGGACGGGGTCGTCGACGGCGAAGCCCAGGGAGAACCCGCAGCCGGCCTGCCGGCAGGCGGCAGCGAATCCGTAGGTGGCGCCGGCGGAGTCGGTGCGGATCAGCACCTGCGGCGACTTCTTCGCACCGGGCCGCGGTCGGGCATACGCAGGTAGCGCGGCCAACGCCATAGCGAGGATCTGCACGTGGTCGGCGGTCGTGTTCGATCCGGCGTTGCCGGGGCGCAGCATGCCCGCCAGCCCCTCGCCACCGCAGATGTCGGGGCGGTCCAGGTAGGCCAGTAGCGGGTGAAATCCGAACGACTACCTGTTGACTGAACTAGCGAGCGGGTCGGGCGCGGCGTTGACGGGCGAGCGAATGGTGCCGACTTACGTTCCGCGGTATGGCCGATGTACTGGGTGGAGAGCGTGATCTTGCGTCGTTGGTGGTGCCGGGGGCGGGTGCGGTCGTCACGGTCGATGACGTGTGGGAGCCGGTCAGGCTGCTCGACTCGAGCGGCGTGCCGGTCGGCGCGGTCCGGGCGTTCTTGCAGGACTTGCAGGCTGCGGGACGATCCACGGCGACGCAGCGGTCGTATGCGATGGACTTGTTGCGGTGGTTCCGGTTCGGTTGGGCCATCGACGTGCGGTGGGATCACGCGACGCGGGTCGAGGCCCGCGATTTCTGTCGCTGGCTGTCGTTGCGGGACAAGCCTTCCCGGCCAGCGGGAGCTGCCGCTCGTGCGGTGCGTGGCCAGCCCAATGCGGTGACCGGACGGCCGGGGCCGGGTAATCGGTATGCGGCGGCGACGCGGGCGCATTCGGAGACGGTGTTGCGGGTGTTCTACGAGTTCCATCGCGACGCCGGGACCGGGCCGATGGTCAATCCGTTCCCGCTGGCGCGGGAACGGCAGGGTGGGCGGCCCAACGCGCACCACAACCCGATGGAGCCGTTCCGGAATGAACGGGTGGGGTTGTATCGGCCGCGGGTGCCCAAGCGGATCCCGCGCTGCATTCCCGACGAGTTGTTCAACAAGTTGTTCGCCGAGCTCGGGTCGCATCGGGATCGGGCGTTGGTCGCGTTGTGGGTCTCGACCGGGGCGCGGGCCTCGGAGTTGCTCGGCGCCCGGCGCGGGGATGTCGACCCGGGTCAGCAGCTGGTCACCGTGGTCCGTAAGGGCAGCCGCGCGGTGCAGCAGTTGCCGGCCTCGCCGGATGCGTTCGTGTGGCTGCGGCTTTACCAGGCGACGCTGGGCGACGTGGCGCCAGCCGGTCGCGACGATCCGCTGTGGCTGACGCTGCGCCGCCCCCGGCGGTCGTTGACCTACTCTGCGGCGCGGGCCATGTTCGCTCGCGCGGGCGGCGTGCTTGGGGCGAACTGGACCCTGCACGACCTGCGCCATACCGCTGCGTATCGGATGGCGCGCGATCCGCTGGTGCCCTTGACCGACGTGCAGTGGGTCCTCGGACATGCCCAGTTGTCCACCACCCAGATCTATCTCACGCCGATGCCGGGCGACGTGATCGCCGGAATGCTCGCGCACCATCGCCGCGGCGAGCAGACCCGTGAGGCTGCGCAGGTTGATCCAAGCAGCGAGGCGGCCGGCGCGGTCCCAGACGGCTATCGCCGCGAGACGCTGGACGTGCTGTTCGCCGGCCGGTCGCGATGACCGCCACAGTGCTGCCCAGCCTGGCCCTGACCGCCACGGCGCCGGCTGCCGGCGTGGTCGAGGTCGGCCCGGACATGCAGGAACTGTGGCGCTCCTACCCGCCGCGGGTCTGCGCGCCGCGGTGGCGGTCGACCGAACTGTCCACCGACGCGGTGCTCGCGCGGCTGCTCACCGCCCCGCTCACCGCCGACATCGAGAACAACCGCGAAGCGCTGCAGCGGCGCCGACGAGGCCTGCGGCGGGTGTTGGGCTGGCTGGGCGACCAGCCCGGCGACACGTGGCAGGCTCGGTGGCTGGCCAGCGGCGCGGACGCGATGGGCAACGCCGGATGGTGGGCACCGGTGCTCGCGTGGGTCCGGCCACGGCGAGCAGGCGACGGAGTGAGCGTGACGAGCAACCTTCGGGTCTGCGCGCAGATACTCGTCTGCGCCGACGTGATCCGCCCCAGTCTGGACTGGGTGCTGACTCCACGCGCGCCGCAGAATCTGGTCGCCTTGATGGCCCAGCTGCGCGACCCCGCCGGCTTCGCCGAACTCGCGGCCCTATGCGATGCGTCTCCCGCCGGGCGCACGATGAAGAGCGCCGCGCTGCGCCGCGCGGCGACAATCCTCGCCGTCAAGGGCGGCAGCCTGCGCGAGATCACCGTCGGGGACTGCCTGGAACTGTCGGCCGCGGTCGACGGCCGGTCGGTGCGCCGCAACGCAGCGATGGGGTTCTACCAACTGCTGCACACGATGGGCGTGTTCGGTCCGGACGCGCCGTCGCGGATGCGCGCGTTCGCCACCACCGGCAAGCTCAGCCCTGCGCAGCTGATCGACCGGTATGGCATCGAGTGCCGGCCGGTGCGCGACGTGCTCGTGGCCTACCTGCAGGAACGCCAGCCGATGCTCGACCACACCAGCCTGGCCGGTCTCGCCGCTGCACTGGGCGGGTTGTTCTGGCGCGACCTGGAACGTCACCACCCGGGCATC
Organism: uncultured Actinomycetota bacterium; assembly: GCA_963718805.1. Taxonomy (GTDB): domain Bacteria; phylum Actinomycetota; class Actinomycetes; order Mycobacteriales; family Jatrophihabitantaceae; genus Jatrophihabitans. The sequence continues at coordinate 27,624 of CAVQZY010000002.1, read as the reverse complement.
GACTCGCTGCATCTGCACCCCGACGTCGCCGCCGCGTGGAAGCAACGCGTGATGATCAAGACCCGGCGGGTCGTCGGCCCGGACGGCCAGATCAGCCAGGTGCGGGAGCGACGCGCCGGTGGGCTGCACAATATTGCCGGTGTCCGCGCGTTCTACCTCGACATCGCCCAGTGGGCGATGGAAGAGCCGAGCCGGTGGGGACCGTGGGCCGCGCCGTGCCCGATCCGCGCCGAGGATCTGGCCCGGCAGAAGGAACTGCGTTCCCGCAAGTCCCGCATGGATCAGCGCACCCGTGAACGGTTGCCCGTCTTGCCGCTGCTCGTGCGGCACGTGCACACGCTCCGGGTCGACGCCGTGGCCCGCCTGCAGGCTGCCCACGACACCACTCCCGGTGCGACGTTCACCGCAGCCGGCGGCGAACTGCGCCGCAGCATGACCGGCGCCGAATCCTCCCGGATTTGGGCTGAGCATCCCGGCGGCGAGGGCAAGCGCCGTGACCTGACCGGCGAGGAAGACCGCGCGTTCTGGACCTGGGCCGCCGTGGAAACGCTGCGACACACCGGGATCCGCATCGAGGAACTCACCGAACTGTCTCACCACAGCCTGATCCAATACACGCTGCCCGGCACCGGCGAGCTCGTCCCGCTGCTGCAGATCGCGCCGTCGAAAACCGACACCGAACGGCTGCTCGTCGTCAGCCCGGAGCTCGCCGACGTGCTGGCCGCCATCATCACCCGCATCCGGCAACCCGACGGCGCCATCGGTTCCGTCACCTCCTACGACTCCCACGAACGGACCTGGAACCCGCCGATGCCGCTGCTGTTCCAGCGCCGGTTCAGCATCGAGCAGCGCGCCATCCCCGGCGGCACAATCCGCGACTGGCTCAACCGAGCCCTCGACGGGACCAGCATCACCGACGCCGCCGGGCAGCCGCTGCGGTTCACCCCGCACGACTTCCGCCGCCTGTTCATCACCGACGCCGTGCTGCACGGCATGCCCCCACACATCGCCCAACTCGTCGCCGGCCACCGCGACATCAACACCACCATGAGCTACAAAGCGGTCTACCCCGAGGAAGTCATCAATGGGCACCGCGCGTTCATCGCCCGCCGCCGAGGCATGCGCCCGAGCGAGGAATACCGCACCCCGACCGACGAGGAATGGGAGGAATTCCTCGGCCACTTCGAACGCCGCAAACTCGCCCTCGGCACCTGCGGCCGCTCTTACGCCACGCCGTGCATCCACGAGCACAGTTGCTTGCGATGCCCACTCCTGCGGCCTGACCCAGCCGAACGAGACCGGCTCGTCGAGATCCGCGACAACCTCATCGCCCGCACCGCCGAAGCCCGCCGCGAGGGATGGCTGGGCGAAGTCGAAGGACTGCAGATCAGCCTCGAGGCCACCCGCCAGAAACTCGACCACGTCGACCAGATCACCAACCACCGCCGCAGCGTCCCACTCGGCATACCCACCTTCGGCGACTCCGCCGGACGCACCCTGACCGGCCGGAAAACAGTGAACTGATCGCACCAACCGCCAGCCGATGTCCGATTTGTCTAGTGCAGAGAATTCTTCCAGGTGGATGCCGCGTTCTCCTTCTCGGAGTGGGCGATTGTAATCGTGGCGTCGATGTCGATCGTCAACCCGTCGGCCAGGTCCGGCCCGGCGCCGGCCGCCCACGCCCGTTCCCGCGCTGCCGCCCGCACAGCCTGCACCCTGGCCAGGTGCGTGTCATCCACCCGCTCCACACAGCGCCACGCGGTGGCATCCGAGGCGACCGTCCCGAACAGCTTGTCCTGGTCCCGCAACGTGGCCAGATGCGCGAGCGCGTCACCGCCATCAGCGATCACCACCGCCAGATCAGCCAGCACCCGGCCCGGCTCATGAACCGCCGGAAACGTCTTGTAGGTGTCCAGCAGCGCATTCGTCCACCCGCCCGCGAGACCAGTGTCCACGCTCAACTCCCGCAGCAACGCGACCCCGGCCCGCGACACCAAACCCTCACCATCAGCCGTGACCTTGACCCGTCGCAAACGCCGGTTACGCTTCACCTGCGAAGTGCCTCCTCGTTCGGCAATCTTGGACCGTCACAAGCCCAAGTTTTCCTTACGAGACAGGCACTTCCGTCATTTCCAGGGCCATGTCGCTCACGTCGCGTGAAGACGCAGGCTAGGGCGTGTCCTACGGATCTTTGGCGTCGGGTGCGTTAAACACAGGTCATGCATGATCGACACGACTTGACCGATGAGCAGTGGGCGCGGCTGGAACCGCTTCTCCCGGATCGGAAACCGATTCGAGGTGGTCGCTGGGTTGATCACCGGATGGTGATCGACGGGGTGTTGTGGCGGACTCGGACAGGGTCTCCGTGGCGCGATCTTGCGGGCTGCTATGGCAATTGGAAGACTGTCTACAACCGGCACCGCCGCTGGTCGGGTGACGGCACCTGGTCGGTGGTGCTGGACGGGCTGCGCGCGGACTGCGACTCCGATGATGCGGCCGCCGAGTGGGTGCTGGGTACCGATGGCACGGTGATCCGCGCGCATCATCACTCGGCCGGCGCCCGGCACGAACCACCGAAAGACATCGCGCCAGCTGTCTTGGCCCCGACCGTGTTGGAGGTCTCGCTGCGGCCGGGCAAGGACACAGGGGGCTCGCTCGAATTACAAGAAATCCGTCACCGAGCCCGTCACCGAGCCCGCCACCGAGCCCGTCACCGAGCCCGCCAGTGACGTCGCGGACGCGGGCGACGCGGGCGCCGCTGGGGCCGTTGAGGGCGACGCGGACCGCAGGGCAGTGGCACCGGACCGGGAAGGTCTGGGGCGCAGCCGCGGCGGTGTGACGACGAAGATCCACCTCGCCGCGGATGCCCGGTGCCGCCCGATCGGGCGGGTCACCAGCGCCGGGCAACGGCACGACTGCGTAGCGTTCGCGGCATTGATGGCCGACATCCGCATCATCCGCCGTGCCGGCGGCCGGCCACGGACGCGCCCCGACCGCGTATTGGCAGACAAGGCCTACTCCACCGCGAAGATCCGCACCCGCTTACGCGCCAGGGGCATCAAGGCCACCATCCCGCAACCGGTCAACCAGGTGAACGCGCGGATCGCGAAAGGCTCGGCAGGCGGTCGCCCGCCCGCTTTCGACAAGCACCAGTACCGCGACCGCAACACCGTGGAGCGAGCGATCAACCTGCTACGCGGCTACCGCGCCGTAGCCACCCGCTACGACAAACGCGAGTTCGTCTACAAAGGCACCATCGACGTCGCCAGCATCAAGATCTGGCTCCGCGACCCCGTCCAGAACGATCCACGGGACACGGCCTAGTTCGGCATTCCGTCACGTCTTGTGTCTGGTTGGTCGATTGGGGTGTCACCGCTGACTTGCTGGCCGTCCTGTTAGCCGTCCCGAGAGCCGACAGTGATCCGCAGTGAATCGTGAAGCGTTTGACCCGACGTAGGGTTGTGGAACGGCGTTGCTGGCCTCGGACTGTTTCGCCCTGGGGATGTCCGCGTCGGTGCAGGCATCACCGGCACCGGGACGGCCGGCTCCAGTGCAATACGTGTGGACGATCCCGTCGCTGGAGAGCCAGAACTCACTGAGCGCGGACTCGTCCGGTCGTCGGCGGCTCATCTGCAACCCGGTCGGCCCCGCGGGTCGCGGTCGAACGCCCACGCTCGCACCATGGATCCTCGTCTGCGCGTTGCCAAGCCGATACAGGTATGAACGCAGATCGACGGTAGGTGCGCGTACATCGCAGGCATGTCCCGTGCGCTCCGGGCCGACAAGGATGACCTGCTGGGTCAGTCCCCGCGGGTTGCTCGGACTCGGTTCACGATCGCGTAGGGCGGTCTGCTCTCGTTGGTAGCAGCGTTGGCGCGCATTTCGGTCTTTGCCTGTTCGATCTGCTCGTGCGTCAGATGGTCGACGGGGATGCCGTGTTCATTCCTGACCGTGGCGAGCATGTTGATCAGCTTTTCCGCCTGCGGGGTCGCTCAGGTATGTCGCGGGCCACGCGGCTACGGCGGCCGGTGGCCAGATTCGAGTCATCGCTTGTACGTCGGCGCCGCCCAGCCGCGTAGGCATGTCGGCAGCGAACATGTCCGGGGGCATCCACAAGCCGTACAGGACGATCGTGTTCGCTGACATCCAGGCGCCCACAAGTTTAGGTGGCCCGGGGTCATGAGTCGCGTCCCGCTCGATCGGCACCACGTAGATTGGGGTGACCGACAAAATCATGTCAGCGTGGTGTCCGATGTTCTTCCCGAGCCAGATTGTTGCGGAAGGCGGCGCCTCCTGTGTCGTCTTGAGGTCCCGGTAGTCCTCGCGCGGCCAGGCTTGGTTGGCTCGCTCACGATCGCGGCGTCGTAGGCATATACACACTTGGTGAACCACGCGGCGAGTAGGGTCTGGTCGGACTGGGTCAGGGCGGGGCCGGCGATCTCATCGGTACGCATGGCGGCGTCGAGGATCGCCTGGGCGCGGGACTCCATGAGCGCCATCCACCCGTTGTTGCAGTCGCGACATACGGCGGCAGTGACGTTGGAAAGTCGCAAAGGAACCGATGCAGTGACACCCGTGGCGTCCGGGACCGGGCTGAACTCGGTGCGCTGGAAACGCTCTCCGCGCGAGCCGACATCGGTGGCGCTGAAGCCCGGATAGCTCCGCAGCCACTTGGGCCACACATGCTCCTTGGTACGAGCGGGCTCGCCGCAGAATCGGCAGTCGATCATTGAGTCAGGGTGCCACAGCGTGCGGGATGCCCGGGCCGCTTCCGACAAGTCGAATGCGCCACTTCCCTGCGCCTCAGACTGCGCGATCTTGTTGAGATGAGCATCGGCGCCTGTTGGTGCGTCTTCGGGCGACACCTGGGTGTGAAGGCGTTCCAAATGTGCGGGTCTGTCAGCCGTGGTGGCGTGGGCGGTGAGCGCAGATCGGCGACTTCCGGATAGGCGGGATGACCCCGAAAGAGATCGTGGACGCACCATGTGAAGATCGCCGGCCGCTCGGACACGCTGTCAGTGACGACGCTGTCACGTTGATCCACAACGCCTCGCGCGGATACCCGCAGACGATCAACAACCTCGCCGTCAACGCCCTCAGTTCCGCGTTCGCGCGGAAGAGTTCGCTGGTCGACGAGAAGGCCGCCCGCATCGCGATCCCCGAACGCGACTGAACATCGGCACCATCACCCCGCCGAACACCCCGGCACCGAGCCGACCAAGGCGCCGTCCGCAGCCAGCGGACGGGGCCTTCTCACAAGCGCTTCGTCGGCAACACGAAGGACGGGGTCATCGGCAAGATCAGCGACGGTCAACAGGGGCGCAAGTTCGCCAGCGGGAGCGACGGCATCGTGTGTTTGCAGTCGCTCGCACGCCGTGCTGTGCGTACAGATTGCTTGCGGAATTGCTGGCGGCTGACCGCGCGGGCGAGCCCACCGACGAACGCAGCCCAGCAAATACGGTACCTTCGAGCCTCTGGAGGGCTCGCATAGTGGCCGAGTGCGGCGGTCTTGAAAACCGCTATAGGGAAACCTATCGAGGGTTCGAATCCCTCGCCCTCCGCCCGGGTGAACCGGCGCTAGCCTCCGGATGTGTTGGGTTGAGGCTGGTTGACGCGATCTTGCGCGGTCGCTCACGGTGAGTTGCCGACACCCACTGTCGGCAGCCGATGGCTCGCTAGCTGGTGGCCCAGCGGGGCCGCCGGCGTTCGACATCAGGAGGACCAGTGCCACCACGAGCACGGCTCACCACGAGACATGCTTGATCACTCCTACGACGACCAGGGAGAGGAGCGCGCTGTCCATCATGATCGCGCAGATGGTTCCCGATCGCGTCAAGGGCTTGGAGAGTGACCGCTTCCATGGTCTGCTCCATGCCTGGCGCGCCGCACGCCCACCTTACGTTTGGCTGCCCGGCGCTTGAGCCGGGACCGAAAGTCCTCACGGCACCGTCGCGTCGTCGTTGTCCTCCGTCGTGGCCGACACCCCGCTTCGATAGCCGCACCCTTACCGGAATCTATTCCGGAGGGGTCATTCGGGACGCGACCGCCGACCGCGCTAGGTCGAACCGTCGCTAGGCAAGCGAAAGCCGACACCAAGCCCCGATCCGAGCCTCGCTTCGCCCGGGTCCCGATGAGCGGTCCGTTCCGGGATACCGTCGCCTATCGGAATACCGAAGGATTCTGAGAGTCTCGCGTGCGCAGGTGATAACGCGCGGTCAGGATGGTCCAGTGTGGGTGTATCTCCCTGAGTGGATGGTGGCCGATGAGGAGCCACCGTCGCCGGTCGCTGGTGGGGTGCTGGCCAAGGTCGGACTGCGGGTGCGCGGCGATCTGAGCGTTGCCGAGGTTGACACACCAGACAGGTGGGTGGACCTCGGCTCTCGCGATCCGGATCCTCGATACCGAAGGTACGCGGTGACCGGGGAGGCCGGGCCGGTCCGCAGCGTTGAGGCGGGCATGGAGCGCGAGGGTGCGCAACACTTCGGCGCTGAGCTCGTCATGACTGTCGGCCGGGCCCGTTTCCAGGTGCAGTGCGGCGGATTTGCGGTTGACGTGCCTGCCGGCTCGCGGGTGACGGTGCGCGGAACGGTTGCCGTCATCGGCGACTACGAATGGAATGCGTTCGATCTGCAGGACACCCGAACCAACTGGCGCGTCGAGCGGGGGTCGTGCACCTGCCGGATGGCGATCTGCTAGTCGATCTGACGCACGGCAACTGGTCCTTCGCGGGATGGTGACGCATGTGACTGGGACGTGGCCGGTTGCCACGACGAAGGGCGTCCGGTAAGGGGTCGTTTCGGGATTCGCATACTGGTGTTGACAACTGGCCGGCTTGTTTGCCGGGCGAAATGCGCCGACATACCGACCCCGACGGCCCTGAGTGTTGGCACACCGATGGTGCGCTTCATTCTGGGTGACTACCTCGTTCCGCCGCCCGCCGTGCCAGCTGTGGTGATAACGGTCAACGGCGCGGATCCATTCGCTGACGTTGCACCGTCCTGGCACGGATCTAGCCCGGAGGCCATCCTCGGGCGCGAATCGCCCCTGCTACCCGGCGACTTTGGCCGCCGCATCGCGGTGTACTCGTGCTCGTGCGGAATCCCAGGGTGCGGCGTGATCGCGCCCATCATTGTGCCCTCGCCGGATGGCCGACGAGTCTCCTGGATCGACTTCCGCAACTACACGGGAGTGTTCGATGCACCCACCTGCGACCTCGTCGAACACGACGGCAGTCCGTGGGACATCCCGGACCTGCATTTCGACGCAGATGTCTACTCCGCAGAGATCGCCCGAGGGTCCGAAGACACGTCTTGGGAGACGCCGCAACGGCGGACGGCTCTTCTGCTCCGAAACATGATCGAAGCGATGGATCTCACCCCGCCGCCGGGCCTGTCACTGTGGTGGGTGGCCGAGGCTAACGGCGCCCTGGGCGTCGACTTGTGCTTCGGCCCGGCTCAACCGTGGGCATTAACTCCGTCGCAGCCGGTGCACGGCTCGTCAGCCAGTACCCCGATCCACACGAAGCAGCGCGTGACATGGCTGCCCGACTCCAGGCCGTGTCGCCGGGAAAGTGGCTGATGGCCTTCCCCTTGCGGGTACGACCCGCTCGACCGAATCACGCGCTCATGCCGAAGCGGGGCGTCGTCGAGCCGTCCCTTCACCCGCATAGACATGCACGGTGGCGGACCGCATGCAGCCGAGGCGCCCGCGATCGCCGAATCCGGCGTCGGTTGAGGCGCAGACCCTGATGTTGGTCCCGAGCCGCGCATCGGCAGTTATGGGCGCCGTCGGCGGTCGGCGGTCGGCCCTGACGGTCGGCTTTGGGTCGTGCGGGTCTACCGCCGGACGGGATCTCAGTCGACCGGCTCGCGATGCACCCACTCGACGAGGTTGTCGGACGCGAGCGCCCGCATGCGCGCGGCGTACCGGGCGAGATCGGCGTCGTCGAGGAGGTCTCGCCACTGGCCGCTCGTGCCGCGGCTGAAGAACGCGGCGGGATCGATCCAGTGCTCCGTACCGCCGCCGGGGACGGTCGTGTCGGCCCTGCTGCGCATCGACTCGAACGTCGCCGCTTGGACCAGGCGGGGCCATCGGTGCTCGTCGACGTCGATGCCCAGGCGCGCGGCCAGCTCCCGCATCTGCCCCTCCAGGTCGACCTTTAGGTCGTCGTAGTGCAAATACACGATCTCGAGGTCGTCGGCGGCGTCCCGGAACGTCTGCAGGTGCTCTACAGTGCGCCGCAGCGACGACCCGACCTGCGTCGACGGCGTCTCGTCGTCGACCCACTGCCAGAAGCGGTCCCGCTCGCCGTCGGGGCGCGGCCGCGGTGGCCGCGATGGCCCGAGCTCGATACCGTCGATAGCGGCTGCCCGTTCGCGTTGGTTGAGGAACGCACCGATGTCGGTGTTGTCGATATGACGGTCCATCGACAGCCCCGCGTCGCGCGGGTCCCGCCCGACGCAGATGTACGTGACCGTCGGATCGTTGGGTATCCCGTCGAGCGGCGTGTGGGTCTTGATGAACCGTCGGTGCGTCTGGGCTTCCAGGTCCGCGAACACGTCGGAGCGGGCGCGCGTCACCATGTCGATCCACGGCGAGAGCGTGTCCAGCGGGAGCGGGAGCTCCGGTTCCTGCAGTATGAGCAGGGCGCAGATCATCTGCGTCCACGTCGTCCCGCACTTTGGCGGGGCGCTGATGATGATGTCGCCGGGGCGGAGCTCGAAACCGTTCCAGCGGTTGCTGTCGTACATGGTTGCCTCGTAGCGGTGCACGGCCGTCATCCTTGCAGCGGATCCGGTCCCGTGAGGCCCAGATGATTCACCGCACGACATCCTGCCGAGGGTGAGCATCATCTCGACCAGATCGCCCGCCAGCCGTTGCCATGATCTGGTCACCGCCACTACGCCGTCCGCGCCCCGAAGGTAATCAAGGTCAGAGGGAACACCGAGCCGCTGCTGACTTGCTTGGCCGATTCAGGTTGCGTACCGATGTTTGTCTCAATACGATCTGGGCTGTGGTGGACGCTGACTGGGAGGACGACGGTTACATCGCGACTTGGCACGCGCATGGTGGTCGCGGCCTTCGTGTGACCGGTTCGTCGGCGCGGAAGGTGCTGGCGGCGCGGTTGGCGATTCGCCGGCGGGCGCGGTGGGCGGCGGCGGCGTTCGGCGTTCCTGCCGCGCTTGCGTTTGGAGTGTCAGCTTGGCTGGGCTGGCCAGATGATCGCGACGCGAACGGTGCCGCTGTGCTGTGGTGGATGTTGGCGGTGGCGTTGTTCGCGGCGGCGCCGTTGGCGCGCGCGGACGCTGTGCGTCGAGGTGAGCGCGAGTTGGCCCGGTCGCTGCCGCGGCGGGTCAGCGCGGTGGCACGTGAGCCGATGCGAAGTCGGGTCGGCGCGTTGCGAGTGGCCAATCTCGGGCTGGCTGTCGTGTTCAACGTGGCGCTGTTGACGGCGATGCTGCTCGACGGTTCGAGCCCAGCGCTTGTTGTGTCGTTCGGCGCCGTACTCGCCATGGTGCTGGGGTGTGTGTTCGTGACGCTGCGCGATCTGATGCGGCGCCCAAGGCTCGCCGTCGTCGCACAGTCGCTGCTGGTCGACCGGCGGTTGCGGTCGAGGGTCTGGTATCTGGCGATGTGGCCATTGGTGATGGTGTTGGCGGGTCCGTCCCGGTCGGCTTGCTGGCCGGTATCGAGTCGCCGATCGGTGGCCAATATGTGCTGTGGATTTGGGGACCGGTTGTGTTGATGAGTGTCGAGGCCGTCGCTGACTGGCTTGATCGGCGCGGGACCGCACCGCCGTTGGCGCCAGCACCGGCGCGTCCGGAGACGTTGCGATGAACGGTGCAGCGGTGAACCCGTGGCCGGCGAGAGTTGTCGGCGCCCCTGGCTCGAGGTCATCCGATGATCAGCGTTGACACGTCTTCACCGGTGGCACCCTACGAACAGGTCCGGGCCCAACTGGCCGACCAGATCAGCCACGGCGTGCTGCCCATCGGCACTCGCCTACCGACCGTGCGAGCGCTCGCCGGCGACCTCGGCCTGGCCGTCAACACCGTCGCACGGGCCTACCACGAACTCGAACTCGCCGGCTTGGTCGTCACTCGCGGCCGCGCCGGCACCACCGTGGACAGCACCGACATCACCCGCCAACATCTGCACCAAGCCGCCGCGCGCTACGCCAAACTCGCCCACGACGCCGGGCTCACCACCCACGAGGCACTCGACATCGTTCACACCGCCATCGACCCCGAAGTCGCCACCCGACAGCATCGCTAACCCGGCGTTCTTTGTCCCGCGACGCCGGCGTCCCGGATGAGGGTGCGTTCCGGGACACCGGCCGGGTTGGGGAAGCGCGCGGTGCCGGCTACGCCTCCGCACTGTCATGCCGATGAGTGCTCGCCCGGTTCGGTACGCCTAGACAACGGTGACGGCGACGCCCTCGGCTTGGAACGCCGCGAGTGTGTCGGGGTCGGCGTCGTGGGTGGTGATCAGGTAGGTGAGATCGGCCGGGTCGCCGAAGCGGAAGTTCGACGACTGCGTGAGCTTCGCAGCGGTGGTGACGAGTACTCGCTTGGTCGCCGCGGCGATGCTGGCCTTTTTCAGTTCGGCGTCTTCGTAGGTAGCTGAGGTCAGCCCGCGGGTTCCGGAGACCGAGCAGGCACCGAGCAGCAGGACATCGACGGTGATGTTGCGGACGGCGTCGATGGCCGTGGCGCCGTACATGGCCAGGGTGTCGGGCTCGACGGGGCCGCCGGGGATGATCACGCGGGCGCCGGGCACTGCGGCCAGGGCTGCGGCGGAGTGCAGGGACAGACACAGCGCGGTGACCGGGCGCCCGGCAAGTTCTTGGGCGACAGATTGGCAGGTGGTGCCGTTGTCGATGATCAGCGAGTCGTAGTCGTTGATCATCGCTGCGGCGGCCTCGGCGAGGTCGGCTTTGGCCTGGCGGTCCTCGCCGGCGCGGGCCTGGTACGGGACGCCTTCGCCGAACTTGGCCGCGCGGGAGGCTCCGCCACGGGTGCGCTGCACCGCGCCGTGGGCGTCAAGGTCCTCGAGGTCGCGCCGGATCGTCATGGCCGACACCCCGGCGAGTTCGGCGAGCTGGTCCACGCGCAGGTAGCCGCTGGCCCGGACCGCATGAACGATCATCTTGTGCCGAAGTGAACGTTGCACATGTTCACTTTCGCACATAGCTTCGCTCTCGTCACACCGCGAGCGAAGGGGTTATGCAATGACTGGCGGAGCAGTCGCCGAAGCGACCGGCCAGGACACGACTGAGCCAGCACAGGCTGGACGGTCGCGACGGCTTGGGCGGCTGGGACGCTCGTGGCCGCGGATCGCGGTGACGGTCGTGTTCGTCGTGCACGGATTGTTGTTCGCGTCGTGGACCGCGCACATCCCGCACGTCAAGGCCGCGCTCGGCCTGACCGACGGCACCCTCGGCTTCGCCCTGCTGGGTGCGCCGGTAGGGTCGGTGTGCGCCATGATGGCTGCGGCCTACCTGCTGCCGCGGGTGGGCAGCCGATTGGTCGTGCAGGTCGCGCTCGTGGGCTACTGCGCCGCCGGGCCGATCGTCGGGCTGGTCGCCAACCTGCCCGCGCTGTTCGCGGCGTTGTTCGCATGGGGCGCGTTCCAGGGCACCCTCGACGTGGCCATGAACACCCAGGCCATAGCAGTCGAACGCTCCAGCAAGCAGATGCTGATGTCCGGGCTGCACGGCGGGTGGAGCATCGGCTCGTTCGCCGGTGCGGGCATCGGCGCGTTGGCTGTCGGCGCCGGGATCACCCTCACCCCGCAGCTGCTCGTGCTCGGCACGCTGATCCTGCTCGCGGCGGGGCTGCTCACCACCGGGATGCTTCCCGACGCCGCCGACCAGCCCGGCACATCGGCCGAGGCCAGCGGTCCCGACGGGTCGCCCGTCGCAGAGCGTGCCGCCTCACGGTGGTCGGGCGGGATGCTGCTGCTCGGCGCGATCGCCTTCGCCGGGATGCTGTGCGAGGGCGCGACCGCTGACTGGGCGTCGGTCTACCTGTCCGGGCCGCTGCACGCCTCCGGCCTCGTGGCGGGTCTGGGCTACACCACCTTCTGCCTGACCATGCTCACCGTCCGGCTGTGCGGCAACCGGCTGCTCACCCGCTACCGCCCCGACCGGCTCCTGCCGACGCTCGCCGCAGTGGCCGGCGTCGGGTTCGCGGGCGCGCTGCTGATCGGCAACACCGTCGTCGCCCTGGTCGGGTTCGCCTGCCTCGGCATCGGGCTCGCCTCGATCGTCCCGGCCGTGTTCAGCGCCGCAGGACGCATCCCCGGACTGCACCCCGGCACCGCCGTCGCCACCGCCTCGGCCTGCGGGTGGGCCGGCTTCGTGCTCGGGCCACCAGTGATCGGCCACCTCGCCGCCGTCGCCTCGCTGCCGCTCGCGCTCGGCCTGCTCCCGATCCTGATCGCTTTCGTCGTCATCGGCACCGCCACCGCCCCCGCGCTCAAGCACCGCGGCAACGAGGAACACGCCGCGAACCTCGCGGAGGCGGCGCGATGATCGACTGGCTGCTCGTCGACTACGGCGAAACCATCAGCACCGCCCTGCCCGCCGACACGATCAACGAACTGGCAACCCTGACCGGACAGCACCCGAACGAGTTCCTCGACCGGTACTGGGCACACCGCCTGGACTACGACCTCGGCCTGCCCGCGCACCTCTACTGGTCACGAGTCCTGAACCGCGACCCGGCCGAGCTCGCCCGTCTCGCCCAGACGCTGACCCGCATCGACCTGCACGGCTGGCTACAGCTCAACTCGCTCACCCTGCGCACCCTGGTCCTGCACCGGCGCCGCACCGGCGTCGGTCTCGCACTGCTGTCCAACGCGCCCGAACCGCTCGCCGCCGCCATCGACCGCCGCCCCTGGGCCGCCCACTTCACCCACCGCCTCTACAGCTGCCGCCTGCGCCAGGCCAAACCCGATCCGGCAGCGTTCACCGCCGCACTCACCGCCCTCGACGCCGAACCGCACCAGGTGCTATTCATCGACGACCGGCCCGACAACACCCGCGCCGCCGCCACCCTCGACATCCCCACCATCACCTTCACCTCGGCCAGCGCGCTCGCACGCGAACTCAAACTCACCCGACCCGCGATCGCCTGAACCGCACGCAAGTACGTCGCGACCGACCGGACATGCCGCTGTCAGCGCGGAACGCGCGACCATGCCGCTGTCAGCGCGGAACGCGCGACCATGCCGCTGTCAGCGCGGAACGCGCGACCATGCCGCTGTCAGCGCGGAACGCGCGACCATGCCGCTGTCAGCGCGGAACGCGCGACCATGCCGCTGTCAGCGCGGAACGCGCGACCATGCCGCTGTCAGCGCGGAACGCGCGACCATGCCGCTGTCAGCGCGGAACGCGCGACCATGCCGCTGTCAGCGCGGAACGCGCGACCATGCCGCTGTCAGCGCGGAACGCGCGACCATGCTGTCAGCGCGGAACGCGCGACCATGCCGCTGTCAGCGCGGAACGCGCGACCATGCCGCTGTCAGCGCGGAACGCGCGACCATGCCGCTGTCAGCGCGGAACGCGCGACCATGCCGCTGTCAGCGCGGAACGCGCGACCATGCCGCTGTCAGCGCGGAACGCGCGACCATGCCGCTGTCAGCGCGGAACGCGCGACCATGCCGCTGTCAGCGCGGAACGCGCGACCATGCCGCTGTCAGCGCGGAACGCGCGACCATGCCGCTGTCAGCGCGGAACGCGCGACCATGCCGCTGTCAGCGCGGAACGCGCGACCATGCCGCTGTCAGCGCGGAACGCGCGACCATGCCGCTGTCAGCGCGGAACGCGCGACCATGCCGCTGTCAGCGCGGAACGCGCGACCATGCCGCTGTCAGCGCGGAACGCGCGACCATGCCGCTGTCAGCGCGGAACGCGCGACCATGCCGCGAAGCGGCACCATCCTCATCTAATGGCTTTTGCCGGCCTGTTTCGGCAGGCTCGGTGTTGGTAGCGGCTGGCGGGTCAGCACTCCACTCATCTGATCCTGGTTGAGGTCTTGCGGCAGACCGTGCGCCCGCTGGTCGTGAGGAGATGTAACCGCTGCTGGGATGACGTGCCCCGGTTCCTGTCGGTGAGCACTTGAACCATTAGATCGCCGGCAACCTCCTCCGCGCTGCTGCATGATGTAGGAATGGCCGAGACGAAGGAGCGGGGATGTTGTTCGTCGGTGATGACTGGGCGGAAGACCATCACGACATCGAGATCGTTGACGATCAGGGTCGGCGGGTGGCGCAGCGCCGGCTGCCCGAAGGCCTTGACGGGATGAGCCGCCTCCATGGGTTGATTGCAGCCGCGATGCCGGCGCAGTGGGCCGAGCTCGAGCGCGGGTGAGGCGGCCTCGCGGGTGAAGATCGGGATCGAGACCGAACGCGGCCCGTGGGTCGCGGCGCTGGTCGCTGCAGGGTATGAGGTGTTCGCGATCAACCCGATGTCGGTGGCCCGTTACCGGGAGCGGCACTCGACCTCGGGCGCGAAGAGCGATGCCGGCGGACGCGCACGTGCTCGCCGAGATCGTGCGGCTGGACCGAGCGCATCACCGTCCGGTCGCCGTCGACTCCGAGGCCGGTGAGGCGATCAAGCTGGTCGCCCGCAGCCATCAGAGCATGATCTGGGAACGGACCCGGCACGTGCTGCGGTTACGCAGTGCCCTAAGGGAATTCTTCCCAGCCGCGCTGACCGCCTTCGGTGATCTCGACGAGCCGGACACCCTCGCGCTGCTGTCTGCGGCACCTGACCCGGACCGGGCCGCGCGTCTGTCGAAGGCGCAGATCGCGGCGGCGCTGCGGCGGGCCAACCGCCGCAATGTCGACGCCCGCGCCGGCGAGATCCAGGCGGCGCTGCGCGCGCCCGCGCTTGCGTCAACCCGCCGCGGTTCAGGCCGCCTTCGCCGTCATCGCCGCCGGCGAGGTCCGTCTGATCACCGCCCTCAACAGCGAGATCGACACCCTGGGTGAGGTGGTGAGCGCAGCATTTTGGCCATCACCCGGACGCTGAGATCTACGCCAGCCAACCCGGCCTCGGCGTCATCCTCGGCGCCCGGGTCCTGGCCGAGTTCGGCGACGACCCGCACCGTTACGCCGATGCGAAAGCCCGCAAGAACTACGCCGGCACCTCACCATCACCAAGGCCTCCGGCACCAAGAAGAATGGTCCTGGCCCGCTACGCCCGCAACGACCGCCTCGGCGACGCCGTGCAGCAATGGGCCTTCGGGTCGCTGCGCGGATCACCCGGCGCCCGCGCCTACTACGACGCGCTACGAGCCCGAAAGATCGGCCACCAAGCTGCGCTACGTCAACTCGCCAACCGCCTCGTCGGCATCCTGCACGGCTGCCTGAAAACCCGCACCCTCTACAACGAAACCACCGCCTGGGCGACCCACAATGCAGCCGCCGCTTGACAACGAAAAACCTGGGATGTCTGCCGCGAAGCGGCACCATCCTCATCTGCCGCGAAGCGGCACCATCCTCATCTGCCGCGAAGCGGCACCATCCTCATCTGCCGCGAAGCGGCACCATCCTCATCTGCCGCGAAGCGGCACCATCCTCATCTGCCGCGAAGCGGCACCATCCTCATCTGCCGCGTTGAGCTCGTTCGTGAGATCGAGGCCGCCTTTGGCGAAGTGACTACGGTCATGCAGATCTCCGCTCCGGTGAAGGACGCAGCGGACCGGGCCGTCCGATTGTGCCGACCTGTTCGCGCCGATCCCCCTACCAGGCAAGCAATTGGGCGTCAGATCGGCATAATCAGGAGGTCGGCATAGAAGGCGTAATGCCTGCGTCGGCATTACGCCGAATGGCGAGCGACTCGCTGTCGGCGTGAAGTGTGCGTTTTCGCGTGATATTCGTGGCTGGTAGCCATGTCACCAGCCTAGGGGGCCGGCGAGCATGGCCCGTAGCGAGCAGCGGCCGTGGTCGAGGTGGTTCTGGCCGTTTGGTGGTGTGGGGTTGGTGGTATCGAGGAAGGCGCCGATGTAGCGCAGCGCGGAGGGCGAGGCTGGCAGGTCGAGTGGTGCGAGCAGGTGGCAGATCTCGCGGACCGACCAGTCTTCTTCGTGTCTGGTTGGCATGGCCGGGCGAAGGACCATGGCGTTGAGCCGGTTGATCGTGTCGCGGATGGTGGGTATCCCGGCGAGTTCGACCGCGCGCTTTTGACGCTGCCAGATCCGCAGGGCGAGCTTGGTGAGTTCGGGGGCGTAGACGGCCGTCCACTGCTGGTCGGGCAGGACCTCTGCGACGGCGTCGTATTCGAAGGGGGGATAGCCGGGGTAGGCGGTTTGCAGGGGCGCTGCGTCGAAGAAGACCGGGTACTGGTCGATGACCTGGATGGCGGAGTACTGCTCGACGGCGCCGTAGTTGCGACCGTGTTCGTTCCAGAACGGGTCGAAGTTCGATCTCGGCCCGGACTCGGGCCATCCCGGGGGCCATACAGGACCGTAGAGGCTTTTGGCGGCGAGAGCTTCGCCCTCGGCGAGCGCGGCGTCGGCGAACGGGAATCCGACGATGCCTGGCGGGTCCCCGCCGTTGGCGATGTCGCCGGCGGCTGGGTTGCCTGCGACGATGGTGCGGTACACGAGATCGAGTTGGTCGGCGCACGCCTCGATGAGCTCTACCCGGTCGGCGTTGGTGATGGTGTGGGGCGCGAGGGCTTTCACTGTGGCGAGGTAGTAGAAGATCGTCTGCACGAACACGGGTAGCACGTAGCCGTGGATGAATGCCCGGCCGGTGCCGTCGGGTCGGGGACCGACGGTGACGTCGTCGATGGCGGCGTAGGCGGCCGGGTAGTAGGGGAAGCGCCAGCTGTCGGGGTCGAGGAAGTGTTGGATCGCGGTGCCGCACGTCGTGAGGTAGTCCTCGACGTCGGCCGGGGTGAGTTGGGCCTGGATGAGGCTGGGTAGTTGCTGGAACACCTGCCGGGCCGGGTCCTTGACGTTGTCGATCTCGTCGAAGAATATCTGCCAGTCACCGGCCGCGATCAGCCCCTCGAGCGACTCGAGTGCTGCCAGCACGGCGTTGAGGAGATCCTGCACCTCGTCGTCGGGCCGGACGAGGCTGATGATCCACTCCGCCGCCGATACGACGCCGGAGAAGTCGGCGACCGCTCCGATGAGACCGCCGAGCTGCTTCAACGCTGGATTGCTCGAGGCGAGTGCTTCATCGAGGTTTGCCATAGGTCATCTCCTCATCGAGTGGGTAGGGACGCCGCTGTTACTGCAGGGCGACCAGCACGGGTATGAGCGCGCGCCCACGATCTAGCGGCGCGAGCGCCTTTCCGAGGACAGCACCGAAGCAGCGGCGCGGCTCGATCGCCTTCATGGCGTGGCCGGGCGTGATCGAGGTCGTGAGCAGGTCGCCGACGTCGACGCTTGCCATACGGGCGTCGACGAAGCAGTAGGCCTTGCCCATGAGCGCGATGGGGGCGCGTTGGTTCCGGTCGGCATGCCGATCGAGGATCATGCCTGGGCGGTACGCGCCGGCGCCGGACACGATCCCGGCCACCCTACGGTCGTAGGCGGCCGTGCTCGGACCCAACCTGCCATCGCCGGTCAACACCATGACCGTCCCGGCCGGGGCATCGCCATCGACGTCGAAGTCCTCCGCGCAGTCCGCGCCTTGCAGCACGATGTCGACGTTCGCGGTCATCGTGCCGGTGATCAGCACGTCCCCGTCGAAGCGGCCGGCGAACTCGCCGCCTCGACCCTGGACACCGATGCCGCCGCGACCGCCGACTCCCAAGACCCCGACCCCGGTAGCGGAGTCCGCAACGGGGCGCCCCATCACCCCGATGCCGCCCTCGGTCTCTCCGAGGATGCCGATGGCCTCGCCGGGCGAATCGGCGGGCATGACCGCCCGACCGGCGACCGCGACACCGCCTCGAGCCGCGTCGATCTCGAAGGCCAAGCCGTAGGTCGCGAATTGTTCGCTGAATGGAAGCTGGATGTTAGTCATCGAAGCCCTTTCCGCTGGGACTGCGGTAGTTGGTCGACGGCCGAAGTGTCGATCGCACGCCCGCCGTCCTGCACCACGTTGCCGTGTGCCGAGGGCGATCCGCGTCCACCAGCGCGATGATTCCTGTGGTGGCGGGTCCACCTCCGAGACGATGCGGGTCCCGGGCGAAGCCTTCGAATCGAGCCGTTCGATGACTTCTATCGGTTAGGTCGTGGAGCGGTTGACGAGCCCGCTTTCGTAGGCCAGGACAACGGCCTGGACCCGGTCGCGCAGTCCGAGTTTGGTGAGGATGCGGGTGACGTGGGTGCGGATGGTGCTTTCTTCGACGAACAGCACCTGTGCGATCTCCCGGTTCGACAGGCCCCGGGCGATCTGCTGGAGCACCTCTAGTTCGCGGGCAGTGAGTCGTGTGAACTCGGTTGGTAATGCTGGTTGGGGTTGTGCCTGGGCCGCGAAGACCCGGATGAGTCTGCGGGTGATGGTGGGGTCGATGAGCGCGTCGCCGCGGGCGACGATCCGCACTGCCTCGATGAGGTGTCGGGGTTCGGCATCCTTGAGGAGGAACCCGCTGGCGCCTATGCGCAGGGCTTCGTAGACGTATTCGTCCGCGTCGAAGGTAGTGAGCACGAGAACCTTCGTCTTGGTGGTGTCGATAATCTGCTGCGCCGCGTGCAGCCCGTCCATGATGGGCATGCGGATGTCCAGCAACGCCAGCGTCGGTCTCAGTTCGCGCGCGCGAGCGACGGCCTGGTGCCCGTCGGCGGCTTCGCCGACCACGCTGATACCGGGCTCGCCGTCCAAGATGACGCGAAGCCCGCCCCGGACAAGGGTCTGGTCGTCGGCAATGAGCACGGTGACCAGATTGTCCATCGGGTACCTCTCAGCTGCGGTGGCGAGAATCGTAGAACAACGTCCACCTGGAGGGTGACGACGCGACCTCGCAGTGTGCCTAGCATCGCGTCGTGGCTCTGCTCAGGCTCACCGAGGTCGGGGCGCGAGGCGGAGGCGGCCATGGCACAAGCAGGCGGAGCGGCCGTGCCGCCGCCGCGTTCGCAGTTGCCGTCCGTGGCGGGCATCGGTGTGGTCGACGCTCTCGCGGCGTTGACCTTGACCGGTCTGATGGTGGTGATCGTCCACGTCGACCTCTATCCCAGCGACCCGCACGGCGGCCTGCTCGCTGTTGCGGCGGCAACGTCGATGACGCTGCCGGTGTTGTGGGCGCGGCGCTACCCGCTGGCTGCGGCCGCCACCGTGGCAGCAGGTGGACTGGTCAACTGGCTGTTTGTCGGGGAGTACATCCGTTGTGGCGCGGCGGTGCCGGCTGCCTTCTGGCTGGCCTGCGCCATCGGTCTGCGGCTGAGCGGGCGACGCGCGACGTCGGCGCTCGTCCTCGTCCTGGTCGGCCTGCAGGCGATGTGCCTGGCCGATGCCGAGCTGATCGCGATCTCCGTCATTCCGCTTGGCCTGATGGTGCTGGCGTTCTGGCTGATCGGCCGCACGATCCGCTCGCGTTCCGAGACCAACCGCTGCGTTGCGGCCCAGAACGCCGAGCTCGCGGCCACCCGGGAGAAGACCGCGCAGATCGCGATCAACAGCGACCGGCTGCGCATCAGCGCGACCCTCGACCGGCAGCTGCAGCAGAACCTGGCCGAACTGGAGGCGACCGCTCTAGCCGGCCGCGAGCAGGTCGACAACCCGCCTTCAGCGCAGGCCGCGTTCGCCGTGATCGCGCACCGCGGCCGGCGGACGCTGGCCGAAATGCGCGAGGTCGTCGACGCAGTGCATGTCGACGCGATCTCGCAGCCTGCTGCCGGTCTGAGCCGGCTCGGGGATCTCGTCACCCGGTACGGGGGCCGCCTCGAAGTGCAGGGTGTCCCTCGCCCGCTGCCCGAGCATCTCGAGGTGTCCGGCTACCGCGTGGTCGAGCAGCTGCTACGGACTTTCGACCGAGGCTCGGCACCGGGCGACGTGCAGGTCGAATTCGGCACGGACGCCTTAGTGCTTCGAGTCAGCGGTACGCCGACCTCTCCGGTGGTGACCGGTCCCGAGGTGACCCTTGTCCGACAAAGCGTCGAGCGCCACGGCGGTGGCCTGTCCCTCGACCATCGCGCCGACCATCTGCAGTGGGTCGCGCGAGTACCCCTCGTCGTGGGGTGACCCGCGGCAATGACACCGGCCGCCGGGTACGGATTGCTGATCGTCGTGGCGGTCGGCGGTTGCGCCGTGCTCGCTCGACGGTATCCGCTGATCGCGACCCTGCTTGCCTGTCCGCTCACGTTCTCGTCGTGGTGGTTGAGCGGGACGGCGCAGACCGTCTGTCAGACGGTGTTGCCCCTCGTGCTGTTTCCCCTGGTGTACCGCCTTGCCACGACGAGCACAGCCTTTCGCGCGGTCGCGGCAACTGCGTTGTTGGCCCTGTGTTGGCAGGCCGGGGGGCTGTGGCACAGCGGCGCCGACGGGTTCAACCCGCCGATCTACTTCGGCACGGTCGGACCGTGCGCCGTGGGTTTGGTCGTGCGCTCCCGCGACCGGTCCAGGGCGAGGCTGGCGGCGCAGTCGCACGCGCTGGCCTTGGCTCGGGAGGAGTACGTCGCGGTTTCGGTGCGCTATGAACGAACGCGCATCGCGCGTGAGCTCCATGACGTGGTGGCCCATTCGGTCAGCGCGATGGTTGTGCAGGCACACGCCGGCCACAAGCTCGCGAGCGTCGACCCGACTCGCGCCGCCCAGGCGTTCGACCACATCGCCGGATCGGCAAGGCAGGCCGCGTCCGAGATCGAGCGGCTCGTCTGGCTGCTCGAACCTGCCGCCGCGCCGAAGTCCCATTCGATCGACGAACTGGTCGCCCGCGCCCGCGCGATCGGCCTGAACCTCGACTACCGAGTCGCCGGCGAAGTGGACGTGCTCGACCCGGAACGCGCCGCGACCGCGTACGCGGTCATCCAAGAGGCGCTGACCAATGCGCTCAAGCACGCGCCGGGGGCGCCCATCACGGTCGAGATGTCGGCAACCTCGGCGGTGTGTGTCGTGGTGGTCACCAACGGTGCCGCCCGCGCGCGCAGTTTGGGGTTGGCGCAAAGCGGTGGCGGCCACGGCCTGCCGGGTATGCGCGCGCGGCTGGCGGCCTGCGCGGGCACGCTCGTCGTCGCGCCGACCAGTGGTGGCGGGTGGCGTGTCGCCGCTCAGCTTCCGCTGGCTCGGTGACCGCCTACGTCGATGCGCGTACACGCGCTGGTGGACCGACACAGCAGAGTTCGGCCGGTGGACGGACGCGCGAGAGTCCATGTCCGGCAAGTCTTCTCCTGCAGCTACCTGGAGAGGACACAGCATGACCACAACCGTCGAACCGCACACCGAGACCAGACCGGTCCGCGACATCCGCCGCACCGTCCGCTGGTTCACCGTGATCCTCATGCCACTCGGACCGCTCGCAGTCGCGATCCTGCGTTTCGCACTGCCCTACAACACGACTGATCCGGCCCGCACCACACTCGCCGGCATCGCCACCCACCCGGGACGCGAGCGCCTGGTGCTGTGGCTCACCATCGTCGCCGTCCTCACATTGGTCCCAGGGGCGTTCGCCGCGCTCAAGCTCGCCTCGCGCGCGGCGCCAATCCTGACCGCAGCCGCCGCGCTGCTGATCGTCCCCGCGTACCTGTCGCTGTTCGGCGTGGGCCTCATCGACCAGGTCGGACTGGCGAGCACCCGGGCAGAAATCAGCATCCCAACGGCGACCCGGATCGCCACGATCGTCAACCAGCAATCCACGACGGTGTTCCTCACGGTGGTGTTCGTCGCCGGCCACGTCTTCGGCACGATCGTGCTGGCGTTCGCGTTACGACGGTCGCGGACCGTCGGGCTTGCCGGGTGTCTCGTCCTCGGAGTCTCGCAACCGATCCACTTCATCGCCGCGGTCTCCGGCAATCATCTGCTCGACCTGCTCGGCTGGACCATGACAGCCGTCGGCATGGCCGCCGCGGGACGCGCGATCCTGGCGCTGCCCATCGACGACTGGAACCTGCCGCCGCAGCGCCCGACCCGGCGACCCGTCACCTCATGACACCGATCGCCGGCGTCATCATCGCCGTACTCGCTGCGTGGCTCGCGCCGAACGCCCGGGCGGTAGTCATCTCGGTACTCGTCCTGCTGTGCGCGGCGACCTTGGCGCAGACCTGGGACCTGGGCGCCGACTGGGGCAGCAACCCGCCGAACACAATCCGGCAAGCCAGCTACTGGGTCGTCCAGGCAGTCATCGCCGCCATCGTCGTCGCACTCGCGCTCGGAATGTTTCGGCTGCGGGCCCGGCGAGCCGCACGCAGCGGTCGGTCCCTGGCACGGCCAACTTTCTCCGGCCGGCGCGGTTGGGTGATCCTGCTGTCATGCAGCATCGCGATGACCGTCGCGCTATTTGCGACCGAATACGGCATCTACAAAGCGACCAAGCATCACGGACGCGGCGCCGGGCACATCCCATGGACCGGCGTGATCGGCATCGCAGCCGGGCTCGCTGTCCTGCTCGGCACGGCTATCGCACTCATACGTAGCGTTGTGTCCGACCACCGTGTTCGAACCCGCCCGCAGACAACCCGCGGCCCCGCCGGCCACCGAGCCGGTTCAGCAGGGTAGCTCGGCGTTGGTTGCCAACCGCCTTGACGGGTCGGCCCGCTAGTCAGGGTCCTGGGGACTGCATGGATCCGGTCGGTAAGCCCGGCGATGCCGTGTCCCGATCCGGGGGCGGCTGGAGCGAGATCGCGAACGCGGGCCGGTTCGTTGGTGACCGTGATGGGCAAGTTCGTGGGTTTGGCGACGGTTACCTCCATCGGTGCGCCCGAGGTCTTCCGGCTGGGCGGTGTAGGAACTCCCATCATCGGAAGACCTCGACCTCACCCGGGCACCGACGCGCCGACGATCTACACCCTCAATCCGGAAGAGCATGCGCGGCGCCCTGCGGGCCCTCCGTGGGACGGAGAAGATACGGCTGGTTGCGCACCGCCGTCGTGGGGTTCACGCTGACCGTGTCGTCGTGCTGGTCCTCGATACTGGCTGGTGCCGGTGAGCCCGTGGAAGAGCATGAGGCTGGGAGGCTCCCACGGGATCCGTGGATTGTTGCCATGAGCACGAGCGTCAGACTTACGAATTGATTTTGCCTCCCCGCGGCGACCCGACCCGAGGAGGAGTCCGTGGAAGTCATCCACCAACGCTGCGCCGGTATCGACATCTCGAAACGCGACGCGAAAGTGTGCATACGTGTCGCCGGTGCTGGTCGCCGGACGACGAACGAAACCGTGACGACTTGGGGGTCGATGACCCGGCAGATCCTCCAACTGCGTGATCACCTCGTTGAACACAAGGTCACCCTCGTGGTGATGGAAGCGACTGGCGATTACTGGAAGCCCTTCTATTACCTGTTCGAGGACGCCAGGTTCCAGACGATGCTGGTCAACGCCCGGCACGTGCGCAACCTGCCCGGCCGAAAGACCGATGTCTCCGACTCGGCGTGGCTCGCCCAGCTCGGAGCGCACGGTCTGGTGCGTGGCTCGTTCGTGCCGCCTGCGCCGATTCGTGAGCTGCGAGACCTGACCCGGACCCGTACGTCGATCACCCGGGAACGCGCTCGGGAGATCCAGCGGTTGGAGAAGCTGCTCGAGGACGCTGGCATCAAGCTGTCCTCGGTCGCGACCGAGATCCTCGGCCACTCCGGCCGAGCGATGCTCGAAGCCCTGTCGATGGGCAACGGGACCCCGCCGTGCTCGCTGACTTGGCGCAGCGCCGGCTTCGGGCCAAGATCCCGGGCTGACCGAGGCCCTGGTTGGCCGGTTCAACGACCATCATGCGTTTCTGACCAGGATGCATCTGGATCTCGATCGACAAACACACCGAGGCGATCGAGGACCTGACCGCCCGCATCGAGGTAGTGATCGAACCGTTTCACGCGTTTCGAGACCTGATCTTCACCGTCCCGGGCATCAGTACGGCCGTGGCCGACGTCGTGATTGCCGAGACCGGCGGCGACATGACCCAGTTCCCGACCGCGAACCACCTCGCGTCCTGGGCCGGGACCTGCCCCGGCAGTTATGAATCGGCGGGGCGAGTGAAATCCACCAAGACCAGGCCAGGCAACTCGCACCTCAAGGGCGCGCTCGGCGTCGCAGCGATGGCCGCCACCCGCACCAAGAACACCTACCTGTCCACGAAATATCGCCGACTTTCAGCCAGACGCGGAACCGTCAAAGCCCTCGTCGCCATCGAACGCACCATGCTCGTCACCATCTGGAACCTCGGCATCACCGGCGCGCTCTACACCGATCCCGGCGCCGACTACTACACCCGCATCCGGCCAGAGCGGACCAAACAACGAGCCCTCGACCAACTCGCCGGCCTCGGCTACCGCGTCACGCTCGAGGAGACCGCCTGACGAGCAACTACCAGCGCACAATCACTGAATCTTCGCGTCAGCCCGGTTGTACCCGGAGAATTCGGTACTGAGAATGGCTGCTGTGGCACAAGCTCCACGTGGGATCCGGTCGGGGCAAGTCGCATCCCGCCGCGGTCCAGAAGACGACACCGAGGGCGGCAACGCCGGCTACCGATTCGCCAACGGTGCCAACCGTGTCAAGTACGGACCGGACCTGGGTGAGCTGGACGCCTATAGCTCCCTCGCGATCATTGCCCTTTTACAGGGTTCACCTTCTGGCTGCTCATCCTCGATGACCCACCCTTCAAGGTGCTGCTCTGGTGCTTGGCGCCGGTCGGCGCCGTCGCCACTTACATGCTGCTCCGCGAAATAGGGCTGCGCAGACTGGGATTCCGGCCTTGGTTCCGGCCACTACCCCGCGACCAGCGTCGTTGACAGGGTCGCCCCCCAACCGCAGTGGTCCTGGAGCTCCACGGACATCCCAGACGAAGAAACGCACTCATCATGCTTGATATGCGGGTGATCTGTCATGGACATTTCGATAGGCCGACGGGGCCTGTCGTCCGTGGAGATGGAGGCCCGCGTGCCTGTTGTCGATCCGTGCCTGATTCGGTCTGTTGACGCCGCTGGCGACGGCCGGTTTGCGGCTGGGCGTGCCGCTGCTGGATGAGTATCTGGACTTCGTCGCGGCCGCTGCCGGCCGAACACGGTGCTGGCCACGGCGTATGACTTGAAGGTGTTCTTCGCCGTCGTCGGCAAGGCGCCGGCGGAGGTGACCAGCGCCGACGTGCTGGGGTTCATCACCGCGCAGCGCCACGGTGGTTCGGGCCGGCTGCAGTTGGCCGGCGAGGCGGGCGGTGTGTCGGCGCGGTCGGTGCGCCGCCGGTTGTCGAGCGTGTCGGGGCTGTTCGCCTATCTGCATGCCCGCGGTGACGTGGCGGTCAATCCGGTGCCGCGTGGGTTGCCGACCCGGCGGGAACGCAACGGCCGCGGCAAGGCGTGCCGCTGGTCCGCTCGCCTCGGACGCTGCCGCGGATCCTCGCCCCGGCCGAGGTCGATGCGCTGCTGGCTGCGCTGCGCACGCACCGGGACCGGGCGATGGTGCTGGCGATGGTGCTCGGTGGGCTGCGCCGCTGCGAGGTCCTCGGTCTGCGGCTGGACGATCTGCACGTCGGTGAGCGGCGGGTGTTCATCGCCGAGGGCAAGGGCGGTCACCAGCGGCTGGTCCCGGTCTCGGCGCGGTTCTTCGCCGCGGTCGCGCGCCTACCTCGACGCGAACGACCGGCCGGCGACGAGCACCGACCGGCTGTTCGTGGTGCTGAAAGGGCCAGCGCCGCGGGCAGCCGCTGTCGGCGGCCGGCGTCGATGAGATCCTCGCCGGCGCCCGACGCCGGGCCGGGTTGGCCCACGCGACCTGCCACGAGCTGCGGCACACCTGCCTGACCCGGCTGCGGGAGGCCGGGATGGCGCTGGAGGCGGTGCAGGCCCAGGCCGGGCACGCCTCGATCGAGTCGACCCGGATCTACCTGCACCTGGCCGATGACTGGCTGGCCGACCAGTACCGCCGCGCCGCCGAGGCGATCGACGCGCAGATCTTCGCCGACACCCTGACACCTGCGTCGGCGGTGCTCAGCGATGAGCGGCGCCGCTGCTGCTGCCGGCTGGGACGAGATCGCCGCTCGCCGCGGCCGGTGCATGGCCGCGACGATGCGCCGCTACCTGGCCCAGATCGGCTGCGTGCTGCGCCCGGGCAGCGTCGAGGGCGCCGACCTGGCGCTGCGCGCGTTCGCCGCGTTCCTGGCCGAGACCGCACCGCGAGGTCACCACGGTCGCCGCAGTGACCCGCCGCCACATCGAGGACTACAAACCGTGGCTGGCCGCCCGCGCCCGGGCAGAACGAGCCGCGGCTGACCCCGAACACCATCGCGCACCGGCTCGGGACCCTGCGGATGTTCTTCCTCCGCATCGACGAATGGGGCTGGGACGACGCGCCCGCCGCGGGTGCCGATCCTGCTCGGCGACCTGCCCCGCCAAGACCACCCGCTGCCCAAAGCGCTCGACGACGCCGCCGCCGCGAAGTTCCTGCGCGCCGCCCAGCCCAGCCCCGGCTGCTGGTCCGCGTGGTCTGCGAAGTGCTGCTGCGCACCGGGCTGCGGGTCGGCGAATTCATCGCGCTGCCCGCCGACGCGGTCGTGCACATCGGCGCCGGGCACTGGCTGCACGTCCCGGTCGGCAAACTGCACGACGACCGCTACCTGCCGCTGCACCCCCACCTCGTCGAGCTGATCGGCGACTACCGCACCCGCCACGTGCCGCCGAGCAACTCCGCTGCTGCTGCCACGGGAGAACGGCAAACCGCATGGACCGGCACGGCGTCACCCGCTACCTCAACAAAGCCGCCGCCGCACGCCGGCATCGGCCACGTCCACCCCCACCAGATGCGGCACACCCTGGCCACCCAGGCGATCAACCGCGGCATGAGCCTCGAGGCGATCGCCGCGATGCTCGGCCACCACAGCCTGGACATGACCCTGCGCTACGCCAAGATCGCCAACCGCACCGTCGCCGACGAGTACTTCGCCGTCACCGACAAAGTCGAAGCCCTCTACGGCCAACACCAACCTCTACCCGCCGACACCCTCGGCGCAACATGGCCCGGCTGCGCCGCGACCACTTCCGGCATGCTCGGCAACGGCTACTGCACCCGCCCCCCCGAGCTGGACTGCACCTTCGAAGCCGTCTGCGAGAACTGCACGTTCTTCCAAACCAGCATCGAGTTCCGGCCCACCCTGCAAGCCCAACACGACGACGCCGCCGCCAAGCACCAGACCACGCGCCAACACCTGTTCGCCAGCCTGCTCGACCGACATCGACCAGGACGCGTCATGACCAGCCGACCGGCACTGCGCACGTCGCCACCCGACGACCTACCCGCACCACGCGTCGACCCCGACAGCGCCGACCATCGCTCGAACGAAGCCATCGACGCTCTCGCCGCGCTGCGCACCCCCTACTGGCTCGGCGACACCGCCGTCCGCCTCCACGCCCTGACCAGCCTCATCACCCAAGCCAACAACTGCTGCCCGACGCCGTCGCACCACGCCCGCGACCAAGGCCTCACCTGGACCGAGATCGGCCAACTGCTCAACCTCACACCCGCGACCGCAGCCCGCCGCTACCGCACCCAACAATGATCAACTTGACAAGGATCACCCACATAA
>CAVQZY010000001.1:0-651696 GCA_963718805.1 uncultured Actinomycetota bacterium | reverse complement strand
TATCCGACCGCTCGCGGCGACCCGGCGATCACCAACGGCTGCAACGGCACGGGACCGCTGAGCGTCAGGCGGGCGGCGTCGACCGACGCCGTCACCGCGGCCAGCGCCGGATCGGTGCGGGCGCCGCGAGCAGCGCGGACAGACTCATCTGGGCACTCCGGCACCGGGTCGGGCAGCGCGAACATCCCCGCAAACCGAGGTGGTCCGGGGTGCTTTCCAGCCTACGCACGGCGCACCGGGCGTTTGGCTGGCGTAAACCGCCGCCGCCGGTAGTATCGAGCTGAATCTAACGGCAACTTTAAATCGGGGGATTTGCGCCATGTCGTCTGCTCTCGCATCGACTCGTCGTGCGCGCGCCGTGCGGACCGGACTTGCGCTCGTCGTCGTTGCCGTCGCGGTCGTCGCCGTCGCGCTGATGTGGCTGCCGGCCGCCGCGCACGCCGATCCGTATCCGCCGAGTCACGCGACGACCTCGTCGTCGGCGCCGGCGCCCACCGACCCGTCGTCGAAGGCGCCGACGAAGCGCACTACCGACGACGGGTCCTCGAAGGGCCTGGCCGAGACCGGGTTCGCCACGCTGACAGCGACCATCCTCGCGGTCGGCCTCCTGGGCGGCGGCGTGCTGCTGGTCATCGTCGGGCGCCGCCGCAAGCCGCGAAAGACCTGACGGCGTGAGCCGCCGATGGCCGCGGCTCAACGGACGGCGGATCGCCTCGCTGCTGGGGTGGAGTGCTCTGGCGCTCGTCGGCGCAGGCCTGGCGTGGATCGTCGTGACGAGCCTGCTCGCCCGCTCGCAACTGCAGCAGATGCGTGCCGAGCTGCCGCAACTGCGCCAGGCCCTCACCGCCAGTCGCTTCGCCGACGCCCAACGAATCGCGCACCGCATCGAAGAACGTGCCGACTCGGCCCGTTCGCTGACGAGCGGCCCGGCGTGGTGGGTCGCCGCGAACCTGCCGGTGGCCGGCGAGCCGCTGCAGACCAGCCGGGTCATCGCCGCCGAGTCCGACCGCCTCGCCCGCGCGGTGGTGCCGAGCGTGCTGCAACTCGCGCACGGGCTCGGGAGCGGGCACCTGGTCGAGCACGGCACGGTCGACACGACGGCCTTGCGCAAGCTGTCCCCACAACTCGCCGCGGCCGCGAGGAGCGCACGGCTGGCCAGCGCGCACGTCGCCGGCGCCCAGCCGTCCTGGCTGTCCCCGGTGGCCCAGGCGCGCGCCGAGTTCGGCGCCGAGTTGGCGAAGCTGAGCGCGGAACTGACCGGCACCGACCGCACGGTGCGGGTCCTGCTGCCGATGCTCGGCGAGAGCGGGCCGCGTAGGTATTTCATCGGCTTCCTCAACGAGGCCGAATCGCGCGGGGTCGGCGGTATCCCGGGCGCGTTCGCGATCGTCACCGCCGACCACGGCCGGATCACGTTCACCCACTTCGGATCCGACGACGAACTGAAGAACGTCCGCGCCCGGGTGTCGCTCGGCGCGCAGTTCGAGGCGCGCTACCGGCAAGACGACCCGCAGGGCGTCATCGCCAATTCCGACATCAGCCCGCAGTTCGGTTACGCGGCTCGGATCTGGGCCGGGATGTGGCAGGCGAAGACCGGCCAACCCGTCGACGGTGCGCTGGCCCTCGACCCCACCGCGTTGGGCTATCTGCTGCAGGCGACCGGGCCCGCCGACCTCGGCGCGGGCGAACAGATCACCGCACAGAACGTCGTCGCACTCACCCAGCAGGGGCAGTACGCCAAGTACCCGGCGAACACGCCGGCGGGCAACGCCGAACGCAAGCGCTACCTGACCACCGTGGCGAAGGCCGTCTCGGCCCGGATCACCTCGGCGGGCGACCCGACCCAGTTGGCGCGCGCGATCAGCCGGGCCGCGGCCGAACGCCGGCTGCTCGTGTGGAGTTCGTCCGCGGCGGTGCAGCAAGAGCTCGACGTCGCCGACTGGTCCGGACGGATCCAGCCGATGCACGGGGCTCGGGCCGGGTTCGCGGTGGTGAACGCCGCCGGCTCCAAGCTCGACTACTACCTCGACCGGACGCTGACCTGGCGCCGCTCGTCGTGCGGTGCGAGCAGTGAGGTGGTCGCCTCGCTGCGCCTGCACAACGACGCACCCACGAGCGGCCTGCCGCCGTACGTCACGATCCGGGCGGACGGCCGCAGCGGCGTGCAGACCGGTGACAACCGTCTGCTCGTCAGCTTCTACGCCCCGGCGGGCGCTCGGATCTCGCAGGTGCGGGTCGACGGCGCAGCGGTGAACTTCGGCGTGCAGGCCGAGGCGGGGTCGGTTGTGACGACCGTCGACCTCGAACTCCCCCGCCAGTCGAGTCGCACGATCACCGTCACCGCAAACGGTGCGGGCCTGGCCGACTCGGTCGCCATCCTCGACCAGCCGCTGGCCCGCCCGATGCTGGTGCGCCCGGCTGCCGGCCGGTGCACGTGAACCGGCTCAGCCGGAGAGCAGCCGGTCGCTGATGTGCCGGGCGATCGGCAGCGCCGAGGTCGCCGCCGGCGAGGGCGCGTTGCACACGTGCAGCGTGCGCGGCGTCTCCTCGAAGAGGAAGTCGTGCACGAGCGTGCCGTCGCGCAGTACCGCCTGAGCCCGGATGCCCGCGGGTTCGGGCAGCAGGTCGTCGACGGTCAGCTCGGGGCAGTACTTGCGGCACTCGCGCAGGTACCCACGACGCACCAGCGAGTTGCGCATCTCCTTGATGGCGGTCTGCCAGTGGGTGCGGGCCACCCGCCAGAGCCCGGGAAAGCGCAGGTAGTCGCCGACGTCGCGGGCGTCGAACGAGCCGCGCGGGTAGCCCTCGCGGGCCATCCCGAGCACGGCGTTCGGCCCGACGGTGACCCCGCCGTCGATCGTGCGAGTCAGGTGGATGCCCAGGAACGGCAGATCCGGGTCCGGAATCGGATAGATCAGCGCCGAGATGATGTCCTTGCGCTGCGTCGGGCAGCCGGAAGTACTCGCCGCGGAACGGCACGATCTGGAAGTCGGTGCGATGCCGGCGAGCCGCGCGAGGCGATCGGCCTGCACGCCGGCGCACACCGCCACGATTGCCGACCCGCCAGGACGAGCCGTTCGCCGAGGTGACGCGCACCGAGTCGGACGACTCGCGCAGCCCGGTGACCTCGACGCCCTGCTCGATGATCCCGCCGGCGGCCCGGAACTGCTCGGCGAGTACCTCGGTGACCGCGGGTGTAGTCGATGATCCCGGTCTCCGCGACGAACAGCGCGCCGAGCCCGCGGACGGCGGGCTCGCGGCGATGCAACTCGGCGGCGTCGAGGCGCTCGACCGCGATGCCGTTCTCGCCGGCGCGCACCTGCAAGCGCGTCCATCGCGCGCGAGTTCCTTCGGCGTGGTCGCCACCAGCAGCTTCCCGCAGTTCTCCACCGCGATGCCGTGCTCGGCCGCGAGCTTCTTGGTCTCGGCGGCTCCCGCCTTGCACAGCTTGGCCTTGAACGAGCCGGGCGCGTAGTAGATGCCGGAGTGGATCACGCCGCTGTTGTGGCCCGTCTGGTGGACCGCCAGCCGGTTCTCCTTCTCGAGCAGCACCACCCCGGCGCCGGGGCGACGGCGCAGCACCTGCGAGCGCGGTCGCCACGCCGACGATGCCGCCACCGACAACGCAGTAGTCGTACACGCTTTGGCAGTCCTTCGAACGAGCGCGCCACCGAGCGCGGCGTCGGGCCAAATCTACGTCGAAGCCCGGCGTCGGGCACATTCTCAGGCGATTCTTATGACAACTCGTCGCCCCCGTGTATCTCAAGTCGTGGTGCGGCCGTCTGCGTAATAAGATCCTTCAAGTCTGCTGGGGGGTCAGCGGGCATTTGTCCGGATTCGGGGGTTTGGACGTGACGGCTGTCGCAATCATCGGAGCGGGTCCATACGGGCTGTCGGTCGCCGCGCATCTGCGCGCAATGGGAGTTCCACACCGGATCTTCGGTACGCCACTGGACACCTGGCGCCACCACGTGCCGGCCGGGATGCTGCTCAAATCCGATCCGTTCGCCTCGAGCCTGAGCGAACCCGGCGGGAAGGGCACGCTGCGCGACTACTGCGCCGCGCGCAAGATCGCGTACCACCCGACCGACATCGCGGTGGAGTTGGACACCTTCAACTCCTACGCGATGGATTTCCAGCGGCGCTACGTGCCCGAGCTCGAGGACAAGCAGGTCGTGCGACTCGACCGCAAGGGCGAGGGCTTCCTGATCGAGCTCGACGACGGCGAGGTGCTCGAGTCAGATCTCGTGGTCGTCGCCGTCGGCATCAGCTACTTCGCCCAGCTGCCCGAGCAGCTCAGGCACCTGCCGGCCGAGCTCGCCTCGCACAGCTCGGCACACCACGACCTCGACAGGTTCGCCGGACGCGACGTCACCGTGATCGGTGGCGGGTCATCGGCGGTGGATCTGGCCACGCTGCTGTCCGAGGCGGGCGCGAAGACCTCGTTGGTCGCGCGTCGGCCCAGCCTGCGCTTCTCCTCGTTCGGCTGCCCGGACGAGCGCACCCGCTGGGAGCGGGTGCGCCACCCCTCCTCCGGTATGGGCCCGGGCCTGCGGTCGTACCTGCTGCAGAAGTTCCCACACCTGTTCCGGTTCGCGCCCGGCGGCCTGCGCCTCGAGATCGTCCGGCGCCACCTGGGCCCGCAGACGGCGTGGCTGATGAAGGAGCGCTTCGACAAGGGCGTCAGCACCACCCTCGGTGAGCAGCTCGAATCGGCCACCGCCGAGAACGGCCGCGTGCGCCTGGTGTTCCGTGCCGCCGACGGTGGCTCGCGTGAGGTCCTGACCGACCACGTCATCGCGGCCACCGGCTACTACCCGAACGTCTCGGCCATCGAGTTCCTCAGCGACGACATCGAGACCGCTGTCGAGACACACGCCGGCATGGCCGTGTTGTCGGGCGGTTTCGAGAGCTCCGTGCCCGGCCTGTTCTTCGTCGGCCCGGCGGCGGCCAACAGCTTCGGCCCGCTGATGCGCTTCATGGTCGGGGCCGAGTACGTCGCGCCGCGGCTCGCGCCGCGCCTGGCCCGCCGGGTGCGTCGCTCCGGCGCGGCACACCGCCCGGCGCGCCCATGACCGCCGTGGTTTCCGCTCATGGTGAATACGCACCGTCCGCGGGAACCGGCCCCCGACCCGCATCCGTGCCGGACGGCGTGACGCTGCATCGAATGCGGGCGGGGACCGGCGACGTCCTGTACGTCGTGCCCGGGCTCGAGGGCGACCCGGCCGAGGTGAGCACGCTCGTCGACGTCGTTCACGGGCCCGCAACCGGTGTACGTCCTCACGCCGCACCTCGTTCGACGCGGCGCGCCAGCCGATCACCAGCGTCGAGCGCATCGCCGCAGCTGATGGTGACGGCGATGCGCGAGGTGACGCCGAACGGACCATTCCGCATCGCCGGCTACTCGTTCGGCGCCCTGATCGCGTTCGAGATCGCCCAGCAGTTGCGCGCCGCGGGCGAGACCGTCGAGAACCTCTTCCTGATCGAGGCGGTCTACGACGAGCGATACTGGCCGCGCCGCATCTGGCTGCGCGCACTGCTGCGACGCACGCGCTGGCAGCTCACGCGCATGCTGCGCATGCGCCCGACGGCAGCCGTCGCGGAGTTCCGCCTGCGCGCGGTGCGGCTGAGCCGCCGGGTCGTGCGGCGCAACGCACCCGGTCAGGACCCGTTGCACGCGATGGCGTCCGACGCCGAGGTCACCATGAACAGCCGCGCCTACGGCGCGATCGGGCAGTACCGACCCCGCCAGCTACGACGGTGCGATGACGCTGATCGCTTCCGTCGCGCGACCGGCACTTCGGCTGCGACACCACCGCCATCTGGGCCGGGTACGCCCGGCGCCTGGAGATCGAACGCGTCGACGGCGATCACCTGACCGTCATGCAGCAGCGCGAGTCGGCGGCAGCGGTCGCGGCTGTCATCGATCACCGCCTCGGCCTGCGGCGCAGCGCCTGGGGCGGTCTGCGCCCGACGCCGGGCTTCGAGCGGCCGCTGATCGTCACCACGATGCGGTGGTTCTCCGCCGCGCGGCTGGCCCATGCACTCACCGAGGCGGGTTTCTCGGTGTCCGCGTGCCGACCGGCAGCTCATCCGCTCGGGCTGGTCGACGGCCTGACCGCCGACTGCCGGCTGCACCGTGCTGTCGCCGCTGCGCTCGCTGACGAGCGCGATCCGACAGACCCAGCCGGACCTGATCTTGTGCGACGACGAGCGTGCGCTCGCGCTGGTGCGCCGCCTGCACTCGCGCGTCCGGGACACCGACGCAGATCTCGCCACGCTGCTCGCCCGGTCGGTGGGCGCACCTGCCGACTGGCCGTCGATCACGTCACGCGCCGCGCTCGCGCGAGCGGCCGGCGAACTGGATCTGGCTGCACCGGACACCGCT
The DNA here is from genome assembly GCA_963718805.1 of uncultured Actinomycetota bacterium. Taxonomy (GTDB): domain Bacteria; phylum Actinomycetota; class Actinomycetes; order Mycobacteriales; family Jatrophihabitantaceae; genus Jatrophihabitans. The sequence goes on along the minus strand of CAVQZY010000001.1, from coordinate 645,308 downwards.
GTCATCGACACCGCGGCGGACCTGACCGACTGGATCACGACGCACCCCCTGCCGGTTGCGCTCAAGACCGACGGCAGCTGGGGCGGCCAGGGAGTCGCGATCGTCCGGGACCCGCGACGCCTGTCGCGGGCCTGGCAGACGATCTCGGCCCCGCCGGGGCTCCCCCGCTCGATCAAGCGAGCGGTCTTCGATCTCGAACCCGCGTCGCTGGTTGCGCGACTTCGCAACCAGCGGCCCGTGGTGAACGCGCAGCAGTTCGTCGCCGGCAAGGAGGCCATCGTCACCGCGGCCTGCCTCGACGGCCGGGTGATCTCGCTGGTCTGCCTCGAGGTGGTCCAGGCCTGCGAGGCGCGGGGGCCGGCCGCGGTCGTGCGCACGCTCAACCATCCGCGGATGGCCGATGCGGCGCGACACCTGGTGGCCCGCTACGGCTTGAGCGGTTTTTGCGGTTTCGACTTCATCCTTACCGGCGACGGCGAAGCGCACCTGCTCGAGATGAACCCGCGGGTGACGCCGACCTGCTACCTGCTGGTCGAGGGCGATTACGAACGAAACCGACTTATCGCCCTTTTCCCGAACGAACTCGCACGCGATCCGGACTGCGCGGTCGCGATCCGCGGCGCGCTCGACGTGCCGGTCCGGGCTCCGCTGCTCGTCGACCATGGGGCGAAATCGGCGCAGCGCTACAACCGCGCGACCTCGCGGAGGCTACGCAACGTCAAGCAGAAGTTCAGCGGGTCGCGCCGGTAGCGCTCATACCGGCCGAACTGACCGATTGCGGCCGATATCACCGTAAGGTCGACGTGATGTCGGTCCTGTTGAGATCGACGCACCGTGGCAGTGCGCGTTGCCGTCGGTGATCATGCGAGAGCGCGGCGAGGTCGATGTCGCCTCCGGTCGGTTCGGCCGCAAGACGGTCCCGAATGCGCTCCTGGACTCGCCGCGTCGTGACTCTTCGTAGATGTCGTGGGGAATCCGGCCGCGCGCTCGAAAATATTCGGACCGAAATAGTTCATGATCGAATTTGCGGGCATTTCCGGGATTCTTCGACGCGCACGTCAAAGCGATATGAAGTAGGTCAACACCAACTGTTAAGTTGCAGTTAGCAGTATCAAGCAAGTCGATGTTAACTGCGAAAAGAATGTCGCCAACGGAATTCAGCCGAACTTGTGATCTTCGGCGACAGCCCCGTACTGTCCGGCCCGGGGAGATCCGAGAACTCGGGGGCCCAACCAAGTGAGGTTTATTGCATGGGACACTTCATCCACAAGACTCGGCATGGGCGATCCACGGGCAATCCTTGGCTGAAGGCGCCGATATTCGGCGTCGCAATCGCAATGCTGTGCCTTAGCACAGCAGCCGCACACGTCGCGTCTTCAAGTGCCGCCGCCGGTTCTTCATCTAACGCACCGGCCGAAGTGCAAGACCAGTCTGCGCACATCAGCCGCGGCTCGACGATCCGCGCCGAACTGCCGGATTCGGTCGGCAACGGGAATCTGCTCGCGGTCTTCGTTCGGTGGAGCGACGCCTCTTCGGCCACTATCTCGGACAACACCGGCGACGACTGGGCCGACAGCGGCACCGGTGTCACCCAATGGGGCAACGACTCCGGCGCCCAGCTCGTTCTACGCCCCGGACGTCGCAGGCGGAGACACCACGATCACCGTGCGGTTCAGCGATTGGGTGACTTCGGCGGCCATCTACGTCCACGAATACTCCGGTCTCGCGACCAGCGACCCTGTCGAGAACGCGGGCGTGGACACCGGCTACGGCTCACGCCTCACCAGCAAGTCGATCTCGACATCTGACGGTGACTTGTTGTTCGGCGCCGGAGCGTCGAACGACCAGGCCAACAACGGCGGCAACCTCTTCACCGTCCGCACCCGCGATGGTGGCGACATCACCGAGGATCGGATCGTCGATGCCGGGCATTACCGCTCGACGGCCTGGGTCGACGACGACACCGACTGGGTGATGCAGGCGGTCGCCTTCCGGCCTGCGGACGGCGCAGCCTCCGACGGGCCGACCTCAGCACCCGAATCGGGCTCCGACACCTCCAGTTCCTCGACGAGTTCCTCGTCGGCTCCGTCGAGTTCACCTCCGACCTCGAGCAGCACGAGCCGCTCGACAACCAGCAGCGCGCCGGCATCATCGTCATCAACGACGAGCCCGTCGCAGTCGCGGACCACCACGTCCACGCCGAGCAGTACCTCGTCGACAACGCGGGCATCCGGCGCGTGCCAGTCCGACGACGAGAACGACGTCGACGGCGCCGACCCGTGGGGCGGCTGCTGGCCGGGCCCAGCATCGACGGGCGTTCCGTCCGGCACCAATCTGACCGTCGTCAACGGCGACTACACAGTTTCGACACCCAACGCGGTGGTATCCGACCTTGACGTGCGTGGTGGGATCTTTGTGCAGGCAAACGGAGTCACCGTGAAGAACTCCAAGGCGCGCCTGATCGACTTCCAGGGCTACAAACTGCCTGGATCTCGGCTAACGGTTTCCCACGTGACAATTGATTGTGGCGGCGTCGCCGGGACGTACGGCATCGGCGAAGATGGCGTAAACATCGACCACGCCGACATCTCCGGGTGCGAGAACGGCATCGACGGAGATCAGAACATCACCATCACCGACTCCTACATCCACGGGTTGCTCGGCATCGTCGGGCACACCGATGGCTTCCAGTCGGCTGACGCGAACAACCTCGTGATTCAGCACAACGTGATCTACGCGGCCAACTCCTCCGCCGAGGACAGCTTCGGGACGTCGGCGTTCATCCCGAACAACCGAGATCTGGCTTCGTTCCACGACACAACGATCGAGAACAACCTCGTGGCCGGCGGCGCGTACACGGTGTACTGCCCGTTGACCACGACAACGAGATGGTCAGTCGTGAACAACGTATTCTCTCGCAAGTTCAAGAGTTCGGTGGGCTGGTACGGGACGAACACCGGATGCAACAGCCACGGCATCATCTGGTCCGGCAATGTGCTCGACAACGGCTCGCCGGTGTCCGCGCAAGGCTAAGCATCCGCACTTCGACGGGCGTCCGCGGGTCGAGGCAGCAGACGTCACCTGGATAGTCGTCGGGGCTGGCCCGGCGACTGTCCAGTGTCCGGCTCTCCAACCTCTGCACTGGCGCACGGGATACGAGAATCCCGATGAGCCGCGCGGTAGCGGACACGACGCCGCCGGCCGAGGCTGGGGGAAGCATATGCGGTGCCGACGGTACATGCCCGGCGAAGCTTGGCTGCTGCCGCCAGCGCGCTCAGTCGAAAACAGCCGAAGGCGAGGCGCAACGGAATCCTCTGTGGAACCCGACGAGTGTTTCCCTGGAGCCGACCCAGTCCCGAATGCCAAACAGCGGCTGAACTGCCTTCGCTGGCAACCAGCAGGTCGAAGCGCAAGCCGAGTCAGGCACCGCCCATCTACCCGTCGCCGAACACCGCAGTCCAAACTGGGTCGGCTGGACACCCGGAGTAAACAAGTCGTCAGAGACAACGGCACGAGGTGCCTGCCACCTCCATCGATCCGATCACATTCCCATGACACCGAGCCACGGCACTGGCCCCGAGGTCACAATGAGGTTTCTTCACCAGGCTGGTCGTTGTAGGTGAAGAAGTACGAGTGCGGCGGCGATGATCGCGGTGATTCTTTCGGGGTCCAGGGTGATGCGTTCGAGTGTTTTCCAGGTTCGTTTCAACAAGGCGTTGGCGCGCTCGGCCGGTGCACGCAGCGCGCTGATCATCGTGTTGCGGGAGCGGTTGTCCGGGGCGAGGTTGCCGCCCTTGATCGGGACCAGGATGCCGATGCCAGCGCCGATGTAGCCCTTGTCTGTCAGGGTGGGCAAGCCTTTCGCGGCGGCCGGGTACAGCGCGCCGAGGCAGTGTTCGCGTGCGGCGGTGATGTCGTGGGTGGAGCCGGGCTCAATGCCACGTAGCTTAAGTTGATCATGCTGCTCGGGGGTTGAGGGTGTGGAGGCTGATCGTGGCCGGCCGGCTGTGGCGGGTGCTGGCTGGTTCGCCGGGTTTCTTGACGCGGTAGCTGTTGTGCCGGGCGCGTTTGACCGCGCGGGGGCAGGTGCGTTCGCGCCGGTCGGGGATCAGCAGCTGCGGCGATCTCGGCCAGGTGGTCGGGTAGCCGGTCAGCCCAGTCCTCAGGGGGGAATGTCCGCCGTCCCGGTGGCGGAGCGGCGGATCAGGCGCAGGGCCTTGGCGAACGAGATCCGGTCGGGGTCGAGGTCGGCGGCGGCGGAGGCTTTCGCGATCAGCGCGCTGATCGCGTGGTGCACGATCAGGTAGGCCCAGATCTCCTGGTGGACCAGGTCGGGCAGCCGGGAGCGCAGCACCCGGCCGGGGCCGCGCAGGTGGGTCTTGAGCTGGTCGTTGCCGGTTTCCTGTTCCCATCGCTCGTGGTAGGCGGCGGCCAGTTCGTCGGCGCGGGCTCCGTCGGCCCCGCGGGGTCGAGGATGGTGGACAGCAGCACGATCAGTTCGCCGGTGCCGTTGCCGACCCGGTCGGGCACGTCGTACTCGATGACCCGGGCCAGCGTGCCACCGGCAGCCCGTTCTGTCGATGGCGTCGGGGTCGGCCAGGTCGTGAGGTCGTGTCCGGCCTTCGCGGCGGCCAGGATCCGCTCCCGGCGGGCGCCGCGGATCGGCGGCTTCCATCAGCACGGTGAGGTAGGTGCCGTCGGGCAGCACCCGCACCACCGGCAGGTCGAGTTGGGTCGGGGCCCGCCACAGCAGCGCGGCGCCGGTCGCCGCGGCGGTGTCCCACGCCTGCCAGGAGTAGAAGCCGCGGTCCGCGGTCAGCAGCTCGTCGGCGCGCAGCCGCGGATACAGCCTGTGCGCGAGGGTCTTCTCCCCGACGGAGTAGGCGTCGACCTCGGCGGCCAGGAAGGCGTGGGTGCCGCACTCGGCCAGCGCCGACCACCCGGGCCTTGGGGAACGCCGAGCGGTTGTCACCGGACCCGGCGTAGCCGAACTCGGCGGCGTTCTCGGGCTGTCGGGCAGGTCGACCTCGAACCCGTCGATCGCCAGCAGCCGCCACCGGCGCAGGAACGAGCCCCGCGCGGTGCCCAACGCCGCCATCGCGGCCGTCCAGCCCGGTCGTCCCGGCGACCGGCCCACAGCTCCGTTCGAACAGCTCCGCGAACACCTCGCGGCCCAGCCGTTTCCGGGCCTGGGTGATCGCACGGCCGTCGGCACCGACCACGCCGCGTCCCAGCAGCCGAACCGGTCCAGCGACCCGGTGACCTTGGTCGCGACCTCCGCGTAGTCATCATCGGGGAACAGCCACAACGCCAACGTCAGATACGTGATCACGTGCGCGGGCAGCTTGCCGTCCGAGCGCTTCTCCCGCACCCCGCACGCCGCGACCGCATCATCGACCGCATCCCGCGGCACCGCGTCGACCAGCACCCCGAGCGTCACCTGATCCGGACTCACCACAGCCCACGACCGCTGATCACACCAGTCACACCAGTCACACCGTCACGCCACGCCGAGAACCCGGCCAAACAGCATGATCAACTTAGGCTACGTGGCATTGGAGCCGGGCTCGGCGGGGCTGACCCACTCGGGATAACCGGTCGGGCCGGTCAACACCTGCACGTTGCCGCCGTGGCGATGGTGCTTGCCGGAGTACCACAGGTCATGGCCGGTCTCGGATTTGCGGCTGCAGCGGACGGTCGGGATGAGGGTGGCGTCCAGGCACCCGAACTCCCACCCGTGCTGCAGGCCGTGCGCCAGGACCTCGTGCAGGTCGCGGGCGTGCGCGGCGATCACGTCGATCGCCTCGTGCAGGTACCGGTACGCGGTCGCAATGCTGATCCTGCTGTCGCGGGCGAGGACGGCCAGGTCGGTGCGTTCCTTGACCCATCGCAGCACCAGAACTGCTTGTGCGTAAGGGGTTGCAGCCCGCTGCCAGGGGCGAGTGTCATGGATCTTGCGGTGCGCGGCGAGCCGGCGCGACACGCAGACCGCCGTCTCGGACGCGACATCGAGAGTGGCACGATAGGTAAGCACGTGGGGTCCTGGTCGTGGCGTTGCGATCTTGGTCGAAAGCAACCCAAGTGGGCGGGGCCCCGCGTCTCATCTCGCCACGCCGCACCGAACTCCGTCAGTCACACGAGTCACACCAGTCACTCTGGTGAGAAAACCTCAATATCAGGACCACCATTTCGCTACTCGGAATCGAGAGCATCAGATCGTGAGTACAGCGCGATAGTGAGCGCCACAGCCGCATATCTGCCGGGCGCAATCCGGGTCCCTTGAACAAGGGAATCGAAGGCTTCCAACTGTCAGCGTCACCGACATCCGAGGTATCGACAAGACACGTTGTCAAATGCCCGCAAACCCCGTGCGTCCCACAGGTCTCATGGGCGCTCGGTGCCCAGCGATTCAGATCGCAGTTCAGACAGCTCTGCCTGCAGTCTGCCCACCTCACGGTGTAGAACGGCACTTTCGAAGCCAATAATGTTCGAGATACTGGCTAATCGCCAGCGTAGATCAAGGCGTTCGAGCGCGCGCAAGTAGTTCTCTCGCGCACGCTGTGGAGTCCATGCGCGAACGGCCTCGGCAATAGTATTCAATCCATTGTCGAGACTCGTGTCTTTCAGTTCAAGCAATGCTGTCGGCCACAACAGGCTCGTGGTCGACACCGACGTCGGGCTGATTCCAGCGACTGTGGCGCCCATGGCAAGAGCGTCTGTCCATCGCGCCGTGAGATATTCCCTCGTCGGATGTGTATACGGTGCTGGGCTCACTCGATTCGTGAAGGACAGGGTAAATTTCGCAGCCGTGACAGCGGACCGAAGATTCTCTTGGTTTCGTATTGGATCCGCGTCCATCCCCGGACGCCCCCGATACACAAGACCTGCCATTTCGCAGGCGGCCCGGACAACCGCGTCGTCTTCCCAATCGGCCGGCTGGCGGCCCACGCGCTGCAGATCCACTGGCCGATCTCCTTTTCGCGACCCATGATCGAGGACATTTGATCCAATCGGTAGCCATGCCGTGCGAACACCCGTCGTTGCGACCCACTCATCGAGCAGTTCGCCATCTGTTACGAACAACTGATCCAAGTGCGAACTACGGAATGGCGCTTGAGGAATCCGTTCGGTCCAAAATGAGTCGATCACCCACGCGCTCACATGTTCAAATCCTCGGAGCCAATGTCCTGCCCTCAGGGTCGCAAGCAAGTAGGCTGGGCGCGACGCAATGACTAGACAATGGCCGCCCGGCGCCCGGCGACGTGGGAGAATACCCAGTGGAGCCCGCATCCGGTTTCTGATGTCCGACACAGAAAACTCGACGAGTTTCGCCTCAAACAATTCGGCCGCGAGTCTGGCCATTAGGGTAATTGGGGTCCAACCCGGTCCGGGTGGCCTTGGATAGATAATTGTCATGTTCGGCCGACTCAATAAGTTCGCCTCCACTCCGCTCATTTGCGCGCGCGTCACGCGCCATCAGGCCCATTCGGTTCTCGTCCAAGACAGATATTCGGCGCCACGGTATAGCTCCACCGAAGTCGTGCGCTCAACTCCAAGATGTGCTCGTTACGCTCAGGAGCGGGTGGACGAGTCCGTCGACCACGACGCCGTTACTGAGCCGACCCGTCGGGTCTGTATCCGGTCCGCGAAAACCGTACCCATGTAACACGCCGCGTCCACCGGGCTGATCGCGCGCTGCTTCACCAACGTGGTGAGCCCGCCGAGGCGCAGCTTGGCCTGGGGTGCGGGACGGCCGAGGTCATCGAGTTGGCGGTTGCCCTGGCGCACCCGCACCCGGCGGGCGAGGTGGGCCCGCACGGTGCGGGCCGGCCGCACGACCGATCGCGCCTCGGTGACGCTCACCCGTTCGGCGCCGCGGAAACTGCGGTCGACCCAGCCGTCGTCGGAGATCACGTCCGGGATCGGGAACACCCGGTCGTGGCCCGCCTCGGTGAGTGCGTAGACGCCCACACCGGCGAGTGCCCGCGACGGCGCGATCAGCGCGTCGTGCACCTTGCACACCCGGCGTGCGATGTGACCCGCGCCGTCGAGGTTCCACAACGGCGTCGGCGAGGCGGCGAGCACACCGGGACGCTCGAGTGCGTCCACCAGCGCACGCACCGAGTCGACCGACAGGGTCACGTCCGCGTCCAGATAGATCCGTGGAAATGTCCGGCAGGCGGCATCACCGAGCCGGATGGCGTGCGGCTTGCCGCCGACCGGGGTTGAGATGACCCGCACGCCCAAACCGGCTGCGACCGCCGCGGTGCGGTCGTGGCACGCATTCGCCACCACGATGATGTCCAACTCGCCGGGCAGCGCGGCGCCGAGCAGCGCCTCGAGCGTGCGGCCGATCACGGCCTGCTCGTTGTAGGCCGGGATGACAACGCTCGCGATCGGCGCGGCGAGTGCGCGCTCACCCACCGCGTCGATCACCCCAGGGCGACTACCAGCCGATGCCGACATATCCCGGCTCGGCACGACGTTCGCGGGCATCCGGCAGCCGGACGAGGTCGATGACCGTGCTTGTCGCCGGCACCCTCGAGCACGCCGAGCACGGCGGGATCCTTGCTGCCGATCACGCACACGTCGGCGTGTGCCAGCACCTCGGCCGCGTCACTGGTCAGCAGGTCACCCAGGTGCGGCAGGGACTTCTCGATGTACTCCTTGTTGGCGCCGATGAGCCGCGACATGGACACGTTGGCGTCGTAGATCTTGAGGTCGAACCCCTTGCCGAGCAAGCGCTCGGCGAGTTCGACCAGCGGGCTCTCCCGCAGGTCGTCGGTGCCGGCCTTGAACGACAGCCCGAACAGGCCGATCTTGCGGGCACCCGTGGCGATCACCGCGTCGACGGCCCGGCGCAGGTGCGTCTCGTTCGACAGCAGCACGTTCGACAGGATCGGCACGGAAACGTCGGCGCGCCTGCGCGGCGTAGACGAGGCCGCGCAGGTCCTTGGGCAGGCAGGAGCCGCCGAACGCGAAGCCGGGCCGCAGGTAGGCGGTGCTGATGTTGAGCTTGGTGTCGGCCAGGAAGACGTCCATGACCTCGTGCGAGTCGAGGCCGATCGCCTGACAGATCGCGCCCATCTCGTTCGCGAAACCGATCTTCAGGCCGTGGAAGGCGTTGTCGGCGTACTTCGCCATCTCGGCGACCGGAATCGGCACCCGGAACACCTCGCCCGGCAGGCCCGTCGTACAGCTGCGCGACCAGATCGCCGCTCTGCGCGTCGAACTGGCCGATGACCGTCTTCGGCGGGGCGAAGAAGTCCTTGACGCTGGTGCCTTCGCGCAAGAACTCGGGGTTGACCGCCACGCCGAAGTCGACGCCGGCGAGCTTGCCGGACGCCTTCTCCAGCGCCGGGACCAGCAGGCTCAGGCACGTGCCCGGCAGCATGGTGCTGCGGAACACGACGGTGTGCCGGCGTGTCCTTGTCGCGGATCGCGGCGCCGATCTCCTCGGCCACCCGCTCGAGGTACACCGTCGACAGGCTGCCGTTGGACGCCGATGGCGTGCCGACGCAGATCAACGAGATGTCGGTCTGCGCGATGGCGGTCGGCGATGTCGCTCGTCGCCCGCAGCGCGCCGGACTCGACCATCTCGGCGGTCAGCTCGCCGATGCGCTCCTCGACCACCGGCGCCTTGCCGCGAATTGATCAGCTCGACCTTGATCGGGCTGATGTCGACGCCGACGACCGTCGTTGCCCCGCGAGGCGAGGCAGGCCGCCGACACGCAGCCGACATAGCCGAGCCCGAACACACTGATCCTCATTGCAGTACCCCCCGTACTACGCGATGTGCGCAATGTTGGCGGCGGCGAGCGCGCACCGGCTCGCCGCCGGAATGAGTCCTACTTGCTCAGAACGCGGGCGAAGACCGATAGATACGCCGGACGTTGGATACGCCAGTCGAGGACCTCGCGGGCGCGCCGCTCACCCTCGGCGCCCATCTCGGCCCGGCGGGCTGGGTCGTCGATCAGCTTGGCCAATGCGACGGCGTACGCGTACGACGTCGCCGGCTGCACGTACTCGGCGCTCTCGCCGGCCGAAACCCGCGCTTCCTTCAGGTCGAACGACAGCACCGGCAGGCCGAAGGCCATGTACTCCATGGTCTTGTTCATCGTGCTGACGTCGTTCAGCGGACCCGGGGCGTCCGGCGAGAGCCCGACGACCGCGGTGGACATCGAGGCGAACAGGTCCTCGTCCGACACCCGGCCCGGCATGTGGACGAAGTCGTCCAGACCCCATTCGGTGGCCAGTTTGCGCAGCCGGGGCCAGTCGTCGCCGGCGCCCATGACGTTGAAGAAGGTGTCTGTGCGCCCGATCTTGAGGAACTCGCGCACCGTCTCCAGCACGACCTCGACGCCGTCCTGACGCCCCATCACGCCGTGGAAGTGCACGAGGTATTCGTGACCGCGCAGCAGCGCCGGGTCGGCCTGGCGCCGGTAAAGCTTGGTGGTGTCCGGACCGGTGCGCACCACCGTGACCCCGGATTCCGGGAACCCGGCCGCGGTCCATGGCCACCGACCGGTACGACTCGTTGGTGGCGATGACGTGGTGCGCCGTGCGGTATGTCGCCTTCTCCAGCGCGAGCAGGCCGCGGTGCGCGATCCCGCGCTTGCCGAACTTCGACTCGAACGTCTCCGGGCACAGATCGTGCTGGTCGTAGACGAACTTGGTGCCGAACGGGCGCAGCAGCAGGGCGAGCGCCCAGAAGGTGTCCGGTGGGTTGCAGGCCTGCAGCACGTCCGGCCGACCGTGCTTGCGCACGACGGTGAGGACGAGCCGCAGCGTCTGCAGCCAGCAGTAGATGAACTCCCAGGCGTAGGACAGCGGGCCCGAGGTGAGCCGTGGCGGCTCGTACTTGTACAGGTGCACGCCCTGGTGCAATTCGTATCGCGGGTCGCCCTTGCCCTTCGGCGTGATCGCCGCGACCCGGTAACCCGCATCGCGCAGGCTCGAGCACTCCAGCCAGACCCGCCGGTCGCCCGGCAGCGGCAGGTTCTCGACCAGCACGAGCACGAGCGGCGCGCGCTTCACGACTGCGCCCCGAACAACATGGAACGCCGGCAATGCTGGTAGTTGACCGTGGCAGAAACAAGCCACGTCGAGCGCGAACGCGCCATGACGCAAATCCCCCGATGCGTGGGCCGAGCTCCCCCGTTGGCTTGGCCTCACGGCGACTATACCCCGCATCCGCACGGCTCGAAAGTCGACCGGCCTGGCACGGGCGTGTGAGGCGCGCGTTTCGAGATGACGGTCATCCGCTGCTGCGGTAATCTCCTGGGTCCGTGGGGGCAATATGCGCCCGCGAGGACACCGGGCAGTGCCCGTCCTCAGACCAGCAAGATCATCGGGGGTCAATCTTGCGCGTTCTCGTCACGGGACACAGCGGCTACATCGGCGCCGTTCTCGTCCCCTTCTTCCAAGCTGCCGGACATGAGGTCGTCGGCCTCGACACCGGCCTGTTCGACGGCTGCGACTTCGGCCCGGCGCCCGCGCCGGTGGAGTCGAAGCTGCGTCGACATCCGCGACGTCAAGCCCGAGCACGTCGAGGGCTTCGACGCGGTCGTGCATCTCGCGGCCCTGTCGAACGATCCGCTCGGCAACCTCAATCCGCAGACGCACCTACGACATCAACCACCTCGCCGCGGTCACCGTCGCGCGCGCGGCCAAGACGGCCGGCGTCTCGCGGTTCCTGTTCTCCTCCTCGTGCAGCCTCTACGGCGCGCACGGGGACGCGCCGCTCGACGAGACCGCGAGCTTCAACCCGGTGACTCGCCTACGGCGAGTCGAAGGTGTTCGCCGAGCGCGACATCGCCGAGCTGGCCGACGACGACTTCAGCCCGACCTACCTGCGCAACGCGACCGCCTACGGCGTCTCGCCGCGGCTGCGCGGCGACGTCGTGGTGAACAACCTGGTCGGGTTCGCGCGCCACCGAGGGCAAGGTGCTGCTGCAGAGCGACGGCACGCCGTGGCGTCCGCTGGTGCACATCGAGGACATCTCCCGCGCGTTCCTCGCGGTGATGGAGGCCCCGCGCGACGTCGTGCACAACCAGGCCTTCAACGTGGGCGCCACCTCGGAGAACTACCGCATCCGCGAGGTCGCCGAGATGGTGCAGGACGTCGTGCCCGGCAGCATCGTCGCGTTCGCCGACGGCGCCGGCCCGGACAAGCGCAACTACCGCGTCGACTGCAGCCGCATCGAGGCCGAGGTGCCCGCCGCCACCGCGCAGTGGACCGTCCGCAAGGGCGTCGAGCAGATCTACGCCGCGATCCAGCAGTACGGCCTGGACATCGACGACCTCACCGGCGCGCGCTTCACTCGCCTCAAGGCGCATCGACCGGCTGCGCTCGAATGGCGCGGTCGACGACGAGATCCGGCGCACCGACGCCACGGTGGCGGGCTGACGCGTCAGCCCACGAGCCGGGCACGCAACGCGGCCCAGGAACCCGCTTCGAGGTCTCGGCCGCTGATCGTGGTCACCGGCTCGGGCCAGGCGATCGCGAGATCGGCGTCGTCGTAGCGCACCGAGACGTCTTCGGTGGGATCGTGAGGACGGTCGATCCGGTAACAGACGTCGGCGGTTTCGGTCAGCACCTGGTGGCCGTGCAGCAGGCCAGGAGGAATGTACAAGTGCCAGAACAGATCGTCATCGAGCCGGAACGTCTCGTGCCGGCCGAACGTCGGCGACTCCGGCCGGGCGTCGACGACGACGTCGAACACCGCGCCGTGCGCGCAGCGCACGAACTTCGCCTCACCCCGGCCGACGCGTCCGTGCATACCGCGCAGCACCCCACGGTTGCCGCGCGACTGCGAGTCCTGGGTGAACGACGCCGGGTCGATGCCGTGCTCGGCCACGATCTCGGTGTCGAACGTGCGGGTGAAGAAGCCGCGCTCGTCGTGGTGCGGCGTCGGGACGAACACCAGAACGCCGGCGATGGTCGTGGTCAGCACCTGCACGCCCGGCATTCTGGCATCCGCGTCGGCCGCGTCGGTTGGTGCGGCATGGCTGACATCGCGTGCCGCGCGTGCCGCGGGACCGCCGGCGAGCTGGTCCTCGACCTCGGCGCCCAGCCGGCCTGCGACTACTTCCCGGCCGTCGACGATCCGGGCCCGGACCCGGCATACCCGCTGCAGATGTGGTTGTGCGCGACGTGCGGCCTGGCGCAGTTGGTCGTCGATCCGACCGTGCCCGAGGAGCCCAAGGGGGCCGAGCCCGCGGCCCTCGTCGCGCAGGCGCACGACGCCGTCGAGCGGGTCGATCGGGCCGGCTGGCTGCGCCCGGGGGCGAGCGTGCTCGAGTACGGCAGCCCGCACGGCGGGTCCTGGCTCGACCTGCTCGTCGACCGCGGCCTGGCAGTCGTTCGCCGACGGCGAGCGGGCAGACGTCATCCTGGACTGCTTCGGGCTCATGCACTGCGCCGACCAGGCGGCGGCGGTGGCCGAGCGCGCGGCCCGGCTCGCGCCGGGCGGCGTGCTGCTGATCCAGTACCACTCGTTCGCGACGATTCTCGAGCGCGGGCAGTGGAACAGCCTGCGGCACGGGCACTACGCGTACTACTCAGCGGCCGCGCTCGCCGCGATGCTCGCGCCGCGTGGGCTCACCCTGCGCTCGGCCTGGACGTTCGAGCTCTACGGCGGCACGGTGCTGCTCGCGGTCACCGCGGGCGGGCGCAGCCGGACGACAGCCTCGCCGCGTTGCTGGCCGCCGAACAGCGCGCCGGCGTGCGCGACCCGCGGGTGGCGCGTGAGCTGGCGGCCGCCGCGACCGCGAGCGCCGAAGGCCTGCACGACTGGCTGACCGACGCGAAGGACCGCGGCGTCGGGTCCTGGGTTACGGCGCGGCCTCGCGCGCGGTCGCGTTGCTGTGCCGAGCCGGCGTTGCGAGCGACCTGCTGCCGTCGATCGCCGACGCGTCGCCGGCCAAGCAAGGAACCCGGATGCCGGGCACCGACATCCCGGTGATCACCGCCGGAGCAGCTCACCGCCGAGCGGCCTGACGACGTGCTGTTGCTGCTTCCCGACCTGATGGCCGAGGTGCGCTCGGCGCTGCCGGAGATCGAAGCGGCCGGCGGCCGTTGGGTGGACGTCGAGACGATCGGGACAATGTCCGAGACGGAGGAATCCACAGCGTCATGACTGCGACAGAGGAGACCACAGTGGTGGGGAACGAGCCGGCCGGTACGAGGCCGCTGCGCGTCGGCGATCGCGTCCAGGTGCGCAGTCAGGAGGAGATCCTGGCGACCCTGGACGAACGCGGCGAGCTGGACTCGCTGCCGTTCATGCCGGAGATGCTGCCGTTCTGCGGACAGACACTCACGGTCGAGAAGGTCGCGCACAAGGCCTGCGACACGATCACGCGCGGCGGCCTGCGCAAGATGGATGACGCCGTGCACCTCGACCGCGGCTCCGCTGCGACGGGTCGGCGCACGGCGGCTGCCAGAACAGCTGTCTCATCTACTGGAAGAACGAGTGGCTCAAACGGCCGGGCGAGCCCGCGCGCGAGACCGTCTCGGCACCGCGGATGACGCTGCCGCTGCTGCAGGCCGCGACCCGCAAGGCGCCCGGTCCGGACGGCGAGGAACTGTTCGCCTGCCAGACAACCGAGCTCAACCGGGCGACTGTGCCACAGCCGTTCCTCGAGGTCGCCCAGTACGTCACCGACTACAAGTCCGGTAACGCGAACCTGTTCTGGATCGTCCGCGCGTTCCTGGTCGGTCTGTTCAACCGGCTGCAGGACCGGACGCACGAAGGTCCTGCCGCGCAAGCTGTGGTTCCGCGGCGGACTGCGCTGGCCGTTCCTGACAGGGCAAGGTCGTCGGCCGCACCCCGACCACGCAACTCGACCTGCAGCCTGGCGAGCGAGTGCGCATCAAGTCGAAGGATGAGATCGAGGAGACGCTCAACCGCGGACCTGCTCAACCGCGGGTATGGGCTTCGACGGCGAGATGTCCCGGTTTTGCGGCCGGGAGGCCACCGTCAAGCGTCGTGTCGACCACGTGATCGACGAGAAGACCTCTCGGATGGCGCACATGAAGACACCCGTGCATCGTGCTCGAGGGCATGGTCTGCGAGGGCGCGTACGCGTCGACCTGCCCACGCGAGTGGATCTGCTTCTGGCGCGAGATCTGGCTCGACCGCGTCGAGGATCCAGAGACATAGGCAGTGGGGCGCAGCACGATGCAGAGACGCAGTGCGAGTGGAGCGTCGCTCCTGGCGAAGGTGAAGTCCAGCGCCTCGATCGAAGCCCAGATCGGCACGCGAAGGTCGGCCGGGGCCTGCGTTGGAGCCTGGTCGGGATCGTGGTCACCGAAGATGGCGTCCTTCCTCATCGGCCTCGTCATGGCGCGTCTGCTCACACCGTCTGACTTCGGCCTATTCGCGATCGCGATGGCGGTCACCGCGTTCCTCATGCACGTAAACGACGCCGGCGTCATCGCCGCGGTTGTGCAGTGGCGCGGCCGCATCGAGGACATGGCCACCACTGCCGGCGGTCATGGCTCTCGGGTTCAGTCGTCACCGTGTACGGCGTAGTTTTCGCGTCCGCGCCGTGGATTGCGCGCCTCGCTGCCACCCCGGACGCGAGCGCCGTCATCCGCGTACTCGCTGGCGTCATCATCATCGACGGCATCACGGCGGTCCGCAGCGGCATGCTGATGCGGCGATTCCAGCAGGATCAAGCCTAACCCTTGCGAACGCTGTTCGGCTTCGCCGTGCAGGCGCCCCTGTCGATCGTGCTTGCGATCGGTGGTGCCGGGGCCTTCAGCTTTGCTGTTGCGCAGCTCGCAGGTGCAGCAGTCACCGGAGTTTTCGTCTTCGATCTTCGCAAGCGTGCCTCCGGCAGGTCGGATTCGACCGTGCGGTTGCGAAAAGGCTGCTGCGTTTCGGGATTCCACTGGCCGCGAGCCTCGGCATTGAGGCGGTCCTCGCTCAACGCCGACTACGTCATCGTCGGTCGACTCCTCGGCGCTGCCGAACTCGGTTTCTACCTGCTCGCGTTCAACGTCTCGAGCTGGGTTCCCGGTATCGTTACAACCGGGATCCGCTACGTGTCGGTGGCCGGCTTCTCCAGACTCGCCGAATCAGACGACGAGGAACGCTCGCTCACCCGCGGCGTGCAGCGGTCCGCGCCCTTACTTATCGCGTTGATATTGCCGTTCACCGTTCTCGTGGCAATCCTCGCGCCGCAAATCATCGCGTTGTTCTACGGCAGCGCCTGGGCTCCGGCCGCCCTGCCGCTGCGATTTCTGATGATCCTGATGGCCGGCCGCGTCCTCGTCTCCTTTGCATTCGACATCCTGACGTCGGCCGGCGGCGACGCGATCGACGCTGTGGCTGAACCTGACCTGGGCTATCGTGTTTGATCCCGGCGCTGTATTTCGGCACGAACCACGGCGGCATCCGGGGCACCGCTATCAGCCACGCGATCGTCGTGATGGTGGTCGCAGTCCCGCTCGCCGCCTACTTCCTCGAGCGGATCGGCGTTCGACTCGCTGGCATGCGTCGCGATCTCGCTCGACTCGGGCTTGCGGCGGCACTCGCGGCCGGCGCGTGCCTGGTGACGGTCGCCGCCGTGCACGGGCCGCCCTGGCTCGACGTCCTGACATCGCGGGGGGTCTCGGGCATCGTCGTCTACCTCGCGATCGCGACGCCGGCGGCGGTACGCGTCGCTTTAGACTCCGGTCGCGCTTCCTCGGTCGACGCAGACTCGCGCGCCATGCGCTGACGCGTAGCTAAGGATCTGATGGCCGCCAAACCCGAAGTGACGATCGCGCTGCCGGTCTTCAACGGTGCGAAGTCGATGCCCTGCCGTCGCGGGTCAGTGCTCGGCCAAGACTACGAGCGTATCGAACTCCTCATCTCCGACAATGATCGACGGACGCACCGAGAGCGTCTGCCGCGAACTCGCGAGACTCCGACGAGCGGGTCCGGTACTCACCGCCAGCCAAACAATGTCGGCCTCATCAACAACTTCGAGTGGACCAAGCAGCATGCCCGGGGTTCCTATCTGCGCTGGATCGGCGACAACGATGCCATCGCGCCGTCATACGTGTCTCGCTGTCTGGCGGAGTTCCGGCGCGATCCGCACCGCGTTCTGGTGACGACCGGTCTCGAATACGTGACCTCTGAGGGCATCGAATCGACGGCGTACGAGCCGGGACCCCTCGGAGTCGACGAGCCCGTCGTTCGGGTCCAGGAGATGCTGAGGCTGCTCAACTCCAACTACCAGTTGCTTGATCCACTGTATGGACTGGTCCGCACCGACGTGGCCGAGGCTATCACGCACGACCGTCTCCTGCGCGGCGACGAGATCTACGCGCTCAAGCTCGCGCTCGCCGGTCCCTGGGGTCATGTCCCGGCGGTACTGGGACGTCGCGACTGGGCGGCCGTGCCCGCGGCGATCTCGTTGCGTTGCTGGAAGTTCCCGCTTGGCACGAGCGCTTTCGCGACGCCATCGAGGCGCGACAGATGGTGCACGTCGTGAGCGGCGCCGACCTGCCGTCGGATCGGCGGAGACGTGCGCAGCGGCCGTCGGATGGTTCTACGTGCGTCGGCACTGGACCACCGCGAAGCGGCGCGCGCGACGCATCGGCGCACGGCTTCAGTGGTGCGCAGCTCCGCCCACGTTAGCGACCCGTTGGTGTAATACCGCTGTGGCGGTGAGCAGCGCTACGCGCTGGTAACCATCGATCCCCGTTCCTCACTCACCGTGGCCAAACGCGGGTCGGCTATAGAGTCTTGAGCCGAGCACGACCTGCGGCTTCGCGGACAACGGTGTCCGCCGACTCACGACCGCACGGGTGTGCTCACTGGCCACTTGCGCGTGCTGCACGCCGCGTTGGCCCGGTAGCAGTCAGGGGCAGAGATTGGGGTAGCCATGCCTGCTCGACTAGGGTTTCTGGTCGGCGCACCTGCACAGCATCGGTACGCGGCGGGTCGTCTGGGGACGCTATCGCAGCCGGAGTCGCTGTTGCAGTTGCCGCAGTGCTCGCGCTCACCAACGCGGGGGCGACGACATCTTCGCGTAGCACCGCTACGGCGGCAGCCGCAACGTCGGGGGCCTCGTTCATTCAAGCAACGTCCAGCGTCTCGACCAGCGGTACGCGCGCCAGCGCCGCGCTTTCTGCCCCGACACGCGCGGGCGATTTGCTCGTCGTGTACGCGGTTTGGAGCAACAACGGCACGGCAGCGATGTCGGACAACCGCGGCGACCATTTCGCAGCGGCCGGCGCCGCAAAGGTGTCCTGGGGCCCGGGCTACGGCAGCCGGGTGGCGTTCGTGCGGAATCTCGCCGGCGGCATCACCACAGTCACCTCGAGTTTCTCCAAAGCGGTCATGTTCGCCAAACTCTACGTGCAGGAATACTCCGGCGTGAGAACGTCAAGCCGGTGGAGGCATCTTCTGCGGCCGTCGGCACCGGTGCTGCCCTCGACAGCGGGCCGGTGAACACCGCCGCCGCCGGCGACCTCGTCTTCGGCGGTGGCGCCACCGCCGGAACCATCTCGGCAGCGGGCTCGGGATTCACCTCCGTTCCAAGGCCAACGGCGGTGTTATCCAGGACCTGACGGCCGCGAAGTCGGGTTCCTTCCGAGCTACGGCAACGGCGTCCAATAGCGACTGGGTCATGCAGGCCGTAGCCTTCCGGTCCCGTGGCTCACCGGCGCCCCCACACGACACCCACCTCGAGACACCCACCTCGAGACACCCACCTCGAGCACACCCACCTCGAGACACCCACCTCGACGACACCCACCTCGACGACACCGACCTCGACCACACCGTCGTCGCCGATCCACCACCACAGCCCCGACGGGCCGCGCCTGCCCGGCCTATCCATCCTTCCCGGATGCGACTTGCACTGGTGTCCCGTCAGGTCAAACCCTGAGCGTCGTGACCGGATCAGTCATATAGCTCGTCCTACAACGGTCAAACGATCAGCAACAAGGACTTCGAGGTTGGGTCACAGTCACCGGCGCGAACATCACGTTCAAGAACTGCATCTTCCGCGGCCGAGCGGCCGGCGGTGCCAACCACGCGCTCATCGACACGGAACAGAGCACCGGCACGATCACCATCAACGATTCGGAATTCGTGCCGTCGAACCCGGCAGCGACGATCGACGGTCTGTGGACCCGCAATACGAACATCTATCGCGCCAACATCCATGGCAGCGTCGATGGCATGAAGGCCGACAGCAATACGCTCGTCGCGGATTCCTATATCCACGACATGAGCTACTTTTCTAGCGATCCGAACCAGGGCGGCGGGCCGACACACAACGACGGTGTACAGACGTTCCCTGGTGAATCGAACGTGACGCTGCGCCACAACCGAATCGACCTGACAGGCACCTACGACGCCAACGCCGCCTGGCAGGACTCGGCGAAGAGCTCACGCGTCGAGTACAACTATCTCGACGGCGGGGGCTGCACGTTGAACTTCGCGGCGCAACCACTGGACGGAGCGACGCTCACCCCGATCTACGTGAACTACAACCACTTCGGCGCTCACCGAGGCTATGCGAACTGCGTCGCCCTGATCAGCCTCAAGACGGTCATGACGCAGTACGTCGGCAACGTCTGGGATGAGACCGGGTTGCCGGTCCCTGCACCGGAACAGCACGACTGACCCACCGCAGGCGGCTCAGAGCATCCGTGTTCGACTCTGCAGCCGGAACAGGCAACCGATGCTGCCGATGAGCAGGAAGAGGATGCTGGTGGCCATCGGGAACGCCAGCGCGTCGTAGAAGGCGAAGCTCGCGCCGCCGGCGGCGACGCCGGCGGCCAGTGCCTGGGCGAGATGGCGCACGGTCGGATCGGTGCAGTTGCGTCGTACGCGGAACGCGGTGAAGACAGGTACGAGGAGCAATGCCAGCAACGCAGCGAGGCCGATCAGACCGGTCTCGACCGTGGTCAGCAACAATTGATTGTCGAGAATCCGATAGTCGGGCAGAAAGGTGCCCGTGCCGCGGCCGACGAAGGGCGCGCGGCCGATCAACTCGACGGCGAGGTTGTAGCTGTTGGTGCGTGAGGCGGCGCTCGAGTCGGACGAGATACCGGTGAACAGGTCACGGATGGTCCCAAGCAAACCAGGCACCGTGAGATAGACAGCGCCGACGACAGCGACGATTGCGGCATAGCCGCGCCGGCGAATCGACTTGGGCCAGGCGGGGATCAGGACAATGAGCGCGACAATCGCGCTGATCACCGCAGTTCGTGAGATCGAGATCGGAATCGCGAACGCGATGAGAAGTGCGGGCGTCCACCGACGCAGGCGCGAGCGGTGGTGATCGTGGAGCGCGTAGTGGAGTGCGATCGGCAACATCATGGTCAGCACGGCGCCGAACTCGATGGGGTGAATCGTCGTGCCGGGAGGTCGGGTGTCACCACCTCGCGTACCGATCTCGGCGGCGAGATCAGAGTTCGCCGTGAGGCCCGGGATCTGGATGTAGTTGATGAGCGGCAGGTGGGTGAAGAACTGGATCAGCCCCACACTTGCTTCGAACTGCTCCGGCGATGCTGAGCCGTCGCAGCACCGTGTCGAGTCGATCGAAGCTGACCGGCCCGTCCATGGTGAACAGCGCGATGCCGAGCCAGGCCATCGCACTCAGCACCGACCGGTCAGCGGCATTCAGCTCGAGCGATCCGATCGGGCGGCTCGTCGCGGCGATATAGCTGCACAGGATTGCAGCTACGAAGATCAACAGCACGACGTGGATGCGTGTCGCCGGGGCGCCGAACTGGCGCGAGGAGATGCGCCGGAACACCCACAGCAGCAGCATGCCCAGGCCCATGACCTCCGCCGGTGTCCCGGCTGCGCCGAGCGGAGCGAAGATTAGGATCGACGGTATCGCAACGAGCAGGACGATCAGCGTGGTGAGCAGCACGGTGTCGAAACCCGTGTGCTTCGCACCGTTTCGCGATCTGTCCGAGCCCGTCGGGACTCGTCAATTGCCATAGGAATTCACCTATCGACGCGATCCACGCCGCTCAGCGAGCGGTGAAGACCGGTTCGTGATCGGTGTCGGCGGCGTTGCGCGAACGGCGACCGCGTCCGTGCTTGGCGGGCTTCGGCGTGAGTTCGCGCTGCGACCGGTTGTTGACTGGCGCGCTCGGAGCAGGAGCGGGGCTCGGCGTCGGGGCCGCCTTCGACAACCGCGGCTGCGGCGTTCGCCGGGTCGGCGGCTGCGGGCGACCCCCGCCCGGCGAACGCCGACGGCGGGTCGCGAACCGCTCGATCGCTGCGACCATCAACACGGTGAGCAGCAGGCCGCCGGCGACCGCGACGAGCAGGGCCCGGGTTTGGGTCTTCTTGACAACAGTCACTTGTCGACCGGATTGATGACGAGGCTGGTGATGTAGGCCTTCGGCGAGTTGATACCTGCGGCCGTCTGCAGATGCTGCAGCGTGGTCGGGATGAGCCCGGTGACGTAGCGAGCGAGCTCTTCGCCTGTGCTGGAGTGTCCGACACGGCCGAGACGACGATCAGCGGGCCGTCGCTGCTGACATCGTTGACCACCGTGTAGGTACCGACGTTGCCGTCGGCCTTGACCTTCTCGGTGGCGGCCGGCGCGGTGAGCGACTGGTCGAGCACATCGGTCAGCCCGGCAAGCGAACTCAGGTTGGTGTAGGGGTTGACGGCGGTTGCCGTCCCCGGCGGCAGAAGCAGGACGACCGATTTGCCTGATACTGGACCGGGACCAACGTCACGGCCGCAACGCCGAGGGCAACAGTGATCACCAACCCGGCGAGTGTGATGTACCAACGTGCGACGAACGCACGACGCAATGGCAGCGGCGGCACGGTTTCCCCCTTGACCTAGCCCGCAAGACCACAATCACCATACACGAACCTCACATCGACACCAGTCGGCGTCTGATCAGGTACAGATCCGGCCGCGATCATGCCGTTTTGCGCCTCGGGAGCGACGATCTGGCCGTACGCCGACCCAGGCCGGACGCGGCTCGAGCCTAACCCGCGTACGTCCGGATGGGCATCTGCTGGAACACCCCACACTGAGACGATGCTCAGTAGGGGCCGGGTGATACCGGACGCCCGCCTCTCTACCCAGGCCGGGGCACCCGACCGACTTGACCGCGCGGCCGAGACCGAATTTGCACCTATGCTGAGCGATCCGCAATGATTTCGTCGAGGGACTGACGAGAATCGGTAATTTGCGCACCGACAAGACTTCGGGGACCGCGCGCGATTGGCTGTCGCGACGTTGGGTGCGGACGACGGTGCTGGCCGTCGTGCTGCTCGGCACCGGGGTGTTCGTCGCGCACACGCTCCAGCAGCCGGGCGTGTACTGGTCGGACGTGCACGTCCGATTCGTCGCTCCGACAAACCCGACGAACCCCAACAGCCTGCAGGTTTCTGAGAAGTCACTGATCATGACCGCCGGCGCGGTCGGCGAAGTCATCGACGACAGTGACGGCCCGCGCACCTCGTCGTCCGACGTGCACATCTCCGGATTGGGCGTGAAGTCGGGGTGGTCGGTCACGCTGCCCAACAGCGGCGGTCAGTACATCAATTACTACGCCGACCCATATCTCGACCTGCAGGTCGTCGGCCCGGATCCGGTAACGGTTCAGCGCACGATGCAGCGGCTCGTCGCAAAGACCGAGTCGACGTTGGCCGAGCTGCAGGACCGGGCCGACGTGCCGCAGTCAGACCGGATCAGCGCCAAGGTGCTGCCGCTGAGCAGCGCGCCGATGTACTACGAGCACGGCAGTCGCAAACGCGCGCTGGCCGCCGGGATCGCGCTCATGATCGGGGCCGTTGCCGCGGCGATTGCGGCCGGATTGTCGCGATTCTCGCGACGCCCGCGCGGGGCCAGCCTCGCCCTGGCGGGCTGAGGTCTCGCCTCGCGGCAGGATCAGCGGTTCTTCGCCGTGCAGTGCCCTATCGGAGCGTGTACTTTTGGCCGGTCGGCCGCGGGGGGCGGTCGGCGTGCGACATTATCGGGGGACAATTCGCATGCTATCGAGCACGCCTTCTCGCGCTGCCGCAGCTCAGCGACTGCGTCCGCTCGGTCACGCGCCTGGAACGATGCCTCGTGACGGCCACGCAACCCGACTCTCCGGCCTACACGCTCCACCGACCCGGCGGATCGCCTGCGCCCGCTACGCCCGACACCCGGCCGGGTCCGCCTCCGAGCGAGCGAGGCGTCTCGCGGGTCTCGACGGCATTCGCGGTCTGGCCGCGCTGTTCGTGGTGCTGCACCACACGTACCTGATGGCGTATCCCGGCTTCCCGCGCACCACCGCGCCCCTGTGGGCCGGCTGGATGATCTACGGCCACTTCGCGGTCGCGGTGTTCATCGTGTTGTCCGGTTTCTCGCTCGCCGTTGCTCCGGCGCGGGCGGCTGGCGAATCGACGACACCGGCAAGTTCTTCTTCCGGCGGGCGTGGCGGATCCTGCCCACCTACTGGCCGGCGCTGGTTTTCAGCCTCGTCATCGCCTGGTGGGTGACCGGGCAGCCCGGTGAGGCCGTCGCCGACCGGAAAGTCGGTGGTCGTCAACGGGCTGCTGCTGCAGGACGTTTTCGGCTCCCCGTCGCCCGAACGGCGCGTTCTGGTCGATCGCCGTCGAGGCGCAGTTCTACTTCCTGTTCCCGCTGCTGATCATCCTGATCGCCGCTGCGGCACGAGGTGATGCTCGGCCTGCTTGCCGCGGCGGTACTCGCGGTGGGGCGCTCGCGCCGCACGGACCCGTCGTCGGCAAGCTCACCGCGGCTGACGCCGCAGTTCGCGCTGCTGTTCGGTCTGGGCATGGTCGCGGCCGGCGTGGTGCGGGTCAGCCACCGCAAGCGGCCGCCGCTGGGTGGTTCGCGTTGCTCGCTGCGGTGCCGGTCTTCGTCGCGATCATCGCGCGCGGCTCGGGTTGGACGCTGACACACCTGTTCTGGGTGGACGTGGCTCTGGGTCCGGCCATCGCGCTGCTCGTCGCCGCGATCGCAACGGGCCGCCCGACGACGCATGGTGAGCGCGCTGGACAGCCGGCCGCTGCGCAGCCTCGGATCCTTCTCCTACTCGCTGTACCTCGTCCATGCGCCGATCGTCGTGGCCTGGTACGTCCTCGTCATCCAGCCGTGGCTCGGTCATGGCACCGGCGCCTTCCTCGTCGCGCTGGTCACCGGCGTGCCGCTCGCGATCATCATCGCGAGGCTGTTCGCCGCAGTTTTCGAGCTGCCGTTCACCCGCAACAAGTCCTGGCCGGCACTGCGTGCCGCGATCCAAGCGCGCATCGCACGACTGCAGCGGCGCCGGCCCGCCGCAGTGGCCCAGGCTCGAGGCGGCATCATGACCGGCCACGTGAGCACGCTGAACATCCACGGGATTGGCGTCATCCCGCGAACCTCGAACCCGGCGAGGGCGACGTCTGGATCTCCCTGCGTCAGTTCGAGATGGTGCTGGACGCGGCGGCCGGACGCGACGACGTTCGTCTCACCTTCGACGACGGCAACCTGTCCGATGTCGAGATCGCCCTTCCGCTGCTGATCGAACGCGGGCTGCACGCGGAGTTCTTCGTCTGCCCCGGCCTGTTCGGACAGCCGAGTCGGCTGGCCGAGGACGGCGTGCGGGAACTCGTCGCCGCCGGGATGCAGATCGGATCCCACGGCTGGCACCACATCGACTGGCGCAGCGCCGGAGCAGCACAGGTCATGCAGGAGGTGCAGGAGTCCCGGGAGGTGCTTCGTGAGCTCACCGGCACCGACATCACCCACTTCTCGGTACCGTTCGGCAGCTACGACCGGCACGTGCTCAGCGAGCTCCAGCACTTCGGCGTTTCGCGCGTCTACACGAGCGACGGCGGGCGCGCCAATGCCGACGCCTGGCTGCAGGCGCGCACGAGCCTGCGCAGCGACCTCGACCACGCGTGGTTGGATCGCGTGCTCGACCCGAACCCGCCGCTGCGCCAGCGGGCGCGCGGTCTCGCCGCCCAGGTCGCCAAGCGCTCGCGGGGCGAATGGCGTCCGAGCCGTCGCAAAGTGTCGATCGAAGCCGCGAACCACGCGCAGCTGGCCGGCCGACGCACGGAATTGCCGCGCATCGGCGTCGTCATCGTCACCTACAACAGTGCCGACGTGCTCCCGGAGTGCCTGGCCTCGCTGCCGAATGGCGCGCGCGGGTGGATCTGGCCGATGTCGTCGTCGTCGACAACGACTCCGACGACGCGTCGGTGAAGGTCGCCACCGAGTTCGACGAGCTCCCGGTGCGCGCGCTCGAATTCGGCGGGAACGCCGGTTACGCCGCCGGCGTGAACGCTGGAGTCGCCGCGATGGACCTCGCGAACCTCGACGGTGTTCTCGTGCTCAACCCGGACTGCCGGCTGCGTCCTGGATCGATCGCACGACTCGCTGCGCCGTTTCGCACGCCGGGCCGCGGGGTCATCGCTCCAAAGCTGATCAACCCTGACGGGAGTCTGCAGCCGTCGCTGCGCTACGAGCCGGCCATCGCCCGATCGCTTGCCGAATCGGCTCTGGGCTCGGTCGCCGCGCGGCTGGGCATCGGCGAACTGGTCGTTGGCGACGACGCATACGACAAGCCGGGTGCCTGGGCATGGGCGACCGGTGCGGCTCTGCTCCTGTCGACCCGGATGATCGAGGAGATCGGCCCCTGGGACGACTCGTTCCTGCTCTACAGCGAGGAAACCGAGTACTCACTGCGGGCGGCCGACTACGGCTGGCAGACCTGGTACGAACCCGCGTCCGTCGTCGAGCACGTGGGCGGGGTGGGGCACATGCGACCGCAGCTCGCGGCGCTGCTGGCTGCCAACCGGGTGCGGCTGTACCGACTACGGCACGGCGCCACGCTCGGCGCCGTGTTCCGACTCGTCGAGCTGCTCGGCTCCTCGATGCGCGCGGCGATGGGCAGGCCGCAGGCACGTGCGGCGGTCACCGTCCTGCTTCGCCCGTCGACCCGCATTCGCAAACTTCCTGGATCGGCATGATCACGACAACGCCTTTGTCCGAAACGAACCCGTCGACCCAGCCTGCTGGGCCCATCACTTGGAACACGACCGCACTCCCGGAGCTCGCCGCGGATGCGCGCGCGTTCTGGTTCGATCGACACACCACCGATCCGCGCTACGACAGCGCATTCTTCAATCCGGGCTTCGCGAATGCGGTACACACGTCGGGGTGTGATGTTCTCGTGCGGGTCGGGCGGAATGCGGCCGGCACGGTCTGTGCGCTGATGCCGGTCAATCGCGCTCGCACCCGAATGCGTCCGCTCGGTTGGCCCGGCGCTGACTTCCAGGGCCCGATCCTGGCCCCCGGCCTCTCGATCGACCCGCTCGAGTTGTTCCCCGCCGGCGTGCGGTCCTTCGAGTTCGACCACCTGCTCGACGTCTGTGATGGATTCTCGCCGTGGATCACGCAACGCAACGCCTCGCCTTATGTCGACACCGTCGGCGGGATGGACGGCTACACGGGCCGCGCGTCCAAGAGCGGGCGGCAGAACATGTCCCAGGCCCGGCGCCGGGTGGCCAAGGCCGAGCGCGAGATCGGCGCGGTGCGCTTCGAATCCGATGTGGTCGACGACGCGCTGCTGCGGCGAGTCATCGAGCTCAAGCGGGCGCAATACAAGGCCACGGGCGCGCGAGACTATTTTGAGGACCCGCGTCGCACTGCCATGTTGGAGAACATCCTGCATACCCGCGATTCCGACTTCCGCGGGGTGCTCTCGGCGGTCTATGCCGGCGACCGGCTGCTGGCCGCGCATTTCGGCATGCAGGCCAACGGCGTGCTGCATTGGTGGTTCCCGGTGTACGACCCGGACTTCTCGGCGTTGGCGCCTGGCTGGATCCTGCTGCGTGAGCTCGTGCTCGCTGCACCCGAGATGGGCGTCGAGCGCATCGATCTCGGCCGGGGCGAGGACAACTACAAGCGGTGGGCGAAGACCGGTGAGACGATCGTCTGCGCCGGTTACGTGTCACCAAGCCGGCTGCGGGTCACCTCGCGGCGGGTGCGGACGCGAGCTGTCGAGGCGGCGAAAGAATCGAAATTCGGCCCGAAGTTGCGTGAAGCGGTACATGGCTGGCGCTCGCGCGGCGACTGACCGGAAGTGGCTTCGCGGCTTCTCGTTTCGGCAAGCGAGGCCGTAGGATTCGTGATAATCTCACTCGCGGATCTTTAGACGGATCTTACTTCGCCATAGGTGGCTCGTCACGGGGGCGGCGCGGACCACTGTGTGGCTATTCCATGTTGCGTCGCCCAGAAGTGGGACTCATGTCGTCGCACCAGACCTGCCGGCTGTGCGGCGCGCCGCTGACCGACACGTTCGTCGACCTCGGCATGTCACCGCTGTGCGAGAGCTACGTGCCAGCCGAGCGCGAGGACTCGCCGGAGACGTTCTACCCGCTGCACGTGCGCATCTGCCGCTCGTGCCTGCTCGTCCAGCTGCCGGCCTACGTGGCCGGTGAGGACATCTACTCCGACTACGCCTACTTCTCCTCCTACTCCGACTCCTGGGTCGCGCACGCGAAGCGCTACGCCGACCGGATGATCGACGAGCTCGGCCTCGACCGCGGACAGCCTGGTCACCGAGGTCGCCAGCAACGACGGCTACCTGCTCCAGCACTTCGCGGCGGCCGGCGTCCCGGTGCTCGGCGTCGAGCCGGCCGCGAACATCGCCGTGGTCGCCCGAGCGAGAAGGGCATTCCGACCGAGGTCGTTCTTCCTCGGCCCGGAGACCGGCGCGCGACATCGCGCGAGCGACGCGGCCGCGCCGACCTGGTCGCCGGCGAACAACGTCTTCGCGCACGTGCCGGACCTCGTCGGCTTCGCCGCCGGGCCTGCGCGCGCTGGTCAAGGACAACGGCCTGGTGACGCATCGAGGTGCCGCACCTGCTGCGACTGATCGAGCGCCGCCAGTACGACACGATCTACCACGAGCACTACCAGTACTACACGCTGCTCACCGCGTCGAAGGTGCTCGAGGCCGGCGGCCTGCGAGTCGTCGACGTCGAGGAGCTGTCCACGCACGGCGGGTCGATGCGCATCCACGCGCGGCCGACCGACCACGCGGGCGAGCCGACGGCCCGCGGTCAAGGCGGTGCTCGACGACGAGGACGCCGCCGGGCTGCACACCTTCGAGGGCCACGCCGGGTTCGCCGCAGGAGGTCCTGAAGATCAAGTCCGACCTGCTCGGCTT
This sequence comes from uncultured Actinomycetota bacterium, assembly GCA_963718805.1. Lineage (GTDB taxonomy): Bacteria > Actinomycetota > Actinomycetes > Mycobacteriales > Jatrophihabitantaceae > Jatrophihabitans. Next base: position 617,147 of record CAVQZY010000001.1, on the reverse strand, counting down.
CCTGTTCGACGCGCAGCGCGAGGGCAAGATCGTCGCCGGCTACGGCGCCCCGGGCAAGGGCAACACCCTGCTCAACCACTGCGGCATCCGCACGCGACCTGCTCGCGTTCACCGTCGACCGCAGCCCGCACAAGCAGGGCATGTTCCTGCCCGGCACGCACATCCCGATCCACGCGCCGGAACGCATCGCCGAGGTCAAGCCCGACTACGTGCTGCTGCTGCCGTGGAACCTGCGCGACGAACTCACCGAGCAACTCGCCTATATCCGCGAGTGGGGCGCCAAGCTGGTCGTGCCGATCCCGGAACTCGAAATCTTCTGATCAGTCGATAACGGGGGGTTATCACCATGAAGGTCGTTCTGTTCTGCGGCGGCCTCGGCATGCGGATGCGCGAGGGCAACTCGACCGCACCGAAGCCGATGGCGATGATCGGCGATCGGCCGCTGATCTGGCACGTCATGCGGTACTACGCGTACTACGGCCACACCGACTTCGTGCTGTGCCTCGGCTACGGCGCGTCGGCAGTCAAGGACTACTTCCTCAACTACGACGAGACCACGTCGAACGACTTCGTGCTGGAGAACGGCGGGCGCGACATCAAGCTGTTCAGCACCGACATCTCCGACTGGCGAATCAGCTTCGTCGACACCGGCCTGAACTCGCCGATCGGAGAGCGGCTGCGCCGCGTCAAGCATCTGCGTGCAGGACGAGGAGATGTTCCTGGCCAACTACGCCGACGTGCTCACCGACGCGCCGCTGCCGGACATGATCGAGCCGGTTCCAGAGCAGCGACGCGGTCGCCGGCCTGCTTGCCGCGCCGATGCAGTCCTCACATCATGTCGTCGATATCGCCGACGACGGCACCATCACCCGGATCAAGCCGGTACGCGAACTCGAGCAGTGGGAGAACGGCGGCTACTTCGTGCTGCGTCCGGGCATCTTCGACGTCTCGGCGCCGGGCGAGGATCTGGTTGACGACGCGCTCGGCCGGCTCGTGCCGAAGGGCCAGTCCTCGCCTTCCCGCACAAGGGTTTCTGGACCGCCGCAGACACCGTCAAGGACCGGATCCTGCTCGAGGAGCGCTATCACCGCGCCGAGTGCCCGTGGATGGTGTGGGATCCGGAGCGATCCGGCGCGATCCGACGTATCCCGTCGAGGGGTCGTGATGCTGTCACTCGTCATCCGTCCGCCGCCGAGCGACCGCTTCGGCTGCTCGCGCTCGGCGCCCATCCGGACGATATCGAGATCGGCGCCGGGGCCACGCTGTTCAGTTGGCCGAAGCCGTCCGGACGTCGAGGCGCGCTACATCGTGTTGACCGGCACCGCTGCGGCACGAGGAGGCTCGGCGACGCCGGCGCAGCGTTCCTGCCGACGGCCGACCGCACGTCGAGCTCCACGGTCTCGCCGAGGGTCGGTTGCCGATCCGTGGGGCGAGGTCAAGGAGATCCTCGAGAGCATCGCCGCGACTTCGCGCCGGACGTCATCTTCGCGCCGTCGCGCGCAGGACGCGCACCAGGATCACCGGACGCTCGCCGAGATCGTTCCGACGGTGTTTCGGAACAGCCTCTACCTCGCCTATGAGATCCCCAAATGGGATGGCGACATCTGGCGTCCCTCGATCTACGTCGCGGCTCCGCCGGGTGATGCGGCGCAAGGTCGCGCTTCTCACGATGCTTTCCATCGCAGCAGGGTCGGGACTGGTGGGACGACGAGCTGTTCCTCGGATTTGCTCGAGTCCGCGGCATGGAGAGCAGGCACCGCTACGCCGAGGCCTTCGGCGGCACGAAGGCAATCCTCGGCCTCGGTGGACCGCCGTCTCGCGATTCAACCGGCTGATCTCGGCAGCATCCGGTAAACCGCTGTCGTGCGGAACGGATCGGCCGACTTCGTCAATCGCCGGTGAATGGTTCGGACGAGCTCGAATCTTCCGGTGTGAATGAGCGTTTCGTGCTCGACCGGGTTGTAATAGATCAACCTGATGCCGCGAGGACGTCGGTCGTAGGTGGCGATGAGCTCGCCGACGGCAGCAGCGAACACGCTGCCGCGGAACGGGTTGTTCATGAACACCACAGTGATGTCGTCGGGTATCCGGTACTCGAGGATGTCACCGCACACCAGGTCTATACCGTTGCAGCGGCGGCGCATCCGGGTATGCGCGACGTTGGATTCCGCGATCCTGTGCAGCGGCTCGGCAAGCTCGAGACCTACTACCCGAGCAAATGGGTAACGGGCCGCCTCCAGCACCATTCGGCCCTTCCCGGACCCGAGATCGAGGAAGGCATCAGACGACGAGACATCGCGACGCCGCAGCGCACGGGGCAAGGTGAACCAGTTCGCTGGCACGTAATACACGCGCTCCTCAGTGTGTAGATCAAACACGCCGAGATCCGTACGGCCGGAAGTGTCCACGCCGTACCGCGACTCGAACAGCAGTTTCGATGTCTTCTCCCGTACCAGTTGAAAACAGTAGCCACGAATGCCTTATCCCTTCGGACAGTCGAACTCCTGTTACCGTGCGATCAATCGGAGCAGTGCTCGCCATTCGATCACCCTGGCCTGCGTCTGATGCGAGCAAGCAAAGCGTTTGAACGCCCGTTATGGCAAAATAGACCGAATTATCACAGTGAGCGGCAGAGCAACGAGGAAGTCCTTCATTCGACTCATCGAGCCCTCCGACTCTACGAACTGTACGCGCAGACTGTCGCCTGGAACCGATGAATAAATTAGGTGAGTAACACCGCGGAGCGCGCAACAGAATTCCGCCTGACAATGCTGCGAATTATGATCTTTCTATCTCGTCTATGACCTTGCCAACGCCATTGAGATCACGTCCCAGATGCTGAAAACCCGATGTTGAGTTCGGCCGACCATCTGCATATCTGGCTGGCGACCTGCGCCACGTCGCCCACGAGGACGGCCGGCGAGTCGGCGACTCCTCGGGGTGAGATCTGATGTAGTCGGTGAAGACTGGTCTATGCCCGGTCGACAAAGTGTCGCCGATCGCCACCACGACGGGAGAGAGCTGGATCGTCGGCGCCGGCCGCCCGGCCAAGCGTGCCGCCTCGTTGACCACCTCGATCTTCTGCCGAATCCGCGGCAGCGACATCTCTTTGGCTGCCCTCGTCGAATCCTCGCGCCGTGTGCATGATGTGCACACCAACAATGTCCGCGGTTCGTCCCGCCAGGGCGAGCGCGCGGCCCGCCCGCACCGACAAGGATGGGCGGGCCGCCCGGCTGTGCCGGGCGCGGCAACGCCTCGAGTTCGGACAATTGATAGTAGTCGCCGACAAAGGACACGGTCGATTCGGAAGAACGAACGGATGATGCTCACTGATCTTCGAGACGTGACAACCGCACGCCAGGTCGGTCCTGATCAAGGCCCAGGGCCTCGTAGTCGCGAGCCAACCAACCAGCCCCGATCCCAGAGACACGACCGTCGCTCAACTGATCGACAGTCGCTATCGCCTTGGCGACGATGGCAGGATGCCGCAGATCGTTGTTGAGCACGATCGGGGCAATCCGCAGCCGGCTTGTCGCCGCCGCCGCAAAAGCAACGGTGACCATCGGCTCGAAGGTCCAGCCATCGGTGTAGTGCTCCGAGATCGCAAGCAGGTCGAAGCCCAGGTCCTCGATACGCACAAGTTCTTCGCGCCACCGCCGGGCACCCGCGACGAATCGTGGCGCCGGCGCGATGATCGACGGTAGACCGCTCATCGGCCCGGCCGGTCGAACTCAGGTGCACTCACGAGTGACCTCTACTCCTCTTCGGCAGCTGACGCATCGCGGTTGGATCGAACACCGCCGGTCAGGGACCAGGCTACGGGCGGCCATGTCCGGAGTACTGCATCGCAGGCTTCTCGTGCGCTCGTGCACACTTCTCCCACCACGGCGATTACTGCCCGTGCGCGTGAACCCGATCAGCCCGAATACACCGCATACTTCAAGGTCTCTGGGTTCACGCCGATGTCGTACTCAGCGATCATCTCATCGGGCAGCCGAGCCAGATCGGACTGCCCGCAGATAATCGCGGAGGGTCGTGCCCGTGCATTTCGAATCCACGTTGACCGCCCCCCCGTGCTCTGCCACGTCGTGGCGGTGAACGGTCCGGAAGTCGACGCTGATACCGAGTTCGGCCCGACGTGTTCGGTACCGACGAGTGAAGCTGGGCACCCGAAAATATCATCATGCCGCCAACCGGCGGAACCGGACGTATCTGGTAATCGTCTATCGGCTCCAGCGATTTTGGTTGCTCACGGACATCACGGCCGATCTGCGACGCCGCGATCCCTCGGCTGTCACGATTCCAGAGGTAATAGTTGTACCGTTCGGAGCTGTTCTTGATGCCGGTACCGAAGTAGCTCGGATGGAATGCGACGACGTTGTCCTCAGCACACGTCGTAAACCGGCAGCCACCAATTGATCTGCATCATCGGCGCGGAGTACCAGGTGTCGCGGTGGGCATGGAAGGCGTAGGCGATGCCGGTCGTGAAATAGTCGTCGCGACGTCGACGTCCGGAGTCGGGGCACGTCGAAGTAGGTCTCGATCCGGGTCACATCCCTGCTCGACCGAGCATCGATCGCTGATGTGCACGCTTGCTTTCCGGGATGATGGATGAATGCCGGCTTGAGGTCGAGCGAGTATTGCGGCGTACTCCTGACCGGCATCTGATATTGGGCCATCTCGGGTGACCGGCCCCCGAAAGCCTCCTCGACCATCGCCCGAGCGAACTCGACGAAGTCCTGGGTCGCCTGGCTCCGGCAACTGGATGAACAGATCATCGCCGAACAAACGACTCCGTCGGTCGTCGTCGGACAGGATACGGCCGACCTGGATATTGGTCATGTGATTTCCCCCGACATTCAGCCTGGCCCCCGCCAACCTGTATTAGGCAAGGCTCCCGGGTATCAACGGACTAGCAATCGGACCTGTGCGTACGCGCGGCTCGAGAAGGTCACCGTTGTGTGCCCCGGAATTCCGTGCGATATGCGCCTGCTACCGATGACCGTCGCGAAACGCGACCGGCGGTTCGCTACCGAAGCGATCGCGGACGGCGCCGGCCCGACCTGAGGAGGCGCGCGCTTGGTCCCGGAAGGGACGGCTCCGAGACCACTCGCCTACGCGCACCGGCATGACGATCTGAAGCGACGCGGGGTGTGTGAACAGGGGGGCCACTTCTGACACCCCGCGTCGCCGTTCGAGGGCCGTCGCCATCGCATTCCCGCGACGCACGGCGTGGGCCGCCCGAGGGGCGGCCCACCTTTTGATGCGGTCGCCCGCCGCGCTGGATCGAGCGGCCGAACGATCCGGCTTCTATCCGCGCCCGGCCGCGCAGTGTCGCCCCCCGATTTCGCCCCCGCACGCCAGACCGCTAGTAGGCACCCGTCGCCTTGACCACGACGCGTGCGGTTTTCATCAGCACCACCATGTCGAGAGCGAACGACCAGTTCTCGACGTAGTGCAGGTCGAGGCGCACCGAGTCCTCCCAGGACAGGTCGCTGCGACCGCTCACCTGCCAGAGCCCGGTGAGACCGGGCTTGACGAGCAGTCGACGCCGCACGTCGTCGCCGTACTTGGCGACCTCCGACGGCAGCGGCGGCCGGGGTCCGACCAGTGACATCGACCCGCCGAGCACGTTGAACAGCTGCGGGAGCTCATCGAGTGAGAACCGGCGCAGGAACCTGCCGATCGGAGTGACCCGCGGGTCGTTGCGGATCTTGAACAGCAGGCCGTCGGCGTTCTCGTTCGAGGCTCTGCAGCTCGGCGACGCGAGCGTCCGACCCGGCGTACATCGAGCGGAACTTGACCATCCGGAACTCTTCGCCGTTGCGGCCGACCCGAGTCTGGAAGTAGAACGCTGGACCCTTGCTGGTGAACCGCACGATCGCGGCCGAGGGTGAGCAGGAGCGGCGAAAGCAGCACCAGCGCCAGCGCGGCGGCGCTGCGGTCGAACGCGCCCTTGAGCACCCGGCGGAACCCGCTGAACTCCGGCTCGTCGACGCGCAGCAGCGGCAGGCCGGCGACCGACTGCACGTGCACGCGCCGGCCCGACACCTCTTCGAGGCCGCTCGACACGATGAGATCGACGCCGCTGCGCTCGAGCTCCCACGACAGCGCGCGAACCGCGGCAGTGCCGACGTCACCGGCGACGACGGCGACGCTGCGGGCGTCGCAGGCATCGACGGCGCGGCGCACGTTCGCGGTCGTGCCGAACACCTGGATGCCGGCCTCGGCGAGCTCGGCACGCACCAGCGGGTCGACGGCCTCGCTCGGCGGCAGGCACACCCCGACGACGTGCAGACCCGCAGTCGGGTCGCCCTTCATCGCGACGCGAGCTGTTGCACATTCCGGGCCGAACCGACCGCGAGCACCCGGTTCATGGCCTCGCCGCGCCGCCGCATGCGGGCACCCGCACCCGGCCGATGTAGCGCAGCGTCCAGGTCAGCAACAGCGTCAACGGGCACACGACAACGACGAACCCGCGCGCGATCTCCAACTGCGCGCCGTAGGACACCAGCGCGACGATCACGGTGAGGTACAGGAACGCCTTGGAGATGCGGCCGAACTCGCTGGTGCCCACGCCGACGAAGCGCGCGTCGTAGCCGCCGTTGAGCGCCACGACCGCGACCCAGAGCAGCGGCAGGGACAGGGCGGCGAGCATCGCGCCGAACCCGACGGACTCCGCCGGCGACGAGCCGAAGCGAGACAGGAAGGCGACCGCCGAAGCGATCGCGGCAGCACCGAAGTCGGCCAGTATCAGCCAACCGGTGGTGATGCGGTGCCGACGCCGCACGAACGGTTCTGCGGCCCCGTCCCAGGCGTCGGCGACGGAAGTCGACGAATCGCGTGCCTCCCCCGACGTGGCACGCGTTAACGACTCGATGACGTATTTGCGGCCGACCACAACTGAGCGCTCGGCAACGGTCGGAGCCGATGGCTCCGACCGATCGCGAAACGTCCTCAGTTGCGGCGGCCGTCTGGCCCCCGACGTACATGTCCCCCCGATTTGCCACCTCAGTACCGACGGCGGCGATCCCCCGATGTCCCCCGATGACACCCACTGCCGCGAAGGCCCCACCCACGCGGCACCGAATGACTATGTGTTTATAGCGTGAAGTTGAGCATTTGCAAAGTCCAAGTCACAAGAGCCCGGGTCCTGGACGTTGCCAGCCGTTGCGTACCTTCCGTGCAGCCATCCGATGCCCGCGTCATGAGCGTTGAGTGATCGAGTGGTCACGCAAAGTGCGTACCGTCGTGCCCCGCTTACTCGCTGCGTCAACGATAGTTGCTGCGCCCGAATGTCGCAGTTCGAAAACGTGTTGATCGCGTTTCCGACAACCCGTTCCTCGGCGTTGCCCGCGGGCCGTTTCGGCGCTATCGTTGGTTCAGTCAGACGGCCGCTCCCCCCGATCGGCCGTCTGACTTTATTTTTGCCGAAAAGCCGCGAACTCCCAGGCGTCGGCGACCATCTGGTCCAGGTCGCGCTGCGGATGCCACCCGAGTACCCGTCCGGCGCGTTCGTTGGCCGCGACGAGCACCGCCGGATCGCCGGCCCGGCGCGGCGCTTCGGTCACCGGCACCGGCTGCCCGGTCACCCGTTCCGCCGCCGAGAGCACCTCGCGCACCGAGTTCCCGGTGCCGCTGCCGAGGTTGATCACAAGATGCTCGCCCGGCTCTCCGACCGTCAGCGCCGCGACGTGTGCCAACCCGAGATCCACGACGTGGATGTAGTCGCGCACGCAGGTGCCGTCCGGTGTCGGGTAGTCCGTGCCGAACAGCGACAGCTGCGGGCCGGTGCCGGCGACCGCGGCGAGCGCGTTCGGCACGAGATGTGTCTCGACGGCATGCCGCTCGCCGTACATCTGGCCGTCGGCGGTCCGCAGCGCACCGGCGACGTTGAAGTAGCGCAGGCTGGTCGCCGTCAGCCCGTAGGCCCGCGCGTAGTCGGTGAGCGCGAGATCGACCGCGAGCTTCGACGCGCCGTAGGGGTTGGTGGGCCGGGTCGGCGCGGTCTCCGGGATCGGCTGCTCCGGGCAGTCGCCGTAGGTGGCGGCCGAGGAGGAGAACACGATGCGCTCGACCCGGTGCGCGCGCAGCGAGTCGAGCAGCGCGATCGTCCCGATCACGTTGTTGCGCCAGTACCGGGCCGGGTCGGTGACCGACTCGCCGACGAGGGACTTCGCGGCGAAATGAACCACCGCGTCGATGTCCCAACTGCCGAGCACCGGGTCGAGCTCGGCGATCGACATCTGGTGGAAGGCGGCCCCCGGCGCGACGGCGTCCTGGTGGCCGGTGGACAGGTCGTCGACGACGACGACGTCGTGGTCGTAGGCGAGCAGCTGGGCGGTGACGACGCTGCCGATGTAGCCGGCCCCGCCGGTTACCAGTACCCGCATCGTCCGCCCTTCCGGCCGCTTCGCCCGGATTGGGCGCCGACCCGCCCGACCGTACCGGAGTCCGCGCAGCGCCCACGGCGCTACGGACGTAGGGGACAATCGTCGCGTGACGATCCTGGACACCGACTCGAGTGCCGCGGCCGCCGCCGGGGCAGCGCGATCGCGTGACGACGACGCCCTGCTGCGCGCCGACGTGCGCCGGGTCGGCGACGCTGCTGGGCGAATCGCTGGTGCGCCAGCAGGGCGCAGGATTCGCTCGACCTCGTCGAGACAGGTGCGCGCGCTCACCAAGCAGAGCAAGACCGGCGACGCGGCGGCGACGGACGCAGGTGCGCGCCCTGCTCGCCGACCAGCCGATCGAGACCGCCGCGGTGCTGGTCCGCGCGTTCTCGGCACTACTTCCACCTCGCCAACGTCGCCGAGCAGGTGCACCGGGCGCGGACCTGCGCGACGCGGCCGCCGGCCGACGGCTGGCTGGCCCGCGCGGTCGCCGACGGTCGCCGAGCAGCTCGGGCCCGAAGGCCTCGCCGACGCGCTGGCCGGCGCTGGCGGTGCGGCCGGTCTTCACCGCCCACCCCACCGAGGCGAGCCGCCGCTCGATCCTGACCAAGCTGCGCCGCGTCGCCGACATCCTGGCCAGCGCCACGCGAGGCCGACAGCGCCGCACGGGCCCGGCAGGACCGCGACCTCGCCGAACTGATCGACCTGATCTGGCAGACCGACGAGCTGCGCCAGCACCGGCCCGACCCGGTCGACGAGGCGCGCAACGCCGTCTACTACCTGGAGGACCTCGCGACCGAGACCGTGCCCGAGCTGTCCGACGACCTCGACCGACGAGGCCGCCGCGGCACGGCGTGACCGTGGCCGCCGACGCGCGTCCGCTCACGTTCGGCACCTGGATCGGCGGCGACCGCGACGGCAACCCGAACGTCACGCCGACGGTGACCCGCGAGGTGCTGCGCCTGCAGCACCACGTCGCGGCGCGCATCGTCGACCAGCGCGCTCGACGCGCTGATCGCCGAGCTGTCGTCCTCGACGGCGGTCGTGCCGGCGTCGCGCGCGAGCTGGCTCGCGTCGCTCGAGGCCGACCTCGCCGCCGTCGAGGTCGACCCGCGGCTCGTCACGCTGAACGCGACCGAGCCGTACCGGCTCAAGCTCACCTGCATCAAGGCGAAGCTCGCCAACACCCGGCGCGGCTCGACGACGGCATGCCGCACCGGCCCGGGCTTCGACTACCGCGGCGACCGAGCAGCTGCTCGCCGAGCTGGCGCTGATCGGCGACTCGCTGCGCGCACACGCCGGCGGCCTGATCGCCGACGGGCTGCTCGCGCGGGTCGAGCGCACGGTCGCGGCCTTCGGCCTGCACCTGGCCACGATGGACGTCCGCGAGCACGCCGACGCCCACCACCACGCCGTCGGCGCAGCTCGTCGACCGGCTGGTCGAGGAGACGTGGCTGTACGCCGACGTCCCGCGCGACTACCGGCTGCGGCTGCTGTCGAAGGAGCTGCGCTCGCGCCGCCCGCTCGCCGGTTCACCGCCGCCGCTCGACGACGCCGGCGCGAAGACCTTCGGCGTGTTCACCACGATCCGCGACGCGCATCGACACCTACGGCCACGAGGTCATCGAGACCTACATCGTCTCGATGACCCGCGGCGCCGACGACGTCCTGGCCGCCGTCCTGCTCGCCCGCGAGGCCGGCCTGGTCGACGTGCACGGCGCCGGCCCGACGGCGCCCGGCAGCCGTTCGCGCGGATCGGCTTCGTGCCGCTGCTGGAGACGGTCGACGAGCTGCGCAAGGCCGGCGAGGTCCTCGACGACCTGCTCGGCGATCCCGACCTACCGGCTGATCGTGCGGCTGCGCGGCGACGTGCAGGAGGTCATGCTCGGCTACTCCGACTCCAACAAGGAGGCCGGCATCACGACCTCGCAGTGGGAGATCCACCGCGCCCAGCGCGCCCTGCGCGACGTCGCGGCGCGCCACGGCGTGCGGCTGCGGCTCTTCCACGGCCGCGGCGGCACGGTCGGCCGCGGCGGCGGCCCGACCTACGACGCGATCCTCGCCCAGCCGTGGGGCGCGCTCGACGGCGAGATCAAGTTCACCGAGCAGGGCGAGGTCATCTCCGACAAGTACGCGCTGCCCGAGCTCGCCCGCGAGAACCTCGAGCTCACCCTCGCCGCGACGCTCGACGCGCGACGCTGCTGCACCGCACGTCCGCGGCAGGCGCCGGCGCAGCTGCGCCCGCTGGGACGACATGCATGGACGTGGTCAGCGACGCCGCGTACGCGGCGTACCGGGAGCTCGTCGACGACCCGGACCTGCCCGACTACTTCCTCGCCTCGACGCCGGTCGAGCTGCTCGGCTCGCTGAACATCGGCTCGCGGCCGTCGCGCCGCCCGGACTCCGGCGGCGGCATCGACGGGCTGCGGGCGATCCCGTGGGTGTTCGGCTGGACGCAGTCGCGCCAGATCGTGCCCGGCTGGTTCGGCGTGGGCACCGGGTCTGGCCGCGGCCCGCGCGGCCGGCCTCGGCGACGAGCTCGCCGAGATGCACGCGGAGTGGCACTTCTTCCGCACGTTCATCTCCAACGTCGAGATGACGCTGGCCAAGACCGACCTCGACGATCGCCGCGCACTACGTCGGCACGCTCGTGCCGGAGCAAGCTGCAGCACCTGTTCGACGTGATCCGCGCCGAGCACGAGCGCACGGTCGCCGAGGTGCTGCGCGTGACCGGCGAGCACGCGCTGCTCGACAACTCGCCGGTGCTGCAGCGCACGTTCGGCGTGCGCGACGCGTACCTCGACCCGATCTCCTACCTGCAGGTCGACCTGCTCTCCCGCGTGCGCGCGGACGAGTCGGCGGTGTCGCCGGACCTGCGCCGGGCGCTGCTGCTGACGATCAACGGCGTCGCCGCCGGCCTGCGCAACACCGGCTGATCTGGCTAGCACGAGCGCTCCCACACGAGTGCCTTCGCCGTCGCGCCCCATTGGTACGGGATCTGCCGGAACCAGTAGTGCCACGGCAGCGCTGACGTCGCGACGTAGACCTTGCCCGGGAAACACCGGCCCACCCGCAGGCGGGCGCGATAGGCCTGGTCGGGCGTCGTGACGAGGATGACCGATTTCCAGCCGCGGGCGCGGCCCTCTGTGCCGATCCATTGCGCTTCCCCGCGGGTGGTGCCGGGGTCGGGGTGAAAGCACAGCAGCGTCACGCCGGCGGGCGCCGGTAGGCAGTGGACATCGCCGACCTTCGTCGACTGGACCAGGAAATCGGCACGTTGCTCCCGCGCCAGTTTGAGAGCCAGTTGATCGCGTCCCGCGTCCGCGGAACCGGCGAGCTCGATGATCGCGTCGGCGTGCGGGGGCAGTGGCGCCAGGTCCGGCCAGATGAAAACCCGGGCCGTGACTGCCGAGAAAGCGACGAACAGGACTGCGAGAACGACGAGGATCCGACGTCGGCGACGACGCCGCCTCGCCCGCCGGTCGTCGTGCTCGGCTTCCTCGGCTGCGTCTGGACTCCACCCGTGCCTCCCCCGAAGAATCTCCGCTGCCCCTCGATACTGCCCGCCGCCTGGCTAGCGAAGCGACTCGGCAAGTGCGTCGTGCCAGGCACGCGGCGGCGTGAGCCCCGCGTCCGTCCAGGCACGTGTGGACAGCACCGACCAGGCCGGGCGAGGCGCCGGACGCGGGAACGCATCGGTGCCCACCGGTCTGATCCTGGTCCGGATCGGCGCCGACGAGCCGAAACGTCTCTCGCGCGAGGTCGAACCACGACGCCGTGCCCGCGCAGACGTAGTGCAGCACGCGGTGCTCGGACGTCCGAGTGCGCCGAGTTCGATCAGCGCGTCGGCCAGGTCACCGGCCCAGGTGGGCGAGCCGACCTGGTCGGTCGACGACGTCGAGGTTCTCGCGCTCGCCCTCGAGCCGACGCATCGTGTCGACGAAGTTAGGCCCAGGGCCGCCGTAGACCCAGGCGGTGCGCACGATGTGCGCGCGGTCGGGCAAGGCGGCCCGAGCACCGCCTGTTCGCCGGCCAACTTGGTCCGCCCGTAGGCGCTGCGTGGTCCGGTCGGGTCGTCGGTCTCGTACGGATGCCGCGCCGAGCCGTCGAACACGTAGTCGGTCGAGACATGGATCAGCCGTCCACCGTGCCGCGCCACCGCTTCGGCGAGCAGCCGCGGTGCCTTCTCGTTGACGAGCGCCGCCGCAGCTTCGTCCGCCTCGGCGGCGTCCACGGCGGTGTAGGCCGCGGCGTTGACGACGACGTCGGGCCGGTGCGTCGGCGATCGCTGTCCTCGACCGCGCCGGCATCGGTGACGTCGAGGTCATGCGCGGGCGAGGGCGACGATGCTCGGCGTCGGCTAGCCGCGACGACCAGATGGTGGCCGAGTTGTCCGCCCGCGCCAGTGATCAACCAGGTCACTGCTTGGCCTCGGCATAGCGCGCCTCGACGGCGTCCTTGTGCGCTTCCCACCAAGGCGCGGTTCGTCGGTATACCACTCGATCGTCTGCGCCAGGCCGGCGCGCAGGTCGGAGTACTGCGGCGTCCAGCCGAGTTCGTCGCGCAGTTTCGACGCGTCGATGGCGTAACGCAGGTCGTGGCCGGCCCGATCGGTCGACGTGGTCGAACCAGTCGACCGGCTTGCCCATCAGCTCGAGGATGGTCTCGCAGCACGTCGCGGTTGTTGCGCTCACCGTCGGCGCCGATGAGGTACGTCTCGCCGTTGCGCCCGGCGTCGATGATCGTCCAGACCGCGCTGTTGTGGTCGTCGACGTGGATCCAGTCGCGCACGTTCGCGCCGGCGCCGTACAGCCGCGGCCGGCGGTCGACGAGCACGTTGGTGATCTGACGTGGGATGAACTTCTCGATGTGCTGGTAGGGCCCGTAGTTGTTCGAGCAGTTCGAGATCGTCGCGCTGCAGGCCGAACGAACGCACCCACGCCCGCACCAGCAGATCCGAGCCGGCCTTGGTGGAGCTGTACGGGCTGGACGGGTTGTACGGGGTGTCCGGGCGAAACTTCGCCGGGTCGTCGAGCTCGAGGTCGCCGAACACCTCGTCGGTGGAGATGTGGTGCAGCCGCACGCCGTGCCGGCGCACCGCCTCCAGGATCGTGAACGTGCCGATCAGGTTGGTGTGGATGAACGGCTCAGGGTCGCGCAACGAGTTGTCGTTGTGCGACTCCGCGGCGAAATGCACGACGAGGTCGGCATTCGCCGACCAGTCGGTCGACGAGTCGCGGCGTCGGCGATGTCGCCGCGCACGAACGTGATCCGGTCCGCGACCGGCGCCAGGCTGGCCTCGTCACCGGCGTAGGTGAGCGCGTCGAGCACGGTGACCTGCGACATCGGGCCGCTGCGCCACGGTGTAGTGGACGAAGTTCGCGCCGATGAACCCGGCGCCGCCGGTGACGAGGACACGCATGAGAACAGGCTCCGGGTCGCTTGTCAGAGGTCGGCGAAGCGCGGCGCGGACGCGTCCTTTGCCGACACCGACGCCGGATCGGTCACCTCCGGCACGATCGGCCACGTGATGCCCAGATCGGGTCGAGCGGGTTGACCGCGACGCCGGCCATGCCGGGCACCCATTCGGCGCCGAAGCAGTAGAGGTACGTGCAGCCGCCGTCGGACGCGCTTGAAAGCCGTTGCACACCCCGGCGGGGACGAATAGTTGGTCGACCGACGTGCAGCGGCAGGTGACGACCGTCCCGTACGTCGACGAGCCGCGCCGCGCATCGAGGTAGACACCGAATGCCTCACCGTGCGCGATGCCGATGAGCTTGTCGGTGGCCTCGCCGTGCAGTCCGCGCAGCGCACCGCGTCGGGTGTAGGTCAGGTTCACCTGCGTCCACCGCTGCGGGACGCCGACCCCAGCCTCCTGAACGCGGACAGCCGGAAGAACTCCCGAACGGTGCCGCGCTCGTCGGTGATCGCCTTGGTGGCGATCTACAGCAGCCCGTCGATGGCAGTCGTCTCGACCGACATCGCGACGATCTCGACGCTCACGGCGTGGCTCGCGTTCGTCGAGGAACTCCGCAGCAGATCGCCGCAGATACTCGCGCGTAGCTCGACTTGCCCATCTGCTCACCGATCGCGATGGCCTGGTCGGCGCTGATGATAGCCCTGCCGCATCGCGACCTCTTCGAGACACGCGATCGTGATGCCCTGCCGGTGTTGCAGCACCTGCACGAACTGCGCCGCCTCGAGCAGCGAGTCGTGCGTGCCGGTGTCCAGCCACGCGGTGCCGCGCCCGAGGTCGACGAGGCGCGCGCGTCGCTCCTGCGACGTAGACGCGGTTGAGGTCGGTGATCTCCAGCTCGCCGCGCGCCGACGGCTTCGAGCTCGGCCGCGATCGTCGACGACGTCGGCGTCGTAGAAGTACAGCCCGGTGACGGCGATGTTCGAGCGCGGGTGCGGCCGGCTTCTCCTCGATGTCGAGCAGCGCGCCGGTCCTGTCGAGCACCGCGACGCCGTAGCGCTGCGGATCGCTGACCCGGTAGCCGAACAACGTGCAGCCGCCGATCGTTCGGAGACGTCACCGGACCGCTCGCGGTCAGCCGCTCGGCCACGCCGTGGCCGAAAAACAGGTTGTCACCGAGGACGAGCGCGGCATCATCGCCGGCCAGTGATCGGCGCCGATGATGAACGCCTGCGCCAGACCGTCGGGCGAGGGCTGCACCGCGTAGCGTCAGCTCGATCCCCCACTGGCTGCCGTCGCCGAGCAGCGCCGCGAACTGATCGCGGTCCTGAGGGGTGGTGATGATGAGGATGTCGCGAATGCCCGCGAGCATGAGCACCGAGATCGGGTAGTAGATCATCGGCTTGTCGTAGACCGGCAGGAGTTGCTTGCATACCGCGCGGGTGATCGGGTGCAGACGGGTGCCGGTGCCGCCGGCGAGAATGATCCCCTTCACGGCGGGCAGCATACTTCGGGTCCCGCCGACTCGGCGTGTCGAACGCCGGTAAACGCGTCGATTATCACGTCCGAAAACCGCGAGTCGACGCCTCTCGGCCTTGGCAGACTGGTCCTCGTGCTGCTCCCCGACTTCGACACCTGCTACCGGGCGGTGCAAGGCTCGTGACACCCGCTTCGACGGGTGGTTCTTCACCGCGGTGCGCACCACCGGCATCTACTGCCGCCCGTCCTGCCCGGCGATCACACCGCACCGCACGAACGTGTCGTTTCATCCGAGTGCCGCCGCTGCGCAACGCGCCGGCTATCGCGCGTGCAAGCGATGCCGGCCGGACGCCTCTCCCGGTTCGCCGCAGTGGGACGTCCGCGGCGACCTGGCTGGGCGGGCGCTTCGACTCATCGCCGACGGCGCGATCGACCGTGAGGGCGTGCCCGGACTGGCTCGCCGCCTGGGCTACTCCGAGCGTCAGGTGCATCGCACCCTGGTGGCCGAGGTGGGCGCCGGGCCGATCGCCCTGGCCCGCGCGCAGCGCGCCCAGACCGCGCGGGTGCTGCTCGAGACGACCGACCTGCCGGTCACCGACGTCGCGTTCGCGAGCGGGTTCGCCAGCGTCCGGCAATTCAACGACACCGTGCAGACAGTGTTCGCCTCGACGCCACGTGCCCTGCGTGCCGCCCGGCGATCGCGCGCGCGACCGGAACCGGGCGTGATCGCGTTGCGGCTGCCGTACCGGCAGCCGATGGACGTGCCCGCGGTGCTCGACTTCCTCGGGGCTCATGGCGTGCCCGGGGTCGAGGACTACGCCGACGGCGTCTTCACCCGGGTGTTCGCCGCGCCCGGCGGTCCGGCGTTGGTGTCGATGTCACCAGGTTCCGGCGCCGTGCTGTGCCGTGCACGGCTCACCGACTATCGCGACCTCGTCGCGGTGGTGGCGCGGGTACGGCGGCTGCTCGACCTCGATGCCGATCCGGTCGCCGTCGATCAGGTACTCGGCGCCGACCCGGCGCTGGGCCCGCTCGTGACCAAACGGCCCGGGTCTGCGCGCGCCGGGCGCCGCCGACGGTTACGAGACCGCGATCCGCACGATCGTCGGACAGCAGATCTCGGTGGCGTAGCGCGCGCACCGTGCTCGGCCGGCATCGTGGCCGAATACGGCCGGCCGGCCTTCGACGGCGAGCCGTGGCGGCACTTCCCGACCGCCGGGCCGGGCCGCGGCGGATCCGCCGAGCTGCTGCCGATGCCGCGGCCCGGGCCCGCACCGTCCACGCCGTCGCCGCAGCGTCCGCGAGCGAGGCGCTGCGCTCTCGATCCCGCCGCCGATCGGGACACCACCCGCGCGGCCCTGCTCGCGCTGCCCGGGATCGGGCCGTGGACCGCCGACTATCTGGCATGCGGGCCGTCGGCGACCCCGACGTGCTGCTGCGAGTCGACCTCGTCGTGCGCCGCGCCGCCGACGATCTCGGGCTCGACGCTCGCCGACGGCCGGCCCGACTGGGCGCCATGGCGCAGCTACGCCACCTGCCACCTCTGGGCACATCTGTACGCCGACCTCTGGAGCGTCAGCACTCATGACCGACATCCGGTACACAACCATCGGCTCGCCGCTCGGGGCGCTGCTCGCCGCGCGCGACGACGACGGGCTCACCGCGCTGTCTGCTGGCCGCGCTCCAAGGCGAGCCCGGACTGGCGCCGCGACGACGCCGCGTTCGACGACGTACGCACCCAGCTCGGCGAGTACTTCGCCGGTGAGCGGCGGCGTTTCGACCTGCCGCTGCACCCGCGCGGCACGGCGTTCCAGCTGCGGGTGTGGGCCGCGCTGCGCGAGATCCCGTACGGCGAGACGACGAGCTACGGCGAACTGGCGGCGTCGATCGGCGCACCCGGCTCGGCCCGCGCCGTCGGGCTCGCGAACGGGCAGAACCCGATCTCGATCATCGTGCCCGTGCCATCGGGTCATCGGCGCCGACGGCTCGCTGACGGGATTCGGCGGCGGGCTGCCTGCGAAGAGGTTCCTGCTCGGCCTCGAGGCGCAGCGCGCCGGCCTGTTCGCCGAGCTCGTAGCACTCCCGGGTTTTCAGTCGTTGTAGGCGTTCTGCGCGGCCTCGAGGCCGTCGCGCAGCAGCACCTCGACGGCGTCGCGCAGCGGTCGACGAGGAAGTCCAGCTCCTTGCGCTCCGCGGCGCTGAAATCCCGCAGCACGAAGTCGGCGGGATCCTGCCGGCCCGGCGGGCGGCCGATGCCGAACCGGGCCCGGGCAGTAGTCCTTGCCGAGCGCGGCGCTGATCGACCGCAGTCCGTTGTGGCCGCCGTCGCCGCCGCCGCGCTTGAGCCGCAACGCCCCGTACGGCAGATCCAGCTCGTCGTGCACGACGGTGAGGCGCTCGAGCGGCACCTTGTAGAACCGCGCGACCGACGCGACCGGACGACCGGACTCGTTCATGAACGAGCGCGGCTTGACCAGCGCGGCCGCGACGCCGGCCAGCTGCCCGCTCGCGACGTCTGCTACCCCCTTGTGGGCCTTGAATCGCGCGCCCATCCGTTCGGCGAGCAGGTCGAGCACGAAGAAGCCCGCGTTGTGCCGGTTGCCGGCGTAGCGCGGCCCCGGATTGCCCAGACCGACGACGAGGTGTCGGTCGTCGGTCACCTACTCCTCGCTGCCCTCGGCCGGCTGCGCGTCGGCCGGCGCGCCCGATTCCGGCTGGTCCCCGACGATGCCCAGCTCGTCGGCAGCCTCGGCCAACTCGGCCTCGAGCTCGGCCTCGGTCGGCGCCTCGTAAATGGCCAGCACGAGCATGTCCGGGTCGGTCACCAGCGTGGAGCCGCTCGGCAGGCTGACATCGCCGGCGGTGAGCTGGTCGCCGATGGCGAGGCCGCTGATGTCGACCTCGAAACCGGTCGGGATGTTGGTGGCCTCCGCCTCGACGCTGATCGAGGTGTTCTCCTGATTCAGCAGACCGCCCGGGGCGACGTCGCCGACGACGTGGATCCCGACGTCGACGGTCACCTTCTCGCCACGGCGCACCGCGAGCAGGTCGACGTGCTCGAAATAGCCCTTGATGGGGTGACGCTGGATCGCCTTCGGGATGGCGAGCTGCTCGCCGCCCTCGAGATCGAGGGTCAGCAGCACGTTGAAGCCGCCGTGCCGGATGGCGTTCGCGAGCTCGCGGGCGGGCAGTGCGACATGGCGCGGGTCGGCGCCGTGCCCGTAGATCACGGCAGGTACCTTGCCGGCCCGGCGGGTACGGCGCGCGCCGCCCTTGCCGAACTCGGTGCGCGTCTCGGCGGACAGGCGGGTTTCGGACACGGTGGAACTCCTCAAAACGTCTCGTACTTCGGCTGCGGTGCCGCTAGGTGCCACTAGGTGCCACGGACGCGGGACACGCGTCGACGATCGACACCGCGTCGATCACGGACGCCGCACACAGGCGGTCCCTCGCCGGGGCAATGCCGCAAGAATACCTGTCGCCCGGCCGCGCGTCGGACGGGGGTGGCCTCCGTAGCATCGAGCGCGTGTCCGGTCCGGAAACCCCCCGCAGCGTCCGGGTCCGGGTGCCGGCCAAGATCAACTTGCATCTCGGGGTGGGGCCGTTGCGGCCGGACGGCTATCACGAGCTGCACAACCTGTTCCACGCCGTCGACCTGACCGACGAGATCGTCGCCACCCCGGCGCGCGGTCTCTCGATCAGCACCGGCGGCGCCGACGGGGTGCCCACCGACGAGCGCAACCTTGCCTGGCAGGCGGCGCAGGCCCTCGCCGACCACGCCGGGGTGGCCGCCGACGTGCATCTGTCGATCACCAAGCGCATCCCGGTGGCCGGCGGGATGGCGGGCGGCTCCGCCGACGCCGCGGCGGCCCTGCTCGCGTGCGCGACGTTGTGGGAGCTGCCCGGCGCCGAGCTCGTCGCGGTGGCGGCGGGCATCGGCAGCGACACCGTGTTCCCGCTCGTCGGGGGCACCGCGCTCGGTACCGGCCGCGGCGAGCTGCTCACCCCGATCGATTGCGCCGTCGAGCTGCACTGGGTGTTGGCCCCGGCCGGGTTCGGGATCTCGGCCGGGGAGGCGTATCGCACCATCGACGAGCTCCGCTCAGCAGGCAGCGCACCGCCGCCCGCGCCCGCCCCGGACGATCTCATCGCCGCCCTCGCCGCCGACGATCTCAACGCCCTCGCCGCCGCGCTCGTCAACGACCTCGAGCCGGCCGCGATCGCGCTGGCGCCCGCCCTGCGCGACACGCTCGACGCCGGCGCTCGGCACGGCGCGCTCGCCGGCCTGGTGTCCGGCTCCGGGCCGACCTGCGCGTTCCTGTGCCGCGCCGCCGACGACGCGCATCGACTCTGCGCGGATCTGGCCGCCGACGGCATCGCGGCGCTCGTCGTGAGCGGGCCCGTACCAGGCGCCAGAGTTGTCGACTGATGCCGAATCTGGTCAACCTCGAAGCGGTCGGCAAGTCCTACGGCACCACGACCGTGCTCGCCGACGTCTCCCTCGGCGTCGCCGACCGGGAGCGGATCGGTGTCGTCGGCCGTAACGGCGGCGGGAAGTCGACGCTGCTCCGGCTGCTCAGCGGCGTCGAGGCGCCGGACACCGGGCGGCTGACCCGGGCCGGCGGGCGTGCGGGTGGCCCGGGTCGACCAGCGCGGCGAGCTGCTCGGCTGGTACGCCGGTGCGCGAGGCAGTCGTCGGTGACGCCGCGGAGCACGAGTGGGCCGGCGACGCCGCGATGCGCGCGGTGCTCGTCGGCCTCGGCCTGCCGGGCGTCGGGGCTGGCATCGACTTGGACACCGACGTCGCACGGCTGTCCGGAGGAGAACGGCAGGCGGGTCTCGCTGGCGGCGGCGCTGGTGCAGCTCCCGGACCTGCTCGTGCTCGACGAGCCCACCAATCATCTCGACGTCGAGGGCATCACGTGGCTCGCCGCGCACCTGCAGGTCGATGCGCGGCGCACTCGTCGTCGTCACCCACGACCGCTGGTTCCTCGACGCGGTCTGCGAACGGACCTGGGAGGTCGGCGACGCCACGGTGCGCCAGTACGACGGCGGGTACGCCGCGTACGTGCTGGCCCGCGCCGAGCGAGCGCGGCAGGCAGACGCCGCCGAGGCGCGTCGGCAGAACCTGCTGCGCAAGGAGCTCGCCTGGCTGCGCCGCGGCCCGCCTGCGCGCACCTCCAAGCCGCGGTTCCGGATCGAGGCCGCCGAGGCGCTGATCACCGACGTCGCGGACCGGCCGCCGTCGGTGACGTTGCAGGCGATGGCCCGGCGCCGGCTCGGGCGCACCGTCGTCGACCTCGAGGACGTCACCCTGCGTGTCGGCGAGCGCACCCTGTTCGACCACGTCAGCTGGCACGTCGGCCCGGGCGACCGGATCGGGGTCGTGGGCGCCAACGGCTCGGGCAAGACCCACCTGCTGCGGCTGCTGGCCGGCGAGATCGCGCCGACCTCCGGCGTCGTGCGGATCGGACAGACCGTGCACAGCGGGCACCTGAGCCAGGACGTGTTCGAGCTGCCCGACGAGCTGCGGGTGCTCGAGGCGGTCAGCGAGGTGCGCGAGACCGCGGAGCTTGGCGGCGTCGAGCAGTCGGCCGGGCAGCTCGCCGAGCGCTTCGGCTTCCCGAACGCCCGGCAATGGACGCCGGTGGGCGACCTGTCCGGCGGTGAACGACGCCGGCTGCAACTACTGCGGCTGCTGCTGACCCAGCCGAACCTGCTGCTGCTCGACGAGCCCACCAACGACCTGGACACCGACACCCTGGCCGGGCTGGAGGACCTGCTGGACGGCTGGGCGGGCAGCGTGGTGGTCGTCAGCCACGACCGCTACCTGCTCGAGCGGGTCTGCGAAACCACCGTGGCGCTGCTCGGCGACGGTTCGTTGGCGGCGCTGCCGGGCGGGGTCGAGCAGTACCTGCAGCTGCGCGCCGAGGCGGCCGCCGCGCCGGTGGCCGACGGGCGCCGGGAACGGCGCGGCGACACCCGGGCCGCGCGCAAGGAGCTCGCCCGGCTCGAACGCCGGGTCGAGACGTTGCACCGCCGCGAGGCGACGCTGCACTCACAGCTGGCCGAACACGCCAGCGACTTCGCCAGGGTGGCCGAGCTCGACCGGGAGCTGCGTGCGGTCGTCGCCGAGCGCACCACGGCCGAGGAGGCGTGGCTCGCCCTGGCCGACGAGCTGGAGTGAAGCCTCAGCCGGACTGCTGCTGCGCCGCGTTCGGTCGTCGTCCTCGGCGCCCGGCGTTCGTGCCGGACAGCGTGGCCAGCATCTGCCGCACGTTGCTCAGCTGCGCATTGATCGCGTCGCGCCGCTGGCTGGCGGCGGCGAATTCGCGCTGCGACTCCGAACGGATCCGCTCGGCGCGCTCCATCGCGTCGGCCACGATCTGCTCGGCCTTGCGCTCGGCGTCGGCGGTCATCAGCCCGGCCCGGCGCGAGCTCTCGGCCTGCAGCTGGTCGGCCTCGGCGCGCAGTTTGGCGATCCGGTTGCGGGCGGCTTCGAGCTCGCGCTCGGCGGCTTCGGTGCGGTCCTGGAACATGTCCTCGGCCTGCTCGCGCCGCTCGGCGAGGGTCTGCTCGAAGTCGGCGGCGGCCTTCGCGGCGCGGGCCCGCTGCTCCTCGTAGAGCGCCTCGGCCTCGTTGCTGCGCGCGATGGCCATCCGCTCGGACTCGTCGGCCATCTGGTCGGCGTTGCGCTTGGCCTCTTCGACGATGCGCGCCGCCTCCTCGTCCGCGCCGGACCTGGTGTCCTGCGCGTACTGGTCGGCCTCGCCGCGCTTGGCGTCGACCTCCCTGTCGGCGTCGCCCAGCCGGGAGTGCACCTCGGCGACAGCGGCCGTGCGCATCTCCTCGGCCTCCTCCTCGGCCAGCGCGAGGATGTTGCCGATCCGCTTGCCGAAGTCGTGGAACGTCGGCTCGGCGGGCGGCATCGGCTTCTTTGTCGTGCCGCCTTCGACTCCTCGTGCGCACGCTGGAGAGCGCCGAGCTGGTCGGTCAGCTCCGCGACTCGGCCGTTGGCCTCGCCGACGGTCTGCGACAACTTCGCCAGGCGCCGGTCGACCTCGCCCGGGTCGTAGCCGTGCCGGACGATGCGGAAGGCCTGCTGGCTCTGGTCGGTCATGATTCTCCTGGTGTCTGCTCGCCGTTGTCAGGCGAGTTGCCGGTCGCGCCGCTGCGTTCGTGGACAGCCAACGCTTCTATAACGCCGGAAAGCTCGTTGAGTTGCTTTGCGATCTCGTCGCGGTGTGCGGTCAGCACTGCCACCTCGGCGCGTGCCTCGGCCAGCATGGCCCGCGCCTTGGTCCGCAGTTCGTCCGCCTCGGCCCGCGACTCCGCGATGATCTGGTGCGCTTCCTCGCGCACCCGCCGCCGGGATTCGCGGGCGTCGGCCTGGGCTCGGGACAGCTGCTCGACGGCGTTCTCCCGCACCGCCTGCGCACCTGCCTGCGCCTCGTGCAGGCGACGTTCGGCCCGCTCGTCGGCCTGCCGGGTGTGCTCGTCGGCCGCGGCGCGCAACCGGTCGGCCTCGGCGGCGGCTTCGCGGCGGATCTGGTCGGCGGTCACGTGGCGCTTGGTCGAGCTCGTCGCTGCGCGCGGGTCCGCAGCTGCGCCGCGTCGCGTTGGGCATCGGTGGTGTGCGCGGTTGCCTCGGCCCGCGCGCCGGCCAGCGCGGCCGCGGCCTCGGCCGCCGCGGTGGAGCGCTCCTGTGCGGTGTCCTCGGCGGCGAGCCGGCGCAACTTCTCGGCGTCGGCCGCGGCGGCGGCGAGGAGTTCGGCGATGGTCTGCTTCGTCCAGTTCGTCTGCTCGCGGGCGTCGGCGAACTCGGCCTCGATGGCTTCGCGGGTCTCGGAGAGCATGTTGTCGATGCGGGCGGCGGCGGCCGCGTGGTCGGCCTCTGCGCCGGCCCGGATCCGGGCCGCCTGGTCCTGCGCCTCGGCCCGCAGCCGGTCGACGTCCGCCCGCGCCTGGGCGAGCATCGATTCGACCTCGGCGCCCGCCTCGGCCCGGCGGGCGTCGAGGCCGCGCTCGTGCTCGGTCCGCGCGGCGGCCAACTCGGCTTCGTGCGCACTGCGCGCGGTGCCGAGCTCGGCCCGCCCGGCGTCGGCCTGCGGCATGTCCGGCGGCGACGATCTCGTCGCTTCGCCGGCGAGCCGCCGCCGACGATGGCCTCGGCCTGCTCACGAGTGACCGAGGCGGTGGCCCGAGCGTTCGAGACCTCCCGCTGGGCGTCCTCGCGCGCCTGGGCGAGCAGCGTGTCGGCCTCCTCCTCGGCCCGCGAGATGACCAGTGCGGCCTGGGCGAGCGCGTCGGCGACGATCGTGCGGGTGTCGGTTCCGTCGGTGTCGGCGGGCCGCTCGTGGAAGGACTCGGGTTCGCGCCGGTCCGCGAACGCGGGCGGCTCCGCGACGCCGATCCCGCTTCGTCGTCCTCGACGCGCGGGATGACGGCGGTGTCGCCGGCGCTCCCGAGGGGGTCTTCGGACAGGTCCAGCGGGTCCGCGCCGGTGGCCGGACGCGACAGCCACGACACTGCCGGCACGGTCCGGGCATAGCCCACGTGGGTCGGCGCCGCCGTGTCCTCGGCGCTGCCCGAGTCGCCCGTCATCTGCTCATCGTCGCAAAAGCACGCTCAGGCCGCGAACCGCTACCGCGGCCGGGACTCGATCGGGCGCGGCTCGGCCTCCAGATGGGCCAGCCCGTTCCAACCCAGATTCACGATGTGCGCGGCCACGACCTCGCGATCCGGCGCGCGTTCCTCCAGCCACCACATCCCGGTCAGGGCGACCATGCCGACCAGCATCTGGGCATACATCGCCGCGTGTTCGGTGCTCAATTTCCGGCGGCCGAACTCGCGGACCAGCACGTATTCGACCTGGCTGGCGACGTCGTTGAGCAACGACGAGAACGCGCCGGTGCTGCCCGCGGTGGAGTCACGGGACAGGATCCGGAACCCGTCGGTCTCCTCCTCGATGTAGGTGAGCAGCGCGAGCGCGGCCTGTTCGGCCAGCCTGCGCGGGTGGCCGCCGGACAGCGCATTCGTCAACCGGGTGAGCAGATTGCCCATTTCCCGGTCGACGACGACTGCGTACAGGCCCTCTTTGCCGCCGAAGTGCTCGTAGACGACCGGTTTGCTGACGTTCGCGTGGGTGGCGATCTCCTCGATCGACGTGCCGTCGAAGCCTTTCGCGGCGAACAGCGATCGGCCCACCAGGATGAGCTGCTCACGACGTTCGCGAGCGGTCATCCGAACGCGGGTGCGCGACTCGGCCTCGGACATCGCCCATCATGGTCGCATGGACGCCGCGGAACTCACCTATGGCAGCTATCTCCGCCTCCCCGACCTGCTCGCGTGCCAGTCACCGGCGACCGAGGAGCACGACGAGCTGCTGTTCGTCATCATTCATCAGGTCTACGAGCTGTGGTTCAAGCAGATCCTGCACGAGGCGGCACTGTTGCAGTCGCGGCTGGAGGACGGCAACGGCACCGGGGCGCTGCACACAGCGCGACGGATCGCGAAGATCCTGAAGACCATCGTCGGACAGCTGGACGTGCTCGAGACGATGACACCGCAGCAGTTCGCGTCGTTCCGGCCGCGGCTCGGCTCCTCCAGCGGATTCCAGTCGGACCAGTTCCGCGAGCTCGAGGCGGTGCTCGGGCGTCGCGATCTCCCGCAGACCGATCCGCGCACCGCGGCGGCGATGGCGCGCCGGTCGGTGTTCGACTCGTTGCTGCACTTCTTCGCGCGGGCCGGCTTCGAGGTCCCCGAGCCTGCGCTGACCCGCGATCCGAGTGAGCCGTGGCCCGCGGATGATTCTTCGATTCTCGAACTCCTCGAAGCGGTGTACGCCGACGACACGGGGGTGGCCGCGGAGGTGTGCGAGGCGTTGGTCGACATCGACGAGGGCATCCAGGAA
This sequence comes from uncultured Actinomycetota bacterium, assembly GCA_963718805.1. Classification (GTDB taxonomy): domain Bacteria; phylum Actinomycetota; class Actinomycetes; order Mycobacteriales; family Jatrophihabitantaceae; genus Jatrophihabitans. The sequence continues at coordinate 591,946 of CAVQZY010000001.1, read as the reverse complement.
TGGCGGTACCGGCACGTGAAGATGGTGGAGCGGATCATCGGCAACCGCACCGGTACCGGTGGATCGGCGGGCGCCGCCTACCTGCGTTCCACCCTGTTCCGACCGGCGTTCCCCGATCTGTGGGCGGTGCGTGGTGTCTGAGGTGATCGGGTCACGGGAGGCGGCTCTCGCGGCCGACGCGGCCGACCCTCTCGCCTACGCGCGGGCTCGATTCCGGATTCCGGACGAGGTGACCTATCTCGACGGGAACTCGCTGGGGGCGCTGCCGATCGGGGTGCCGGCCGCGGTGGATGACACCACCGAGCGCGAGTGGGGTCGCGACCTCGATCTCGTCATGGAACACGAACGGATGGTGGACGTTGCCGCAGCGGCTCGGCGACCGGATCGGCGCGCTCGTCGGGGCGGCGCCGGGGCAGGTCATGTGCGGCGAGTCGACCAGCGTGCAACTGTTCCAGGCGCTTGTCGCGCTCGCCCGGATGCGTCCGGAGCGGCGGGTACTCGTGACCGACGGCGCGAACTTCCCCACCGACCAGTACATCGCCGAATCGGTCGCGCAATTGCTGGGGCTCGAGCTGGCGCGTGTGTCACCGGCGCACATCCGGTCGGCACTCGACAACTCGGTGGCGCTCGTGTCGTTCAGCGCGATCGACTACCGCACCGGCGAGATGTGGGACCACGCCGCGATCACCGCGCAGGTGCACGATGCGGGTGCGCTGATGCTGTGGGACCTGGCGCACGCCGTGGGCGCGGTGCCGTTCGACCTCGACCGTCTCGGTGCGGACGCTGCGGTGGGCTGCTCGTACAAGTACCTCAACGGCGGCCCGGGTGCGCCGGCCTGGATCTACCTGCCCGAACGTCATCAGGCGGCGGCGCAACTACCGCTGACCGGCTGGCACGGTCACGCCACGCCGTTCGACCTCGCGGCGTCCTACACCCCTGCCGACGGCATCGCGCAGGCGCGCGTCGGCACGCCGCCGCTGTTGTCGATGCGCGCACTGGATGCGGCCCTCGACGCGTTCGACGGGGTGTCGATGGCCGACATCCGTACGAAGTCGCTCGCCATGACCTCGATGGTGATCGCGTATGCGGATTCGCTCGCCGTGGCAACCGTGACGCCGCGCGAGCCGCAGCGGCGGGGCTCGCAGGTAGGGCTGCGGCTGCCGTCGGCGTACGAGATCACGCAGGCGTTGATCGCCCGCAACGTGGTGGGCGACTTCCGCGCGCCGGACATCCTGCGGCTCGGTTTCACGCCGTTGTATTTGACGTACACGCAGGTGTGGGACGCGATGGAGACGCTGCGTCTTGTGTTGGACAGCGAGGAGTGGCGGGACCCGCGGTTCGCGCGGTCGGCCGCGGCGCCGGTGACGTGAGGACGCGGTACTCGCCGAGCCAGTTCTGGGCGGGAAGCGTCACCTTCCCGCCCGATCTGGACGATTGACGGGGCGAAATTCGACAGATCCGGGCGGGAAGCGGGCGGTCAGCGGGCCGGTCAGGTCAAGACGCGTCGGAACGCAGCCGGGCCAACCGCTCGGGCTTCGGCCACCGCACGTCGCTCGCCCAGCCCAGCTTCTCGAACGCCCAGATGACCCGCGCAGAGCTGTCGAGCTGGCCACGCAGCACACCGTGGCGCGCCGCAGTCGGGTCGGCGTGATGCATGTTGTGCCAACTCTCGCCGAAGCTGAGGATCGCGAGCGGCCAGAAGTTCGTGCTCTTGTCCCGGGCCGCGAACGGGCGCTCGCCGAGCGTGTGGCAGATCGAGTTGATCGACCACGTCACGTGGTGCAGCAAGAAGATGCGCACGAGAGAGGCCCAGAAGAACGCCGACACAGCGGCGCCCCACGAACCGCCGACCACGCCGCCGATGGCGGCCGGCGCGAACACGGAGACCAGGACCCACACGGGGAACAGCCGGTCGACGAGTCTGATGTCCTTATCGCCCATCAGGTCCGGCGTGTACTTCTCCCGGTTGGTGTGCAACTCGTCGAACAACCAGCCGATGTGAGCGAACCACAGACCCTTCAGCAGCGCGGGGCTCGTGTCGCCGTAGCGCCATGGCGAGTGCGGGTCGCCGTCGCGGTCGCTGTAGGCGTGGTGGCGCCGGTGGTCGGCGACCCAGCGGATGACCGGCCCCTCGATCGCCATCGAGCCGGCGATCGCGAGCGTGATCCGCAGCGGCCGGTTCGCCTTGAACGAGCCGTGGGTGAACAGCCGGTGGTAGCCCACGGTGACCCCGAGACCGGTTACGACGTAGCAGGTCACGAACAGCACGGCATCGGTCCAGTTCAGCCCCCATCCCCAGGCCACCGGGATCGCGGCGAGGAAGGCGAGGAACGGCACGACGACGAAGGTGTAGAGCGCGAACTGCTCACCGTGCCTCTTGGAACCCTCGAAGACCGGCTTCGGGCCCGTCGTTGCGGTCGGCTGCTCGGCGACAAGTGTCATCCAGGGTCCTTTGCGAGTCGGGATCTGCGCCGACACAGCTGCTCGGGCCGGCCACTTACGGCAGCGTAACTTACGGATGCGTAACCACCGAATGCGGATGCCGGTTGCCGGCGATGAAATACAGTGATCGTGGATGGAGTCTCTGGGGGATGGGGTAATCGGCAGCCCGCAGGCCTTTGGAGCCTTGCAGTCTCGGTTCGAGTCCGAGTCCCCCAGCCGCAGCACAGTCAACCCGCGCGAAAGGTGAGCCCACCGCGTGCCAGCGTCCCGCGTGCCCCAGCCCATTGCGATCGTCGTCCTCGCCGCGGGCGAGGGCACCCGGATGCGGTCCGCTCGGCCCAAGGTCCTGCACGGCTTCGCCGGCCGGTCGATGCTCGAGCACGTGCTGGCCGCCGCGGCACCGCTCGACGCGGCCAGCACCCAGGTCGTGGTCGGACACCGCCGCGACGAGGTGGTCACCCACCTTGCCGAGGTGGCGCCGGACGTGCGGCCGGTCGTGCAGGCCGAGCAGCACGGCACCGGCCACGCGGTGCGCCTAGCGCTCGCCGAACTGGCGCCCGATGCCGCAGCCACCGTCGTGGTCGTGCCGGGCGACGCACCGCTGCTGACCCCGGCGGCACTGGGCCGGCTCGTCGATGCGCATCTGGACGCGCAGGTGGCGGCCACGCTGCTGACGAGCGTCGTCGTCGATCCGAGCGGCTACGGGCGGGTCATCCGCGACGCCGACGCATCCGTGGCCCGCGTGGTCGAGCACCGCGACGCCACCTCCGCGGAGCGGGCCGTCGACGAGATCGCGACCAGCGTGTACGCCTTCGACCACGCGCTGCTGCGCGCCGCGGTCGAGGAGATCTCCCGCGACAACTCGCAGGGCGAGGAGTACCTGCCCGACGTCATCGGCATCCTCACCGCGGCCGGGCATCGGGTCGGGGCCGTCGCCGCGCCGGCCACGGAGACGGCCGGCGTCAACGACCGGGTCCAACTCGCCGCGGCGCACCGCATCTACAACGACCGGTTGCTGTTCGCCCACATGAGCAACGGCGTCACCGTGATCGACCCGCTGACCACCTGGGTCGACGCCGGCGTGACGCTCGAGCCGGACGTGACGCTGCTGCCCGGCGTCGACCTGCACGGCACCACCTCGGTCGCGGAGCGCGCCGAGATCGGCCCGCAGACGACCCTGACAGACACCGAGGTGGGCGCCCGGAGCCGGGTCGAGCGCACCGTCGCGCGACAGAGCCGCATCGGCGCCGACGTCACGATCGGGCCGTTCGCCTACCTGCGACCCGGTACCTCGCTGTCCGACGGCGTGCACATCGGCACCTATGTCGAGCTCAAGAACAGCGAGGTGGGCGAAGGCACGAAGATCCCGCATCTGTCCTACATCGGCGACGCCACGATCGGCGAGTACACGAACATCGGCGCGGCCACCGTGTTCGTCAACTACGACGGGATCGCCAAGCACCGCAGCGTGATCGGCGACCACGCCCGCACCGGCGCGGACAACATGTTCGTCGCCCCGGTGCAGGTCGGCGACGGCGCCTACACCGCCGCGGGCTCGATCATCACCGAGGACGTGCCGCCCGGCGCCATGGCCGTGGCCCGCGCGCGGCAACGAAACGTGGAAGGCTGGGTGGCGCAGAAACGGGCCGGGACGCCTGCCGCCGACGCCGCCGCACGCGCACTCGCCGGGAACGACGCAGATTCGACGGAGGCCTGATGTCGACGCTCCAGGTTGCCGGCCGCAAGAGCATGGTGCTGCTCTCCGGCAGCGCCTACCCGGAGCTCACCGCCGAGATCGCGGCGCACATGGGCGTCGCGGTCACCCAGACGACGAGCCGCAGGTTCGCCAACGGCGAGTTGTTCATCCGGCCCAACGACTCCGTGCGCGGCACCGACGCCTTCGTCGTCCAGGCCCACACCACGCCGATCAACGACTGGGTGATGGAGAGCCTGATCCTGGTCGACGCCCTCAAGCGCGCGTCCGCGAAGCGCATCACCGTCGTCGCGCCGTTCTACCCGTACGCGCGACAGGACAAAAAGCACCGTGGCCGCGAACCGATCTCGGCCCGTCTGATCGCCGACCTGTTCAAGACCGCGGGCGCCAACCGGCTGATGGCCGTCGACCTGCACACCGCGCAGATCCAGGGCTTTTTCGACGGCCCGGTCGACCACCTGTTCGCGATGCCGCTGCTCGCCGAGTACGTGCGCGATCGTTATGGCGACGAGGACCTCGTGGTCGTGTCCCCGGACACCGGCCGGGTGCGGATGGCCGAGCAGTGGGCCGACGAGCTCGGCGGCCGCGACCTCGCGTTCGTGCACAAGAGCCGCAACGTCGATGCCGCCAACGAGGTGGTCGCGAACCGAGTGGTCGGTGAGGTGGCCGGGCGCTGCGCGCTGCTGATCGACGACATGATCGACACCGCGGGCTCGATGACCAAGGCGGCCGACCTGCTCTTCGACGCGGGCGCCACCGACGTCGTGGTCGCGGCCACCCACGGCATCTTTTCGGCACCGGCCACGGACCGGTTGAAGAACAGCAGGCTGCGCGAGGTGATCGTCACCAACACGCTGCCGATCACGCCGGAGCAGGAGTTCGACAAGCTCACCGTGCTCTCGATCGCGCCGCTGCTCGCCAAAGCGATCAAAGAGGTGTTCGAGGACGGCTCGGTCACCAGCCTGTTCCGCGGCCAGAGCTAACTCGGCTTCCAGCCGTCCCAGTAGGTGATCTCACTCGCCGGGCGGCGCGCAACCGGGCGGAACGTCGTGCCGGTGTAGTGCCCGACCGGGATCAGCCCGGTTTGGGTCACTCGCTGCGGGATGCCCAGCAACTCGCCCGCCTCGGCCTCGTGGGCCAGGTGCAGCGTCGTCCAGACACTGCCGAGTCAGCGCGAGCGTGAAGTTCCAGGCGGCCGGGACGACGGACGCGTACAGGCCCGACGTACTGCGGACACCCTCGCTGGGCCGGCCGTAGATGCACGCGATCACGTGCACCGGAACCCGTTCGATGTTCTCCGCGAGGTACGCCGCCGACTCGTACACCCGGCGCGTCGTTGCATCCTGCGCGCGATCGCGGGCCTGGGCGAGGTACTCCCCGGCGCCGCAGCGGTAGAACTCGCCGAGGCGCCGGCGCAGCCCCGGGTCGGTGACGACGACGAAGCGCCAGGTCTGCGCGTTGCTGCCGCTCGGGGGCCTGCTGGGCGAGCGAGACGCACTCGAGGATCACATCGCGCTCGACCGGCCGGTCGAAGTCGAATCGCTTGCGCACCGAGCGGGTGGTGGACAGCAGCTCGTCGTGGCGGCCCGCGCGGCACTGCTTCTCATGCGGCGTCTCGCCGCACGCTGGCGGCGACTGCGAGCGCCATTTGGGGGTCGCGCAGGCCGACGGTGTTCACCTCGTAGCGGGTGATCAGGCCGCCGAAGCGGCGTCGCAGTCCGTCGCCGATGGTGTCCGGCGCGCCGATCACGGCGAACTCGGCGAGCACGTCGTCAGTGATGAGCTCGCCCATCTGCCGCCAGGTGTCCGGGTCGGGTCGTTTGGACAGGCGGTTCAGCTCCGAGCCGAGCCCACCCCAGCCGTGCAGGGCGAGGACCGGCAGGTAGGCGGGGGTCGAGCCGTAGAAGGCGAGCTGCTGGCAGACCTGCTGCCGCGACGCCGCGAACTCCGCCTCGTCGCGGCCGCTGACGACGAATGCGGCGCTGACCACGTCGACGTCTCGCTCCGGCCGCTCCCCGCGACCGCGGACGAGCGCCGGCAGCGTGACCTCGTGCAGGTAGCGCTGGGTGGAGAACGGATGCAGCAGGATGCCGTCGGACACCGCACCGGCGGTCTCGGTCATCCGCTCGCCGACCGCGGCCAGGTAAACCTTCGGCGCCGGATACTCGTTGCCGGGCGAGAACATCGGCGTCATCAGGGTGTGCGAGTAGAAGTCGCCACGGAAGTTCAGCCGCTCGCCCGACTCCCAGCTGTGCCAGATCGCCCGCAGCGCCGAGATGTACTCACGCATCCGGGCCGCTGGTGCGCCCCACGGCATCGAGAAGCGGCGCTCGATGTGCGGCTTGATCTGGCTGCCCAGGCCGAGGATGAGCCGGCCGTTGCTGTACTCCTGCAGCGCGCGGCCCTGGACCGCGAGCGTCATCGGCGAGCGCGCGAAGGCCACCACGATGTTGCTGAGCAGGTCGACCCGCGAGGTCACGCCCGCGGCTACGGTCAGCTGCAGGATCGGGTCGGAGGTCATCTCGCTGCAGGAGACCCCGTCGACCCCGGCGGCCTCGGCCAGCGGGGCGGCCGCCGCGACGCCGGCCAGCGTCTCGCCGGGGACGTACAGGGGCAGGTCGACCTTCATCCCGTCACGCTATCCAATGCGCTGCTCGGCGATTCGCGCGAACGCCGCGACGTCCAGTTGCTCACCGCGAGCGCCGGGATCGACACCGGCGCCGCGCAGCGTCTGCTCGGCCGCTGCGGCCGAACCGGCCCAGCCCGCCAGCGCGGCACGCAGGGTCTTGCGGCGTTGCGCGAACGCCGCGTCGACGACGGCGAACACCTGCTGCCGGGACGCCTTCGTGGCCGGTGGCGAGCGGCGCACCAGCCGCACCAGCCCGGAGTCGACGTTCGGCACCGGCCAGAACACCGACCGCGACACCGGGCCGGCCCGGGTGGCGGCCGCGAACCACGCGACCTTGACGCTCGGCACGCCGTAGACCCGCGATCCGGGCGGTGCGCACAGGCGTTCGGCGACCTCGGCCTGCACCAGCACCAGCCCGTGCTCCAACGCCGGCACGATCGCGAGCAGGTGCAAGACCACCGGTACCGCGACGTTGTAGGGCAGGTTGGCGACCAGTGCCGTGGGCGTACCCGGTACCTCGCTGACCCGCAGCGCGTCCGCGCACACGACCGTCAGCCGCGCGTCCTGGAACCGCTCGCGCACGGTGTCGGGCAACAGCGCGGCCAGTGTCGCGTCCACCTCGACCGCCGTGACCGGGTGCCCTTCGGCGAGCAGGCCGAGGGTCAGCGAGCCCAGCCCGGGCCCGATCTCGAGCACGGTCTCGCCGGCCTCGAGCGCCGCGGCCGCGACGATGCGCCGGATCGTGTTCGCGTCGTGCAGGAAGTTCTGCCCGAGCGCCTTCGTCGGCCGCACCCCGGCCGCCGTCGCGAGCGCGCGGATCTCGGCCGGGCCGAGCAGCTGGCGCGCAGGCACCCAGGCAACCTATCCGGCGCCGATCACCCGGCGCCGAGGGCGAGTCAGTACCAGCCCTGCTGCTGCCACAACCCCCACGCCTGGCACGGCGTGTGGTAGCGGGCCGCGATGTAGTCCAGACCCCACTTGATCTGGGTGGTCGCGTTGTCCTGCCAGTCCGGGCCGGCCGAGGACATCTTCGAGCCGGGCAGCGCCTGCGGGATGCCGTACGCACCGCTCGGGTTCGCCGCGTGGACGTTCCAGTGGCTCTCGCGATTCCACATCGACACCAGGCAGCCGTACTGGTCGCTCCACCCGCGCTTGGCGAGCAGGGCCCGCGCGATCGCCTGGGCAGCATCCGGTCCGTTGCCGGTGATCTTCTTCGTGCCGACCGCGACGACCTCGTCGGTCGGCGCCTTGAGCGTCTGCTGCCCGACGAGCGACTTCACCGACAGCTTGCCGTCGACGTAGACGTAGAGGTACGTCTGCTCGGCCTTGCCCTTCTTGCCGTCGCGTACCACCCGGGTCTCGCCGGACAGCATCGACGCGGACTTGTGCTTGGTGGTACGGAACGGCACCTTGACGGTGCGGTTGTGCATCTCGTTCTTGACCCGTTGCAGAACCACCGTCGCGGTGCCTGCCAGCGGCGCGGTGATGGCCGGCGAGAGCCGGTCCTGCGCTCCGACGGACACGTTCAGATCGCCGAGCAGGTCGCCGACGGTGGCCGCGGTGGTGAATACCTTCTCGCGCTTGCCGTCGTGGACCACGACGACGTCGTGCGGGGTACGGATCGCGATGTCGGTCGGGCTCAACGCAAGCCGCTGCGAGCGCGAGACCGACACGAAGTCGCTTGCCGAGTAGCCGAGCTGGCTCAGGGCGACGGACACGGTCGGCGCGGTGGTCCACACGGCGAGGGCGCGGCCGTCGACGTCGAGGTGCAACTGCCGGCCGCGTTGCAGCACGATGTGCTGCCCGTCCTTCACGCCGGTGGCCGCGGCGGGGGCCAGCAGGTCGTGGGTGGTGACCCGGTAGCCCGCTTCCTTGACGACCTCGCCGACGTGGTCGGCGCTGGTGTGCACCGTGCGGGCCTTCCCGTCGACCACCAATTCCACCGACTTCTCCGACGCCGCGGCCAGCAGCACCGGGGCCGCCACGAGTCCGGCGAGCACGGCTGCGGAGAGGCCGTACTTGACGCTGCGCAGCACTGAACAGAACTCCTTGCAAGCTTCTGGCGGTCCGGCGGGTCACGAAACTGTAACGAGGATCCCCGTCCGAACCAATAGGTCCCCCGTGATTCGGGGCTGGAAGCGTTTTAGATCACGTCACACGCGAAGCCTCACAGCCGCGCCCCGCAGACCGGCCACGGGCTGGACCCGCGGGCGTTGTACAGCCGGGTGGCGACCGCGATCTGCTGCTCGCGGCTCGCGAGATCGGCCCGCGACGCGTAGGCCCCGCCGCCGTTGGCGAGCCAGGTGCCCGAGTCGAACTGCAGGCCACCGTAGAAGCCGTTGCCGGTGTTGATGTGCCAGTTCCCGCCCGATTCACAGGCCGCGACGGCGTCCCAGTTCAGGCCGCTGCTGGAGCCGCCGCCACCCGATCCGCCACCGCTACCCGAGCCGCTCCCGCCACCGGAGCCGCTCCCGCCGCCGCTGGAGACCTTGGGCTGCGGGCGCTGCTTGGTGCCGACCTTCTCGACCTGGGTGCGCGGCTGGCTGGCCACGGCGCGGCCCACCAGATGACGGGTCGTCTTCTTGCCGTCGACGTAGGTGACCTCGTAGACGAGGGTGCGCGAGCCTTCCTTGCCGGCGGTGGTGACCGTGGTCTTGCCCTGGTACATCGAGGAGTCGTTGTGCCGCACGATCTGGTAGTCGATCTTCTGGTGCGCCGTCTCACGCTTGATCACGACGCGCTGCAGCCGGATGGTCGTACCGGCCGCCAGCACCGTGGTGGTGGCCGGGCTGATCCGGTCCCGAGTGCCGACCGTGACGTTCAGGTCGCTGAGCAGTTGGGCCACCGTCCACGCCGTGGTCTGCACCGAGCGGGTCTTGTGGTCGGCGACCAGCGTCACCTTCTTCGGCGCGCGCAGCTCGATGTTGGTCGCGTTCAGCGGCAGCCGGGTCGAGCGGGATACCGAGACGAAGTCGGAGCTCGAGTAGCCGAGCGCGGACAGTGCCTGCGCCACCGTGGGCGCCGTGGTCCACACGCTGCGCCGGGTGCCGTCGACATTGAGCAGGAGCAGCCGGCCGCGCTTGAGCACGATCGTCGACTTGTTCTTGACCTTCGACGTCAGGCTCGGGGCCACGATGTCGTGTGCGCCGACGGCGAAGTGCTCCTGCTTGAGCACCCCCGCGACGTTGCTCGCGGTGGTCTGCAGATTCTTGCTCTGACCGTCGACGAGGAGCTTGACGTGGACCGGATCGGCAGCGGTCGCGTAAACCACGAGGCCGCCGACACCCGCGACGACGGCTGCGACAATTCCACCGCAAATACCGTATTTGATGCTGCGACGCACCCGAACTCCCTCACAACAGTGGCATGCTCAACGCGTTCATTGGTCACGGCACGGTAACGAGCGGCGGGGCGATAGAGCAAACCCCCGATCGGGGCGAAACGCCCATTTCGGTCGACTTTCTGGAGTCGGCATGCACTTCGAAAAGTATCGAACCGGAAGTCGATCATGTTTCGGGCCCCGGGATTGCAGGCGTCGCGGTCCTGCGCCCGAGTGATACGCCCGACCGAAAAAGTTGCCCACCGAAACGCTGTGAGTGCCGCCACGGTCCTCAGCTTGCGCCGATCCCGAACAGCTCGCGGCCGGTCGCCGAGATCGCCGCGCACAACGCGTCGAGGTCGTGGCCGCCGGCCTCGGCCAGCCCGCGAACGGTCAGCGGCAACAGCCGGGGCGCGTTCGGCCGCCCGCGGAACGGGTGCGGGGTGAGAAACGGGGCGTCGGTTTCGACGAGGAGGTGGTCGACGGGCGTCACCGCCGCCGCCGCACGCAATGCCGGCGCATTACGGAACGTGATCACCCCCGGAAACGACAGCACGTAGCCCGCAGCGACGCACTCGCGGGCCATCGCGACGTCGCCGGAGAACGCGTGGAACACGACGCGGTCCGGCGCCCCCTCCTCCCGCAGGATGCGCAGCACGTCGTCGTGCGCGTCCCGGTCGTGGATCATCAGCGGCTTGCCGACCCGCTTGGCCAGCGCGATGTGCCGCCGGAAGTGCTCCTGCTGCGCCGCCGGCGCGGTGCGGTCCCAGTAGTAGTCCAGGCCGGTCTCCCCCACCGCGACCACCCGCGGATCGCCCGCTAGCCGCTCCAGGTCCGCATACCCCGCGTCATCGAGCCCGTCCACCTCGGTCGGATGCACCGCCACCGCCGCATAGACGTCGCGATGCCCCCGAGCCGCATCGACACACCACAGCGACGACGCCACCGTGTCCCCGACGGTCACCGCCGCAGCGACGCCAACAGCCCGAGCGGCTCGCATGACGTCCGCCACGAATGCAGCATCAGCCACGACGCCGGCTCGCTGCGCCATCGCATCGAGATGCGTATGCGCGTCGAAAACCGAAACCGACAAGGATTGCGGCGCGGGAGGCAGATCAGGCATGAGAACGGCGATCGGCGAGGACGCGCCGAACACAACGAGGCCGGTCAAGAAGGATCAAGACGGGCGAGTTCCTCGTCGACCACAGCGGGATCAAGCTTCGTGAAGACAGGCTTCGGCGCCGACAACGGCTGACCGACCGGCAACGGCACCGACTCCCATCGCGCCCCAGTGTCGTAATCGCCGGTGAGCACGGAATACGACGGCGACCCGACCGCAGTCTCCTCGTCGACCTCGACGAGATCGGGCATCCCGGCCCACCGGTCCGAGCCGCGCAGCATGGCGTGCACCTTGGTCGACGACGACGGCAGGAACGGGGTGAGCAGCGTCTTGGCGTCGTCGACGACCTGCAGCGCGACGTGCAGCACCGACGCCATGCGCGCCGGGTCGCTGGTGCGCAGCTTCCACGGCTCCATGTCCGACAGGTACTTGTTGGCCGCGCCCACGATGCCCATGGCCTCGGTGATCGCCGCCTTCTGCCGGGACCGCGCGAGCAGGTCGCCGACCGACCCGAACGCCGCCCGCGCCGTGGCCAGCAGCTCGCGGTCGGCGGCCGTGAGCTCGCCCGGCTCGGGGATCGCGCCCAGGTTCTTGGCGGTCATCGAGACGGTGCGGTTGACCAGGTTGCCCCAGCCGGCGACGAGCTCGTCGTTGTTGCGGCGGACGAACTCGGCCCAGGTGAAGTCGGTGTCCTGGTTCTCCGGACCCGCGACGGCCAGGTAGTAGCGCAGGGCGTCGGCGTCGTAGCGGGAGAGCATGTCGCCGACGTAGATCACTACGTTGCGCGAGGAGGAGAACTTGCGGCCCTCCATGGTCAGGAACTCACTCGACACCACCTCGTAGGGCCGGTTCAGCGCTCCGAGCCGACCCGGGTTGCCCCCGCGGGCGCCGATGCCGGAGTAGCCGAACAGCATCGCCGGCCAGATCTCTGCGTGGAAGACGATGTTGTCCTTGCCCATGAAGTAGTAGGCCTGCGAATTGGGGTCCTGCCACCAGGCTCGCCAGGCGTCCGGGTCGCCGCTGCGCTGCGCCCATTCGATCGACGCCGACAGGTATCCGACGACCGCGTCGAACCAGACGTAGATCGACTTCTCCGGCCGGTCGCGCCAGTCGTCGAGCGGGACCGGGATGCCCCAGTCGAGATCGCGGGTGTAGGAGCGCGGCTTGAGGTCGTCGAGCAGGTTGAGGCTGAACTTCTGCACGTTCGACCGCCAGTGGTCCTGCTTGTTGAGCCAGTCGGCGAGCACGTCGGCGAACGCCGGCAGATCGAGCATCATCTGCTCGGTCTCGACGAACCTCGGGGTCTCGCCGTTGATCCGGCTGCGCGGCTCGATCAGGTCGGTGGGGTCGAGCTGGTTGCCGCAGTTGTCGCACTGGTCGCCGCGGGCGTGCGGATAGCCGCAGATGGGGCAGGTGCCCTCGATGTAGCGGTCAGGCAGGGTACGGCCGGTCGACGGGCTGATCGCGCCGAGCTGGGTCTGCGGGAAGACGTAGCCGTTGGCGAGCAGCCCGAGGAACAGTTCCTGGGCGATCTCGTAGTGGTTCTTCGTGGTGGTGCGGGTGAACAGGTCGTAGGACAGGCCGAGCTTCTGCAGGTCCTTGGCGATGATCAACGCGTTGCGGTCGGCGAGCTCGCGCGGAGTGACGCCCTCGTTGTCGGCCTGCACCTGGATCGGCGTGCCGTGCTCGTCGGTGCCGCTGACCATCAGCACCTGCTTGCCGGCCATGCGCTGGTAGCGGCTGAAGACGTCGGACGGCACCCCGAACCCGGCGACGTGGCCGATGTGCCGAGGGCCGTTGGCGTATGGCCACGCCACGGCGGTGAGGACGTGCTCGCTGGTCACGGATCCAGCCTAGTGACGCGGCGCGGATCGATTCGGCACCCAGCCGGCACACGACAAACGCACAGCGAACGCTTCGTGGGAAGCGGCAACCGGTCACACCGTCGTGTTCGTTCTCACGTTATAGAGCAGGCCGAGAGGAGGCCGATCATGAGCGTCTGGTTCTTCATCGTGTTGGTGGTGGGCATCCTCTACGCACTCGACCGGCTCACCACGACCACCGACCTGCCGGTCTGCGCCCGGCTCGCGCGGGCGCGGGCGATCGTCGAGGCGGGTCGCCGGCGGCGCACCGCGGCGTCGGTGAGCCCGGTGCAGACCCCGCCGGCCCGGCCTACCGCCGACGAGTCGACGCGTCGCGCCGCCTGAGCGCTCAACGCTTGGCGGCCACCACCGCGTCGAACACCACCCGTTTGGCGACGTTTCGCTCATGCGCGACGTCGGCGATCGCGTCCTTGCGCGAGGCCCCGTCGGCCTCACGGGCCGCGACCAGCCCGGCGAGTTCGGCCGGATCCGTCGAGGCGACCCGGGCCGGCGCGCCGCCGACGACGAGGGTGATCTCGCCGCGCAGCTGCTCGCTCGCCGCCCGGTCGGCGAGCTCGCCGAGAGATCCGCGCAACACCTGCTCGTGCGTCTTGGTCAGCTCCCGACACACGGCCGCGTGCCGCTGCGCGCCGAACGCCGCCGCCAGGTCGGCCAGGGTGGCCGCGAGCCGGTGCGGCGCCTCGAAGAACACCAGGGTGCGCCGCTCGGCCGCGAGCTCGGCCAGCCCGCGGCGCCGCTCCCCAGCCTTTCGGGGCAGGAAGCCCTCGAAGCAGAACCGGTCGACGGGCAGGCCCGAGATGGCCAGCGCGGTGGTCACCGCGGACGGCCCGGGCAGCACGGTCACCTCGATGTCCTCGGCCACCGCGGCTGCCACCAACCGATAGCCGGGATCGGACACCGACGGCATGCCGGCGTCGGTCACCACCACCACGTCGTGCCCGGCGCGCAGTTCGGCGAGCAGCTGCGGCACCCGGCCCGACTCGTTCGCGTCGAAGAAGGAGACGATCCGGGCGAGGGGCGTGACGCGCAGGTCGGCGCACAGCCGGCGCAGCCGGCGGGTGTCCTCGGCGGCGATCACCGGCGCGGACTCCAGCGCGGCGCGCAGCCGCGGCGACGCGTCGTCCGGCCGGCCCAGCGGCGTGGCCGCGAGCAGAACCCGACCGCTCGCCATGCCGAGCACGGTAGCCCGGTTCAGCCGACCGTCAGCAGCGCGCCACCTACTATCGACGCGTGACGGCGACGCTCCCGGCGGACACGTCCGCGCCGCCGGCCGACGCTGACGACACCGAGCCGAGCCCTCCCGCGCGCCCGGTCCCGGCGGCACTGGCGCCCTGGGAGGATCCACATCCGCGGGTCGCCTGGGCGTCCACCCTGGTGATCGCCGTCGTTGCGATCCTCACCCGCTTCTGGGCCCTCGGCTTTCCGCCCGGGTTGAACTCCATCCCGAAGAACGGGATGAACTTCGACGAGGTCTACTACGCCGTCGAGGCGCAGGAGATCCTGCGCTACGGCTACGAGGACAACCGCGGCTACGAGTTCATCGTCCACCCGCCGCTCGGCAAGCTGCTGATCGCACTGTCCGAGTGGCTGTGGGACGGCAGCCGGGCGGAATGGCTGACCAACTCCATCGGCTGGCGCATCGCGCCGGCAGTGTGCGGCTGCCTGGGCGTGATCATGGTGGCGCGCATCGGGCGGCGGATGTTCCGCTCCAACCTGTTCGGGTTCATCGCCGGGCTGCTGATGGCGATGGAGGGCATGTCGCTGGTCCTGGCCCGCACCGCGATCCTCGACATCTTCCTGCAGACGTTCGTGATCGCCGGATTCGGCGCGCTCGTGATCGACCGCGACAAGATGCGCGCCCGGCTCGGTGGTCTGGTGGCCGACGGTGTCGAGCTGTCCGGCGGCGCGCCCACGCTCGGCCCGCGGCCGTGGCGGCTCGTGGCCGGCGTGATGCTCGGCCTGGCCTGCGCGGTGAAATGGACCGGGCTGCCGTTCTTCATCGTCTTCGTGATCCTCACGCTCGTGTGGGACCGTGCGGCGTTGAGGTCGGCCGGCGTGCGCCGGCCGGGCGGCAACTGGGCGCGGCGGTGCGTGCTGCCTGCCTTCGGGTCGCTGCTCGCAGCCCCGTTCGCGGCGTATCTGATGACCTACCTCGGGTGGTTCATCGGCGAGAACGGGTTCAACCGGCACTGGACCGACGGCCGAAGCACGTCGGCGCGGCTGGACATCCTCGGGCTGCGCATCCCGTTCAACTGGGGGTGGGTGCCGAGCCCGCTGCGCTCGTTGGGTTGGAGCACGCTGGACGCCTACCGGTTCCACCAGAGCCTCGACAGCGGCCACACGTACGGCTCCAAGCCGTGGAGCTGGCTGGTGATGGGCCGCCCGGTGGACTTCTACTACGACGGCAGCTCCACCCAATGCGGGTCGTCGTCGTGCGCGCGCGAGGTGCTGCTGATCGGCACCCCGCTGCTGTGGTGGGCGTTCGTCCCGATGCTGCTGTGGCTCGCATGGCACTGGTTCACCACCCGTGACTGGCGCGCGGCGACGGTGTGGGTCGCCTTCCTCGCCGGCTGGCTGTTCTGGTTCCAGAACCTCAAGCGCACGATGTTCCTCTTCTACATGGCGCCGCTGGTGCCGTTCCTGGTTCTCGGTCTGACGCTTGCGCTCGGCGTGATGCTTGGGCCGGCGTTGCGCAGCACGGCCGAGCAACGGGCGACACCGGCGTCGGCGTTCGAAGGCGAGCCGGACACCGATCGCGAGCACGCCGAGCGCCGGCGCACCTGGGGAATCGCCGGCGTCAGCGTGTTCCTCGCCCTCATCGTCGTCGACTTCGCGTGGATGTGGCCGATCTTCACCGGCGGCCTGCTGACCTACGACGACTGGCACGCGCATATGTGGCTACCGTCGTGGGTATGACCCGAAAGAGTTTTATCGGGTCATACCGGCCGACCGATTGGAGTGCTCGATGAGCCTGTCCGCCAAGCTGCGGCGCGCGCCTTTGCGCCTTGCCACTGGCGCCTACATCCTCAACACCGGCGTGGGCAAGCTCAGCGCCGACGAGGAAACGGCCAAGGCGCTGCACGGCATGGCCAGCGGGACCTACCGGTTCCTCGGCAACATGGACCCGAAGACGTTCGCGAAGGTGCTCGCGGTCGGCGAGATCACCGTCGGCGGCGCACTGTTGTTGCCGATCGTGCCGCCGGTGCTCGCCGGCGGGGCGCTGCTCGGGTTCTCCGGTGCGCTGTTGAACATGTATTGGAACACCCCGGGCATGCATCAGGACGGCGACCCGCGGCCGACACAGCAAGGAGTCCCGATCGCCAAGGACGTGTGGATGTTCGGCATCGGATCGGCGCTGGTCATCGACGGCCTGCTCGAGCCCGCGCACGACAAGAAGGTCGAGATCGGCGCCACCGTCGCCGAGAAGCGCGCCGCCCGCGGCCGGCGGGCGCGCAAGGCCCGCAAGCGCGCGGCCAAGGCGAACCACGAGATCCTCGCGACCGCGGTGACCTCGGCGAAGGAGCTACAGGCAGACGCCGGCAAGCGGGCGCGAAAGGCCGCGGCCAAGGCCGAGAAGCAGGCCCGCAAGGCGTCCGCGCAGGCCGGCGCCCGGCTCGGCGACGCCCGGTCGGAATTCGGCCCGGTGGTCGCCGAGAAGGCGAAGCAGGCGCGCGATGCCGCCGCCGAGCTCGTGGCCGAGTACGGCCCGGTGGTCGCCGAGCAGGCGAAGAAGGCCCGCGACGCCGCCGCTGAGATCGCGCACGAGTACGGCCCGGTCGTCGCCGACAAGATCAGCGACAGCGCGCGGCAGGCCCGCGGCGCAGCCGCGGATCTCGCCGCCGAGTACGGGCCCGTCGTCGCGGACAAGGTCAGCGACAGCGCCAAGCAGGCTCGCGACGTCGCAGCAGACCTGGCCGCCGAGTACGGACCGGTGGTTGCCGACAAGGTCAGCGACACCGCCAAGCAGGCCCGTCAGGCGGCCGTGGCCCTCGCCGATGAGTACGGCCCGACCGTCGTGGACAAGGCAAAGCAGGCCCGCGACATCGCGCACGACGCGGGCGAGCGCGCCAAGGCCGCCGCCGGACGCTGAGTTCGGTCAGGTCCGGACGCGCATCCGGGCGGTAACGTCCGTCTCGTCGTGGCAGACGAGCTGACGGGGAGTTGTCGTGTACTACCCACTCACGGTCCGTGATTTCCTGGACCGCGCCGCCCACGTCTATCCCGACCGGATCGGGATCGTCGACGAGCCCGACCAGCCGGCCCCGAGCCTGGGCGAGCTGACCTATGCGCAGGTGATGCGCAACGCTCGCGCCGAGGCGGCCAAGCTCGATCAACTCGGCGTGCCGACCGGCGGCCGGGTCGCGTTCATCTCGCAGAACTGCGCGCGGCTGTGCACCGCGTTCTTCGGCGTGAGCGGGTGGGGCCGGGTCCTCGTGCCGATCAACTTCCGGCTCAGCACCTCGGAGATCATGTACATCGTCGAGCACTCCGGGGCGCAGGTCGTCTACTGCGACCCCGAGCAGAAGTCCGTACTCGACTCACTCGACGTCGAGCACAAGTTCCTGCTCGGTGACGACGACGACCTCTACCTCGACGATGCCAACCCGTTGCCGTGGGACGAGCCGGACGAGGCGGCGACCGCCACCGTCAACTACACCTCCGGCACCACCGCCCGGCCCAAGGGCGTACAGCTCACCCACCGCAACAACTGGCTCAACGCGACGGTCTTCGGACTGCACACCACGATCAGCGACCGCGACGTCTACCTGCACACCCTGCCGATGTTCCACGCGAACGGCTGGGGCATGCCGTTCGGCGCCACCGGGGTGGGCGCGAAACACATCGTGCTGCGCAAGATCGACGGCACCGAGATCCTGCGCCGCATCGACCAGCACGGCGTCACGCTGATGTGCGCCGCGCCGGCGGTGATCGCCGCTGCTCTCGAGGCCGCGCAGACCTGGGACGGCGAGATCCCCGGCCGCGACCGGGTGCGCATCGTCGCCGCCGGCGCGCCGCCACCCACCCGCACCATCGAGCGGGTCCTCGACGAACTCGGCTGGGAGTTCATCCAGATCTACGGTCTGACCGAGACCTCGCCGCTGGTCACCATCAACCGGCAGCGCGCCGAGTGGGACGAGTTGTCGACGCACGAACGCGCCCGGCGGCTCGGCCGCGCCGGTGCGCCGGCGCTCGGCGTGCGGATCGCGGTCGATGACGACGGCGAGGTGCTCACCGCGTCCAACCACAACCTCGCCGGGTACTGGGAGCAGCCGGACGCGACCGAGGAAGCGCAACGCGGCAACTGGTTCCACACCGGTGACGGCGGCATCATCGACGACGACGGGTATCTCGTCATCTCCGACCGCAAGAAGGACGTGATCATCTCCGGCGGTGAGAACGTCTCGTCGATCGAGGTCGAGGACGCGCTGATGTCGCACGACGCGGTCAAGGAGGTGGCCGTCATCGGGGTGCCGGACGAGAAGTGGGGCGAGCTGGTCACCGCGCTCGTGGTCACCGACGGCACCGACGTCGACGCCGAGGAGTTGATCACGCACTGCCGCCAGTCGCTGGCCGGCTACAAGTGCCCCAAGCGCATCGAGTTCGTCGACGCGCTGCCGCGCACCGCCACCGGCAAGCTGCAGAAGTTCAAGCTGCGCGAGACGTTCTGGCAGGGTACGGGCGTCAGGTGAACTGAGCCTGCCCAACCACCACAAGGCGAACACCGGCAGCGCGAGCGGCACCAGGCCGTAGCCGATACCGAATCCCGACCACACCGTGGCGTCGGGAAATGCCGACGGCACAAGCACGCTGAGCGTTCCGACGACCACCACCCCGGCCAGCTCCACGACGCAACAGAGCATCGCCGGGCGCGGGTCAGCGCCTCGTTCGGCTCGCAGTACCAACACGAAGCCCACCGTGTAGACGACCGCCGCCACCGCCGACAACCCGTAGGCCACGGGCGCACGCTCGGCGTGCAGGACAAGCTGCATCGCGCTGCGCGACCCGGCCGCGACGACGAATACCCCGTAGACCCACAGCAGCACCCGACCCGGCCCCACCCCGCGCTCAGCCATCGGTGCGCCAGGTGGTCTGCATGCGCACGACCATCGCCGCCACCACGACGAGC
The DNA here is from genome assembly GCA_963718805.1 of uncultured Actinomycetota bacterium. Lineage (GTDB taxonomy): Bacteria > Actinomycetota > Actinomycetes > Mycobacteriales > Jatrophihabitantaceae > Jatrophihabitans. The sequence goes on along the minus strand of CAVQZY010000001.1, from coordinate 572,712 downwards.
ACGATCACCAGCAATGCCGCCGACCACGGCCCGTCGTTGCCTCGCGTCTCGATCAGTGCCAGCGGCACGACCAGCAGCGAAACGACCAGATAGGCCAGGTGCACCGCGAGCTCGGGGGATCGATGACCGCGCAGCAGACTGACCAGATCTGCGCCGGCCGACACCATCAACGCCAGCTGCACCACGATCACCGTCGGCAGGAAGGCATCGCGGCGAAAACGGCCCCGGCAGGCCTGCACGATGACGGCGGCGGCCGCGCCGAGGGAGAGCACCGTGACCGCGACCGCCAGAACCTCGATCACGAACGCTCGCCGCTGGCAGCCGGGTCGACCTCACCCGCATGGCCCTGCTTGAGCTCGTCGTCCAGGTCGGCGACCGATTCGATCGGGCCGTCCTTCGCTGCCAGCGCGACTCGTCGGCGCTTGCGCACCCCGCGGCGATACAGCCAGGTCGACACCCCGGTGATCATGAGCGCGAGCGGCGCCAGACCCATGACGAACCAGATCGAGCGCCACCAGCCGTTGACCTGCCAGCCGAAGTGCGCCGGTTCGAAGTACTTGTCGTAGAAGCGATTCGCGGCCGGGTCGCCCTGCGAGGAGTAGAGCACCTTCTGGTGGGTGATGTCGTGCGGGTCGATCAGCACATAGGAGTCGCTGTGGTAGACGGCGCGGTACTTCTCCGAGCCGTACCCGCTGTCGATGTCGATCTCCCAGTACGGCGTGTCCTTCGTCGGGCGGCCCACCCAGGTGGCGTCACCGGGCACCGCGGTCAGCGCGGTCGCGACCGCCTGGTCGAAGGTCACGGCCGCCGTCGCGGCCGGCACCTTCTTCGGCGTCAGCCCCCACTCCTCCTCCGGCTGGGTCTCGCCACCGGTGATCGTCATCCAGACGTTGTGCACCACCGGGAACTCGAACGCGGCGCCGGTGATGCCCCACATCAGCAGGAACGGCAAGGCGATCGCACCGATCACGTTGTGCAGGTCGTAGTCGCGCGCGAACCGACCTTTGCCGGTGCGCACCACGAATCGGCTCTTCAGCTTGCGGATGCCCGGCCACCAGATCTTGAGGCTGGTCAACGCCAGCAGGATCAGCAGCAGCCCGAGGGTGCCGAGGATGAACCCGGCCCAGGTGATGTCGGTGAGGAAGCTCGGGCCGCCTTTCCACATCGGTGCGGCGAGCCAGGACGAGTACCAGGGATAGCCCTCGCAGCTGAACGCGCAGTCGTGCAGGTTGACCAGCCAGCCCATGAACCCCTGGTCCATGTTGGTCTTGCCGTTGATCTCGCCGGTGCCCGGATCGACGAAGTACAGATCTTTGTAGCTCTGGTCGCCGACCACGTACACGCCGTCGTCGTGCGCCACCCACGAGGCCGGGAACTTCGGGTCGGCCTTGCCGATCACGTCGATCGCCTCGCTCGGGCCGATCGGATCGGCGCTCGCGGTGTGCCGGTAGAGGTTCGAGTTGGTGGCCCGGAACAGGTCGCCCTGATAGAGCAGGATCGCTCCGGACGTCGTCTCGAGCACCAGGAACAGCCCCAGCACCAGCGCGGGCCAGCGGTGGGTGAGCACGAGCGCCCGGTTGATCGGCCGCCTGCGCCACCAGCGACGCACGGCCGGCTTGCGGCCGCCGGATTTCGGGCGCGGCGACTGGGCCGCATCGGGGCTCGGGGTCTGAACGCTGCTGCTCACGGCGCTCCTCGAGTCGAGTGACTTCCAACGACGTCGAGTTAGGTTAGCCTTGCCTAAATCTCAATGGAACCCCGGGGGTGCCGAGGAGCCGATCCGCACCCGCTCTCCGGGCGAACTGCGCAGGGACCGACCACCTGCTCTGCCCTGGTGTCCGAGACCGTCAATGCCCCGGGTCTTGCGCCCTGGGAGATCGACCAGGCGCAGCCGGCGCTGGCCCGGCTGGCCGCCGCGGGCGCCTTCCGCGGAGAGGTACTGGACGCCGGCTGCGGGAGCGGTGACAACGCGGTGCTCGTGGCGTCGCTCGGGCTGACCGTCGTCGGCGTCGACGTCGCAGCGACGGCGTTGGCGCGCGCGCGGGCGAAGGCGGCCGAGCGCGGCCTCGCTGCGCAGTTCACGCTCGGTGACGCGTTTGCGCTCGACCGGCTCGGGCGACGGCGGTCGGCGACGGTCTGCACACACGGCCCACAGCTGGTCGAGGTTGTCGGTCGTGTCACCGGCGAAAGTTGAACAGGGCGAGATTCTGAACGCGGTGGGTGGGGGGCTGGGTGCGGCCGTGGCGGTCGCTTTCGGGCACGACGGCGAGATCTGGGTTGCAGCCGCCGCGCTACCTGTCGGAAGCGGTGAGCTCGCCCAATGCCGATGGTGGTCGTTCAAAGTGTGCAGGTACGGATGACAATGAAAGTGGTGCGACGCCGGGCACCAGGCAAGAAGTGCACCTGCCACATCGAACGAGAAGGGCAGGCGCGGATTGCCGAATCAGTCGGTCGGCACGAGTCCACGGTGAGGTCTGCGTGCCCTTTTCTCGCCCGGCCGTCCGACAGCCTACTACTGCAATATCCCCCGATTATGGGGTATCTTGTAGTAGTGCCTGCGAGGATGACGATGGACCGCATCGGGCAGATCGCCACTGGCCAGTGGGGGCTGATCACGCGGCGTCAAGCCGAGGCGGCCGGGGTGCCGGACACCACCCTGGAGCGGTTGACCGCGCCGGGAGGTCTGCTGAGCCGAGTTGCGTTCGGGGTTTACCTGCTCAGCACGGCGCCGAGTCCAGATCATGTCGATCTTCGAGCGGCGTGGTTGCAGCTTGAACCAGCGGTTCCGGCCTGGGCGCGCACGGCCGAGCAGGGCGTGGTGTCGCACCGGTCGGCGGCGTCGCTGTACGGGATTGGACATCTGCCGGCCGATACCCACGAGTTCATCGTGCTGAGGCGGCGGCAGACGCGCCGGGCCGATGTGAAGATCCACGTTGGAGCCCCGGATGAGACCGAGGTCGTGGTCAGGCAAGGCCTGCCGCTCACCCGACCAGCGCGGATCGCGTCGGATCTCGCCCGCGACCGGGACGATCCCGAGGCGATCGCTCAGATCGTCGTGGACGCAACCCGGACGAGACTTGAGTATCCGGGTGCATTCGCTGCGGCACTCGCGCCCTACGCGCGGCGCTTTGGTCTGGCGGCCGGCGATGGGCTCGCGGCGTTCGGTTGGCTGCTCGACCTGGCTGCACCGGCCGAGGATGCCGCGCGATGGATCGCCGAAGCGCGTACACCGCTCGCGGATCACGACGCGTCGAGGGCGCGGTCGATCCCCTGACCGCGCAGAATCGTTACGCCACGCCGGTCGCACTTCGCCGTGCACTGTCGGGCCGGATCAAAGCGGCGGCCGCGTCCGGCCCCTGGACGATCCAGCAGCTGCAGCGCCAAATGGCATACGACCGACTCCTCGAGCGGCTCTACCTCATCGACGACGGTTGGATCGTCAAGGGCGCGACCGCACTGTTGGCTCGTGATCTTGGCGTGCGGGCGAGCCTGGAGTCGACGTCTACCGCGACGTAACCCGGCAGATGGCCGAGGTCGACCTGCGCCGCGCAGCGGCGCTCGACCTTGGCGACTGGTTTCGTTTCGACGTAGGCATCGGATCGCCGATCGCCGCCGGCTCGGTCAGACTCTCGGTGACGACGTCGATAGGTACGACAGTGTGGGCGCATTTCCAGGTCGACCTCGTGGGTGCGGATCTGCAGATGACCGGCCAGCCGGACGACGTTCCGCCGCTCGCGCGTGGCGTGATTCCCGAGGTCGAGCAGCACGGATATCGCGCCTATCCGCTGGTCGATCACATCGCGACAAGGTCGCAGCGATGTACGAACGCCACGGAGCCGGCCTTGTGCCGTCGACCCGCTACCGAGATCTCGTCGACCTGGTCGCCATCGTTCGGTCCTGCGCCGTGCCGGCCGACGCCCAGCGGGTTCGCTCTCGAATCGGAGTTCGAACGCCGTCGCCTCATGTGGCCGAACGTGTTCGAGGCGCCCGATCGAGCGGCGTGGATTCCCGGCTACGCGGCCGAGGCCCGACGATCGCTGCTGACCTCAGGGCAATCTCTGGACGACGCCATCGAGACCGTCGGACCGTTCGTCGATCCACTGCTCGACAACTCTGCTCGGGGTGAATGGCACCCCAGCGAACGACGCTGGACGGGGCTCGAGTCGTGAGCGCGTCCTATCCGTGGAAGTTCCGCTCGCACTGCGCCAGTTGCGGGAATGCACGCGGAATCAATAGCATCCAGGAACGGCGACCAAGAGGGTCTAACTCTGGAGAGCGGTGCTCACAGATGAGAGAGCGGCGCTCTCGAATACATGATCATCTGGTAGCCGTTTGGGTAGCCATCGGCTTCGTTCGCGCTTGTCCGTGCTGTTCGATATTTGCCCGGGATCCCTTACACGGAAGGTGATCCGGGCGTGTACGAACAGCTGCAAATAATCGAACGGCCGCTGGCAGCCATACCGACAGCCTGACCGAACCCGACAGCACGAACCTGCCCCCACCTCGGCGGTCAGAGGCGGAGCCTCACTGGACGTTCGCTCGCGCGGCATCGGTCTGCGCTTGCACCGGAGCGAGGCCGACAACTGACAGGTAGGTGACCACGGCGATCGCGATGTGCATGACCATCGGGGCCAGGACCGCCTTGGTGTTTTGCCCTTGGTGAAGGAGGCAGAAGTCGGGCAACAGCAGGACCATTGTCACGATGACCGCGAGGCGGGAGTAGATCCATCGTGGCGCCGAACCAAATCGGGTGATGACGGGCCATCCGAGACAGGCGATCAGGACTCCGATGACAGTCAGCTTCACGTAGTCGCCGAACTGAAAGTGGACAAAGCCCTTCGTGCTGGGGACGAGCCATTGTGCAATCACCACGATCAGCGCGTCCGCCAGCAGGGACGCCGCGATCGCGACAACGGTCGCGAGCGCTACACGCGCCGCACCAGGCTGGCGATGCTGCGGACGGAAGTCGATGCGGACCGACCTCAAGGCGAACGGGCCGAGCCAGATTCGCGCATGAGTATTGCCTTTCGATGGTGATGGCTCACGAACTGGTCGCGAAATTGCGGGAGGACCATTGGCTGCCGTCGGCCCGGATGATGACGAGTCCCTCGTATCCGTCGAGAGTGGCTATCCAGTCCGGTGCTGCGGCCCCATCGCGAAGGCGGCGGTGGCGTAGGCATCGGTGGAGGCGAGGTCTTTCCCGACGACGGTCACGCTGGCGAGTGCGGAGGGCACTGTGAGGTCGTGGACATTGCGGATGTGCGCACCCTCGCTCGGCGGTGCCTGACGTCGCGACCGCGATGTCGGTTCCGGTGACGACGGCGGCAAGCTGGCGCGGGTGGACTTACGACCGGCACCAGATTGCATCGAATTGATTTGATGTAATCTCGCACCCGTGAGCCACAAGGCGGGACCGCGAGCCCCACGGATTTTCCAGCTCGCCGGTCATCCCCTGCGCTGGCGGATGATCTGTGAGCTTGCCCGCAGCGACCGACGGGTGGGCGAGCTCAGCACAGCGTTGGCGCAGCCACAGAACGTCGTCTCCTACCACCTCGCGCAGCTGCGTGGCGCAGGAGTGGTCTGCTCCCGCCGCAGCTCGGCCGATGGCCGAGAGTCCTACTACCGCCTAGACAGCGCGCGTCTCGAAGTTCTGCTCGAGGACGCGGCCAACGCGGTTCGGCCTGGACGAAGGACACATACCCGATCCCGTCAGCGACCCCGGGGCACCGCGGTCGAACCGCTTCGAGTGATGTTTCTCTGCACCGGCAACAGTGGCCGGTCACAGATCGCCGAGGCGCTCCTCCAGGAGGTCGGGCGGGATCAGGTGGCAGTCGTGAGCGCGGGCAGCCGACCGAAACCGATCCACCCGACCGCGATACGCGTCATGCGCGGCTACGGCATCGATATCAGCCAGCGACGCAGCAAATCCCTGGACGAGTTCATCGATCAACGCTTCGACTTCGTTATCACCTTGTGCGACAAGGTCCGCGAAATCTGCCCCAGCTTTCCCGGCCAGCCGGAAACGGTTCACTGGTGCATCCCCGACCCCGCCGCGGCCGAGGGTCGTGCCGCCACAAACGCGGCGTTCGCCGACGTCGCCGTCGACTTGCAGATGCGCATCAACCATCTGGTGACGTGGGCGCTACCCGACGCCGCATGAGCAACCCGGTAAGCGGTGATCCACCTATCGATCCCGGCGTCGGTGGAAACGTTGGGCCGGCCCCGCCCAGCCTGGTGTCCGTGCTGCGGGAATGGGGGCGGCTGGGATGCATTGGCTTCGGCGGCCCGCCCACGCACATCAAGCTGCTGCGCGAACTCTGTGTGCATCGTCAACGATGGATCGAGGCAACCGAGTTTGAGGACGCCATCGCGGCCTGCAACCTGCTGCCCGGTCCGGCGTCCACCCAGTTGGCGATCTTCTGTGCCTGGCGGGTCCGGCGGCGGGCCGGAGCGATCATCGGTGGGCTGGCGTTCATCCTGCCGGGTCTGATCGTGATTCTGGCGCTCGCGGCGCTGTTTCTCGGCTTCCCGCCACGGTGGGTGCTGGCGGCCGGCGCCGGGGCCGGCGCCGCCGTTGCGGCAGTCGCCGTTCAGGCTGCCGCCGGGTTGGTTCCGGCGAGTTGGCGACGTGTGCGCGGCGCCGGCCGGCACAGCAAGGTCCGGTGGTGTGCGTATCTGGTTGCCGGAGCCGTAGCAACCGCGAGCATCGGGCCCTGGGTGGTCCTCGTCATCCTGGCCTGCGGCGGCCTCGAGCTGACTGTCCGCGTACCGCCCCACCGGACCCGGTCCCATGGTGGGCTGCCGATCCCGATGCTAGCGACCGGCGCCACCGCATCGACCACGCTGCTCTCCATCGCCTGGGTCGCGCTCAAGGTAGGGGCACTGTCCTACGGCGGCGGATTCGTCATCATCCCGCTCATGCAGGCTGACGCGGTCAACCGCGACCACTGGATGACCAGCCAACAGTTCCTCAACGCCGTTGCCCTGGGCCAGATCACCCCGGGCCCGGTCGTGCAGACCGTCGCCGTCGTCGGATACGCCGCCGCCGGCATCGGCGGCGGCCTGCTCGCCTCGGCCGTGGCTTTCACCCCGTCATTCGCGTTCATCCTGCTCGGCGCCGAACACTTCGACCGCCTGCGGGCCAATCACAGCGTCCGCGCCTTCCTCGACGGTGCCGGTCCGGCCGCTATCGGCGCCATCCTCGGGTCGGCCATCCCACTGACCCGAGCCCTCGCCCAAACGTGGCAATACGCCGTGCTCGCAGGTGCGGCGCTGCTTCTGCTCATCGCACGTCGAGGCGTCGTCGTGACGCTGCTCGCCAGCGGCGTAGTCGGTGTCGGCCTCGTCGCCGCGGGGCTTCCGCTGTCCGGCTAGAGGGAGGGACCCTGCGGGCCAGATCGCTGACGGTGCGGCGATCGGTCGTCACGAGGACGTCTCGACATGCAGGCGAGCGTGCTGGGATGGGAGCAGGTGTTCGCGGGCCCAGGCTTGGGCGGCCATCTGTACGGCGTCCCAGGGTGAGCCGAGAGGTGGGGTGTAGGACAGGTCGAGTTCGCTCAGACCGTCAACGGTGAGGCCAGCGAACAAGGCGGCGGCGAAGGTGTCGACGCGTTTCGCGGTCTCGGTGCCGCGGGCGCCGATGAGCTGGGCGCCGAGGAGCTTGCCCGTGGTGACGTCGCCGGTGACGCGGATCGTGATCGGGTGCGCGCCCGGGTAGTAGGCCTTGTGGTCATCGGGGGTGGCGGTCGTGCTGACCGGGCTAAGACCGGTGGCCGCGGCTTCGTGTTCGCGCAGTCCGGTGCGGGCGGCGACGAGGTCGAAGACTTTGACGACTTGGGTGCCGAGGCTGCCAGCAAAGCGCGCGCTACCTCCGAGGGCGTTCTCTCCGGCGACACGGCCCTGTTTGTGGGCGGTGGTTCCCAGCGGGAGGTAGGTGATGCCGAGCAGGCGGTGGTGGGTGACGACGCAGTCCCCGGCCGCCCAGACGTGCGGCAGCCCGGTCGCCATCGTCTCGTCGACCACGACGGCGGCCCGCGGCCCGGTCTTCGCGCCGGAGGCGACGAGAAGATCGGTGTCGGGTTTCACGCCGACGACCACCAGCACCAGGTCGACATCCCAGCTCAACGCCGCACCGTCCGGCCCGGTGCCATCGACGTGTAGGCGACCGGACGCGCGGTCGGCGGTGCGGGCGATGCGAGTGACGGTCGAGCGCGTGTGGACGTCGACGCCGTGGCGTTGCAGTTCGGCGTGCACGAGCGCGCCGAGTTCAACGTCCACCGTCGGAAGGACTTCGGGCAGCATCTCGACCTGGGTGACGGCGATACCGCGCATGGTGAGGCCTTCGGCCATCTCCAGCCCGACGTAGCCGGCGCCCACGATGAGCGCTGTTGTGGGTTTGATCCGGTCCAGGCTCTCGGTCAGCGCGAACGTGTCGCCCATCGAATGCAGCAGGTGCACGCCGTCCTGCGGGCCGAGATCATCGATTCCTTCGATCGGCGGACGGACGGGAACCGCACCAGTGCCGACGACGAGTTCGTCGTAGTCCAACAGACTCCGGCTGCCGTCCTTCTCCCGCAGCGCGAGCCGCTTGCCGGCGACATCGATGCCGGTCACGAGCGTTTCCAGGCGCAGCCGCATGCCGGTGGCTGCGAGGTCGGCGTGGGTGCGGTGGGCGAGGTTAGACCAGTGTCCGACTTCGCCGGAGATGTAGTAGGGGATGCCGCAGATGGAGAAGTTCGGGTAGGCGTCGGCGACGACAACGGTGACATCGACGCTGGTGTCGAGTTCACGAGCCCGCAGGGCGGCGGAGATCCCGGCGTCACTGCCGCCGATGGCAACGAGATGCATGGCTGTCCTTCAAGCTCGGGTTGTTCAGGCCGGTTCGGTGTGTGGGATGACGGCGTCGTCGGCGGTCGCTCCGGCGTCCGGGTAGAGCACGAGCAGCACGCCCAGACCGACGATGAGGCCGATCAGTTGCATGCCGATGAACCCGCCGGCCGACGCGGGGGCGATCCCGGCGAAGGTGTCGGAGAAGACGCGGCCGACAGTGACCGCGGGATTGGCGAAGGATGTGGAGCTGGTGAACCAGTACGCGGCGCCGATGTAGGCACCGACGGCCGGCGCCGAGAGCGCACCGCGATGGGTGCGGGCGAGCGCGAAGATCAGCGCGATCAGACCGGCGGTGGCGACGATCTCCCCGACGAAATGTCCGCCGGTGGCGCGGTGCTTGGTCGAGATGTGCTGGCCGACGCTGAACATGACGTTGGCCAGCACCGCTCCGCCGATCGCACCGGCGACCTGGGCGAGGACATAGGCACCGACGTCGCTCAGCGACATTCCGGCAGAACAGCGTCGGGCGCGGTACCAGTCCGCGATCGACACCACCGGGTTGAAATGCGCGCCCGATACCGGCCCCAGCATCAAGATCAGCACCGCGAGACCGAACACAGTTGCGGTGCTGTTTTCCAGAAGCTGGATTCCGACGTCGTTCGGTGAAAGCTGTTGGGCGGCGATGCCCGAGCCCACCACCACGGTCGCCAGCAGTCCGGTGCCGAGGAACTCCGCGAACACCCGCCGCCACAGCGGATTGGCGTGATGCGTGCGGGCAGCCGGCTCAGACGAGATCACGCCGACATCTTGACGTACAAGGATTGCCTCAGTCAATATTGAGGCAATGAGGATTGAGTTCAATGACGGGTTGCGGCGGCGCGCGGCCAAGCACGCGGCGCTGTCTGATCCGGCGCGCCTGCTGATCGTGGAGACGCTGAGCCTGGGCGACGCCTCGCCGACCGAACTGCAGGCGATGTTGTCGATGTCGTCCAACCTGCTCGCCCATCACCTTCGCGTACTGGAGGACGAGGGGATGCTGGTGCGGTCCCGCTCGGAGGCCGACCGGCGCCGAACCTATGTTCGGCTGGCACCGGGCGCGCTCGCCGACGTCCTGCCCGGCCCAGTCCGGTCCGCGGCCCGCGTGGTGTTCGTCTGCACCGCCAACTCGGCCCGCTCGCAGCTCGCCGCCGCGCTCTGGCGCCGGGCCAGCAGCATCCCGACCGCCTCGGCGGGCACCCATCCGGCCGAGCGCGTCGCACCTGGGGCCATCGCGGCGGCTCGGCGACACAGCCTGCCGCTGCGAGTCCTTCGACCACGGACCTTCGCCGACGTCGTTCGTGCGGACGACTTCGTTATCACCGTCTGCGACAACGCCCATGAAGAACTCATCGAACGCGCCGCCGACCTGCACTGGTCAGTCCCGGACCCGGTCCGGGACGGCTCGGCGCGCGCCTTCGACGCCGCCCTCGATGAGCTCACGCACCGGATCAGCGACCTGGCCCCTCGCCTGACCGCCTCCTGATCGGAGCACCACTATGACCTCGCCCGTTCACCCACACTCCCACCTGCACCCGGAGATCACCCTCGACCAGCAGGTCGCGCTCAAGACCGCCGCCACCCGGTTGACCGCGGACTTCGGCAACCTGTTCGGCGTCGAGACGATCGAACGGTTCCTGCACTCCTCCCATGACCAGTTCGCCGGCACCGCCACCGTGGTCAACTTCCTGCCGCTGCTGGCCGAACGATTCGCCCGGCAACGCCTACACGCACTGGCCCGCGTTGAGGGCCGCGAGATCGACGGCAGACCGGTCGTGCTGTTTCTCTGCGTGCACAACGCCGGCCGCTCCCAGATGGCAATCGGGTTCTTCCAGCACTACAGCGGCGACGCCGCGATCGCGTGGTCCGGCGGCTCGGAACCCGGCGTCGAGGTCAACCCCGCAGCGGTGGCGGCCATGGCCGAGCGCGGCATCGACATCTCGGCCGAGTACCCCAAGCCGTGGACCGACGAAGTCGTGCGAGCCGCCGATGTCGTCATCACCATGGGATGCGGCGACGCCTGTCCCGTGTTCGCGGGCAAGCGCTACGAAGAGTGGGTACTCGACGACCCAGCCGGGATGGATCTCGCCGCGGTGCGTAAGGTCCGGGACGAGATCGACCGGCGCGTACAGGTATTGCTCGGCGAGCTCGAGGTCCCCGTTCAGCACTGATCACTCGACGCCGATTGCGACCCGAGCGGCGAACTACTGACAGCCGCACGTCCCGGCCGGGTGTTCCCCGCTGCAGCAGCTCGACTTGGCCGAGGGCTCGCAGCACGACGACTGGGCGCTGGCGTCGCAGCATTCGCCGCTCGCTGCGACGGCAGGCTTCACGGCGCGCACGATCGCGCCGTGCAGGCCCGGAGCTGCCTCGTGGGTGAAGGTCACCTCCGCATCACCGAACCCCGCCGCGGCCAGACCCTCCAGATACTCGGTCCGCGACAGGGCACCGGCGATGCACCCGACGTAGGAACCGCGTTCGGCCCGCTCGGCCGGTGAGATGTGGTCCTCGGCGACGACGTCGGAGATGCCGATCCGGCCGCCCGGGCTCAGGACACGGAACATCTCGGCCAGGACCGCCGGCTTATCGGTGGACAGATTGATGACGCAGTTGGAGATCACCACGTCGATCGACTCGGCGGGCAGCGGGATCGCCTCGATGGTGCCCTTGAGGAACTCGACGTTCGCGGCCCCGGCCTCGGCCGCATTGGCGCGGGCCAAGGCCAGCATCTCATCGGTCATGTCGACACCGAACGCCCGACCCGACCGACCGACCCGCTTGGCCGACAGCAGGACATCGATCCCGCCGCCCGAGCCCAGATCCAACACCCGCTCACCCTCGTGCAGATCGGCCACCGCAACCGGATTGCCGCAACCCAAACTGGCCAGCACCGCCTCGGCCGGCAACTCGTCCTGGTCGCCGACGCTGTAGAGGCTCGAGCCGAACGCCGCATCCACCTCGCCACCGCCACCGCAACACGACGCGTTCGCCGCCGTCGCATCACCCGACGGCGCGCAACACCGATCCGCGTCCACCAACGCTAGCGGATTACGCCCCGAACTGCTCACCGCCGTCGCCGCGGCCGCGTAGCGCTCCCGGACCTGCTCACGAACATCCTGATCCGACCATGACGCGCTCCCATCGACAAATTTCGATGCGATCAGCGTGCTCAACGCATCGACGTTTGTCAATGCGACGTGGCAGACTGGTGTCGTGCCGACGAAGACGCTTCCCGCGCTGTCGGTTCTTGCCGGTGACCTCGCAGCCTGCTGCTCCCCGGTCACTGGCAGCGTTCTGGACGTGCGATCGGCCGAACGGCTAGCACATCTGTTCAAAGCGTTGTCTGACCCGACCCGGATTCGACTGCTGTCTCTGATCGCCGCGACCGAAGGCGGCGAGGCCTGCATCTGCGACCTCACCGAACCGGTCGCCTTGTCCCAGCCCACCGTCTCGCATCACATGAAGTTGCTCGTCGACGCCGGCCTCGTGACCAGAGACCAACGCGGGAAGTGGGCCTACTACCGAGTCGTGCCCGAGACGCTGCGCTCCATCGCTGAAGCCCTGACGCCCTAGCCGCACCTTCGGCACGCCCGCCGAAGCGCCTTGCCCGAGACCAAGCCACGGGCGATCAACCTCAGCCCAGCGGCCGTGACGCAATCATCCGCGGCCCCCTCGAGCGCACCAGCATGTATTCGCTGGCGCTACTGGTTCGAACCGCCGCCCACGTAGACGTTCCAATGTTCAGAACGCCGAGCCCCCGAATTCCGTGCCATCCGCACCGAGATGTTGAAATCCAGCTACAAACAGGGTGCCAAAGCAGTGACAAGAGCAAAGGTCGTCTTCACGCTGAACGCCTGAATCCTTTATAGACATTGACTTGTAGGGTGGAGCTGAAGGGATTCGAACCCCTGAACCCCCTCGATGCTAAGGGTCATTTCACGTCAGTACATGTCGTCTCGTCCTCGATGGTGTCGGCCTGTTTCCCTTGCACTGCAGGGGTTCGGTCGTCCCGTGTCACGTGATGTCATCTGGTGCTGGCCAGGGTCGGAGGGTCCGTTTGGGGTCAAATGAGGGTAGAGCGCGCCCACGCTGATCTCATCGGAAGGGTGGTGCAAGGCATGGGTCAGTCCCGTAAACAAGTCGGTCGCAATGGCGACGTCCGCTACACCGCCTACTACGAGGACGCCCGGGGCCACCGCCGCTCAACCGGCACGTTCACTAGCCTGAAGGCCGCGAACAAGGCGTGGCAGCAGGCCGAGGCCAAGATCAGCGAGGGTCGCGGGGGTCAATCCCACGGTAGTCGTCAGTTGTTCGAGCGGTACGTGGAAGACGTGTGGTTCCCTAACCACGTCATGGAGCTGACCACCCGGCAGAATTACACCTACTCCCTAAATCGGCACATGCCGACCTTCGCCGAGTTCCGGATGATCGACATCCTCCCCGCCGACATCCGCGAGTGGGTCGCCGAACTCCAAGTCGGCAGAGTTCATCCGCCGACGATCCGCTACGCCATGACCGTGCTACCAGCGATCTTCACCACCGCCCGGAACCCGCGAGCTGCAGCTGCTGGTCGAGACCGACGTCGAAGCCGGGCTCCGCTGGGGCGAGCTCATCGAACTCCGCAAGAAAGACATCGACCTCGACACCAGGCTCATCACCGTCTCCCGCGTCGCCGGAGAACTGACCGCCAAGTTGAACCCCGACGGGCGACGGTTCTTCGTCAAGCAATACCCCAAAGACACCGAATGGCGCGGTCACGTTGTGCGAGCACACGTTCGACCAACTCGCCGAGCACGCCCAAGACCTGAAGCCGGACGACCTACTGTTCAATGCCCCCGATCAGTCCGAGCCTCGCCGCATCCACCGACCGGCATCACTCCCCGACCCCGACACCCTCGGCCTCACCGACCCCAACGACAAAGGCCGGCAATACCGCCACGGCACCACCAGCGGCTACGGCGCCGGCGGAGCCTGCCGCTGCCAACACTGCAAAGACGCCTGCGCCGCCTACCGCGCCCACCGCCGCGCCCTTGGGAAGGACAGCCCCCGCCAACCCCGACGCCTCGACACCGACGGCCACATCCCCCGCGCCTGGTTCCGCCGCATGATCTGGAACCTCGGCCTGATCATCTCGTTCCCCTCGACGAACTTGGTTCGACAGTCCGCGGATCCCGGCCGCCCTGAGTTGGCCTCGCCGTAGCTGGTCGCTGCGGCCAGACCGGAACGGTTGCCAACTCGTTGGCGTGAACTGTCGGTAGGCGGGCAGATCGGCGACCTCGATCTGCGGCAGGCAGTCGAGGTTGCCGGTCACGAGATGGCAGTAGGCCACTTCAGGTAGCCGAGTAACGCCCGTTTGACCTTGGCAACGTCCGCGCGCATCAAAGGCTCACGATACGTATTCGTTGGCTGCGTGCCGCTCACCGTCATCCAGCCGGTTCAGGGCATCGCGCAGGCCCGCTCGAGACGTGATTCCGAGCTTGGGGAAGATCGCGTAGAGATGAGTGCCGACGGTGCGGTGCGAGAGAAATAGTTGCTCGCCGATTTGTTTGTTCGTCATTCCCGACGCGGCGAGTTGGGCGATTTCGAGTTGCTGCGGGCTCAGCACGTCACGGTGGTTAGGCGTGAAGGCGACGCCCGCGTTGGGATGTCCGCTGGCCCTGAGTTCTTGTTCCGTGCGGACGATCCAGGGTTTGGCGTCGAGCCGCAGGAAAGTCTCGTGTGCGGCGACCAAGCAGACCCGGGCCTCGCCGTAGCGGCGGACTCGGCGGAGCCGTTCGCCGTAGATGAGTTGGGTGCGCGCCATATCGACGGGCCAGCGATCGGCCGACTCGGCGGACAGGCCGGTGTCGAAGTGACGGCAGAAGTCATCCTCGTCGGCGGTCAATCCGCGGCAGGCCGCGGTCACAAGCGCCAGCCGAGTGGACACCCCGGGCAGGCGAAGCTCGATCGCGGTGTTGGTCAGCGTGGTAGCGAGTTCGCGGTGTCCTACGCGGATTGCTGACTCGACCATGTCCAGAAGTAGCCACAGGGCGTGCGGAACGTGCGTCGGAATACCTTCGTCGGCACCGAACCCGCGCACCGCTTCGAAGGCGGATACGAAGTCACCGGAGGCCATATGCAGGGTCGCGCGGATGTGGACAGCGTAGGCGCGAACGGCGCCGATCTGGCGCGGCCGCGCCCATTCGTCGAGGTTGTCGGCGAGTTCGAGTGCGAGCCCGCCCTGTCCTCGGGCCGCGTGAACTAGGCCGCGCAAGAACCAGGCTGGGTTCTGGTAGAGGGCGTAGCCGTGGTCGTCACAGAGGGCGAGGGCCTCGGCGGTCAGGGCGATGACGTCATCCCATTGCCCGGAGAAGTAGGCGCCGTTCGCCAACAGCAGGAGTCCTTCGATGGCGGACGTGACGGCTCCACCCTCGCGTCCGTGCTGAACTGCTCGCCACAGCGCTTCTCGGCACTCGGGTAACCGGTCGAGGTAGGCCGCGGCGGTACCGATGCGCGTGATGCGTGCCGGGCTCGTATCGCGGTCGAGGTCGCGGACGAGCCCGTCGAGAACGACGAGGTTGTCGACGGCAGCGTAGGCGGGGTTGCCGAGCAGAGCGGCGGTGGCCGTCAGCATTCGGGGTGGCCGAGGCTTGAGCGCTGCCAGCGCTTGGTCGGCGTCTGCCCACAGCGCTGGCCGGTTCGAGAAAAAGCAGACCATCAGCAGCGTGTGGATCGACTCCACCAGTTGCTTGTTGTGGGCGTCAGTCGGATCGGGGCAGCCGCCGATGGCTCCGATCAACAGGGCGTGGGCGCGGGTGACATCGCCGTGGCCATTGAGCAAGTGATAGGCGCCGGCGACCGCACCGGCCAGGGTGGCGTTGGTGTCGGGATCCGCGCGGCGTGCGGCGTCAAGGAGGGTCGGGACGTCGCGGAGGTCTCCGGTGACGGTAGCGCCGAGGTAGGCGGCCTCTGCCAAGCGGATGGCCTTGTCGGCACCGTTCGGGCTGAGTGCAGCGGCGCGCAACAGTTCGGAGATTGCGCCTACCGAGTCGCCGCGCAGCAGGTTGGCGTGTCCGACCTGCTGCAGCATCGCGGCGACCGTTTCGTTGGGGCCGTCGCAGGCTTCGGCGAGATGCCAAGCGTGCCGCTCGAGTTCGTCCTGGCGGTGGTAGGCCAACAGCCGATGGACTCGGCGACGCTGGGTTGGCGTCGAGCGTTCGACGATGGCTGAGCGGATGAGCGGGTGGCGGAAGGTGAGTCGGTTGGCGCCCGGATCGAGCAGGACCAGGCCGGCTCGCGCCGCGGGAGCGAGAGCGTCGAGTTCTCCCCATTCGGTCGCGATGCGTTGTACCGGACGCAGGTCGCCGGTGCCATCGAGGGCGGCGACCAGCAGAACATTCTGTGTCCTCTGAGGCAACCCGTCGACGCGGTCGCCGAACATGCGCTCCAGTTTGCGTCCTAGCGGTAGGACGTCGGTGGGACCGACCGGCGCGGATGAGGCCTGCAAGGCCGCGGGTAGCTCCAGTAGCGCGAGTGGGTTTCCTTCGGCTTCGCTGATCAGGCGGCGCCGTACCCGCGCCGTGAGTGCCGGGTAACGGCTCACGAGCAATGCCGCTGCATCCACCATGCTCAGCGGTTTGACCTCGAGTGTCTCCAGGCCCGTGCGCTCGAGATAGGTGGGCTCACCGAGGCGTTCGGCAGCAACGAATGCGATGCGTTGCCCGGAGATCCGGCGAGCGATAAACCCGAGCACCGACGCGCTGACGTGGTCGAGCCACGGAACGTCATCGACCAGCAGCACCAGCGGTGCCCGCTCTGAGAAGCGGACCAACAGCTCGAGAGCGGCATGGCAAACGGCCAGCTCGTTGCCACGTGAACCCTTTGCTAGGCCCAGAGCAGCCTGGAGGGCCTCGCGCTGCCATGCCGGGAGGAGCTCGAGTTCGTCGATGGCTGGGAACAGAAGCTGATGCAGCCCCGCGTAGCTGATCGCGGCCTCGAACTGGGAGCCGGTCGCCTTGAGCACCCGCATCCCTCGTTCGCTCGCGAGGCGCTCGGCGGCCTGAAGGAGCATTGACTTGCCGACGCCGGGTTCTCCCGTGAGCAGCAGCGCTCTGCCGTGTACTTCTGCGGACGCGACGACCTCACCGAGCAGCGCCAACTCCGGTGCCCGGCCGAACAGCCCGTGCACGGGCTCGTCCGGCTGCCGCGGTTCATGGCTCACAGCGTCGTCCTTGCGTGTCGTGAGTGCTTTCTTACCTTAGGGCAGGGCAGCGCCTGAGGACGATCGGCAGCCTGTCCGCTGGCCCCGAGGAAGCACCCGGCGGCGCTGCGTGGAGATGGTAGGCCCACTCCCGCTCTACTGGCACAGGTCAACGTGCGACCGGCCATTGGGGGGTCGGCGGCGGCGCTGCGCGACCAAAACTCTCCACCGTCGCCAGCTGCCCTTAGGGGCGGTGCCGCGCCCAGGCTGATCGCCAGACCAGTCATTTGACGCATCCGCGATCTCGCTGTCGAGACCTAACGTCCTTGTCCGTGCCCGACCAACCCGGCGGAGCACAGGCAGACCAGGAGGTCACTCATGAACGCCACCACACGGCCCGCCGTGGCGCTTGTCCATGGCGGATTCGTCGACGGCTCCGGCTGGCGAGCCGTCTACGACCTGCTCACCAAGCGAGGACTTCGCGTCGCGATCGTCCAGAACCCCACCCTCTCCCTCGAAGGTGACGTCGCGGCAACGCGGCAGGTGCTCGACAACCTCGGCGGACCGGCCGTTCTCGTCGGGCACTCCTACGGCGGGGTCGTCATCACCGAGACCAGCGGCCGTGACGACCGGGTAGCTGGCCTGGTCTACATCGCCGCGTTCGCTCCCGACAAGGGCGAGTCGGTGAACACCCTCATCGCCGACCCTCCGCCCGGCGCACCCGTCCCGCCCATCCTCCCTCCCACAGACGGCTACCTGTTCCTGGACCGCGAGAAGTTCCACGCCTCGTTCGCGGGCGATCTGCCGGAGGACGAGGCGGCCTTCATGGCCGACTCCCAAGTTCCGTGGGGGGTCGACGCGCTTGGCGGGGCGATCAGTGAACCCGGCTGGCGGCTCAAGCCGAGTTGGTACCTGGTCGCCTCCGACGACCGGATGATTCCGCCGCCCGCGCAGCGGCAAATGGCCGAACGGGCCGGCTCGAGCACCCGCGAGGTTCCCGGCAGTCACTCGGTTTACGTATCGCAGCCCCAAGCAACCGCAGACCTCATCGCGACGGCCGTCGACTCGCTGACGCTGAGCTGATCGCCGGCCGCGACGACCGATCAATCCCCTGACCGGGAGATCGGTCGTGCCGGTCACCCCGCTCAGCGACGCGACCCGCAGCCAACTCGCCGGCGCGGCCGACCATCGCCGAAGGGATCCGCGACAGGTCGGGTTCGAGCGCGAGGACGTGCTCAGCGGTGGGCACGCGGAGCACGGCCCAGCCGGGTCCGTTGTCGACCCATTGGTGGGCGAGGACGTCGCTTCGGTCGATGCCGAGGGCGGCCACGATCTGAGCAAGGTCCGCCTCATCGAGCTCACCGGTCGGCACCAGCGGCGGAGCAATGAAGCGCAACCGGTTTTGGTCGCGGCGAATCTCGACCAAGCCGGCAACGCACTCCTGCACAATGCGATCCGCCCGGCGTGGTTCGCTGCCGTGGTTCAGCCAGGCGCGCGCCAGCCCCCGGGTGGGGTGCCCGGCAAAGGGTAGTTCGCCGCCGGGCGTGAAGATCGGGAGCCGGTAGTCCGCATCCGCGGTGCTGGGCGGGAGCACGAACGTCGTCTCGGCGATAGTTTCACCTGCTCGTCGGTGAGATCGGTACTGTCGAGGACGACGGCGACGGGGTTGCCGAGAAGCGGCGTCGCGGAGAACACGTCGATCTGGGCGAACGCGCGAGGTCGTGGGCTGGTCGTCACCCTGGGGTCACTTCGTTCGGATGCCAGGCGCCGTCGACCGCGACGCCGGCGGCCGCGGCGATCCGATCCCGCGATTCGAGCAGCCGCGACCGTAGTGGCGGCAGGTCGACGTCCACGAGCTGGCCGTGGCGTTTGACGACCCGCCCGGCGACCAGAACAGTGTCGACGAGTCCGGGGTGCCCGGCGCTCACGATCGCGCCGGCGGGGTGGTTCACCGGGAAGATAGTCAGGTCGTCGGCGCGCAGCAGGATCACGTCGGCGTCTTTGCCCGGGGTGATGGTGCCGACGCGATCGGCGAGCCCGCAGGCGTGGGCGCCGTCGACGGTGGCCAGCTCGAGCAGATCACGGGAGCGCAGGGTGCCGTCGAGCCCGCGTTGCGCGGCGAAGGCGGTGCGCATGGTCGCGAACATGTCACCGGCCGCGGCGGGGCAGTCGTCGATCGACAGGGCGGGACGCAGCCCGGCGGCCAGCATCCGGCCCGTCTCGGGCCAGCCGAACCCCATCTTGATCTCGACGTCCGGGCTGATCGATACCGTGCAGCTCGCCTCGGCCAGCATCTGCAGTTCCTCGCCGCTGATGCCGTTGGCGTGGACGAAGGTCGTCGTGTCGCGCAGCAGCCCGCGTTCGTGCAGCTGCGCGATGGGGCGGGTGTCGGCGGAATCGACGTGCACACTTGTCCGCAGGCCGAGTTCGTCGGCGAGCGCGATCTCGGCCGCGACCGTGTCCAGCGAGGTCATCTGTGCCCCGCGCAGCCCCCAGGCCATGCTCACCGCGGCGTCCACGGGTAGCCGCGAGCGCATCCGCCGGATCTCCGCATCGACTGGCTCGGCGGTGCTGTAGCCGGCGCCGTAGCAGAAGATGGATCGCCCCGCGCAGTCCTCGAGTGCGGCCACCGCGGCGTCGGCATGCTCAGGCCCCTGCGCACAGTGGAACCAGTCGAGCATTGTGGTCACGCCCGAGTGCAGCGCCTCGAGCCGGCCGAGCCGGGTGCCGATGTAGACGTCCTCGGGCTGGTAGTGGGGCCGCAGCGTGCCGTGGATCGCCGTCAGGTAGTCAGCGAACGACCAGTCGGCGCCCAGGCCACGAAACGCGGTCTGCCAGGTGTGTCGATGGCTGTCGACGAACCCGGGCATGACGATCCGGTCGGTCGCGTCGATCATCTCGGCATCCGGCGCGTCGATGCGAGCATCGACCTCGATGATCACGCCGTCCTCGATCAGCACATCGGCTCGGTCGAAGTCCCCGATCGCCGGGTCCAGCGTGATGACTGCGCCTCCGGCAAGCAGAGTCTTCATCGGGCATTCGGCCGGTCGGCCGGTCCGCTTTCGGCCGGCGTCGCAGCGGCGGCAGTCGCGTCGGCGGCGGCAGACGCGTCGGCAGCAGCGAGGACATCGGCGACGAGATCGTCAGTGTCCTCGGTCCCCGCGGCGATCCGGACCAGTCCGAGCGGCACCCCGGACGCGACGATCTGCTCCTCGCTGAGCATCCCGCGCCACATCGACGCAGGATGCACGGCCAGCGATTCGACACCGCCGAGGCTGGCCGACCGCCGGGCATAGCGCAGCCGGCCGAGGAACGTGTCAGCTGCAGCGAACCCGCCGGTGAACTCGACGCCGAGCACGCCTCCGAACCCACTCATCTGCGCGCTTGCCAGCGCATGCTGCGGATGCGAGGCCAGGCCGGGGTAATACACCCGGACCACGGCCGAGTGATCCTGCAGCGCGTGCGCGATCGCGAGGCCGTTCGCGTCGTGTCTCGGCATCCGCAGCGGCAGGGTGCGCAGTCCGCGCAGCAGCAGCCAGGCGTCGACGGGGCCGAGCACCGCACCGGTGAGCACGGCGACGTCCCAGACTCGGTCAAGGATCTCCGCCGGTCCTGCCAATACCCCGGCCGACACGTCGGAGTGACCATTGAGGTACTTGGTCGCGCTGTGCCAGACCAGGTCGACGCCCAGGTCGAGTGGTCGTTGGTTGAGCGGCGTGGCGAACGTGTTGTCCGCGATCGTGAGCACGCCGTGGGCGCGGGCTAGCTCGGCCACCGCGCGCAGGTCGGTGATTTGCAGCAGCGGGTTGCTCGGCGATTCCAGCAGGACCAGGCGGGTGTGCGGGGTCAGCGCCCGCGCGAATGCGTCCGGGTCGGTCTGGTCGACCTGGGTGGTGGTGACGCCCAGCCGCGGCAGCAGGTTCAGCAACACTGAGCCGGTGCCGCCGTAGGTGGAGGTCTGCCCGATTACATGGTCACCGGAGCGGACCAACCCCAGCACGGCAGTGGTCAGCGCGGCCATCCCGGAGGCGGTCACCATCGCTGCCTCGGCGCCCTCCAGCTCGGAGACCACTGCCGCGACCTGTGCATGGTTGGGATTGCCGTAACGGGTATAGAAGTCGTGCCCGCGGGGCTGGACGGCGACATGTGCGAACTGCTCCGCGTCCTCTGCGGCAAAAGCAGCCGTTTGATAGATCGGCCGCGCTATGGCCGGGTTGGGATTCATGTCTCGATCGGCGTGATTGACGACCGTGCTGTTCCCTGACATCGCTCCCCTTTTCAGCGGTCTCGTAGCCGCATCGAGCATGAGCGATGGCGGCCGGTGTCAGAGGCCTTGCCGGCAATTTCGGCAGCACATTGCCCCGATCGTCGCCTTGCTTGATCTGGTAGGCGGGCAGTCAGCGCAATAATCTGCTACATGGACGAAATCGACCAGTCGATCCTGACCGTGCTCGAAGAGCATGGGCGGATCAGCAACTCCGAGCTCGCCGACCGGATCGGGCTGTCGCCGTCACCATGCCTTCGTCGCGTGCGGCGTCTCGAGGACGCCGGGGTGATCCGCGGCTACCGAGCGGTCGTAGACCCAGCCGCCGTCGGACGCAGCCTGCGCGTATTCGCCGGTGTGCGCCTCGCACGACACGTGCGAAGCGACGTCTCCGCATTCGAACAGGCAGTCGTTCAACTGCCTGAGGTGGCGTACTGCCACCACGTGACCGGGAACCTCGACTACCTGCTGCAGATCGAGGTCGATGACCTGTCCGCGTACGAGGAGTTCCACGCGACTCGCTTGGCCAACCTACCCGGCATATCGGCAATAACCAGCTATGTCGCGATGAAGACGCTCGCCCACGGCACTGCCTTGTGATGCGTTGTCCGTTGGGGCCTTGGATCGGGCCACAGCGACGCCGCCGCTATTCACCGAGCGATGGGCCGACCTGATCGCCGTCGAGAACACCCCTCATCGCCGTGATGGGTGATCATCTGTTCGTCATGCAAGATGAGAACGGTCAGATCGCGTTCGACGAGGAACGCGAAGCGCTGCGTGCCCGACACAGCCGCGAGGCGGAACTATTGTTCGCGCCGACCGTCTTCACCTGGCCACAGCCCACCGGCCCCGAGCGATTCGCGGATCTCATTCTCGAGCTACTCGAACGCGAAGCTGGCGTGTTGCACGTCAGGAAGTCCGGATCGACCTTTGGCCGCGACGCGGGTAGGGACCTACTAGTCGACTGGGTCATCCCTCGGAAGACCCCGCGAGCACTCCGCAAGGACGATTCTCCATGGAAGAAGATCGAGGTCGTTGGACAGTGCAAGTCCACTGCCGTAGGCAAGCGAGTCGGTTCGTCGAAGGTGCTGTTGACCGGCGCTCTGGGTGAGGACGACGGCGACGGCGTGGATGAGTACGTGGTTGCAGTATGAGAATGCCCCGCCGACGTAGCCGGCGGGGCTTCGTGTTCACGGTGTCGCGGTGCTGGTCACCGTGTCGTGGTGGTCCTCGTCATGCTGTCGCGGCGCTCATTCGGCGGTGACTTCGGCGGCGGCGGCGCGGGCGCTGGACTCGTCGACGATGGCCTTCTTGGCGGCATAGGCGGCGAGCGGCCGGCCAGCGTGAGGTGATGTGACTAATGAGGACTTCCTCATTACACGCACCATGTGAAGATCGCCGGCCGCTCGGACACGCTGTTCAGCGACGACGCTCTCACGTTGATCCACAACGCCTCGCGCGGCTACCCGCGGGCGATCAACAACCTCGCCGTCAACGCCCTCACCTCCGCGTTCGCGCGGAACAGTTCGCTGGTCGACGAGAAGGCCGCCCGCATCGCGATCTCCGAGATCGGCGCCGACTGAACATCGCCACCATCACCCCACCGAACACCCCGGCACCGAGCCGACCAAGGCCCCGTCCGCGTCCAGCGGACGGGGCCCTCTCACAAGCACTTCGTCGGCAACACGAAGGACGGCGTCATCGGCAAGATCAGCGACGGTCAACAGCTTGACAAGGGATGGGTGGACGGAGTGTTGTTAGTGTTGTTGAGATCCAGCCGGTGTGGAACCGCGATCGCTGCCAAAGGGCGGCCATCTCGTGGGGCATGAGGCTCGCCGCCCACAAGAACGTCGCCGCGCACGCAAGCCGTGGCTCCCGCCTCTTGTGCGGTTCTGCTCGAAGGAACGTGCATGAGCTCGACGCTTGATCCGGTGCCGCCACCCGGGCAGCGCCGACCATCCGGACAACAAGATCAACCGTCTAGTGACGACGCGACCGACAAGCGGGCCGTGGGGGCCAGTTACCGCAGTCAGCTCTCCGCGGGTGAGAACATCGTCGAGCCGAGCACGTGGGCGGGATCGGTGCCGGTGGCCCATGGCATCGCCCCGCGGGTCCGGGTTGGCCGCTCGCGGTGGTTCAACCTGTTGTGGCTGTTGCCCATCGGGTTCGTGCTGTTGATCGTCGCGGTCGCGGCGGCCAAAGGACTACGCAACACCGGATCGGTGCAACGGTTCATTGCCGATCACCCGGGCACCGTTGCGTCGTCCGCGGCCCCGCACACCGCCGCACTGCCGGTCTGGGTCGGGGTGCAGCACTTCTTCAACCTGTTCCTGTTGATCTTCATCATCCGCTCGGGCCTGCAGATCCTCACCGACCACCCACGGCTCTACTGGACACGTCACAGCACCCCGGGCCGGGACTGGTTCCGCATCCAGAAGCCGGTGCCGGCCGATCCACTGTGGACCGCGAAGCAGGATTCGATCAGCCTGCCCGGCCAGGTAGGCCTGCCGGGCCTCCGGCACTCGATCGGGCTGGCCCGATGGTGGCACCTGGGCGTCGACACCCTGTGGCTGCTTAACGGGATCGTGTTCTACGTCCTGTTGTTCACCACCGGGGAGTGGCGACGCGTCGTTCCTACGAGCTGGTCGGTCTTCCCGAACGCCATCTCAACGTTGATCCAGTACCTGTCGTTGACGTGGCCGCCCGAGACGACCGGTGGCGCCTACAACAGCCTGCAGCTGCTCGCGTACTTCATCACGCTGTTCGTCGCGGCACCGTTGGCGTTCATCACCGGACTCGGCATGTCGCCGGCACTGTCCACCCGTTTCCGGCGGATCAGCTCCGTGCTCAGCATCCAGACCGCCCGCTCGTTGCACTTCCTCGTGCTGGTGTGGTTCGTGTTCTTCATCGTCATCCACGTCGCGCTGGTGTTCACCACCGGCCTGCTGCACAACCTCAACCACGTCTATGCCGGCCGGTCCGACTCCAGCTGGGCCGGCTTCTGGGTGTTCGCCGCGTCGATGGTGATCGTCGTCGTGGGCTGGGTTGCCGCGACCCCGCTCACGCTGCGCCATCCGAGGGTCATCCAGCAGTTCGGGTACGCGCTCATCGGCCCTGCGCAGCGCCTGTTTGAACATCTGGACGCCAAGCCCGGCCAGTACACCGAGCACGACCTCTCTCCTTACTTCTGGCACAACGGCGTCTACCCCGACTCGGCCGAGTACACCGCCCTCCAAGAAGGCGGCTTCGTCGACTACCGACTACGAATCAACGGCCTCGTCGCCAACCCGCTCGAACTCAGCCTCGCTGACCTCCGCGCCCTGCCACACCATGAGCAGATCACCCAACACTTCTGCATCCAAGGCTGGTCCGGCATCGCCAAGTGGGGTGGGGTTTTCATGCAGACCCTCATCGACCTCGTCCGGCCGACCAGCGAAGCGAAATGGGCGGTGTTCTACTCCCTCGGCGACGGACCGGACGGCGGAATCTACTACGACGCGCACCCCATCGAACAGATGACCTACCACCTGACGATGCTCGCCTACGACATGAACGACGAACCACTCTCCTTCGGCCACGGCGCCCCACTACGGCTGCGCAACGAAACCCAACTCGGCTTCAAACAAGTGAAGTGGATCAAGGGCATCGAGTTCATTGCCCACTACGCCGAGATCGGCGGCGGCTACGGCGGCTACAACGAAGACCACGAATTCTTCGGTTACCGCCAATCCATCTGACATTCCGTTAGGAAACCTACAACCGCAGGGAGATAGCAACGATGGAGAAATCCTCGCTCACCGCACTGGCACGACACCAACTCGACCAAGCTCGCGCCGCGTCCAGCGGTCGCAGCGCCCACACCGTCTACGGCGGCCACGAACACGTCCTGCGCCAAACCCTTATCGCACTCGCCGCCGGCCAGACGCTCGACGAACACGAAAACCCCGGCGAAGCGACCGTCCACGTCCTGCACGGACGAGTCCGACTGATCGCCGGCGAAACAAGCTGGGACGGAGCCACCGGCGACCTGCTCATCGTCCCAGCCGCTCGGCACCGCCTGGAAGCGGTCGAGGACACGGCAGTCCTGCTCACCGTGGCAAAACTGGCTGCTCCCTCCGTCATAACCATCTGATTCGGTTCACTCGCGCCGGGAGCCGACCAATGGGCTTCCGGTGTATCACCGCGGCCGACATGGACGCCGTCGCTTGATCGATGCTCGAGATCTCGGCGAGGGCGAGGGCGATGCGTCGAAAGTCCGACGGCGTGATATCTCTGTCCAATGCCGACATGCCGCCAGGCTTCAAGGATGAAGGTATAGGCCGCGCCCAGGTTGCGAGCAGTGACCTGGGGGGCTGGGACCCGTGGGCCAGTAGTGCCGATCACGCAAAGGACCGGCTGCGCACTGAGTCCGTGGTCGGTCGTGCATCCACCTCCGCATGGCGCCCGCTGCTAAGAAAGTGCTCGAGCAAGCGTCTAAGCCCAATCGTCGAAGGCTCCAGATCACGGCCCCAGGTGCTGGCCCAGATCCTCACTCTCCAACCACCAGGTCCTGCGACAGTGCTGCTGGGCGCTTTCGGCGTGAACCACGTCGGAGGTTCGGCGCAGATTGGATAGGGTACGCCGCTAGGTGAGTCCCGGCGACATTCGCGACTTCGAGCGAAGGTGCCCGGATCGGGCCGTTCCCGAACGATCAACAGTCGCGAGCGCCCGGACCCATTCGGTAGTGCCGCACGTAGGAACGGTCATATGGGAGGTTGGAGCGCCGGTTTGCTTTAGCCACGGCCGTACGCCGAGCCGCCTAGTACGGCAGTTGTAGATCGTGATCTGAGGTACTGATGAGCCGGTCGGCACGTCAAGTGTCATGATCATTGGTCGTGCTGGCGGCGTCGGTAGTGGCACGCGCGGGCCACGGCTTGGTGTCGTCGTCGCCATGTCGACCAGGCGAGAAGCGTTTCGATGCTGGGGTTCGTGCTGAGGTGGATGGCGTCGAACAGGCGCCGGAACTCGTTCATGGTCAGCTCGATCATCGACGCGGGAGCGGGTGCGTGAGCGCGTTCGATCGCGGTGACGACGGCGAGGAAGGCGTGAGCGAGCATCGCCAGCGTGGTCCAGCGGTGCCAAGAGGTCCAGCGGCGGACTTGGTGCTGGTCCAGGCCGGTGAGTTGTTTGGCGGACTGAAAACTCTCCTCGATGCGCCACCGCTGCCCGGCCACCCGGATCAGGGCTCGCAGCGGCACGCGGCGCGGGTGGTAGCAGCGCAGGTAGGCCAGTTCTCCGGTGCTGCGGTTGCGGCGCACCAGCAGCCAGTGGTGCCCGTTGTCGTCGGCGTCCTCGGGCACGAGGTCGCACCAGAGCCAGTCGTAGTTGCGTTCGCCTTTGCTGCCCTGACCGGCCGAGAGCCGCTGCCAGTTGTTCTTCGGTGCGAGTTTCGCGCATTGGTCGGCCGGCATCGGCCCGGCCGGGGTCGGGACGTGCTGGTTGCAGGCGATCATCAGTACGTACCCGAGCTTGAGCTCACCGATCTTCGCGCGCAGCGCGGGGTTGCCGCCGTAGACCTCGTCCCCGGCGACCCAGCCGGCCGGCACCCCGGCCTGGACCGCGCGGGTCAGCATCTGCCCGGCCAGCGCGGGTTTGGTCGCGAACTCGACATCGGCGGGGATGCCGGCGGCGCGGCACCGCTGCGGGTCGTCGGTCCACGACTTCGGCACGTACAGGGCCCGGTCGATGAACGCGTGCCCGCGCCGGCCGACGTAGGTCATGCACACCGTGACCTGGCTGTTCTCGATCCGCCCCGCCGTGCCGGTGTACTGCCGCTGGACACCGACGGATTGATCACCGGCCTTCAGGTCGCCGGTCTCGTCCAGCACGAGGATCGCGTCCTTCTCGCCGAACGCGTCGACCACATAGCCGCGCAGATCGTCACGTAGGGCGTCGGCGTCCCACGACGCCCGGGACAGCAGATGCTGAAAGGCGTACGGCGTCTGCCGGCCCCGCTGCTCGCTGATCGTCCAACAGTTCTTGCGCTCCAGCGAGGACAGCAACCCGAGCACGAAGCTGCTCGCATGCCGCAGCGGCTCGTGGCGGGCGAACCGCGGCGCGAGCAAGTCAGTCACCGCGCCAAACGCCCTCGTCCACCGATCAGGATCTACCCTATGAGCCGCGGCCACCGCGGCGGATCTGTTGTTCGACACAAACACCGGATCGAAGCCCCGGTGGCCGCACCCTCACACCCGCCGCGCCGCCGAACGCCTCAACAGCAACGAAGGTCACGATCTACAACTGCCGTACTAGGCGGTCCGGATGAACTCGGTGATTCGTCGCCACATCTGCGGTGCGTTGGAGTACATCGGGAAGTGTCCGGAGTGCTCGATTTCGGCAAGCTGAGTGCCGTGCTGTTCGAGTACCGGCAGGTAGGACAAGGAGTTGTTCTGCTCTCCGTACATCAACATCGTCGGCGGCGGCAGGGCGAGAAAGCGTGGCAGCAAGCCGCCGTGGTCAGACAGCTGGACCATCGACTCGAAGATGGGTCGTACCGCCCCGGCGCGGACCTTGTGCGGCAGACTCGCGGCGTAGAGGGTGCTTGAGTAATAGCGGGATCGCCACACCCGGTCCTGGAAGTCCGCGAAGAACGCGGTCGGATCTGCCGCCGGGTGGCTGATGATCTGGCGGCTGAGGAAGCAGTCCTCCGGTGCGAGGTTGCCCTCGATGTCGACGAAGCTCGCCACCCGTTCCGGTTCGCCGTCGGCGAGCAGCAGTGCGGTCAGGCCGCCCATGGAGTGCCCGATGAGGTGAAAGCGTCGGATGTCTCGCGCGCGCAGCGTCTCGCGGGCGACGTCGACGAGGAATGGGATCGATAGTGCGGTCAGGTCGGAGCAGGTCGTTTCGCCGCAGCCGGGTGCGTCGTAGGCGAGTACCGGATGGTAGGCGAGCGAGTCCTGCTGGATGACGTCGGCGTAGTCCTCCTTCGTTGACCCGAAGCCGTGCAGGAACACCAGCGGAGTGCCGATGCCCTCCCGGTACATCCCGGCGATCTCGAGCTGCGTGCCTGTGATCGTGAGCGGCTGGGTGAATCGCGTGAGCATGTTCGGAGCAGCCATCGCCACCACCTCAGGCCAGGCCGTACAGGTCGAGGGTCGTCCGGCCGGCCCGCAGCGCCGCGACGATGTCCCGCTCGGCGTGCACGCGCTGGTCAGCGAGATCGAGCACCGCGCCGACACGATCCCGCGGCAACATGACGACGCCGTCACTGTCACCGACCACCAAGTCGCCGGTCCGGACGACAACGCCACCGACACTGATCGGTGCGTCAAGAACGCCGGCGAACAGTTTGCGGGTGCCGCGGACCGTGTTGTTCCGGGAGAACACCCCGAAGCCGAGGGCCTGCATCTCGTGGACGTCGCGGACGCCCCCGTCGATGACCAGGCCGGCCAGCCTGCGGGCCTGGGCGGCAACGGCCAGTACCTCACCCCAGTGCCCGTGGGCGGCGCCGCCGAGGTCAGCGACGAGGACGTGACCGGGCGGCGCCGCCGCGACCGCGCGGTGCAGGGCGAGGTTGTCCCCACCGGCGCCTTGCACCGTGTAGGCCGGCCCGGCCACCGTCGCGCCGGGCCAGGCGGCGCGGATCGCCGGATCCACCGCGATCTGCGGATCGATGCCGCAATCCGTTCCGCTTCGGGCGCGACTCTCGGCGACTGCGGCCTCGGACAGGGTGGCGCTGGAGTGCCCCCGCGCTGCCAGCCCAGCCGGCTCGATTGCGATCTCGGAAGTCATGAGGTCCCCTTCGCGTGCCACTCGCCGGCAGGTTGCACGTGCGCGATGCTCTGCAACGCGTGATAGCCATGGACGGCGCGCGCCTCAGCCAAGCGCACGCCGCCACGCACCGCCTCCACGATCTGTCGTTCGACGTCGTCGATGTCGCTGGCCAGTCGGGCCACCTCGTCGGCCCGCCCAGCGGGAACCACCACGACACCGTCGGGGTCGCAGCACACGATGTCGCCCGAGCGGATCGGGACCGAGTCGATCTCGACGTCTTGCTGGATCGCCGCTAGGCGGACCCGGTCCTTGCCGGTGCGCATGAACCGGCTCGTGCTCCATATCGGATATCGCGTCCGGGTGCTGGTCTCGGTGTCGCGGCAGGCGCCGTTGATGACGGTGGCCGCGACACCCTTCGCCGTGGCGAGTTCGGTCATGATCCCGCCCCAGACGGTGCAGTCGGTGCGGCCCTGGTTGTCGATCACGACAACAGCGCCCGGCGGCACGTCGTCCAGGAAGTCGCCGACGGTGCCACCGGCGTCATCGACGGGTGCGTAGGAGACGGTGAACGCCGGGCCGGTCGCGTGCGGTCCGTCGCGCAGAGCGGCTATGCCGTGCAGCGACCCGGGTAGTGCCAGCCGGTCCAGGGCATCGGAGATGGCGGCGGTCGGTAGCCCAGCGAGACGGGCGGCTGCGGTGGAAGCCGGATCCGCTGCGGGCTGGCCGGTCGGGACGCGCACTGGTGAGCCGTCCGGTACCGGTGATCCGGCTAGTCGGGCATCGTGCATCGCGTCCGGCAGCGGCACTCCACGCCGGACCTCGGCGGCGATCGCGTGCTCCCGGCCGAGGATCTGTTCGGCACGCGCGAGCACGTGGTTCGCGTGCGCGTGCGGTATGAACGCAATCCCGGAATCGTCCGCGACGACAAAGTCTCCGTCGGACACCGAGATCCCGGCCAGGGTGACCGGTTCGCCGACGGACTTCTGTCGCAGCCGCCCGCGGGCGGTGCGGGGTGTCACGCCCCGCGCGAACACCGCAAACCCGTATCCACCGGCTTCAGCGACATCCCGGCACACCCCGTCGACCACAGCGCCAGCGACGCCGCGCTCAATGCTGCCGAGCGACAGGATGCCGCCCCAGCACGACACGTCGGTGCGGCCCTCGTTGGCCACAACGATCACATCGCCGAGCCCGGCAGCGGCGATCGCTCCGGTCGCGATATGCGGTCCGGGCGGCCCGCCCGGATCTGCCTCAAGCTCGACCGTGCGCACCACTCCGAAGACCCGAGGCGCCGGCGTCATCGCCCGCAGTTCGCCCGTCCCGGCCGGCAGGCCGCAGGCGTCCAGGGCGTCACTCACCACCGTCGAGTCCAGTCGCGCCAACCGCTGGATCACTTCTTCGCTCATCACATCTCCTAGATCGAACCGCTCAGTGCTCACATACCTGCCGCAACGGCCGCGGCGAGCCCCAGCAGCGCGACGCCGTTGGCCACCCCCAAGTACGTTTGTCCTCGTTGCGATCCGATGGCACGACGTCCGCGGTCGACGGCCAAGACATAGAGGCAGAACCAGGCTCCCGATATCGCCGCCCAAAGCAGCCCGAGCGAAACTGTACTGATCGCGACCGGCCCTCGCTCGGAAGTGAATTGGGGAAGCAGCGCGAGGGAGAACACTCCCGCTTTCGGGTTGCCGAGACTGCTGCCCAGCCCGACCAGCACCGCTCGCTCACCTCGCACACCATTGACGCGACGTGGCGTGCCGCGTCTGACCTGCTCGAGCGTGTGGATGCCGAGAACGGCGAGAAGGACCGCGCCCACAACGCGCAGCCCAGCAAGCGCGTGCGGCGTCGCCAGCACGATCGCGGAAAGACCGGTAGCGGCCAGGATCGCCCACACCACGATCCCGGAGGAGGTTCGGGCGACCGTCAGCAGCCCAACCCGACGTCCACCGGCCATGGTCTGGCGGGTAACCACAACGTTGTTCGTGCCGGGCAGGACGGCGAGCGTGGCGACGACGGTGATGAACACCGCGATGTGGGTGGGCATGTCTGCTTCCTTCTCGACGACACCACCATCGTCTGTCAGATCCGCCGTTCAGAGAAGTTAGCTTTTCCCGCACAGTGTTAGAATTGATTAATGCACGTCGATCCGGCGCAACTACGCCTATTGGCGTTGATCGACCGCCACGGCACGCTGAGCGCGGCCGCCGACGAACTCGGCCTCACCCCCGCCGCAATAACCGGTCAGCTCACCCGTGCCGAAACAGCCTGGCAGACACAGCTGGTCACCCGAGGCCCGCGCGGCGCCCGCCTGACCGATGCCGGAAGTGTGCTCGCGACATCGGGAGCACTCATCGACGACCTCTGCACCGATGCGCACCGGCGCATGCTCGCCGAACTCCCCCTCCTGACCGCCCGCCTGCGCGTCGGGACCTTCCAGTCAGCCGCCCAACACTTGTTACCGCCCGCTCTCACCGCGCTGCGGCACCAGAACCCGGACGTCGCCGTCACCGTAACCGAGATCAGCTCCGACCAAGGCCCAGACCTCGTCGCCCGCGGCAGCCTCGACATCGCCGTCGTGGCCAACTACGGCGACGTATTCACCCTGCCCACCGAGCTCACGATCCATCCTCTGCTGGAGGACCCCATCGTGATCTGCCTACCCGACGACCACCCGCTCGCACGAGCCACAAAGTCGGACCAATCCATCCGACTCACCCAGCTACGCGACCAGAACTGGATCGCCATCATCGCCGGCCAACCCGCACGCACACAGTTCGACCACGCTGCCGGCCGCGCGGGGCTCAACCACACCGTCGTGATGGAAACCGAGAACTACAACGTCGCCCAATCCCTGGTCGCCACAGGCATCGCCAACGCCCTTCTCTCCAGGCTCACCATCACCCCGACACCCGGCGCGACCCACCGTCCCCTAAGCCACCCCCGCCTCGCCCGCACCATCCTCGCCGTCACCCGAGCCGACACACGACTCGCGCCACTCGTCACACCCACGCTGACCCTCCTCCACGACGTCGCACAAGACCTCGCGCAGACCTGGAAACCTACCGACCCTGCACGGCCCTAGCCGCGGACGCCGATGAGACACAGACCCGTCACGCTCCAGCGCTGGTCACACGAGGCCATTCGAACCAGCCACCTCCTCAACGTTTGCAAGCCGCACGAGGCAAGCGTGCAGAATCCTTAGTTTCGGGGGATCTTCGGTCACGCACGTCATTGCATGTCGGGGTCAAACGAGGGTCAAACGATCTTGAACGAGCCGCAGTAGCGCTGGAGGGCCTATAAATGCTGGGACATATGTGGAGCTGAGGAGATTCGAACCCCTGACCCCCTCGATGCGAGGGTCATTTGACGTCAGTAGCTGTCGTCTCGTATCGGCCGGTGTTGATCTGATCCCTATACACAGCAGGGATTCAGCCGTGCAGCGTCGATCGACTTCACGATTTGGCGTCGTACCCCATGATCGTTGACTTGCAGTGTGGATCTGAGGGGATTCGAACCCCTGACCCCCTCGATGCGAAGGGTCATTTCACGTCAGTGCATGACGCCTCGTATCGGACTGTGTCGGGCGATTCCGGAATCTGTCAACCTGAATGAGGCACCGTCGTGCGGCATTTACTGAGCTGCCTCCTCGGTGTCGCTGGGCGGGTTGATCCACGAGCCGGTGGGCAGTTTCGGCGGTTCGGGTGGCTTGCGGACGAACCGTTCGGGATGGGCGGCGTAGGCGGCGTCAAGCACGCCTGCCCGCTTCTCGCGGCTGATGGCGGCGGTGCCGTAGTGGACGTCGGCGGCAGTGTGCAGGCCGAGCCCGGTGTGGCGATGCTCGTCGTTGTACCAGGGGAAGAAGATCTGGCAGTGCCGGCGTGCGGCTTCGATCGCGGCAAACCGGTCGGGGAAGTCGGGCCGGTATTTCAGCGTCTTGAACTGGGCCTCGCTGAACGGGTTGTCATCGGAGACGTGCGGTCGCGAGTGCGACTGGGTGATGCCGAGGTCGGCGAGCAGGAACGCCACCGGTTTGGAGGTCATCGAGCTGCCGCGGTCGGCGTGGATGGTCAGCTGGTCGCGGCCGATGTGCTGCTTGGCGCAGCTGTGGCGGATCAGCACTTCGGCCAGCGCGGCCGATTCCCGGCTGGCGACCATCCAGCCGACCACGTAGCGCGAGTAGATATCCATGATCACATACAGGTAGTAGTAGGTCCACTTGGCCGGGCCACGCAGCTTGGTGATGTCCCAGCTCCAAACCTGGTTCGGTTCGGTGGCGATCAGCTCCGGCTTGACCGTGGCCGGGTGGGTGGCCTGCCGGCGTCGTTCGCGGCTCTCCCCAGCGGTGCGCAGCAGCCGGTAGAAGGTGGACAGCGAGCCCAGGTAGCGGCCCTCGTCGAGCAAGGTCGCCCACACCTCAGTCGGCGACATGTCGGCGAACCGGTCGCTGTGCAGTTCGTCGAGGATCGCCTGCTGCTCGGCTGCGCTCAGCGCGCGCGGCTGGTGCCGGTCACGATGTAACACCGGCGCCGGCCGCTCGGGTGCCGGGCTGTGTCGGTGCCGGCGGTAGTAGCTGGCCTGGGCGATGCCCACCGCGTCGCAGGCGGCGCGGACACCGATCGTGGGGGCGAGCTCGGCGACGGCGGCGTCGGTCACTTCGTCGACCCGTCCTCGCGCTCCGCGCTCTCGGAGATCGTCTCCAAGAGCGCGTGCAGTTTTGCTTGGACATCGACCACGAAGCGGGCCTTGGCCAGCTCCTGCTCCAGATGCTGTTTCTCGGCCTGCAACCGGGCGATCCGCTCGGCTTGCGGGTCGCGGCGACGCCGACCACGCGGCGCGGCCAGCGCCGCGAGCGCGCCGGCGTCACGGGCCCGCCGCCAGTCCACGATGTGGCTGGAGTACAGCCCTTCCCGGCGCAGCAGCGCACCCTTCTCACCATCCGGTGCAGCGTCGTACGCGGCCAAGATCTCCAACTTGTACTTCGCCGTGAACGTGCGCCGCCGGGCCCGCTCGGGCACCTCCGGATCAGGCCGGTGCGTTGCAGCGTCATCCACCCGACCAGGATCTTCGATCCCGGTCGCTCGAACCACAGTGGTTCCGTTGATCGTCATGTCGGGGAAGCTCTCCATCCCCGCCCTCGGGTCACTGATTGTTAGGGGGCGGCTGCCTCAACCCAGGTTGACAGAGAGGGTACCCCTTACACAGCAGGGATCCAGTCGGTTCGCGTCGGGTCGTGTCAGCTCGTGACGGCCGGGGTCGTCGAGGGGTCCGTTCGGGGTCAAATGAGGGTCAACAGCAGTGGGCCGGCTAGTCGGTGGTGCCGCCAGTTGGTGCCTAAACAGGTGCCAACCCGGTCCCTGCCGGGCGGTCACAGGCACTACCGAAAGATCGCGGATCTGCCCCGCGTACGTGAATCGCCGATCTTACTTCTCTCCAATGCCACGCTTGCGTTATGCACACAACGCATGGAAGAATGCGTTTCGTGAGTACCGCACCGCCTCGGCTCGCGCCGATCTTTCGCAGCAACACGCAGCTGCAGATCCTCGGTGTGACCTACTTGGAACCCGAACGGCACTTCACAATCCCTGAGCTCGTGGAGCGCTCTAGCCGCCCCCAGCCTACGGTCGCCCGCGAGGTTGATCGACTCGCCGAAGCCGGACTGTTGCAGACCGAACTGCGCAGCGGCCGACGCAGCGTGTGGGCGGACACCACGTCACCGATCTTCGATGAGCTGCACTCGATTCTGCTCAAGACCATCGGTCCCAAAGCGGTGATCGAACAACAGCTTCGTGGGCTCGAGGGCGTCGACCAGGCGCTGATCTTTGGCTCTTGGGCCCGCCGCTACCTGGGCGAACCCGGTCCGCTCCCTCAGGATGTCGACCTGATCGTGATCGGCGACGCGGACGTGGCCGAGGTCCGTTCGGCGGCCGACGCTGCATCCCGTCGGCTGGGTCGGGACGTCAACGTCACCGTCCTGGCCCCGGAGGAATGGGAACGCGGCGAGACGGGATTCCTCACCCACCTCAAGACACAGCCACTTGTCACCCTCGACCTGCTCCGATCAGACCACTCGTGAGTCAGCCGTGACCGTGCCCCATCCAGTCGCCACACTGCTCACGGCCAGGCGCCTCGAACGGGTCCCAGCCGACCGCCCCAACGCGCAGGTGCGTCTGGCTCGGGCCGAGGAGAAGCTCGAGGCGGCCCGAAGGATCGCGGCCATCGACGTCGAGGTCGCCTACGTCACGGCCTACGACGCCATGCGCCTCGCCGTCACCGCCCACATGCTCTCCCTCGGTTACCGAGTCCGCGGCATCGCCGCAGCCCACGAGGCGGTCGGTATCTACGCCGAGGCCATGATTAACAGCCCCAGCACAGGCGAATACCAGCGGATCCGACGACGCCGCAACAAATCCGAATACGACGACATCACGATCGGGACAGCAGACCTCACCGCCGACCTCGCCCATGCCGACGCGGTGATCCAGGCCGTCCGCAGCGCGCTCTGAGCCGGCCGGGCACATCGCCTCGATTGACGTCGCGACCCACCGGAGACGGTGACGACACGCCGAATCTGTCGGGCAGCTCGCCTAGCTGCGCTCCCTCCCAACGCCAACCGTGTAGGCACGCGGGTCGCCAGGTAAGCCATCGGTCGACTGAGCAACCCGGTGACCGCCGCAACCAAGTGTGCCAGCATCCGCATGGCTGTCGAGGCACCAGTCGATTGCGCGCGGCGTCGTCGATGGGGTGGCGATGGCGGTGGTGGGTTGTCATGTGCGCTACTGCGTATCGGCGACTCACCGACGTGTCGAACGCGTCTCGGGACGCGCGTCGGTTCACCAGGGCCGCGCTCACAGCCGTCGTCGACCGAGCCGGGTCCGGTGTCCTGGATGACACCGAGTTGGTGGCTAGCGAGCTCGTGGCCAATGCGGTCCGCGCCGGCGCGCGAGTCATCGACATACACGTCGATGTGCATCGCGACCATGTCGAGGTCGCGGTCGTCGACGACGGCAC
Organism: uncultured Actinomycetota bacterium; assembly: GCA_963718805.1. Lineage (GTDB taxonomy): Bacteria > Actinomycetota > Actinomycetes > Mycobacteriales > Jatrophihabitantaceae > Jatrophihabitans. The sequence continues at coordinate 536,644 of CAVQZY010000001.1, read as the reverse complement.
CGGCTGGCCGACGCCGCGCACCCCTGACGCCGGCGACACGTCTGGCCGGGGACTTCAGATCGTGACGAGCCTGGCCCTGAGCTGGGGCGTGACCGTTCCGCGCGACGGGCGCACCATCGTCTGGGCCCAGCTCGGCTGCGACCCGGGCGACACCGCACACCTGGACTGCCGGCGTCGGCTGACCACCGTCGCGCCGTGAACCCGGCGCGCCGCCGAGATCACCCCCGCCGCCGGTCAACGGCCCGACCCTGACCGCCCTTCTGAGCGAGGGATACCGCGTTCAGGGTCCGGTCGCTGCAGGCCCGGTTTCGTCGGTCCTGTTTCCAGTCGGGCACTTACGACGAGATCGGCTGCCGAGTACCGTCGCTGGTGCTGGGACACAGCCAGTCCGAGCCAGGTGATCACGGAACCGCCTGGCGAGCGCCCGCCTCAACGCCGGACCCGTTATCTACACGGCGTCTGGTGCGTGCATGTCCCCAACCTCGGCGGTCAATTCCGAAACCGCTGCCGGCCGCAGCCCTGTCGACGCGGCTCCCGACGACGTTGCAGCCGACCGACCGGGCTCAGGGCCCTCGCGGCGGAGCTCCGACCAGAATCCGTTCGACACGGTCGTTGATCTCGCGGCGTGTCAGCTGACCCCGATCGGGGAATTCGACCTCGCCGCGGTACACACATTCTCGACCGTCGCGAACACCCTCGTGCCCACGGCCGGCGGCCCGGTCAGAGTCGATATGGCAGCAGTGACGTTCATCGACGCCGCCGGCCTTGGCGCCCTGGTGGGCTTGCGCAACCAGCTCACCACCGCTGGGCGCCCGCTGTCGATCATCGACGTTTCACAGCGGCTGCGCCGCACCTTCGAGCTCGCCCACCTCAGTGCCATGCTGGAGCCGGCCTAGCGTTCGTCAAGCCCATCTGCATTGCATCCGGCACAGGTCACTGGAGCCCGGCCGCAACTGCCGAGCGCACATCGCCCGAGCGTCACCGACCGCGAGCAGGCCACCACCCGATGTCCGTCCGCCATCATCATCGCCAGCACCAACGACGCTCAATGCTGCCGATCATCGCCAGACCCGTGCGCTGCCAACCGCCCGCCAGCCGCGCCCAGCCGACCCGAGCGGCTCACCGACCCGCTGGACCGGGTTTCTGGCGCCGTGTCGCTGCGGGTCGGCGAAGCGCGTTAGGCGTCCTTGATCGTCGCGCCCGCGGCCCCGCGTTGACGGCCTCGCACCCGCGGTGGGCACCGTCGCGGGTCCGGTATGCCTCGCCCTGGGCGAGCGACCTCGCCATTCCCTGCCTCGAGGCGGACCGTTAGTTACCGGCCTTGTCTTCGTGGCCCTCGAACGTGGCAACCACTGCTGTTCACTCCAGAATCGACGGGCAGGCACGGCCTAGTCTCGGCCGCCCATGTTGCATCGTGTCCGGATTTGCCATTATGTCGGGTATGGATCCGCGGGAATCGGGCGCTGAAAAGCCCCGCGCCGAGCTTGAGCAACGCATCCGCGAATTGGAAGAGCAGAGCGGCATCGACCGGGCGATGATCGCCTACCTGCACGACGAGGTTGCCGCCGAGCAGCTGACAGCGGAGCATCTGCACGCCGCGTTGTCCACCGCCAGGCGCATCGGCGCGGCCATCGGCATCGTGATGGCGAACCGCAAGCTCACCGAGAAAGCGGCATTCGAGTTCATCGGGCGTCTGAGCCAGGAACGCAATCGCAAGCTGCGCGATCTTGCCGACGACATCATTCTCACCGGCTCGGCCGTCTCACCAGGACGTCCAGGCCCGCACTAGTGTCGCGTGTCTAAAGTGACTTACGGTTGGATTTCGGGACAATGAGGCATGTCTGTTGCGGCCGCGTTGGTTCTGCGTACGGGTGATGAACCGAAGCTGACGGCGATCACGCGGTCCTCGACGGTGGAGGCCGGTTTGGCGCAGCGGGCCGGCTGGTCTGCCACTCCTCACCTGAGCCGATGAGATGGATCTGGAGCCGGCTCGATCAGCTAGGGAGGCCATCGAGCAAGCTGAAACGGGCGTCCATTGCGACACCTCGGGCATCGATCAACTGCTGATATTCAGGCGAGTTGTACCACTTGATGGCCGCCGCATGGTCGGGGAACCGCATGAGTGTTCCTGAAAGTGAGATGCCCTGTGTCAAGCCGCCTTGGGTTGATCTTGCTTGAGGAGGCGTTGGAGCGCGACGTGTCGTTCGGGGTCGTAGGGTTCGTTGGTCTGCCAGCAGTGCCAGATGATGTTGAGCCAGGCGCGGGCGAGGATGCGGACTGATCTGCCCCGCAAATTTCGGACATGCGATCTAGTGCAATAACTACGCTGCGGACTGGGCCGCGAGGTTGTTGATGTGGTTCTCGTAGGCGTTCCGCGGGGTTATATAACCGAGCGCGGAGTGGAGCCTGTGTCGATTATAACGGAATTCGATGTAGCGCACAATATCCCGGGTGGCTTCTTCGATGGTGGCGTACCGCATTCTGTTGGCACGCTCGACTTTCACGGCGGCATTGAAAGACTCAGCGAGGGCGTTATCGAAGCAACTGCCTGTGCGGCCCATCGAACGTTGCCCGCCGAGGGCCTTTACTGCTTTCGCGAACTGGTTCGGACGTATATTGTGCACCGCGGTCGCTGTGCGTTACAAAATTCTCGGCGAGCGGGTAATTCCGGGCTGCCGTCGCCAGCGCCTCGCAGACCAGGTCGGCGCGCATGTGGTCGGCGATCGCGTAGCCGATGCACTCCCTCGTGCAGCAGTCGATCACCGTCGCGAGGTACGCAAATCCGTGATCCGTTCGAATATAGGTGATGTCTCCGACCAGCTTCGTCCCCGGCACCTCGGCGGTGAAGTTCCGCTTCACGAGGTCCGGGATCTCACCGGTGTCGCCGGCCTCAGTCGTCGTGGGCCGGAACGGCTTGGGCTGGCAGGGATACAGGCCCAGATCGCGCATCACCGAGCGGACGAACTCCGGGCTGCACCGGACCTGGCCGGCCCGCAGCTCGGCATGCACGCGCCGGTAGCCGTAGGTCGAGTCAGAGGCATCGAACACGTACCTGATCATCACCTCGAGCTCACGACGTCGCGCCGCGGTCGCCGACGTCGCCCGGGTCAGCCAGTCGTAGAACCCGGACCTCGACACCTCGATCCACTCACACATCAGCCTGATCGGATACCACGCTTTCTCCGCGTCGATGAGCTCGTACTTCGAGATCACCGATGCTCCTGGGCGAAGAAGCCGCTGCTTTTCCCAAGAACTCCGCTTTCATCCTCAATTCCCGGTTGTCCTTCTCCAATTCCTTCAGTCGGGCGCGTTCCGACACGCTCAACGGCGGTTCGTCTTCGGCGTGGTCGCGGCGATACTTCGCCACCCAGGTTCCGAGCGTTCCCTCGTGTACCCCGATCTCCCGGGCTATCTCGGCGATCGGGCGCCCGCCGGACTCAACAACCATCCGCGCCGCTTCTTCTTTGTACTCCGGAGAATACCGAACGCGTTTCTCTGGCCTAACGGTTTCCTTTCGGTCATCGACCCTTCTTATAGGGGCCGGTGTCCGAAATCTGGGAGGCGCGCCAGACGGCGTGCGGGTGGTCGTGGCCTCGGGCGCGGGCGCGGTGGTAGAGGTCGGCGGCGCACGGGTTGGCTCGGCGGGAGTCGCCGGCGAAGTCGCATGCGGCGTCGCGGAGTTGCTTGTCACAGGCCCAGCCGAAGCCGACGGTGTGGCTTCGGCCGGATTGACGGGTCGAGGGTGCGACGCCGGCCAGGCACATGAGCGATTCGCGAGTAGGGAACTTGGCGCGACAGTCGCCGATCTCGGCGAGCAGTCGGGCGGCGCGTACGCGGCCGGCGCGGGGCAGGCTGGTGAAGATGTGTGCGTCCGGGTGTGCGGCCAGCTGCGTGTCGATGCTGGCGGCGATGGTCTTGATCTGGGTGAGCAACGTCTGCAGCACGGCGACGAGCGCGGTGGTGACGGCTGCGTTGGCGTCGGCTTCGGCGCCGACCGGACCGCGTGGCGCCGCGACGGGGCGGGTGTGCAGGACGGTTGGGTCGGTGTTGGCGGAGTAGCCCTGCTTGGACAGCCAGGCGTCGAGGCGGGCCGCGGTGAGCCAGTCGGCCTTGTCCTGGGTCGGGAAGCGAGTCAGGAACGCCGGGCTGATCGGCGAGTCGATGTCGGCGAACAAGGCCGACCGCGCCGGGCAGGACGTTGCGCAGGTGCGCGCGCAGCTGGTTGGCGGCGGCGACCCGGTGGCGCACGAGATCCTTGCGTGCGCGGACCGCTCGGCGCAGCGCGGTGGTTTCGGCGGTGTCGGGGACCAGGGACCGCAGTCGGGCCCGGTCGGTGCGCAGCGGTGTCGGCGAGCACGAACGCGTCGAAGCGGTCGTCCTTGTTGCCGGCCGAGCCGTAGCGGCCGCGCAGGTTCTTGACCTGGTTCGGGCTGATCACCACGACGGTGATGCCCGCGCCGAGCAGGGCCTCGACCACAGGCCCATCGGGGCGTTCGATCGCGACCTCGCGGCAGCCCGCCCGCCCGAACACGGCGATCAGTTCGGTCAGTCCGGCCGCGCTGTGCTCGACGCTGTGCCGGACCTGCTCGCGGCCGCGGGCATCGACGACCGACGCGGCATGGTCATCACGGGCCCAGTCCAGCCCGCCGGTCACGCCGTTGGGTGGCTCGTCGGGCAATGCGGTGTTCACGGTGGTGCTGGCAGACTTCACGTCAGCCTCCTCGCTGCTAGTCCCAGTGGGGAGGCGCCCTCATGCGGTGCCGGTGGTTCCGGAACGTGGCTGCCGGTTCGCTCACTGATCGGCGCTCAACGGCGCTCAGCCCTGTCGACGGTCTGCACGTCCCGGGCAACCGCCAGACCTGGCAGATCTCACTTTGGACATCAACCTCGTCGAGCGAGCAGGGCGATGACCTGGCGGCACCTCGGGCGCATCACCAATCCATCCGAGATCAGTGACACAAGGATGGTGCACCAGTGAGCGAGCCATCGCCGTGCAGGAGTTCCCAGTTGCTGTTGGCGAGAGGCTCGGCACCGTACTCTTTGGCCGTCTTCCCAGCCTTGGCGGCGTATTGCTCACGATAGAGCTCCGGGTCCTTAACCGTGAATTCGACGATTAGGTATGCGCTCATGTGAAAACTCCTTAGTTGTTAGTTGCGATCTGTGTTTTGGGTCGTCACTCTTAAGCGTTTGCCGTCGGCAGGCGTCAGGTCGCTGCTCGGCCGCCATCGACCGCGAGGGTGACGCCATGCACGAAGCTGGCATCGTTGGTGGCGAGGAAGACGATCGCCGAAGCCAGTTCCTCAGGCTCGGCTATGCGACCTGCTGGTGCTAGTGCCGCGTGCGCTTTCACTACCTCTTCGGGGGCTGCTTCCATCATCCGGGTGCGTGTCGGGCCGGGGGCAACGGCGTTCACCCGGACGCCCTGTCCGCCGTATTCGGCGGCCCAGGTCTTCGTCAAGAGTTCGAGGGCTGCTCGGCTGGCGCCATACAGAGCCATGCCGAGCTGTCCGAAGCTGGCGACCATCGTGGAGACGTTGACGATCGAACCCCAGCCGCGTTCGGCCATGGCTGGCGCCAGTGACGCGACGAGGAAGAACGGAACCTTGACGTTGACCGCGAAGGTCTCGTCGAAGTCTGCTTCGGTGGCTGCGTTGCTTGGTCCCATTAAGGCGACGCCAGCGTTGTTGATGAGGATGTCGACGTGACCGTCGCCGGCCTCAGTGGCCCACTCGACCAGGTCCCGGGCCGATTCGAGGTCGACCAGAGAGGTGAGCTTGAACGTTGCGCTGCCGCCGCTGCCTTCGATCTCGGCGACCACGTCTTTGGCTCGTTGTTCATCGCGTCCGACTATCCGTACGTGGGCGCCGCGGGCGGCCAAGGCGATGGCCGTAGCCCGGCCGATCCCGCTCGTCGACCCGGTAACCAGCGCTGTCTTGCCCTTCAGATCAATCATGCGATGTGGTGTCCTCTCTGGTACAACTGGGTTATGTGACTCACTCTGACAGACGGAAATTGGGTTGTCAAACTCAGAATCTGTTACGATGGGTGGCATGGCTAACGAAACGAGTGACCGGCCGAAGCTCACCGCCAAGGGAGCACGCACCCGGGCACGAATAGTGGAGGAAGCGGCCGCCCTGATCCATGAACGCGGGCTGGCGAGCACCACCTTGGAAGACGTCAAGGTCGCGGCGGAAGTCAGCGGCTCTCAGATGTATCACTACTTCCCCGACAAGGACGAACTCGTCCAGGCGGTCATCGACTACAACGCCGACGCCATCGTCAGTCGCAACAGGCACGCCCTCGCCGGCCCGAACGGAGTCGAAGCTTGGCAGAAGATGGTGATCACCGCCGCGAAGCGCACCAAAGCAAAGGGGGGCTGCGCACTTGGCTCGCTCGTTGGTCAACTCGCGGAAAATGACCCCGAGGCCCGAGCCCTCATTGCGTCCGGGTTCGATCAGTGGGCAGCCGCCATCAGCGATGGACTGCGATCCCTTCATGCCGACGGGAAACTCCCGTCCGACGTTGACCCGGACGACCTCGCCATTACTCTGCTCGCCACGCTCGAGGGAGGGCTTCTACTCGCCCAGGTGCAACGGAGTACCCGCCCGTTCGAAACCGCGATCAATACCCTCATCGCCCTGACCGTCGGCAGATGAGCCCAAGCCGGGTTCGTTCACAGCCATCGCCGAAGTCAGCTCACGACTTTTGGATAAAGCAGTTACCTGAGCACGATGTGCTTCTTCGCGCGCTGCCCTACGACGGTGCGGACACCTGGTCGCGCCCGGTGGGATGTTCCGGGTTTGCATTTCATGAGCTCATCTTGCCGACCCCAGCTGGCTCTGCCTCTAGGACATGGGCCGGTCTACTCAAGGCCGACGAGGTTTCATGAAGGCTCCTCGGCCGGAGGACGCGTTCCACCTTGACCTCAACGGCACGGTGATCGCCGGCCGCTACATCGAAGTCGATTCCCCCCACCGCATGGTGATTGAGTGGGACCGTCAAGGAACCGCCACGGTGACGTCGACACCTGCACTCATTGTGATCACCTTCACGCCCACCGGCGACGGCACGACTGTTGTGGAGATCCAGCTGTCCGGCCTCTGTACCGAGGATGCCGCCTTCTATCCGCAACTGTTGGAGCGTTACCTCGACCGGATCGCAACTGCCTTCGCTGGCGCCGAACCCGGTGCACGTCCTGGCAACCGAGTCAGGAACTTCACCCCCGACGCCAATCTGGGCCGCGCCCGGTCGACTCCACGCAACCCCGCCGGCCACGAAATAGAGCTGAGCCGCGCCAGGCGCGAAGACCTAAGACATTGCCGAAATCGGCTCGTCGTTGGCTATTGACGACGGTATCCGCTTGGTAGTCGAGGACGGCCTGGACAAGATCGTCCTCGTCCGGGAAGTACTCGTAACGCTGCGATCCGCTGACGTCCGCCGCGGCCGTGACGTCATCGACGGTCATGCAGGCCACGCGGCGCTGATGGATGAAGTCGTCGGACGCCGCACCAATTCGGCCCCGGGCGCGTTCTCCCTGGGCGGTGAGCCTTAGTCGCTTCCGCGTAGCTGACAATGACACCACACTCAGATTCTGAGTTTTACAACCCATTTTGAGTCTGAAAGAGTGAGCTACACGACTCAATTCTGCGTTTGCACATCTTTCGAGGAGAGACCATGAGCAAGTTCGATGCTCAATTCGCTGGTCGGCTGGACGGACAGACCGTGCTAGTCACCGGCGCCGGAGGCGGTATCGGCCAGCAGACAGCCCAAGGCATTGGAAACACAGCGGGGCGACAGTGCTGGTGCACGCCCGCCGTGCCGACCAGGCCCGCCACGCTGTCGACCTGCTGGTCACCAACGGCAACGGCAACGGCCAGTACCTGGCCGTAGCCGGACCGGACTTACGAGATCATGAGCACATGACCTGGCGGTAGTTCCGGTGCGTCTTGGTTTGCGTTGTCGGGTTGTCGGGTTCTGTGGCGGTATCGAGTTGGACAGGTTTGAAATCGTGTAGGCACACGATTTGGGCGTGTCGCTGCGACATGAGCTGCCGTGATGCGGTTGACTTGTAGGCGTGTACCTGCGGGAGACGCGGCGGAGGAACAAGGACGGCACCGTGGTGCGCTACCTGCAGCTGGCGCACAACGAGCGGCATCCCGGTCAGACCGGCACCCCGGTCGCGAAGGTGATCCACAGCTTCGGGCGGGCCGACAAGGTGGACCGGGCGGCGCTGGCCCGGCTGGTGTCGTCGATCTCGCGGTTCCTGGACCCGGCCGAGCGCGGTCGGCGGCCGCGGCCGGCGGCGCGAGGTGGAGGTGCTCGACTCCCGCCGGCTGGGCGGGGCCTGGGTGCTGGACCGGCTGTGGGAGCGGCTGGGGATCGGCGACGGCGATCCGCCGGGTCGCGGCCGGGCGGCGGCTGGACGCCGAGGCGGCCGAGCGGGTGATCTTCGCGCTGGTCGCGCAGCGGGCGTTGGAGCCGGGCTCGAAGCTGGCGGCGACCGGTGGGTCGCCGAGCGGGTGTGCATCGAGGGCTGCGCCGGGTTCAACGACGACGCCGCCTACGCGGGCGATGGACTTCCTGCTCGACGCGCTGGACGAGATCGCCGCGGAGATCTTCTCCTCGGTCGCGCACCTGCTGAACCTCGATGTCGACATCGTGTTCGTGGACACCACCACCACCTACTGGGAGATCGACGGCCGCCGACGAGCTGGCCGAGCTCGGCCGAGACCCGGAGTGACGACGACGACGGCACAGCCCCAGCGAGGCCGGGACGCGGGCGTTCGGGCACTCCAAGGACCACCGCGACGACCTGCCGCAGGTGGTGATCGCGATGGCGGTCACCCGCGACGGGATCCCGGTCCGCGTGCTGGACCTTCCCCGGCAACACCGCCGACACCAGCGATCATCCGCACGGTCAAGGACGACCTGGCCGGCTGGAACCTGCGCCGGCTGGTCTGGGTCGCCGACCGCGGGTTCGCCTCGGCCGCCAACCGCGGCTACCTGACCCGCGGCGGCGGGCACTACATCCACGCCGAGAAGCTGCGCCACACCAACGCCGAGGCCGCCGCCGCGCTGGCCCGGCAGGGCCGCTACCAGCACCGTCGCCGGCAACCTGCGGGTCAAGGAGGTCCCGGTCGCCCCGGCGGGGACGGCGACGGCGACGCGGGGCCCGGGCAGAGCGGTTCGTCATCTGCCACAACCCCGAGCAGGCCGAGCGGGACCGCCGGTCCGCGAGCGACCTGATCGCCCACCTGGCCGAGCTCATCGACGGCTCCGACGCCTGGACCGCCCGGCGGCGCGACGAGCTGGTCGGCTCGCTGAAGGACCAAGCCCGGGCTGCGCCGCTACCTGCGCCGCACCCCGACCGGGCTGCTGCGCGTCGACCAGCGCCGCCGCCGAGCGCGAGGCGCACCTGGACGGCAAGTGGCTGCTGCGCACCTCCGACCACACCCTCACCCCCGACGACCTGGCCGCCGCCTACAAGCAGCTGCTCGCCGTCGAACGCGGCTGGCGGGACATGAAGGGCGCGCTCGGCTGCGGCCGGTGTTCCACCACCGCGAGGACCGCATCCGCGCCCACGTCCAGCTGTGCTGGCTCGCGCTGCTGCTGATCCGCGTCGTCGAGAACGCCACCGGCGACACCTGGCGCAACATCCGCCACGAACTCGACCGGATGCACCTGGTCACCCTCGCCACCAGCGACGGCAGGTCGCCCAACGCTCCGCTGACCACCCCCGGCCAGCAGAGCATCCTGACCGCCCTGGAGCTGCCCGAACCACCCCGGTTCTTCGACTTCACCTCCCGGCCGGCGGCTGACCCACCCTGCCCGCCCCTTGCGGCGCCGCGTAGTAACACGCCCGCGATCACGACCATCCCCAGCATAGCCCAGCATTCACGGGACACAGGTCACGCCCGTGTGCTCATGATCTTCGTAAGTTGGGCCGGAGACCTCGGATCTTTAGCCGGTGTTCGGGACCTGGTCCACGCCGTCCACGACGCCACGCCGAAAGGACTCAACGGACTGGTCAACAACGCGGGCGCCGCGTTCTCCACCAAGGCACTGTCACCCGACGGGTACGAGCGGACCATCGCCATCAATCACGTCGCGCTGGCGGCACTTACCGACGGGCTCCTCGACCTACTCCGCAAGGGCGCTGATGAGTTCGCCGCACCCTCGCGGGTGGTCAACATGACCGCCCTAATCGAGTCGAAGGGCAAGCCGATCACCGACTGGAGCTACCCAGGTAAGTACAAGCAGATCCAGGCCTACGGCACTGCCAAACTGCTGGCTCTGATGTACACCTACGCCCAAGCTCGCCACTATGAGGGCGAGGGCCTGACGTTCAACGCAGTCAGCCCGGGCGCGGTCAAAACCACTCTCGGCAGCAAGGCCGGCGGCCCGTTCAAATTGATTCAGGCGTTGACCAATCCGTTCGTCGGGCCTCCGGAGAAGGGGTCACGCGGCTGTGTGCGGCTGATGGCCGATCCGGAGCTCGCGACCGCGACCGGCGGCTACTACAGCTCCGCGACGTTGAAGAAGTCCTCGAAGCAGTCCCAGGACGCCGAAGGCCAGGAACGCATCTACGTCCAGACCGAACGGGAATTGCGCGCCCATCCCTGAGCCAGCGGTCACCTACCGATGAGACCCGCCGACAACGCGCTCACGCAAGCGATGCGGGCACTACGTGATCCTCGCCGCTGGGGTCGGTGGGGCGTTCCTGGGCCCCTCACCAAGCGCGCCGACGCTATCGCCGGAGCCGCCGCGTTCATGTATTGGCCGCGTACCCACTGAGTCCCAGCCTCTGCGATTCGTATCCGCGAGACCGCCGATGGAGTGATCGAGATGCTCGGCGAGGTCGTGCACCGCCCGTCGCGTCGCGCTGGTGGGGACATGGCTATAGATGTCCATCGTGGTGGCGATCTTGGCGTGGCGCAGGATCTGCATCGCCACCCGCGGGTGGACGTCGAGCTCGACCAGCAGCGTCGCGCAGGTGTGTCGGATTCCGTGCAGCTGGATCCATGGCACCCCGGCCTGAGCGACGCGTCGCTGGAAGGACCGGTAGAAGTTGCGCGGGTCGACCGGCCCGCCGCTACGCGTCGAGATCACGAACTCGGAGACAGCGACCTTCGACTGAGCGAGATGGTCGCGCAGAGCGACAACGCACATCGGCGGAAGCGGAAGGGCGGCATCGGAGTCGAGGGTCTTTGTCTCACTGAGCACCAACCGCCCACCGACACGTTTCAGTTCACGGTGCACGTGCACGGTGGCGGTAGCGAGGTCGATGTCACCCCAGCGCAGGCCGAGAATCTCGCCGCGGCACAGTCCCAGACACAGCAGCAGGACATAGCCGCAGTACAGCGGATCGTGCTCGGACCGGGCGTTCATCAAGAACTGCCTCGCGTGCTCGGCGCTCCAGGCGCTCATTCGGCGCGGGCGCGCCGCGGCGAGGTGCACTCGGGGCCGCCGGGTTGAGGGTGACTAGTCGATCGGTCATGGCTTCGGCCAGGGCGCAGCGCAGCACGGCTCGGGGCGTCGAGCACCGTCCGTCGGGCCAGCACCTGCCCGCAGCACCGGCCGAGCGCGCAGCAGCGCTGCCGTTCCGGGGGCCGCGCTGCGTCCTTGCCCTGCAGGCAACACTGACAGCCGAGCGAAAGCCGCTGTAACCAGCGGCGCACATCGACGACCGTCAGCGCGTCGAGCCGCTTCTGGCCGAGATACGGGCCTATGTAGCGGGCGACGACCGCGGTATACGTCTCCGTCGTCTTCGGCTTGGCGAACGGTGCGATCACCTCCCGCAGCCACCAGGCCAGATCGTCCGACAGGCGCGGTGAGCGGGTGGCGACGCGGTGCCGGGCGGCGGTGTGGTGCAGCTCGATCCAGCGGGCGTGGGTCTGCTGGCGGGTGTCGCCGTAGCCGTACTTGCGGCGCCGGTCGCCGCCCAAGGTGGTGACCAGACGTAGGCCGCGTACCGGCCGTTCCGATACGGGTAGATCGAGCCCTCGCCGCGGGCCCGGATGTGTGCGGTCATGCCTGCCTCCCGGTGGTGCCATCGGTCGGGTGACCGAGCAACCACGCGGGCAGGTGACCCCCTAGATCGGACTGGCCGGACGGCACCGCGAGACGGGCAGCGCGTGGCTCAATATCGGAGGATTCGGCGTGAAACGGCCGCCAGGCGGGGCCGCGACGACGGTTACAGCGCCGGAAAGGTGCTGGCGAGCTGCTGGCAGAACTGCTGGACCGAGGCGTTAGGACGACTAGGCGAGGTGCTGGAGGCCCCGGTTTTGCTGGGGTCGGTGGGTGGAGCTGAGGGGATTCGAACCCCTGACCCCCTCGATGCGAAGGGTCATTCGGCGTCAGTACCTGTCGCCTCGTATCCAATAGTGTCGGCCTGTTTCCCTTACACAGCAGGGATTCAGACGCCCCGTGTCGCCTGATGTCATCTCGTGATAGCGAGGGTCGACGGGTCCGTTCGGGGTCAAATGAGGGTCAACGGTGGTGGGCTATCGAACCACCAAGGCTCCGCGTCCTGGTTCGAGCGCGCTCCCGTTCATGATCGCAGGCACAAGACCTTGAGAGTCGGCCGGGCGCTGTCTGGGACGGAAGCGCAGGTGGCATCACGGCGTGCCGCTGTCCGAGAGCCCCGACAGGTCCTGACCCACACAGACCTGCCGGGACCCGAACACTACTTTCGTACGACGCGGCTCCGGCCCACCTGTCGTACGTTGAGCCGATGGGTCGGGTCGGACGGTTCTTCGCGGCCTGGGGTCTCGACGTCCTGGTCGTTGCCGCCGCGGTGGCCACCGCGGCCGGAACCGTGCTGCGCGACGATGCGGACCGCCCGGAGGGTCTGGCCCTGGGGTTCGAGGTCGCGGCGATCACCGTCGTGCTGCTGGCGCTGTGCGCCCGGCGGTGGTTTCCGTTTGTCGCTCCGATGGTCGTCTGGATCGGTTGCGCTGGACTGAGCTTCCTCGACCACCAGCTGATCTCGACCCAGGCCGGGGTCTTCCTGTGCGGTTTGGGCGCCGCCGTGCTTTTCGGCAGCCTGCGGAACGGACTCCAGGCCCGGGTCGGTCTGGTGGTCGTGCTCGTCGGCGCAGCGGTCATCGTCTACCACGATCCCGACGCACACGACCGGCAGACCTGCTCTTCACCCCCGTGCTGTTCGCGGTCGCCTGGCTCGCGGGCTTCGCACTGCGCGAGCGGGCGGCACGTGGCGAGGCCGCGGAGGAGCGGGCGCTGCGGGCCGAGCGGGAGCGAGAGTCGGCGGCGCGGGTGGCGGTGGCCGAGGAGCGGGCACGGATGGCGCGCGAGCTCCACGACGTCGTCGCCCATGCGGTGAGCGTGATGGTGCTCCAGGTCGGGGCGGTGCGGCACCGGATGCCGGCCGCGTCCGTAGGAGGGCGAGGCGCTGCGGAACGTCGAGCGGGCCGGGCGTACGGCGCTCGCGGAGATGCGCCGCGTGCTCGGTGCTCTGCGTCGAGGGCGACGACGTGGTCGAGCTGGCGCCGCAGTCCCGGGCTGGACGACCTGCAGGCCCTAGCGGGAGACGTCCGCGCCGCGGGGCTCGACGTACGACTGCATCGGTGGGCGAGCCGGTCGCGCTGCCGCGCTCGCTCGACCTCTCGGCGTACCGCATCGTGCAGGAGGGACTCACCAACGCCCTCAAGCACTCCGGCGGGCGCCGGGCCGACGTGACCGTCGAGTTCGCGCCCGACCGGCTGCGGCTCGAGGTGCGCGACGACGGGCCGGGTGGGTTCGCGCAGAATGACGGCCTCGGGCACGGGCTGATCGGCATCGGCGAGCGGGTCAAGGCCTACGGCGGGGACATGTCGACGTTCGTCCCCACCACCGGGCGGCTTCGTGCTCCGCGCCTCCCTGCCGCTCGAGAGCGTCGAGGCAGCCTCGAGAGCTTCGAGGGTCGGGCATGACCATCCGGGTGCTGGTAGTGGACGACCAGGCGATGGTGCGGGCGGGGTTCCGGCTGCTGCTCGCCGACGAGCCCGACATCGAGGTCGTCGCCGAGGCCGGCAACGGCCTCGAGGCCGTCGCCGAGGCCGCTCGCGTCAGCCCGCACGTCGTGCTGATGGACATCCGTATGCCCGAGCTGGACGGTCTCGAGGCGACCCGGCGGATCCTCGCGGCCGACCCGGCCAGCCGGATCCTGATCCTGACGACCTTCGACCTCGACGAGTACGTCTACCGCGCGCTGCAGGCTGGAGCCAGCGGCTTCGTCCTCAAGGACGACCCGCCCGAACAGCTGATCGCGGCCGTACGCACGGTCGCCGGCGGCGACGCCCTGCTCTCGCCCTCGGTCACCCGTCGCGTGATCGCGCAGTTCACCAAGGTCCACCAGCAGCCGCCGCCCGAGGCGATCGAGACCCTGACCTCGCGCGAGATGGACGTGTTCCGTCTGATCACGCGTGGGCTCTCGAACGCCGAGATCGGGCGCGAGCTGTTCATCAGCGAGACCACGGTCAAGACCCACGTGACCCGGCTGCTGCAGAAGCTCGACCTGCGCGATCGGGCACAGGCGATCGTGCTGGCCTACCAGTGCAGGCTTTTTGAGAGCTGAGTCCGCCTTTGTGAGGACGGGTACTAAGGCTTTGGTGCCGCGCAAGAGACGACCTCGCGACGACGCGGCCGACCCCTCGGCGAACCTAGCGTCGACGCCATGATCACCATCGACGCACTGACCAAGAAGTACGGCGGCACCACCGTCGTCCACGACATCTCCTTCACCGCCCGCTCCGGCCGGGTCACCGGCTTCCTCGGCCCCAACGGGGCCGGCAAGTCGACCTCCATGCGGATGATGGTCGGCCTCACCACGCCCACCGAGGGCACGGCGACCATCTCCGGTCGCAGCTTCGCCGACCTGCCCAACCCCGGGCGCGAGGTCGGCGTGATGCTCGACGCCTCCGCGCAGCACGCCGGCCGCACCGGCCGCGAGATCCTGACCATCGCCCAGCAGATCATGGGCGTCCCGGCCTCCCGGGTCGCCGAGCTGCTCGACACTGGTCAGCCTCACCGGTCGCCGAGGCCGACCGGCGAGTGGGCAACTACTCGCTCGGCATGCGCCAGCGCCTCGGCATCGCGGCCGCCCTGATCGGCGACCCGTCGGTGCTGATCCTGGACGAGCCGGCCAACGGGCTCGACCCGGCCGGCATCCGCTGGATGCGCGACCTGCTCCGCGACTACGCCGACCACGGCGGGACCGTGCTGCTGTCCTCCCACCTGCTGACCGAGATCGAGATCATCGCCGACGACATCGTGATGATCGGGCAGGGGCGGATCGTCAGCCAGGGCTCCAAGGCCGACCTCCTCGCGGCCGCCGGGACCGTCGTCCGCTCCGCGGACATCCCCGCCCTGCAGCGAGCGCTGGCCGCCGCCGGCGTCACCACGACCGTCTCCGACGACGGGTCGCTCCGCACCGACGCGGATCCCGCGCAGGTCGGGCGAGCGGCCTACGACGGCGGCGTGGTGCTCACCGAGCTCCGCACCGCCGACAGTGGCGGACTCGAGGAGATGTTCCTCGAGCTCACCGCCGACACCCAACGAGACACCACCAGAGAGGACAGCGGCATGACCGCCACCGCCATCGACCGCAGTCACCGACCGGTCGACGTACCGAGATCGCGCCGATCCCGCTCAGCCGGGTCGTCCGCGTCGAGCTCCGCAAGATGTTCGACACCCGCTCGGGGTTCTGGCTGATCGCGAGCATCGGGATCACCGGCCTCATCGCCACGATCGCGACCATCGCGTTCGCGCCGGACGAGGACCTGACGTACTACAACTTCGCCAAGGCGGTCGGCTTCCCGATCACGGTGATCCTGCCGATGGTCGCGCTGCTGTCCATCACCAGCGAGTGGAGCCAGCGCAGCGGGCTGACGACGTTCACCTACGTCCCGAGCCGGCGCCGGGTCGATCGGGGCCAAGACCCTGTCGGCGGTCATCGTGGCGGTCGCCTCGATGCTGTTCGCCTTCGTCGATCGGCGCGGTCGGCAACGTCGTCGGCAGCACCATCGCCGGTACGCCGACGGTCTGGGACCTCTCGGTCGGCCACGCCCTGACGATCGTGCTGGGCAACCTGGTCTCGATGTCGATCGGGACCATGCTCGGGATGCTGCTGCGCAGCTCCGCCGGCGGGCTGGTCATCTACTTCGTGCTCGTCCTGCTCGTGCCCAACCTGACCAGCCTCCTGGCCGCCAGCCAGGACTGGTTCAAGCACCTGCAGCCGTGGGTCGACCTCGCCCTTCGCGCAGACCGCCTCTTCGAGGGGATGCACACCGGGGCCCAGTGGGCGCACGTCGCGACGACCTTCGCGCTGTGGATCGTGCTGCCCGGGCTTCTTCGGGCTCCGCCGCGTGATGCGCTCCGAGGTGAAGTAGCCACCGCCGTACGCCGCAGGCCCCGTCACTCACCCGAGTGGCGGGGCCAGAGCGATGCGTGAACACAAGCTGCTACGCCGCAACCCCGGCGCCGGACACCGTCTCCGACCCGGCTACTTCCGCGGACCTCGTGGCCGTGGCAGTACGGGCGGTGCAGAACGTCGCGGGCTCACCGCTCATGCAAGCGACGCATGACCCAACCCGCGAACCCACTGCCATAACAACGGCGACCGCTACTCGCCGATCGGTCAAGCACCCGGCCGGTCGTACACCTGCTCACCTCATGGCACCGTTCGCCGCCGCGATGGTTCTCCTATCAATCCGCATCTGGCACGCACCAGCACCCTCCGTCACCAGCGAGAACTAGCGAACCAATCGCTGGTAACGCCGAGGCAGCAGCGGACGTCAGACCCTCCCAACGAAAGGACAGTTCGTGCCCACGCCGACCGATTTCTGGACCGGCCACGCTCTGAGTCATCGACGATGCCGGATCCAACCGCGGCACGATCAACACATAGCCGCTCACCGCGACAATTCCGACGACGAGGCTCGCCCACAGCCGACGACTCATCACAACCGGCCCTCACACACCGCCCGACCCGACACCCGGCGGCATCTCGATGCTAGGCGACCCCGCCGCAAACCGATGCCCCTCGTGAACGGGGTCCCAACAGCTGGGCCGACCCGAACGCCGTCTGACTCAGGAGATTGCCAGGCGACGGCGAGCGATCGGACTGGTCCCACCCACGCCGACGCAAGGGCAAGCCGATCGGGGGATGGCCAACAATGCACCGTCCTGCGGATCGGTGCGGCTTTTCGCAGGGCGGTGAGCCGGTTCGCTGAGGACGAGCACATCGCGGTGGTGCGGTTCAAGAAGACTGATCGCAAGATCGACGTGATGCGCCGGTATCTGGCGGCGCAGGCGAACACGGGCCGGTCGGGGGTGGCCGCGGTCGGGGTCGCGCAGGAGTTCGCGCCGGTGTTCACCGGCACCCAGCGTAAGGCGTCCAACGGCATCCCGTGGTTCGCCTTCGCCAAGGCCAACCGCCGGGTGACCTGCTACTACTTCTACCTCTGGGACGACGACTTCGGGCCGGGGTTCATCAAGATCTGCGCCTACTTCCCCTACCCGGCCAAGTCTGGATCAACGGCCACGAGTGGGCCAAACGCCAAGCCACACATGCCGGCATCGGGTTCACTGAGCTGTCCAACGGATTCGCCGCCACCGGCGACCCCGCCGGGCTGCAGTCGATCTGCGACCGGCTTGGACCCGGCGCGATCAATATGTTCTTCCAGTTATGGATGAGCGTGCTGCCGCTGCCCCTGACCGAGCACGACCAGGCCGCCGGCTACTGGTGGGACCTGTCGATGCGCCAGATCGAGGTCTCTCGCACCATTGTGTTCGCCCAGCCACGCCACGCCCGCGGATTCTTCGAAGCCCTGGTCGCGGACAACCTCGACATCGGCCGCCCGGAACAAGTCGGACTGATCTTCGACTGGGCGTCGGGTCCGGCCCGGCCGCAAACCGACCGCGGAGAGTTCAAGACCAAGGTCGTCACCCGCGGTGTCGACGTCACCGTGAACTCCTTCTACCAGCACTCCCGGATCAAGCAGTATTTGAAAGAAGCCCGCGCGCTGCGCATCGAGACGGTCATCAACTACCCTACGACCTGGGCTGCCAACGCCGACTGCACAACCTCGACGAACTGCAGGCCAAAGCCCGCACGCCAACCGCCGCCTGCTCGATACTGAACGGGTCGGCCAGGGCTGTGTCCTCGCGAGTCCAGCCTTTGAGCGGATCGCGCACCCGACCACCACGGTGGACGGGCGGAGGGCCCCGGCCCTACGGTTCGGCGACCCTCGGGTCCAAGCCCTGGCCGGCGCCTTATGCGTGACCCTGCTGTCCGTCACCGGCATCACCAACAAGAACCTGCGCGCCTTGATGCCCGGACTACTCGCACAGCCCTACAGCATGAACCGCGCCAGCTACGACCTGACGCGGCTACGCCGCAACGGCCTGATCGCCCGAGTCGAGGGCCGCAACCTCTACACCCTCACCGAGGATGGACTCGCGTTCGCGATCTTCTACACCAAGATCCACAACCGGGTGCTCCGACCGCTGCTCGCAACCACCGCCCCGACCACGCCACCCCCGCTGCGCGCGGCCCTGCGCACCATCGACCAACACATCAACGCCCGACTCGACGACGCACGACTACCAGCCGCGGCCGCCTGACCCTCTGACCAACCGTCAAGGTTCTAGCGACCAAGGATCGCTAGAGCCGGGGAAGCGCACACCTCCAGGTTGCCGTGGGCGCTGGTGCGGGACAGTAGGCGGGTGAAGCGCGACGCGGCCAGCCCGACGCGAGGTGCCGTGCTGGTGCACGGGCTATTGCACGGCGGGGGGCATGGGATTTGGTGCGCGGTGAGTTGGCGCGGGCCGGGATCGCCGGCGTCGTTGTCGAGTTGCCGATGACCGACCTGCCCGCTGATGTGGCCGCGAACCCCAGGTGCTCGATGCAGTTGATCGCCCGACGGTGCTGGTCGGTCATTCCTACGGCGACGCGGATGGACCATGGTCTCGCAACGCCGCGATGCACGTGCGGCGCGGGCGTTCTTCACCCGTGCGGCCTGGCGCAGGGCGCCTGACCGGTCAATGTTACGACCGACCGGGCGCCGGTGCATCCGCGCGTGATCGACGAGCTCACCCTGGTTGCCCGATATACCCGCGAGGGCCGGGTGCGATGTGGCGGGGGGGCTGAGGCGTCGCCGGCGCGGTCAGCGACGGTGTTGGTGCCTGCCGGGGATTTCACGGTGCAGCCAGGCACGCCGGACATGGCCGCCGAGCGCGGCGACGGCTGCCCAGGCAATACCGCACCGAGTGCGTCGAAGCCGATCACGGCAGCCTCAAAGCCCGGTTGGGTCCGTCGTGGACCCAAGCCGTTCAGCTCGCCGCGTACCGACTCGACCGGGCACGCGTTCACGCAGAACCCTGCGCCGCGGCCACGACGAGCTCACTGACGACGTGCACGTCCATGACCGCGTCCGGATTGCCTTTCACCGAACGCAATCCGCACTGTTATAGGTGCGATCAACAGAAGGCCGGCGACAATCGTGCACGCGACCAGCCAACGCAGCAGCGCCGCTGCTCTCGGTGCGCCGGGCGAACCGATCACATCGCATCACCCTTTGGCCAGGCAGGCTCGTTGGGGCATCTCTCGAAAGAGAAATGAGGCTCTCCTGACTCATCTGTGGGTGCGTTGACGAGCTGTGGATGAGCAACACGCCGCTCCCGCGTAGGTTCTGGGCTGTCTGAAGGTCCGGAACCGGTGAACGGAGAACGGCGTGCGCAACGCCAGGGTATGGCGGGCCCTGTTGGGTGTCGATAAGACGATCGTCGATGAGATCGAGTTCGACCGGGGACGCAGGGGTGCTGCTCGCGCATGTCGCGCCCGGTTCGGGGTGACGTGGCCGGTGCGGGCGTGTGCCGGCGCCGGTGTGCGGGCTATGACGGCGGGCGAGCGCCGGCGTGGCTGGCGCGCGCTGGATCTGGGCGCGATCCGGGCGAGCTCGAAGCCGAAGTGCCCCGGGTGTCTTGTCCGGAGCATGGGGTGGTGGTGGCGGCGGTGCCGTGGGCGCGCCACGGTGCCGGGCACACCCGGGTCTTCGATGACCAGGTGGCGTGGTTGGCGGTGGCGGCCTCGAAGTCGGCGGTGATGACCCTGATGCGTGTCGCCTGGCGCACCGTGGGGGCGATCATGACGCGGGTCGCCGATGATGCGATGGCCGGGGTGGACCGCTTCGCGGGGCTGCGCCGGATCGGCATCGATGAGATCAGCTACAAGAAGGGCCACCGATACTTGACCGTCGTAGTTGACCACGATGCCCGGAAGCTGATCTGGGCCGGCGCCCGGGACGGGACAAGGCCACCGTGCGCCGCTTCTTCGACCAGCTCGGCGCCGAGCGCTGCGCGTTGATCACCCATGTGTCCGCCGACGCGGCGGACTGGATCGCCGACGTGGTGGCCGAACGCTGCCCGAACGCGGTGCAGTGCGCCGACGCGTTCCACGTCGTCGCCTGGGCCACCGACGCGCTCGATGAATTGCGCCGCCAGGCGTGGAACGAGGCCCGGGCGCTGGCCCGCGGCGAGCCGTCCCGGACCCGGGGCCGCCCGCGCGCCGACGCGCCGCCCCGGCCCGGACACGAGCAGGCACGCGGGCTCAAGCACGCCCGCTACGCACTGTGGAAGAACCCGGACAACCTCACCGAGCGGCAGCGGGACAAGCTGGCCTGGATCGCGGCCACCAACCCCAAGCTGCTACCGCGCCTACCTGCTCAAGGAAGGACTGCGCTACGTGTTCAAGGTCAAAGGCGACGCCGGCACACAGGCACTCGACCGATGGCTGGCCTGGACCGCCGCTGCCGCATCCCCACCTTCGTCCAACTCGGCCGCAAAATCCGCCGGCATCGCGCAACCATCGACGCCGCGCTCGAACACGACCTGTCCAACGCACTGATCGAATCAACCAACACCAAGATCCGGCTACTGCAACGCGTCGCCTTCGGCTTCCCCTCACCACAAGCCCTGATCGCACTAGTACGGCAGTTGTAGATCGTGACCTTCGTTGCTGTTGAGGCGTTCGGCGGCGCGGCGGGTGTGAGGGTGCGGCCACCGGGGCTTCGATCCGGTGTTTGTGTCGAACAACAGATCCGCCGCGGTGGCCGCGGCTCATAGGGTAGATCCTGATCGGTGGACGAGGGCGTTTGGCGCGGTGACTGACTTGCTCGCGCCGCGGTTCGCCCGCCACGAGCCGGTGCGGCATGCGAGCAGCTTCGTGCTCGGGTTGCTGTCCTCGCTGGAGCGCAAGAACTGTTGGACGATCAGCGAGCAGCGGGGCCGGGAGACGCCGTACGCCTTTCAGCATCTGCTGTCCCGGGCGTCGTGGGACGCCGACGCCCTACGTGACGATCTGCGCGGCTATGTGGTCGACGCGTTCGGCGAGAAGGACGCGATCCTCGTGCTGGACGAGACCGGCGACCTGAAGGCCGGTGATCAATCCGTCGGTGTCCAGCGGCAGTACACCGGCACGGCGGGGCGGATCGAGAACAGCCAGGTCACGGTGTGCATGACCTACGTCGGCCGGCGCGGGCACGCGTTCATCGACCGGGCCCTGTACTTGCCGAAGTCGTGGACCGACGACCCGCAGCGGTGCCGCGCCGCCGGCATCCCCGCCGATGTCGAGTTCGCGACCAAACCCGCGCTGGCCGGGCAGATGCTGACCCGCGCGGTCCAGGCCGGGGTGCCGGCCGGCTGGGTCGCCGGGGACGAGGTCTACGGCGGCAACCCCGCGCTGCGCGCGAAGATCCGTGAGCTCAAGCTCGGGTACGTACTGATGATCGCCTGCAACCAGCACGTCCCGACCCCGGCCGGGCCGATGCCGGCCGACCAATGCGCGAAACTCGCACCGAAGAACAACTGGCAGCGGCTCTCGGCCGGTCAGGGCAGCAAAGGCGAACGCAACTACGACTGGCTCTGGTGCGACCTCGTGCCCGAGGACGCCGACGACAACGGGCACCACTGGCTGCTGGTGCGCCGCAACCGCAGCACCGGAGAACTGGCCTACCTGCGCTGCTACCACCCGCGCCGCGTGCCGCTGCGAGCCCTGATCCGGGTGGCCGGGCAGCGGTGGCGCATCGAGGAGAGTTTTCAGTCCGCCAAACAACTCACCGGCCTGGACCAGCACCAAGTCCGCCGCTGGACCTCTTGGCACCGCTGGACCACGCTGGCGATGCTCGCTCACGCCTTCCTCGCCGTCGTCACCGCGATCGAACGCGCTCACGCACCCGCTCCCGCGTCGATGATCGAGCTGACCATGAACGAGTTCCGGCGCCTGTTCGACGCCATCCACCTCAGCACGAACCCCAGCATCGAAACGCTTCTCGCCTGGTCGACATGGCGACGACGACACCAAGCCGTGGCCCGCGCGTGCCACTACCGACGCCGCCAGCACGACCAATGATCATGACACTTGACGTGCCGACCGGCTCATCAGTACCTCAGATCACGATCTACAACTGCCTTACTAGCCATGCTCTCCCTCGGCGGCTTCCGACCCCAACTACCAGGCCGAACCCACTGACGATCACCCACGGATTGGGTCGGAGAGCCAGAAATGAGCAGGCTTGGCGCGCAAGGCGGCGGCCCGGATACTGCGCATCCACCGGGGAAGCGGGTCGGGGGGATGTCGTGGTTGCGAGGTCGGGGCAGGCGCGGAACGCTGGTTCGGGCATAGCGAAGCGCGGTAAACGATCAATGTCCGGCGATTCGGTGATCGGCCTCATCGCGCTGGTCGTGCTGCTGACCGCAGGATGCAGCGGCGGCAGCGGCATAAGTGGTGGTGCGTCGAAAGCTGGCGCCTACTGCAAAGCCCTTCAGAAGGATTGGTCCACATTCGATGCGGCGGACCAGAAGGAAACCGACGTAAAGGCGAACCTACAGGGACCGCTCGCCGACAAGTCCGCCGTGAGCCAGCAACTGGCCGCCGACCACGCCACATTCAACTCAGCGGCCTCCTTAGCGTCGACGCTCGCGCGCAGTGCTCCCACGAAGCTCAAGAACGACATCACCACTGACACGCAGAACCCGCAGCAAGCCCTGCTCGACAGGTCCAAGGACTGGGCAGCGGAAGCGAAGGGCGACACCCAGCCGCTCACTCAAGGCCGCTCAACCCTGTTCGGCGACGCCGGATCCACTGGCTGCAACTTCGCAACCGAGGCCGGCCCGGACGGCACCGTCGCGACGGAGTTCTGGCCCTGACCCGCGCGCGTGCAGCCGCCGCTGCCCATGGCCGGCAGCGTCGAGTAAGGACCATCGCGCATACTGCTTCGGTGTACCACCTCCAACAAAGATGTTCTGGACCTAATCGAACCAATTGCCGATTGAAGTGAGCCGTCCGGTCCCGCGGATCTCGGTGAGTCGATTGAATACCTCGACGCCGACGAACCTCACACCGACGCCACCGCGGCACTAAACCAAGCCGCACATATCGCGCAAGACTTCGGCTTTCACATCGACAACCACATGCGCAGTATTCGGCGATCTTGGATCGGCCGCCAGCGAGGCGCTGAGGTGCGCGCATCTCCGTCGATTTGCGCGCCTGTGAGGCAGATTTGAGTCATGAGTAGATCGATCCCTATGCGCGGTTTACCGAACATGCCTGTTCGAGTCGGCCTTGTGCGCGGTGTCGGGGCTGCTCCCGGTGCGTTTCCCCAGGCCCTGGCCGATTCCCCCGTGCTGATCTGCACCACCTGCAGGTACACACCGGCCCAACACGTGCGATGGCAGGTCAGTTGAGCCATTGGGCCGTCCCGCTTTGAGTACCCGTGTGCTGCTGGCGGACGGCAGATCGCGGTGACGGATGCAGCGCGATGCTGCGACGAACGCGAACGCGACGGCGACCTGTATGACTGTGATCGTCAGGGCGCCCCACTGACGGTCGAACCCGGCGTGCAGGACGCCGGGCGGCGGCAGGCCGCGATTGACCCGCTCAACGACGTCCGCGCCGATTCCGATATCACCGGTGCCCACAACAGCGTCTGGGTCGAATCCGCGCAGCGCACGCCGGCGGATGGTGGGCGGCCGCCGGGGCATGCGATGTCGCGGTCACCGGATCGGGTCCATCGTCTGGGTCCTCGGTGGCGGCTGGATGTGCGCGGTGTTCAAGCGCCGCCAGAGCTTGACGGCGAGCAGGATCATGACGGTCGTGAACGGGATCGACAGTATGACGCCCAGCAATCCAGGTGGTGCTGTCGAGGCGAGGATCAAGGCGACGGGAAAGAGCGCGGCGAGCCAGCCGGGCAGGGTCTTTGCGCGCCACAGCGCGATGCCAAGTAGGACGCTGGCCGCGACCAGACCCGCGACGTAGCTGATCAGGTACGCGGTCGGCAGGGTGGTGGTGTTGACCGCGAGCAGCAGGCGCGCCGCGGCATCTCGCGATACTGGCGCGCGGACGGCGCCGGCGACGTTGAGATTGACCAGCGAGTTGACGGCAACACCGCTGATGCAGGCCAGCCCGGCGATCGCCGTCGCGAGGGTGGCGCTTCGCCGGTCGGGGCACAGGGTGGCAATCGCTGGGAATGAGACGGCGAGACTGCCCAGTCCGAGAATGATCAGTCCCGTGCACAGGTACAGCGTGCCCGAGTGTGCGGAAGCGGCGGCGAGTTGCGAGCGGGCCGTGTCCAGACTGCGGATGGGCTGGTCGAGGCCGCTGGGCATCAACGCCCCAGCGGTCACCAGCAACCCGACCGCAAGCACCGGGAAGATCGCGTGCCATCTGCGGACCGCGCCATCGCTGGTTTGCATGATGCCTCCTCGGTGTGGACGGGCAGGTGTTGCTTGTCGCTGAGGCTAGGTAGCGGGGCGCCCGGTGCGCATCGGGTAATCACCCCATCTGCTGCCCAGCGCGACGAGCATGGCGGCAACCGGGGCCAAGCAGCCGAAGGCGGTGTTGGATGAGTGGCGAGCCGGAGGTCCGGCCCAGGCAGGGGCACTTCGATGGCGGCTTCGATGGCGGCTTCGATGGCGGCGCGGTCTGGGGTTCGTCTGGCCGAGGTCGTCACCGCGCTCGCGCTGTCGACCGATCTGGCGACCGGGCTGCCGCTGGAGCACAGCCTGCGCCGGACGTTGATCGCGGTGTGGCTCGGCGCTGAGTCCGGGCTCGACCGCGAGGAGCTGCGCGACGCCTACTACGTGGCGTTGTTGGGCAGTGTGGGCTGCGTGCTCGACGGCGCGGCGTTGGCGGGGTTCGTCGAGGATGAGATCGCGTTCCGCGGCGATATGTTCGAGCTGGACATGGCCAAGCCCGCTGTCGCGGTGAGGTACTTCTCCCGCACGGTGGGACGCGGCCAACGGCCGCTGCGGCGGGCAGCCAGCTTGATCGGGATGGCTCGGCAGGCGAGCACGGTGTGCCGCGACGTGGCGATGAACGTCGGCGGCATGCTCGACCTCGGCCCGGCGGTGCGGCAAGCGCTCGGACAATGCGATGAGCACTGGAACGGCAAGAGCTCGGTGCTCGGACTGACCGGTGAGCAGATCAGCATCCACGCGAGATTGTTCCGGCTGGCTCAAGACATCGACGTCTTCGAGCGTTCCGGCGGGATGGATGCCGCCGTCTCAGTCGCGCGGGCACGCTCGGGCAGCTACTACGACCCCCGGCTGGCGGATTTGTTCGCGGCACAGGCCGGCGATCTTCGGGCACGGCTCGACGTCGCGTCCATCTGGGATGCGGTGATGGCCGCCGAACCCGATCCAGCCCGAGCGCTGACGGTTGACGAGTTCGACACCATCGCCGCCCAGATCGCGGACTTCATCGACATCCGCTCGCGCTACACAGTCGGTCATTCACGCGCCGTCGCAACGCTGGCCGAGGCCTGCCGCGCACCGACTCGGCCTCGGACCACACGACGCCCGCACGCTGCGCAGCGCGGGGCTGCTACACGATCTCGGACGCGCCGGAATCCCCGTCACCGTGTGGGACAAACCAGGTCCGCTCACTGTCGCCGAACGCGAACGCCTGCAACGTCATCCCGCCCTCACCGAAGTGATCCTGGCCCGCTCGACCGGCCTCGGCCCGCTCAGCACACTGGCCGGTCTGCATCACGAACGCCTCGACGGCTCGGGCTACCGTGGTGTCACGGCCTCCTCGCTGCCGATCACGGCCCGCGTGCTGGCCGTGGCCGACGCCTACCAATCCAAACTGGAGCCGCGCCCGCATCGAGCACCGCTGACACCCGACCAGGCCACGGTGTGGCTGCATGATCAGGTCGCGGCCGGCACGCTGGACGGCGACGTCACCCGCGCAGTGCTCGAGGTCGCCGGGCAAAACGACCTCGACCCCGCCAGCACCATGCCGTCGATCTTGCCCGCCAAGCTGACCAAGCGCGAGGTCGAGGTGCTGCGGCTGGTCGTGCGCGGCATGTCCAACCGCGAGATCGCCGAATCGCTATTCCTGTCGCCCAAGACCGTCGGGCGACACCTCGAGACCATCTACACCAAAATCGGCGTGTCCACCCGGGTCGGCGCGACCCTGTTCGCCGTCGAGCACGGCCTGACTTCGACACGCTGGCACCGCCAACGCGACGGTGAACCGGAAAAGTTCGCGCTAGCGTGGCCGCCACCACGCGTCCAGAGAAGGAGCGGCTCGAGCACCGGGTTCGCCCGTGCGCTCGGATCAGCCGGACAAGCCAGACCACGCAGCGAAAACGGGTGATGATCGAGCAAGTGCGCGCGGTACTCGCATCTCCGTCGCAGACGGGATACCGGACACCCGGTCAACGGCACGCGAAGGATAGGTGCCGTTGACAGCTGGGCCTCTTCCGCACGGCCAGCGGCGGCGGCACCACGGGCGAAAGGAGACGGTGGGGATGAGCGACCAGACACGTGCTGCGATCGTAGGGTTCCACGACGCGCTCAACAGCCGCGACATCGACGCGCGGTGGCGCCGATGGTGCATGAGGAGTGCGTCTTCGACCCACCCGACGGCACATGGACCGTGACGGGGTACTGCGGGCGTGCCAGGAGCTCTTTGACCACGCGCCGAACGCACGGTTCGAGATAGAAGAGATCCTGACCATCGAGGACCGCGCGCTGGTCCAGTGGCGCTACGACGGGGGCGATGGAAATGTACGCGGCGTTGATGTCATGCGGCTGCGCGACGGGAAGGTCGTGAAGGGGTAGCTGCCCGAAT
The DNA here is from genome assembly GCA_963718805.1 of uncultured Actinomycetota bacterium. GTDB lineage: Bacteria > Actinomycetota > Actinomycetes > Mycobacteriales > Jatrophihabitantaceae > Jatrophihabitans. Next base: position 509,511 of record CAVQZY010000001.1, on the reverse strand, counting down.
CACTCTCATGCCGCCGGTAGCGCGCGGAGATGCCGATGACCGGTACATGGCCGTGGGATCCCGTGCGCGATAGCGTCCCTCCGTGAGTTGGACTGAGTCGAAACTTGCCCACGAGTTTGCCGGGGTGGTGGGTGAGGTCATCTTCCTTCTCCTGGGCGTCGGGGCAATGGCACTCGGGTGGACAGACTTCGGCGAACTGATGGTGGCGATTGGGACTATCGGGCTTGTCGTCTCTCTTGTGCGGCTGTGGCGGGTGGCGCGACGACCCGCGGATGGACCGGACTCTCCAGCGGCGTGACCAGAACCAAACGTCGGCTCTATGCCGCCGGATAGTGCGTGCCGAGACTCGCCGGAGATGCCGATGTCCGTGCAAATCGGTGCCAGAGGACGTAGGCGTTGCATCGAGGCGGGTTGGCGCGCGACGTGCGTCAAGATTGCAGTGTGACAACAGAGCCCGTGCGGTCGGTCTCCGCACAACCTCGTTCCTCACGAGGCCCACTCCGCCGGTGGCTCCGTGCCCGCCCGGCCGACGTCGTCGACCTCTTCGTCTATGTGGTCGTCCTCAACCTCGCCATCGAGTACGTCCCATCGGTCATCAGTGAAACCTTCACCCTCTCGCTGCTCACGGCAGTCCTGCTCAAGATCGCTCTGGAACTCGTGCTCGTCCTCAAGGGCAAGGTCATCAGCAGGCTCCGTGCCGCGACCACCCGGCGCACCAAGGCTGCAGCCGCCGTATTGCTGTGGGTGGTCGCTGCCGGGAGCAAGTTGGTCGTACTCGCAGTGGTCGACCTCGTCTTCGGCGACGCCGTGAGTCTGGGCGGGTTCATACCCGTCACGCTGCTGGTTGTGGCCCTCCTGGTGTCACGTGCCGCCGTACGACGCCTTGTCGTTGACACTCCGGCAGCGGGTTGAACCCGGTGACGACAGCCTCGATGTGCGAGCGCTTCCAAGAGCGTGCTCGCATTGTCCTGACGCCGTGCCTTGGGGCGGACCCCACCTGCGTTATCGACCGAGTGCGTCGTGAGGACAAGAGTCTGGACCTTGTCATCGAGTGTGCCGGATACGCACCGCTCGTCATCGAGAACAAGATGTTCTCTCTTCCAGACGAAGATCAGCTCGCCCGCTACGGCACCGGCGCACTGGTCGGCGTGCCCGCCTAACTGATATGTAAGGGCATTCTGTCAAGGGGCCGGGTGAGGCGCCCGCGCGGATGCCTCCGGGCGGGCGCCTCGGTTCGTCGTCTCGGTGCGCGGCTTCGCTGGTGCGTGTCGTTGGCGACGCGCGGTCAAGACTGATATTCGCGGGTTGGTTACCGTAAGGACGATGGTTCGGCAGGAGCTTGATCGCGGGTCTAAGGGCGGGCGTCGCCGCCTGGATGGGCGGTTGCTCATAGTTAGATCGCGGGTCGCTCCTCGCGCTGCCCAGCGTCGTGACGCAGAGACGACGAAGTCGGTGTTGGGTTACTCGAGGACGGCCAGCGACCAGCACCAGCCAGCGAGTTCGCGGGCGATGGCGACGTTGGCGACGGTGGGCCGCTTCTTGCGGAGGTTGAACGCGATCCAGCGTTGGTGCAGGCGCTGGTTGCCGGCATCGGCGCGGGCCCGGGCGGCCGGGGTGGACAGCTCCCACCGATCGCGCAGCGTCTTGCCGGGCCGGTACGGATCGCGGTGGTGCCAGGCCGCTTCGACGAGCAACCGGCGGGCGTGCGTGTTCCCGGTCTTGGTGATCGAGCCCTGCGCCCGGCTCATGCCGGAGGAATGCTCGGTGGGCACCAGTCCGACGAACGAGCCGATGCTGGCGCCGGTGAAGCGGTCCCAGTCGCCGATCTCGACGGCGAGCGCGAACGCGGTCAGCGTGGCGACGCCGCGCAGGCACGCCAGGCGCCGCGCGAGCGGCGTGAACTCGCAGTCGGCGGCCATCTCGGTGATCGCGGCGTCGAGGCGGTTGCGGCGCGCTGTCACGGCAAGAACCGTCTCGTAGTCGGACTCGAACGCCAGCGTGGTGGCCTTGGTGTCGAAGCGCTGTCGGCGCAGCCACCTGTCGTGCACGCCGGTCCACGCGTTACCGCCGGAGTAGACGATCCCTTGTCGCAGCAGCAGTTTCGAGAGCCGATGCCGGGCCCGCATCAGATCGGCGCGGCTATCCTCGCGGGCACGGACCAGATCACGCGCCGCCTCCTGCTCGACGCTCGGCACGGCGACCGCGGTGATCTCGCCCAGGCGCAGCAAGCGAGCAAGATGCAGAGCGTCTTTGGCGTCCGTTTTCACGCGATCGCCCGAGGGTCGTTGCAGCTTCGACGGCGCCGCGACGACGCACCGCACCCCGGCCGCCGTCAGCGCCCGGTACAGCCCGAACCCGGTCGGGCCGGCCTCGTAGGCCACCGCGACCGGACCGTCCAACCGGCCGATCCAGGCTGTGATCTCCTCCGTCGACGGCGTCAGCCTCGCCCTGCTCAGTTCGCCGGTCTGGCCGTCGATCGCGGCTGCCACCACCGATCGGGCGTGCACATCCAGACCCACACTCGTACGCTCTGATTGCACCGGGGCCTCCCCACGCAATGTCGGATAGGCCGAGCAGGCCAGTCCTGCCCGGCAACCCACGAATGTGCGCGCGGACGGCCCCGGTCTGCAATCACGGACTTGACGTGCCGTCGTCCGCGCAGACCTGGTCCTTCCTCGCAGCCGCCATCTGGCCTGTCGCGTGGGAGGCGTCCAGTTGGAGCCCCCACAGCCCGCGTTGTTTGCGGGCGAGGAGGAACGAGCTGGACACCGACGAGCGGCGGGCCACCCTCAACGGCGAGGAAGGAACCCCTACGCCCTCGACCCGACGCACTCAGCGGGTCACGTCATATCCTCTAACTCGGCGGTGGTGCTGCTCGGGCCGACAAACCACGAGTGGGAGGGCGACACCTTCGAAGCCGGCGGCCGAGCGTGGACCTACGTGTCCTAGGTCGAACTCGCCGAGCGGCTCGCGTCCGAGTTCGACCCAGACCAGGGCTTCGACGGCGCGATCCTGCCCATGAAGCCCAGTTGATCGGGTTGCTCACGATAGTTGTCAACGGTGCATCGATCGCCAGCTCCGATGAGTCCTCTCCGTGGACGCCGAAGCGATGACCGTGCTGCGCGAGGCTCATTTGGACGATGCCTTGGGCAAGATCCTCGCGCACCAGGCAACGCGGCGCATCAACATGGCCTACCGCGATCTCAACCTAATGAGACGAGCGGGTCTCGATGGGAGGCTTGCTGCAGCAGCGGCCGGTAGGTCAGCACTCATTCAGCCTGGTCCTTGTTGAGGCCTAGTGTCAGATCGTGCGCCTACCGGTTGGCCGGTGACTGGACTGCTGATGGGATGTCGTGCCTGCTTCGGCGTGAGCACTTGATCATTAGGTTGCAGATGTCGCCGGGTGCTGTGTCTTGTCGGGCTATCCAGAGGAGTTGCTGCGGGTGCTGTTCATCGGGGATGACTGGGCCGAGGATCACCACGATGTCGAGATCGAGGGTGAGGATGGTCGCCGGCTGGCGCGGGCGCGGTTGCCCGAGGGACTGGAGGGCATCACCAGGCTGCATGCTCTGGTGGCTGAGCACGCCCCGGCGGCGTGGGTGGGCCTGACACCGGAGCAGGCTGGCGCTCAGGTGGCGGTCGGCATCGAGACCGACCGCGGTCGGTGGGTGGTGGCCTTGCGGGCGGCCGGGTATCACGTGTTCGCGATCAACCCGTTGTCGGCCGCGCGATACCGCGAGCGGCACTCGACCTCTGGTGCGAAGAGCGACGCTGGGGATGCGCATGTGCTCGCTGAGATCGTGCGCCTGGACCGCGATCACCATCGAGAGGTCGGCGGGGACAGCGACCTCGCGGACGCGATCAAGCTGCTGGCCCGCGCGCACCAGACGGCGATCTGGGAGCGGACCCGTCAGGTGCTGCGGATGAGATCGGCGTTGCTGGAGTACTTTCCCGCGGCGGTGCAGGCTTTCGCGGATCTTTCGGCGGTTGACGCGCTGCAGTTGCTGGGTCGGGCCGCCGACCCGGATCGAGCCGCGCGACTGCCCCGCGGCCAGCTGGTGATTGCGCTGCGCGCTGCCGGCCGCCATCACGTGGAGGCCAAGGCCGACGCGTTGCAGGCGGTGCTGCGCGCGCCGGCGTTGCGTCAACCGGCCGCGACCCAGGGTGCGTATGCCGCCGTCGTGACCGCACAGGTCGCCATCATCGCCGCGCTCAATGAGCAGATCACCCAGTTGGGGCAGGTGATGGGCGAGCATTTTGGGCGCCACCCGGGCGCTGACATCTACCTCAGCCAGCCGGGTCTCGGAGCGGTCCTGTCCGCACGAACTCTGGGTGAGTTCGGCGACGACCCAGGACGCTTCGCCGCTGCCCGTAACCGGAAGAACTACTCCGGACAAAGCCCGATCACCCGCGCCTCGGGCAAGCGGAGCATCGTGCTGGCCCGCTTTGCGACCAACCGGCGGCTGAGCGACGCCCTGCACATGCAAGCCTTCGCCGCCCTGAACAAATCGCCAGGTGCACGAGCCTATTACGACGAGCTCCGAGCCCGAAACATCGGCCACCACGCGGCGCTGCGCCAGCTCGCGAACCGTCTCGTCGGCATCCTGCACGGCTGCCTGAAATCCAGCACCCTCTACAGCGAAGACACCGCCTGGCAGCACCGCCACACCGACACCCACGTCACCGCGGCTTGACAAATTTCAGCATGGGATGTCTGACACCCACGATGGCGAGGGGCGCGTTCACGAACTCGTCCCCGTTACTCGAGGCATTCTGGACAAGCCCGTCTGGCGACAGTGTCGGGTGGCAGTACCAGGCCGGGCAGTGGCGGCTCGCGATGATTCTCGAAACCGTGTCCGGGCGCGCACCCGAAAGCGTCGCGGCACGCAGCCACTACGACGCATCCCAGGTGGACTGGTTTGACTTCGCTCCTCTCGCCGGCGCGCTTCAGAAGGCCGATGCCGACCTGCGCCCAACAAGGCCGCGAACCGACGCCAACGGGTTCAATAAATACGACCCGTCCTTCGTGTACCGCTACCGTCGCGTCCCCGATCGGCTTGCCACCGTCGAGAACCTCATCGCGCTCGCTAGCATCTACGGCCAACGCGCTCAACAGTGGCAGTTCACCAACGACACGAGTGATATGTCGTCGAAGTAACCGTCGTTCTGGTGCACGCGCGTATGGACGGAAGTGTGCGTATATGAATCGATCTCGAGCGGCCGCAGCAACGCGCTCTCATGGATGAGTCGGGGACGAACCGGAGCTGTCGCCGTCTGTCGCAGCCTTCCGCGTCTGGTCGAGTGTGGTCTGGGCCGGTGGGTCGACGGGATTCTCATAGGTCATGGCCTGTCTTCAAGGCGCGCACCTTGTCGGCTGTGGGATGGATGTCCAGTGCCGCGGCGGCGTCGCGCGGCGATGGCCCGTGCTGGGAGACGAACGGTGCCGAAGGCAGCGCTCATCGAAAGGGATGTTGTGGCACGCGCCACGACCCTTCGTCGCCGGCAGATCCGACCGCCGCGTCATGTCCGGGACGACCTCGGCGGTCATCGCGTGGTTTGTACCGCCCAGCTGTCGGACGGGATGCGACGGGGCGGACTGTCAGTCGCCGACGCGGCGATCGTTCTAGCATTTGAAGGGTGCTTGCGATCGCGGTGCTCGGTCCCGTCGAGCTCCGCCGCGATGGTCGGCCTCTCCTGGTGCCTGCAGGCAAGACGACCGAACTATTGATCCGGTTGGCGTTAGAGGTCGGGGTACCCGTCACTGCTGGTCGCCTGATCACTGACTTGTGGGGGGTCGAGGCGGCTGGCACTGGCCGGAACACGATGCAGGCCAAGATTTCGAAGCTGCGGCGTGCGTTGGGCGACGCCGCTGTCGTTTCGGGTGCGCGCTCGGGCTACACCCTCGAAGTGGACCCGAGCGCGGTCGACGCTGTCGAGGTACTCGAACTGGCGAGCGCGGCGAAGGATCGGGTGCGCGGCGGTGACTTCGGATTGGCGCTGCAGGCGTGTGACCGCGCGTTGGCGATGTTCCGCGGCGATGTGATTTTGTGCGACGCCGGGGACGTTCAGTGGGTGGTCCCCTATCGGGTCCGTCTCGACGAGGCCCGTCTCGGCCTGGTCGAAGATCAGCTCTCGGCCAGGTTGGAGTTGGGCGGCGGCGATGAGCTGATCGGTGAGCTGGAGGGGCTGGTCCTGCTTCACCCGTTGCGGGAGCGTCTGTGGGAGCTGCTGATCACCGCGTTGTACCGGGCCGGACGCCAAGCCGATGCACTGGCGGCGTACCGGCGGGTGCGGACCCACCTGGCGGACGACGGTCTGGACCCAGGACTGCACCTGCAGCAACTCGAGCAACAGGTCCTGGTGCAGGATGTGTCACTGGGTGTTCCGGACTCCACCCGCGTCCCGTCCGGCCTGGACGTGTCGGCTGGCAATCTGCCGTCGATGGCCGCCAAGCTTGTCGGGCGCGAGAGCGAAGTGGCCGTCCTGTCCGAGCTGCTCATCGGCGAGCGGCTCGTCGAGATCGTCGGGCCGGGTGGAGTGGGAAAGACGGCAGTCGCGATTGCGGTCGGCCGCCGGCTAGCCGAGTCGACCGATGTCGGCGCCGGCGGGGTCTGGCTGGCCAGGCTCGAGGCTGCGTCGACAGCACACGCCGTCATCGACACGGTGATCGCCGCGTTGAATGTTCCCGGCGGCGAAGCGGCACTGTTCGAGCGGCTCAAGGGCAGCGCAGCTGTACTGATTCTGGACAACTGCGAGCATGTCATTGACGAGGCCACCTCGCTCGCCGTTCGGCTTCTCGATGCGGCCCCGGAGGCTGCGGATCCTGTGCACCAGCCAGGTCCGACTCGACGTTGACGGTGAGTTCGTGTTCGAACTCGAACCGCTTGCGTTGTCCGCGGCCGCCGAGTTGTTCGCCCGTCGAGCCACTGCACAGCGCGTTGATCGTAAGTCGGAGGAGGCTGACGACGCCGTGCTGGATCTGTGTCGCTCGCTCGACGGTCTACCTCTGGCGATCGAACTCGCTGCGGCACGAACCAAAACGTTGTCGATCGCCGACATCACCCGGCGCCTCGACGAACGTTTCACCGTGTTGAGTGACCCGACCAGCCGCAGACCGGAACGTCGTCGATCATTGAAGTCGACGATTCGATGGAGCTACGAGCTGCTGTTCCCGGATGACCAGCGAGGGCTATGGGCCCTGGCTACGTTCGCGGGCGGCGCACCCCTTACCGCGGTCGAGTGTGTGCTCGCCGCGCTGGACGTGCCGGCGGCCGCGTCGATCGACGTGGTCGGCCGGCTGGCGAGCCGCTCACTGGTGATCGTCGACGACGCGGGCACCTCGACGGCCGCGGTAGCCGGACCTCATCGGGGGCTCCACCACGCCGTTCGGTACCGGCTGCTTGACAGCATCCGGGCGTTCGCGCTGGAGGCGATGGCCGACACCCGGCTCGCCGAGCGCGCGTTCGACGCGCACGCCGGTTGGTTCGCTGACGCCGCCCTAGCCTCCACTGCAGGCGTGCGCAGCAAGCGTCAGGCCGACCACCTGTCCTTCGCCCGGGTGGAGCGCGCGAACATCGACGCCGCATTGGCGTGGAGCGTCTCCCACGACCCGTTGCGCGCGCTGAACATTGTCAACGGTTTCGGCTGGGCGTGGATCGTTCTCGGCGACAGCAGAGGCGCGCAACGGATCTTGGCCGCGCTCGACGCGGCAGGCGACGCGGGCGAGGTCCGAGACCGGGCCAGCGCCCTGTTGCTCACGGCGTGGATCGAAGCGTCCACCGGGGACCTCGAACTTGCCCGCCACCACATCGCGGCAGCAACCGACCTGGCCGACCTCGTCGGTGACGCCGACCTGCAGGCGCGCTGCTCGTACTACCTTGCCTACGTCGTGTCCCATCATGGCGACTTCCGACAGGCGATGGCGTTGACCGAGCGGAGCACCGCTCTCTACGACGGGTTGGACCGGCCGTGGGATCAGGCCGCGAACTGGCTTTTCGCCGCCAGAGCCGCGATCTCGGCCGGAGACCAAGAGCGCAGCATGGACGCTGCGACGCACGTGCAGCAATGGCTGCGAATGGTCGAGGACCCGTGGCTGCAGGTGCGCGGCGACGCGATGCTCGGCGAACTGGCTCGCATCCAACGCCGGTTCGACGACGCGGTCGTGCATATCGCTCGTGCTGCCGACACCTCGCGGCGCCTCGGGTTTCTGCAAACGGAGGCATACCAGCTCTCGAGTCTCGGTCGAGCGCAATGCCAGGCCGGCGACTACGACGGTGGCGCGATGACCCTGGAGGTCGCGATCGACAAGGCCGAGGCCACCGGTGACGTTCGGCTGGTGGCGCTCGCCCGGGTACATCTGGGGCGTGTGCTGCGGGCGATCGGCCAGGTCGCGCGAGCCCGGGCGGCGCTCGAGGCTGCAAGTGCGTGGCATCGCAACGCTGGGGGTGGGGAACAGGCCGCCCTAGGGGAGTGCTTGCTGGCCGCGATGGACGCCGCGGATCAGATCTCGGGCGCCGAGCAACGTCTCGCGGCGATCCTCGACCCGGCTCGGCACGAGGGCAACGCCCCGGTGGAGGTTTTCGCCCTCGACGCACTGGCCCGCATCGCGGCTCAAGCCGGCGCTCTCGGCACAGCCCGTGACCTCTGTGTGGCGGCTGATCAACGAATGCCCGCCGCCTCCCATTTCATCACCGAGCGGGACCGAACGGATGCCCGCGTGGTGAGACAGATCGCCTGAGCCCGTCACGCGGCTTGCGTCGGCTCCGTCCGGCGGACTCGACCGCGCCGCTGGTTTACCACCAGGAATGCCAGCAACCCACTCAGCGCTGTCGCGATGCCGGCGATTTGCCAATGACGCAGCACCTCGCCGAGCAACAGGAACGACCACACCACAGCGAGGGCTGGTTGGATCACCTGGGAGATCCCGATCGTGCCAATCTGGATCGTCCTCTGCGCGAACACCATCAGCCCGTGGGCGGCGACGCCGGTAAGAAATGTCAGGATCAACATGTACGTCCACCCGGTACCACTCAACCCGAACACGTCCCCGTTGGCGATCGCCAACGGCAGTACGGCGAGCGCCGCGATCGGGCTGACCGTCGACATGAAGGTGGCCACATCCATCTCCCGGCGGAAATGCCGCGTTGACACGACGTAGCCGGTCCAGAGAACCATCGCGAGCAGGCCAAAGACGTTGCCGAGAACGGACGCGTCGCCGTTGGGCGGCGCGCTGAACAACACGATGCCCACACCACCGAACGCGACGAACGCGAACACCAAGGCACGCGGATTGATGTACTCGCTGAACAGCTTGGCGCCCAGCGGCACGATCAGAAACGGCGAAAGCGAACCGATCAGCGCAGCATTGGCCACGCTGTTATGCGTCGCACCCGCGAAGAAGACCGCAAGGTTCAAGCCGAAGAAGATTCCTGGGACGAACGCCTGGCGCACATGGCGCATGGTGACCCGTCGGCCAGTGCTCCACAGGTACCCGTTCCACAGGACGCTAACGACGGCCAACCGCCAGAACGCGACAAGGACGCCGGGCGACTCCGCGCGCTTGACGAGAGTCGAACTGAGCGAGAACGCGATCACGACGCCGAGGACCGCGAGCGCCCCGCGCGTGCGCGCACTGAATGCCCCGGTCCTTATCGGAGAGAAGGCAGTCGTCATGACGGCGGCCGCGAGAAAGGACGGACGGTTCGGCCGGGGTCGCCCTCGTCGGCTACCTGCATAGCTTCATCCACCCCGGTGTCGCCCGGCGCGACGGTAGTGCCGCACGCATCGAAGGTCCGCGGGATCGCGGACGTGACGGCCAACCACGGTCGTGCCATCTGTGACCCCGGCGTCGGCGCTGCCACCGACGCGCCGGCATTGCCCGTCTTCCAGCGCTCCGTCGTCACGGATCCTCATCGTCGACCATCCAGCAGCAGCCTAGACCCGGCCACGTTGCACGAGGCCGCTCCGACATCGTGCGAGTTGACGACAGTCCACGCCAGCCCGTGAGAGGAACGCCCCCGAGCGGCGATAGGCCGCCAGGGCCGTCGACGACTGCCGCCACCGGTCGCTCATCCGCGGCTAACTCGCGAGGCCTTTCCCCCATCCCCACCGTTGCCCGCGGACCGCACAGCACAGGATCGCTCTAGGGCCGACCCGGCCCCGACGCTCGGACCCCATTGCCGTCGATGACGACGCCGTTGCGGCACGTTTCCGACTTGGCCTTCGTCGTGCTGTCACGGGCCCCAAGTGGCGGAAATGCTGCCTGGCACATCGACGATGAGGACGCGCCCGAGCCTGCGCAGCTGCCGCCGGGGGTGCGGTGCGATGTGCGATGGCGACGGTTACGACGTGGCGGACATCGTCTCGGGTGTTGTCTTCGCTGCGACCTGCCGCCGCACGGGTAACCGCCAAAGGGCTACCGCCATAGCGAGGAGCCATAGGCACCAAGTCACGTAGCCGGCGAAGTTGGTGAGCCTCGCGGCGTCGATCCCGACCGGGATCAGGACACCGGTTGCGATCAGCATGGCCGCGGCGTACCCGACGTAGGTGAGCCAGCGCGCAGCGACCCGCCGGGTGACGGCACGCGCAACCAACACCGTGAACGTCGCGGTCAGTGCGTATCCGATGGTCTCGCCGATTGCCGTGCCGAGCCAGGTGTGCAACGTGTCGAACCGGTCGTACGCGTCGGCGGTCTTACCCGCCACCGTGGCATCGTCACTGATACCTGGGACGAGCAGTGCCCACCGCGACAGTCCAATCACTTGGACGGCGGCAGCGGCGATGCCGACGCCTGCGATCCATCGCCCAAGACGTCCGCCGGCGACGCGGCCGAGCAGGAGGCCCACCGGCGCCAGCAGCGCGGCGCTGACGGCGAGCACGATGAACCAGCTGACGATCGCGGCTTCGTGCAGGCGGAATTTCAGCAGGATCTCCGCCGTGTCGGACTTGAGGATCTGCGGGTAGTCGAATATCGATCCGAGCGCGGTGAAGCCGGCGATCGCGAGGGCGGCAGCGCCGGCCATTCCAGCGGCGGCGAGGCGGCGGGTGGTCTGGGTGTTCATGGGTTCTCCTGCGAGTTAGTGCGCGGTTGGGGTGGGTGCCTGGACGCCGGCGGTGTTGCGGTACCAGGCCAGGGTGGCCGCGAGCGCGGCGTCGAGTGGCGTGCTGCGGTCGCCGAACGCGGCGCGGAACCTGGCGTCGTCGACGACCCAGCGGTCAGTGAATTGGTACAGCGTGCGCCGGTACTCCCCCATCGCTGGCTTGATCAGTCCGAACAGGCGCAAGGTGGCGCTGCCGGCGGCGACCATCCGCGGCCGGTGACCAGCCAGCCGGTACACGCTGTCGATGATCTGACGGGTCGTGCGCGCCTCGGCGACGGGCAGATGCCAGACCGATCCCGCAGTTCGCGGCGCGCTGCCGAGCGCGATCAGGCCGGCAGCGACGTCAGGAACGTAGGAGTAGCTGTGCAGCGTGTCGGGATTGCCCATCACCTGGGCTCTGCGGCCGCCGAGTGCGGTACCGAAGACCGTCTCACCGAGCGCCGACTGGCGAACCCCCGGGCCGAAGTAGTCAGACGCGCGGCCGATGGCGACCTCGACCCGACCGGCGGCATGTGCCTCGAGCAGCTGGGCGGTCATCACCGCACGGGTGGTCGCTTTGACCGAGCTCGGGCACACCGGCAACGTTTCGACCAGGTCGCGTCCGCCGGTCGGCCCGTACGCATACAGGTTGTCCAGTACCACCAGGCGGGCGCCGGCGGCCTCAGCCCCGGCCAGCACGCCTCGCTGTAGCGGCGGGAACTCCTCGGCCCATCTGGCGTAGTTGGTCGCGTTCAGGCAGAAGTACACGACGTCGGCGCCGGCGCTGACCACAGTGGTGAAGTCTGCAGACGTGGCGTCGCCGGCCATGACCCGCGCCCCAGTTACCCGGGCCCGGCCACTGCGGCTGACGGCCGTCACGTCGTGCCCGAGATCGACGAGCTGCTCGGCGACGAGGCGTCCGACCTGGCCGGCGCCGAAAACGACGTGGCGACTCATGACCGGCTCGCTTCCTGACGGTCCAGAACGATCGGCAGTACCGTGGTGATGGCGGCGACGGTGAGTGCGCCGAACGAGCCGAACACGGTGAACTGCTCGTCGACCTGAATGCCGCCGGCTGTGGTGACTGCCCAGCCGAGCGGCCAGATCACGGCAAGTGCCGGTGCCCAGACCCAGGCCAGAGCGCCGAGCCGCACCCGAAGCACGAGGGCCTGTGCAAGCCCGACGGCGAGCCCGCAGACAGCGCCCTGCACGACGAGCGCGCCGACGCTGGTCCGGTAATCGACGATCGCCGCGCCGGCGACCAGACCCACGGCGAATCCGATCGCGGTGGCGGCGATCCATCGCCGCACCGGTGGCCGGTTCCGGCCCAAGCCCCATGCCTGCACCGCGCCGAGAATGCCGCCGGTGATCAGGCCGCCGAACAACGCGGCGGTTGGGCCGTCGACGCGTCCGACGATCAGATGCGCCGCAAATCCACCGAGCGGGAAGCCCGCGAAGGTGAGCATCCAGCGCCCCGCCGAGCGCGACAACGAGCTGCGCGTGCTCGACTGCGACGAGGTCGGGTTTGTGGTGTGCATGTCGACTCCTAAAGGTTGGCGTGGTCAGGACGGGTGTGTTTAGCGGCGATCCAGGCGGCGAGCAGATTGTCCGGATAGTCGGACAGGTGATCACGTACCAGCGCGTCAAGCAGATCCTCGTCACCGGCCAGATGCGCCGCAGCCACTGCGATCAGCTGCCGGTCGCGGGTGGTCACCGCGACTCCGGCGGCCCGCGCTAACTCGCTATGTTCTCCGGTGAGCACGGCCGCGGCCACCAGCACCCGCGGCGAAACGCTCGTCGCCGCCCGGTCGACGACTTCGCTTCCGGCGGCCCGGTCGCCGCCGATCATTCGCAAAAGCAGGAGGTCCGTGTCTTCGCTCATGCTCAAACTATCGGGGGCGGCGCTGACGGTGGCCTGACGCTGCGCTGACGGCGACCTGGCCGCATGGTGGTGGACTTCCCCGCGCCGCTGGGGCCGAGGAGGCCGGTGACCATGCCTCCTGGACGTCTATGCCGGGGTCGTATTCTACCGCATACTGATCAGCGGCGAACCCGTCACCAAGCTGCTCGCCGAGCAACTCGTCGACCTGCTGCTCAACGGCAAGACGCCCGTTAAGGCACACCTCGATGACCCGGACAACCGCACGGCCTGACCAGGTATCTCGAGAGCCCGAACACAACCGGGCGACCTGGCACGGGACGTGCGTCTTCAACTGTTACGCGTCCGCGGCGCTCCCCGTCGTCCCCGCCAAGATCGGGTCGCCAACACCAGCGCGCACGATGCGCAAAACCTTTGCGCTGCAGGCGATCCAGGGCCTTTAGCGCCGCTGCGCGCTAACGCGGCATTCCCGCGTCACTCTCGGCAGCCGACGTACCCAAGGACAGCTTCGGCTGCCGAGTGTTGGGCCGACGCTGGCTGCGGATCGAGGGCGCGGTCTATGGTCGCGCTGACCGCGTCGTTCACGGATTGCCGAGCACGGCGTTGGTCATATCGAGGGAGAGCGCCATGGCTACCGGCGAGCTGAGATCTGGCACGACTGAGCGCGTCAGCGGCCCCGTTAGCCGCAGAACGGTGCTCGCCGCCGCGGTCGGGGCGCTGGCCGCCGCCGAACTCGGCACCTCGGCGGCGGCCGAATCGGCCCCATCGGTGCCGGCCCGGTCCGGTCCGCAGTTCGATCCGGCCCTGGCCGCGGAACTGCAGCGAGTGCTGCGTGAGGCGCTGCGCGACCCGGGAATGCCTGCCCCGGGAGCGATCCTGCACGTGCAAAGTCCAGCGTTGGGGGCCTGGACCGGGGTAGCCGGTCTCGGCCGAGTGGCGCCCGCCCAACGGATGCGGCCCAGCGACCGGATCCGCGCCGGGAGCATCGCGAAAATGTTCGTCGCCGTGGTGATCCTGCAACTGGTTGAGCAGCGCCGGCTATCGCTGGACGCGCCGCTGCCGCAGGTGCTCCCGGCCAGCGTCACCGCGCGGTTCCCCAACGCCGCGGACATCACGGTGCGGATGCTGCTCAGCCACCGAAGCGGCATCCCGGAATGGGACACCCCGTTGATGGACATCGTGATCGCCCATCACCTCGGGAAGAAATGGACCATCGAAGAGAAACTCGATCTCGCGGCCGCCCAACCACCGGTGTTCGCGCCGGGCACCAGCTACAGCTACTGCAACACCGACTACAACCTGCTCGGCCTGATCATCGAAACAGCCACCGGCCGGTCCTGGCGCCACGAAGTAACCCGACGGGTGATCACCCCGCTCGGCCTCACCCACACCTACCTGCCGCCCTCCGGGCAACTCTCGATCCGCGACCCCTACGCGCACGGCTACGGTGCCCTCGACGGCGTCCGAGTCGATCAGAGCGGCGTCGACCCGTCCATGGCCGATGCAGCCGGCGGGGCCGCGCTGGTCAGCACCGTGCATGACCTCGCGCAGTTCGTGGACGAGCTACTCGCCGGCCGGCTCTTCGACCGCCGGGACACGCTACCCCAAATGCTGACCTTCGCCCCCGCCCCGGACCAAGGCGGCCAGATCGGCTACGGCCTGGGCATCGAGCAACGCCTCGCCCCCGGCGGCATCGAACTGATCGGCCACCTGGGCGGCACAGCGGGATACACCTCCTACACCGGACGGCTACGCCCGCAAAACGTAACAATGACATTCACGCTCAACTGGCTTACCGACCCCACACCACTGTTCCTTCCCGCAGTGCAGGCGCTCGCATCGGCGCATCCGTAAGTCCAACCGCACGACGGATCGCACTCAGCTGCCGCGGCAAGAAGCGCCTGATCAAGCCCGATAACAGCCCTCCAACAGCGAGAGCTGACGATCCGAACCATCGGGCCGCACATAAGGACACTCAACGCGGACGCAGCCTAACGGTTTGTTGATCACCCTAGTACGGCAGTTGTAGATCGTGATCTGAGGTACTGATGAGCCGGTCGGCACGTCAAGTGTCATGATCATTGGTCGTGCTGGCGGCGTCGGTAGTGGCACGCGCGGGCCACGGCTTGGTGTCGTCGTCGCCATGTCGACCAGGCGAGAAGCGTTTCGATGCTGGGGTTCGTGCTGAGGTGGATGGCGTCGAACAGGCGCCGGAACTCGTTCATGGTCAGCTCGATCATCGACGCGGGAGCGGGTGCGTGAGCGCGTTCGATCGCGGTGACGACGGCGAGGAAGGCGTGAGCGAGCATCGCCAGCGTGGTCCAGCGGTGCCAAGAGGTCCAGCGGCGGACTTGGTGCTGGTCCAGGCCGGTGAGTTGTTTGGCGGACTGAAAACTCTCCTCGATGCGCCACCGCTGCCCGGCCACCCGGATCAGGGCTCGCAGCGGCACGCGGCGCGGGTGGTAGCAGCGCAGGTAGGCCAGTTCTCCGGTGCTGCGGTTGCGGCGCACCAGCAGCCAGTGGTGCCCGTTGTCGTCGGCGTCCTCGGGCACGAGGTCGCACCAGAGCCAGTCGTAGTTGCGTTCGCCTTTGCTGCCCTGACCGGCCGAGAGCCGCTGCCAGTTGTTCTTCGGTGCGAGTTTCGCGCATTGGTCGGCCGGCATCGGCCCGGCCGGGGTCGGGACGTGCTGGTTGCAGGCGATCATCAGTACGTACCCGAGCTTGAGCTCACCGATCTTCGCGCGCAGCGCGGGGTTGCCGCCGTAGACCTCGTCCCCGGCGACCCAGCCGGCCGGCACCCCGGCCTGGACCGCGCGGGTCAGCATCTGCCCGGCCAGCGCGGGTTTGGTCGCGAACTCGACATCGGCGGGGATGCCGGCGGCGCGGCACCGCTGCGGGTCGTCGGTCCACGACTTCGGCACGTACAGGGCCCGGTCGATGAACGCGTGCCCGCGCCGGCCGACGTAGGTCATGCACACCGTGACCTGGCTGTTCTCGATCCGCCCCGCCGTGCCGGTGTACTGCCGCTGGACACCGACGGATTGATCACCGGCCTTCAGGTCGCCGGTCTCGTCCAGCACGAGGATCGCGTCCTTCTCGCCGAACGCGTCGACCACATAGCCGCGCAGATCGTCACGTAGGGCGTCGGCGTCCCACGACGCCCGGGACAGCAGATGCTGAAAGGCGTACGGCGTCTGCCGGCCCCGCTGCTCGCTGATCGTCCAACAGTTCTTGCGCTCCAGCGAGGACAGCAACCCGAGCACGAAGCTGCTCGCATGCCGCAGCGGCTCGTGGCGGGCGAACCGCGGCGCGAGCAAGTCAGTCACCGCGCCAAACGCCCTCGTCCACCGATCAGGATCTACCCTATGAGCCGCGGCCACCGCGGCGGATCTGTTGTTCGACACAAACACCGGATCGAAGCCCCGGTGGCCGCACCCTCACACCCGCCGCGCCGCCGAACGCCTCAACAGCAACGAAGGTCACGATCTACAACTGCCGTACTAGGAGGCACGCGCGATCAGGTGCCGTTACCGGCGTACTCGAAACGAGGCTCCGGCCGCGACGCAGGCGCGCATATCACCCAGCGATGCCGTAGTCGGAGGCAGTCGGCGGACGCGCATAGTCGATAGGGCACCGAATGCACCGGCAACTCCCGCCCTTGAACGCGTGGCGGTGGAGAGCGTGCCTCAACCGAGCGCGACGCCGAGACTACGAGCTCGGCCAGGGTGCGACCCGAGACAGGCGCAGCCAGGACAGCGAATTCGAACCTGTCCCCCCATCAGAGTTTCATGAAGTGCTAGGCCAGCGCGCGAGACCCCTTGCCCAACTTACGAAGATCATGAGCACACGGGCGTGACCTGTGTCCCGTGATTGCTGGGCTGGGTGGGGTTGGTCATGATCGCGGCGTGTTACTACGCGGCGCCGCAAGGGGCGGGCAGGTGTGGGTCAGTCGCCGGCCGGGATGGTGAAGTCGTAGAACCGTCGCGGTTCGGGCAGCTGCAACGCGGTGAGGATCTTGCGGTGGCTGTCGGTCAGTTCGCTGCGTTGCGCGACCTGCCCGTCGCTGGTGGCGAGGGTGATTAGGTGCAGCCGGTCCAGTTCGTGGCGGATGTTGCGCCAGGTGTCGCCGGTGGCGTTCTCGACGACCCGGATCAGCAGCAGCGCGAGCCAGCACAGTTGGATGTGCGCGCGGATGCGGTCCTCTCGGTGGTGGAACACCGGCCGTAGCCGTAGCGAGGACTTCATGTCGCGCCAGCCGGCTTCCACGGCGAGCAGCTGCTTGTAGGCGGCGGCCAGGTCTTCGGGGGTGAGGGTCTGGTCGCTGGTACGCAGCAGCCACTTGCCGTCCAGGTGCTTCTCCCGCTCGATGGCACGCTGGTCGATGCGCAGCAACCCGCCGCCGGTGCGGCGCAGGTAGCGCCGCAGCCCGGGCTTGCCCTTCAGGCTGCCGACGAACTCGTCGCGCCGCCGTGTCGGCCAGCTGTCAGAGCCGTCGATCAGCTCGCGCAGGTGGTGCACGAGACGTTCGCGAACGGCGACGTCACGCGCGGCGGCTTCCGGGTTGTGACAGACCACGAAGCGTTGTGCCCGGGCCCCGTCGGTGTCGCCGCCCGGGGCGACGGTCACCTCCTTGACCCGCAAGTTGCCGGCGACGCTCTTGTAGCGTCCCGGGCGGGCCAGCGCCTCGGCCGCTTCGTGGTTGGTGTGTCGCAGCTTCTCGGCGTGGATGTAGTGCCCACCGCCGCGGGTCAGGTACGCGCGGTTCGCGGCAGAGGCGAAGCCGCGGTCGGCGACCCAGACCAGCCGGCGCAGGTTCCACGCCCCGAGATCGTCCTTGATGGCGCGGATGATCGGCTGGTCACCGGTGTTGCCGGGGAAGGTCCAGGCGCGGACCGGGATCCCGTCGCGGGTTACGGCCATCGCGATGATCACCTGCGGCAGGTCCGGGCGGTGGTCCTTCGAGTTCCCCCAGGTACGCGTCGCGGACTCCTTGGGGCGTGAGTCGTCGTCCTCACTCACGGGATCGGCGAGGTCGGCCAACTCATCGGCGCCGTCGATCTGCCAGTAGGTGGAGGTGGTGTCCACAAACATGATCGAGACGTCGAGGTTCAGCAGGTGCGCGACCGAGGAGAAGATCTGCTCGCCGATCTCCTCCAACGCGTCGAGCAGGAAGTCCATGCCCGCGTAGGCGGCATCGGTGTCCAAGCCGCTCACGCCATCGATGGCGACCCTCTCGGCGACCCACCGGCAGCACTCCAGCTTCGAACGAGGTTCCAACGCACGCTGGGCGACGAGGGTGAAGATCACCCGCTCCGTCGCCTCGGCGTCCAGGCGCCGTCCAGCCGCGCACCGGTGCAACGCGGTCGCGATCCCCAGCTTGTTCCAGAGCTGGTCGAGGGTCCACGCCCCGCCCAGGCGGCGTGCGTCGAGGATGTCCACCTCGGCGCCTGCGGCGGCCGCGACCGCGTCGGCCGGGTCCAGGAACCGCGAGATCGAGGACACCAGCCGGGCCAGCGCCGCACGGTCGACGTTCTCCGCCCGTCCGAAGTTGTGGATCACCGTCGCGGTCGAGGAGCCAGTCACCGGGTTACGGGTGTTGTGTGCCAGCTGCAGGTACCGCACCACGGACCCGTCCTTGTTGCTGCGCCTCGTCTCCCGCAGGTACATGCCCATCAGTCAATCCGACAGGTCAGCTACTGTCGAGCGACACGCCACAAGTCGTGTGCCTACACGATTTCAAACCTGTCCAACTCGATACCGCCACAGAACCCGACAACCCGACAACGCAAACCAAGACACACCGGAACTACCGCCAGGTCATGTGCTCATGATCTTCGTAAGTCCGGCCTTGTTTTTCGGGGATTTTGGCCGTAGCAGTCCCAATGGCCTCGGGATCAAACGGAGGTCAAACGATCTTGGACGCCGGAAGGCGTAGCTAGAGATCCCAGAATTGCTGGGCCATATGTGGAGCTGAGGGGATTCGAACCCCTGACCCCCTCGATGCGAACGAGGTGCGCTACCGGACTGCGCCACAGCCCCCTGGAACCGGGATCGGCCCGAAGGCCGTCGTCGAGGGTATCAGGATCGCGGGCGCCGCTTCGGCGGCCGCGACGCCGGAGCGCCGGTCAGCTGGCCCGGCGCTGGGCGGCCGCGGGCGCGAGTTCCTCGCTGTAGAGGCCGGTCAGGTCGATGGTGTCCATGCTGTGCAACTCGAGGTCGTCGTCGTCGATGCGCACGACCGACTCCGCCGGCTCCACGAAGCGGCCCACCGCGGCGGTGGCGTCGTAGTCGGCTGGACGCCGGGTCGCGGCGCGCAGTTGCCGGTTCTCACGGCGGCTGCGGTCCTTCAGCGTCTGGCTGCGCAGGAACCACAGGTAGCCGACCAGGCCCAGGGCGAACGCCAGGCCGAGGTACCACATTGCGCCGCCCATGAGCAGCGCGGCGGCGAGAAAGATCAGGCTGCCACCGATCAGGGTGGCCAGCGAGCGGCGGCGGCGGGCCAGCATCCGGGTGCGCGCCTCGGACAGGTCGGTGCGGTCGGGCGGGTACATCAGCGCCTCCTGGGCGGCGGGCACGGGGCGGCGGGCGGGCGCCGCCAGCTTGGCGCGGTTCTGGCGAGGCACGAAGACCTCTGCGTGATCATCGCTCACCGTCGCGGTACGGCGGCCCAAGGCGCGCATGGCGCGTCCGAAACTTTCCACCGACCGTTCGCGCCGACGCTCGTCGCTGCGTCGCAGGATCATCGGCACCACGACGATCAGCCAGAGGACGGCGAGGACGACCACCGTCATGAATGGTGAAAGCATCCGCACCTCCAGTCACACCAGTAACGCTGACCACAAGCTAATGACGGAATGCGGGTTGAGCGCGTACGCGCTCCGGCGTGTCGATAAACAACCTCGACTTGAGGTTGAGAATTCGGCCTTTCGGGCTACCGGAGACGGCTCAGCGCTGGTTGCGCCACGTCGGATCGGGCGGCAGCGCGACCAGCCTGGTCAGCATGCTGGCCCCCTGCAGCTCCTCGACCGTGATCGCGAACGCGACGTGGTCGCGCCACGCGCCGTCGATGTCCAGGAAGCGCTCGTAGAAGCCCTCGCGACGCAGCCCGAGTTTCTCGACGACGCGCAGGCTCGCGTGATTCTCCGGCCGGATGTCGACCTCGACCCGGTGCAGGCCGACCGGTCCCAGGCAGTGGTCGATCGTCAGAGCGAGCGCGGTCGGGGTGATGGCGCGGCCGGCCATCGCGCCGTCGACCCAGTAGCCGACGGTGCACGAGCGCAGGGCGCCGTGCACCACGTTGGACACGTTCATCTGTCCGACCAGCCGCCCGCCGTAACAGATCATGAACGGCAGCATGGTGCCGCGGCGCGCGGAACTCTTCAGCGCGGAGTGCAGCGCCGGCCAGGCCGAGACCGAGTTGCGCTCGTCCCAGTCGTGCGGCGAGGTGGGTTCCCACGGTTGCAGCCATATCTCGTTGCGCAGCCGGATCTCGCTCCAGGCGCGGGCGTCGCGCAGGCGCGGCGGCCGCAGCTCCACCGGTCCGGCGCTCGGCCGCGCCGGCCAGCCCGGAGTTCTAGCCACGGCTCACCGATTCGCCAGCAGCAGCGGGATCACCGTGACCTCCGCGCCGGCGTCCACCTCGGTCTCCTCCTCCGGAATCACGATCAGGCAGTTCGACAACGCCAGCGAGCCGATCAGATGCGATCCCGCCCCGCCCATGAACGACACGCTGTAACCGCCGCTCGCCTCCCGGTGCAACACCCCGCGGCGGTACTGCCGCACGCCGTGCGGGCTCGTCGCACTCTCCAGTGCGACCGCCTCGACCGTCGCGCGATGCAGATTGCGCTTGCCGAGCAGCTTGCGAATCGCCGGGCGGATGAAAGCCTCGAAGGACACCAGGCTGCTGACCGGGTTGCCGGGCAGGCAGAAGATCGGGACGCCGTCGCCAAGGTGCCCGAACCCCTGCGGCTTGCCCGGTTGCATGGCCACCCGGTTGAACGACACGGTGCCGACTTCGGACAACGCCTCCTTGACGACGTCGTAGGCGCCCATGCTGACGCCACCGGTCGTGACCAGCACGTCAGCGCGTAGCAACTGGCTCTCCAGCACGTCGAGCAGCTTGGCGTGATCATCGGGCACGATCCCGATCCGCCGTGCATCGGCGCCGGCGTCCTTCGCCGCGCAGGTGAGCATGTAGGAGTTCGAGTCGATCACCTCACCGAAGCCGGGCTTACGCCCGACCTCGATCAGCTCGCTGCCTGTCGACAGCACGATGACTCTAGGCCGCGGGCGCACCAGCACGCGGTCGCGGCCGATGGCGGCGAGCAGGCCGAGTTGCTGCGGGCCGAGCGCCGCACCCGAGCCGAGTGCGGGCGCGCCGGCCACGAGGTCCTCGCCGCAGCGGCGTAGGCACTCGCCGCTGCTCACGGGCCGGCCGATCTGCACCCGCGCGAGCCCGCGGTCGGTGTCCTCGAGCGGGATCACGGCGTCGGCGCCGGCCGGGATCGGCGCGCCGGTCATGATCCGCATCGCGAGTCCCGGTCCCATGCCGGTGCGCGATTTCATTCCGGCCGCGATGTCGCCGACCACCTGCAGCGTCACGGGCCGTTCGGCGCTGGCGTCGCGGGTGTCGGTGGCGCGCACCGCGTAGCCGTCCATCGCTGAGTTGTCGAAACTGGGCAGCGCGAAATCCGTACGGACGTCCTCGGCGAGCAACAGGCCCTGGGCGTCGAGCAGGGTCAGGTCGATGGGATCGAGCACCCCGATGCCGTCGAGGACGATCGCGAGATGCTCGTCGACCGAGCGCTGGCGAGCGTCGTCAGGCACGGGGCAGGTCCCAGCTCGTCATCCATCGAGCCTAACCGGGCGACAATCAACAGGTGGGCAACACCGACAAGGCACAGCTGCGGGCGTCGTTCGCTGCGGCGCGGCGGGACCGGTCGCCGCAGCAGGTCCTAGACGCCCGGGCAGCGATCCGCGGACACCTGCTCGACCGGCAGGCCGCGCAGCACTGGCGCAGCGTCGCGGCCTACGAGCCATTGCGGACCGAGCCCGGCTCGCCGGAGTTGCTCGCGACGCTGCACATGCGCGGGGTCCGGGTGTTGGTGCCCCTCACCCGGACCGATCGCGATCTGGACTGGACGGAATGGACCCCTCAACGCGACGCGGCGCCACTGGCGATCGGTGGCCCCGCCGATCTCGGGCCCGCGGCGATCGCGTCGGTCGACGTCATCCTCGTTCCCGCCCTGGCGGTGGCGGCCGACGGCACTCGGCTCGGCCGCGGCGGCGGGTCGTACGACCGAGCGCTGGCGAGGCGTCGGCACGACACGATCGTCGCGGCGCTGGTCTTCGCCGGCGAGATCGTGGCCACGCTGCCGAGTGATTCCTGGGACGTCACGGTCGACGCCGCGGTATCGCCGGACGGGTGGCACTCACTCGGTGGGAATACCGCGGGTGCCGTTCGCAGTTAGCAGTCGTACCCTGGGAGTGCCAGCCGCGGTGCGGCTGGTTTCGTTCGACGGCGTCGGAGGACCTCGCCCATGCCCACGTACCAGTACGCGTGTACGAACCCGGAGTGCGTCGAGCGCTTCGAACTCGTGCAGTCCTTCACCGATCCGGCGGCCAGCGAGTGCCCGGTGTGCGGCTCGCCGGTCCGCAAGGTGTTCTCGGCGGTGGGCGTCGTGTTCAAGGGCAGCGGCTTCTACCGCAACGACAGCCGCGCCGCCCACGCCAAGGGCGCCACGACGGAGCGGCCGGCCAAGGAATCCACGTCGTCGAGTGCGAAGGAGTCGGCCGGGTCGGACTCGAAGACCTCGACGGCCACGGACAAGAAGTCCTCGTCCGAGTCGAAGCCATCCACCGCCGGCAAGGCGACCGCGAGCGCGTAGCACACCGGCCCGACGCCGCCGCCGGTTTCGTCCACACCCCGGTGCGGCATCCACAGGCCGGCGCGAGCGCGCCCGCGGGTCTGCGCGGCGCCCCTACCGTGCCGGACATGTTCGATGCGCTGCGCCGCCGCCTCCCCCGCCTCGGCCGCTGGACCAGGGTGGCGCTTGCGGCCGCCTGCGGCCTGCTCGCCCTCGACAGCGCGGTCACCGCTCACGGGGCGCAGCGCGGTCGCGCGCCGGCCGGCGTCGCGGTCGTCGTGGCCGCGCGCGATCTTCCGGCCGGTCGCAGCCTCGCCGTGGGGGATCTCTCGGTGTCGCGGTGGCCGCCGAGCCTGGTGCCCGCGTCGGCGGTGCGCCGGATGCAGCCGCTGATCGGCCGCCGACTCGCCGCTGGGCTCGCTCGGCACGAGGCGCTGACCACCACGCGCCTGCTCGGCCGGGATCTGACCACCGGGCTCGGGCCAGGACTCGTCGCGGTGCCGGTGCCGATCGCCGACCCGCACGCGGCAGATCTCTTGCATCCGGGCGATCACATCGACCTGCTGGCGACGCCACGCGCCGAGGCTGCACTGCCGGACGACGCGACACAGGCCACGGCTTCGACGGTCACGATCGCCGGCACCCGCCTGCTCGTGCTCGCGGTGTTCCCGGCCGCGGACGATACCGGGACAGAGGTCGTCGTCGCCGCAGATCGGGCCAGCGCGGTGCGAATCGCCCGTATCGGCGTATCCCAAACCCTCGCAGGGGTGGGCGTTCCGCCCTAGCATGCGAACGTCTGGCGGCGTCCGTCGCCAGGTTGGGCAATGACCCGGAGGGACGCATGCTCAAGGGCTTCAAGGAATTCATGATGCGCGGCAATGTCGTCGAACTGGCGATCGCCGTGGTCATCGGCACTGCATTTCAGGCGGTGGTGAGTTCGTTCGTCGGCGCGATCATCACCCCGATCGTCAACGCGCTCGGCGGGTCCAACACCAACGGCCTGGGATTCTCGCTGCGGCACACGCCCGGTGTTCCGAAGGGCTCCAAGCTCGATGTGCTCGGCGCGTCCACGTTCATCAACTTCTCGGCGATCATCAACGCGATCATCACCTTCGCCACGACCGCGGCCGTCGTGTACTTCATCTTCGTGGTGCCGATGAACAAGTTCAACGAACGGCGGGCGCGCAAGATCGAGAAGGGCGAGCCAGACCCGGAGCCGAAGCCGGACGACATCGTGCTGCTCGAGCAGATCCGCGATCTGCTCGCGAAGGAGCCGCCGACCGCCCTCATCAAGGAACAACCGGCCACCTGAGCATCACTACTCGTGGTGCGGGGGGCGCTCGCGGCGATACCAATCGACGTCGCGTCCGCCGGCACGGCGGTTGCGCCGGTCGCCCCGCACGTCCTCGCCCCAACCGATGTCGAGATCATCGCTCGACCGGTCGGGCAGGACCGGCGCGTCTGCGGGGTCGTCGGTGCACGGCCGCGCGGTGCCCGGCCGCGCGGTGCCCGGCCGCGCGGTGCCCGGCCGCGCGGTGCCCGGCCGCGCGGTGCCCGGCCGCGCGGCAGGCGATCGCCCGGCGCGGGGCTCGCCACTGTCGGCTGGGTCTCGTTCCACCGGACCAGTCTGCCCCGGTCGCTCGTCTGGTGCTTGGATGGGTCCATCGGGATGCGAACGAGCGCAACGATGACGGAGGCACCCCATGAGTGACAAGAAGTTCACCGACCGCGCCAGCGAACTGGTGAGTCAGGCCGCGGATGCCGCGGGCCCGGTGATCGAAAAGGCGAAGGGCGCGGCGAGCGACGCGGCCGAGAAGGCCGGCCCGTACGTCGACAAGGCCGCCGGGCTGGCTGCCCAGGGCGTTGCCGTCGCCGCCGGCCAGATCGACAAGGCGACCAAGGGCAAGTACGCCGACAAGATCGGCTCGGTCTCCTCGAAGATCGGCAGCGTGCTGGATCGGGACAAATCCGCTCCCACTGTCGGCGACGCGACCGTCGTCGAGCCTCCGGCAGCGGCCCCGACACCGCCGGCGACACCGCCGGCAGCACCGCCGGCAACACCGCCGGCAACACCGCCGGCAACACCGCCGGCAACACCGCCGGCAACACCGCCGGCAACACCGCCGGCAACACCGCCGGCAACACCGCCGGCAACACCGCCGGCAACACCGCCGGCAACGCCGCCCGCGGCCACCCCGCCGGCCGGCGACGCCGACACCCCGACGAGCTGACCCGCTGCCCCGTCAGGGGCAGTTGACCCACTCGTCGGTGCCGTCGAGGAACACCTGCCGCTTCCAGATCGGCAACCGGGCCTTCACCTCGTCCACCAGCCGGGGGCAGGTGTCGAACGCCGCGCGCCGATGTGCCGTCGCGACCGCCGCGACAAGCGCGACGTCGCCCACCTCCAGGTGGCCGACCCGGTGACCGACCGCGATCGCCAGCACTTCGGGTTCCGCCGCGAACTGGTCAGCGATCTCGGCCAGGACGTCTGCCGCACTCGGATGACCCTGGTACTCGAGCGCGACCACCGCGCGCCCGTGGTCGTGATCGCGCACCACGCCGCAGAACACCACGGACCCGCCCGCCTGCGGGTGCTGGACCGCGGCTTGGAACAAGGCCGGATCGAGCGGCTGGTCGCACACGGAGACCAGCCGCAGCGTCGGGTCGACGTCGCTGCCGGGGGTCGGATGCTCGCTCACACACCACCTCCCTGGCGGTGGTCGGCACCGCGCAACTGATCCACGATGTGCCCGAGGAGCGGTGTCAGCAGCGCCATGCCATCCCGGACTCCGCCGGGCGAGCCGGGCAGCGTCACCACGAACGCGCCGCCGGCCACTCCCGCGACTCCGCGGGAGAGCACCGAGGTCGGCACCCGGTCGCGAGCCCCGAGGCGCAGCGCCTCGGCGACGCCGGGAACCTCGCGATCGAGGAGCGGGCGCACCGCCTCGGGCGTGACATCCGTGGCCGCGAGCCCGGTGCCGCCGGTGGTCAGCACGACCTGCACGCCGGCGGCGAGCCCTTCACCGACAGCCTGCCGGATCGCGGCGATGTCATCGGGTACGACCCGGCGCAGCACCACCTCGTGACCGGCGTCGTGCAACGACTCGACCAGCACCTCACCGCTCGTGTCGTCACGTTCCCCGCGCGCCGAGCGGTTCGAGCAGGTGATCACCGCGGCCTTCACGACTGCGCCTCGGCGTGCCATTCGCCCGACCGGCCGCCGGACTTCGCGAGCAGCCGGACGTCGGTGAGCCGGGCGGCGCGGTCGACCGCCTTGACCATGTCGTAGAGCGTGAGGCCGGCCGCCACCACCGAGGTCATGGCCTCCATCTCCACGCCGGTGCGATCAGCGGTGCGGGTGGTGGCGGTGATATCGATGGCGTCGGTGCACACGTCGAGCTCGACCTCGACCCCGTGCAGCGCGATCGGATGGCACAGTGGCACGAGGTCTGAGGTGCGTTTGGCAGCCGCGATGCCGGCGATGCGGGCCACCGCCAGCGCGTCGCCCTTGGGCAACCCGTCACGGCGCAGCAACTCGATCACTTCCGGCGTGGTGGTGAAGCGCCCCGTGGCCGTCGCGGTGCGCACGGTGACCTCCTTTCCGGAGACGTCGACCATGCGCGCGGCGCCTACCGCGTCGACATGCGTCAGACGTTCGGCCACCACGTTGGTGAGCGTAGTCAACGCCGGCGATGTGCCGCGCCCCGTCACATCCGCCGCGGCCCATCCGTCAGACCACAAAAGGGCGGGAGGCCGAAGGACCATGGACCACGTGAGTGTGCAGACCGAGCAGTTCGAGCAGCACCGGGCGCACCTGCAGGCCGTCGCGTATCGCATGCTCGGCTCCCGCAGCGAGGCCGAGGACGCCGTGCAGGAGGCCTGGCTGCGGCTCAACCGGTCCGACGATGCCGCGATCGGCAACCTCGGCGGTTGGCTGACGACGGTGGTCGGCCGGGTCTGCATCGACATGCTGCGCGCCCGCCAGGCGCGCCGCGAATCGTTGGTCGGCACCTGGCTGCCGGAGCCGGTCGTCAGCGACGATCCCGACGGGCCCGAGCAGCAGTCGATCGTCGCCGACTCGGTCGGGCTCGCGCTGCTGGTCGTGCTCGAGCGGCTCAAGCCGGCCGAACGGCTGGCGTTCGTGCTGCACGACATGTTCGCAGTGCCGTTCGACGAGATTGCGCCGATGATCGACCGCAGCCCCGCCGCCGCCCGGCAACTCGCCAGCCGGGCCCGCCGGATCGTGCGCGGCACGCCGACCGTGCCGGACCGCGATCTCGGCCGACAGCGCAAGGTCGTCGCGGCGTTCCTCACCGCTGCGCGAGCCGGTGACTTCGCGGCGCTGCTCGGCGTCCTGCATCCCGACGTCGCGTTCCGGGTCGACAGCGGCGCGCGCGCCACCGATGCACCGCCGTTGGTCCTCGGTGCCGAAAACGTTGCCGTGCACGCCGCATCGCAGGGCCCCAGGTTCGCCACCATCTGCGAGATCGCCACGGTCAACGCCGCCGTCGGCCTCGTCGCCCGCACCCCCGGCGGCACGGTGCTGGCCGTCGTCGGCATGACGGTGATCAATGGGCTGATCAGCGAGATCGACCTCGTTCTCGACCCGGACAAGCTCGTTTCCGCGCAGCCGAATTGACCCCATCGGTCGCACCGCGTGACTGAGACTTCCCATATGCCCTGTTTTGCCGCAGCACTGGGTGATCGGAGCCGACGGATAAGGCTGCCGCCGCCCCGTAATAAGGCTTCTCCCGATTCGCCGCGCCGTCGCCGGGCGGATCTTGAGCCGAACGGCAGCGCTGAGGGAGACGGTCATGGCGGCGAGTGCAACGCAGGTCACGCTCGAGGCGAGCAGCCCGAACGACGAGGTCGCCGCCTGGGTGCGCCGGCTGCAGGCCGGCGACCCCACCGCGCTCGAGCCGCTCATGGCGAAGTACGACGCCCTCGTGCGGCACGTCGCGTGGCTGGTCGTGCGCAATTCCGCCGACGCCGCCGACATCGCGCAGGAGACCTGGCTGCGACTGCTGGCGACGCGCACCCCGCTGCACAATCCCGAACACGTCTTCGCGTGGCTGCGCACCACCGCGCAGCGCCTGGCGATCGAGGTCTCCCGCCGCCGCAGCCGCACGACGGCACTCGACGACACCGCCGCAGACACACTCGCCACCGCGCACGAGGACGGCCCGGCGGCCCGGGTCGAGCGCGACGATCGCGACGCCCGGGTGCGGCGGGCGCTGGCGATGATGCCGACCGATCGCAGCGGGCTGCTGGTCGACCTGGTGTGCTCGGGCGACTCGTACCAGGCCGTCGGCAAGCGCTGGTGCCGCCCGATCGGAAGTCTCGGTCCGACGCGGCGCCGCTATCTCGTCGAACTGCGTGGCCACCTCGCCGCGCAGGGCTTGGGCGAACCGGAATGGTGACGCGCGATTGTCCGTGGAATGCGGTCTGGTGGTCCGCGAAACATGATCGTCGCAGCGCCGACCTACGCCGTAGCCTGCATTCATGTCCGCGTGGAAACAGCCGGCCCGCTTCGTCGGCCGCGCTGCTGAGCTCGCGCAACTGGACGCCGCTCTCGACAACGCCCGACGCGAATTGACCGCCGTATTCATCCGCAGCGAGAGCGGGGGCGGAAAGAGCCGGCTGCTTTCGGAATTCGCTGCCAGCGCGCAGGCAAGCGGAATCCGCGTCCTGCGCGGCGCCGCGATCGACATCGGCGAAGGCGCACCGTTCTGGCCGTTCCGGGACGCGCTGCAACGACTCGCCCATGACGAGGGCGCAGCGAGCCTGCGGGAGGCGGTCGGGCCGGCGGGCAGCCAACTCGCAGCATTGCTGCCGGAGCGAAACGTCGCGCGCGATGCGGAGCAGGTCGATCTGTCCGGAGAACAACCCGTGCTGGATCTGCTGATGCGCACGATCGCAGCGCTCGCCGAACACGGCCCGCTGGCGTTGCTGCTCGACGACATGCAATGGTCGGATCTGTCGTCTCGCCGGTTGCTGACCTACCTGCTCGCGGCGCTCACCGATCGGTCGGTCCTGCTGGTGGTGGCATACCGCGTCGACGCCCTCGACGACGGGGGCGCCATCCACGAGCTGGCGCTGGAACTGCAGCGCCAGGGACGGGCAACCGCGATGCGACTGCACCCTCTGGATCGCCCCGCGGTGGCCGAGCTGTGCGCGACCGCCAACCGCACCGTGGTCGACTTCGTGTGGGAGCGCTCGGCCGGCAATGCGTTCATCGTCGAAGAACTGGTGAACTCGGTGCACGCCGATCGCGAACCGGCGGTGCCGGACAGCGTCCGCGATCTCGTGCGGCACCGGATGCACGTGCTGCCACCGGCCGCGCAGGACGTGGCGAGGGCGTTGGCGATCGGCGACGAACCGGTGACGCATGCGCTGCTCGCGTCCGTGCTCGAACTGCCCGAGCCGGAACTGCTCGACGCGCTGTATGCCGCGGTACGCGCCGGACTGGTGAGCGTCGCGGACGGCGACGACGGTTACCGCATCCGGCACGGCATCATGCGCGAAGTCCTTGCCGATGAACTGATCCCGGGCCAACGGATCCGGCTGCACCGCCGGTATGCCGAGGCGATCGAGAGCAGCGGCGAACGCGACTTCCGCACCGCGGCGAAGCTGGCCGCGCACTGGCAGGCGGCGCAGGACTGGCCACGCGCGTTCGCGGCGGCGACCACTGCCGCCGAGGACGCCGAGCGTTCCTACGGGTTCGCCGAGGCCGACCGTCACTGGCGCAGCGCGCTGGATCTGCAGGAGCGAGGGTCGGACGCCGAACGCCCCGATCTGTACGCGCGGGCAGCGCGGGCAGCGCACCTCGCCGGCGACGCCGATCGCGCCGCGGAACTCATCCGCACCCGGTTGTTGCTCGAACCTGAGCGCCCCGGCACGGCCCGCGCGCTGCTGCACAGCGAGCTCGGCCGCTACCTGTCTGCTGCCGGCCGTGGTCGCGAAGCGGTGATCGCCCACGCGGACGCGAAGTCGATGCTGCCCGACGACGCAACACCCGAATTCCGAGTAGCAGTGCTGTCGGCGTACGCCGAAGCGCTCGAAGACTTCGGCTGGTACCTCGACAGCGGCGATCAGGCCGCCACCGCGCTCGAGGTCGCCGAGCAGGCGCATCTCGACGAGGCCCGGGCGCGGGTGCTGCCGACCCTCGGCTTCAGCGTCGCGTACCTGGGCGACCCGGATCGCGGCGTCGAGCTGATGGAGACAGGCGTGCAGATCGCCACCGGGACCGGCAGTCCCGACATCATCGGGCGCGCCCACCTGCGGCTGTGCGGGCTGCTGGGCGGACCGTTGAACCGAATGGGCGAGGCGATCGAGAGCGGCCGTCGAGCCGCGCCGATCCTGGATTCACTCGGTCTGGGCCGCACCTACGGGGCCGCGCTGCAGGCCTTCATCGCGAACGCGCTGTTCCGGGCCGGCGACTGGGCGGCGGCCGACGCAGCGGTGGCGCAGGCGCTGGCGGCGAACCCCACCGGCACCGCCAGTTTGGAGCTTCGGCTGGCCCGGTGCCGCCTGCTGGTGGGGGTCGGCGCACTGGCCCGGGCCGAGGACGAGCTCGGGCTCGTCGAGATCCTGTGCGCGCAGACCGTCGGCTCCCGGTATCGCATCCCGCTACTGACTCTGCGCGCCGGACTGGAGATGTGGCGCGGGCGGTCCGACCTCGCGCGCGAGCACGTCACCCAGGGTCTCGACGAGGCGAGCGCGAACACCGGATCGGTGTGGGTGCTGGCGCCGCTCGTCTGGCACGGGCTGCGCGCCGAGGCCGACCTCGCCACGATCAGCGGTGGTCAGCGGGCCCGGCGGGAGGCGGCGGTCTCCCAGCTGCGCGCACAGATGCTCGAACTCGGCGACCTCGCGGCTGCCGCAGCCGCGCCGGTGCGCGCCGCGGTCAGCGGCTACGTGTACCTGTGCGACGCCGAGGCGTCGCGGTTCTCCGGCACGTCTGATCCGCAGACATGGTCGCTCGCCGCGCAGACGTGGACGGAGCTGGGTCATCCGTATCCGGCCTGCTACGCGCGGTACCGGCTCGCCGAGGCGCTGTTCGCACATCGGGCGCGGGCGGCGGGGGCGCTGGAGGCACTCGCGTCGGCACACGCGGTGGCCGCCCGGCTCGGCGCCGGGCCGATGCTGCAGGAGATCGAGTTGCTGGCCCGCCGCGCGGCGGTTGTCCTGCCCACGCAGGCCGAACCAGTTGCCGAACCGGTCGACGAGCCGACCACGCCCGACCCGCTCGCCGCCCTGACCCCACGTGAACGGCTCGTACTCGGCCGGTTGGCCGAGGGCGAGAGCAATCGGCAGATCGCGCGGGCGTTGTTCATCAGCGAGAAGACCGCCAGCGTGCACGTATCGCACATCCTTGCCAAGCTCGGGGTCTCGAGCCGCGTGCAGGCCGGCATGTTCGGCCAGCGGGTCGCGACCGCCAACACTCAGGAGAACTGACATGACCCAGATGCGCTCGCGCCGCGCCGAGACCGACGAGCCGCTGCTGCCCGCGGTCGCCAGCATGGTCGCGGCGATGCAGCCGACCACCGTGGCCGACGTCGCCGCCGGGCTCGAACGTCTGTACCAGGCGGCCGGCGGTACCGCCGCCGACGGACTGGCCGCCTTCAGCTACCTGTATCACGACATCACGGCGGACATCCTGCGGTGCATGGACGAACCGCAGCCGATGTTCACCGATCTCGCCTACCTGAACACCCTCGACGTCAATTTCGCATCGCGATATCTCGACGCACTGCGTACCTATCACCAGAACCCCCGCACCGCGCCGAAGTGTTGGTCGGTGCTGTTCGCACGCCGATCGAACGGCCGCATTTCACG
The DNA here is from genome assembly GCA_963718805.1 of uncultured Actinomycetota bacterium. Taxonomy (GTDB): domain Bacteria; phylum Actinomycetota; class Actinomycetes; order Mycobacteriales; family Jatrophihabitantaceae; genus Jatrophihabitans. Next base: position 477,850 of record CAVQZY010000001.1, on the reverse strand, counting down.
CTTCCAGTTCGCGGTCGCCGGCGTGAACGCGCACGTCAACTACGACCTCCCGTTCGCCGTTTTGAAATCAGCAAGCGGTGCGACGCTCTCCGATGACGAGCACCTCAACTTCACCGCCGTCAACGAGGTCTTTCACCGCCGCATCCCGATCCTGCGCCACCACTTCGAGGACGAGCTGCCCAGGTCTCTCGACCAGGGCGATCTCGACACGTTGAACAACCGAATCGATGACGTGCTCGTCGACGAGGACCGCGCGTTCGCCTGGGCGGTCGCCGAACGCCTCGTTGCCAACCGCGACGAGCCCGACGAGATCGAGCGGATCCGCCGTCACCTCGATGCCATGGTTGCCAACGTCAATCGGGCCCTGTTGATGGAAATGCCCTTCCCCCGCCTGCTCGGCGCCCGCCCCGACCGCCTCATCGCCGAAGGCGTCGAGCGCCTGCACGCCGGCGTCGACTGGATCCGCCGCCAGACCCACCGGCGCTGACCGCTCCCCGTATCCTGAACACACGACCCGAGCGCCCTCGTAGCTCAGGGGATAGAGCGCCGGACTCCTAAGCCGGGCGTCGCAGGTTCGAATCCTGCCGGGGGCACCACCAAACTCCTTATTTTACAATGCATCTAGCCGTAGCCATACCGGCTGTGCACCCCACGTGCCTTAGGCGTTCCCAGCAGGTGACCGGCCAGGGGACAAATTCCGCTGAGGTAGTTACAGGCCAGTTGTGCACGGTAGTGGCGCAGGCTTACGGTGTGCCGCATGGCACGGCGGCACGGGCGGCGACGGACATGGGTCCGCGTTCCACGCCTGTCCCGCCAGCCCGGCAGCGAGCACGAGGCCGCCGCCCTGTCCGGGCGCCTGGTTGGCGTCTGCGCTCGGGAACTGGCGCCGTCGTCGCTGCGCCTGGCGGCTCGTGTCGGCCCAACGGTCCGCGCACCTGGCCGCCCCAGGTAGCCCACACCGTGCCGGAGGTCGAGTACCTCGCGCCGACCGCGCCGCAGGTGCGCGTCCTGGTGGCACCGACCAACGGCCCGAACGCCCTCCCGGCAACTCCGATCCCCTGCGGGAGTGCGCCGGCCTGACCTGTCGCCTCCCGCACCATCCACTCGTCCGGGAGGCGATCACATGCCACGCAATAAGAAGACGAACGCGAACCGCATTTCGCATCCCTCGTCGACGCCGCGCGGTACGCAGGCATTCCGACCAGAACGTTGCGCCGATGGGGAGCCGACGGCACCGTGCCGCTGTATCGGCACGGCCCACGGCGCCTGCAAGTCAATCTGAACGACCTTGACGACCTTCGACGTCGCGTCCCTGCCGGCCATGGCGCACCGGCCGGGCCAGCTGTGCAGGAGGTGTCGTGAACGGCGTGTCGTGGTCCGGGGAAGCAAACGGCCCGACCGCTTCCACCACGGCCAGGCCCTCTGCCTCAACCCGAAAGGTCCCGTCCACCGAGTACGCCACCGCACTTGACGAATGGGAGGTCCATCGTGGCACGCCCCGCTGACGACGGCCAAAGCCTGCCGAGCACGTTGACCACGGCCGAGGCCGACCAGTTGGCCGTCTGCGAGGCCATGGTGGACGAGGGCCTGCGCACCTTTATGGAGGTCGGGAAGACGCTGGCGACGATCAACAACGTCAGGTTGTACCGCGACACTCACTCGACCTTCGAGTCGTACGCCGATGAGCGGTTCGGGATCAGCCGGTCCTATGCGCACCGAATGATCGGCGCCGCGAGGGTCATGATGTCGCCAATTGGCGACAAGATCACCAACGAGGCCCAGGCGCGCGAACTGGTGCCGCTGCTCGATGGCCCGGACCGGCTACGTGAGGTGGTCGACTGGGCCGAGGCCGGCGGCAAGATTACTGCGAAGAGACTGCGCGCGGCGAGAACGGGTGACGTCTGGCCGAACAGCCTGCAACAACGGCAAATTCATGACCACAACCGCTGCCCAGAGAAGCTTCGCAAGTGGCTGCCAAAGACCGCACAGGAGGCCGCCAACGAACCGGTTTGTCTCGTTGGCTGCCGAGGTTGATCGCTCAGCGGTGGAGCGTTTCGGCGAGCTGACCGGGTTCTGGATCGACGTCGTTGTCGAGCGTGTGGAAGAGGCGCTGGTTCAGCGATGCCAAGCGCGCTGCCGAGGTCAACGACATCGGTTGGTTCGACGCCGCCGACGCTGTCATTCAACGGGCCGAAGACCATTTGACCGCCTTCAAGGCCGACGTTGAGGATCACGACCCGCGCGGCAGGTCGTCATAACCTGGACCAAGCTGCCCGACGACTAGACGACCATCGAGATCTCGGTGTCACCGTCCGGCGCGGCGAAGTCCACGCCGTTGTCGCGGTACGCGTCAGGGATCGCTCCCTCTCGATGCAGATCACCGGCGGCGTGTCGGCCCCAACCGGCACATGAGTGAAGGTCGGTAGGCGTGCACCGATAGCCGGCCAAACAGAACGCTGCCTGCGAGCTCATGGGCCGGTAGGTCAGCGAACACTGCGAGAATCGAAAAGTGGAGCGCGGTCGATCCCGAGCCGTGTAACAACGGACGCCCCGAGATCTCGGTAAGTCTCGGCATCTTGTCGTCAGCCGCAGTATCGGCGTGCGAGCGGCATCGCCGAACAAAGATCACGCGAATCGGTGACGCGGGAGCACGGTAGGGTGCCGGCTGAGCGGCGACTGCCGCTACGCAGTAGCTATGCGTGCGCTTGCGGCCGTCGCGTTCGCCGCAGTCCTCACAGCCATCGATCGGAGTCGATCGGGGGACGGCATATCAGTTCATCTGCACCCCACTCGCCACCGCCGTCGAGTCGCGGACCGCGTTCAGATTACGACGGCTCTTGCGCGCACCACTACGTCGCCGGCGGGTTGGCGGCCGCCACCGCAAATTCACTTGGTCGAGGTAAGGGTCAGTCCGTCGACCGGCTTGGCGCTGGTTTATCCGTAGTAACGCCTGCGCACTGCGTCGCCGACGTTCCGCACGGATCCCGGGGGAGGGCGCCATCGCCGGCGCTTCCGACTCTCGTCTTTGCGGACTTCTTCACGATTGATACACGGCCGTCATGCTCCGTGAATTGAAGGCGCCTTCACTGTCGTAGGTTATCGCCCGATCTTGGCGTTGGAGAGGCTCGAGAACTCAGGGCAGCGGGTCGGTTGGATTGGCCCTGTCAGGCGCCTGCGGAGCGGCAGGCGAAATACCGCCCTGCTCCCAGCCCTGCCCGTTCGCCAACGGCTGCGTGGTAGGCGGGCGGTGCTGCGCGGGAGGGGGCCCGTACTGCCCGGGAGGCGGCCCGTACTGCGCGGGAGGCGGCCCGTACTGCGCGGGAGGCGGCCCGTACTGCGCGGGAGGCGGCCCGTACTGCCCGGGAGGCGGCCCGTACTGGGCGGGAGGCGGCCCGGAAAGCTGAGGTGGGCCAGTCGGCACGGGTGGATAGGTGCCTGGGTGGACCTGTCCGTGCTGGTCATGAGGCGGTTGACTCTGCATCTGCGTCGCGAGCAACTGCTGTTGCTGAAACATCAGGCCGAGGTGATGTGCCTGCATCACCTCGTTGTGGCGTAGGCCTTCGCGGTCGGCAAACAGCCGTTCGCTGATGCGGTCTCGGAAGTGTTCCAGCGAAGTCCGCTGGAAGACTGACACGCGCAGGACGGACGCGCCTCCTGCGTTGTTGACGATGACCAACGAGGCGGTCCAGGTCTGGGCGAGCAGAACAACGCCGAGCAATAACGCCACGATGGCGACTGCTGCAGCGCTGCCGGCAAGGCCACCGAGGCCTGCGATCACGAGGATAACGCCGAAAATCAGTCTCAGGAGGGAGAACTTGATCGAGACACCGGCAGAAGCGATGTTCGTGAGCGGGAACGCGACGTCCCGATATCCGAGCGGTATCAGGCCAAGTAGAGTATTCGGTTGCTTTGCAACGAAACGCTTGTTCGTGACGGCCATCTCTGCTTTGAGCCAGAATAATACGATTGATGTACTGAAGTGCGCCTCGCTAATGTCCGATTCACCCGGCGCGAACGACAAGTTCCCCATCGTGTCCCCCGTCCACTTGACGCTCACCCGGCGCACGAGGCTCGCGACAAATCCCCTACCCGACCCGTGTCGGGCACGGCAACTCTAGACCGCGTGGCGCGGCGCGGCTAGCTGGATGACCTGACACGTGTTGGCCGGCGGCGACTGTCGTCGCGTCGACCTTCCGCCGAGGGCGACGTTCCAACTTCGCGTTGCGCAACGTGCGACAACGACCACATTCGATACCAGGCGGAGGTTGGAGATGTTCACGGCGAGCTTGGGTTGCACGTCCAACATCGCGTTGGCTGCGCCGATCCGATGCTGCGCCAGTAGCCCGGCCAAGATGTCGACGGCCGACGCGGGCAAGAGGGGTCACGCCGTCCGCAAGACTGATCCATACCCGCAGGAGCCCATCGGGCGGACAACGATGCGCGCCTTCGGCGGAGAATATGGGGACCCAGCGCGTAGGAACTCGATCCCGTCGTGCTGTTCTGGTGTGGCCGGCAACAAGTTACTCGTCATGCGCGCAGTGAGTCATGGTTTAGCTGGAAATGCGGTGAGCGTCCTACTACCTGGCGCGGTCAGCTTCCGCTAGCGTCCGCAGCACCAGGCTCGATTTGTCACGGGGGAGGAAAGAATGCGCACAGCTTTACGAGTACTCGCGGTCTCGGCAAGCGCGGCGGCAATGGTGCTGTCCGGCGCTGCCGTCGCGTCGGCGAACGGCACTGCCGCGTCCAGCACGTCGCATGGGGCGTATACGTGCAGTGGTGGTGACATTCCGTCAGGCCACTACGCCCGCATCACGGTCACCGGCGCGTGCAGCGTAGCGGCTGACGCGGTGATCAAGGTCGCCGGCAACGTGCGTGTTGCCAGCGGTGCTGTGCTCGATGCGCAAAGCGCGCCGTCGACCATTGTCGTCGGAGGCAATGTCAGCGCGGGTCCCGGTTCGCTGCTCGGCCTGGGCTGCCAGCCGCCCGACTATGTCGGCAACTCGGCACACGCGTGCACCGTCGAGCCAGACGGGCACTCCACCATCACCATCAAGGGAAGCGTCACCGCCCGCAAGGCGGACACCGTTCTGCTGAACGGAGTCACGGTCAGAAAGAACGTCACACTGACCGGCGGCGGCGGTGACATTCCCTGGTCGATCAAGAACAACAAGATCCACGGCAATCTCACGGTAACCGGGCAGACCCCCGAGTGGCTCGGTGTGCTCTTCAACTGGATCGGCGGGAACGCGACTCTGATCAACATCACCCTGCATGACGTCGACCCGGGCGCTCCAGGCGTCTACGTGGTGCGCAACACGATCAGGCGCAACCTCAGTTGCTTCGGACTCGACCCGGGCGTGTCCGGCGGGTTCATTCCCGGCGAGGTCAACGTCGTCGGCCGCCACGCGATCGGGCAATGCGCCTCTCTGATCTGAGCTCTTTCGTCGACCCGTCCATCCGCCACCCCTCGGCTCGACCGGGTGGCGGATGGACGAATGAGGACGGGTTGAGCCGGGACCGGGCAGACGCCTCGCCTATCCAGATGGAGATGTCCGCACAACGGATCCGGCAACGCCCGCGCGCGCATACGTTCCGAACTGCGCAGCAGGGACTGCGATCCACGCCGAACGAGTGTCGCACGTAACGACGGCTCGGGCGCGTACTTCTCGCGGTAGGTGGACTGCGCCCTCTTCGTGCGGACAGATGCGACCACTTCGGTCGGCCCGCACCCAGGTCAGTTCGGTGCACCCGGACGAGAGGATGATGATGCCGAAGAAGGACAAGGTGCGCTGGGCGGATGAGCCGCCGAAGCGTGACGATCCTCGGTAGGCAAGCCTGCGCTTGTTGGCGGCCGACGGCCGGGTCGAGACCTTACCGCGCTGCTCGCGCAGGCCGCGAAGAAGACCCCAGCTCGCGAAAGACATTCCTCGGGCCGCTCGACCGCCCTTGCTCGACGATGACGATCCCGGTGGCCAAGATCCTCAAGGAGATTGGCCGCGGAGCGTCCTGTCACCTACCCTGCTGGTTCGCGGCGTGCTGACTTCTGGCTTCCCGCTCCAGATCGCCGCGGATATCACCGGGTCTGCGCCAGCTATCGCCTCAACGAAGCCACCTTGATCCCGTGCCGGCTGGCTGTCCTGCCAGCGATCTCGCGGTGAGCGATCAGGCATCGCGGATGCGCCGGGCAGAGATTGCTGGTCTCGAGGGGCCGTTCAGCGTGGGCGAGGTCATTGTCGGCGCCGGGGCTCCCATCCGGACACTTCGTGCATAGATAGCAGGTGTGATGAGTCAGGGGCTGCTTGCCATTGAGCCGCCGCCCGCGACCTGGTGGCGTCAGCGGTCGCTGATCGCCATCGAGGCCGGGGCGCTGGTCGTACTGGGCATCGGCGTCGCAGTGAATTACCTGCCGGGATCGCGCTATTGGATCGGCGTGTTTGTCGGCGGCTTGGTGGCTCTGGCGATCACGCTGGCCATCGGCGGTCTCTACACGATCCACGACGGCTGGGAGCAACATCGGCACTTTTACACCATCTGGGAGCAGTTGGAGCAGAAAGAACGCAGTGAAACTCGGGCCATTCAAGCAATGGCCGAAGACGCTTTCGGGCTGGGCTACAGCGTGTCCACCATTCCCAGCGATCTCGCCGAGATTCACGAGCAGTGCCTGTTCCTCCGGAGCTTTTGCCGAGAGCTGGGGCTGCCCCTTTCGCCGGGTACCTACGAGCGACTCGTTCGCTCGATTCCGCGCGACGGCGACGAGATGGCGACGCTCGCAGCCGAAATCCGGGAGGTCGTCGAGCGGGTGGCACCACGTGAGTGGCGCTGCTTCTTCCATCTGGGCGCGACCATCGAATGGCTGATCCAGGAGGCCGAGCGTAAGCGGCCGCTGCGTCGGGTCGAACGGGAGCTCCAGATGATTCAGGCCGACGAGATCCTGAGCCGACACCTGCGCTATGCCGCTGCGGTGGAAGAGTTGTTGGCCGTGATCGGCTCGGTCCGCTACGACGGTTACCAGCCGGTGGAAGGGCAGGGCATTCCGTCGAAGGTGCACGCCGTACTCGTCAAGCTGCCCGATATAGACGTCGGGACACTCTCGACACCCTTCCCGACACCGATCACCGAGTGGTACTGGGTCGGAACCGAAACTGGCGCGCCTGCCGCGATGTGCTTCGTCGGAGACCAGTCGGTCTTCACGACCGTCGCCGTAGCGGACGGATCAATTGAAGGAGCCGTTGCCGGCTACTACGAGGTGTCGACCGGGGATGAGCCCGATAAAGCGCGGATCACGCCGGGCGCCGATGGTTGGCATTGCAGTGTGGACGAAGGGGTAACTTTCGCCCACCCTTGTGATCATCTCGATCTGGTGCTCACTGTTTCAGACGGCGGACTACCGGTCACCGAGGCCCGGACCATACTTGTCCGGAGTGGCCACGACGACACCGGGGAGAACGACTCGTAGATAACTGACGAGTGCATTTCAATTAGACAGAGCACTGCGTACCTGGTTCACCGAGTTCTCACTTTTGACCACAGCTCACCCACTTGGTTCGGGTTTGCCGCGAGCCGAAAGCCGATTCTCGGTTCAGCGAATGCTCGGCCATGCATCCGCGATGACCCACCACGCCTACTTGGGACTCTGTCGGTGGCGCATGGGCCGGCAAGACGTCACTGCTTGCCGACGCCTTTGAGGACGATCTCAACGACGTCGCGGTGCGACTCGATCGAGCGGACCCGCTGCGGGCATACGGGTGCGACGCTTGCAATGTCAGCCGTCCGGCCTACTGAGCTCTAGAGACGTCGGAACGGGACGTCGCCGAGCGCGAGCGGGAACAGTTCGGGGCGCTACCCGGCGAGTTGTATTGATTGCCGCCGTCGAATAGCACGCCGGCCGACTCGCGCACCTGACGCCCTGTCCAGGGTCGACGCCGTACATCGGGCTATCGCAGACTCCGCATTGATCCGTAGCGACCCGGTCGCCCTGGTTCCGCTCGGCGTCAGCGCCACGCCGCTGGAGTCAATCGCGGCGGGCCGGGTCGGCCAGCAGGTGCCGATACTGGCTGATCCCGTTGAAGCCGTAGGCGTGCCCGTCGAGTTCGTACAGCGCGACGTAGACGGCGGCGACTGGCGAGCTGACGTGGGCGGCGATCAGCGCGTGCGCGTCGCGCAGGAAGTCGGCTTTCTGCTCGTCGTCGTTGGTGCCGGCGGTGACGCTGACCTCGACGTGGACACCGGTCCCGTCCGGGGCTCGCCCGCCGATGAACCAGCTCGCCGCAGGAACGAGGTTCACGTGCACCACGGTGTCGTCGGGCTCCTTGTCGAGGTCGCGGTCGACCAGGCGGGTGAAGTCGGCCGCGAGCGAGCGTTGCGCCTGCGCGCGGAGGTCAGGGTCGGCGATGGTTATTCGGATGAAGGGCATGGTGTCTCCTAGGACGTGGACGGGTGACGTTCGGCGGTGATCGCCGCCGGACCGGAATGCGATGCACAACGCGCGGTGTTTCCGGAACCTGCGATCGACGGATCAACCGAGTGGTGCGGACGGCGCAGCGGTGGCGTTGCATCCGCTGCTCACCCGGCGGTGGAGCCCGACCTCCTTTCAGGGGCCGCCACGATCAGCGACGCAGAGTTGGACTCGCTGGTCGAGGCCGCGCGCTGGGCGCCGTCGGCCGGAAACTCGCAGCCGTGGGCGTTCATCGTGACCCGCCCCGGCGAACCCGATCACGACCGGCTCGTCGCGCACCTGGTCCACAGCAGCGCGGCGTGGGCTCGACGGCCGGCGCCCTGGTCGCGAACCTCTCGCACGTCCTCGTCGAGGACACGGACTGGGAGTACTCGGAGTTCTCCCTCTACGACCCCGGGCAGGCGGTCGCGCACATGACGTTCCAGGCGCAGTCGCTCGGCCTGCACGTTCGCCAGTTCCGCGCGTCAGACCGGGCGGCCCTGACCCGCGAGTTCGGCATCCCGCCGCACTGGCAGGTGAGCACGATGTCCGCGATCGGCCGGGGTGGCCCCGGACGCGGCCCGACCGCTCGACGACGGACCGGCGCAGTCGCGCCCGGCCCGGCAGCGCCAGCCCCGGGAGGGCCAGGCACACGTCGAGGATCTGATCCGGGCCGGTCCAGGTGCCGGACACCGGCAACCCACCACGCAACGACCAGGTGGCGTCGGGCGAGAAGATCGCCCACAGGGCGTCGATGTCACCGCGCTGAAGCGCGGCCACGCACTCGCGGACCACGCGGCGGGTCTGATCGGTCTGGGCCATGATGCCTCCGCGGGTTGGGTTGATCGGGTGGAGTGGATGTCAGTTGCCGGTGATCACAGTCGGGTCGCCGGTGAACCACACGCAGTCGATGCGTAGCCGCCGGATCACCCAGCGCGCTTCGTCCCGGACAAGCTCCGAGTCGTAGAGGTTCTTCAACAGCGCGTGGCGGGAGTGGTCGTCGGTGAGCAGATGCTGCGCCTCGACGATCGCGGTCAGGTGCGCGTGGTGGCCGTCGATGGTGACCCGCGGGTTGGTGACGACATGCGTCGTGTCAATCCGGGTGCGGGGGTCGAGGATTATCGCGGCGATGGTGTCGCGACCGACCATCAGTGGCACGTCGAGGCCATACTTCGTGGCGGCCGGCCGGAAGTCGAGTTCGGCGTCATGCGCGAACGCCGACCGGAACAGGTCGCGGGCCCACGGCTCGTACCGCCGGTCCTGGCCCAGGCCGAAGCGGAAGAGCGCGTCGACGATCTCCGCCCGGTCCAGCAGAGCTCGGACGGGGTCGCCGGCCGGTTGCTCGACGGCATGGTGGGTCATCACATACATGGGCTGAGCTCCTTCAGGTCGTCCTCGTCAGCGGCGGCCCGGACAGCCGTCGCACGGTTCTTCCGGCATCGATCGGCCACCAGGACCAGCACCCCGACGAGCAGCACGAGCACCGCGTCCAGGACGGCCGACCAGACCATTCCGCGGACTGCGCCGTCGCCCCCCGACTCGGCGACGGCGAAGAAGACCGTGCCGACGAGCGCGACGCCGGACGAGGCGCCGAACTGCTGGGCGCTGGTGAGCGCGCCGGCGGCAGCGCCGGCGTGTGTGGGGGGCACGTCGATGAGCGCGGCACCGATGAGGGAGGGCAGCACGACGCCGTTGCCGAGGCCCATCAACGACGCGACGACCGCGACCGCCGTGGGCGACGTTGCGCGCTCACCGACACCCACCAGGACCGCGAGTCCGCCGAGCGAGGTGGCGGTGATGACGCACCCGACCACCAGGGCGGCATTGCCGTAACGGCGCATCAGCCGCGGGCTGACGCGGGCCGTGACGGCATAGGTCACTGCCGTCGGCGCGAACACCAGCCCGGCCTCGACGGCCGACAGCCGCAGTCCGGTCTGGAGGAACAGCGTGAGGGTGAACATGTAGCTGGCGAAGTAACCGAGGAAGGTCGCGTTCGCGAGAAGACCTAGGCGGAAGGACCGGATGCGCAGCAGGTCGAGATCGAGCAGCGGGCTGCGGCCCCGGCTCGTCAGGAGGGCTTGCCAGCGGAGGGTGAGGGCGGCCACCGGTACCGCGGCGGCCATCGACACCCACGTCCACCAGGTCCAGTGGACGCTGCGGCCGAACGTGGCCGGCACCAGCACGAGCGCCACGGCGGCGGCAAAGCCCGCCGCACCCACCGGGTCCAGCGACGAGCGCTGCCGCCGGCCCGGAGGAAGGACCGCGCCGGCGAGAAGCGCGGCGGCCACGGCGACGGGCACGTTGACGATGAACACCAGCCGCCAGCCCTGGCCGAGGATGTCGGCCGTGACCATCAATCCGCCGAGCACCTGTCCGGCCAGTCCGCCGAGACCGGACGCGACGCCGAACCAGGCCATCGCACGCGGACGGGCCGCCGCCGGGAAGGTCGCCGTGATGAGCCCGAGTACCTGCGGCAGCATGATCGCGGCGGTCAGTCCCTGCACCAGTCGCGCAACCACGAGCTGCGCCGGGTTCGCCGCCAGGCCGCACAGCAGGGACGCGGCGGCGAAGCCGCTGGTGCCGAGGATGTACATCCGCCGATGCCCGTACAGGTCGCCGAGGCGCCCACCGGTGATCAGCCCGGCGGCGTATGCGAACGCGTAACCGCCGACGATCAACTCCAGGCCGAATTCGCTGGCGTGCAGGTCGTGACGTAGCGACGGGGCGGCCACGTTCACGACGAAGAAGTCGAACTGCCCCATGAAGGTGCCGATGAGCAGCACCGCGAGGACGGGGCCGCGACGGGGCGGTGCCGCCGTACTGCGTTCCAGGGTCTCCATACAGATCACCAATCCACGACGGTTCAGCCGGATGTGAGACGGCCGCGCCACGTCGGATGACGCAACTCGAAGCCGAGGTCGTGCAGGCGTGTGTTGTCGGCACCGCGTTCCCACGCGGCGGCCGGGATCAGCGGGGGAGCATCGTCGATGCCGGCTCCACGCCGCAGTTCCTCGACCCACTCGGAGCCGGGCACGGGATGATCGTCAACCACATTGACTATCCCTGACGGCCAGCGGAGCGCAGCGAGCGCGGCGGCTGCGTCCTCCACGTGGTTGTAGGAGACGACGCCGGCACTCGCCGCGAACGTGCCCGCGCGCAATTGCTCGGCGAAGCGACCGTTGGGCGCGTTCCAAGTTCCGGGGCCGTAGGACATGCCGTTGCGGAGCACGACGTGCTCGGGCACCCGGGCCACGTCCCTCTCGGCGGCGGTAACGCCGTCGACGGTCGTCCGCCGCGCGCCGCCCGCATCGGTGTCCAACGGTTCGGTCTCGCCGGCCGGGGCCGGACAGGGACCGTAGGCCCAGGCGATCGACTGGGAGACGAAGCGGGTGACCCCACCGGCGAGAGCGGCTCGACCAGGTTGCGCGTTCCGTCGCGCCGCACGCGGGCGTTGGCGGCGAGGTCGAGCCCGGCGAGGTCGGTGACCTCGTTGATGATCGCCGACGGTCGGAGCGCGGCCACCACGGCCGTGACCCGCTCGGCATCGAGGACGTCGCCCAGCTCGCCGTGCGCGCCGAGCTGGGCGATCCGGTCCACGCCGGCCGCGGTGCGGCTCAGCGCTTGGATGTCGTGTCCCGCGGCCACCAGCATCGGCGTCAGCACGCGTCCGACTACGCCGGTGGCCCCGGCCAGCAACACCTTCATCGCGATCACCTCTCCTAGGCGACGTCGGACCCGACATCCGGCCGATCCGGTCGGTCCCAACTCGACTTCCGGGGCCGGCCGCGGCGCCGCTTCCGCCCGACTACCTGCCCGCGATCGAGGATCTGGCCGCCCCACAGTCCGGCCGGCTCGGGCCGGTGAGCGCAGGGCAGGTCCTCCCTCAGCCCGGAGCGGGACAGGAGGAAGACAGTGGCCGGGATCATCGCGGCCGCCCGGGATCAGTGCCGGCCGGGAGGCCGGCGGTGAACTCGGCGACCGTCGCGATCGTCGCGAACCCGCGCCCCTGCAGGACTGTCTCGGTCCGCGCGATGACCTCGGCGGCCGGGAGGCCGGGTAGTGCGGTCGTGGTCGTGGCCTCGGTGACGAAGACAACCTCGAAGCCCAGATCGGCCGCCAGCCGAGCCGTCGTCTCGCAGCACTGCTCGGTGCGGATGCCGCAGATCGCCACCCGTTCGACGCCCTGCTGGCGCAGCCGGGACTCGAGGTCGGTGCTGGTGAAGGCGTTGATCGACGTCTTGGTCGTGACCGGTTCGTCGGGCCGCACCCGGAGCTCGGCCATCAGGTGCACGTGACCGAGGGCGGGGTCGAAAACGGTGTTGGTTCCCGGCTCGGCGTGCAGCAGCCAGTGGACCGGCTCACCCCGGCGACGGGCCGCAGCGACCAGGTCGGCGATGCGATCGGCGACGAGCGGGTCCGCGACCTCGGCCCACTCGGCGCGGGCGCGGAAGGATTCCTGCGCGTCGATCACGAGCAGGGCGGTGGTCATGCCCCGCTCCCGTCGTAGGCGCGGGCCGCCCCGTGCACGGTCAGCATGATCGAATACACCGACGTCGACGCGGTGATGAACAGGCAGTTCCGCCGCGGGCCGCCGAACTCCACGTTCGACGCTGCTTCCGGCAACCGGATCTTGCCGATCAGGTCACCGTCGGGGGTCAGGCAGTGGACGCCGTCGCCGGCGGCCAGCCAGATGCGGCGTGTCCGGTCGACCGCCATGCTGTCGACATTGCCGACGGTGTTGGCGAAGATCACCTCGCTTCCGGCTGCGGTGGCCCCGTCGCCCGAGAAGGCCGGCAGATGGTTGGCCCGGCTGTCGGCGACGTAGAGCCACTCACCGCGGCGTCCGTCGTGTTCGGTCCGCACGATCTGCCGCAGCCCCTGTTCGCAGGTGAGCAGCCGGCCCTGCGCGTCCAGCGCGTTGCCGTTCGGATAGCCGGCCGGCTCCGGGAAGGCGCTGACCGAGCCGTCGGTCTCGTCCCAGCGCATCAGCCGGTCGTTCGGGATGTCGTTCCACAGCAGGTAGCACCCGGCCGGGACGTAGACCGGGCCCTCGGCCCGCCGCTGGCCGCCGGTCAGGCGCCGGGCACCGACATCACCCCGGAGTCGGCCGAACGAGGGCTCGATAACCTCATATACGTCGATCGCCTCCAACGGCAACCCGGCCACCGATCTGGTCGTCGTCATCGCCTGTCACCTCTCCACATGGCGTCCGGGGCGGCTCGGCGTACCGCCCGCGCACCGGCGGCGCGATCGAGCGCATCGGCCTGCTCCACAGGGACATCCAGGGCCCGGACTGTCGTGGCACCGGCGTCCGAGCGCACCAGGCCGACGACCTCGTGCCCCACGGCGGTGAGCTCCGGCACCAGTGGCCGCCCCAGCACTCCGCTCGCGCCCGCAACGAAGACTCGCACCAGTAACTCCTCACTCCGGCTCGGGCCCGTTCAGCGCCCGTCGTCGACGCTGCCCGGCGCGGCGCGAGGAGACATCCGCGAGTCGGCGGATATCGATCGGGGCGTCACCCCCGCCTGATCCCCCCCGTGGCGTTCCACCGAAAGAGAGTGCGTCTCGGCAGTACGCTCGTGGCCGTGCCGGACCAGGCCCGTCTGCTCGGTCGCGATCGGGAGACCGCGGTCGTCGGCGAGGCGCTCAGCGAATCGGCGTCGAGCCGGACGTCGATCGTCATCGTCGAGGGCGAGGCCGGAATCGGTTAGAGCCGCCTGCTCGCCGACGCGGTCGAGGAAGCGGTTCGGTAGGGCCTGCAGACCGCCGCCGGCCGGGCCGAGGAGCTCGACCAGGGTCGTCCCGTCGGGGTAGCGGCGCGGGCCTCGGTTGTGACGCCGGGTCCGCCGACCCGCGGCGGGTCCGGATCGCGGCGATGCTGGCGCCGCAGGAGCCGATCGATCGCGGCCCGATCACGGTGAGCAGCGACCCCCGGGCCCCAGTTCCGCGTCATCGATGCCATGGCCGACCTCCTTGAGGAACTCACCCTGGCCGTCGCTCCTGATCGCGATCGACGAGCTGCAATGGGCCGACCCGTCGAGCCTGCGCACCCTGGCCGCAATCGCCCGCCGGCCGCGTACCTTCCGCTGGCGTTGGTCGCCTGCCTGCGCCCCGTACCCCGAGCTACACCGGCTGCTCGACCTGTTGCTGGACACACCGCACACGCGTCACCTCAGCGTCGGTGGTCTCGACCCGGCGGGTCGCGGCTCTGGTCGCGCAGCTGACCGCGACCGAACCGGGGACGAGCCTGATGACGGCCGTGGCCCGGGCCGGCGGGAACCCGCTGTTCATCGGCGAACTGCTGAACGCCGTCCAGGCGGACGGGGCGATCACCGTCATCGACGGCCGGTCCGACGTCACCGGCGACCCTCCACGTTGCCCGGCTCGCCCGAGAGCTCGGAGCGCACGTCCTGGCCGTCACCGCTCGGGCCGACTCCACCCTTGCCACCATCGCGCAGACCAGGATCGAGTTGCCCACTTCCGGCTCGACGCAATTCGGCGGAAGGTTGTTCGAGCAGGGTGCCCTACTCGTCCTCGACGCGATCGCCCTGGAGATCAGCGCGGGTGACCCCACGTGTACGCATCGATGCAGGAGCGGCACGCCAACCTGCCGTAAGCACCGTCCGAGGCAGCGCGGGACAAAGTCCTTGACTCCAAATCCCTTCATTCGGTTGGTGCGGGCGTCGCGAGTCAGTTCGGCGAGCCCAAGGGCCTCGAGCAGCGGCGACTGCGTGATCGCCAGAGCTCGCTACTCGGCCGGGAACCCTTCGCAACCTGCGAAAGCACGCTTGGAGCTGCGATCCCTGCCCTGCCCGATGATCAAGTTGTCCACCATGTCGCCCCATCACCGGACGGTGCCCGGATGGGAACCCTGACAGGGCAGCGCTGGCGACGATCCGGCTAGCAATCCCTTGCACGGAGAGCGATGCCCGTATACCTGTCCCGATATAGACCGGCTGCGTGTTCCTCAGCGACGATCACCAGCGAGTCAACGCCATCGCCGGCGAACAGGAACCGACCGGCCCAAGCGACCAGCTGTCGGGCCAAACCCCGGCGCCGATAGGCCGGGTCGGTCCCGACGGCCTGGTAGCGAGCAACACCAGACCCATCCGTGAAGACACCGAGCCCGCACCGCAGCCGCCCATCGATCAACGCACCGAACCAGGCCCGTTGTCCGGCGTCGCTCAACCGCCGCCACTCCATGTACAGCTGCTTGTAAAAACCCTCGCGCCCCGTTCCGAGGGCCTCATCGACAGTCATCGTCAACTGCAACGCTTGGTCCCAGTCGGCCTGGGTGGATAACGGGCGACATTCCACGGTCGGACCCGGTATCGGTTCCTTGATGCTGGTAGCCACGAGAACAGCCGACACGTCCAGCTCCATCCCGGCCGAGACATAGGAGGAAAGCTCATCGGCCGTCGCGTCGGTGTCTAAGCCAATGGCTACATGGCCTGACTTGGGAAAGAGTGTCGAGAACGTCTCCAGCCACCGATTCGCATCGGCGAAGTCTGCCCCACTAGCAGGAAGTTCCCCCAACGAAAGGTCGGATTCGATGGCGTAGTGACAACGACGTGGTCGCCTCGATCGACGATTTCCGAACCAGAAATCCGACGAATCATCGAGTCGGTCCAGAAGCCCACCGATCGCACGAGCACAGACAGATCCTGCCAGAACACCTGGCGGAATCGGGGGCAGCCAGGCGCGGCGACCCGGGCGAGGTTCACCAGAACCGCGGCCCGGCCGGTGATCGGGCTGCGCGAAGGCGGCGCCGCGTTCGCCCGCGCCCGCGCGCGCCGGCCGCGGAGCCTGCGCGGTTGCGGCGGTGCAGGGTCAGCGCGAGTAGTGGAAGGGTCAGGACCGAGAGCATGCCGGCGCCGACCAGTGCGGCTGCGGTGGAGGATTTCAGGTCGCCGTGGTCGACGCCGATGCTGATCACGGCGACGATGATCGGGAGCAGGGTCGCGGCGAACAACGCGATGGCCGATCGCTCGCCGGGCGGCGTCCCGGGTGGCGCGGCGAGGGTGGCGGGCAGGCCGCGGACCAGGATGAACAGGACCAGGAACGTCGGCATCAGGGCGAGCGTCGTCGGGTGATCGAGCAAAGCGTTCAGGTCGAAGGTGACACCGGTATTGATGAAGAAGACGGGGACGAGGAAGCCGAAGCCGACGGCGTCGAGTTTCGCTTCGACCATCGCCGTTGCGTCGGGATCGACCGAGCGCAGCAGGGCGCTGATCAGGATCCCGGCGGCGAAGGCGCCAAGGAGCATGTCCAGGCCGAAGGCAGTAGCCAGCCCGGTGAGTACGGCCAGGATCAGGATCACCAGCCCATCCCGAATTGCCCGCTGGTGTGCAGTGTCACCTCGATCAGCGGTGCACGCCCAGGTGTTCAACGCGCGGGCGATGAACCCGCTCACCACGATCAGGACAGCCAAGGCGACCAGGACGAGCCCGGCCGGGCCGGGCTGCGGCCGCTGAGGACAGCGCGCCCGCGACCAGCGGGCCGAACTCGCCGACCGCGCCGATAGCGCCGACCGCGCGCATCGAGGTCCCGAACGGGGTTTACAGTTCGCCCGCGTCGCGCAGCATGGGCATGATCGTTCCGAGGACGGTGCTGGTCAGGCAGGTCCCGACCATCACGCCCGCTGCGATGTTCGGGTGAGCAGGACACTGAGCACGATCCCGATCGCCAGGGAGCCGGGCCAGGCCAGCGCGAAGATCTGCAACGGTCTGCCGCGGATCGCTTGCTCGAAGACCACCAGTGGGATCGCGATCCAGCGCGCGAGCAGGCTCGCGCACAGCGGCGCGAGCGCTGCGGCGGCGGCGACGACCAGTCAGTCTGTGTGCCGACAGGTCCGTCGGCCGATCCTGGCAGTGCTGTTGTTTCGGGCCTATGCCACGACTTACCCGTTCTCCGGTTCGCTGAGGTATGCGATGAGTCGATCTGCGCGGCGAATGGCCAGGGCCATGGCACCCCGGTGACCGACGAGCGTGGCGCCCGCGACAACAAGGCACGTGATGACGGTCTCGACTACAAGCGCCGAGACCGGCAGGTGGCCGGCGACGTCACGGTCGAAAGCCACGCTAGCGATCAGCAGCGCCGGCCACAGCAGCACGCTCGCAAGGATCAGCATGAGGTAGTACGGCACCGCGACGAGCAGCAGCCATCGTGCAATCAGTCGCCATTGCCTGCGATGGCGCCAGCGCCATATCAGCGACCGCGGATGGTAGGGGAACAGGATCCCGACCCAGGACATGAGGCTCACCAGGGCGAACGGCATGACGAGCAGCACGACGCACGCACAGATCGCGGCGCCGATGCGGTGGTTGGCGATCCCTAGCCCGAGTGCCACCGCCCCGCAGATTGGCCCGACCAGGCACCAGATGACGACCGTGCGCGCCCACAACCACCGATCGAGGTCACTGCGGCTGCGGATACGGGCCAGCACCTGTTGACGTGAACCGGCGAATGCATTCGTGACGAACGTGTCGGCCAGCATCCAGATCTCCAGAATCACCGCGAACGCGACCACGCCGTTGAGCGCGAACGCCCAGTTCGTCAGGTAGCCGGGCAGGAAGATCCACAGCGCGCTGACCAGCAGTGCGTTCATGGCCACGACGAGTGCGTCGGTCCACGGCCGCGCGGCGATCCGGGCGAACTCCCACCGGATCGCGCCGATCAGATCGTGTGCTCGCTCGGACACGTGTGATCGCTCGGACATGTCGTCCACGACCGGCGCCGCGCGTTCTTCACCCGTCCACCACCCTCGGCGTGTGGCCCGGCGGGCGCGCTCCGACACTGCTGAGCACCTCCGCGGCCCTTGAACGGCGTTCGACATCCAGGTGGCGAGCGGGTCGAAAGTACCGCAACGCGGTCCTGCCGTGCCGGCCCGGCTGACAGAACGCCCAGGAGCACCACGGCCACGAATGATCGAGGCGATCGAGCCGGCAGAAGCAGTCAAGATCAGGGCAGGAAACAGCGTTGAGCACGTCGAGATCTTCCAGCAGTCGCGACAGCGAGTACCGACGCTCAACGTCCGATGTGGGCAGTGCGGCGCCGCGGTCTGGCGACCTCAGAGATAGGTTTCCGGTACCGGGCGACGATCCCATATGGTTTCTCGCGGAGATCTCACTGAGCAGCTGGGGCGTGGCCGTTCCGTTCGCCTCCGCGCTAGCGAGCTCTTCGAAGAAGCCGATCATGGCGGCCGGAGCGAGCAGGTTCAGTTTCTTACCCGGTTCCCCCGAGACCACCTTGAAGGTATGCGCGACGTTGGCGGGTACGTAGACGAAACTGCCGGGCTCGCACAGGTCCTAGCGTTCTTCGACGTGCATGAGGTACGTGCCCTCCAGGACGTAGAAGGCTTCGGGGGCGTTTCGGTGAACGTGCAACGGCGGACCGAAACCGGACGGTTCCCCTGGGTCCGCAGCACGGTGAACAATCCGGACGTTGCGGCGCGTCGGCAAGCACGACTGCTTGGAACGCACCGAGGTCCAGCAGCCCACCCTCCCTCTGGTCTCACGATAAAAGGCTCGGTCATGCCGATCAGGATCCTGGCCGATCACCGGTACCGCAACCGCCGCGTTGGCTCGCGACAGACGCCCGCCTAGATGCGCCTAGATGGGGTCGTTGCCTCACGTAGGAATGCCCGCTACCGGCGTGTCGGCGCCGAATCTGTCCGGTTCGGCGCTACCCGCGGTCGATGGGGTTGACGTTGAGCCAGCGCAAGGCAGTGACGAGGGCGATCGCGATGCGGCATCGGCGGGCCGACCGGGCGGGGAGAAGATCATCCTCGACGAGTTGTGCGCGACCACGGGCTGCCATCGCGATCACGCCCGCAAGACCCTACGGCTGGCTCTGAAGACGACCGATGGTGCGCCTGCGGCGTGCTCGCACGCCGCTGTATGGCGAGGACGTGATCGTGGCGCTGCGGCTTGTATGGGCGGTGATGGACGCCCCGGCCGGCAAGCGGATGGCGCCGTTCCTGCCCGAGGTCGTCGACCGGTTGCGTGCCGTCGGGGAACTGAGGATCAGCGACGAGGTCCGTAATCGGCTGCTAGGCATGTCGGCGGCGACGATCGACCGGCGGTTGGCCGGCGAGCGGGCCAGGCTGGGGCTGAAGTGCCGCTCGGGCACCAAGCCCGGGTCGCTGCGCAAGAGCCAGAGCCTGAACGTCACCGACATCGCCACCGGCTGGACCGACCCACGTGCGGTGAAGGACAAGGCGCAGCGCTGGGTGTTCGCGGCACTGCTCGAAATCAGCGCCGCATTCCCTTTCCCGGAATTGACTCCGACAGCGGCAGCGAGTCTATCAACGCGCACCTGCTGCGCTACTGCCACAAGAACAAGATCACCTTCACCAGATCGCGTCCGGGGAACAAGAACGACGGCGCCCACATCGAGCAGAAGACCTGGTCGGTCGTGCGCCAGGCCGTCGTCTGTCACCGCTACGACACGCCCGCCGAAGTCGCCCTGCTCAGCCAGATCTACGCTCTCGTCCGGCTGCAGATGAACTTCTTCTCCCCACAGCAGAAGCTGATCTCCAAGTCTCGCATCGGCGCGAAGGTGATCAAGAAGCACGACATTGCACAGCCGCCCTACCAGCGGTCATCGCCAGTCCAGACGTCACCAAGAAGATCAACGCGACGCTAACTCGGCACTACCGCAGCCTGAACCCGGCGCAGATCCGCCGCGACATACGCGCCCTCAACGACCCGCTGCTCGAACTGGTCAAGGCCAAGCATCAGCCAAGCCAACCACTCGTGGCGAGGCTCCCGGATTTCAGACACCGGCCCCTATAAGAAGGGTCGATGACCCGAAAGGAAAGCCGTTATGCCAGAGAAACGCGTTCGGTATACTCCGGACTACAAAGAAGAAGCGGCGCGGATGGTTGTTGAGTCCGGCGGGCGCCCGATCGCCGAGATAGCCCGGGAGATCGGGGTACACGAGGGAACGCTCAGAACCTGGGTGGCGAAGTACCGTCGCGACCATGCCGAGAACGAACCGCCGTTGACCGTGTCGGAACGTGCCCGACTGAAGGAATTGGAGAAAGAGAACCGCGAATTGAGGATGAAAGCCGAGTTCCTGCGAAAAGCAGCGGCATTCTTGACCCAGGAGCATCGGTGATCTCGAAGTACGAGTTCATCGACGCAGAGAAAGCGTGGTACCCGATCGTGTTGATGTGTCCGCGGATCGAGGTGTCGAGGTCCGGGTCTACGACTGGCTGACCCCGGCGACCCCGGCGACCGCGGCGCGGCGCCGCGAGCTCGAGGTGATGATCAGGTACGTGTTCGACGCCTCTGACTCGACCTACGGCTACCGGCGCGTGCACGCCGAGCTGCGGGCCGGCCAGGTCCAGTGCAGCCCGGAGTTCGTCCGCTCGGTGATGCGCGAGCTTGGCCTGTATCCGTGCCAGCCCAAGCCGTTTCGGCCCCGACGACCGACGCTGGCGACACCGGTGCCATCCCGGACCTGGCGCAGCGGAACTTCACCGCCGAGGTGCCGGGGACGAATGTGGTCGGACACGTCACCTATATTCGAACAGATCGCGGGTTCGCGTACCTCGCCACCGTGATCGACTGTCGTACGAAGGAATGCATCGGCTACGCGATCGCCGGCCACATGCGGGCCGACCTGGTATGCGACGCGTTGGAGATGGCGGCCCGGAACTCGGAAGCGCCTAAAATCGAAGTCTGCCAACGGGCACTGAACAGTTACCCCGGGAGCGAAACGCTCGGTAGGGCCGCTGCGGCAGACCGGCGTCGCAGCCACCAAGGCACACTTCCCTGACGTACTGCAGGAGGCACGACGTGGCATTCGAAACGAGCCAACTGGTCACGCCCTGCCACTGTCGTCTCGCCAGGCCCTCACCAGAACGAGCGCGACGATTGCGATGCCCAGCAACGACAAAGTATATCCCCCGTAGGCCATGTTGCTGATGACAGCGTTGTACGCACGCTGGTTGGTTGCCACCGCAGCGAACTCACCTGTGGGGTCGGGCCCATCCGGGGACCAATTCGGGATCGAAAGCACAGCATAGAGAAGAAAACCGACGCCGACAGCGATCACGCACGCGGCAATCAACCGCACGCATGTTCGGGCGTCGAAACGTGTTTGCGTAGCCCACCGCGAGCACCGCCAACCCTGAAACCACGAGGAGCACGACACCAACGGCGGCGAAGGTCACGTGCCAAGCTGACACGCCGTTGTGACCGCAAAAACCGACGTCGTAGGCCCAACTGCCATCGATATCAGGGCTGCACCCGTCAGCCGCTTCGCCCGTCAACTCGTAGCTGTAGAAGGGAAGGAAGCTGGCAACAGCTGCTAGCCCGACAGCGGCCCAAATGCATCGATCGACGTTCCGCGTACGTGGCATGTCGAACCTGCGTCGACGGGCGATGCTGGACCGCTGATGGTGGCCATGCTTACCTCGTGCCCCTTCACGCTCATCCGGCGATCCGGACTGAGTCTTAGCCGCGTCTTGTCGCCCAGGCCCATCGTGCGGCGGCCGATCCGATATCTCGTCGTGATCCGTGATGCCTGCCTCTCATGACTGGGTCGGACCATCCGCTCCCTCGACTGCGCAGCGGAAGCACTCACTCGCCGCGACCGTCGATGCTTCTCCTCACGCCGGCGTCGAGCAAGACCCAACCATCAGGCACCTGTCGCGGACCAGCCGGACTTGTCCGGTAGACGATGATGCGGGATATTCGGCAACCATTCGTCGGATTAGAGAATCGAGAGTGGACTTCGTAGTGGAGAGGTGTCGAATCGGCGACGTCTTGGTGCACCCAGGTGCCGTCCCGCGCGGTGAGGTCAGTGATCTTCCTCGTGGTCCGGTCAACGATTTTCTGCTGATCATTCCGTGAGCAGTGCTGGTGTGGATATCTCTTTCGGCTGGTCGATGGTCGACTTGTGAGCAGGGCACAGATCCTTCGGCCAGGTAGCGGCGGTCAGAGACTTCCCATTCGTCGTGACCCCGATGAGCACGGAACCGGCCATGGGATTGGGAGCTGTGGGGTGCTCGAGATCGACCCGCATGCACGAGTCGCCCGGCCGATGCTGACCGGACCTATCGAGACGGACGTTGAAGTCGGACACGCCGGCCGCCGATGTCTGCAGCCTTCGCCGTCCTGGGCATGTCCTCGGTCCCTGGCCTCCAGCACGCTCTGGTTACCGGTGTTGTGAGCGCTGGTCGAGCAGTCACGCATGCTGGCGTGGTTGCCGGTCGCGGGGCATCGCGAAACCGGCCGTCCCGGCAGCCGGCGTAGGCCCCTCGCCGGTTGGCGGAGGTGGGTCAGCGTGGGCGTCCGTCGGGCCGTCGGGTGTGGGGCGGTTTTGTCGGGTCAGGACGGCACCGGCGGCAATGAGCGCATTTCGAGCCAGACGACCTGTTCCGGGGTCGCTCCGGTTGGGGCGAGTTCGTTGCCGCTGCCCGCCGCGGCGCGGGGCGTCGTGGCGGTTGGTGTCGCCGTCGCCGTCGGGATTGGGTGTTGGTGTTGGTGTTGTGGTCGGTTTGACCGCGGTCAGCGTGAGGGCGTTTGGGTCGCAGGTATTTCGGTTGCACAGGACGTCGCCGGCGGAGGAGTTCGCGTCGACGGTGATGCGCCCCGTGTCGGCCGATACGGCACGCACGGTCAGATGCGCGGTGACCGTCGCAGCGGGAGCGAGGGTGCCGATCGACCATTCGGCTAGCGTGTCCTCGATCGGTTCACCGAACAGGTGTTTGCCGTCGAAGCTGATGAATCGGAAATGGCCCTCGAGAGCGAAGTCGTCGAGGCTCACCGCGGCCTCGGTTCCTTCGGCTGGTTGTGGCCCGTCGTTGTGCACCGTGACGGTGAGCACGGCCGTGTGTCCGACCGTGATCGTTGTGTTCGGTGTTGTTGCGCGGCCGAGAAGGTGGGCGAAGCCGGTGAACTTGATCGGGATCGTCAGGGTGTTGTTCGATAGATTGTGATCGACCCCTTCCGTTGGGTCGCGGTGACGGTGATGCTCGCTGTTGTGCCGAAAATCGCCGCCGCTGACGCGCTGAAACCGAAGGAGACATCGACGGGAATCGTGCGTGGGTCAGCAGACCCAACTGGCACTCGATCTCTGCGGGTGTGTTTCGGCTGCATGGCAGCGGGTTCCCGGTGCCGGTGCAGCACGGCTCGTCGCTGGTTGGCATGTCGAGGCCACTGAGCAGCGTGATATGGAGCGTGGTCGGGGGTGCGCCGAACCCGATGTTGCGCACCTGAACATCCCACCCGTTAGGGGTTGCAGAGCCGACCGGCTGCACCGGGACCGGCTGCGGATCGCTGAACACTCGATGTCCGGTTCGTTGAGGTCGATGCGGACCGGGCCCGAATCGAGCACGTCTTGCTGCACCGCGCCCTGGCTGTAGGCGAGGTCGGCGCTGGACTCGGTCACCGCCGACGGCGTCGCGCGCACCGGCGCGGTGAACCGAACGATGTGCGCGTCGGCGGGGACCACGCCCAACGCGATCCTCAGATCGCCGCCGGTCACCGTGACACGAGAGGCCGCCACGGCTGCTCCGTCGAGCGTTACCGAGGTTGCGCAGGCCCCGCAGCAACGCCGCTTGATGGGTAGACAGCGCGGCGGCGTCGAGAGTCGGCCGGGACCTGAATGTCGTAGACGAATGCGATGATCTCCCGGCCCGTGCGCGGACGGCGGCGCGGATCCGCTCAGCGTCGGCGGCTCGGCCGCGGCGGCCGGCCACGCCTCGATCACCAGCCAACCCGCTGACCGCGATCGCGGCGAGCAGATAGCGAACCATCACCGCCCCGTCTCCTATGAAGTGGCTGAGAGCCTACACATCCGGACCGGTCCCCAAACGACTTCGGCACGCCTGCACCGAACGCTCGAACCGGAAACCCGCAGCTGTAAGGCATATCGACCGAACCCGCCGCGGCGCTCGACGACGATGGCCGGCAAGTAGTCCGAGCCACCGGACAGGGTTGAGACCCTTTCCCGGGCTGCTCATATCCGCGGCGGCGGCCCAGCTATCGACACCGCTCGGCCGAGCCCTCCATGGCGCTTACCGCCAGTGAACGCGGCGCACCAGACATATATGTGGATTTGGTGCGGGCCCGCATGTAGGCGTAGATCTCTCGATGTCGAGGGCCGACGCGAGCCCCGGTTGGGGCTACAGTCACGGCAGCGTGGTCACGTCTTTGATCGGTGACATTGGATGAATCGAACCGCAGCTCGTTCGGTGTGCTCGGTCAGGACGGGCCAATGTGGTCGTCTATTAGCGGGACGAAGAAAACAGCGCGGGACTCAATACGTCGGCATTGCCCTCGGCTGCGCCGCGGCCGCCCTGCTCGGCTGTAGCCACCCATCTTCGTCACGTCCGCCAACCGCGTCGTCACGGCAGGCGCCCGCGTCGCCGACTCAGGGCGCGCCCTCGCCGGGTTCGCCGAGCGGATCACCCGCACCGTCGATTCGGGCGTCCCGCGGCCCGATCACGACGCACGCAGAGATGATCGCGGTCGACACCGCGGCAGGCCGATTCGTGTGGTCCAGCGGCGACGTGCCCGGTGTTGCGCGCCTGCTCAAGGCATCAATTGACCAGACCGCTGACACGGTCACCATCGTCGGTGTGCACGTCGAAGATGCGTGTGGATCCGGAACGCCGGTGGCGGTCAGCTTCGACGAGGCGTCCGGCCGCGTCCGTCGTCGGACGGTCGGCCCGTTTCTCGGTGAGCATCCCGAGCCCCTTGTAGGTCCGGTCGTCGCAAAGGACACCGACACCACCTACCGGGTCATGCTGCACCATGGCGAGCCTCGACTTCTCGCGGTCACGCGCGCGACCGGCGCCATCCGGTGGACCTACGATCTCCCAGACCCGAAACGCGTGTTTAGAACAGCCGAAACCGTTGCCGGCGTGATCGGAAAACGGACCCTATTCGTGGCGATCACAGCCGCCGACCATGCAGCCAAGGTACCTCCCGAATGTCTCGGCGGTGATTGAGTCCATGACATTCGACGCAGCCAGATGCGCAGGAGTGCCGACGGTCGCATTCGGCCACCATCTCACCGCTTTGCTCAATGGCTCGCGCGCAAATAGGCGGCTGTAATGAAGGCCGCTCGGTGAGGCGCCAATGGCTGAGTCCAGCGATGGTCGGCCCGCGCAATCTCCGGCCAGCGCACACGCTGGCGGCGCTGCTGGTTCTTGCGGGGGGTCTTTGCTCATGCAACGGGTCACCAGGCACTACGCACGCCCGGGTCATGGCGCTCGACGCGTCAACGGGTCACCTGCGGTGGCTTAGCCACGACCTCAAGGACTTCGCGCTTTTCTCCTATCGAATGTCAACCAATGATGGGGCTCACTCCCTAACCGTGGCCGGCATTACCTGCACCTCACAGACCGACTCCGAGGACGTCTCCGCAACCGTCGACGCGCGGTCAGGCGCGATCCGCAAACGTGGCCACGGGCGGTGGGTCAGTGGCACCCTCCCAGACTACGGACAAGATGCCACGACCGACCGCGAGATCCTGGCCCGGCGCGGCAGCGTCGACTACGAGCTCGATCGAGACGCACCCCGATTGCAGATCATTGCGGTGTCGCACCGACAAGCCGATTCGAGCGGGCATGCGAAGTTCCTACCACCCCAGCGTCCGATCTGGTCGCGAGAGGTTCCCGGCCCACACAGGGTCGACGGGGTATCGGCGCTGGTCGCATGCCGGTGTGCTCTATCTAGCCGTCGCCACCCACGCCACCTGTCTCGACGGTGGCGACAATTGACGGCTACCCCCTCTGCGGCCGGTTGTGCACCGCCGATCGGTCCGCAGACTTCTCGCTTGAGGCCGAACATGTCCGGCCAGACAAGTGCAGCCAGGGCCTTGTATCGAAAACCGGTGAGGTGCTCGGTATCGATCAGACTGCGCGCTCCATAGCGCAAGCGCAGTCCGCACGTAACGACCGGAGTGCGCGCGCCCCTCGGCGCCTGACCAAGTTGCGAGGTAGCTTGCCTGCCGCGGCGCGGTCGGCGATTATGTCGACCTGACGGCTGTGCCGACCTCAGTGCTCGATCGCCGGCAGGCATGCGGATTCTGGCCGTGGAGGTCGGCACAATCGGCTTGGCGGCCTCACGCCCACCGTGCCGCGCCGCCTGATGCGATTTCGCCGTCGGTGAGGATGGACGGCAGTCGTCGTGCCCTCTGCGTGGGCAGATTCGGCGTCTTCGCGGAGAAGCGATGATGTCAGCCACATGGCGAGTATCCGTTGCGTTGCTCGCCGCGCTCGTCGGCTCCCTGCCTGGTTACCTACCAACTGACTCGAAATTGATTGGTGACGTGGCCGTGTCAGCTTGCGGCAGGGACCGGTGTGATGCGGCCGAAGCGGACGGTGTAGCCCAAGCTGTTGGCTTGTTGGGTGGTTCGCCGTAGTACCCGGTCGGGGTCGCGGCGGGTGACGTGGTCGGGCCGAGGTCTTGGTAGTCGATGTTGTTGGTGAGCATGTGCCAGACGGCGGTCAAGCTGGAGTGTTCGACTGCGACGATGGCGCGTTGCTTACCGCGGTGGGCGACGATGCGCCGGTAGCGCGTGGACAGGTAGGTGTTCTGATATGCGCACGCGACGCACAAGAAGTTGGGTGTGCGCAACGACGGTTGGCGGGTGCCGCCGACGTCTGAGGCCTCAGGTGAGGACCGGTCAGTCCCTGGCGGCGGGTGGCGAATGTGTGACGCGTTGCGAGGTGTTCGGCACCGTCGCGCTTGATGAGCCGCCGCCGTTGTGGGCGCACAATGGCCCGGTTCTCGTTGGCGGGAACCGGGCCGCGTGGTGATCGCGTCTTCCTCGCCTGGCAAGCGCTATCACCGCTGCGGGGATGCGGCCGCGGGCAATGACGTCCCTCGATTCTCCGTGGCGGATACCCCGGCCCTGACCTTGCCGTTGCGGGTAGCTGTCTCGGTCCGAGACCACGTGACGCGGTCGTGGCGTTACGCCGGCGTTACCGGTCTCGAGTTTCCTTCGTCGTGGGTCGCCCGAGACACGGGCGGGTCGGGACGGGACGAAGGAGCGCTGTGTCGATGCGGATGTTGTTGGGTCTCGGTGGTGCGACGATCGCGGCCGCGCTGGCGCTGGCCGCTTGCGGTAGCTCCGGCGGCGGCGGTGCTGCGGGTGACGCAGCCCCAGCCGCGGCCGGCAGCAGCGCGGCGGCGGGCGGCGCGGGCACGCCGGGTTCGACGGGGGCGGCTTCGGCGGCCGCGGGTTCGACGACCGCGGCCTCGGCGACCGCGACCTCAACGGCGGCCGTGGCCGCTGCGAAGGGCAAGGGCGTGAACGTATGTGAGGTGCTCTCGAAACAGCGGGCCGGACAGATTGCGGGAAAGTCCTTCGCCTCGACCAAGTCGCGCGCTTACGCGGGGGTTTTGTCGAGCTGTGAATACACGGGTGGCTACAACCTGCTGCAGGTCTCGGTCAGCTACGAGTACGGCCAGCACCTATTCGACGGCGACATCCAGGCCCTCAAGGCAGTGGGGCACCCGCCCAACCGGGTGTCCGGGGTCGGGGACGCCGCGTACAACGAGCCGGACCCGAAGGGCAATGCTGGCGCGGTCGGTGCCGCCGACTCCGCGAGTTACGGCGCCGTGTTCGGTGACACCTACATCAAGGTCGGGGGGATGTATGTGACGGCGGCTCAGGGGAGACAACTCGTCGAACTGATACACGCCGCGATGTGACCTGCATCAATGGTCGTCAGTCGGTGCGGTAAGAACGATCCCGAGCACGCGACGGGCGATTGCGACGGCGTCGTCGGCGGTGACGGGCGAGCCAGCCGACAGCGCGTCGAGGTCGCCGGCGATGGGCGCCGGTGCGGGCCGATCGCCCGCGACCCGGATGGCGGCGGCCGTGCCGATGAGGGCCCCAATGTCGGCCACGTCGGCACCGACGGCGGCACCGATGAGTGCCGCGGTCTCGAGCCCGATGGCGAGGGGGAATGCGACGCTCATGCCGGCAGCGACGTCGACGCCGGCGAGCGCGGTGTGGGCGGCCGCCGCGACGTCCCCCCGGCGCAGCAGCGCCCGGGCCAACACCGCCCGGATCAGCGGCATTTCCCGTTCGACGCCTAACTCGCGGCCCTCGTCGTCAGCGGCGCGGCCGTGGTCGATAGCTGCGTCGAGATCGCCGTCGGCCAATGCCAGTCCGGTGGCCGTGGACAACAGGACCACGCGGGCGATGCGTTTGTGGTCGACGTGCATGGGGCGGGCCATCGCGATGTAGGCCCGGGCCTCGTCGAGCGCGCCGACCTGCCAGCACACCATCGCCGCGGTCGGCAGCAACGCGGCGAGCTGCTCGGCCGACCCGTCGACGCGACAGCGCGCCACGGCTTGCGCCGCGTGCCAGACCGCGGCGGAGTCGCCTCGCTCGGAGAGCACGCTGGCGATGCCCATTGCAGCAGCCACATAGAGGTCGGTGCCGAACGACTCGGCGATGGCGATCGAGCGCCGTACGTGCTCGAGTGCCTCGCGGGGTCGGTCCAGATCGTCGAGCAGCCCGGCGGTGTAGATGTAGGCGCGCGCGACGAACGGATCGGGCTCCTCGCCGAATAAGACGATCGCCGCGCGAAGATCGCGCAGCGCCGCGGCGGTGTCTCCAGCCCAGTACCCCAGATATCCGACTGCGTAGGTGGCGTACTTGCGCCAGGGCGAGTCGCCGGCAACGGCGAGCAGCCGCGAGAGCCAGAACCGCCCTTCGGTCACCGATGTCGCAGCCCAGTACCGGTGCAGGCGGAAGGCGAGCTCGAGGCAGCGGCTACGATCGGCGCGGGCCGCCAGTCCGGCGGCGAACACTGAGCGCACCGACCCGATCACCGTGGACACGGCCGCGGCATACGGGGCTGGGGGTTGCCGGGCGTCCTCGGGCAGCAGGGCGCGCAAGGCGTCGAGCAGCCGCTCGTACGCCTCGTGCTGTTCGCCTGCAGCGGCGAGCAGTTCGGCGGCAAAGCGGTGCACGTCGTCGTCCTGGCTGTACATCCAGCGCGGTCCCGACCGGTCGACCACGATCAGCCCGCGGGTGCCGAGTTCGCGCAGGATCCGCACCAGACGTTCGGGCACCACGCCGGACCCGCCGAGCACCGCCCGCGCGAATGCCAGCCCGGTTGGCCCGTCGAGAACGGCGAACCGGCGGAACACCAGCGCCTCCTCGGTGTCCAATAAGGCGTAGCTGCTGGCCGTGACCGCGCGCAGTTGATCGTGTCGGGTCTCGCCGAGTTGGTCGAGCAGATCGCCGACGGAAAGGTCGGTGAGCTGCGCGGCGGCGACCTCGAGGGCCAGGGGCAGGCCGTCGCAGCGGCGGCACAACTCTGCGACCGCGGCGCTGGTGGCCGGATCGGTGGCGAGCGACCCGCCGGCGGCGTGGACCCGGTCGGCCAGCAGCCGACCCTGCGCGCTCGTCGCGACGCTGTGCGGATCGTCCGCGGTCGGCCCGGCGAGCGGTCCGAGCGCGACAACGCGTTCGCGGTCGACGGACAGCGGTGCGCGGCTCGTGACCAGCACGGTCAGCATCGGGCACGCTTCGACCAGCGACACCGCAAGGTTTGCAGCTGCGTCGGTGACGACGTCGGCGCCGTCGAGAACGAGCACGGTGCGCCCGAGCGGAGAAAGGTAGGCGACGAGCGCGGCGGCGGGATCGTCGACCACCGCGTCGATCCCGAGGCCGAGGGCGACGGTGACCGCGACCAGGCTGCCCTCGGCGACTGCGGACAGCGGCAGCCAGAACCGGCGGCCAGGAACGTCGACGCGGGCGAGGACCTCGGCGGCCACTCGGGATTTGCCGACCCCGCCGCGGCCGGTCAGCGTTACCAGTCCGGGGCCGTCCAGGGCCGCAGCCAGCGACGCGACGTCGGCATCTCGGCCGATGAAGGACGTGGTGGCCGTCGGGGCGCGCGCCGTCCCGGACGGCGTTTGCCCGGCGGTGGCCTCGAGGTAGGCGGCGACGGTCTCGGTGCTCGGGTCCACGCCGAGTTCCTCGGCCAGCGCGGCTCGGCATCGTTCGTAGGCGTGCACAGCGCCGGCGCGGTCACCGGCGAGGTGCAGTGCGCGGATGAGCGATCGGTGTGCGCGCTCGTCGAGCGCGGCGTCGGCCACCGCGCGCCGTGCCGCCGCGATCGCGCGCGGATGGTCGCCGAGAGCCGATGCCGCGACCGAGACGACGCTCAACGCCGCGGCAGCGGTCGCGTCCACAGCAGCGCGGTGTGCGGCGAGCCAAGGCGCATCCTCGTCCGGCAACAGCGCGGCGCCGGTGACCTCTGCGGCCGGCGCGGCGAGATCCAGCGCTGCCTGCGACCGCCCCACGGCCAGCAGCTCCGCGGCCCGTGCGACCGCCGCCGCGGCCTCGTGCACGTCCACAGCGACCGTCGGCCCCAGCATGTAACCGGGCGGGACGGTACGGATCACCTCCGTGCCAGGCCCACCGAGCGGCGCCAGCGCCGCACGCAGCCCGCGCACTGTTCCGCGCAGTGCCACCTGCCAGGTGACCGGCGTCTCTTCGCCCCAGATCGCGGCGGCCAGCGTGTCCGCGCTTACCGGACCCCGGGTCAGCGCGAGAACCGCGAGCACGATGCGAGCTCTGCGCCCGCCGAGACCAGCTCCACCGATCGTCTGCCCGTGCGCGCTCATCGCGACAACACCGAGCAAGTCGACCTGCACCTCGTGAATCTAGACCGCGCCCGTTGTTCGGCCGCGAGGTAGTCGGGCCGGCGCAGAGTAAGAGTGCCAAGCGGTGCTTGCGCATCGAGCCCGACGAGGTATTGGGCTCCAAACCGGTGAGCACCTCGAGCGAGCAACTGGCCGCATCGACCTGGACGATCCGCATCGACCGCCAAGTCCGCTCGGGCCGCGGCTGCGGGTACTTCCAGCTGTCGCCTGACAACGCTGAGCCGCGCCGTGCGGACCGCGTTCTACGCCGCCCCGGTCATGAACCTGGCCGGTTGCACATCGTGGTACATCTCGTCCAGTTCACCGACTTGCAGATCGCCGACGTCCAATCACCGGCGCGGGTCGAGTTTCTGGAAATTCTGCAGGGTACACGCGGCAGCCACTTCTTCGTCCCGGTCTCCCGACCGCAGGAGGCACTGGCTGGGCACGGTTTCGAGGCGGTTGCGCGGACGTCAACCGGTCGGCGCCAGCATCGATTTCGGCCGGCCGGTGCGTCTGACCGTTCCGTACTGTTGCTCCATACCGACAGATCTGCGCGCGACTGAATCGCTCCGCCCGTGCGCGATATCGACGGCGATGCGCGCGCCCGCGCCGGCGGCCCGCAAGATCGTCTGGGCGGGTCGCCCGTGCGTCCCGAGCGCCGAATGCGTGCTTGCGGCAGCCGACGTATCGGCGCCGCTCGGGTGCCGATACGTGCGTGTGCGGGGCCGGTCAGGGCCGCCCGCGTGAGAGCCGGTTAGCCGCGCGGTTTGTCTCGCTCGCTACATCTGCTCTGCACGGAGCACGTCGAGGTTCCGGAAGGTGGCTGGCCCGTCGCACAGCGAGGCGAGCTTCGCCGCGAACTGGCTGGTCTCGGGCAGGTCGGAGTTCGCCATGGCTTGCTCGTATGAGGGGAACTCGACGATCTGCAGGTAGGTGTTGGTGGCATCGCGGTCCTTGGTCTGGACGCCGCGGGTGGCGGCGCGCTTGCCTTTGGTCGCGGCCAGCCATCCGTCGAGGGCGGCGTCGAGTTCGTCGATGCGGGTAGTGCTGTATTCGATGATTTGGATGAACGGCACGTTGGCCTCCGTCGAGATGTTCGCCGAGATCGTAGGTGTGGTGCAACGCTCGGTGGGTTGGTTGCTTGCGTTGGGCGGACTGTGGTTTCGCGTCCCGGGCTATTGCTGCAGGCGGGTGAGGCGGCCCATGACTTCGGGCCCTATCCGCAAGCCATCCTCGGCCGACACAGCCGGATGGACTTCGATATCGAAAACGTCGCTCCACTCCAGTTGGAACTGGAAGATCCCGTCGATCTGATCGGTGCTGAAGACCGACACGACCGTCACGTCGCTCGACATCGGCCAATACTCGGCGATCATGCGAACCCCATCGGGATACTGCCAGCTCGCTCGACGACCTAGTGCCGCGTCTCGCTCGGCAGCAGCAGCGCTGGGCTTGAAACTCAGAAATGCGACATAGTCCATCGATGTCTCCCCGTTCGTCGGTTGAGCGCTGCACCCGTTGGCTGAAGGATGGACCTGCGTCTTCGGTGGTGCAAGAAGTTGGCACGGGCGGACCGCTTTAACTACCTCGCGCCGCGCGTCGGTGCCCAGCCCCGCCGGCCCAGCAAAACTTCCACAGCTCTCGAGCCGCCCGGATGAAGGAGGTGCGCGTCGACGCGGCGGCGCGGCGTGCGTGGTGCGGCGGCGGGACCACGTGGGGCGAGCTGGACGCAGCGACACAACAGCATGGGCTGGCGGTTACCGGTGGGTTCATCAGCCAGACCGGGGTCGCGGGGCTGACGCTCGGCGGCGGTATCCGCCGGTCACATCTGAGCGTGCGAGCATCGCCGCATGACCATTATCAAGATCAACGCGATCACCGTTCCGGCCGACAGTGGGGATGCACTCGCCGAGCGCTTCGCGGCGCGCGCCGGCGCCGTGGACGACCAGGACGGATTCGAGGGGTTCGAGCTCCTCAAGCCCACCGACGACCGCCCGACCTGGCTCGTCGTCACCCGGTGGCGCGACGAGCAGTCATTCCAGGCCTGGGTCAGCTCGCCGGCGTTCGGTCACGGTCACCGCTCGGCCCAGGAACGCGCCGGAGGTGACGCGCCGCCGCCGGTGGGCGTGCACAGCGAGCTGTGGTCGTACACGATCGCAGGCGCCAGCGCCGGAACCTGACTCATGCTGGCGGACGGCGCAGCTGGTTAACCTCTTGCAGGACTGCATAGGCGTCGGCGACCGGCCCGACGTGTGCGAGCTTGTCGGGGTTGAGCACGGCGCGGATGGCCTGGATCTGACCGTCTTGGATGTCGAGGGTCCAGGTGTTGATGACCTTGTCGTCACGATCGCGGAAGATCGCGCCCGGCTGGCCGTTCACGTCGTGCGGCTCGAAGGTAACGTCGACCTCCGTCATCCGCGGCAGGATCGTCGCGAGCACGCGCGCGACGTTGTCGACACCAAAAATGCCCGTGCCCCATTGCGGCGCCTTGCCGCCGCTGTCGCCGACCATCTGCACGTCGGCCGCGAGCAACGCGCGCAGGGCGTCGACATCGCCCTCGCGCAGCGCGCTGACGACAGGCCTGCTCCGAGCGCCCCACCGCCGACGCGATCTCCGGGAAGCCGAAACCGAACACCTCGCCCAGTACGAACACCGCGCGCTCCAGCGCGCTGAGCCGTTCCAGCAGCAGGGCGGCGGTCGACACCGAGTCGGCCAACTCGGCCGCACGCTCCGGGTCCTCGTACGGATCGGTGACCAGCGGCTCGGGAAACCACGGGCCGACGTACTTCTCGCGTCGCACCCGAGCCGAGCGCAGCACATCGATCGCGACCCGGGTTACCACGGCGGACAGGAAGGCCTTGGGCGAGTCCGGAACCGTCGCCGACGATTCGTAGCGCAGCCACGTATCCTGTACCGCGTCCTCGGCATCGCTGACACTGCCCAGGATCCGGTAGGCGATCGCGAACAGCAGCGGGCGCAGGTCCTCGAACTCCTCGGTTCTCGTCATGCCAATGCCTGTTTGAATCCCTGCCGCCACGACGGATAGCGCAGCTGCCGGCCCGACTCACGCTTGGCCTTCGCGTTGGAGAAGCCCCGTCCCTGGGTCATCATCGTCACCGCGACGTCACCGGCGATCAGGCGCGCCACCCATTTCGGAATTCGCATCGGGCGTTCGCGCCCGCGCACTGCCGGGCGCGACGACGACCAGGTCGAGATGATCTGCAAACGGCAGTTCCCGCACGGCGGCGCTCGCGGGCGGCCCCACCCTCGCGACGACGACATCCTCGATGTGGCCGATCGCCAGCCGCCCGGCGTGTGCCAATGTGCCGTCCTCGGGGTCGAGCGGCTCCGCCTCGGTCTTCACCCAGCCGCCTTCGCGAATGCCGTTCCAGGCGCCGAAGCTCTGATGATCCGTGCCCTCGGTGGGCAGCCGATTGGTCGTCGCGAATCAGCGTCCAGGTGCTTGAGATCCGGCTTGCCCGAATGCGCGGGCGAGATCGCGGTCATCTGGTGCACGACCACATCCGGCCGGGCCGCGGCCACGGCCTCGCCGACGGAGGTCGCATCCAGCCCGTCCATGACCACGGCGGTCGCGCCGAACCGCTCGAGCCGACCCAGCTTGCCCGGCGCCGTCGTCGTGGCGGTCACCTCGTGACCCCGGGCCACCAGCTGCGGCACCAGCCGCAGCCCCGAGCACACCGGTTCCGCCTGCCACGAACACCCGCACGATCATCACCTTCCCGGATCGGACATCGTTGTCCTACCGAGACGAGACGGCCTCGCCCGCTGTGACATCGCCCGAGGAGACGCCGTGCCTACGCCATCGATCCTCGGCGACGCGTAACGAGTACGAGGCCGCCGCCGACGAGCAGCAGGCCGAAACCGAACAGCAGCAGCCCCAGCACCGGCACACCCGTGGAGGCCGGCGCAGGTGGTTGCGCGTCGAAGGTGTTGGTGACGGTGATGGTGAGGGTCGCGAGCTCGTCGCCCTTCTTGGCGACCACGGCGTCGTCGTAGGAGCTGTGGTCCACCGAGGACTTGTCCGCACCGCCGTCGTCGGTCTCCTTGGCGAAGCAGTGACTGCCCGCGGGCACCAGGGCCGGCTCGCCGTTGCCGCCGGGCACCGTGACCGTCTGACCGCCCGTGACCCTGACGCTGGTGGACAGTGTCGTCAGCGTGGCGTCGCCGGTCTGCACCTCACAGGTGACGGCGACGGTGAACGTCTTGCCGCTGGCTGCCGACGCGCCGGTGCCCTCGACCTTCTTGGTGATCTGGAGCCGCGCGGCCGAGAACGGGTTCACGAAGCCGGCGACCACGACCTGGGCCAAGCCGGAGTCGTCGACGTCGGGGATCGAGACGGTGACCGGCGGCGGGGTGGAGTCGGCGCCGCCGTTGTCGGTCTCGGTCACGGTGCAGACGGCTCCGACCGGGAGCCCGGTGATCGGGTCGGACTTGAGCGTGTCCGACCCACCGGAGCGCTTGAGCGTGACCGTGTCGGTGAACACGCCCGTCTTGCCGTCGAAGTCGCAGGACACGTCGAACACGAACGGCCCCTTGCCGATTGCGGCACCCGGACCGTCGAGTTCCTTGACGATCTGCAGGCCGCCGGCGTGGTAGTCGTTGGTGATCGTGATCTGGCCACCGGTGTCGGGATCGACGTCGACCGCGCCGGAGCTGGCCGGGTTGTCGCCCGGCGGGTCGTAGGTGACCACGGTGGCCGCGCCCGTGTCGGTCTCGGTGGCGGTGCAGGTGGACCCGGCGAGGGTGTCGACCTCGGTCGTCTTGCCGGCGGTCACCGTGACGGTCGTCGGGAAGCCCGGCAGTACCGTACCGTCGACGCCGCAAGTGACCTCGACCTCGAAGCTGGTCGGCGCGTACTTGTCGGCCGGGCCGGTGACGTCCTTGGTGAGCAGGATCTTGCCGGGGTCGAAGTTGTTGGTGGCGGTGACCGTGACGACCTCATCGTCGCCCACGGTGATCGGATCACTCGGGTCGATCGTGGTCGTCGTCGCGCCGCCGTCTTCGGTCTCCTTGACCGTGCACTGCGCGCCGGTGGCAAGCTGGTCGACGCTCGCCTCGAGCGGTTGATCGCCGCCGAGCACGATGTCACCGTCCCACACGGTGCGGGTGCCGGTCGCGTCGTCGAGCACGCAGGTCATGTGCAACGTGAACGGCCCGGCACCGTAGGTGTCCGCGACGTCGCCGGTGACCTTCTTGAGCAGGTGCACGCTGCCGTCGGTGAACGTGTTGGTGATCGTCGCCGAGTTCTCGCCGCCGGGATCGAGATCCATGTCGGCGTCCGTGGTACCCGGTGTCGTCGCCCACGGTGGTCGTGATGGTGGTACGCGCGGCACCCTTGTCGTCGGTCTCGGTGATCGTGCAGGCCGCGCCGGCGGGCAACTCGGTAAAGGTCGCCGACTGACCGTTGTCCAGCACCACGACCATCGGGCTGAGCGGGCCGTATCCGGCGCCGTACACCGACTGCGCCGAGGAACGTGCAGTCCACCCGGACCACGAACGGGCCGTAGGGGATCGGCGCGCCGTCCTGGTCGACCGCGCTCGAATCCACGATCTTGTCGACCGTGAGTTGGGAGAACTTGTACTCGTTGGTCAGCACCGCGGTCTTGACGTCGGTGATGTCGCGCTGCACGATCGCGGAGGCCGTTTTCGACGACTGGTCTGCCCGTTGTCGCCCTCGCTGAGTGTGCACTCGGCGTGGTAGGGCAGGTCGTAGATCGTGACCGGCTTGTTCGCCTCCAGCGTCAGGTCGGCGACGTCGCCCAGTGGCACGTTCTTGCCCGGCGGATACACAGCCAGGTGCACGGCGAAGAAGTCCGGCGCGTACTTGGCAGCGCCGCCGCCGGTGACCACGCTTCTCGACCTGAAGCGCACCGTGCGCCAGCCCGACGCCGACCCGCGGGGGTTCGGTGGTCAGCGTGTAGCTCGGCTCGTCGTTCGCGACGTATCGCCCGGCGACACCGACGGTGTTGAACGCGTAGGTGTCGCTCGCGGCCATGCTGTCCGTGTTGGGCGTGTCGGCCGGTGAGTACGCCGGCGCGGTCATGGCCACGTCGACGTCGAAGGTGGCGGCCGGGGCGAGTGGTTCGTCGGGCAGGAACTCGGTCTGCAGCCCGGTCACCTCCGCAGGATTGACGCCGAGTTCCGCGAGCGTGTCGCCTTCGGGCCACTCCTGCCAGTCCAGGCCGGGGCACAGCAACTGGTCGTCCTGGGCCTTGGGTCCGTCGCACCATCCGGACATGGCCCTCGTGTAGTAGACGCGGTACGTGCCGGCCTGGGCGTTGGCCAGGTCCGGTCGGTCACCGGTCAGGATCGGCTGCCAATCGCTCAACCTCTTCAGATCCGGCGCGGTGGCGACGGTGTCACCCGGGGCCGGCAGCCGGTCGATGCCCAGGATGCGGTCGATGGGCAGGTTGCCGGTGTTGACGAAGTGCCAGCGCCAGGTGACCTCGCCGCCCGGTTGCGCGATCGGGATGCAGGGCCGCACGTAGTAGCCGGCCGCGTTCGGGGTGCTGCAGTTGGCCGCGGGCTTGGTCACGTACAGCGGATCGGTCGACGACGCCGAGATCGTCGGAACCCTCTGCCTTGACCTGCTTGTGACACCGCGATCGCGCCCGCCGACGTGACGGTGTCGGTCGCGGTGGTCCGGCACTGCCCGTCGGCCTCGACGGTGTCGGACCCGCCGTTGTCGCACGCGTCCCACGGCCGATCGCCGCTCACCCCGACGGTGTTGGTGAACGCGGTGCCGGCAGGCAGGCCGGGACGCGTGACGACGGAGAAGGTGATCGTGTAGGTGGCACCGACGGGCAGGGTGCTGCCGTCCGGGAAGCTGAACACGAGACCCGAGGTGTGCCCGTCGGCGTCGGTCGTCTCCGTGATGGTCACCTGAGTCGGATCCGTGGGCATCCCGGTGCCGCCGGCGATGGCGAACGCGTAGCCGGGGTCGTCGGCGAGGTCGATCTGCGGTCCCTGCGCGTCGCTGGGAAAGACGTCGGTGATCACCGGGTCGCTGATGTCGACACCGCCGGTGTTCTTCACCGTCACCGTGTACGTGAACGCCACGCCTGGCGCCTCGGTGTCGCCGTCCGGGGCCTTGCGGATCTGCACCGCGTTGTTCGCGTGGTGGTAGCGGATCGTGGCGTCGGCGTCGTCGGAGGCGGTCAGCGGGTTGCCGGCGGCGTCCACGTCCGAGCTGGTGACGGTGGCGGTGGTGGTGTTGGTGGCGTCGCCCGCGATCGTCTCGCCGGGCGCCGGGGTGCTGCCGGCCAGATCGGAGGACACCGGGCCCCCGGTGTGCAGGGTGTCGCGGCGGCTCACGTCGAAGCCGGCGGTCTGCGTCGGGTTCGCCGGGTTCTCCCAGTTGGAACCGTCGGACTTGGTGAAGGTGAATCGCACGCCCTGGACCTGATCGGCGGTGACGCCGTCGGGCAGGGACAACGCGGTGGCCGGCGCGGTGATCGTCGGCCCGGTCTCCCATTGTCCGCCGGTGAGCACCGGGTCGCCGCTGCCGTTGACCGACCAGGTGCCGCCGACGTAGACGTCGACCTTGACCTGGTTCGACCGGGTCGACCCAGGTGATCGGCTCGAACGAGACGAAGTCGTACTGGTTGAAGAAGGTGGGCGACGTGTCACCGAGCACCATCTGCACCGTCCGCGACGGGCCGGACGGCTGGCCGCTGAGCGTGACCGTCACCGGGCCGTGGGACGGCTCGGTGATGCTCGGCCGGGTCGAAGGACTTGCCGGCGATGACGTCGATGCCCTGGGCGACGAGGTCGATGTCGGCCTGGCGGTAGGCGTCGGTGTTTTCGGTGTAGTCGGGGAAGTCGACCATGTCCGAAGCCTCGACCTCGGCCTGGTTGCACACCGTGCCCGGCTCCGGCGCGGCGCCGGTCGTCCGGTTCGTCGGTCCGCAGCCGGACGTCGAAGGTACCGCGGCGGTCGGCTTGGACGTGTCGGTCGCGGCGTTGATGCGGCCGGTGTAGGTGACCGTCATGCCGGTGACGTCAGTCAGCTGCTCCTCGGTCAGCGCCAGCGCCTCGTCCCGGGTGTAGTCGGTCTTGCCGTCCGGTCCCGGGGTGAGGTGGACCGTGACATCGCTGGCGCCGATGTCGCCGGGTGGGGTGATCGTGGTGAACCCGGCGAGGTTGAAGGTGCCGAACGGATTCGTGGTGCACGACCCGGCGCCCTCATCGCTCGTGTCCGGGTCGGTGATGGACAGTTCGTCGATCTTGGACGGCGTGGTGTTGCTGGCCGTCACGGTGACCCGGCTGGTCGGGTACTCGTTCTGTGGCACGCCCGACTCGGGGATGCCGAGCGGTCCGCCGGCCCAGGTCTTGGTCGCGTCGACGGTGACCGGAACGGCCCTGATCTGGATCGTGTCGTGATCGGTGCGGCTCAGGATCGGCGTGGTGTCCGTCGACGTTCCAGTACGGATCCAGCCGTACCGTGTTGTCCACGAATCCGTCGTCAGTCGCGTTGTAGTGCCTGATCGGCGGTGACCGGCGTTGTCGGGTCGCTGCGGCGCACGTCGCGCAGCTGGAACACCGGGTGGATGTGCCGGTTGTTGCCGGTCGAGGCGGCCACGCCGCTGCCGACCGGCGGCGCGCCGGGCGCGCCAGCCGGTCGGCGCGTGTGGGGCTCTCGACGTAGGTGAGCCGGAAGCCGATCGTGGTCGGCACGTTCGTGCGGCGGTCAGCGTGTACCCGGGGAAGGTGCCGTCGCACGCCGCCGGGCAGGGGTCGCCGGTCGCGTCCACCCAGCTGCCGGCGGCCGGATCGGTGCTGCCGGCCGGTAGCTGGTACAGCTGGACCTCGGTGATCTGGTCGTAGGTCAGCAGCGGATCGTCGGTCGCGGTGATCGGGTCGATCCGCACCAGGTCGAAGGCGTCGAAGACGCTGTCGTCGATCGGGGTCGTGTCCGGGTTCTGGGTGTCGGTGATGTCGATGCGCCCGACGCCGGTGTAGCCGTCCGTCGACCAGGACAGGGTGGCCCCGGACTGGTCCTGCGAACGCTGCGAAGAGGGAGTCCTTGTCCCAGGACTTGTCGATCGGGTCGACGGTGCCCGGGTCGACGGGGACGAAGTCGATGTCGTCGCACGCCGGATCGGAGTGGGCGCCCGGGGCCGTGGCGGCTGTTCCCGACGATGCCGCGCAGTTCGTGATCGTCGAGAGGTCTTGATTGGGAGCGTCCTCGTCGAGGGTGTAGGAGAGGTTCGGGCTCACCGTGGTGCCCGGCGGGAATCCGCCCGAGCAGTCGCCACCGACCGGCGCTGCGGTGTAGACGAACTGAATACCCTCGGCCGAGGCGCCGACCTCATCGGGAATCGTGCCGTTGAAGATCGTGGCGCCCTGGATGTCCTCCATCCCCGGGATCGGCGTCCAGGTCTCGCCATCCGTCGTGTACTTCACCGTCATGCTGGCGCAGGCGGGCACGGCCGTGGCGGTCACGGCCTGCGGGTTGAACGAGTCGTACCACTCGTTGGGATCGGGGAACTGCGCCGGGTCCTGCACGATGATCGTGGTCGCGTCGACGGTCGAATCCGGGAACGGCAGGAGCACACCGCTCAGTTCGGCGGTGACGATCTCGCCCGGGAACGACGGGATCGTCGACGGGACCAGGCTCTTGCCGACGTCGACGGCGATCCGGTCCTTGATCGTCTTGATGGTCGCCGTGGCGGTGTCGCTGCCGGTGTTGCCGTCGCGGTCGCCGTCGACACGCACCGTATTGGTGCGAGTCAGTTCCTCCGGTGTCTGGTCCGCGTTGGTGGTGACGCCGAACGGGACGGTCGCCTGCGCCCCGGCGCTGATCGACCCGGTGAAGGTGACACCGAGGCCGGTCACCGGGTCGCAGTCGGCGGGCGGATCCGGCAGCGGCGCGTTGTTCGTCAGGTCCTGCGCATCACCGGGCGTGCCGTCGCACACATACGTGACGGTGCCGGCCGTGGCGCCGTCGGGGAACACCACATTCCCGGAGGCGCCGTTGTAGGTGAAACCGCCGTCCTGGAAATGGTTCGGCGTGTTCGGCGCCGGCTCGGTGATGGTCATGGAGTCGAGCGGGTCCCCGCCCGCGTTGGTGCCGGTGAGCGTGACGGTGCTGTTGTCTCCGGCGTGCGCCGTCTTGGGGTCGAAGGCCTTGCCCGCTGAAACGTCGATCTCGTTCGGCGGGATCCGGTACGTGGCTGAGGCCGGGTCGGAGGTCGCTGATCCGCCGTCGGCGTCGACGACCGTGGTGTCGGCGTTGTTGTTGATGGTGAACGGCAGTTGGTCCTCGGGGATCTCGTTCTTCAGGTCGAGGACCACGCTCACGCCACCGCTCGCGC
The DNA here is from genome assembly GCA_963718805.1 of uncultured Actinomycetota bacterium. GTDB lineage: Bacteria > Actinomycetota > Actinomycetes > Mycobacteriales > Jatrophihabitantaceae > Jatrophihabitans. The sequence goes on along the minus strand of CAVQZY010000001.1, from coordinate 436,442 downwards.
CGGGCGGGATCGCCGGGTCGGACGTGGATTTGAAGATCAGCTGCACGCCGCCGATGTCGCTCGGATCCACCGAGTCGGGCAGCGTCGGGTTCTCGGGATTGTCGACGACCGGCCCGTCGACCCAGGTGCCGGTGGTGGTGTCATAGACGCGCACCTGCACCGTGTCCGCACCCTCGGGCCAGGTGATGTCAGCGGTGAGCCGGTTGATCTCCAGATAGGTGAACGGGTTGACCGCGGCGGGCGGCGGGTTTCCGTCGGCGCCGAGCACCGGGTCGCTGATCACCAGCTCGTTCACCGCGACATTGGAGTTGTTCTTGCCGGTGACGGTCGCCGTCGTCTCGCTGCCCGCCGTATTCGGGCCACCGGCCGGCTCGATGGTCTTCGTGGTCGAGGCCGCCAGCGTCGCCGGCACGTTCAGCGTCACGTCGGCCGTGTCGTTCTTCGGGTTTGCGTTGTCCGCGCTGACCGCGGCGGTGTTGGGCAGGGTCTGCCCGTCGGCCGTCGGCGGGGCGCCCTCGTCGACCTTGACCTCCACCTGCACGGTCACAACCTCACCGGGGGCCAGGCCCTGTTGACCGCCGCCGAGGTCGTCGGTGAACGTGACCGCCAGGTCCTTGGAGGTCGTTGCGCTGACGTCGAAGTTGGTGGTCCCGGTGACGGTCGGGGTGCCGACGATGGTGATGTAGGGCGGCATCGGATCGTCGAGCTTGGCGTTGACGCAGCCGTTCACGGTGCCGGCGGTGCACTGGAGCTGGATGGTGTAGGTGAAGGTCTGGCCGGGCCGGACGGTCTGGGCGCTGGCCGCCTTCTGGATCGAAAGGGACGCGGTCGGGTCGGCAGCGCGGGCGGAGGTGGTGCCCAGCCCGGAGAGCCCGACGACGAGCAGCAGCGACGTCAGCACGGCCACCAAGCGCTTGACCGGACTCGTCACGGTGCTATGTGCCGGCATCGACAACCTCGACCTCTCGTGTCAACCGCTTCTCGACCCGAATTGAGTTTGCGGCCGGTCCGACGCCGGTCGATCACGACGCCGTAACGTTTGTACCCTAATCGCCGTCTCCGCCGCACGGACGATCGCCTGCCGATCACGACGCCGCACCCTCGCTGCCTGTTCCTTCGCTGCGATCTGCGATCCATGCCCTCGCTTCGAGGAAGGCTCGGTCAAGGGCGCCGAAGACCTGGTCGTCAGCGATGAGCAGGTTGTCCTCGCCGAGGATCGCGGTGAGGCCGCTGCGGTCGAATGTTCGCTTGAGGTCAGGGTCGACGCCGACGATCATCAGCTTGCTGTGCCGCTCTCGCAGCCCGAGCGCGCGGGCGCGCAAGGCTTTGATCGCGACCGATGACGGCACGTCGGGTACCGTCCGCATGCTCAGGATGAGGACCGCGTTGCGGGTGTGGGCCATTGTCGGCCATTTCTCGTCCAGTCGCGGCACCTCGGCGAACAGACCGATGCCGGCGTAGTGCAGCACGGTGACGGCGCCGCTCGGGCACACCTCGGGTACCGGTGCGACCTGCCACCGGTCGTCGCCGGTGGGTTCGAGCGCGACGAGGTCGGCGCGTTGCGCGGCCTTGATGCAGAACAGCAGCAGCGAGATGACCGCGCCGATCAGGATGGCCTGCTGCAGCGGCAACCCGGTGGTGGCGGCGAAGGTGACGATCATGGCAACCGTCGAGAGCGGAGCGGTCTTGGCGACCAGGACGATGTCAGGCAACCGCCCGACGATCAGCTCGACGCCGATGACCATGACCAGCCCGCCGATGACCGGCATGGGGATGCGCTCGGCGACCGAGCCGACCAGCACGACGATGACGATGAGCCAGATTCCGGCGAAGATGCCGGCCCACCGGCCGCGGGCGCCGGCCGAGACCGCGACACCGGTGCGGGACAACGACCCGCCGGTCGGCAGCGCGCCGAACGCGCTGCCCGCGACATTCGCCACGCCCTGGGCGAGGAAGTCGCCCGACGCCGAGGGTCGGCTGCGGTCCGGATTCGGCACCGCCGCGGAAATGCCGGCGGCCTGCGCCAACCCAACGAGTGAGACGGCGAGTGCGCCCAGCGCGAGGTGGGGCAGCGCCGACCAGTGCGGGCCGGTCACCGACGGGAACGCCTCGGGCACCTTGGCGATGTCCCCGACCTTCTCGACGTCAGTGTCGGTGATCGTGACAACCACTGTGACGATCACCAGCGAGATCAGCGTCGCCAACGAGGCGAGCGGACGGATGAACCGGAACACGGCCCAGACCCCGATGGTGGCGCCGGACACCAGCAGGGTCGGGCCGTCCCACACATCGGCATGACCGATCGCCTGACCGATCTTGCCCAGCGTGTTGCCGCTGGTGGGCGTATAGCCGGTCGCGTCCTTGACGACACCGGCCACGATCTGCACGGCGATACCGGTGGTGAAGCCGGTCATCACCGCGTTGGAGACGAAATTCATGATCGACCCCGCGCGCAGCAGCCCCAGCACACCCATCACGACGCCGACCCACAACGCCAGCGCCGCGACGTTCGCCGGATCGGACGGGTCGAGCCCAGCCTCCTTCAACACGCTGTGCGACGACAACGCGATCGCGCTGGTGAGCGTGGTGACCATCAACACCGTCCGCGCGGCGAACGAACCCACCAACGTCGGCACCATGCCCGAATACAACCCAGCCACCGGATTGAAACCGCCGATACTCGCATACGCCATGCCCTCCGGGATCGAGAACAGGCCGGTGACCAACCCAGCGACCGCGTCTCGCGGGTGCGGGCGCCCGAGCTGAGTGAGCCAGCGGATCGGCGTCATACGCAGGCTTCGGCGCTACTTCGCCTCAGCGGTGACGATTGCGAAATCCGGATCGGGGGCGTCGAGCAGGGCCGAGAGCCGGTCGAGCACCGACACATCGCCGCCGATCTCGATGCCGGCCTGCGACAGCGCACCCGCGGTGAGCTGGCCCAACGCGAGGGCCGGCAACGCTGCCCGCGAGCAGGTCAGCGTGGCGTCGGCGGAATCGGTGCGGTCAGCGGCGCTGTAGGTGAGCACGCCGTTGGATAGCTGCAACCGGTACCTCTCGTCGGTGTCGGTCAACCGGACATCGACGGTCAGCCGATCGTCCCATGCGCGGGGCCCGTTGATCCGGACGGCCAGAGCGTCGAAGAGCATCGGCGGGCTGAGCTGGGCGACCATGTCTCGGGAGCCGGTGACTGTCGGAGTGCCGAAAGAGCCGTCGCGCAGCTCGGTCGCGCCGGAGAGGTAGAAGTTGCGCCAGGTGCCGTTCTCCGAGCCGTAGCCGAGCTGCTCGTAGGCGTCGGCGAGCAGCTCACGCGCCGCGGCGTGTGTCGGTTCGGCGAAGACGACGCGGTTGAGCACCTCGGCCACCCACCGGCAGGTCGCCGGCCTCGAAGGAACCGCGGGCCTCGCCGACCACGGCGTCCGCGCCGCCCATGTATTCGACATACCGCGTGCGCTGCCTCCACTGGAGGTGTGCTGCCACAGGTGCGCGGGGTTGCCGTCGAACCAGCCGAGATAGCGCTGGTAGATGGCCTTGACGTTGTGGCTGACCGAGCCGTAGTAGCCGTGCGTGTGCCAGGCCTGCTCCAGCGCGGGCGGCAGCGTCGATCTGCCTCGGCGATCTCGGCGCCGACCATGCCCTGGTTCAGCATTCGCAGGGTCTGGTCGTGCAGGTAGCCGTACAGGTCTCGCTGCGCCGACAGGAACGCCACGATCCGGTCGGCGCCCCACGTGGGCCAGTGGTGCGAGGCGAAGGCCACCTCGGCCTTGCCCCCGAACAGGTCGATCGCCTCGGTGAGGTAGTGCGACCACACGTGCGGATCGCGCACCACCGCGCCGCGCAGCGTCAGCAGGTTGTGCAGTTGTGGGTCGCGTTCTCGGCCATGCACAGGGCCTTGCGGTCCGGGAAGAAGAAGATGCATCTCCGCCGGGCGCCTCGGTGCCCGGCGCCATCTGGAAGACCATCCGGACGCCGTCGACGACCGCTTCCTGGCCGGTCGTGGTGATCTCCACGGTCGGCGGGATGAGCGTGACCGGAGCCGGTCGACGTGGTCTGGCCGAGACCGGCGCCGACCGCGCCCTGCGGGCCGCGGGCGAGCGCGGCGCCGTACATGTAGCCGGCCCGGCGCGCCATCGCCGTGCCCGCGTACACGTTCTCGGCCGACCGCGTGCTCGACGAAGCCCTCGGGCGCGAGGACCGGCACCCGGCCCGCGTCGACGTCCTCCTCGGTCGACGACGCCCTTGACGCCGCCGAAGTGATCGACGTGGGAGTGGGTGTAGATCGACGCCTTCACCGGGCGGTCGCCGCGGTTCTTGCGGTACAGCGCCAGCGCGGCCGCCGCCGTCTCGGTCGAGATCAGCGGGTCGATGACGATGACGCCGGTGTCGCCCTCGACGAACGTCATGTTCGACAGATCCATGCCGCGGACCTGGTAGATCCCCTCGGTCACCTCGAACAACCCGTCCCTGGCGACCAGCGTGGACTGTCGCCACAGACTCGGGTTCACGCTGTCCGGCGGGTCGCCACGCAGGAAGTCGTAGGCGGCGTTGTCCCAGATCACTTCGCCGTCGTCGGCGCGCACGACACACGGGTCGAGCCGGTCGACCAGCCCGCGCGTGGTGTCGTCGAAGTCGTTCGTGTCCGACATCGGCAACGCCGCGCGCAGGGTCTGCTGCTGATCGACGATGAACTGCTTCGCGGGCTTGGGAGAAGAGGCCATCACCTCACCCTATGAGGTGAGCGATCCGCCACAGCGCCCGGCTCACAGTCGTGAAACCCCGGTGAGCACGCGTACATCTCGGCACGGTGTCCAGGAGTCCCAGTCCGTTCGAGGTCGGGTGGACAATCAACGCTGGCATGGCCGTGGAACACCGCCGGAGAGGACCGGGATGACTGTGCGCCTGCCGACCGCAGCGGGCAGGTCACTGACTGACCGCTGCACACCACGGCCGCTAGAAGATCGGGCGGTCGCCGTGCCGGCCGTTCGACGCCCCCCGGTGACTACCGCCTCGAAGCGCTCGATCGCGAGGTGCACCGCGCCGTCGCCGATCAGGCGCAGCCGTGATGTCGGATCTCGAAAGGGTTTACGCCCTCGGCGTCGACTTCGCCGACGCTGTCCGGTCGAGCCGTCGTGGCCCGACTCTCCGACGGTGAGGTGCTCGGCACCGCCGTGCACGAGTATGCCGACGCGGTGATCGAGTCCCGGCTACCCGACACCGCGATCGCGCTGCCGCCGGACTGGGCGCTGCAGACCCGGCCGACTGGATCGCCGTCCTGCAACGCGCCGTGCCGGAGGCGCTGGCCGCGAGCGGCGTCGACCCGGCCGACGTGATCGCGGTGGGCACGGACTTCACCTCGTGCACGGTGCTGCCGACCGACCGCGACGGCCGGCCGCTGTGTGCGCTGCGCGGCCTGGCGCGACCGGCCGCATGCCTGGCCGAAGCTCTGGCGCCACCACGCCGCGCAGCCGCAGGCCGATCGGATCAACGCGGTCGCCGCCGACCAGGACGCGCCGTGGCCACGTCGCTACGGGGGCAAGCAGTCCAGCGAATGGCAGCTCGCCAAGGCGCTGCAGGTGCTCGACGAGGATCCCGATGTGTACGGCGCGATCGAGCGCTGGATCGAGGCGGCGGACTGGATCGTCTGGCAGCTCACCGGCGCCGAGACGACCAACGCCGGCACCGCCGGCTACAAAGGCACCTTCCAGGACGGCGCGCTATCCGGGCCCGCAGTTCCTCGCGGCGCTGCATCCCGGACTTCGCCGACTTCGCCGCCACTCGGCTCGCGCATCCGTCGGCCGCGCTCGGCGCGCCTGCCGGGCGGCTCACCGAGCAGGCCGCGTCCTGGATCGGGCTGCCGGCCCACGTGGTCGTCGCGGTGGGCAACATCGACGCGCACGTCAGCGCTCCCGCCGCCAGGTGACCGAACCCGGCCACCTCCTGCTCGTCATGGGCACCTCCACCTGCCACCTGATGAGTTCGGACGTGCTCGCCGAGATCCCCGGCATGGGCGGCGTCGTCGACGGCAGGATCGTGGCCGGCTCGTGGGGCTACGAGGCGGGCCAGAGCGGCACCGGCGACATCCTCGCCTGGTGGGCCGAGCGCAACGTGCCCGAGCGCTACCACGCCGCCGCCCGCGAGCGCGGACAGTCAGCGTGCACGCCTATCTGAGCGAGCTCGGCGATCGCGGCGCCGGTCGGGTCGCACGGGCTGATCGCACTCGACTGGCTCAGCGGCAACCGCAGCGTGCTGGTCGACCATCGCCTGTCCGGCCTGATCGTCGGCTCGACGCTGTCGACGACGCCGCAACAGATCTACCGCGCGCTGCTCGAATCGACCGCGTTCGGTACCCGCCGCATCGTCGACGCGTTCCTCGACGCCGGCGTGGCCGTCGAAGCCGGATCACCGCGGTCGGCGGGCTGCTGAAGAATCACACGCTGATGCAGCTCTACGCCGATGTCCTCGGCCTGCCCATCGGAGTCGCGGCCGGCCGACCACGCCGCCGCGCTCGGCGCCGCGATCCATGCCGCCGTCGCCGCCGGTGTCTATCCCGACGTGCGGTCGGCGGCACTGCCACATGGGCCGGTCGCGACCCGACGTCTACCGCCCCGACGCACAACGACACCACGACTACGACGCGCTCTACCGCGAGTACCTACGCCTGCACGACTACTTCGGACGCGGCGAGGCCGACGGCGGCAACGCGGTCATGCACCGGCTGCGCGATCTCCGCGTCAGGTAGGCAGGATGTTGATCACCCGGGCCAGTACGACGACGAGCACCGAGGCGGACACGATTGCCTGCAGCGCCATCAGCCCCTTGGCCCGGCGGGTCAGCGGCATGGTGTCGGTTGGGCTGAACGCGACGATGTTGGTGAACGCCACATAGAGGTAGTCGGCGAACAGCGGACGCCACGCCGGCGACGCCAGGCCCGGCGTCGAGGTCTGCGGGAACTGGAAGTCCGGATAGGGTGGCGCGGCGGCGATCCGGGCCGCCGGCCCGCCGGCGTCGAGCTGCCAGTACAGGAGTCCGAACGTGACGACGTTGGTGGCGAGCACGATCGCACCCGCGGTGAGCAACCGGTTGGCAGAGTAGTGCGATCCGTGCGAGGTACCGACGTCGAGCACCAGGGTCACCAGATGCACGGCGGCGCCGGCATTTGCTATCACCAGCGCACCGAACAGGGTCAGCACGAGCGGGTGCGCCCGGCGGGGCACCGGCCCGGGCCGCGCCGCGATGATCAACATGACCAGGAGGGCAACCATTTCGATGATCGGAACCAGGAGCGGAGGACCGATACGGTCACCTTCCGGGATGGCGACCTGCGGCGCGATGATCAGCGCCATGGTGATCAGCGGCCAGGTGTAACTCTCCGGCCTGATGTTCACGGGATCACTCATCGGCTGCCGAGGATACTGCGCCCTGATCGATCAGAGCGTGCCCTCCCGGGCGCCGCGCCACAAGTCGACATCGGTCGCGTCGGGCAGCGCGCCGTCGATCTCGGCGAGTTCCTCGGCGCTCAGGGTCACATTGGCAAGCGCAGCGACGTTCTGCTCCAGTTGCGCCACCGAGGACGCCCCCATCACGAGTGACGTCACCCGTTCGTCGCGCAGCGCCCAGGCCAAGGCGAGCTGTGCCAGCGACTGTCCACGTGTTTCGGCGATCGAATTCAGCCGGCGCAGCCGGCCGAGCAGGTCGTCAGTCAGCCAATCGGTGTCGAAGGACTTGTCCTGGGTGGCCCGCGAACCCTCCGGGATGCCGTCGAGGTAACGGCTGGTGAGCAGGCCCTGGGCGAGCGCTGTGAAGCCGATGATCCCGAAGCCCTCGTCGGCGGCGGCGTCGAGCAGACCCCCGGTCTCGATCCAGCGGTTCAGCATCGAGTACGACGGCTGGTGGATCAGCAACGGCGTACCGAGTTCACGCAGTAGCCGGGCCATCGTGCGCGAGTCGTGGGGATCGTAGGAGGAGATGCCGACGTAGAGCGCCTTGCCCTGGCGCACCGCGGTGTCCAGCGCCAGAGCAGTCTCCTCCAGCGGCGTCGTCGGGTCGTAGCGGTGGGAGTAGAAGATGTCGACGTAGTCCAGACCCAAACGGCCCAGCGACTGGTCCAGCGAAGCCAGCAGGTACTTGCGCGACCCGCCGCCCTGCCCATACGGCCCGGGCCACATGTCCCAGCCGGCCTTGGTGGAGACGATCAGCTCGTCGCGATAGGGCGCGAGGTCCGCTGTGAACAACCGGCCGGCGTTGACCTCGGCCGCGCCGTAGGGCGGCCCGTAGTTGTTGGCGAGGTCGAAATGGGTGACACCGAGATCGAAAGCTCGCAGCGCGATCGCGCGCTGCGTCTCGAAGGCCCGGTCGTCGCCGAAGTTGTGCCAGAAGCCGAGCGACAACATCGGCAGGTCGAGGCCCGAGCGGCCGCTGCGCCGGTACTGCATCCGCCCGGCGTAGCGGTCCGGGTCGGCGAGGTAGGTCATCGCTGGGACGGTACTCGACCGGGGCCGCGGGACCTCGCGACTACCGTGACCGATGTGCCGAGCCTGCCGACATCACTGCCCACTCCACGCACCCCCGACCCGCGCGACGCACCTGGCATCCGCTGGGGCATCATCGCCCCCGGGTGGATCGCCGGGCAGTTCACCGACACCCTGCACCGCAACACCGAGGCTCGTGTCACCGCCATCGGATCCAGCTCGATGCAGCGGGCGCGGGCGTTTGCCGCGCGGTACGCGGTGGATCGCTGTTACGACTCCTACGAGCAGCTCGCGGCCGACCCCGAGATCGACGCGGTGTACGTCGCGTCGCCGCACAGCCACCATCACGCGCAGGCGCTGCTCGCGCTGTCCGCCGGCAAGCCGGTGCTGATGGAGAAGGCGTTCACCCAGAACGCGGCGCAGGCGGTCGAGGTCGTCGATGCCGCCCGCGGCTCGGGGCTGTTGCTCATGGAAGCGATGTGGACCCGCTTCCTGCCGCACCTCGACGTCGTGCGGCAGTTGATCGAGGACAGCGTGCTCGGCGAGGTGCAGACCGTCATCAGCGACCACGGGCAGTACTTCGAGATCGGGCCGGAGCACCGGCTGCTCAACCCCGACCTCGCCGGCGGCGCGCTGCTCGACCTCGGCATCTACCCGATCTCGGTCACCTCGTTCGCGCTCGGCGCGCCGGACGCCATCGTGGCCGAAGCCTCGATGACCGACAGCGGCGTCGACGCGCAGGTGTCGGCGGCGCTGCGAAGTGGCTCCGCCCACGGACTGGTGTCCGCGACGCAGACCGCCAAGACACCGACGACCGCCACCATCTCCGGCACCGCGGCACGCGTCGAAATCGAGGGTGACTTCTACCAACCGCAGCCGGTGCGCCTGGTGTCGCGCGACGGCGAGATCCGCACCAACGAGCGCGGTCCGTTCGTCGGCCACGAGGGGCTCGCGTTCGAGGCGGCGCACTTCGCGACGCTGCTGCGCGAAGGGCAGACCGAATCGCCGCTGCTCCCGCTCGACGAGACGCTCACGATCATGCGCACGCTGGACGAGATCCGCCGCCAGATCGGGCTCGTGTACCCCAACGAGCGATAGGTCGCCTTACGTCAGATCGGCGCGCTGGAAGGACACCCACGCGGGCACGAGGATGCCCGCCAGCCAGCAGAGCACGATGAGCAGTCCGATCCAGCCGTTGTGGACGGCGTCGCCCCTGCCCGAGAGCGATGTCGTCAGGTCGGAACCGGCCTCGGTGAAGGAAATGTCTTGAGCCCCGCGATGAACGCCAACACGCCGGAGACCACGTACAGGAAAGCCAGGGCGAGGGTGATCCCGCCGCCCAGCGAACGAGCGAGAAGGCCGAAGCCGAAGCCGACCGCGGCGCAGATGATGCCGTCCGGGACGATCGAGAAGATCGATCTCGCGAGATCGCCGACATCGGCGGACGAATCCGCGCGGCTGATCGCGATGTTGATGAGCCCGCCGGCGGTCGCAGCCGCCGCTGCGCCCACGAGCGCCGATGCGACCAGCGCCACCCCGAGCTTCGCGAGCAGCGCCTGGTTGCGGTCGGGCTCGGCCGTCAGAGTGCGTTGCATCGTGCCGGAGCTGAATTCGAGCGCGGCGACCCAGACCCCGAAGACCGAGGCCGCGATGGCGACCACCTGATTGACGATCACGGACGGGATCGAGATATAGCTGTCCGGGCTGTTCGGTGCGACGACGATCAACGCGGCGCCGGTGATCACGGCTGCGGCGAGGACGAACAGCGCTACCCAGCGCGGCAGCGGCGGGTACTTGACCTTCGCGATCTCGGCGGCGAACATCAACTCGCCTCGTCTCTGGTGAACTCGAGGAATGCGTCCTCGAGCGTGGCGTGCGTCGTTTCCAGCCCACGCAGGTAGATGCCGTGCATGCCGAGCGCGTACGTGATGCGTGCGGGATCGTCGAGCAGCCGGTGCGTGACGATGGTGTCGTCGATGACGCGGATCTCACCGAGGTCCATCCCGGACAGCACCAGCACAGCGCGTTCGACCTGGTCGTGCGGCACCAGGATCCGGTGACCGCGGCTGCCACCCATCGCGATGATGTCGGCGAGCGTGCCCTGTGTGATCAGGTGACCTTCACGCAACACCACCACGTAGTCGCACGTCTTCTCGATTTCGTCGAGCCGGTGCATGCAGATCAAGGTGGTCGTGCCTTGGTCCGGCAGCCGTTTGACCAGGTTGCGGATCTCGACCGCGCCCTCCGGGTCGAGACCGTTGGTCGGCTCGTCCAGGACCGCGATACTCGGGTCGCCGACGAGCGCCAACGCCAGACCGACCCGCTGCCGCATGCCGAGGGAGAACCGGCCGACCGGGTCGTCGGCTCGCTCCTCGAGCCCGACGCGTTTGATCAGCGCGTTCACCTGACTGCGCTCGACCCTCCTGCCGAGCGCGGCGAGCCGGATCGCGAGATTGTGATACGGCGACGCGTTCTTGTACAGCGGCCGCGCCTCGATGATCGATCCCACCGAGCGCACGGCGGCACGAAAGCCCGGTTCACCAGGAGTGCGGCCGAGGATCCGCGGGGAACCGAGAAGGTCAACTCGTTGAGCACGGTCCGACGACCGTAACGCTTGGTCACGCCCGCGAACTCGATCGGCACCACGTCGTCGGTTGCGATCACGCGGAGAAGGTAGCGGCGGATCTCGGCTTATGATCAGGCGGTCGGGTCCGATCGGAGGCATGGTGGCAGACGTCGTTCTGTTCCATCACGCGCAGGGTCTCACGCCGGGGGTCGTGGCATTCGCCGACCGGCTTCGCGACCGCGGTCATCTGGTGCACACGCCGGACCTGCTCGACGGTCGGACCTTCACCACCGTCGACGAGGGAATGGCCTACGTGGCGGAACTCGGTTTCGGCGACGTGCTGGAGCGTGGTTCGCGCTCGGTCAGCGAACTCACTGACCGGCTCGTCTACATCGGCTTCTCACTCGGCGTGCTGCCGGCTCAGATGCTCGCACAGACCCGTCCGGGCGCGCTCGGGGCCGCGCTGTGCTATTCGTGCGTGCCGGTCAGCGAGTTCGGGTCGCGCTGGCCGGTCGGCGTACCGGTACAGGTGCACGGCATGGACGCCGACCCGATCTTCGTCGGCGAGGGCGACCTGGACGCGGCGCGCGAGCTGGTGGCATCGAGCGAGCAGGCGACGTTGTTCCTCTACCCCGGCACCGAGCACTACTTCGCCGACAGTTCGCTGCCGTCCTACGACCAGGCAGCGACGGCGCTGATGCTCGACCGGATGCTGGCGTTGCTCGATTCGGTGACCTCCTAGCTAGACCCCCTCGACTGCCTCCAGCCGACCGGACCGGATCGCCGCCACGAACTGTTCGTAGTCCTGTTCGTTCTGGTCGGCGTAGCGCTTGGAGAAGTCGACGATCGACCGGTCGAAACCGTCGTCGTCGCCGAGGTATGCGGCGATGGCGATCGGATCGCCGGAGCGCGCGTGGGCCCGCGCCAGCGTCCATCCGCACAGCCTCGCGTACACCGTGAGGCCGGCAGGTTTCACGGTCTCGATCTCGACGGATGCCTTCATGTCGCGCAGTTGCCGCCAGTAGTAGAAGCGGTTGTCGTCCAGGCCCTTGGTCCAGCCCAGATAGATGTCGCTGACCGCCTGCATCATCCGCTGGCCGGCGACGACCCGCTGCCCGCACTGCCGGTAACGGCTGTTCGGCAGGTAGGCCTCGAGCACCGAGCGCGTGGCCTCCTTGACCTGCAGGAACAGTGGGTCGTGCTCGTCGCGGCCCTGCAGCAACACGATGAAGGCGCGCGTGCCGACACTGCCGACGCCGACCACCTTGCGAGCGAAGTCGATTACCTCGAAGTGCTCGAGCAGTCGGCGACGGTCGTCTTGCAGGGTCGACCGGTACGCCCGGAACAGCGTGTGGACCGCCGCGTCGATATCCTCCGCCGACATACCGTACGTCTGTGTCAGTTCGCGCGCCGGCACGACGATCGGCGGCTGACTGACGATGCGGTACTGGCCGTCGACGAGCTCGCCGAGTTTCGACAACGCCTGCAGACTGTCCCGGTTGCGGGCGCCGCGGGCGAGCTTCTCCACCCTCTTCTCGGCGACCCTCGTCATGTTCGCATCGTTCTTGTAGGCCTTCTGCTTCGCTTTCGAGCCCTTGCTCTTGGCCTCGCGGTCCAGCTCCGCGGCGGCGGCGCGCACCACCGCCAACACCTCCTCCTCGTCGAGGTGGGCGTACCAGATGTCCATGGTGCGCATCTGCGCGAATTCGGCCATCGCCTCCCGGTAGGCGGTGACCGATGCGAGGGTCGCCTCTTTCGCCTCGGGTTTGGTGAAACCGTTGTTGCGTGCGGCGATGGTGAAGCTCGCCGCCATGCGCTTCACGTCGAACTCGAACGGTCCGGGCAAGGTCTCGTCGAAGTCGTTGAGGTCGAACACCAACCGGCGTTCGGGCGAGCCGAAGATCCCGAAGTTCGACAGGTGCGCGTCTCCGCACAGTTGGGCGATCATGCCTGCGGTCGGTGTGGGCGCCAGGTCTGCGGCCATGATCTTCGCCGCGCCGCGATAGAACGTGAACGGTGAGACCATCATCCGGCCGTGCCGTACCGGCACCAGATCCGGCTCGCGCGTAGCGTCCTGCTCCGCCAGCAGCCCGATCGGATCCGGCCGATCCGCCGCCGGTACCCACTTGGTGTGGCTCGAGGGCGGGGTCGTCTCCCGTGCCGAGCGACCGCGCGCCTGTCGTTCCGCTGCGCTCGGGTGCGCCATCTTCGTCTGGGTCATGGGCACATCCTGCCGTGGATCGTCGGCGGCGGCACTACTCAGGAAGGGGTGGTGTCGGGCGGGCGATCACGTCAGCGCGACCACGGCGATCAGCGCGCTGACGATCAGTGCCACCGCGGTCACCAGGCGCAGTGCCGGTGTAGCCAGATTTGCCGCGGTTCGGACGAAGAGGATGCGCCCACGAATGGCCAGCAGCAGACCGCACAGCAGCAAGCCGGCCGCGGCGACCATCTCGCCGACGGAGGAGTGCACGACTCCCAGGCGCAGCAGGGCGAGGCCGAAGCCACTGGCCGCGAGGGACGTACGTCCCCACGCGAGCGCGGTCTGGCGCCGGACCGCGTCGCGGTTCATTTGCGGCCCACGGTCACCAAGATCACCACGAGGATCCCGATCCCGGTCATTGCGGTGGACAGCAGCACCAGACTCACCGGGTAGCGCATCGGTCGGGCGAGCCGCATCGCGCGCTCGGTCGCGGCCCAGCGGAAGTACGCAAACATCGCGACGCCGGCACCGAGCGCAGCGAGGACGACGCCGAGCACCGTGCGGCCACCGGGCAGGTCGAATGCGGGCAACAGTTGCGAAACGGCCACCGACGCCGCCAGCAGCGCGAGCGCGGTGCGCAGCCAGGCGAGGAAGGTGCGCTCGTTGGCCATCGACAGTTGGTACTCGGGGTCCTTGCCTTCGTCCTGCCAGCGGGGGCGGCGCATCGCTGTCCTCGTCAATCTCGAACGGTCCGGGTCGCGGCAAGTCTGCCTGGCTCGGCGCGGTCCGGGAAGCGACGCTATGGTCGCCGGGTGGCCGGCGAGCCCATCGTGATGCGAGTCGACGGTTCGGACGCGGCGAAACGCGCACTGCGCTGGCCCACCACCTCGCGACGCCGCTCGGCGCGAGCGTCGACGTCTTGGACAGCTGGGAGACGCCGCCGCCCTGCGTCGCGCCGATCGCCGGCGAGGACTGGGTTTCCCGCGACCGGCGCCGAGGAGTTGGTCAAGCAGACCCTCATGGATGCCCTCGGCGGCGCCCCGACTCGTTGCGGCTGAGCACGCTCAGCGGGGGCCGGGCCTGCGCTGGTCGAGCACAGCAAGGACGCGTACCTGCTGGTCGGCAGCCGTGGTCGCGGCCGGTCGCCGGATTCGTGCCCGGCTCCGTCAGCGCGCGCTGGTCGAACAGGCGAACTGCCCGGTGTTGGTCGTGCACGACACCGGGCCCCAAACGCTCGTACCTGACTCGCGGGTCGCCCGTCGGAAATCCTGCGACCGAGACGAAGGAGACGGACCGTGTCGGGTTGCCGCGTGGGTACAGGCTGGAGGCATGTCGCGTTTCGCATTGGCCGACCTCACCCAACCGATCGTGTCGGCGCCGCTGGCCGGTGGTCCGTCGACGCCGGCCCTGGCCGCCGCGGTGTCCGGCGCCGGCGGGCTCGGTTTCCTCGCCGCCGGGTACAAGACCGCGGACGTGCTACACGGCGAGATCAACAAACTGCGCTCGCTGCTCCCCGAGCCTGCGCCGTTCGGGGTCAACGTGTTCGCCCCGCCCGGACACGGCGCCGGTGTCGCGCAGGTCGCCGCCTACGCGCAGCGCCTGGCTGACGAGGCCGCGCGCAGCGACGCGGCGTTTGGCACGCCGCGCTGGGACGACGACCACTTCAGCGAAAAGGTCGAACTGCTGACGGGCGAGGCAGTCCCGGTCGTGTCGTTCACCTTCGGCTGTCCGGCGGCGGCCGACGTGCAGCGGCTGCGGGCCGCCGGGTCAGCGGTGTGGGTGACCGTCACCAAGCCGGCAGAGGCGCAGCTGGCGCAATCGGCCGGCGCCGACGCGCTCGTCGTCCAGGGTGTCGAGGCCGGCGGGCACCGCGGGAGTTTCGACGACGCCGAGCCAGGCGAGGTCGGACTGCTTGCGCTGCTGCAACTCGTCCGTGCCGCGGTCGGCGGATCGCTGCCGTTGGTCGCCTCGGGCGGACTCGGCACCGGTGCCGCGATCGCGGCCGCACTCGCCGCCGGTGCGGCCGGCGCGCAGCTCGGCACCGCGTTCCTGCTCTGTCCCGAGGCCGGCACCGCGCCGGCGCATCGCGACGCGATCAGTGAGTGGCGATCGCCGACGGCGCTGACGCGTGCGTTCACGGGACGGACCGCCCGCGGCATCGAGAACCGGTTCCTGCGCTCGCTTTCGGATTCCGCACCGAGCGCGTATCCCGAGGTGCATCACCTGACTGCCGGGATCCGCGCCGCGGCACGTGAGCGCGGCGACGCAGGCGGCTTCCACCTCTGGGCCGGACAGACCTACCCGCTGACCGAGTCGCTCCCTGCGGCCGAACTGGTCGATCGACTCGGGCGCGAGGCGCGAGGCGCACTCGATGCTGCGGCCCGACGCCTCGGGTAGCGCTGCATGCGCGGGCGCCGCACCTGACCCGACGTGCCCGCCGGCGCGCCCGGACCCGTGTCCGGCGCGATCGAGAACACCGACACGTACGCCTTGTCCTGGCCGACGACAGCCAGCCCGGACGGGAGCGGCACGTCGACGTCGGTACGGGTGCCGACGCGCGCGATCTTCGTGAGCACGCCTTGATCGCCCGGGTTCGATGACTCGGGCGTACGCACCCATCGGGTTCGTGCTGCTCGATCAACGCGGCACCGGCCGCAGCACCCCGATCACCGCGGCGATCACTCGCGACCGGACGCCGCGGCAGGTGGCCGACTACCTGAGCCTGTTCCGTGCCGATGCGATCGTGCGCGATGCCGAGGTCCTGCACGCAGCGGTCATCGGCGAGCGCCGATGGGACACCCTCGGCCAGAGCTACGGCGGATTCGTGACCATCACCTACCTGTCGCAGGCGCCGGACGGTCTCGACCACTGTTAGGTCTCCGGCGGGATCCCCGGGCTCACCGCGTCGGTCGCGGACGTCTACGCGCGCACGTTCACCCGGGTCACGCGGCGCAGCCACGAGTTCTACACTCGCTACCCCACGACGAGGCCCGTATGGCCCGGTCGGTCGATCACCTGCAGGAGCGGACGATCACGTTGCCCGACGATGATGTGCTCACCCCGCACCGGCTGCGCACCGTCGGTTCGGTTTTCGGAATGAGCTACGGCGTCGAGACCGTGCACTGGTTGCTCGACGATGCCTGGGCCGACGACGAACTGCATCCGGAATTTCTGTACCAGGTCGAGCTCTCGACCGGATTCGTCGACAATGTGCTCTACCCCTGCAGGAGTACTGCTACGGCTCGGGGGCGGCCGCGACCGGGTGGGCGGCCCGGCGCGAGTACGAGCGGCGTCCCGAGTTCGACGCCGACGCCCGGCCGGTCCTGTTCACCGCCGAGATGATGTTTGCCTGGATGTTCCGCGAGATCCGTTCCCTGGCACCGTTCGCGGCGGCGCCGACCTGCACGAACACGACGGCCTTTGCAGCGATCCGGCTGTGCTCGAACACCTGCTGGACATGGGAGCCGGACGGCGCTGAGCCCGCACCGAGCGTACGTGCACTTGACGACTTTCGAACATTTGTTCGACAATGCTGGGCATGCTCGACGTGGCGATCCGCAAGGCCGACGGTAGCGCGACCGTCGACTGGCGCCAGGTCGGCGTCCGCAGCACTCCCCCGCTACCGGTCGATCCGGCGCTGCGGGCCCTGCTGCCCGGCGGGTTGCGGCGCGGGAGCACGGTCAGCGTCAGCGGCTCGGTGTCGCTGTTGCTCGCGCTGCTCGGCGCGGCGTCCGGCGGCGGCGCCTGGTGCGCGCTCGTCGGGTTCCCCCGGATCAGCGCCGAAGCGGCCCGCGAGTACGGCCTCGACCTCACTCGGCTCGCACTCGTCCCGGCGCCCGGCACCGGGTGGACCACGGTGGTGGGCGCCCTGCTCGACGCCGTCGACATCGTCGCCGCCCGCCCACCGCGGGGGGTGGGCGGGCGCGGCGGGCTGGCCTCGGCCGACGTCCGGCGGTTGGCCGCCCGGGCCCGCAGCAAGGACGCGGTGCTGGTGCCGTACGTGGACGACTGGCCGGGCGCCGACGTCCGGCTGCAGGCGCGTGACACCGCGTGGGCCGGTATCGGCGCCGGCACCGGCCGGCTGCGGGCGCGACGGGTGGCGGTGGTCGCGGGCGGACGCGGGACGGCGGCCCGGCCGCGCTCGGCCGACCTGTGGCTGCCGACCGACGGCGGTGGGATCGGTGAGGTCGCGCCGCTCGCGCCGGTGCTCGACCTGTCCCGTGATCGCGATGCGTCGTAGCCGGCAATGCAACACGGCGACGCGATGCAACACGACCGGCGGATCGCGGTGTGGTGTCCGGACTGGCCGGTCACCACCGCCCGGATCGACGCCGGGATCGATGCCGACGCACCGGTCGCGGTCGTCACCGCCAACCGGGTGGTGGCCTGTTCGCAGGCCGCCCGCGGACAGGGCGTGCTGCGCGGGCTGCGCCGCCGCGAGGCTCAGGCACACTGCCCGCAACTGGTCGTCCTCCCCCGCGACGAGGGCGCCGAGGCGCGCGTCTTCGAGCCGGTGGTGGCCACGCTCGAGTCCATCGCCCCCGGCGTCGAGATCACCCGGCCCGGGCTGGCCGCGATCGGCGTACGCGGGCCCACCCGGTACTTCGGCGGCGAGACCGGCGTGCTGCATGCTCTCTCTCGCGGAGTTGCCGGGATCGCGGCGCTCGGCGGCGCCGACCTGCTGATCGGCATCGCCGACGGCGCCTTCGCCGCCGAGCAGGCCGCCCGGCGCGCGCTCATCGTCGATCCTGGGCAGTCGCCGCAGTTCCTCGCCGACCTGCCGGTCGAGACGCTCGACGCGTCCGGCACCTCGCCGTTGATCGACCTGTTGCGCCGCCTCGGCATCCGCACTCTGGGCGGGTTCGCCGCACTGCCGCCACGCGACGTGCTGGCCCGCTTCGGGCCGGACGGCGCCTGGGCGCACCGCCAGGCCGGCGGCACTGATGAGCGGCCGGTGTCGGGGCGGCGGCCGCCGGTCGAGTTCACCGTCACCCTCGATCTCGAGCCGCCGGTCGACCGCGTCGACACCGCCGCGTTCTCCATGCGCGGGGTCGCCGAGCAGTTCGTCGCAGACCTCGCCGCCCACGGGTTGGCCTGCGCTTGTCTGGAACTGCAGGCACTGAGCGAGAACGGCGAGGAGACGGTGCGGCGCTGGCGGCACGCCGGGGTGCTCTCGACCGTCGACGTCCTGGACCGGGTGCGCTGGCAGCTGGAGGGCTGGCTGTCCGGCTCCCACCGGCCCACCGGCGGGGTGAGCCGGCTGCGCCTCGTCCCGATCGAGGTCGTCCCCACTGGCGCCCATCAGCAGGCGCTGTGGGGCGGGTCCGGCACGCAGGACGAACGCGCCGCCCGGGCGCTGGCCCGGGTGCAGACCCTGCTCGGGCACGGTTCGGTGCTGACCCCGGTGCTCGACGGCGGCCGCGATCCCGGGCAACGCACCAGGTTGGTGCCGTGGGGCGACGAACCGGTGCCGCTGCGCTCGCCGGAGCAGCCGTGGCCGGGACAGCTGCCGGCGCCGGCGCCGGCGGTGCTGCTCGATCCGCCGCGTCCGGCGCAGTTGCTCGACGCCGCGCGGCGTCCGGTGGTGGTCACCGAACGCGGCGCGATGCCGGCGCCGCCCGCGCTGTTCGGGATGGCCGGCGACATCTGCGCGGTGACCAGTTGGGCCGGTCCGTGGCCGGTCGACGAGCGGTGGTGGTCGGCCGACGCGCGTCGCGCCGTTCGCTGCCAGATCGTCGACGTCCGCGGCCGGGCCTATCTCGTCTCCGGGGTGATGGACCCACAGCCGCACTGGCAGGTCGACGCGATCTACGACTGACCTACGCTAGGACGCTCGACGATCGACTTGCGCGCCGACTGCACGAACTGCGTCGGCGCCGGGCAGCGGGTCACGGCCCGATTCGGCGGCGCTTGGAACCGGCGGGCGTTCGACGCGTTCACCGCGACGCGGCAGCTGCACGAGCTGTCGTGGTATCTGCACGAGACACTCGAGTGGGACACCGCGCTGCGCCCACGGCTGCGCGACGCGCTCGCGCACACCGAGGAGCTCGCCGAGGCCGCCGAGGTCGGGCACCGGCAGCATCACGCAGTCGACGGCGCGCAGCAGTGGTGTCGGCACGATCCGATGCTCGCACCCGCCACCGACACGGACATCGACTTTCGCGGACCGCGATGAGTTTCGGCGCGCGGCCGGGTCAGTACCGGTGGCAGCACTTTCGCACTCGGAGGACTCGTGAACACCTCGACCCAACGCTGGACGCTCGCACTCACGGCGACGGCAGCCTTCATGGTCGCGCTCGACCAGCTGGTCGTCGCGACCGCGCTCGACCGGATCCGTGTCGATCTCCATGCATCGATCGGCACGCTCGACTGGACGATCAACGCCTTCAGCCTGAGCTTCGCCGTACTGCTGATCACCGGCGCCGCACTCGGTGACCGCTACGGCCGACGACGACTGTTCGCGGTCGGTACCGCGATCTTCACGTCGGCGTCGGCCGCGTGCGCGCTCGCGCCGAACGCGTCGACACTCATCGCGGCCCGTGCGGTCCAGGGCGCCGGCGCGGCACTGGTGACCCCGCTGGCCGTCGCGCTGCTCACCGCCGCGTTCCCGGCACAACGGCGCGGTCCAATCGTCGGCATCTTCACCGCGTTCACCGGTCTGGCCGTGGCCGGCGGCCCGGTGGTCGGGGGCGCGGTGGCGCAGGGCCTCGCCTGGCAATGGATCTTCTGGCTCAACGTGCCGGTCGGCGCCGCGCTGCTCCCACTCGCGCTCGCGAAACTGACCGAGAGCCGGGGTCCGCGCGGGCGCTTCGACCTCGTCGGACTCGCGCTCCTCTGCCTCGGTCTGCTCGGGGTGGTCTGGGGCCTGGTGCGGGCCGACGCCGCGGGTTGGGCCAGCGCGGAGGTCGTAGGCACGCTCCTGGGCGGAGTGCTCCTGTGCGTCGTGTTCGTGATGTGGGAGAACCGGGTGGTCGAGCCGATGCTGCCGATGCATCTGTTCGGAATCCGAAGCTACTCCGCCGCCAATGCGGCGATGCTGCTGCTGACCACCTCGCTGCTCGGCGCGGTGTTCCTGACGGCGCAGTACCTGCAGGTCTCGCTCGGCTACGACCCGCTCGCCGCCGGGCTGCGTTTCCTACCCTGGACCGGAGCGCTGTTCTTCGTCGCGCCACTGTCCGGTGCGCTCCTCGAGCGGGTCGGTGGACGCGTGCTGTTGGCCGGGGGGCTCCTGCTGCAAGGCGTCGGGCTGGGTTGGGTCGCCTACGAGGTGGACCACGCATCGTCCTACCTCGCGCTGGTGCCGGCATTGATCGTCGCCGGCTGTGGCACATCGATGGCGTTGCCGGCCGGGCAGAATACGGTCATGAACGCGGTGCCGGCGGCCTTCGTCGGAAAGGCCTCCGGCACCTTCAATGCCGTGCGCCAGCTCGGCGGCGTGCTCGGC
Source organism: uncultured Actinomycetota bacterium (assembly GCA_963718805.1). GTDB lineage: Bacteria > Actinomycetota > Actinomycetes > Mycobacteriales > Jatrophihabitantaceae > Jatrophihabitans. The sequence goes on along the minus strand of CAVQZY010000001.1, from coordinate 415,764 downwards.
ATCGCGATTGCCTCGGCCGTGTTCTCCGCCCGTGGCAGCTACGCCTCGCCGCAGGCGTTCCGCGACGGGGTGGGCCCGGCCCAGGCCGTCGCGGCCGCGACCGCGGTGCTCGGTGCCCTGGTCGCACTGCTCGTCACACGCGTGCGGCGGACCCGCCCGGCGCCACGCAGACTCACCCCGGTAGGCGTAGACGCCTCCGTCGGCTGACTTCGCGCGTCTGACCGACCCGCCCCGTCGCGAGCGGTCGACGGTGCGTACCTGTTGTACCGCTGGAGATGCCGCCGATCCCCACCTGGTTCGACGGTCGCGACGCGGTCACCGGCACCGCGTCCTACCCGCCAGCCGCCGCGAGTCGCGCTTACGGAGGATCCAGGTCGCCTTGACGAGCCGGTTCGCCGGCAGCGATGCGACGGCCACGCCCGGAACCGGCAACTCGATCAGCTCGCCGACTTCGGATCCGCCTGATAGCTGTGGACAAGAGGCAGGAAGAGGTCGTTCACGATCGCCCGGATGCGTGCGGGCTTGAGCGGTTTGAGGTCCATGAGCAGGTCGTGACGCACCAGGTCGAAGGGCAGCTCGAGCACCGCGCGCGGGATACGCCCGAGATCGACCTCGCCTCGGTCGTGAGCGCGCCGGTACATGATCATGGCCAGCGGAAGTCGCTGCGGGCCCAACAACTTGTCCCGCGCCTGCCCGGGTGTCAGGCCGGTGTCGGTCAGCAGCCCCGAGAAGGCAGCGGCCGCCGCGACGGCGGTGAAGGTGGCTCGGGCTCTGCTCATGCCGGTCAGCAGGCCCAACATGTCGCCGCCCAACGAGCCGGTGTCCGGGAGATCGACCGGGCGCAGCCGCCGATAGCGCTCGATCGCGGCGAGCACGAGCTGATCCTTGTTGGGCCAGCGCCGATAGAGCACGGCGATCCCAGTGCGCGCCCGGACGGCGACGGACTCCATCGTCAGTCCGGCGTAGCCGACAGCGACGAGCTCGTCCCACGCCGCGTCGAGCAGTTCAGCCTCGAGTTGTTCGCCGTGTCGACGGCGGCGGACGTGTTCTGACGCTCGTGGCACGCCACCACGGTAGAGAGGGTTGCATTCCTTAGCAAGCTCACCTAACGTTCGTAAGAGAGGAATTCAACTCTTACGTCGAGGGGCGAGAACCGGTGACCGACACCGTCGAGCGCGCAGACACCCAGACCAGGCTGACGCCGCAGGTACGCAATGCGTTGCTGGCGCTGATCGTCGGCGGGATCGCGGCGATCCTCGACTCGACGATGGTGACCCTCGCGATCCACACTCTGACCGTCGACCTGGATTCGACCGCGGGCACGATCCAGTGGGTCACCACCGGCTATCTGCTGGCGCTTGCGGTGGCAATCCCCATCACCGGCTGGGCCGAGGGGCGCTGGGGCGGTAAGCGGGTGTGGATGTCGGCGCTGCTCGTGTTCGTGGCCGGGTCGGCGCTGTGCGCGGTGTCGTGGAACGACGGGAGCTTGATCTGCTTCCGGGTGCTGCAGGGCTTTGGTGCCGGTTTGATCTTTCCCTTGATGCAGACCCTGGCGGTGCGGGCTGCGGGCGGACGCGTCAGCAGCAGCCTGATGGCCGCCGTCAGTCTGCCGATCGCGCTCGGTCCGATCCTCGGTCCGGTGATCGGCGGTCTGATCCTCAACTGGTTGAGCTGGCGTTGGCTGTTCCTGGTCAACGTGCCGGTGATCGCGCTCGGGCTGGTGCTTGCGTGGCGGATGCTGCCGGCTGACCGACGCGATCGCACGGTTGCCCCGACGCGCCTGGACGTCGTCGGGCTCCTGTTGCTGGCCCCGGCACTGGTCGGGATCCTGCTCGGCCTCTCGCAACTGTCGCGCGACGGTGGGGTCGCCCACGCCGGCGTGGTGATGCCACTGCTGGTCGGGATCGCGTTGCTGGTCACCTTTGTCGTGCGGGCGTCGCGGCCGGCTGTCCGTCGGCCGATCCTCGACATCCGGCTGCTGCGGCTGCGGTCGCTCGGCAGCGCGTCCGCGGCGCTGTTCGCCGCCGGTGCGGTGATGTATGCCGGCATGTTCCTGCTGCCGCTCTACTACCAGCAGTTGCACGGTCAGAGCGTGCTCGTCGCGGGGCTGCTGATGATCCCGCAAGGGGTCGGCGCGCTCGCCGCCCGCTTCGTCGTCGGCAAGCTGGTCGCGTGGTTCGGCGCTCGCGCGGTGACGATCACGAGCTTCCTGCTCGCCGCCGTCGCGACCGTCCCCTTCGCACTTGCCGGGCCGGACACGAGCCTGTGGTGGCTCGGCGCCGCGCTGCTGGTTCGCGGTCTAGGTCTCGGCGCGGTCCTGATCCCGCCGATGTCGGTCGCCTACGCCGACATTCCGTCGCGCAACATTCCCGATGCCACCATGAACACCCGCATCGCCCAGCAGGTCGGTGCCTCGTTCGGCACCGCGATCGTCGCCGTGGTCCTGCAGTCGCTGCTCACCGACGGCGCCGACACGGCTTTCCAGGGCGCATTCTGGTGCGCAATCGGCATCACGGCCCTCGCGCTCGTCCCGGCATTCGCGCTCCCGGCGGGCAGGCGCACGGAAGCGCATTGAATCAGTAGGGCGGTGGGTCGGCGTCGACCGCAGCCACCGCGATCGTTGGGTTCACGGTGGTGTCGAGGGGTGGCGGTTGTCGGTAGTGGTGTCCGACGGGTGCGGTCCGGTGTGTTGCTCCGTGCAGGTCGAGGTGGACGCGCCGGGGTGGTTTCGTGTCAGCAGCCACCTTTCGCGTTGGGGATCATCACCTACGTCAACGAGGCCGCAACCGTGGCCCCGAGATCCCAACAAGCCTCCTTGTCCGCTTTCGTCGGCGCCCCGACCACCGAAACAGCAGCGTGCACCTGTTCCCACCCCAACCCCTTGGTGATCGACTCCGCGGCCCGGATCGCACCTGTCGCGTCGTTGTTGCCGTGGACGTAGAGCCCGTACGGCGCGCCCTGGTTCTCGGTCATCGTCGGGTAGTAGATCCCGTCGAAGAAGTGCTTCATCGCACCGGACAGATAGCCGATGTTCACCGGCGTGCCGAGCACGAACCCGTCGGCCCCCACCGCGTCGACCGCGGTCGCGGCGAGGGCCGCGCGCACCCGGACCTCGACGCCCTCGATGCCCTCGGCGCGAGTGCCGTCGAGCACTGCGTCCAGCAACTCCTGCAACGCCGGCGAGGTGGTGTGGTGCACGACGAGCAAAACCGGCATGAACACACCGTAAGGGCGGGCGTAGGTTCGCCACCATGACCGAACCTCTGGAGCCAGTCGACGAGAGCTGGTCGAGCGCCCTGGCCGTCGTGGCCCACCCCGACGATCTGGAATACGGCACCGCCGCGGCTGTGGCGCGCTGGACCGATCAGGGCAAGCGCGTCGTCTACACCCTGGCAACGAGTGGCGAGGCGGGCATCGACGGGATCGAACCCGAGCGCTGCGGTCCGTTGCGCGAGGCGGAGGAGCGCGCCGGCGCGGCCATCGTCGGCGTCGACCTCGTCGAGTTCCTCGGCTATCCCGACGGCGTGCTCGAGTACGGCCTGCCGCTGCGCCGCGACATCGCCCGCGCCGTGCGCCGGCACCGTCCCGACGTCGTCATCACCGTCAATTACGAGGACAGCTGGGGTCCCGGCATGCTCAACCAGGCCGATCACATCGCGCTCGGCCGCGCGGTGGTCGACGGTGTACGCGATGCGGGAAACCGGTGGGTGTTTCGCGAGCTGCTCGACGAGGGCTTGGAACCGCACAAGGTCTCGACGGTCTTGGTCGCCGCCTCGACACGGGCGGCTCACGCCGCCGACGTCACCGACGCCTTCGCCCGTGGTGTGGAATCGCTCGCTGCGCACGCCGAGTACCTGACCGGCCTCGGCGCGGGTCCGATGTCCGATCCCGAGGAGTTCCTCGAGGCGTTCGCACGCCAGACCGGTAGCCGGCTCGGCGTCACCTTCGCCGTGGCATTCGAGGTGATCAACTTCTGATCAGGGTTTCCCCGGAGCTTGCCCCCGGCATTCGTGCCGGGCGGTGGCGCGCTGCGCCGCGACAAGGGACGATGGCGAGGTGACCACACTCGCCATCCTCGGTGCGATCGCGATATTGCTCGCGCTCATCGGATTTGCCGTGTGGCGGGTCGCCCGCCACGTGCACCGGGCCGTGCTGGCCTGGTACGACATGTACCTGGATGCCCGGGTGCGTTGGCTGCCGCCCGGGCCGCGGCGCGAGGCCGGCACGTTGCGCCAGCGACTGCGCCACGAGCTGACGTGCACCACCGCGATGCTCAACGAGGCGCCGGAAGGCATGATCTTCCGCGCCGACGCCCGGGCCGTGTTGCAAGAGATCACCGAGATGGCGACCGCGGTCGAGCGCGACCTGCGGGCGATCGAACGCTTCGCCGACGCCGGGCAGCAGCGCGCCGCGCTGACCGTCGTGGCGCCGCAGGCCCGGCAGCTGATCGAGACCAGCTACTCGGCGCGTCAGACGATCCTGCGCACCTCGGCGGAGGATCGCGACCGGCAGATGGCCCGGCTGCGGGCCCAGGTGGACCAGCAGGAAGCGGCCGCCCGCGTCTACCGGCACGGCGGGCGGGACTTGATCGTCTGATCGGGCAACACCGTAGGGTAGTTGTCATGTCCTCATTGTCCGATCGGACAGTATCCGCGTTGCGCGCCAACCACGATCACCTCGTCGGAGTCGTCAGCGGCCTGTCAGAGGGGGTGCTCATCGGCCCGTCCGGCGCGGCCGACTGGCCGGTTGCGCAGGTGTTGTCGCATCTGGGCAGCGGCGCAGAGATCGCCACTGCCACGGTCACCGCGACCCGGGCCGAAGAGCCGGCGCCCGGATCGGAGTTCAACCAGAGCGTCTGGGACCGCTGGAACGCGCTCGGCCCGGAGGAGCAGGCGAGCGGGTTCATCGAGCGCAACACCGCGCTCGTGGCGATCCTCGAGTCGTTGTCCGGGCAGGAACGCGAGGGCATGACGATCGACCTCGGCTTCACGCCGCAGCCGCTGCCGTTGGCGAGCTACCTCGGCATGCGGCTCAACGAGGCGAGCATGCACGGGTGGGATGTCGACGTCGCCGTCGACCCGGCCGCCGAGGTGAGCGACGAAGCCGCCGCGGCGCTCGCCCAGCACTTCGCCGAGGGACTCGGCTTCCTGCTGGCCTTCACCACCAAGCCCGCGAGCATGGCCGAGCGCGCAGTGGTCGACCTCGCCGGTTCGCCCTACGCACTCGTGATCGACGACGCCGTGCGGGTCTCGACCGACGCCGCGCAGGCCACCGCGACGTTCAGCGGCCCGCTCGGCGCGGCGCTGCGCCTGCTCTCCGGCCGGCTCAAGCCCGATTACACCCCCGCCGACGTGCAGGTCAGCGGCAACGTGAGCCTCGGCGACCTGCGGCAGGTGTTCCCCGGCTACTGACCGGCGGCGTCGAAGCCGCCGGGCTCGTTGTAGGGCGTGATCACCTGGATCTGCGAGGGCCGCGAGACGGGCCGGCCGGGCAACGCAGCGCACGCCTGCAAGAGCAGCCGGCAGGCCTGCCGCATGTCGAAGCGCAGATCGTGGTGCAGCACCGCGGTGAGCCGTCTATGCCGCAGGAGCCCGACATTGTCCGTGTCCAGATCGTGGGCGAGGTAGGCGCGCGGCACCCGGCCCGCGCGCGCGAACGCGTCCAACGTGGCGATGTTCCCGCCACCGATCGAGTACACCGCGTCGATCTGCGGATCATCGGCTAGCGCATCGGCGACGGCCGCGCGCAACGACGCGTCGAGCCCGTCGGTGTCGGTGATCTCGTGGATCAGCCGCTGCGGCGCGAGATTGCGCAGCGCCGCGCGAAAGCCCATCTCGCGCTCCTCCTCGCCGCGGAACATCGTCCGGCTGATGGTGACGAGCACGGTCCCGGTCGCGTGTGCAGTCACCGCGGTGAGTAGGTACGCCGCCGTGGCCCCGGCAGCGCGGTTGTCCATCCCCACGTAGGCCACCCGGCGGCTGGCCGGCAGGTCGGTGACGAGCGTGACGGTCGGGATGCCTCGGTCCGCGAGGCGGGTGATGGCGTCGGTGACCGCCGGGTCGTCGGGTGCCTTGAGAATCACGCCGGCGCTGCCCCGGCGCGCCAGATCGTCGAGCACCGAAACCACCTCGGCGGGCGCCCCCTCCTCACGCAGGTGGAACCGCGACCGGATCGCCGCCGGGCGCAGCGTAGGCAACTCGGCCTCGAGCGCCTGCCGCACCGCGGCAGTGAACCGCGCCGGCGCCTGCATGACGAGATCGAACAGGAAGGTGCGCCCGCCCAGTCGCAGCTGCGTTCGCTGCCGGGCGAGATCGGCGATGGCCCGATGCACCTCGGACACGGTGCTGGCCCGCACTCCGGGACGATCGTGCAGCGCCCGGTCGACGGTCGCAGGGCTCAGCCCGGCCTGCTGAGCGATCTCGCGGATCCGGAACGGCGGCCGTTTTTTGAGGTCTTTTTGAGGTGTTCGAGAGGTACTCATCGCCTCATCACCCGGTTAGTGTCGCAGCCATAGCGACCGAGGAGATCGCCATGACCGCACTTGCCCCGACCGCCCCTGGACGGTTCGGCCCGGCCGACTGCCGCGTGGGCGACTTCGCCGCTCTCGTCGAGCAACGCACCGACCCCGCCGACTACCCGCACGCCGCCGCGGTGATCGAGCGGGTGCTCGCCTACGACGCATCGGCACTGCGCACCGCAATCACCACCCCGGCCGGGCGCGAAGCCGTCGAAGCGGAGTTGGTCCGCGCGTTGACCGACGGTCCCGGCGTAGTCGTGTTCCGCGGCGCCTACCCCGACCCGTCGGTGGTCGACCGGGTCAGCGCGGCCTTCGAAGCGATCATCGCCGACGAGCGCGCGGCCGGCGGCCCGGCGAGCGACCACTTCGCGAGCGCCGGCGCCAACGACCGGGTGTGGAACGCGCTGGAGAAGCTCGCCGGGCGCGACCCGGAGGCGTTCGTCGACTACTACGCCAACGACATCATCGCCCTGGTCTCGACCGCGTGGCTCGGCCCCGGCTACCAGATGACCTCGCAGGTGAACGTCGTGCGGCCGGGCGGCATCGCGCAGGACCCGCACCGCGACTACCACCTCGGCTTCCTGTCCGACGAGGTCGCCGCGCGCTACCCCGCGCACGTGCACCTGCTCTCGCCGGTGCTCACCCTGCAGGGCGCGGTGGCGCACACGGACATGCCGTTGGCCAGCGGCCCGACGATGTACCTGCCCTACTCGCACCAGTACGCGCCGGGCTACCTCGCGTGGCGCCGCCCGGACTTCCGCGAGTTCTTCCTGCAGCGCTACGTGCAACTGCCGCTGGCCAAGGGCGACGCCGCGTTCTTCAACCCGGCGCTGTTCCACGGCGCGGGTTCGAACGTGTCGGCCGACGTACAGCGCATGGCGAACCTCCTGCAAGTCTCCTCGGCCTTCGGGCGCGCGATGGAGACCGTCGACCGCATCCGCACCGCGAAGGCGATCTATCCCGCGCTGCGCGCCCGGGCCGCGGCCGGCGCCGACCGCGCCGCGCTGGTCAATGCGTTGACCTGTGCCGCCGACGGCTACCCGTTCCCCACCAACCTCGACCTGGACCCCAACGTCGACGGGTTGACCCCGCGCTCGCAGCTCGACCTGGTGCACCGTGCCCTCGACGAGGGGTGGGACGACGCGCGCGCAGCAGCCGAGTTGGACGCCTACGCCGCACGCCATCGCAGCGCGGGCTGAACGCGATGCAGCTCGCGGACAAAATCGTGCTGGTCAGCGGCGGCACGCAGGGCGTGGGCGCCGCGATCGCCCGCGCCGCCGCCCGCGACGGCGCCGCGGTCGCGGTCAGTGGCCGCCGGGCCGACGCCGGCAGCGGCTTCGTCGAGCAGTTGCGCCGCTGCGGTGCGCAGGCCGAGTTCTGGGCCGCCGATCTTGCCGACGTCGCGCAGGCGCAGGACACGGTGCAGCGCACGATCGAGCGGTTCGGCCGTATCGACGGCCTGGTCAACTGCGCCGGGCTCACGAGTCGGGGCAGACTCACCGACACCACACCGGAGTTGTTCGACGAGCACATCGCGATCAATCTGCGCGCGCCGTTCTTCCTCATGCAGGCAGCGGTGCGCGACATGGTCGCGCGCGGGGCGCCCGGCACGATCGTCAACATCGTGACGATGTCCGCGCACGGCGGCCAGCCGTACCTCGCGCCGTACGTGTCGGCCAAGGCCGGCCTGATGGGTCTGATCCGCAACGCCGCGCACGCGCACCGCTTCGACCGGATCCGGATCAACGGCATCAACATCGGCTGGACCGAGACACCGGGCGAGCATGTGATCCAGCGCACCGCGCACGACGCCGATGAGGACTGGGCCGAGCAGGCCGGGAAGGCGCTGCCGATGGGCCGCCTCGCGCGGCCCGAGGACGTGGCCGAGCTGGCCGTGCTGCTGCTGTCCGACCGCAGCGGTGTGGTGACCGGATCGGTGATCGACTGGGATCAACAGGTGGTCGGGGCATATGACTGAGCGGAGACGGCAGTGCGACTGGGAGTGATCGGGCTGGGCCGGATCGGGGCCTTCCACGCGGAGACGCTCGCCGGACTGGACCGCGTCCACGAACTGTTGCTTACCGACGCCGTTGCCGGCGTGGCCGACACGGTTGCCGCCCGACTCCAGCACCGCGTGGTGGCCAAGGCCGCCGGGACGGCGGCGGAGGTGTTCGCCGGCGACGTCGACGGCGTGGTGGTGGCCGCGCCGACGATGACCCACGTGGAGCTGATCGAGGCGGCCCTGCGCGCCGGAGTGCCGGTGTTCTGCGAGAAGCCGGTCGCCGCCGACCCGGGGTCGGCCGCGCACCTGGTGCCGTTGGCGGCCGAAACCGGAGTGCCGGTGCAGATCGGGTTCCCGCGCCGTTTCGACCCTGCATTCCGGAAAGCGAAAGAGGAGGTTGACGCCGGCGTGCTCGGCCGGCTCACCACCGTGCGTTCGACCACGCTCGATCCCGCCCCGCCGCCCAACGCGTACCTGGCGAACTCGGGAGGCATCTTCCGCGACTGCGCGATCCACGACCTCGACGCGGTGCGCTGGGTGACCGGGCACGAGGTGGTCGAGGTGTATGCCACGGGCACCGCCGCGGGTGACCCGTTCTTCGCCGAGATCGGCGACGTCGACACCGCCACCATCGTGCTGACGTTCGACAACGGCACGCTCGGCGTCATCTCCGACACCCGCTATAACGGCCGCGGCTACGACGTGCGCCTCGAGCTGCACGGCTCGCTCGACTCGGTGGCGGCGGGATTGGACCCTTCGCTGCCGCTGCGTTCCACGGAAGCGGGTGTCACCTTCCCTGACCGCGCGCCGCACCAGTTCTTCATGGACCGGTTCACCACGGCGTTCCATGCCGAGCTGAGCGCATTTCTGGACGTTGTCGGCGGCGCACCGTCGCCCTGCTCGCTCGCCGACGGGCTGGAGGCGAGCTGGCTCGCCGAGGCGTGCGCGCTGTCGCTCGCGCTGCGCCGCCCGGTGGCGCGCAGCGAAGTGGGCGCGACGAGCGCTTGACGGCCGGCCGCGTCTGACGCTTCTCAGGTCCGGCTCGACCGCCGGGTCGGCGAGGTACTCCTCGAGGCGATATCGCACCCGCGCTGGAAGTCAGCGCTCGGGCCGCGGGTGCTGGATCTGAGCCTGCCGGGGCTACCTGCTACCTGGCGCGCGACGCGATCGGCCGGCAAGGCGCGGGCCACTGGCTGCATCAGAAACGACCGGTCGAGTTCAACCAGCTCGCGCTCGACTGGATCGCTGGGTTGCCCGCTCAGCGTCTGGGCCGGCGCCGGCAACAGCAACTGCCCGGTCACCAGCGCGCCATGGGCGGTGCGCACCGCGACGATCGCCCACGCCACGACCAGGCCGACGAACAACACGATCGCGGCGGCCTCGAAGAGGCCGGCGCCGGTGTGCAGGGCGAGCGCCGAGGTGCCGGTGACCACGGTGCCGACCGGAAACGTGAACGACCACCACGTGAGTGAGAACGGCAGGTGCTCCTTCGCGGTGCGAATCGTGATCGCCGCGGCCAGTGCGACCCACAGCATTGCGAAACCCCACACTGCGAGCCCGTAGCACAATCCCGCCGCCTGCAGCACCGTGGCGTAGCGCGCCGGCACGACAAGATGCGCGCCGGCGCCCAGCAGGCTCGAGGCCGTGATCGACTGGCCGAGCGGGCCGAGCACGATCCACAACGTCGGCACCATCCGTGCCGGACCGACCTGGTATCTGGTCAGCCGCTGCCAGATCTGCGCGATGACCATCATCGACGCGATCAGGCTCAGGCCGAACATCGCGTAGCAACACACCAGCAGTGTGAGCCGAGGCTGGCCGGCCGGCGTGTGCGCAAGCAACAGAGCGCCCGTGGAGGCCGACACCATCGGGGGCACGACCGGCATCAGCCAGCCGCCGAAGGCGGCATCCTCGCGCACCGGATACGTGGTGAAGACGAGGTACGGGACGGCGACCGCGGTGGCCAGGCCGATCCCGGTGCCGGCGATCCAGAGCAGCCGGTCGAGAGCGAGTGCTGCCTGCAGTCCGATCCAGTCGCGGCCCACGAGCAACGCGCCTGCGCCGACGGTGAGCAGCGCCATCGGCGGCGCACCGTAGAAGTGCGCCATGACGGGGTCGTGAGCATGGCCGCGCGCCGCTGCGGGATGCAACCGCCAGTGCATGACCGTCGCGACGGTCACGACCACGAGCAACACCGAGGCGAACGCCCACATGACAGCGGCGAACGTGCGCAGCCCGGGTATTTGCGCCGGCAGCCCCGCGGCAGCCACCGCCACGATGCCGGTACCCATCACCGCCGCATACCAGTTCGGCGTGATCGCCGCGAACGGCCTACTGGTCATGACCACCACGATGCCGCCGCACCACCGCGGCCGGTACGGGGTCAGTTGTTGTAAGGATACAAGTCAGATTTGTATGTGGTTGATGTGCGCCAGCAGGTCGCGCGCGGCTCCGGGCGGCGGGGTGCGCGCGCCGACCCACACCGCACGAAGGGTGCGGCGCAGATCTACCTCGGCGATCGGGACGGCCCGCAACCGCCCGGCCGCCACATCGTCGGCGACCGCCAGTTCGCTCAGCACCGCCGGTCCGGCGCCGGCGCGCACCGCCTGCCGGACCCCGGCCGCGGTGGACAACTCGAGCACCGGCGCGGCGATCACCGCGTCGGCGCCGAGCGCGGCGACGAGCGCGCTGCGCAACGCGTCGCGGGTCCCCGATCCGGGCTCGCGAGCGACGAGCGGAGTCGCGGCCAGTGTCGCGGCCGGTACCGGTCGGGCACGCCGTGCCCACGGGTGGTCCGGCGCGACCACGAGCGTCAACACGTCGTGCCCGACTACGCGGCTGCGCACCGCGCGCGGCAGCCGCGGCCCTTCGACGAATCCCAGCTCCGCCGTCGCGCCCAGCACGTGTTCGAGCACCGTGTCACTGTTGGTCGCGGTGAGGACGATGTCCGGTGGCGTAGTCCCGTGTGCGGTCGCCGCCAGCCGCAGCGAGACCAGCCAGCCGGGCAGCAACTGCTCGGCGACGGTCAGGCTCGCGCTGATCCTCAGGCGGCGCCGGCGGTCCTCGCGCAGCGCCGCGATGCCGGCGTCGACCTCGGCGGCGACCTGCAGCAGCCGGTCGGCCCATTCGACGACGACGGCGCCGCCTGGGGTCAGCGTCGAGCCGTGCACGCTGCGCACCAGCAACTTGACGCCGGTACGGGCCTCCAGTGCGGACACCCGTGCCGAGATCGCCTGCTGCGTGAGGCCGAACTCGGCCGCGGTGGCGTTCAGGCTGCCGGTGCGGGCGACGGACAGGAGCACCTCGAACGCCGCGAGTTCGGGCATGCGGGGTCCGAGCGCCACGGCCGTAGCCTAGGCTGGTCGAAACCAGATGACGCCCTGGTGTGGAGGTCCGCCTCCCGAACCGCCGATCGTCCGGCTGATGGCTTCTGCGGCGTTCTTTGCTGTCCGCGGAAGGAGGTCGGGCCGATGGTCGCGGTGCGCCCCCCGCGTTCGCGGCTGCTACCGCGTCTCGACGCGCGGGAGGTGGGTGCGGTCTTCGTCGGCGGTGCCGTCGGCACGCTGCTGCGCGCCGCGCTCGCGCACGCCTGGGCGCACGGCCCGCACGGCTGGCCATGGGCGACCTTCGTCGTCAACATTGTCGCGGCGGTCCTCCTCGGGTACTTCGTGACCCGTTTGCAGGAGCGGCTGCCGCTGTCGAGCTATCGCCGACCGCTCCTCGGCACCGGGATCTGCGGCGGGCTGTCGACGTTCTCCACGATGCAGGTCGAGCTGTTGAAGATGATCGACCGGCACGCTTACGGCCTCGCCAGCGCCTACGCCGCGGCGTCGGTCGTGGCCGGCTACGGCGCCGTACATCTGTCCACCGCAGCGGTGCGCCGCACCTGGAAACGCCGATGAGCTTCTGGATCTGGCCGCTCGTCATGGTCATCGGCGGTGCCGGCTCGGTGACCCGGCTAGTGGTCGACGGCGCCGTCGGCGCGCGGTTGGGCCGCAACTTCCCGTACGGCACCCTGGTCGTGAACCTGTCCGGCGCGGTGGTGCTCGGACTGCTGACCGGGCTCGCGCTCTCCGCCGAGGCGGCGCTGCTGGCCGGTACCGCGGCGGTGGGTTCCTACACCACGTTCTCGACCTGGATGTTCGAGACGCAGCGCCTGACCGAGGAGCGCCAGTACCCGCCGGCGATCGTCAACATCGTGGCGAGCCTGGTGCTCGGGGTGGCTGCCGCCGCCCTGGGGAGATGGCTGGGGGTGCACCTGTGAGCGACGACTCGCTGAAACTGAGCGTCTATTTCGGCGAACGCAAACGCACCGGGCACCGGTTCGTCGCCGAGGCACTGCTCGAATTGTTCGCCCGTCACGAGGTCTGCACGTCGATCCTGCTCCGCGGCGTCGAAGGGTTCGGAATCAAGCATCACCTACGCACCGACAGCTCGCTGACGCTGTCCGAGGACCTCCCGGCAATTGCGATCGCGGTTGACACCAGACCGCGCATCGAGGCGTTGGTCGACGAGGCGGCCGCCATCTGCGAGGGCGCGCTGCTGACCCTCGAACGCGCCCGGCTGTTCGGCAACGACGACCGCGCGATCTCCGTGCCCGCAGCACTGGGCGCGGAGACCAAGCTCACCGTCTACCTCGGCCGTCACGCGAAGGCCGACGGCGCACCGGCCTACGCCGCGGTGTGCGAGTTGCTGCGACGGCATGACATCTCCGGAGCCAGCACGTTCCTCGGCGTCGACGGCACGGCGCGCGGGACCCGCGAACGCGCCCGCTTCTTCGGCGGCAACGGCGCGGTGCCGACCACGGTGGTCGCCGTCGGCGCGTCCGACCGCGTCACCCGGATGGTGCCGGAACTCAGTGACCTCTTGCGGAATCCGCTGGTGACGCTCGAACGCGTCCAGGTGTGCAAACGCGACGGACAGCTGCTGTCCACCCCACATGCGCTGCCCGGCACCGACGAGCACGGCTTGAACTTGTGGCAGAAGTTGATGATCTACACGTCGGAGTCGCAGCGGTGGCACGGCCAGCCGGTCCACCGCGCGATCACCCGCGAGCTGCGCAGCGCCGGCGCCGCGGGTGCGACCTCGCTGCGCGGCATCTGGGGGTACCACGGTGTCGGCGCACCGCACGGCGATCGAACCTGGCAGCTCGGTCGGCACGTGCCGACCGTGACGATCGCGATCGACACCCCGGACCGCACGGCGGGGTGGTTCGAGATCCTCGACGAGTTGACCCGCGGCGCCGGGCTGGTGACCAGCGAGATGGTGCCCGCACTGCGCACCGGAACCGGCGACGACGGCCGAGGCGGGCTACACCTGGCGCGACATCACTACTGACGTCGATCAACCCCGGGGGCGCGGCGCGCACACCAGTTGCGTTCCGACATCGGCTCCGCAGGTGGCGTGTGTAGCTGATCGGCGGACCGTCGAGTGCCGCCCACCTGTCCCCCACTCGGTGAGCGCGACGAGCGTGCCCGTCAGGTCACGGCCCATCTCGGTGAGCACGTACTCGTGCCGGTCGGGCGGCCCGGGCACCGGCTGCCGACCCGTCATCCCGGCCGCGAGGAAGCCGTCGAGCCGGTCCTGCAAGACGTTCGTCGCGGTGCCGAGGGAACGCTGGAAATCGCTGTAGCGGGTCATTCCGGCGAACGCGGCATCGCGGATGATCAGCAGGCTCCAGCGCTCGCCGACCCGCTCGAGCGCCCGCGAGATCGAGCAGATCTCCGCCTCGTAGGTCTTGCCGAGCACGGTTCGGTCATGGATGCCGAAGAAAGCGAGATGGGTGCGCACCGCAGGCCGTGCCTGGCTGCGAGGATGACGCGTGTGATCGATGGGTCTGCCACCGCGGCGCAGCTCACCGGGCGGCCGCGGGTGCTCGGCGACCCGAACGACGCTCCCCCGGCCCGCACGTTGCTCGACGTCTTCTCGGCGACCGTCGCGGCCCACCCCGACGCGCCCGCCGTCGACGACGGCAAGAACTCGATGACCTACCGCGAGCTGGCGAGCGCGGCCGAGGCCCTCGCCGATCGATTGGCAGCCGCCGGGGTGCGCCGCGGCGATCGCCTCGGCGTGCGGCTGCCGTCGGGGACCTGTGGGCTGTACGTCGCGATCCTCGGGGTATTGGCCGCCGGCGCGGCCTACGTACCGGTCGATGCGGACGATCCGGACGAGCGTGCCCGGCTGGTGTTCGGCGAAGCCGGGGCCCGATTGGTCCTCGATCTCGACAACACACTTCCGGACGCGACCAGCGCACCCCGCGAACGACCGCAGCTCCTCGACGACGCCTGGATCATCTTCACGTCGGGGTCCACCGGCACGCCGAAGGGGGTGGCCGTCAGCCACCGCAGCGCGGCCGCATTCGTCGACGCCGAAGCACAGCTGTTCCTGGTGCAGCAGCCGATCCGGCCGGGTGACCGGGTGTTGGCCGGCCTCTCGGTGGCCTTCGACGCGTCGTGCGAGGAGATGTGGCTGGCGTGGCGCCATGGCGGTTGCCTGGTGCCGGCGCCCCGCTCGCTGGTGCGCAGCGGGGTCGACCTCGGCCCGTGGCTGGTGGATCAGCGGATCACCGTGGTGTCCACGGTGCCGACCCTGGCCGCGCTGTGGCCGCACGACTGCCTCGACGGTGTCCGACTGTTGATCTTCGGTGGTGAGGCGTGCCCGCCGGAGTTGGCCGAACGGCTGGTGGAGGACGGTCGCGAGGTGTGGAACACCTACGGCCCTACCGAGGCCACGGTCGTCGCCTGCGCCGCGCCGTTGACCGACGACGGACCGGTGCGAATCGGGCTGCCGCTCGACGGTTGGGAACTGGCGGTCGTCGACAAGGACCGGCAGCCGGTGGACGTCGGCGAGATCGGTGAACTGATCATCGGCGGCGTGGGCCTGGCGCGCTACCTCGATCCGGCGAAGGACGCGGAGAAGTTCGCGCCGATGCCCGAGCTCGGCTGGGCGCGGGCATATCGCAGCGGCGACCTGGTGCGCTTCGACCCGGCCGGGCTGCTGTTCATCGGCCGCGCCGACGAGCAGGTCAAGCTCGGCGGGCGCCGGATCGAGCTCGGCGAGGTCGACGCCGCACTCCAGGCGTTGCCAAGCGTCGCGGGAGCGGCTGCCGCAGTTCGGAAAACGAAAGCAGGGAACCAGATCCTGGTCGGCTACCTGGTTGCCGGACCGCAGTTCGACCAGAACGCCGCGGTGGCGCACCTGCGCGAAGTGCTGCCCGCGGCTCTGGTCCCCACCCTGGCGGTCGTGGACACCCTGCCGACGCGCACGTCCGGCAAGGTCGACCGGGATGCGTTGCCGTGGCCCCTGCCTTCGGTCCAGGGCGCGCCGGCACACAACCTCACCGGTACCGCCGGCTGGCTCGCCACGCACTGGGCGGAGATTCTCGGCGCGGCGGTGACCGGCCCGGACGACGACTTCTTCGCCCACGGCGGCGGCAGTCTGTCGGCCGCGCAGCTGGTGTCGGTGTTACGCACCCGCTTTCCGCGGGCGACCGTTGCGGACCTGTACCAGCACCCGCGGCTCGGAGATCTCGCCGAGTTGCTTGATGCCGCGTCGACGTCGGCCGTCGTCGAGACCCGCACGGTGCGCCCGACTCCGGTGACCTCGCAGACGGTGCAGATCGCGGTGACGGCGGTGGTGAATACACTGGCCGGGCTGCGCTGGCTCACCGTGCTCGCGACGCTGAACAACCTGCTCAGCTGGTCCGGCGAGCATTCATGGGCGCCGACGCTTTCGTGGTGGTGGGTGCTGGTCGGCTTCGTGCTGTTCATGAGCCCGCTCGGCCGGATGGCGATATCGGTCGCCGGTGCCCGGTTGCTGCTGCGCGGGCTGCGACCGGGCACGTATCCGCGGGGCGGCAGCGTCCATCTGCGTATCTGGTCGGCGGAGCGGCTGGCCGAGGCGGTGGGCGCGGCCAACCTCGCTGGCGCGCCGTGGATCGCTTACTACGCAAGGGCATTGGGCGCCAAGGTGGGCCGCGGCGTCGACCTGCACACGCTGCCGCCGATCACCGGCTTGATGACACTCGGCAAGTTCTGCTCCGTGGAACCAGAGGTCGATCTGTCCGGCTACTGGGTCGACGGCGACCTGGTGCGCGTCGGCGCGGTGCGCGTCGGCGCCAGCGCGACCGTCGGCTCGCGCAGCACGCTCGGTCCGGGCGCGCAGATCGGGGCGAGCGCCCAGGTGGCGCCGGGCTCGTGGGTCTCCGGCGTGATCCCCGACGGCGAGCGTTGGGCCGGCGCGCCGGCGGCCAAGGTCGGCCGGGCCCGGCACGAGGGCCCGAACCGCCGCCCGCCGCGCGCTGTGGGGTGGTTGGTGATGTACGGCATCACCTCGGCGGTGCTATCTGCATTGCCGTTGCTGGCGGCGATCCCGGGGCTTTTCATCATCCATGCGTTCGTCCGGAACGCGGGCTCGCTTGCGGCGGCTGCCGGTGGCGCGTTCGCCGCGGTGCCGCTGGCCACCCTCGCCTGGCTCGTCACGTATGCAGTACTGACGGCGCTCATCGTGCGACTGTTGGGCATCGGGCTGCACGAGGGTTACCACCCGGTGCGCAGCCGGATCGGCTGGCAGGCCTGGGGCACCGAGCGGGTCATGGACGCCGCCCGCACCCTGCTCTTCCCGATGTACTCCAGCCTGCTGACACCGGTGTGGCTGCGCGCGCTCGGCGCGAAGGTGGGCCGCGACGTCGAGGCCTCGACGGTCCTGCTGCTGCCGAAGATGACGACGGTCGGCGACGGCGCGTTCCTCGCCGACGACACCATGGTTGCCTCCTACGAACTCGCCGGCGGCTGGCTGCACATCTCTCCGGCGCGGATCGGGAAGCGCGCGTTTCTCGGCAATTCCGGCATGGCGGCGCCGGGTCGCGCGGTGCCGAAGAACAGCCTGGTGGCGGTGCTGTCCGCTGCGCCGGAGAAGGCCAAGAAGGGCTCGTCGTGGCTCGGCAGCCCGCCCGTGCAACTGCGCCGCGCGGCCGATACCACCGACCAGAGCCGCACGTTCGCTCCACCGACGCACCTGAAGGTGGCCCGCGCCGCGGTCGAGGCGTGCCGGCTGGTCCCGACGATGTGCACGGTCGCCATCGGGGTCGGATTGCTGCTCACGCTGGAGCTGATCATCGGCGAGGTCTCGTTCCTGGCGGCGGGGCTGTTGGGCGGCCTGGCCCTCCTCACCGCCGGCGCGGTGGCCGGCGGGGTGGCCACCGTGGCGAAGTGGCTGCTCGTGGGGCGCACCCGGGTCACCGAGTACCCGCTGTGGAGTTCGTTCGTGTGGCGCAACGAGGTGATGGACACCTTCGTCGAGATGGTCGCGGCGCCCTGGTTCGCGAGTGCCGCATCGGGCACGTCGGTACTGAACCTGTGGTTGCGCACTCTCGGTGCGCGCATCGGGCGCGGTGTGTGGTGCGAGACGTACTGGCTCCCCGAGGCCGATCTGATCACGCTCGGTGACGGCGCGGCCGTGAACCGCGGGTGCGTGCTGCAAACCCACCTGTTCCATGATCGGATATTGCGGATGGACACCGTCGAGCTCGCACCGGGCGCCACGCTCGGGCCGCACGGCATCGTCTTGCCCGCCGCATCGATCGGCGCCGGCGCCACCGTCGGCCCGGCCTCGCTCGTCATGCGCGGCGAGGCGGTACCGGCCGGATCGAAGTGGATCGGCAATCCGATCGCGCCGTGGACCATGACGTGAAGCCACACACCTCGGACGCACCAGGCAGCGGTGCGAGCACGGCCGGTGACCCGTACGTACCCGACAGCGGCAACGGCGGCTACCGGATCACCCGCTACGAACTGGAACTGACGTACCGGATGAGCAGCAATCTGCTGCATGGCCGGGCGCGATTGTTCGCGGTGGCCGGCCAGTCGTTGTCGCGGTTCACACTCGACCTCGCAGGCCTGCGGGTCGCGAAGGTCAGTGTCAACGGGCATCGCGCGCACCGCTTCGGCACCCGGGGTCGCAAGCTGCGCATCTGGCCGCGCCAGCCGGTGCCGGTCGGGGCCACCTTCATCGTCGACATCCAGTACTCGGGCAACCCGCGTCCGCTGCGCGGCCCGTGGGGAGAGCTCGGCTGGGACGAGCTCAACGACGGCGTACTGGTGGCCAGCCAGCCCAACGGCGCGCCGTCGTGGTTCCCCTGTAACGACCACCCCGGCAGCAAGGCCAGCTACCGGATCACCGTCACCACCGACTCGCCGTATCGCGTTGTGGCCAACGGCAGCCTTTTGGCCCACACGGTGCACGGCAGCCAGACCACCTGGATCTACGACCAACCCGAGCCGATGGCCACCTATCTGGCGAGCGTGCAGATCGGTCAGTACGAGCCCGTCACCGTCGCCAAGAAGCCCGTCCGGCAGCAGGCCGCGCTGCCGCAACGGCACCGGCAGCGCTTCGCGACCAGGTTTCGCCGCCAGGCCGAGATGATGTCGGTCTTCGAAAAGCGCTTCGGACCGTTTCCCTATCCGCAATACACGGTGGTGGTCACCGACGACGATCTCGAGATCCCGATCGAGGCGCAGACCATGTCGATCTTCGGTGCCGACATCCTGGGCGACGACGGCGACGAGCGGCTCATCGCACACGAGCTGGCGCACCAGTGGTTCGGCAACAGCCTCACCGCGGACGCCTGGCAGCACATCTGGCTGCACGAGGGATTCGCCTGCTACGCCGAGTGGTTGTGGTCCGAGGAATCCGGCGGGCCGTCCGCCGCGCGGCTCGCGGTCCGCCATCACGAGCGGTTGGCAGCCCTGGCGCAGAACCTCGTGATCGCCGATCCGGGCCCACGGCTGATGTTCGACGACCGGCTCTACAAGCGCGGCGCGCTGACCCTGCACGCGCTGCGCGGCACCCTGGGCGACAACGTCTTCTTCGCGCTGCTCCGCGACTGGGTGGCCACTCATCGCCACGGCAGCGTCAACACCGCGTTGTTCGTCGCGCACGCCGAGCGGTACGCCGCCCAGTCGCTACGACCGTTGTTCACGAACTGGCTCTACGAGGCCACGCTGCCCGCGCTGTCCGCCGCCCGCCGCTGAGGTCCGCCCGCCGCTCGCTCGTTCGTGACCCCGCTGCTCCCGGTCCCGGGCCCTCTCGATACCACAAACACGACTCTTGCAACGAGATGACCAGATTGAGGGCCTGGAGCTGGTCATCTCATTGCAAGAGTCGGATGCAGGGGCCCCACGCCGCGCGGGCGGCGCGCCGGCTCACCGATGCTCTGGGTTGGGGAAGTCGAACCGGCAGCCGGCGTCCCATTCCGAACGCTGATTGCCGTGCGCAGGAATGCCGCCGTCGTCCTTGACCATCCGGGCGAGGTGCAGCAGATTCCACGTCATGAACGTCGTATTTCGATTCGTGAAATCGTTCGCCGGGCCGCCGGACCCGGGATCCAGGTAGGACGGGCCGGGACCGGCCTCGCCGATCCAGCCGGCGTCGGCCTGCGGCGGTATCACATAGCCCAGGTGTTGCAGTGAGTACAGCACGTTCATCGCACAGTGCTTGACACCGTCCTCGTTGCCGGTGACCAGACAGCCGCCGACACGGCCGTAGTAGGCGTACTGACCGCGGTCGTTGAGTAGATGCGAGTTGCCGTAGAGCCGCTCGATGATCTTGGTGCACACCGACGACTTCTCGCCGAGCCAGATCGGCGTGCACAGCACCAGGATGTCGGCAGCCGCGACACGTTCGTACAGCGCCGGCCACTCATCGACCGGCCAGCCGTGTTCGGTCATGTCCGGCCACACCCCGGTCGCGATCTCGTGGTCGATCGCGCGGATCGCGTCAACGGTCACGCCCTGGCGCCGCATGATCTCCATCGAGATGCCGGCAAGGCCTTGCGTGTGCGACAGCTCGGGCGACCGCTTGAGCGTGCAGTTCACGAACAATGCCCGCAAGTTCGTGAATGTCCATCGTTCCTGCACGCACAACGCCTCCTGCTGCGAACTCAACGCGACCACGGCGACACCCCTTCGCGCGCGCGGCGCCGATCGCCGCGTCTGGGCAGGTGTCCTGCCGACCGCCCCGGCGTTACACGCGTCGTGACAACGCTGTGCACGACCGTTCCGGCGCATGTCACGCCTTCAGGAGTGACAGCATTCCGATCCTGAAGGAGGGCATCATGCCCAGCACCAACCGGATGTCGACCCCGGTCGGCCTCGACATCGAGCAGCTGGAGGGGCGTTATGCCCCGCTTGGCGAGTACACGGTCGGTTTCGAGAGTTTCAAGCAGGACGTCGATCCCGCACCGTACTTCGTCGGACTGCCCGACGACCGCTGCCAGTGCCCGCATTGGGGCGTCGTGAACACCGGACAGCTCACCTTCCGCTGGCCGGATCGCGAGGAGACCTACGTCGCGGGCGATGCGTACTACGCGCCGCCCGGGCATCTGCCATTGCTGACGGCCGGCACTTCGATCGTCGAGTTCAGCCCGAGCGCCGACCTGGCCGCCACCATGGCCGTCGTCGAGCAGAACCTCGCCGCGGAAGGGGCGACGGCATGAGCACCGCACACGTCGACACCAGCACCGCGGTGGCCGATCTCATCCGGTTCCTCGAGACGGGTGTTGTTCCAGACCGGTTGTTCGCGCCGAACCTTTTCGCCGATTTGTCCCTTCCGCAGTGGCGGGTCCAGATGGACAACGCGGCGGACGTTCTCGCAGAACGGAAGAAGGGCCATCCGTTCGCCGGGCAGGTCCGGGTCGAGCGGGTGGAACAGACCGGCCACGGCTTCACCATCGAGTTCGAGGAACGCTGGGAGCACGAGGGCCAGCGCTGGTACTGCCGGGAGATGATCCGCGCCGACGTCGAAGGCGACACGATCGTGGAGATGTCGATCTACTGCACCGGCGACTGGGACGAGGCCAAGCAAGGCGAGCACGCGGCAGCGGTGCGGTTGATCCGGCCATGAGGCCGTGCCCCGCCCTACGATGAGGCGCGATGAGCCGATCGTCGACTGACGTCGAGCTGCTCGATCGGGCCGACGCAGCTTGCGCGGCCGGCCGAGCAGACGAGGCCGCGCGCCTCTACGACGTCGCGATCACGGCGTGTCGCGATCACGACGACCTCGCCGGCTGGATCCGCGCCGCGCTCGGGGCGGCTTCGCTGTACCTGTTCGGCACCGATCCCGGCAAGCTGCCGGCACAGCTCTACGACGTGCTGGCCCGTACCACCGACGAGGCCGACCGGGCCCGGTTGGCTGCTGCGTTGGCCCGCTGCTGGGCCTACGCCGGCCAGCCGGCCCGGGCCGTGCGTTTCGCCGACGACGCCCTTGCGCACGCACGGCGCCGCGACGACCCGCAGTTGACGGCGGACTGCCTCGACGCCGCGCTTGCGACCCACTGGGGGCCGGACGAACTGAGCGTCCGCGTCGCGTTGGCAGCACAACTCGACGAGGCTGCCGCGCACGTGCTCGACCCAACGGCGCGCACCCAGGCTCAGCTGTGGGGCCTGCAGATCGCGTGCGAGGTACTGGACGTCCCCGCGATGCACCATCACATGCGGGCGCTGGAGCGACTCGGCGAGGAATCGCCGCGCGCCCAGTTCTTCGCAGCGTCGCGGCGACTCATGCTCGACCTGATGCGGGGTCGTACCGACACCGCCGAACGATTGATCGAGCTCGCCTCCGAAGCCGGGCAGCAGTCGGGTCTGGCCGACGCCTGGATGGTCGTCGCGGCGCTGACCGGGTACTCGGCGGTCCAGTCCCGGGACACGGCCGCATGCGCACGCTCCGCCGCGTACTTCGAGGAGTTCGCGCTCGCCGAGGGCGCCACGACGGTATGCGCGGAGGCGGCCTTCCTGTGGGTCGGCGCCGGCGACCGCGACCGCGCGCGGCGCCTCGTGCAGCAGTTCGCGGGTGACGTGCTGGACGAGGTGCCGCGCGACGTCAACTGGCTACTCGTCCAGCAGTGTGTGCTCGAGGCGGCACTGTTCACCGGCGAGCGTTCGGTGATCGAAACCGGGGCGCGACTGCTCGGCCCGTACGCCGGGCGCTCGGTCGTCAACGCCGGCGCGGTGATGTTCCACGGCGTCACGGATGACACCCTGGCCCGCGCGGCGGACGTGCTCGGCGACACCGCGACCGCCCGGACGCTGCAGGCCCGGGCCCTGGCCACGTACGAACGCATCGGTGCGAGCTGGTGGCGCGACCGACTTCGGAACTGGAAACCGCCGGCCACGGCACGGTCGCGGGTGCGTCTGCACGAGACCGCTGACGGGCTGTGGCTGATCGGCGTCGCCGACTCCGCAGTCCCGATGCGCGCGTTGCGCGGCTACCGATTCCTGCGGGTACTCGTCGAGCATTCTGGCCGCTCGGTGCCCGCCCTCGACCTCGTCGCCGGTGACGGGCACGTGACGCAATCGGATCTGGGCGAGATGCTCGACAAGCAGGCGATCGCCGCCTACCGGCAGCGGTTGCGCGACCTCGACGACGATCTCGCCCAGGCCGACGAGTGGTCCGACAGCGCGCGATCGGCGCTTCTGAGTGCCGAACGCGACGCGCTCATCCGACAACTCGCCGCCGCGACCGGGCTGGGCGGTCGCTCCCGCACCATGGGCTCCAGCCAGGAACGAGCCCGAATCGCCGTCACGAAGGCGATCACGGCCGCGATCACCCGGATCGCGTCTGTCGACGCGACGCTCGGCGAACACCTGCGCGTAGCCGTGCACACCGGGGCGCAGTGCAGCTATGAGCCGCCTTCGGGTACTGCGCCGGAGTGGATCCTGACGCCACACTGACGACATGTTCATCGACACCGTGGCAGACGAGAGGCCGGCCCGAGGTCGGGATGGCCTGGAACGTGCTGAGCGCGACGGCTCGTGAAGGCATGGATCGGCGGCTGTTCGAGCTCGCGACGATTGCTGCCGCCCGGGCCATGCGTTCGATCTATTGCACGCCCGCGCATTCGCTGTTCCTGCGGGACGGGGGCCCGGGCGCGGTCCACCTGCTGTGCGGCCTGCCGATTGCGCCCGAGGACGGGTTCGCGGTGCGCGGCCTGCCGATCAGGGCTTCGAGCGACGTCCGCGCCGGCAACGTCGCAACGCAGGACTTTGGGCCGTGGCTACGCCTCGCGAGCCGATCGACGGTGCTGACGCCGCCACTGGAACATGACCGGGCAACCGGTCGTCGGCCTACCCGCAGGCTTCGGAAAACGAACGCGCCTGCCGGTGGGCGTCAGCCTCATCGGTCGACGTGACGGCGACGCGGCCTCATCCAGATCGCGCTGGACCTGCTCGGTGGCCTCGATCACGCCGTCGACGGTGTAGTTACTGGGAAATGACGAGATCTTGCATAGGACGACCATGCGCGCCCGACCGCGTTGCCTTCAGGATATACCGGATTGGCAACCCACATGAGGCGTTTGTCTTTGGTGCACAATCGCGCCGTAAGTCCGACCAGCGGATGAGGAGTTGCGACATTGAAATACGTACAGAGCCTCGCAGACATCGACCGGACCCAGACGACGATGGTGGGCGGTAAGGGTGCGAACCTGGGAGAGCTTTCGCATATCGAAGGCATTCAGGTGCCAGCCGGGTTTTGCGTCACGACGGATGCCTTCCGGCTGATCATGGCCCAGACACCGTCGACCGACAGCCTGCTCGATGGGCTCTCACGCGTGCAGCCCGAGGACCGGGACGCCATCACCGCGTTGAGCGCGCAGCTCCGCGGCGCTATCGAGGAAACCACGGTGCCAGACGAATTGGTGGCGGCCATCACCGGCCAGCTAGCACAGTTCGGCGAACGAGCCGCTTACGCGGTCCGATCCAGCGCGACCGCGGAGGACCTGCTCGGGGCATCGTTCGCGGGTCAGCAGGATTCGTACCTGAACGTCGCGGGCCCGGCGCAGATCCTCCGGCACATCGGTCGGTGCTGGGCGTCGCTGTTCACCGACCGCGCCGTGACCTATCGCATGCGCAACGGCTTCGACCACCGCCGGATCCAGATGGCCGTGATCGTGCAGCAGATGGTGTTCGCGCAAGCGGCCGGCGTCCTGTTCACCGCGGATCCGGTGACCTCGAACCGCAAGCTCGTCTGGATCGAAGCAGTCCACGGTCTCGGCGACGCCTTCGTGTCCGGGATGACGAACGCCGACACGTACCAGGTGCGTGACGGCGCGGCGATGACCAAAACGGTCGCGACCGCCGGCCGAGTGCCGATCTTAACCGATGCGCAGGTGCTGCGGCTCGCGCAGCTGGGCCGGCGCATAGAGTCCCACTTCGGCTGCCCGCAGGACATCGAGTGGTGCCGCGTCGGCGACGACTTCTCCGTCGTCCAGAGCCGGCCGATCACAACACTGTTCCCCATCCCGGCGACCGACGACGGCGAGAATCACGTCTACGTCTCCGTCGGGCACCAGCAGATGATGACCGACCCGATCAAGCCCCTCGGCCTGTCGCTGTGGCAGATGACGACGCCGCGGCCGATGGCCGAGGCCGGCGGCAGGTTGTTCGTCGACGTGGCCCGGGCGCTCGCGACGCCGCAGGGCCGCGCCCGCTTCTTCGGGCCGCTGGGCAGGTCGGATCCGTTGATCGGCGACGCACTGCAGGCCGTCCTCGACCGCGGTGACTTCATCAAGGCGCTGCCCGACGACGACCCCGGCGACACCCCGAGCCCGGTCGACTCGATCGAGACCGACCCTGCCATCGTCACCGCACTGATCGAGCACCAGCGGCGCTCGGTCGCCGTGCTCGAGCGCGACATTCGCGCCGAGTCCGGGCCCGCGTTGTTCGAGTTCATCCTGAACGACATCCGCGCCGAACTGCGAGCGAATCTCTTCGATCCGCGAAGCATGCAGGCGATCATGGCAGGAATGGATGCCACGTGGTGGCTTAACGACACGTTGCACGAGTGGCTCGGTGAGAAGAACGCCGCTGACACACTCACTCGCTCGGTCCCCGACAACGTCACGTCAGAGATGGGCCTGGCGTTGCTCGACCTCGCCGACGCGATCCGCCCGTATCCGGAGGTCGTGAAGTTCCTGCAGGACGTGGAGCGCGACGGCTGCGCCGACGACAGCTTCTTGGCTGAGTTGCCGCAATGTGCGGGCGGACTGGAAGCGCGAGCGGGCATCCGGAGCTACCTCGGCAAGTACGGCATGCGCTGCGCCGGCGAGATCGACATCACCCGACCCCGCTGGAGCGAGCAGCCCGCCACGCTCGTGCCGACCATCCTGAGCAATGTGCGCAACTTCGAACCGGGCGCCGCCGCGCGCCGTCTCGACGAGGGACTCGAGGAGGCCCGGCAGAAGGAAGCCGACGTCCTCACCCGGCTGCGCGAGCTGCCGGACGGGGCGCGCAAGGCCGACGAGGTCAAGCGGATGATCGACCGCGTTCGCACGTTCGCCGGCTATCGCGAGTACCCCAAGTACGCCATGGTCTGTCGGTACTTCGCGTACAAACAGGCGTTGCTGCGCGAAGCCGATCGCCTCGTCCAGCAGGGCACGCTGCGTGAGAAGGAGGACGTCTTCTACCTCAGGTTCCAGGAGCTCCACGACGTCGTACGCGCGAAGGAGGCGGACAAGCAGCTGATCGAGGACCGGAAGCAGGTGTTCGCGTCGTACGCCGCACTGACGCCACCGCGGGTGTTCACCTCCGACGGTGAGATCATCACCGGCACCTACCGGCGTGATGACCTCCCGCCCGGCGCGCTGGCGGGCCTGCCGGTTTCGGCGGGAACGATCGAAGGGCGCGCTCGCGTCATCCTGGACATGGCGCAGGCCGACGTCGAAGCGGGTGACATCCTGGTCACGCCGTTCACCGACCCCAGCTGGACGCCGCTGTTCGTCACCGTCGCCGGTCTTGTGACCGAGGTCGGGGGCCTGATGACCCACGGCGCGGTGATCGCCCGTGAGTACGGCTTGCCGGCCGTCGTCGGCGTCGAGAACGCGACTGTCCTGATCCGGGACGGACAGCGGATCCGCCTGCACGGGACAGCGGGCTACGTGGAGCTCCTACCGTCTGCGTGAGACGCAGGCGCGCCCGCCGGGCTGACGCGGATCGTCGCGGCGGGCAGGCGTTTGAGGTCGGCGAGTGAGCAGCCCGACGATCGGATCGGCGGCCGGCCAGCCGGCCCCGACACCGGCGGCGCCGAAGAGCACGGCGAGGCTGGTGAATCCATCGGTGCGAGCCTGCCGACCGTCCGCGAGTGGATCAACCGATCGATCGCCGCCCAGGCCGCCAACGCCGAGGAGATCGCGATCATGGCGATGACGAAGAGCCCGGCGAGATCACCCACGTGCGGACACTTGCTGACCGAAGCGTTGTTCCAGGCCGATCACGAGGTCACCGGTACGACCGCGTACGAATGACGCGGTCGAGTGTCGGGTTGGGCTCGCGACGACCATCCGACCCGTTCGGGCTGTTTGATCAAGTTCGGTGGGTACCATCGGTACCGATGGCGGGACGGGATTGCGTGAAGTGCGGGACGACATTCGTTCCTCGGCGTGAGCATGCCCGGTTCTGTTGCGCGGCGTGCCGAGTGTCATGGCATCGCGGCCAAACCGGTGACCCAGTGGTGGGATTCAGTGCCGTGCAGTGGTCGATGCCTGCCATCAGCGAGGCCGTACGCGCGCTGCGACAACCACTGCTCACCCAGCAGTGGGTGGGGTTCGCGGCGCTCGGCGATGCCGTGTGGGCCGTGACCATGGTCGACGCCGCGTTGGTGCGCTATCACTCGGTGACGTATGACCAGGCGCTGCTCGCCCGGTCGGCCACCGACCGCCGGTTGATCGAGCAGAGTCTCGCCGGCCTGCGATTCGTGCGCAATCGCATCGCGGCTCGAACCGCCGTCGCCGATCTCGTGGATCCCGGCGAGCCCGATGCCGACGGCACGGCGAGTCCGGTCGTCGACTGGATGTGGAATTCGGTCATGGCTGCGACGACGTCCGAACCCCGGCCCTGGGAGATCGCCCGCTACGAGGCCTACCAGACCCGCCTCGCCGGCCGGGCGGTCGGCGAGGTGTTCGAACGGTCCGAGACGTTCTTGCAGGACACAGCGGCAATGGCGCGGGTGCTGCCGGGCCTGGGTACGGCAGCGGCGTCGCCGGCCGGCTGACCCGCAGCGTCGGTCGATCACCACGACGCGCGTCCCACGCGTGAGACCGCGCTCGGCGAGCGGCGCAAACCCGATGGGCCGGCCACCTAGGGTGAGGCTGGGCATCGATCACCGAGCGAAGGTGCGGGGTGCAACGTGAGCGTTGGCGGCTTCTGTTCGAAACGCCTGGCCCGCGTGCGAGAGGTGCTCGGTCGCCACGTCGAGGCCGGCGAGGTGCCGGGTGCGGTCGCCGTCGTCGCCCGCCATGGCGAGATCCACATCGAGGCGGTCGGCGGTCTTGCCTTCGACGGTGCCGGCGGCGCGACCCCGATGGCGCGCGACACGATCTTTCGCGTCGCCTCGATGTCGAAGCCGATCGTCGCTGCGTGCGCCATGACGCTCGTCGAGGACGGCACGCTGCGGCTCGACGACCCGGTCGACGAGCTCCTCCCCGAGCTGGCGGACATGGCGGTGCTGATCGATCCAAACGGCCCGCTCGAGAACGTGGTCGCGGCCGACCGGCCGATCACGCTGCGGGATCTGCTCACGTTCACCCTGGGCACCGGCATGGCGGTCGGCATCGACATCCGGCAGGGCGAGGCTGGGACCGTTCCGATCGCCGATGCCGTGAATGCGCTGGAGCCGCCGCCACCGCCCGATGAGTACATCCGCCGCCTCGGTGAGCTTCCGCTGTTCTTCCAGCCGGGTGAGCGCTGGATGTACGAGCTCGCTGCCGACGTCACGGTGGTGCTCGTCGCCCGCGCCACCGGGACGTCGTTCGGTGCCGCCATGCGGGAGCGGATCTGTCAGCCGCTCGGGATGAAGGACACCGCCTTCAGCGTGGGTGGCGAGAATCTGCGTCGGCTGGCGACCGCCTACCGGCGCGATGACGCCACCGCAGACATCGTCGTCGACGACGCTCCGGACGGTCTGTGGAGCCGCCCGCCCCAGTTCGAGTCAGGCGGCGGCGGGCTCGTGTCGACCCCTGACGACTACCTCGCCTTCGCTTCGGCGCTTCTCGCCGGCGGGGTCCTGCGCGGTGCGCGGGTGCTGTCGCGGGCAGCGGTGACGCTGATGACCACCGACCATCTGACGTCGGCGCAGAAGGCGGTTTCCGGGTTCTGGCCCGGCTACTTCGACGACTTCGGCTGGGGTTTCGGGATGTCGGTCCGCACGCGGCGCACCCACCTCGGACCGTCCGTCGGCAGCTACGGCTGGAACGGGTACGGATGTGCCTGGTACAACGATCCCGCCGAGGACATGACAACCCTCCTCATGGCCCAGCAGTTCAACGCACCGTCGCTGCGCCTGGACGTCGTGACGGCGGCGTACCAGGCGATCGACGACTGATTGTCGGATCGGGGTGCGGCCGTTCGTGGTACTGGTGAGCGGCCGCCCGCGACGGCGCCGGACACAGAGGAGATGATCGACATGCAGTACCTGGTTTCCGTGCTCGACGACGGCACCTCGCCCGACAGCGCGGAGGAGCAAGCCGCGATCGACGTGTTCAACGAGCAACTCCAGACCGACGGTCACTGGGTCTTCGCCGGCGGTCTCGGCGCACCCACCACGGCCACCGTCATCGACAACCGAGGCACAAAAGCCGTAGTCACCGACGGGCCATTCGTGGAGACGAAGGAATACCTCGCCGGGTTCTGGATCATCGAGGCACCGAACCTCGACGTCGCGCTCGGGCTCGCCACGCAGGGGTCGAAGGCCTGCAATCGCAGGATCGAGGTGCGGCCGTTCATGTGAGTGCGGCCGACGTTCGGGAGGCGATCGCCCAGGCACACCGCGAGGAGTGGGCTCGGGTGCTCGCCTCCCTGACGAGGCGCTTCGGCGACCTCGACATCGCCGAGGAGGCTGCCGCCGAGGCGTTCGCGACCGCGGTCGAGCGCTGGCCGACTGACGGCGTGCCCCCCAACCCGGGCGCCTGGCTGACCACCACTGCCAACCGCAAGGCCATCGACCGGATCCGGCGCGAGAACAAGCGCGACGACAAGCAGCAGGAGGCCCAGCTCTTGTCCGACGACCCGTCCGCGTACCTCGGCGCCATCGACGACCCACGGCTCCGGTTGATCTTCACCTGCTGTCACCCAGCACTCGCGATGGAGGCCCGCGTCGCGTTGACGCTGCGCATGGTCGGCGGCCTGACCGCGGCCGAGATCGCCCGCGCCTTCCTGGTTCCCGAGGCCACGATGGGCCAGCGGATCACCCGCGCCAAGGCCAAGATCAAGGTGGCGCGGATCCCCTACCGGGTACCGGTTACCGAGGACCTGCCCGCACGCGTGTCCGGCGTCCTCGCCGTCCTCTACCTCGTCTTCAACGAGGGCTATCTGGCCAGCGGCGCCACCACCGATCCGGTCCGTGCGGATCTGACCGCCGAGGCGATCCGCCTCACCCGCCTGGTCCACGAACTCCTGCCGGACGACGGTGAGGTCGTCGGGCTCCTCGCACTCATGCTGCTCATCGAGGCTCGACGCACGACCCGCGTCTCGGCCGACGGCGAACTGATTCCCCTCGACCAGCAGGACCGCGGCTCCTGGGACGCCGCGTTGATCGCCGAGGGCCATCGCCTGGTGCGTGAGCGCCTTGCCGCTGCCGCCGCCGGACTGGCGCCGGGCCGTTACCAGATCCTCGCCGCGATCAATGCCGTGCACACGTCAGCGCGTCAGGCCGACGGCACGGACTGGTCCCAGATCGTCGCCCTCTACGACCAGCTCGCGCGCCTCGATCCGTCGCCGGTCGTCGCCCTCAACCGGGCCGTTGCGGTCGCCGAGCTGGATGGCCCTGAGGTAGCCCTGGCGACTATCGGCCGTCTCGGCGACGCGTTGGCCCGTTACCAGCCGTACCACGCAACCCGCGCCGAGCTGCTGCGCCGGCTGGGCCGCAGCGCCGACTCACGCGCGGCGTACGACACCGCCATCGAACTCGCTGCCAACACCGCCGCAGCCGCCTATTTGACGCGCCGCCGCAACCAGCTGGGCTGACTTCTCAAATCGAAACCGAGCACGGCGGGCATGTCGGCAGAGGGTTGATGACGCCGAGGGCAGGGCAGCTCCGGAGTGTTCCCCGTGCTGACCCCTTGACCGGGCCACTACACCACCGGTTATCCAGCCTGTGTAGAAACCACCTCCTGCGCACGCACTCGCTCGTATTCAGCCGGCGGTCGCGGGGTAGTCCCACACCGACTCCTGGCCGGGTCCAGGAGCAACTCGACCTGGACACCTGCGCATCGTTCATATTGCCTGCGAGTGGCCGCAACCCCCGCTGCGAGAATCGTCCGTTGGCCGTCGCGTCATGCGCGGGCCTTCGGGCGAGGCCCTCGACCTGCCGCTCGCACACCGGGCAACCACTCCTTGCCATGCGACGCATATGAGCCGATCCGCGGGTCGTTCGCACGATCGGCGTCACGCGATGCGTGCACGTACGCGCGTTCCTGGTCGATTCGTGCGTGAATCTGACCAGTGTCGGCGACGGACCCGTGGCCAGGAACGACGAAGCCGACATCGCCCACAACGCTTTCGAGCAATTGCAGCGCGGTGAGGTAGTTCTCGATCGGGTCAGTGACATCGGTCAGGTCGAGCATCGGCATCAGGACATCGGAAAGCAGGTCGCCGGCGACGAGAACCCTCGTTCCTCGATCAACAGTGCCGCATGACCCGAAGCGTGCGCCTGGTGCTCGAGGATCCGGACTCGAGGGCCGTCCCAGGGAAGCTGCACTATCTCGGCAGGCAGGCCGGCGATGAGGCCGAGCCGATCCAGCGGATCGGTCGCGAGAATTCACGACGTCTGCTGTCGGAACCGCCGAGCGTCGTTCGTAGATCGTGTGGGACCGGCGCGGGCTCGGGCCGACGCGAAGGGACAAGGATATGACCGACACGACGGCAACCGCCAGCACCCGGCCGGTCCGATTCGGCGTCGTTGCGCCGATCAGAACGGACCTGCCGACGTGGCAGGACCGCGTGCGCCGCGTCGCCGACAGCGGCTACTCGACGCTCCTGGTGCCCGACGTGCCGCGCTGGCAGCCGGCTCCCGGCCCCACCCTGGCCGTCGCTGCGACCCTTGCCGACCTGCGGGTGGGCACCTGGGTGTACGCGGCACCGCTGCGGACGGCTTGGAACACCGCGTGGGAAGCGCATTCGTTGTCGGTGCTGACCGACGGTCGCTTCGAGATGGGCATCGGCACCGGTCGCCCAGGAATCGAGGACGAACTGCGCGAACGAGGACTGCCCGTGGTCCCACCGAGCGCGCGGTTGGGCCAGGTCCGCGAGACCGTCGAGGCCCTGCGAGATCTCGACGGCGCCGACCTGCACACGCCGGTGGCGATGGCCGTGCGTGGCCCGAAGGCCCGAGCGTTGGCGGCCGAAATCGCAGACACCGTCACCTTCCCGATGATGCCGGGTGATGCCCGGGCCGATATCGTGCGGCTGGCCCGCGACTTCCGCGCCACCTGCGACATCGAACTCGCGCTCCACGTGCCGGTGATCGGCGACCGCGTCGCCGCGTTCATGGCGCCCCCGGACACCGACCCTGCTGCGCTTCGTGCAGCCGATTCGCTGGCGATACTCCCGAGCGACCCGGCAGCGGCAGCAGCGGAAATCCTGCGACGCCGCGAAGAGAGCGGTTTCTCCTACTTCGTCTTCGGCGCCGACTTCGCGGACGCCCTGGCTCCGGTCGTAGCCGAGCTGGCCGGACACTAGCGCGCATTCGAGTCGACGGACCACGAAGACGTCGACCGGGGTAGCTGGCTCGTTACTGCGGGCCGGGTGTGCGCCGAGTTCGGCGGCGAGGCCGCTGGTGGACGTGCGGCAGCGCAGGTCGAAGGAGCCGTCGCGGTGATCGACGGTTACGGGGTAGCGCGGCTGTGCCGAGGAAGGTGGACCGCTTTGCGGTCGATGGTGCGGGCGTCGCCGCCGATGTCGCGCATGTGTGTCAGGGCGACTCGGTAGGACTCGAACAGGCTGGTCTCGGTGTAAGGCACGCCCAGGTCGGCGCAGTGCCGACGCACGATCGGTTGCAGGTGACGCAGCGCCGGGCTGGGCATGCTGGGGAACAGGTGATGTTCGATCTGGTAGTTCAGACCACCGAGTGCAATGTCGACGATTCGGCTGCCGCGGATGTTGCGCGACGTGATGACCTGCCTGCGCAGGAAGTCGAGCTCATCGTCAGCGGTAACCATCGGCATGCCTTTGTGGTTCGGCGCGAACGAACATCCCATGTACACGCCGAACACAGCCTGGGTGACGCCGATGAATGCCGCGGCCATACCCAGCGGCATCACCAGCAGCGGCAGGGCGACCAGCGCGGCGACGTGCACGAGCAGCAGCACCTTTTCCAGCCGCGGATAGCGCACCGGTTTGCCGCCCCACAAGTGCGCAAATGCCGACACATGCAGGTTGAGGCCCTCGAGCGTGAGCAGCGGGAAGAACAGGCCGGCCTCATGCTTGGCCACCAACCGCGCCACCCCGGCGCGCCCACTGGCCTGCGCGGCGGTGAACGCCAGCACGCTGTCGGCGACGTCCGGATCGAGATCTTCATGGTTGGGGTTGGTGTGGTGCCGGGTGTGCTCGTCGATCCACCAGCCGTAACTCAACCCGACGATCAGATTCCCGGCCACGATCCCCGCCACGTCGTTGTAACGGCGGCGCCGAAACACCTGCTGGTGGCCCGCGTCATGGCCGAAGAACGCGATCTGGGTCAACACCAGACCCAGCGCGACTGCAGTGAGCAGTTGGAACCAGGAGTCGCCGATCAGCGCGGCCGCGGCCAGCACCGAGGCCAGCGCCGCGGCGAGCAGAACCGCTCGGGCCGAGTAATACCAGCGGCGCCGCTGGAGCAACCCTGTCGCCCGGACCTCGCGGCACAAAGCGGCGAAATCGCTGCCGCGAGTAGTAGATACAACAGTCGAGACAGGCATCCGCGCTCCAGCCGAACTCCGACCACACGCAGATTGCGCCCACCCGGGTAAACCCCAGTGTGCACCACGAGGCGCGGCAGCACATCACACCTCTTTGGCCGCATCGACCTTTGCCACGGTTTGACTTCATCTGCCCCGGGGTCCAGCCGCTCATCGGGTGAGAGCGACTGTGGAGGGACGACGGCGCGGAGCACCTCTGGATCGGATCGTGGGGAACGCAGTTGCATCATAGGAACATCTGTTCTAATCTTGCGCAATGGGCTGGGAGAATCCCGAGATCCCGTGGCGGGAACTGGAGCGGCGGCTGTCGGGCCGTCCCGCGCCGGCGCTGCGCGGCGACGGTGGTGATTCCCCTGCCTGGTCGCGCAAACGCGAGGCCTACGAGGCTCGCGACCTGCCCCGGCCGACCGCGCCGATCGCCTACGGTGAACTGCACGCGCACTCGTCATTCAGCTTCCTCGACGGCGCATCCGGCCCGGACGAGCTCGTCGAGGAGGCGGTCCGGCTCGGGCTCGAGGCGCTGACCCTCACCGACCACGACGGGGTCTACGGCGTCGTCCGCTTCGCCGAGGCCGCCCGCGCACACGACCTGCCCACCGGATTCGGCGCCGAGCTCTCCCTCGACGTCGCGCTGCCGCGTACCCAGGCCGAGCGCTCCATCGCGGCGCGGGTGGGCGTGCCGGATCCGCCTGGCACCCACCTGCTCGCCTTGGCTCGCGATCCGGCCGGCTACGCCCGGCTCTCGCGCGCGATCGGCTCCGCGCACCTGCGCGGCGGGGCGAAAGGGCGCCCGGTCTACGACACCGTCGAGGAACTGGCCGAGGCCGCCGACGGGCACTGGCTGATCCTCACCGGCTGCCGCAAGGGCGCCGTGCGCCAGGCGCTCGATCGCGGCGGGAGTGCTGCCGCTCGCCAGGCGCTGGGTGAACTCGTCAGCCTCTTCGGTCGCGACAACGTCGTCGTCGAACTCAGCTACGAACTCGATCCGCTCGCCGACGAACGCTACGACCTCCTCACCACACTGGCCGACGAGTTGCGGCTGGCGGTCGTGGCCACCACGGCCGCGCACTACCACGGGCCGCCCCGGCGGCCGCTTGCCACCGCGCTGGCCGCGGTGCGCGCGCGTAGCAGCCTCGACGAGGTCGACGGCTGGTTGCCTGGCTGGGCCGGCCACCATCTGCGCAGTGGCGCCGAGTTGGCGGCGCGATTTCGCCGCTGGCCCGGCGTGGTCGACACCGCCGCCCGGCTGGCGAAGGAGATTGCCTTCCCGCTGTCGCTGATCGCTCCCGACCTGCCGCCCTTCCCGTGCCCACCCGGGCTCGACGAGATGGGCTACCTGCGTCAGCTCGCGTATGCCGGCGCAGCCGAATGCTTCGCCGGCAAACCGCACGAGGCCAAGGCCTACGCGGTGATCGAGCACGAGCTGGAGATCATCGAGGAGCTCAACTTCCCCGGCTACTTCCTCGTCGTCTGGGAGATCGCGAAGTTCTGCCGTGACAACGGGATCCTGTGCCAGGGTCGAGGGTCGGCCGCGAACTCCGCGGTCTGCTATGCACTGCGTATCACCGCCATCGACGCCGTCTACTACGACCTCATGTTCGAGCGGTTCCTCGCTCCCGAACGCGGCGAACCACCGGACATCGACATCGACATCGAGTCCGACCGCCGCGAGGAGGTCATCCAGCACGTCTACGAGATGCACGGCCGCGAGCACGCCGCGCAGGTCGCCAACGTCATCAGCTACCGGCCGAAGTCGGCCGTGCGCGACATCGCCAAGGCGCTCGGCTATTCGCAGGGCCAGCAGGACGCCTGGAGCAAGGAGATCG
This sequence comes from uncultured Actinomycetota bacterium, assembly GCA_963718805.1. Taxonomy (GTDB): domain Bacteria; phylum Actinomycetota; class Actinomycetes; order Mycobacteriales; family Jatrophihabitantaceae; genus Jatrophihabitans. The sequence goes on along the minus strand of CAVQZY010000001.1, from coordinate 380,479 downwards.
AGCACGGCTACTACTGGTCTCCCGAGGCGGGCTCACGAGCCGAGCATGGACACCGGGTGGAGTCCGATGATCTCTCGGACGTCCCGGCGAAGGTGGTCGGACTCGCCGGCGAGTTGCAGAACGCGCCACGCCATCTGGGCATCCACTCCGGCGGCATGGTGATGTGCGACCGGCCGGTGATCGAGGTGTGCCCGGTCGAATGGGGCCGGATGCCCGGGCGCACCGTGCTGCAGTGGGACAAGGACGACTGCGCCGAGATCGGCCTGGTGAAGTTCGACCTGCTCGGGCTCGGCATGCTGTCGGCGATCCAGTACTGCTTCGAGTTCATCACCGACTTCCACGGCATCACCTACGAGCTCTCGACGATCCCGCCGGAAGCGCCGTGTGTCTACGACATGCTCTGCGCCGCCGACTCGGTCGGCGTGTTCCAGGTCGAGTCGCGCGCGCAGATGGCCACGCTGCCGCGGCTGCGGCCGCGTGAGTTCTACGACCTCGCCTGCGAGGTCGCGCTCATCCGGCCCGGCCCGATCCAGGGCGACTCCGTGCATCCGTTCATCCGGCGCAAGAACAAGCAGGAGGAGGTCACCTACCCCCACCCGCGGTTGGAGGAGCCGCTCAAGCGCACTCTCGGCATTCCGCTGTTTCAAGAGCAATTGATGCAGATCGCCGTCGCGATCGCGGACTTCACACCGTCCGAAGCCGACCAGTTGCGCCGGGCCATGGGTTCCAAACGCTCTCGCGACCGCATCGAGGCCATGCGCATCCGCCTCTACGACGGCATGGCCGCCAACGGCATCACCGGCGTCAAGGCCGATCAGATCTACGAGAAGATCCAGGCCTTCGCGGCATTCGGCTTCGCCGAGTCGCACTCGATCAGCTTCGCGCTGCTGGTGTATGCGTCGTCCTGGCTCAAGCGCCACTACCCCGCGGCGTTCTGCGCTGCATTGCTGAATGCGCAACCGATGGGCTTCTACTCGCCGCAGTCGCTGATCCACGACGCGAAGCGTCACGGTATCGAAATCCGAAAGCCGTCACTGCTGCACTCGCAGGCCAAGGCTTCGCTCGAGCCGGGCGACGGCCCGTCGCAGTGCGGCTGCCTGCACGCGCCGCAGCCCGCGGTCCGGTTGGGCCTGGCCTCGGTACGCGCCATCGGCGACGATCTCGCCGAGGCGATCGCGCGTTCACGTGAGACCGGTGGTGAGTTCGCCTCGATGGCCGACCTCGCCCGCCGGGTGGGCTTGACGGCCGACCAAGTCGAGGCGCTGGCCACCTCGGGCGCGTTCGACCATTTCGGCGCCTCCCGCCGCGATGCGCTGTGGGCGGCCGGCGCGGCGGCCACCGCACGTCCCGGGCAACTCGACGTCGTCACCTTCGACGAGACCGCGCCTCCGGCGTTGCCCGCGATGACCGCACCCGAACAGTTGATCGCCGACATGTGGGCCACCTCGATGACCCCCGACATCTACCCCACCGCGTTGATCCGGCCCCGGCTCGACGGGCTCGGTGTGGTGTCCGCAGCCGGGCTGCGCCGTCTCGACAACCGCACCCGGGTCACCATCGGCGGGGTAGTCACACACCGGCAGCGCCCGGCCACCGCCCGCGGCGTCACCTTCCTCAACCTCGAGGACGAGACGGGCATGATCAACGTCATCGTCGAGGAGACGGTGTGGCAACGGCACCGGCGGGTCGCACGCGAGTCCGGCGGACTGCTGATCCGCGGCATGCTCGAGCACACCAGCGAAGGTGTGATCAATGTGCTGGCCGAGCGCATCGAGCGCCTCGACCTCGGCCTGCACACCAGATCTCGGGACTTCCGATGAGCTGCCCGCGCGATCTTGATGGAGTCAGCGGCGCATGACTCGCCCAGAGCATCAAGATCCGACCGGTTTCCGCTGGAAGTCGGCCGCGGAGGCCGAGCCGGGCCTGTTCGACATCGACGACCTGTTCGCCGCAGGCCGCAGCACCGGACGGATGTCCGACCTGGAGTTCCTGCACGTCACCGCCAAACGCATCCTCAACCATGTTCCGCCGAATTCGCGTGCTCCAGCCAACTGGACGATCAACGTGTATCGCGGCTGCAGCCACGCATGCACCTACTGCCTGTCAGGTGGCACAACGATCCTGATGGCCGACGGCCGCACCCGGTCCATCGCCGACGTTCGCGCGGGCAATGTCGTCTACGGCACCGAGCGGCGTGGTAAGTACCGGCGATATGTGTCGAGCACCGTGCTCGACCATTGGTCGACGATGGCGCCGGCTCACCGCATCACACTTGCCGACGGCACCCCGCTCGTCGCCAGCGCCGACCATCGGTTCCTGAGCACTCGCGGATGGCGCCGAGTCGAGGAGCTGGCGGCCGGAGACCAGCTCGTCCGGATCGACGCACACCGCAGTGATTTTCGATTATCGGAAGTGAGGGATATCGATCCGTCCGGCGGGCCGATTCCGATGTATGACATCACAACGACGACCGGTGACTTCATCGCCAATGGCGTGGTGAGCCACAACTGCTTCGCGCGCCCCACGCACGAGTACCTCGGCTTCAACACCGGCAGCGACTTCGACACGAAGATCGTCGTCAAGATCAACGCCGTCGAGAAGCTACGCGCCGAACTGGCCGATCCGCGCTGGCGCGGCGAACCGGTGGCCATGGGCACGAACACCGATCCCTACCAACGCGCGGAGGCGAAGTACCGACTCACCCGCGGCGTGCTCGAGGCGCTCACCGAGCGGTCCAACCCCTTCTCGATCCTCACCAAGTCACCGCTGGTCACCCGCGACCTCGACGTCATCGGCGAGGCTGCACAGCGCGCCGACGTCTCGATCAACTTCTCGATCGGAACTCTCGACCAGCGGGTATGGCGTGCCACCGAGCCGGGCTCGCCGAACCCGCAGCGCCGCATCGACGCCATGGCTCGCCTCTCGGCGGCCGGCATCCGGACCGGCGCGCTGATGGCGCCGATCCTGCCCGGCCTCAGCGATGCGCCCGAGCAGCTGCGGGCCACCGTCGCCGCGATCGAGCAGGCCGGCGGGCGGCTGCTCGGGCTCGGCCCGCTGCACCTGCGTCACGGCGTGCGCGAGCACTTCCTGGGTTGGCTCGCCCACCACGACCGCGACCTGCACGCGGACTACTGCCGCCGCTATGCGACCACCGATCACGCGCCGCAGCGCTACCTCGACCAGTTGTACGCCCACGCGGGTCTCCAGCGTGAGCACTGGGCTGGATCGGCCCGGCGTCTGGACTAGTCCGCCGGACTAGGGCAGGCTTTCTCGGCACAGGCTAGCGAAACCGAGGGAATCGAGGTGCTGCGCGGTGAAGATCTCCGACATCCTGCGGTACAAGGGCACCGATGTCATCACGACGACGCCGGCCCAGACCGTCGCCGAGGTCACTGCCACCCTCGCCGAGCACCGGATCGGTGCGCTGCTCGTCGTCGAGGGCGAGACGGTCGCCGGCATCGTCTCCGAACGCGACATCGTGCGTGGGCTGGCCGAGCGCGGGCCCGGGATCTTGGACTCCGCTGTGCGCGAGGTGATGACCAGCCCGGTGCTCACCTGCACCAGCGCCGACTCGGTCGACTCGGTCGCCGAGCAGATGACCGAGCGGCGGGCCCGGCACATGCCGGTGGTCGACAACGGCCGGCTGTCCGGCGTGGTGTCGATCGGCGACGTCGTGTCGAGCCGGATGCGCCAACTCGAAAACGACCGCGGCGCGCTGGAGCAATACATCTCCGGCTGAGCGTCGGCCGGTCACTCCTGCTGCGGGTAGCTCTGGGTCGGTGGGTACTGGCCCTGCTGCGGGTAGCTCTGGGTCGGGGTACTGGCCCTGCTGCGGGTAGCTCTGGGTCGGTGGGTACTGGCCCTGCTGCGGGTAGCTCTGGGTCGGTGGGTACTGGCCCTGCTGCGGGTACCCCTGCTGCGGGTGCTCCTGCGGGTACCCCTGCTGTGGATGCTGCTGCGGGTACCCCTGCTGCGGCGGCGGTTGATGCCCCGTCCGCGCCCGCCGGTCGTGGTCCTCCTCGATCAGCCGGTTCAGCAGCTGCTGCTGACGGTCCGAGCGCGGGATGTCGTGCAGCACCTCCTGGCCCTGCTCGCCGGCCGACTCGATGATCAGCGTGCCGGCACCCACGATCCGATCCCACAGCGTCTGGCGGAATGCGACGTCGGTGATGCGCTGCAAGGCGATGTCGCGACCGGTGTGGGTGAAAACGCCGCGGCGGATCAGCACCCGATGAGTGGTGAAGATGTAGTGGCTGGTGCGCCAGCGCACCCACGGTGCGATCGACAGGAAGCTCAGCAAGATGATCCCGACCACCAGGATCGCGACCAGGGTGATGGTGCGCCCGGTGCCGCTGTCGGGTGCGAAGGCGATGCCGGCGCCGGCGCCGGCGCAGATCACGAGGAACCACAGGGTCGCTGCAACCAACGTCACCCAGTGCGGGTGGAACCGTTCGACGACCTTCTCCTCGGCGGCGAGAACGCTCTCCGGATACGGCACGGCGACCTCCTGACGTCTGCTGGCCAGGGTATCCGGTCAGGCCGGTCGCAGCTGCTCCACGTCGCCGGCCGAAACCGCCTCGGTGCCCCGATCGGTCTGGACGAGCAGGCGGCCCAGCTCGTCGACGTCTCGCGCTCGGCCGGTCAAGGTCGTGCCCGTGCCGCTACGCACACGCACCGTCGTGCCGATCGTCGATGACAGCTCCCGATAGGCCGCGGCCAAGCCGCAGGCGGCCGGATCACCGTCGGTATCGCTCCACTGCGCCACCCGAGCGTCGAGATTGGTCAGGATTGCCACCAGCAACGCCGCGCGGTCGACGCCGGTGGCGCCGGCCAGCGTCAGCGACGTCGCGGTGTCAACGGGCAATTCGGCAGCAGTCGTCGAGACGTTGAGCCCGATGCCGATCACCACCGCGCCGTGCGCGGTCTGCGCCAGCAGCCCGGCGAGCTTGCCACCGGACGGCGCGATCAGGTCGTTGGGCCACTTGAGCGACGTCGCCACCCCGGTGTGCGCGATCACCGCCTCGCACAGCGCCACCCCGGCCAGCAGCGGCAACCAGCCCCACCGCACCACCGCGACGCTCGGGCGTAGCAACACCGACATCGTCAGCCCGGCCCGCGGCGGCGACACCCAGGTGCGGTCGAGGCGACCTCGACCGCCGATCTGGTTCTCGGCGACCAGCACGCTGCGGTCCGGCGCTTTCGGGTGCTCGAGCAGATCAGAGTTCGTCGAGGCGGTCTCGGCGACGACGTCGACCTGCTGCCACCGCGGCAACAGCGAGTTCCGCAGCCGCTCGATGTCCAGGGGCGCCCGGTCCATGCCGTTACCGTAGCCGCGAGATCGGTCACCCATCGACCTCAGGCCGCCGGTAACCGGTTTAGGCTCCGGCCATGGCTGCAGATCCGACCGGACCCGACCTCGACCCGCACACCACGGCCGGCAAGGTCGCGGAACTGGAGCGCCGTTACGACGAGGCGGTACACGCGGGCTCGGCCCGGATGGTCGAGAAGCAGCACGCCAAGGGCAAGATGACCGCCCGCGAACGTCTCCTGGCGCTGCTCGACGAGGACTCGTTCATGGAGTTCGACGAACTCGCCCGGCACCGTTCGACGACGTTCGGCATGGAGCGCAACCGCCCGTACGGCGACGGCGTCGTCACCGGCGCCGGCATGGTCGATGGCCGGCCAGTGGCGGTCTTCAGCCAGGACGTCACCGTGTTCGGCGGCGCGCTCGGCCAGGTGTACGGCGAGAAGATCGTCAAGGTGCTCGACTTCGCCATGAAGACGGGCTGCCCGGTGGTCGGCATCAACGAGGGCGGCGGCGCTCGCATCCAGGAAGGTGTCGTCTCGCTGGGCCTCTACGGCGAGATCTTCCACCGCACCGTGAAGGCCTCCGGCGTGATCCCGCAGATCTCGCTGATCATGGGTGCGGCCGCCGGTGGCCACGTCTATTCCCCCGCGCTCACCGACTTCATCGTGATGGTGGACAAGACCTCGCAGATGTTCATCACCGGCCCGGACGTCGTGCGGACGGTCACCGGCGAGGACGTGACGCTGGAGGAGCTGGGCGGAGCGCGCACCCACAACACCACCAGCGGCAACGCACACTATCTCGGCGCCGACGAGAGCGACGCGATCAACTACGTCAAGGCGTTGCTGTCCTACCTGCCGTCGAACAACCTGGATCCGTTGCCGGTGTTCGACACCATGGTTTCGGATACCGCAGACGCGACCGACTCGTTCCTGGACACGTTCATCCCCGACTCGGCGAACACGCCCTACGACATGCACGAGATCATCACGCACCTGCTCGACGACGGTGAGTTCCTCGAGGTGCACGAGCTGTTCGCCCAGAACATCATCGTCGGGTTCGGGCGGGTCGAGGGCTATCCGGTCGGGGTCGTCGCCAACCAGCCGACGCACTTCGCCGGCTGCCTGGACATCGACGCATCGGAGAAGGCGGCCCGGTTCGTGCGCACCTGCGACGCCTTCAACGTGCCGGTGCTGACGCTCGTCGACGTGCCCGGCTTCCTGCCCGGTGTCGGGCAGGAGCACGCCGGCATCATCCGGCGCGGCGCGAAGTTGATCTACGCGTACTCGGAGGCCACGGTGCCGAAGGTCACCGTGATCACCCGCAAGGCCTTCGGCGGCGCATACGACGTGATGGGCTCCAAGCACCTCGGCGCGGACCTCAATGTCGCCTGGCCCACCGCGCAGATCGCGGTGATGGGCGCGCAGGGTGCGGCGAACATCCTGCACCGCAAGAAGTTGGCGAAGGCCGACGACCCGGAGGAGCTGCGCGCCCAGCTTGTGCAGGAGTACGAGGACACGCTCGTCAACCCGTACATGGCCGCCGAACGCGGCTATATCGACTCGGTGATCCCGCCGTCGCAGACACGCGCCTACGTCATCCGGGCGCTGCGGATGCTGCGTAACAAACGCGAGTCGATGCCGCCGAAGAAGCACGGGAACATACCACTGTGAACACCCGATGAAACCGCTCCGCAAAGCACGCTTCTCGATTTCGCAGGGACCCCGATAAGCCATGAGCCAACCGATCCTGCACGTGATCCACGGATCGCCCACGGCTGAGGAGCTAGCGCTGCTCACCGCCGTGGTGGCCGCGGCGTCCGACGGCGCGCCGGACCAGCAGCCCGCGACGCGCCGCGGCGGGTGGAACGACCCGGCCGCGATGCACCGCAGTCAGCTCTACCCCGGAGCGAACGGCTGGCGCGCCGCCGCGCTGCCGTACTGAGCCGAGCCGAGTCAGGACGCCGTCGAGCAGAGCACCGGCTCGGGCTCGGCAACCGCCACGCCCGCAGACCGGTGTCGCAGCAGCACGACCGCCGTACTGATCAGCCCGATCAGCGACACCGCGACCACGACGGCGATGGTGGCCGTCATGTGCGGCAGCAGCTCCCCGGGCCTCGGCTGCCCGCCGGAACCGAGGATCGCGGTGACGATGGCCAGCACGATCGCGCCGCCGATCTGGATCGACGTGTTCACCAGCCCGGAGGCCAGTCCTTGTTCGTGCTCGGCCACCCCGGCGGTCGCCTGGGCGTTGATCGACGGGAAGGCCAGCGCGAATCCCACGCCCAGCAACACCATGGTGGGCAGCAGGAAATTCACATAGCTCATGTCCGGGTCGACCCGCAGGAACAGCAGGTAGCCCGCGACGAACGCGCTGAGGCCGCCGAAGATCAGCCGCGCGGTGGGGACCCGTTCGAGCACCACACCCATCCTGGTCGCGCTCGCCACCACGATGAGGCCGCCGGGCAGGAAGCCCAGCGCCATCTCCATCGGCGACCACTGCAACGAATCCTGCAGGTAGATCGTCACGACGAACTGGAACGCGAAGTACCCGCCGGCCATCACCGCGCCGGCCAGGTTGGCGTGCACGAGCGGCCCGGAGCGCAGGATGCCCAGCCTTAGCAGTGGCCGCGGGTGACGACGCTCGATGGCCACGAACGTCGCGGCCAGCGCGACGCTGAGCGCCAGCAGCCCGACCGTCGCCGGGCTGCCCCAGCCACGGCGCGGCGCCTCCACCACGGTGTAGACGAGGAGCAACAACGCAGCAGTGCTGGTGAGCGCGCCGGCGAGGTCGAGATCGTGAATCGCCGGTCGGGTCCGTGGTGCCCGCGGCAACAGTCGCCACCCGGCGGCGACGAGCAACAGCGCGACCGGCGCCGGGGCGAGCAGGGTGGCTCGCCAGCCCAGCTCGGTCAACGCGCCGCCGAAGACGAGCCCGAGCGAGAAGCCGCTCGCACCGCAGACGGTGTAGATGCTGATGGCGCGATTGCGCGCCGGGCCCTCGGCGAAGGTCGTGGTGATGATCGACAGACCGGCCGGGACGGTGAACGCCGCAGCGATGCCCTTCACCAGCCGAAGGGCGATGAGCGCTGTGTCATCGGTCACCACTGCGCTGACCAACGAGGCGACGCCGAACACCGTGACCGCGGTGAGGAACACCTCGCGACGTCCGAGCAGGTCCGCGGCCCGGCCGCCGAGCAGCAACAAGCCGCCGTAGCCGAGCACATACGCGCTGACGATCCACTGGAGTGCCGCGGCAGACATGTGCAGGTCGGCGCCGATCGAGGGCAGCGCCACACCGATCATCGACACGTCCAGCGCGTCGAGGAACAACGCCCCGCACAGCACGACCAGCATGGCCCAGGTGATGCGGTTCCAACTGGTGCCGCCGATCGGTGTCGGCGCCGAACGAGTAACGGCCGTGTCCAATGACGTCATGGCTCATAGTTTATGCATATGCATCTAATGTGCAAACATTATTTGCTCATGCATCTTATGTGGTTGCATGTGCTAAAGTGACGGCATGTCCCGGCGCAGCGACGACGAGCTGGCTCGGGAGTGGCACGCGCTGATGGGCCGCTACCACCGCACCACGTGTGTGCTCGACCGCGAGCTGGAAGCGGCCCACGGCATCGGCAGCAGCGATTTCGAGGTGTTGCAGTTGCTGCACGCATCCGGGCCGAAGGGGTCGATGCGTATGTCGGAACTCGCCGGGCAGGTGCACCTGTCGCAGAGTGCGCTGTCCCGGCTCGTCGCGCGGTTGGAGGAGCGCGGCCTGCTCGAGCGGGCGATGTGCGCCAACGATCGCCGTTCGGTCTTCACCACGATCACTCCGACCGGCCGGGCGCTCTACCGCGCGGCACGCGGCACCCAGCGTGCCGTGTTGCGCGAGGCAGCGCCGGCCTCGCCCTAGCGGCCCGCGACACTAGCGGCCCTGGTAGGTCGCCTTTCCCGGCCCGTCGCGCAGGAACGACTCGACGGCGTTGTTGAGGTCTTCGCTGGCGAACAACGCGCCGCTGAGCGCCGGCGCCACCTCGTCCGCTGCCCGGGTGCCGCCGGCGATCTGTGCACGCAGGATCGCCTTGGTGGCCGCGTGCGCCAGGGTGGGGCCGTTGGCCAGCCGTAACGCGAAACCGTGGGCAGCCTCGTCGAAGCCCTCGTTCGGCAGCACTCGGTTGACCACGTTCCACCGCTCCAGGGTCGCGGCGTCGAACAGCTCACCGGTCATGATGAGCTCGCGAGCGCGGGCCGGCCCGGCACGCTCCACCAGACGTTGCGGGCCGCCCATCGACGGCGTCAGCCCGACGACGATCTCGACCAGACCGAACTTCGCAGCCTCGGCCGCGATGAGAATGTCGCAGGCCAGCGAGATCTCGAACGCGGCCGTCAGGCACAGCGCGTGGGCGGCGAACACCGTCGGCATCGGCAGCGACTCGATCGCGTGGATCATCGTGAACCAGTCGCGCCACAGCGCCGCACCGGACTCGGCGGTGCGATTCTGGAAGTTGTGCACGTCCACCCCGGCGGAGACCGCGCGGCCGTTGGCGCGAAACAGAACACCGCGGGCCCCGGACGACGCGTTGATCTCGGCGAGCGCCGCGCGGATGTCAGCGACAGTGTCCGGGCCGAACAGGTTCAACGGCGGGGCATCGAAAGTGATGACGGCGAGAGGGCCGTCCCACGAGAGCGCGGCGGCAGGCATCCCCGCAGGTTATCTCGGCGCCGCCCCGAAGCAATCCCCAACATGGCCAGGACCGCACTTGCGTAGATCCACGCGTCGTGGTTGCCGTGGATCAGATAGGCGAACGTCGGCGCGAAGGCCACGGGCACCCACTCGACGGCGCCGCTCAGCGCGACGAGAGCGAGGAGCAGCCCGGCGTACCAGCCGTAAGAGGGCGTGAACACCAGGAAGGCGAGCCCGACGACGACGACCGCGGACTGTGGCGGCGGCCCGTCGGAGTAACGCCACGCCCACACCGCGGCCGTGCCTACCACCAGCACGCCGACAACGATCGCGGCCCGGTGCGGCAGCACGGCGCCGAGCAGCAGGAGTCGGCCGCCGCTGTCGTACTGCTCCTCGCGCAGGTAGCCGGGCAGGTAGCCGAGCACCGCCGAACCCACGGCGATCACGTGCGGCACATAAGCGGCGACGACGACCGACGTGGCCGCAACACCGGCCAGCCACGAGCGGCGCAGCAGCGACGGCAGCACCAGCACCGGATACAGCTTCACCGCGATCGCCGCGCCGACCAATGCACCGGCGGAGACCGTGGAACGCGCGCCCAGCGCGAGCACGACCAGCAACACCGCCAACCAGTCGATGTGTGCGTTGTTGCCGTATTCGATGACCACCACGGGGCACCACGTCCACAACGCCGCGGCCCACGGCGGGCGCCTGCGCAGCAGCAACCAGCCGACGAGCAGGGCCCCCGCGGCCCCGGCCAGTTGCAGTGGCAGGTGCCCACCGTGCCCCCCGAACGACACCACGCGCAGCGCGACGAATGCCGCCTCCGCGACGGGCGGGTAGATGGTGTGCGCGTCCGGCCGATTGATCGAGGTGCAGCCGCCGGCTATCGGATGCGCACACGGCGAGTCCCCGAACAAGAACGGATCGCGGAGCGGATCGAGTTCGGGCGCGGTCGGCGCGTACCGGTACGGATCCGTGCCGGACAGCTGCACCTTGGCGTCCCAGACGTAGCGGAAATCGTCGTCGGAGGTCGACGGGTGCGAGCTGATCGCGATCAGCTGAAACACCACGCCGACGCCGAGCACCAGCAGCGCCGCGGTCCGGGTGGTGAGTCGCAGCCGCGTCACCAACCACACCGCGAGCGCCCACAGCGGCACGGACACGACGGCGAGCAGGATCGCGCGGTCTCGGTGCGCGCCGGGGAGCAGCATCGCGAACAGCACGGCGTCGGTCGCGAGGGCGAGGACCAGCAGCACTCGATACCGGCCCAGCTCTCCCACGACACCGAGCGTGTCAAACGATCACTACTGCCGCAGCCCGATCGCGGCGAAGTTACTGACGCTGTAAGGATCAGCCACGACGTTCCCGACCAGAATTCACCTGGTGCAACTGCGTCCGAACCTACCCGCGACCGCGCCCCGCTGCTGGCCGCGGTTCCGCAGCCCGGTGCGCTCGACCGCGCTCACCGCGCGACTCGGGCGGGTGCTCGGGATCTGCTTCGGCGTCTGTTTCGCCACCGGCATGCTCAGCCACTACCAGTACCAGCCGTGGTCGTGGCTGCCTGAACCGGCCGCGCCGGCGTGGATCTATCGGGTCACGCAGGGCGTGCACGTGGCCACCGGCACCGCCTGTATCCCGTTGCTGCTGGTGAAGCTGTGGTCGGTCTACCCGAACCTGTTCCGCTGGCCGCCGCTGCGGTCGGGCAAGAACGCGGCCGAGCGGCTGTCGGTCGCGATCTTGGTGTCGTCGTCGTTGGTGCAGTTGTTCACCGGCTATTTCAACGCGTTGAACTGGTACCCGTGGTCGTGGGACTTCGTGCCGGTGCACCGCTTCCTGGCCTACGTGGTCATCGGCTCGATCCTGCTGCACGTCGCGATCAAGTTGCCGGACATCCGGTACGGCCTGAAGACGAAGCTGGCGCTTGGCGACGTCCTGACCGAGAAGCCGTGGACGGAGAATCCGGCGGCGTACAGCAACAACGCGAACACCCACCAGCCGCCGCAGACGACCACCGGGATCACCCGGCGCGGACTGCTGACCGCCACCGGCGCGGGCATCGGCGTCGTGGTGGCGGCCAGCATCGGACAGACACTCACGCCGCTGGAGCCGATCGGTCTGCTGGCGATCAGAGAGCCCGCCAAGGGGCCACAGCGGGTGCCGGTCAACCGCACCGCGCAGCAGGCGCAGGTGTGTGCGCCGGCGCTCGATCCCGCGTGGCGCCTGACGGTCTGCGGCCCGCATCCGTTCGTGTTGGAGCTCGACGACCTGGACGGGCTCGCGACGCACGACGCGTCGTTCCCGATCGCCTGTGTCGAAGGGTGGAGCGTGGGCGCGCACTGGCGTGGGCTGCGGCTGCTCGACGTGGTGCGGCGTGCCGGAGGCAACGCCGACTCCGCCGTGCAGGTCGTTTCACTCGAGCCAAGGGGCTCGTACAACCACTCCTACGTCGCCGGGCCGCAGGTCTCGCATGCCCTGCTCGCGACGCACCTCAACGGCGAGCGACTGGACCTCGACCACGGCTACCCGCTGCGGCTGATCGCAGCGAACCGGGCAGGTGTGCTGAATACGAAATGGCTGAGCCGCGTGGTGATCGACGGATGAGCCGGATGCGGATCGTGTTGGGTGCCGCGGGCATCGCGCTCGGCCTGTTCGGTGTGTTCCGGCTGCTGACCGAGGTGTCCGGCTACGACCTCATGGTGTTGTTCTGCTGGCTGGTCGGCGCGCTTGTGATCCACGACGGGCTGCTGTCGCCACTCATCGTCGGGATCGGGGTGGCGCTGCACCGTCTCGTGCCCGACCGGGCCCGCCGCTACCTGCAGGGCGGGCTGGTCGCCGGCGGGTTGGTCACCGTGGTCGCAGTGCCGTTGATCTACCGGCAGGACAGCCAGCCGGCAGCGAAGGCCCTCCTACAGCAGCGTTTCGGAGCCAACCTGGCCACCTTGCTGACCCTCATGGCCGGGCTCACGCTGCTGCTGTATCTGGGGCGGGTGCTCCGCGACGGTCACGACGTCAGTACAGAGAAGGCGCGGCCCTCGCTCGACCACACGTCCGACACCGAATAGCCCGCGGCCGGCGCATACTCGCGCAGTGCGCGGCGGCCCACGTGAGCCCACTCGAACACCGGGCCCACGGCGCGCCCGCCGCTCCAGAACCGCACCGACAGCACCTCGTGCGCGGCGTGGTCGGGATGCGTCTCCACCAGCAGCCGACCACCGGGGCGCAGCAGCGCGCGCACCCGCCGCAGCAGCCGCGGCGGGTCGCCGCCGATGCCGACGTTCCCGTCCATCAGCAGCACCGTGGGCCAGCGGCCCTCACCGGGCAGGGCACCGAACACGTCGCGCAGCAACGCCGGCAGACCCTGCCCGCGGGTCAGCGCGACCGCTGACTCCGCGATGTCCACGCCGAGCGTGGCGACGCCGCGCTGGGCCAGCGAGGCGACGAAACGGCCCGGCCCGCAGCCGATGTCGAGCACCGGGCCGACGCACCGCTCGAGCACCGTCGCGTCAGCGGCGTCGGCGCCGGCGAGCCACCGCGCGATGTCGAGTGTGAGCAGCTCCCCCGCGACGGTGCGCAGCCCGAGTGGTGCGGACCTGCGCAGCGCGTCCTCGTACGGCGCGAGCGCTCCCGGCCTCACGATGCCCGCCGAATCGTTTGCCGCAAGACTGCGGCGAACTCGGTGTCCGGAGCCTGCGCGCCCACGTCGCGCGCGGTGTCGATCGTGTCGACGTCGGTCAGTACGTCCAGCGCTTGCACCCGGAGTCCGAGCTCGGCGAGCCGGCGCAGTTGGGCGGCGCCGGTGTCCGGCGCCGACATCGGCACGCCCCGGATCGCGGCCGGCGCCAACCGCGGGTCGGCGAAGGCGATGGCCCAGTAGCCGCCGTCGGTCGACAGCCCCAGGGCCGCGTCGTAGCGCCGCGGATCGAACGCGGTCAGCTGCGGCGCGCGCAGCTGCGGGGTGTCCATGCCGACGAGCACGGCCGGGCCGGACACCGCGGCGAACGCGGCCGCCAGCCGCTCGTCCAGGCCGCCGGCCGGCTGCCGCACGGCCCGCCAGCCCGGGCCTAGCCACCCTGTCACCCGGCCGTCGAAGGCGAGCACCCGGTCGTCGAGGCGGGCGCTGTCGACGGCCCGCAGCGTGTCGCGCAGCGCCGCGGCAGCCATTGCGGCGGCCTGGGTGTGCGTGAGCGGCGGCACCAGCCGGGTCTTCACCCGGCCCGGCCGGGGCCGTTTGGCGATGACGATCACGCTGGTCATGCGGTCAGCACCGCGCTCATGTCGCGTACGGCCTGCAGGCTGCCGCGCAGCGTTCCGGTGACCTTGGAGCGGCCGACTCGCGGCGCGTACGGCACGTCGGCGGCGACGATCGTCCAGCCCGCCTGCGCGGCGCGCAGCACCGTCTCCACCGGATAGCCGCTGCGCCGGTCGGCGATCGGCAGCGCGAGCAACGGCTGCCTCCGGGCCACCCGCAGCGGCCCGATGTCGTGCAGCGCAACCCCGGTGCGGCGCCGCACCCGGCGGGCCAACTCCAGGTTGGCGAGCCGGGCACCGAACGGCCACGCGCCCGGCCCGGAAGGCACCCGGCGGCCGACCACCAGGTCGGCGCCGGCGCGCAGCATCGTCACGAACCGTGACACCTGTGCTGGATCCAGCGTCGCGTCGCAGTCGCACACGGCGACGTACTCGGCCTCGGCGGCCAGCAGTCCGGCATGACACGCGGCGCCGTAGCCGCGCTGTGCACACTCGACGACAGTGGCGCCGCGCCGTGCGGCGATGCGCGCCGATCCGTCGCGAGAACCGTTGTCGACGACGATCGCCCGCGCGTTCGCCGGTATCCGGTCGAGCACCCATGGCAGCGCCGCGGCCTCGTCGAGGCACGGGAGCACGATGTCGACGACGATCACCACTCGACGCTAGCGAGAATCGTGCCGCACACGTCTTACGGTGCAGTGACAGCGGCCCCGCACGGTGCTGCGATCAATACGATGTCACCGTGGCATACGTGTTGGTGGTCGACGACGACGTGACGGTGGCGAGCGTCGTCGTCAACTATCTCGACCGCGCCGGGCACCGCACCTCGCAGGTCGGCGACGGCCTGGCCGCGCTCGAGGCGATCAAGTCGCAGGCGCCGGACCTGATCGTGCTCGACCTGATGCTGCCGGGCCTCGACGGTCTGCAGGTGTGTCGCAGGGTCCGTGAGCAGTGGCCCCAGGTACCGGTGATCATGCTGACCGCACTGGCCGAGCCCGACGACCGCATCGCCGGGCTCGAGGTCGGCGCCGACGACTACGTCACGAAACCGTTCTCCCCACGCGAGCTCGCGCTGCGCGTCGACTCGGTTCTGCGCCGCGCGGCGAGCGCGCCACCGGCGCCGAGCAGGACCGTGCTGACCGCGGGCGCCATCACCGTCGACGCGACCGCGCGACGCGCGACCCGCGACGACATCGAGCTGGCGCTCACCGTGCGTGAGCTGGATCTGCTGACATTTCTGATGTCGCATCCCGGCGAGGCGTTCAACCGCGAGCAGTTGATGCGCGAGGTGTGGGGTTGGACGTTCGGCGACCAGTCGACGGTGACGGTCCACGTGCGGCGGCTGCGGGAGAAGGTCGAGAACGACCCCACCAACCCCACGTTGATCCAGACCGTCTGGGGCATCGGCTACCGCCTCGAGATCCCGGACTGACATGGAGCTGACCTGGGCAAGCCTCGGCGCGGCGCTGCTGTGGTGCGCGATAGCCGCACTGGCCACCTGGCTGGTGCTGACCCCGGTGCGGCGCCGCTCGCTGACCGGGCTGCTCGTGTCGCTGGTGCTCACCGGCGCCGCGGCGTCGATGGGCGCGCTGTGGGGCGCGATGTACGAGATGATGGTGCCGCCGTGGGGCTGGCAGACCGCGGTGGCGCTCACCGCGTTCTCCGCGCTCGTCACGGGAGTGGCCGCGGTCGGCGTCGGGCGGCGGCTCGCGAAGGACAACGCCGCGCTGCGCGAAGCGGTGCGTGATCTCGGCGCCGGGCGTGCACCGGCCAACGACGGGCACCGCCTCACCGCCGAGATGGAGCAGGTGCGGCACGAACTGCAGGTCACCGCCGATGCGCTGGCCGCCACGCGTGAGCGGGAGCGGGCGCTCGAGGCCTCGCGCCGCGAACTGGTGTCGTGGGTGAGCCACGACCTGCGCACGCCGCTGGCCGGGCTGCGGGCCATGGCCGAGTCGCTCGAGGACGGCGTGGTCGACAATCCCGAGTTGTACTACAAACAGATCGGCACGTCGGTCGAGCGACTGAACCAGATGGTCGAGGACCTGTTCGATCTCTCCCGGATCCAGGCCGGTGAGATGTCACACGACGCCGAGCGCATCGCGCTGGACGATCTCGTCTCCGACTGCGTCGCCGCGCTCGAGCCGCTGGCCACAGCGCAGGGTGTGGAACTCACCGGTTCGGTCACCGGCGCCGCGGCCGTCACCGGCAGCGGGCCGGAGCTCAACCGGGCCCTCACCAACCTCGTCGCCAACGCCATCCGCCATACCCGCGCCGAGGGTCGGGTCGACGTGCGGGTCTCGGTGGCCGCCGACATGCTCGCCGAGGTCGAGGTCCGCGACGAGTGCGGCGGCATCCCGGCCGAACAGCTGGACCGGGTGTTCGACGTCGGATTCCGCGGCGAGGCCGCCCGCACGCCGCACACCCGCGATTACACCGGCGCCGGTCTGGGGCTCGCGATCACCCGCGGCATCGTGGAGGCGCACGACGGCACGGTCGATGTCGAGAACGCGCCCGGCGGCTGCCGGTTCCGGATGCGGCTACCCGTCGCCGGCTGAGTCGCCGGATCGCAGTCGCCGGCGATTTGGTACCGGCCAGCTCGGCGATGCCCGCGGCGAAGTCGACCTGCGGCGCCCAGTTGAGCTCGCGGCGCGCGCGGGCGGAGTCGGCGGTGATGTGCCGGACGTCGCCGAGCCGGTACCGGCCGGTGATCCGCGGCGCCGGGCCGCCGATCGCCGCGGACAGCGCGGACGCGAGCTCGCCCACCGTGCGGGGGGTTCCGGAGCCGACGTTGTAGGCCCGGAACGTCGCGTCGACGCCGAGCGCGGCCACCGTGGCCCGAGCGACGTCGCGCACGTGCACGAAGTCTCGGCGCATGTTGCCGTCCTCGTTCACCTGCGGCGCCTGCCCACGGCGCAGCGCGGACCGAAAGATCGCCGCGACGCCGGCATAGGGGGTGTCCATCGGTAGCCCGGGTCCGTAGACGTTGTGGTAGCGCAGCGCGGCCACCGTGCCGCCGGTGGCCCGGGCCCACGCGGCGGCGAACTGCTCTTGACCGACCTTCGACGCGGCGTAGGCGTTGCGCGGGTCGAGCGGCGCCGACTCCGGCACCAGCGCCGGTTCGAGCGGCGCGCCGCACGTCGGGCAGGGCGGTTCGAACCGGCCGGCGGCGAGGTCGATCTCGGCGCGCGGGCCGGGCGTCACATCGCCGTGTGTCGGGCACCGGCCGACCCCCTCGCCGTAGACGACCATCGAGCTCGCCAGCACCAGCCGCCGCACGCCGTGCCGGGCCATGCCGGCCAGCAGCGCCGCGGTGCCGTGCACGTTCGTGTCGGCGTAGTCAGGAAGGTCGGCGACGTCGACACCGAGGCCGACCCTCGCGGCCAGGTGGACCACTGCGTCCGCGCCCGGCAGCACCGCATCGAGCCCATCCGGGTCACGCACGTCGCCGCCCGAGACACAGTCGTACACCTGCACGTCGTGGCCATGCTCGTGCAGCACCGTGCGGACGTGGCTGCCGATGAACCCGGCGCCGCCGGTCAGCAGCACCCGGGTCACGGCAGCACGAACGACGTGGGATATCCGGAGGTGTTCGCGCATCGGCACTCGCCCTGCACGGCCGGAAGCCGTTCGAGCGTGCCCACCAGCAGCTCCCGCAGCCGCGGCAGGTTCGCCGCGAACGCCTCGAGCACCTCCGAATGCGTCACGCCCTCGCCGGCCTCGACGCCGGCGTCGAGATCGGTGACCAGCGCCAGCGTGGTGTAGCAGAGCGCGAGCTCGCGGGCCAGGCCGGCCTCGGGCATCGCCGTCATGCCGATGATCGACCAGCCGTGCGACTGGTACTCACGTGACTCGGCGCGCGAGGAGAACCGTGGGCCGTTGATCACCACGAGCGTGCCGCCGTCGGTCACATCGTCGGCGGTGCCGCCGGCAGCGAGCGCGGCCGCCCGCCCCCGCGGGCAGTAGGGATCGGCGAACGAGGCGTGACCGACACCTTCGGCCGCGTCGAAGAACGTGTGCTCACGGGCATGCGTCCGGTCGACGAGCTGATCGGGCACCACGAGCGTGCCCGTCGGCAGCGCGGTCGTCAGCGAGCCGACGGCCGAGAGCGACACCACCTGCCGCACGCCCAGTGAGCGCAGCGCCCACAGGTTGGCGCGGTAGGGCACGCGGTGCGGCGGGTACCGGTGCCCGACCCCGTGACGCGGCACGAACACCACCTCGCGACCGCCGAGCGACCCCAGGGTGAGCGCCGCGCTCGCGGGCGCCGTACGGCGTGTCGACGCTGTGTTCCTCGGGCGCCTCGAGCAGCGAGTAGAAGCCGGAGCCGCCGATCACACCGATCAATTCCGCCACGCGCCAACACTAGGACGTCCTAGAGTTGCGGGCATGGAGCGCAAGCACTACGACGCCGAACACCTCGCCTTCGGAGACGCCTTCCGCACCTTCGTCGACAAGTCGATCGTCCCGCACTACCTCGACTGGGAGAGCGCCGGCATGACCCCGCGCGAGGTCTTCCCGGAGGCGGGCAAGAGCGGCTTCCTCGGTATGGCCGTACCGGAGGAGCTTCGGCGGCGGCGGCGTCGACGACTTCCGGTTCAACCAGATCCTCGCCGAGCAGATCGCGTGCGGCCGGGATCGGTGGCACCGGGCTCGGGATCGACGCTGCACAACGACATCTGCCTGCCCTACTTCCTCTCCTACGCCGACGACGGTCAACGCAAGCGCTGGCTGCCCGGCATCGTGTCCGGCGAGCTGATCACCGCGGTGGCGATGACCGAACCCGGGCCGGTTCCGACCTCGCCGGCATCCGCACCCGCGCCGTGCGCGACGGCGACAGCTATGTGGTCAACGGCTCGAAGACGTTCATCACCAACGGCATCAACGCCGACCTGGTCATCACCGCGGTGCGCACCGGCGACGACCCGGACGACCGCCGCGGCGGCATGTCGCTGCTCATCCTCGAGCGGGGCATGGACGGCTTCGAGCGGGGCCGCAACCTCGACAAGCTCGGCCTGCACTCCCAGGACACCGCCGAGCTGTCGTTCACCGACGTTCGGGTGCCGGTCAGCGAACCGGCTCGGCGACGAGGGCGAGGGCTTCGGCAACTGACCGAGCAAGCTGCCGCAGGAGCGGCTCTCGATCGCGGTGAGTGGCGCTGGCCGAGGCCACGGCCGCATTCGCGAGACCGTGCAGCTACGTGCAGGACCGCAAGGCGTTCGGCACGATCCATCTCGCTCATTCCAGAACACCAAATTTGTGCTGGCCGAGTGCGCGACCGAGATCGACGTCGCGCAGGCCTACGTCGACCGGTGCGTCGACCGGCTGAACGCGAAGGAGCTCTACGCCGCCGACGCCGCAAAGGCGAAGCTTTACTGCACCGAGCTGCAGGGCCGGGTGGTGGACAGGTGCCTGCAGTTGCACGGCGGCTACGGCTACATGACCGAGTACCCGATCAGCCGCCGCTACGCCGACGCGCGGGTCACCCGCATCTACGGTGGCACCAGCGAGATCATGAAGAGCGTCGTGTCCAAGTCGATGGGGCTATGAGGAGGTTCATCCTCGCGTCGGCCTCGCCGGCGCGGCTCGAGACCCTGCGCCGTGCCGGCGTGCAGCCCGAGGTGATCGTCAGCGGGGTCGACGAGGAAGCCGTACCAGCGGCGTCGGCCGCGCTGCTGGTTGCCGAACTGGCCCGGTTGAAGGCCGAGGCGGTAGCCGAGCGAGCATCCGACCCGGCGCTGGTGCTCGGCTGCGATTCGATGCTGGAACTCGACGGCGCGGTGTTGGGCAAGCCGGGGTCAGCCCAGGCCGCCGCCGCGCGCTGGCGGGACATGCGCGGCCGCACCGGCGTGCTGCACACCGGCCATCACCTGATCGACACCGCCGCCGGGCGCTCGTGCACCCGCAGCGTCGCGACGACCGTCCGGTTCGCCGACGTGACCGACAAGGAGATCGAGCTCTACACGGGCAGTGGCGAACCGTCGTCGGTGGCCGGGGCGTTCACCATCGACGGGCTGGGCGGCTGGTTCGTCGAAGGTATCGACGGCGACCCGCACAACGTGGTCGGGGTGTCACTCCCGACGGTGCGCCAGATGCTGCACGAGTTGGGTCAGTCGATGCAGGCGATCGGCTACCCGTTCGGCCTGCCGCGCACCGCCACCTGTTGAGTGGCTAGTAAACACGTTGAGTGGCACGTAGCAACGTGCCACTCAACACCGTATGTCGCCACTCAACGGGGGCGGCGGAGGGCGGCGAACCGGGTTGTCCGCCAGCGCGCATACGGGTCGCGGGGCTCGGTCCGGTCGCTGTCGGTGCGCGTCGTCACCGCCGCCACCACGGCAGCGATCTCCTCCGCGGTGGCGTTGCCACGCACCTGCAGGCCGCTCACGTCGGCGGTACCCCGTGCCGCTTCGACGCGAGGTGCCGCGACTTGCCGACGAGCACGGCGTAGCGGCGCGACGAGTTCGCCGCGCAGCTCCGACGGCTCGATCACCGCGTCGAGGACGAGGTCGGACGCCAGCCGCAGCAGGTCGACGTCCTGCTCGTACTCGGCCCGCTTGGTCGGCGACGAACGCGGCCCGCTCGTCCGGGTCGTCGATCTCGGCGATCTTGTTGGCGTAGACGGCGTTCACCGCGGCCTGCGGGCCCATCACGGCGATCCTGCGCGGTGGGCAGCGCGATGCAGGCGTCGGGCATGAAGCCCGGCCCGGCCATCGCGTAGAGCCCGGCGCCGTAGGCCTTGCGCACGATCACCGAGATCTGCGGCACGGTCGCCTCGGACACAGCAGTGATCATCTTCGCGCCGTGACGGATGATGCCCTGCCGCTCCACCTCGCTGCCGATCATGAAGCCGGGGACGTCGGCGAGATACAGCAGCGGCACGTTGAACGCGTCGCACAGCCAGATGAACCGGGCGCCTTGTCGGCCGAGTCGACGAACAGCACGCCGCCGCTGCACCGCCGAGTTGTTCGCCACGACCCCGACCGGCCGGCCGTCGATCGCGGCCGAACCCGACGATCGACCTCGGCCGCGAACAGCGGCTTGATCTCGAAGAACGAGTCCGCGTCGACCAGGCCCGTCGATGATGCCGTGCATGTCGAACGGCACCGACTCCTCGGCCGGCACGCAGTCGTCGGCCAGCTCGAGCGGCCGGCGCGCTCGGCGTCGACCTCCGGCGGCTGCTCGCGCCAGCACGTCGGCAGGTAGGAGAAGAACAGCTTGCGCCTGCTCGATGGCGTCGGCGTCGTCGACGGCGAGGTTGTCGCCGCACCCGGAGACGGTGGCGTGCATCCGCGCGCCGCCCATCTCCTCCAGCGTCACCTTCTCGCCGACGACCATCTCGGCCATCCGCGGCGAACCGAGGTACATCGACGCGTTGCCCTCGACCATGATCACGATGTCGCAGAACGACGGGATGTACGCGCCGCCTGCGGCCGACGGGCCGAACAGGCAGCAGATCTGCGGCACCTTGCCCGACAGCGCGACCTGGTTGTGGAAGATCCGCCCGGCGCCGCGGCGGCCGGGGAACAGCGCGACCTGGTCGGTGATGCGCGCGCCGGCCGAGTCGATCAGCCAGAAGATCGGCAGCTCCTCGGCCAGCGCCCGCTCGGTGATCCGGATGATCTTCTCGACGGTGCGCGCACCCCACGAGCCGGCCTTGACCGTCGGGTCGTTGGCGACGACGAGCGCCGGCCGGCCGTCGACCAGGCCCTGCCCGGTGACGACGCCGTCGGCCGGCAGCCCGGCAGCCGAGCGCGTTGGCGAGCTGCCCGTCCTCGACGAAGCTGTCCGCATCGAACAGCAGCGCGATGCGGTCGCGGACGTAGAGCTTGTTCTGGGCGGCGAGCTTCGCCGCGGCCTTCTCCGGCGGGCCGGCCGTCGCGTCGCGCGCCGCCGCGCAGCTCCTTGTCCTGTCATCGGCGACAGTCGCTTCACTGGACCGGCAGTCCGAGGCCGCGGGCGATCACGCATCCGCTGCACCTCGGAGGTGCCCTCGCCGATCTCGAGGATCTTGGCGTCGCGGTAGAAGCGAGCGACCGGGAACTCCTCCATGAAGCCGTTGCCGCCGAAGACCTGGGTGGCGACCCGGGTCGCGGTCACCGCGGCCTCGGTCGAGTACAGCTTGGCCATCGCGGCGGCCTGCTTGACCTCGCTGGCCGGCCGGCCGGCGTCCTTGAGCGCGGCGGCCTTGTAGGTCAGCAGCCGGGCCGCCTCGACCGCGACCGCGAGGTCGGCGAGCTGGAAGGCGATCGCCCTGTCGCGAGCCGATCGGCGCGCCGAACGTGTGCGCTCGTTGCGCGTACCGCACGCGACTGCTCGAGGCACGCCTGGGCCAGGCCGACGGCCAGCGCCGAGATCGCGATGCGGCCGTCGTCGAGCACGGCGAGGAACTGCCGGAAGCCGTCGCCCGCGCGCGCCGAGCAGGTTCGCCTCGGGCACCCGGCAGTCGTCGAAGGTCGAGCCCGTGGGTGTCGGAGATGTGCCAGCCGAGCTTGTCGTAGGCGGGCTCGACGATGAAGCCCGGGCGTGCCGCGCGGCACGATGATCGTCGAGATCTCGTCCGTCGCCGGTGCTGGCGGTGACCGTCACCAGCGAGGTGATCGACGGTGCCGGAGTTGGTGATGAACGCCTTCGCGCCGTTGATCACCCACTCGCCGTCGTCGAGCACGGCGCGGGTCCTGGTGGCGCCGGCGTCCGAGCCGGCCTCCGGCTCGGTCAGGCCGAACCCGGCCAGCGTGCGCCCGGCGACCAGGTCGGGCAGCCACCGCTGCTTCTGCTCCTCGGTGCCGAAGGTCAGGATCGGGTTGATGCCCAGGCCGACGCCGGCCTCGAGGGTGATGCCGATCGACTGGTCGACGCGGCCGAGCTCCTCGATCGCGACGCACAGCGTGGTGAAGTCGCCGCCGCTGCCGCCGTACTCCTCGGGCACGACCAGCCCGAACAGCCCGAGCTCGCCCATCTTGCTGGACCACCTCGACCGGGAAGTGGTGGTCGCGGTCCCACTCGCGCGACGTGCGGGGCGATCTCGCGTCTCGGCGAAGTCGCGCACGACCTTGCGGAACGCCTCGTGCTCGTCGGACAGCTCGAAAGACATCGCCGGCCTCCTCGACGCTTGACGTTTACGTCAACGTAAAGGAACGATAGCGGGCGTGGCTGCACACGGCGGAAGAGCGCGACCTGGACCGTCGGCGAGCTCGCCGAGGAACTCGGCGTCACGACCCGCACTCTGCGCTTCTACGAGGCCGAGGGCCTGGTCTCGCCCGCGCCGCAGTCGGCACCGAACCGGGTGTACGGCGCGCGCGACCGGGCCCGGCTGCGGCTGATCCTGCGCGGACGGCGCTTCGGGATGACGCTGGCCGAGATGCCGCGAGATCGTGGACATGTACGACGGCGCCGCCTCCTCCGAGCGGCGCCAGCTGACCGCGCTGCTGGGCCGCCTCGACGACATCACCGCCGACCTGCGCCGGCGGCAGGCAGATCTGCGGCGGACGCTGGACGAGGTCAACGACGTCGCCGAGCAGTGCCGAAGGCGGCTCGCGGACCTCGGCTGACCGGGTCACATCGGCCGACATGCGGCACGCGTCGAGGTAATGTGCGGCGCGTCTACTTCTGAGGAGGCTCGACAGTGCAGAAGGTGCTGATCGCCAACCGCGGCGAGATCGCGGTGCGCGTGATCCGGGCGTGCCGCGACGCCGGTTACACCTCGGTCGCGGTGTACGCCGACCCCGACCGCGACGCCCTGCACGTCCGGATGGCCGACGAGGCCTACGCCCTGGGCGGCAACGACGCCGGGCGACTCCTACCTGGTGATCGACAAGGTCATCGCCGCCGCCAAGCAGGTCCGGCGCCGACGCCATCCACCCCGGCTACGGCTTCCTGTCCGAGAACGCGGACTTCGCGCAGGCGGTCATCGACGCCGGCCTCACCTGGATCGGCCCGTCGCCGAGGTCCATCCGCGACCTCGGCGACAAGGTCGACCGCGCGGCACATCGCGAGCGGGCCGGCGCGCCGCTGGTCCCCGGCACCAAGGACCCGGTCGCCGGGCCGACGAGGTGGTCGCGTTCGCAGAGGAGCACGGGCTGCCGATCGCGATCAAGGCCGCCTTCGGCGGCGGCGGGTCGCGGGCTGAAGATCGCCCGCGACGATGAGGAGATCCCCGACCTCTTCGCAGTCGGCGGTCCGCGAGGCGACAGTCGGCGTTCGGCCGGGGCGAGTGCTTCGTCGAGCGCTACCTCGACCGCTCCCGCCACGTCGAGGCCCAGGTGCTGGCCGACCAGCACGGCAACGTCATCGTCGTCGGCACCCGCGACTGCTCGCTGCAGCGCCGCAACCAGAAGCTCGTCGAGGAGGCGCCGGCGCCGTTCCTCACCGACGAGCAGCGCGCCCGCATCCACGACTCGGCGCAAGGCGATCTGCCGCGAGGCCGACTACCACGGCGCCGGCACGGTCGAGTACCTCGTCGGCACCGACGGCGTCATCAGCTTCCTCGAGGTGAACACCCGCCTGCAGGTCGAGCACCCGGTCACCGAGGAGACGAGCGGCATCGACCTGGTGCGCGAGCAGTTCCGGATCGCCGAGGGCGAGATGCTGCGCTTCGACGTCGACCCGTCGCCGCGCGGGCACGCTTTCGAGTTCCGCATCAACGGCGAGGACCCGGGCCGCAACTTCCTGCCCGCGCCCGGCACCGTCACCACCTACCGCGAGCCGGCCGGCCCGGGCGTGCGCGTCGACTCCGGCATCGAGCCCAACTCGGTCATCGGCGGCGCGTTCGACTCGCTGCTGGCCAAGCTGATCGTCAGCGGCGAGACCCGCGACGAAGCGCTGGCAGCGGGCCCGCCGCGCGCTCGACGAGTTCGTCGTCGAGGGCATGGCCACCGCGCTGCCGTTCCACCGCGCGGTCGTGCGCGACGCGGCGTTCACCACGCGACCCGTTCACGTCTTCACCCGCTGGATCGAGACCGAGTTCGACAACCAGATCCCAGCCGTTCGGCGCTGCGGCCGAGGCCGACGAGGATGGCGGCCCGCGCGAGACGATCGTCGTCGAGGTCGGCGGCAAGCGCCTGGAGGTGTCGCTGCCCGCCGGGTTCGGCGGCGGTGGCGGCGGCGGCGCGCGCAAGGCGGCGCCGAAGCGCACGGCCGCAAGAAGGCCGGCGCCGCCGCGTCCGGCGACTCGCTCACCGCGCCGATGCAGGGCACCATCGTCAAGGTCGCCGTCACCGAGGGCGACACCGTCGAGGCCGGTCAGACCATCGTCGTGCTCGAGGCGATGAAGATGGAACAGCCGCTCAACGCGCACAAGGCCGGCACCGTCACCGGCCTCAAGGCAGAGGTCGGCGCGGTGGTCACCAGCGGCGCGGTCATCTGCGAGATCAAGGACTAGCCCGCCTCCCCTACCTTCACTGTTGTCGTCACCACACAGCGTCGCCTCTCGTACCGCCGTTGCCGACGGCTTCCAGCCATCCCTCACCCTCGGCGGCGGGCCTGGATGCGGGTGATCATCTCCGCGCGGCGGCGGGCGAGGGTGGCCATCTCGTCGGTGCGGCGGCGGATGGCGGCGGCGTCGGCGCCGGTGGTGAACACCATGGCCCAGCCGTCGCCCTCGAGCTCGGGCACCCGCACCACGATCTCGTCCTGCGGCACGTGGTGGGTGCCGGAGAAGTCGTGCCCGGCGTCCACGACGGCGACCAGCACCTGCCCGTCGGGCACGTCCGGCAGCGCCGCCACGATGATCTCGGCGTGGTCGGCGAACACGCCTGCCGCACGGGCCTTCGCCTCGGCGGCGGTGCGGGCTTCGGGACTGTGATCCCCGTGGTTGGTCATGAGCTTCTCAATCCAGATCGTCGTGATGCATGAGCCGGCGCGCGGCCTCGGCGACCGACCCCGTCAACGACGGGTATACCCCGATCGTCGACGCGAGGTCGGTGACGGTGAGCCCGCGCTGCACCGCCAGCGCGAGCGGGAAGATCAACTCCGACGCGTCGGGTGCGACCACCACGCCGCCGATCACCGCACCGGTGGCCGGGCGGCAGTACATCTTGATGAAGCCCTCCTGGTGGCCTTGCATCTTGGCCCGCGCGTTCGTGGTCAGCGGCAGGGTCACCTGCCGCGCCGGCACCTCGCCGGACATGACCGCCTGGTAGCCGATCCCCACGGTCGCGATCTCGGGGTGGGTGAACACATTGGCGGCGACGGTCTTGAGCCGCAACGGCGTCACCGCCTCGCCGAGCGCGTGCCACATCGCGATCCGTCCCTGCATGCCGGCCACCGATGCGAGGAGCAATACCCCGGTACAGTCGCCGCCGGCGTAGATCGACGGCACCGAGGTGCGTGAGACCCGGTCGACGCCGATGTAGCCGCGCTCGTCGACCGCCACCCCGGCGTGCTCGAGCCCCAGCCCGGCGGTGTTCGGCACCGACCCGACGCACATCAGCGCGTGTGACCCCTCGACCCGGGCGCCGCCGACGAGTTCGACGACCACCTCGCCGCCATAGGTGCGCACCGCCGCCGCGCGGGCGCGCCGGGCGAGCGCGCCGCCGCGGCTGGTGAAGACCTCCTCGATCACCTCGGCGGCGTCGGGGTCCTCGCCGGGCAGCACGCGGTCGCGGCTGGACACCAGCGACACGGGTACGCCCAGCTCGCTGTAGCCGCTGGCGAATTCGGCGCCGGTGACGCCCGAGCCGACGACGACGAGGTGCTCGGGCAGCGCCTCGAGGTCGTACACGTCGCGCCAGGACAGGATGCGCTCGCCGTCGGGCACTGCTGTGGGCAGCACCCGCGGCGTGCCGCCGGTGGCGATGAGCACGACGTCGGCCTCGACGGTGTCGCTGACCGAACCGCCGTCGTCGAGCAGTTCGACGGCGTGCGCGCGGGCCGGCTGGCGTTCGGCGAACCGTCCGGCGGCCGGCACCACCGAGACGCCCTCGGCGGCCAACCGCGACGCGACGTCGTTGGACTGCTGGTGCGCGAGCGCCTTGATCCGGGCGTTGACGGTGGCGAGGTCGACGGCGGGCTCGGCGCCCGCGGTGCCGACCCCGACCCGCGGCGCGTCGCGCAGCGCGGTGACCCGATCGCTGGTGGCGATCAGCGTCTTGCTCGGCACGCAGTCGGTGAGCACGCAGGAACCGCCCACGCCGTCGCGGTCGACGACGGTCACCTGCGGCGCCGAGCTGGGCGGCCACCAGCGCGGCCTCGTAGCCGGCCGGGCCGCCGCCGAGGACGACGATGCGGGTCGGTCCGCCGGACCCGACGCGCGCATTCGTCACACCGGCCATTGTCCCGCTCGGGCCCGGTGGTAGGTACGCTCCCCCACAAATGGGTGAGCATGGGGGCGGCCTGTACGCCGCGTACGGCTCGAACATGGACCCCGAACAGATGCTCGAGCGGTGCCCCCACTCGCCCGCCGCCGGCACCGGCTGGCTCAGCGGCTGGCGGCTGACGCTTCGGCGGCGAGGACCTCGGCTGGGAGGGCGCCCTGCCGATGGTCGTGCCGGACCCGGACGGGCAGGTGTTCGTCGCGCTCTATGACATCTCGCCGCCAGATCTCGCCGAGCTAGACCGGTGGGAGTCGGCCGACACCGGTATCTACAACCGCATCCGGCTGCGGATCTCGACCCTCGACGGCGACGCGCTGGCCTGGGTCTACGTGCTCGACGGCTACGAGGGCGGGCTGCCGTCGGCACGCGCGCTCGGGCTGATCGCCGCGGCGGCAGAGGCGGCCGGCGCCCCGGACGAGTACGTCTCGGAACTGCGCGCCCGCCCCTGCCGCTCGCTCGGCGAATAACCGTCAGGAATTGGATGGGGCCGCCCGCGTCGGCGTGCCCGACGGCTGGTTCGGCATCGGACCGGGCCCGCGGCCCGGTCCGCCACGGCCGCGACCGCCGACCGGGCCGCAGCCGGACACCGGCGGTCCAGCGTGCGAGCCGCCTCGGTCCATGCGCATACCCCCCGGACGACCGGCCGGCCCGGAGCCCTCGGTCACCTTGGCGACGCTGTCCGCGTCGAGCGAGGTGCGGTCGGAGTCCACCGCGCCCTGCGCATGTACCACGCTGCCGGAGGTGATCGCCGAGCGCGATGCGGACTTGCCGCTCGAGCTGTAGGTGGTGTCGGAATCGGTACTAATAGTGCGGGTGAAGCCGTCGCCATCGACGACCATCAGCTGCGACGCGCTGATCTCGGTCACCCGCCCGTCGATCGTCGCCGGGCGTACGTCGATGTCGGCGGCCCGGTAATTGGTGCCACTCTTCGACCCCCGCACGTGCACGCGCTCGCCGACGCTCAGCGAGCTGACCTGCACCGTTCGGCCCAGGCCCTCGTGCACCGTCGTCGACGAGCCGACCGCGTAGGTGCGGCTCGTCCCGAACAGGTCGCGCGCCGACAGGCCGGAGCCCTCGACCGCGGTGATCAGGCCGTCGAAGTCGTTGCCCGGGGTCCGAGCCGCAGGGCACTTCGCCGACGCGCTCGACGAGGTCGACGAGCCCGCGGACGCAGCGCCCGCCGCACCCGAGGTCCGCGAACCGGTCCCGGCATAGGCGTAGGCGGCACCCCCGGCGGCGATCGCGCCGACCGCGAGCGCGGACAGCAGCACCGTGCGGCGGCGCATCGGCCGCGGCGCGGGCAGTTCTTCATCGACGGTCATGCCGCTCCTTCGAGGTCGTGAATGGCACGCCGACGAGGCTCGCGCGCCGGTCTGAAGTCCACCTGAATCGCGCGACTCACACCAGCCTCTTCAGCAACGCTTCAGAATTGTCGCGCACGATCGGAACGTGAACGCCGCCCGCGTGCTCGTCGTCAGGACGAACCGGGAATCCGCGACGCGCTCGCGAGCACCCATCACGGCGAGGGCTACGCGGGCTGCGCGGTCGCCGACAGCGACGGCTTCGAGCAGCGCGTCGACGCGTTCCGGCCCGACCTCGCGGTGCTCGACGTCATGCTGCCCGGCCGCGACGGCATCGCCGCCGGCGACCGCGGCCGGCGGCTGCGGATGGTCCGGCAGGACACCGAACTCGGCCGCACCGCGGCTGCCTTCGACGACATGCTCGTCGAGCTCGAATCCGCCCTCGAGCACGCTGCCGCGGCGCAGGCCAGGCTGCGACAGGTCCTCGGCGACGCCTCGCACGAGTTGCGCAACCCGCTGGCCGGGATGCAGGCGAGCACCGAGTTGCTGCTGCGCAACGAGCCCGGCCGAGCCGACCGCGAGCGCGCCTACGTCGCGATGATCCGCGAGACCCGCCGTGCCGGGCGGCTCGTCGACGACCTGCTCGACAACACCCGCCACGCCACGCCGCCCGGCGGCAGCGTCCAGCTGCGCGTCGAGTGCGACGCCGGCACCTGCGCGGTGGAGATCACCGACACCGGGACGGGCATCGCGGCCGACGACCGGGCGCGGGTGTTCGAACGGCTGGTGCGTTTGGACACCTCACGATCGCGCGGCACCGGCGGGTTCGGGCTGGGCCTGCCGATCGCCCGCACGCTGGCCTACGCCCACGGCGGGGACCTGGTGTGTCTACGGCCGAGCGCGGCGCCCGCTTCCGGCTGCGCCTGACGCGCCGGCCGACGCGCGATCAGTCGCCGGCGCGCGCGATCGCCGCGTGCGCGAGGGCCACCGTGTAACGCACACCCACGGCAAGCGCGTCCTCGTCGATGTCGAAGGTGCCCTGGTGCAGGTCGAACGTGTCGAACCCGGCACCGCGCACACCGAGGCGGGCCAACGCGCCGGGCACCGTCTCCAGGTACCAGGCGAAGTCCTCGCCGCCCATGCTCTGCTCGGTGTCGACGAGCGCGGCGGGACCGAGCGCGGCACGCACCGCTGCGCGCTGGATGTCCACCGCCCCCGCGGAGTTGACGACCGGCGGCACCCCGCGGGTGTAGACGATCTCGGACCGCACCCCCAGCGGCGCGACGAGCTCGCCCACCAGGGTGCGGACCAGCGGCTCGGCGTCGTTCCACGCCTCGTGGCCGAACACCCGCAGCGTGCCGAGCAGCCGGCCCGAGGTGGGGATCGCATTGGGCGCGCGGCCGGCCTCGACCGAGCCCCAGACGAACGACAGCGCGGCGCGCGGATCGACCCGGCGCGACAGCACACCCGGCAGGTCGGTGATCAGCCGGCCCAGCGCGTAGACGACGTCCTGGGTCAGGTGCGGGCGCGCGGTATGCCCGCCGGAGCCGAACAGGGAGACCTCGACCTGGTCGCAGGCCGCGGTGATCGCCCCCACCCGCACCCCGATCCGACCGGTGGGGATCCGCGGGTCGCAGTGCAGCGCAAAGATCTCGCTGACCCCGTCCAGCACGCCGGCCGCCACTGCCTGCGACGCGCCACCGGGCACCGACTCCTCGGCCGGCTGGAAGATCAGCCGCACTCGCCCGGCGGGCCGGAGCTGCGCCAGTTCGTACGCGGCGCCGAGCAGGATCGAAGTGTGAGCGTCGTGCCCGCACCCGTGACACACGCCCGCAACGGTGGAGCGGTAGGGCACCGACTTCTCGTCCTGCAGCGGCAACGCGTCGATGTCGGCCCGCAGCGCGATCAGCGGCGCGCCGGAGCCGATCTCGCACACCACCCCGGTGCCGCCGGCCAGGATCGCCGGGGCGAGTCCCCATGACTGCAACGTGCGCATGACGAGCGCGGTGGTGCGTCGCTCCTGGTAGGCCAGTTCGGGGTGCGCATGCAGGTCGCGTCGCGTCGCGATCACGTCGAAGGGCAGGGGTTGTGCCATTGCACTCACAAGTTGAGTCCGTCCCTCATCTCAGTCACCAGCACATCGACCACCGGCTCCAACGCGCCGTCGTGCGCGGCGGCCACCGCCCGCTGGCAGCTCGCCCCGCGGGCGATCAACGGTGGAATCAGCTCGAGGTAGCGCTCCTCGCCGGCAACGTCGTGCGTCGCCCGGTCGCTGATCGGGTGGGTCCGGCTGCACATCACGCCGGCGCCGAGCGACTCGGCGATCTTCGCCACCTGACCGACGGTGCCGACGAGGTCGCTGGTGTCGAGATCGACGATCTCCAGCTCCCACTCCACGCCGCGGCTCGTGCGCTGCGACGGCGTGAACTCGATGTGCACCCCGGCAGCCTATTGGGTGAAGACCGTGTCCGGTGGTCGAGCCTCGTCGGTGAGCGCCAGCACCTCGTCACCGGCGCGCAGCACCGTCGAGCCGCGCACCTGCACGAGCGCGCCGTCGCGGCTGACCATGCTGATCCAGAAGCTCTCGTCGACGTCCAGGGCGGCCACGCTCGATCCGTCGGCTGCCGAGCCGGCCGCGACCACGTATCGACGCAGGCCGCTCGGCTCGTCCTGGAACCGCATCCCGAGCGACCACGGGAGCTGTTCGGTGATTCGCATCGGCACCCGGAAAACCTTGGCGAAGGTCGGGACCAGGCCACCCTGCACGATCACCGACACGAGTACGACGACGAACACCACGTCATAGATCTCCTGGGCGTGATGCACGCCCTCGGCGAGCACGTAGGTACCCAGCAGGATCGGCACCGCCCCCTTGAGCCCGGCGAGCAGCACGAACCAACGTTCCCCGCGCGTCAGGTCGATGGGCAGGATCAGCACTCCGACGAGCAGTGGGCGCACCACCACGATCAGAATC
Source organism: uncultured Actinomycetota bacterium (assembly GCA_963718805.1). Taxonomy (GTDB): domain Bacteria; phylum Actinomycetota; class Actinomycetes; order Mycobacteriales; family Jatrophihabitantaceae; genus Jatrophihabitans. The sequence goes on along the minus strand of CAVQZY010000001.1, from coordinate 348,649 downwards.
GCGGCGAGCCCGAGTCCGATCCAGATGCGGTTGCTGGTGAGGATGCTCGAGAGGTGTACGGACAGACCGAGCACCACGAAGGCGACGATCTCGCCCAGCGAGGCCAGCGCGCCCGCGAAGTGCTCGACCTCGCGCTTGTAGGGCGCGCGTTCGTCCCCGACCAGGATCCCGGCCAGGAACACGGCCAGGAAGCCGGAGCCGTCCAGGGCTGCCGCGCCGCCGTAGAGCGCGAGCGCGAACGCAACGGCCTGCACCGGGTACAGCGCCTCGTTGGGCAAGGACACGTGGCGCATCAGGCGCAACAGCAGCCAGCCGCCGGCGAGGCCGAACGCGGCGCCGATACCGAGTTGCTGCGCGAAGTGGCCCAAACCGCCGCCCACCGACACCCAGCCGCCGCCGTGGGCGCCCAGCAGGCTGACCATCACGGCGATGCCGACCGGGTCGTTCGCACCCGACTCGCCCTCGAGCAGCGTGCCGGACCGCCCGGAGATCTCGTGTCGGCCGAGCACCGAGAACACCACCGCCGGATCCGTGGGCGCGAGCGCGGCGCCGATCAACAACGCCGGTTCCCAGTCGAAACCGAACAGGGCGTGCGCAGCCACGGCGAGCGCGCCCGCGGTGACCGCGGTGCCCGCGACGCCGATCCAGGCCACCGCGCCGGCGGCAGTGCGCATCCGGTTCCAGCCGATGTGCATCCCGCCGTCGAACAAGATGATGACGAGGGCAATCGTCACGATCCGCTGGTTACTGATGACCGAGAGCCCGCCGAGCTTCGGGACCAGGTCGGACACCACCGCCGCGGCAACGAGGAACAACGCAGGCGCGGGGATCCGGAGCAGTTCGGCGATCCGGTTCGAGCCGATCGCCAACAGCAGCGTGACGGCGAGCAGCAGGATGACCACCGCGAAGTGCGTGAGATCGCCCATGGTTGCTTAACGTAGTTGTCCCGGCCTCACGTCATCGGGACGACGCGAAGCCGGGACAGGTTGGTGCTTGCGGCGACTCAGACGTTGACGCCGAAGTCGCGGGCGATGCCGACCAGGCCGGAGGAGTAGCCCTGGCCCACCGCACGGAACTTCCACTCGGCGCCGTTGCGGTACAACTCGCCGAACAGCATCGCGGTCTCGGTCGAGGCGTCCTCGGTGAGGTCGTAGCGCGCGATCTCCTTGTTGCCCGACCGGTCGACGATCCGGATGAACGCGTTGCGCACCTGTCCGAAGCCCTGGCGCCGCGTCTCGGCGTCGTAGATCGTCACCGGAAACACGATCTTGTCGACCTCGGCCGGCACCGCGGCGAGGTCGACCTTGATCGACTCGTCGTCACCGTCGCCCTCGCCGGTGAGGTTGTCGCCGGTGTGCTCGACGGCGCCGTCCGGGGACTTGGTGTTGTTGAAGAACACGAAGTACTCGTTCGACAACACCTTGCCGTCGGCCTTGAGCAGCAACGCCGACGCGTCGAGGTCGAAGTCGTCGCCGGTGGTGGTCCGGGCGTCCCAGCCGAGGCCGACGAGCACGTTGGTCATACCCGGGGCCTCCTTGGTCAGCGAGACGTTGCCGCCCTTGGTGAGCGAGACACTCATGATGATTCCCTTCGTTTCTCAGAGGTCGAATTCGGCCGGCTCGATGCCGACCGCGTAGCAGGCGTCCTTGACCACGCGCCGCTCGTCGGCGTCGAACTGGCCGTCGGCGCCGCCGATGATCAGCCCGATCGACACGACCGCCCGCGCCTGGTCCGGCTTCGGCTTCAGCTTCGAGATGGACGAGATCGCATCGACCTTTCCGAAGTCGAAATCACGGTTGAGCTTGTCGCAGTAGTTGTCGAACTTGCCGCGCAGCTCGTCGGGCGGGAAGGCGGCCAGCACGTCGTTGGTGGCGATCAGCGCGGCCGTCTTCTGCCGCTCCTGCGCGTCGACGGAGCCGTCGGCCGCGGCGACGAGTGCGCACATCGCCATGCTGGCATCGGCGAACTCACGGCTGCGGTACTGGTCCTTCTTCGTGTTGAGCTGCTCGGTGAGCGTTTGGGTCTTGTCCTTCAACTGGTCCCAGAGAGCCATGGGAGTCGCTCCTTTCCTTTCGTTCCAGGGTGGTCAGGTCTTCTGGAGGTCGACCGGGCGTTCGCCATGAACCTCCTCTGCGCCGTCGGGTCCGGGTGCCGGCCGGCGCAGGCTCAGCACCACCGCGCCGGTGAGCACGACGACGATGACGCCCAGGCTGACCAGCGACGGGATCTCCGGGATGGCGGTGCTGAACACCTTGTGCCCGGCCTGCAGGGTCAGCTTCACGCCGATGAACGCAAGGATGATCGCCAGGCCCTTGCCCAGGTAGTGGAACCTCGCCAGCATCCCGGCGAGCAGGAAGTACAGCGCCCGCAGCCCGAGGATCGCGAACGCGTTGCTGGTGTAGACGATGAACGCGTCGTCGCTGACGGCGAGCACGGCGGGCACGCTGTCGACCGCGAACACCAGGTCGGCAGCCTCGATGGCGACCACCACGGCGAGCAGCGGGGTGGCGACTCGCTTGCCGGCCTCCCTGACGAAGAACTTGGTGCCGGCGTACTCGTCGCGCACCGGGATCACCTTGCGCATCAACCGCACGGCCAGGCTGCTGCCCGGGTCGTAGGTGTCCTCGTCGTCCTTGAGCAGCTTCCACGCGCTGTAGAGCAGGACCGCGGCGAAGACGAACAGCACCGCGGTGAACTTGCTGACGATGGTGACGCCGGCGGCGAGGAAGATGCCGCGGAAGACCAGCGCGCCGATGACACCGAAGAACAGCACCCGGTGCTGGAATTCCCGCGGAACCCGGAAGTAGGCGAAGATCAGCGCGAAGACGAACAGGTTGTCGACCGACAGGCTCTTCTCGAGCAACCACGCGGTGGTGAATTCGACGCCGGCGTTGCCGCCGAGCGTCAGGGCCACGATCACGGCGAAGATCAGCGAGACGCCGACCCACACCGCGCTCCACCGCGCGGCCTCCTTGAACCCGATGACGTGCGCGCCGCGGTGGGCCAGCAGGTCGATCGCGAGCATGACGACCACGACCGCGGCGAACGCGGCCCAGGCCCAGAACGGGACGTCCATCGGGTCCTCCTTCGACTGATTGCGCTTGACTGCCTCCAGTCTCGCTGCGGAATTGCGGCAGGGTAGAGTTGATTATCGGCGATCGTCGGCCACTCTGATTGCCGGGTATCGGCAATCCACCGCTGCACGCTAGGTACCGGCTGTGAGCCAGTCCACCAGCTGTGCGCCGCGTGTGGCCACGTGCAGCACGAACCCGTCTTCGGGCAGATCGGGATCGCGTCCGGTGAGCTCCCGGATGCGGTCCAGACGGTAGGTCACCGCGCGTACGGACAGGTGCAGCGCCCGCGCGGCCGCGGTCGCGTTGCTGCCGCCCGCGTAGTAGGCGGCGAGCGTCTCGAGCAACGGACCGGGCCCGCCGCGCGCGTCGCGTAGGCCGTGGAAGGTGTCCTCGACGAGCTCGGTGAGCGCGTCCGGGTCGCGCAGCAACACCTGGTAGACGAGCAGGTCCCGCAGTTCGACGACGTCCTCGCGCAGCCCGAGGCGGGCGGCGAGGTCGAGTGCCTGCCGGGCGTCGCGGTAGGCGCTGAGCACGCCGTCGGCGCCGGCGCCGGCGCGACCGACGCCGATCTGCCAGGTGCCGACCGCGGTGCGGCCCTTCGCGGCCCCGCGCAGCGTGTCAGCGAGGCGGCCGCTCACGTGCGCGACGGCGGCCGTGTCGGGCGCGGCGAACACGACGACGAGCCGGCCTTCCTTGCTCGCCAGCAGCGCCTGCGCGTCGCCTTTGAGCCCGAGGATCGCCCGTTCCAATGAGGCGATCAGCGGGCTGCCGTCGACGAAGTCGTGCTCGGCCGCCACGATCGCGACGGTGTGCGGACCGGACAGGTCCAGGCCGAACCCGGCCGCTCTGTGCACCACGCCCGCGACGTCGCTGGTGCCGCTGAGCAGGTCGTCGATGAACTCGCGGCGCGCGGACTCCTGCGCACGCACCAGGGTGCGGCGGGCGAGCTGGAACCCCTCGGTCAGCTCCGCCACGACATCGTCGACGGCGTGCAGCATCACCTGGCCGGCGACGACGACGCCATCGGGTTGCTCATGAGCGGCGCGCACCCGCGGCAGGTGCGGCCACAGCCGCCACGCCGCGGACAGGTACAGGTCGAGCAGGGCCCGCAGCGCCACGCCCTGTCGCGCCGCCCGCTCGCCCAGCGCGCGGTAGGAGCGCAGCCGCGGCGCGCTCACCGGCGTGCCGGCGCCGACCGCGTCGGCGAGGACGGCGAGGAAGTCACCGAGCAATTCGACCGGCACTGCTCCGGCATCGGCCGAACCGCCCGCGGCGACGTCGGCCAGCACCTCGGGGGACACCAGAGGTGTCACTGCACGTCCAGTCGGTCGAAGGCCGTCGCGGCGGCCGCGAGCAGTGCCACCGGCACCAGGACGAGCACGGCGAACGCTCCCGGATCGACGCCGTCGGCGAGTTGCTGGTTGCCGATGGACCAGTAGAACAGCGACAGGTATCGCAGCGGGTGGATCCAGTCGGTGACGGGCGCCAGCGAGCTGATCAGGTACATGGCCGCGGCCACCGCGGACGCGACCCCCAATGCCTCTCCGCGGGTGCCGGTGAGTGCGCCGATCAGCATGGCCAGCGCGCCGAAGGCGATACCGAGCAACAACACCGCCAGCGACACACCGACGAGGTGCCAGACGTCGATGTCCAGGTCGAACGCCCGGCCGAGCAAGGTGACCAGCAGCGACATGACCACCGTGGGCAGCGCCACCACGACCAGCACGATGTCTTCTGCAGCAGGATCTGGCGCCGCGCGCGGGGCAGCGCGACGACGAGGGACAGCGTCCCCTCCTCGTCCTGTCCGGCGATGCACGCGGCGCCGTAGCCAAGGGTGATGACGAGCACGATCAGCGGCAGGAAGTTGGAATAGGCGTTGGCGTTCATCCACCCGACGGGCGAAGTGAGGCTGCCGGTCGCACCGAACAGAGCGGCGAGCGTGGAGTTGCTGTCGGTGAACTTGTCCAGGCTGGATTCGTCCTTGAAGCTCGGGTACAGCACGATGATCACGAGCAGGTACAGGCTCATGCCGATCGCGTAGCCGATCACCCCGCGGCGGCGTAGCCGCAGGTCCAACGCCGCGATTTCGGTTGTCATACGCCGTCCGCGCGGTAGTAGCGCAGGAACAACTCGTCGAGGTCGCTGGGCCGGGCGGTGACGTCGACCGCGCCGAGGTCCGCCGCTATCCGAAGCGCCGGGCCGACCGGGCCGCTCACCGACAGCGTCACGGTGCCGTTCTCGTTGCTCACGACTCGCACGCCGTCGAGCGCGGCGAAGCCGGTGGCGTCGACGGCGGACGCGAAGCGGAACTCCACATTGCGCGGTGCGCGCGCCCGCAGCCCGCCGATGGTGTCGGTGACGACCAGGCGCCCGGCGCGAATGATCGCCAGGCGGTCCACGACGCGTTGCACCTCGTCGAGTTCGTGCGAGGACAGGAAGACGGAGCGGCCGTCGGCGACGACCTCACGGACCAGACGCGCGAACTCGTCCTGCAGCAACGGATCCAGCCCGGAGGTCGGTTCGTCGAGCACGAGAAGATCCGGCCGGTGCATGAAGGTCGCGACGATGCCGATCTTCTGCCGGTTGCCCTTGGACAGGGTGTGCACCGGGCGGTCCAGCTCGGCCCCGAAGCGTTCGACCAGCTCGTCGCGCAACGCGGTGTCACGCAGGCCGCGGGCGCGGGCCGCGACGTCGAGGTGCTGGCGTCCGGTCAGCCGCCCGTGCAGCGCGAGCTCGCCCGGCAGGTACCCCAGCCGGGCGTTGATCGACGCCGCCGCGCGGCGCGGGTCGTGGCCGAGCACCGACACCGTGCCGGCGTCGCGGCGGTAGAGCCCGAGCATCACCCGGATGGTGGTGGACTTGCCGGCACCGTTCGGCCCGAGGAACCCGAACACCTCGCCCTGGCGCACCGCGAAGGAGACGCCGTCGACCGCGCGGTGGGTGCCGAACGTGCGGACCAATCCGTCGGCTTCGATGACCGCCATAGGACAGTTCTATCGGATCACGCCTGGTCCAACGTGCGGATGATCTCGGTGGCGGCCTGGTCCGGTGTCATCGCCTCGTCGCGCACCCCAGTCTCGACGCGGGCGACGACCCGGCGCACGGCCGGTTCCTCGAGACGGGCCAGCAGTCGGTCGCGCACGATCGCGCGGGTCCAGGTGACGAGCTGGTCGCGGCGCTTGCGCTCCAGCCCGCCATGCGCGTCGAGCCAGGCGCGATGCCGGCCCACGTGCTTCCAGACACGGTCCAGATTGAGGTTGTGCAGCCCGCTGCAGGTGACCACCGGTGTCTGCCACTCGTCGTCGGGCCCGCGCAGGAACCGCAGCGCCGCGGACAGCTCGCGGCCGGCGCGCTCGGATTCGGTCTCGTGCGCCTCGTCGGCCTTGTTGACGGCGATGACGTCGGCGAGTTCGAGGATGCCGCGCTTCATGCCCTGCAGTTGGTCGCCGGTTCGCGCGAGGGTGAGGAACACGAAGGTGTCGACCATGTCGGCGACGACGTACTCGGACTGGCCGACCCCGACCGTCTCGACGAGCACGACGTCGTAGCCGGCCGCCTCCATGATCAGCATCGTCTCGCGAGTGGCCTTGGCGACGCCGCCGAGCGTGCCGGCCGACGGCGACGGGCGCACGAACGCCGCGTCGGCGTTCGCCAGGCGCGTCATCCGGGTCTTGTCACCGAGAATCGAGCCGCCGGTGCGCCCCGACGACGGGTCGACGGCGAGCACCGCGACCCGATGGCCGTCGGCGATCAGGTTGACGCCGAGCTGGTCGATGAACGTCGACTTGCCCACGCCGGGCACGCCGCTGATGCCGACCCGCGCGGCGTGGCCGGTGTCGGGCAGCAGCGAGGCGAGCAGCTGCTGGGCCTGGTCGCGGTGATCGGCGCGGCGCGACTCGACCAGCGTGATCGCCCGCGCGATCGACGCCCGTGACCCTGCGCGCACGCCGTCGGCCAGCTCCTGGACCACCGTTACCACTCGACCTCCGTCCGCCTCGTTGCCTTGAGCGGCGACTCCTTGGCCTGAGTGGCGACTTGTAAGGCGCCACTCAGTGCGAAATGTCGCCACTCAACGGTATGGGAGGGTCAGGTCAGGGCGGCGGTCAGCTTGTCCAGGAGTTCGAGCGCGGACTCGGCGATCACGGTCCCGGGCGGGTAGATCGCTGCGGCGCCGGCCTCGCGCAGCGCGTCGAAGTCCTGCGGCGGGATCACCCCGCCCACCACGATCATGATGTCCGGCCGGCCCTGGGCGGCCAGCTCGTCGCGCAGTTGCGGGCACCAGCGTCAGGTGCCCGGCGGCGAGGGAGTTGACGCCGACCACGTGCACGTCGGCCTCGATCGCCTGCCGGGCCACCTCGGCGGGGGTTTGGAACAGCGGCCCCACGTCGACGTCGAAGCCGAGGTCGGCGAATGCGGTGGCCAGCACCTTCTGCCCGCGGTCGTGGCCGTCCTGGCCCATCTTGGCCATCAGGATGCGGGGCCGGCGGCCCTGCGCCTCGGCGAACGCGTCGGCGGCAGCGCGGGCCGCCTCGATGGTGTCGTTCATGACATCGCCTGCGCCGGCCTCCTCGCGGTAGACGCCGGAGATCGTCCGGATCGTCGCCGAGTGCCGACCGTAGACCTTCTCGAGTGCGTCGGAGATCTCCCCCACCGTCGCCTTCTCGCGCGCCGCGTCGATCGCGAGCGCCAGCAGGTTGCCGCCACCGCCCGCAGCAATGGTCAGCGCGTCGAGCGCCGCGGTGACCGCGGCGTCGTCGCGTTCCGCGCGCAGCCGGGCGAGCTTGTCGGCCTGCTCGCGGCGTACCCCCGCGTTGTCGACCTTCAGGACGTCGAGCAGGTCCTCGGTGTCGAGGCGGTACTTGTTGACGCCGATCACCGGCTGACGCGCGGAGTCGATGCGCGCCTGGGTGCGTGCGGCCGCCTCCTCGATGCGCAGCTTGGGCAGCCCGGCGTCGATCGCCTTGGCCATGCCGCCGGCGCGTTCGACCTCCTGGATGTGCGCCCAGGCGCGCCGCGCGAGGTCGTAGGTGAGCTTCTCGACGTAGTAGGAGCCGCCCCACGGGTCGATCACCCGGGTGGTGCCCGATTCCTGCTGCAGCACCAGCTGCGTGTTGCGGGCGATGCGCGCGGAGAAGTCCGATCGGCAGCGCCAACGCCTCGTCGAGCGCGTTCGTGTGCAACGACTGCGTGTGGCCCTGGGTCGCGGCCATCGCCTCGATGCAGGTGCGGGCGACGTTGTTGAACACGTCCTGTGCGGTGAGCGACCAGCCCGAGGTCTGCGAGTGGGTGCGCAACGACAGCGACTTGTCCGACGTCGGGTCGAACGCCTTGACGAGCTTCGCCCACAGCAGCCGGGCGGCGCGCAGCTTGGCGACCTCCATGAAGAAATTCATCCCGATCGCCCAGAAGAACGACAACCGGGGCGCGAACGCGTCGATCGACAGACCGGCGTCGATGCCGGCCCGGATGTACTGCACGCCGTCGGCGAGGGTGTACGCCAGCTCCAGGTCGGCGGTGGCCCCGGCCTCCTGGATGTGGTATCCGGAAATCGAAATCGAGTTGAACCGCGGCATCTCCTTCGAGGTGAACTCGAAGATGTCGCTGATGATCCGCATCGACGGCTGCGGCGGGTAGATGTAGGTGTTGCGGACCATGAACTCCTTGAGGATGTCGTTCTGGATCGTCCCGGTGAGCTGCTCGGGCTTGACGCCCTGCTCCTCCGCGGCCACGACGTAGAGCGCGAGCACCGGCAGCACCGCGCCGTTCATTGTCATCGAAACGCTCATCCGGTCCAGCGGAATGCCGTCGAACAACTGCCGCATGTCGTAGATCGAGTCGATCGCGACGCCGGCCATGCCGACGTCGCCGGCCACGCGCGGGTTGTCGCTGTCGTAGCCGCGGTGAGTGGGCAGGTCGAACGCGATCGACAGCCCCTTCTGGCCCATGGCCAGATTTCGGCGATAGAAAGCATTCGACTCCGCGGCGGTGGAGAAGCCCGCGTACTGCCGGATCGTCCACGGCTGGTTGACATACATCGTCGGGTACGGGCCGCGCAGGAACGGCGCAATACCGGGATAGGTGGCGAGGAAGTCGACGTCGTCGAGGTCCGCGGCGGTGTAGATCGGCAGTACGTGGATGCCCTCGGGTGTCTCCCAGGGCTTCCCGTGGTCGGCGAGGTCCACGGCCACCGCCTCGGGATCGCGCAACTCGGCTTTGCCGAAGTCGGGTATCACCTACTCCACCCCCAGCGCCTGGAACGTCGTGTGCAGCACCGCGAGCGCATCGCAGCCCGCGTACAGATTGCCGTCGACCCCCTCGGCCCCGGCGTTGCCGGCCTGCCAGATGAGCTGCGCGCCGGCCTCTCGCAGCGCCGCCGCGGTGGCCGCCGCTTCCTCGCCGTAGACCCGATCGGACGAGCACAGGCAGGCAACCGGTGTCCCGGCCGCCGCGAAGTCGTCCACCGCACCCTCGACGCACTCGATGCCGCCCGCCTGGAACAGGTTCGCCGCGAACCCGGCCCGCGCGCTGTGCGCCGCGAGCGGCCCGAAGGTCGCGAGGTACACGCGCGGTCGCGTCGGCGCGGAGTCGGCGCGGTCGCGCAATCGCTCGAACGGCGCGGCGTAGCGCGCGGCCAGCAACAACCCGGTGGGCCGCTCGGTGACGCGTGCCGGTCGCTCGACCGGCGGCTCGACGACGAACGCGAACTCACTGACCCCGGTGATCGGTGCCCGCCGGTGCGCGATGTCCGCTCCGCGCGCCTCGCTGGTGCGCAGTACGAGCGAGCCGATCAACTCGTCGTCGAGGGCTTGCAACGCGCCGCCGGCGCGCTCGATCTCGGTAAACACGTCCCACGCCGCGTCGGCCAGCGCGTCGGTCAACGACTCGACGAACCACGACCCGCCCGCGGCGTCGGTCACCCGGGCCAGGCTCGACTCGTCGTGCAGCACGGCCTGGGTGTTGCGCGCGATGCGGCGGGCGAACTCGTCGGACTCGCCGATCGCCGCGTCGAACGGCGCGACGGTGATCGTCTCGGCGCCGCCGACCGCCGCGGCGAAGCACGCGATCGTGGTGCGCAGCATGTTCGCCCACGGGTCACGGCGGGTCATCATCGCCGCGGACGTCACTGCGTGCTGACGCTGCCCGCGCCGCTGCTCGCTTGCTCCGGACAGCTGCGCCACCCGGTCCCAGATCCGCCGCGCCGCCCGCAGCTTCGCGATCGACGGGAACTGCTCGGCGGTGACCGCCCACCGAAATTCCAGCGCCGCGAGCGCGTCGTCGACCGAGTGCCCGGCGTCGGTCAGCGCCCGCAGATAGGCGACGCCGACGGCGGCGCCGATGCCGAGTTCCTGCCCGTCGGAGGCACCGGCGTCGTGATAGACCGTCGCGTCGACCGTCGCGATGCGCATGCCCGTGGCGTCGCCGCGCCGCTGTGCGAGCGCGCCCAGCACGTCCAGATCCGCCACCGACCCGGTGCGGGCCCGGGCGCCGATCGGGTCGGCCCCGAACGAGCCGGACAGCTGCGCCGGATCGACGCCGCGCTGCGCGGCGAGTGCGAGGAAGGCGTCCGCCGCGGCCACCGGGTCCGGGCCAGGGTCGAGCATGACGGGCGCCAGATCCAGGTAGACCCCGGCGAGGGCGGCGCCGAGGTGATCGGCCGCCAGCCCGGCCGCGCCGAGCACCAACCACAGCGCGGTGGCGCCGCGTTCGAGATCGACGAGCACCGCCGCGTTCGTACGCGCCGGATCCGGATCGTCGTAGCGGGTGGCGACCTGCCAGGCGCCCGCGGCCGAACTCGCGCCTCGCACGAACGGCGGCTGCCCCGGCACGCCGCCCGCAACCGGCGCGTCGTCGGCCGTGTACAGCGGGCGGATCTCGATCCCGTCGTAGGTCGTCCAGGTCAGCGCCTGCTCGGGATCGAGGTCGGCCGGCGCGCCCGACTTCGCGAGCACCGCACTCACCAGCGCACGCCATTCGTCTCGGGTCGCGGCGCGAAACCCGGCCGCCAGGTCGAGGACCTGCGGCTCGACAGGTTCGTCCGGCAGCGTCGACATAAAGCGGATCGTAGGTCCGCGAGCAACCGACCGGGACCCGGAGGTGGCCCATCTCTCGGGTGAGATCGACCGCCGTGGTGGGCACGCTTGCAACGTGAGCGGGCCGATCGAACGCGAGTTCTTCGCCGACCCGCACACACCCGCCGCCGCCCGCGCCTTCGCGAAGGCCACCCTCGGCTCGCTGCTTGCGCCGCCGGTGCCCGAGGCCCTCTGCGACGACGTCGAGCTGGTGGTGAGCGAACTCGTCACCAACGCCATCCGCGCCGGCAGCCCGGTCGTCGGCGTCGCGGTCGGCCTCGAGCGCACGCGCGTCGTGCTGCGCGTCCGCGACGAGGCCGTCGGCTGGCCCGCGCAGCGGACGCCCGGATCCGACGACCCGGGCGGGCGCGGGCTGCCGGTGGTGTCCGCGCTCAGCGCGACGTGGGGCGTGCGGCTGGCCGAGACCGGCAAGGTCGTATTTGCAGAATTGGCTGTGCCTGCGTCCTGATCCGGCCGTTACCGGAACGAGATGGATGCCCTCCACGTTGCTCCGGACATGCAGGGCAGCCGCCGCATGTTGCACGCGAGCGCCGGCACCAAGGCACGAGCGCTCGCGGCACTGCTGACCTGCGCGCTCGGATTCACCGTCCTCACCGCCGCGACCAGCGCCCGGCATCGCGACCGCGTCCATCACCAGATCTCAGTCGTCGCGAAGACTGCGGACGTCTCGCAGGTCGCTCCGCGCACCCCAGATCTGCACGCGGTCGTCGTCGACGCCGCGATCGTCCACCACACCCGGACCGGCGACGCCACCGGCGACGCCGCCTCGACTGCTAACTCACGCACAGCTGTCACCTGCTCCGCTCGTGGGCCACCAGCGCAGGCTGCCGCGTAGGCGTCTCGATCAGCGGACCTCCCTCCACTGCTGGTCGCGGCGTCCGCGTGGCACACCCAGCACGTTCCCCCGAGCTGAGGAGTCGCAGAAGTGACCAGCAGTACGTTGACGAACCGCATGGCGGCGCTGTCCGCCGACCAATTGACGCAGTTGCGCGCGATGCTCGAAGAGCAGCGCGACTTTCGTCTCGAACAACTCGCCCAGCTGCACCGACCCGGCCCGCACGGGCCGCTGAGCAGCACCAACCCGGAGATCTTCCGCTCGCTCGCCGCCGGCGCGCGTGCCGCGCTCGGCGACGTGCAGTCGGCACTGTGGCGGATGGATGACGGCCATTACGGGACCTGCGTCGCGTGTGGCGAACCGCTCGAGACGGCCAGATTGGAGATCTTGCCGCAAGTGGCCCGGTGCATGCCGTGCCAGCGCCAGCACGACTCCCTCCTGACCGACGGCGCCGCCGCCATGCGCTAGCGGCGCCGGGCCGGCGCCGCTGGTCGTTCCAGCGGCGCCCCGGTCGCGCCCGCCGACCAATTCGCCATACCGGTGACGTCGCCCCGGTAGGGTCGGCGGGCGTGACCGGAGCCAACGACCCGGCTGAGTTCGCGCGCGCCGCGGCCGGCGAACTCGCCCAACGCACCGGCGCCGCCGGCCACGACATCGCCATCGTGCTCGGCTCCGGTTGGGTGCCGGCCATCGACGCGCTGGGTGCGCCGATCGCCGAGTTCGCGGCCACCGACCTGCCCGGGTTCAATCCGCCGGCCGTCGAGGGCCACGCCGGCCGGATCCGGTCGTTGGAGGTCGGCGGCCGGCGAGTGCTCGCGTTCCTGGGCCGCACCCATCTCTACGAGGGCCGCGGCGTCGAACCGGTCGTGCACGCAGTGCGCACCGCGGCGGCGGCGGGGTGCCGGATCGTCATCCTCACCAACGCGTGCGGTGGACTACGGCCCGGCCTGTCGGTCGGCGACCCGGTGCTGATCAGCGACCACCTGAACCTCACCTGGCGCTCCCCGCTGATCGGCGCGCGGTTCGTCGATCTCAGCGACTGCTGGTCGGCCCGGCTGCGGGCGCTGGTGCGTGAGATCGACCCGTCGCTGGAAGAGGGCGTCTACGCACAGTTCCCCGGCCCGCAGTACGAGACGCCGGCCGAAGTGCGGATGGCCGGCATCCTCGGCGCCGACCTCGTCGGCATGTCCACCGTGCTGGAGGCCGTGGCCGCGCGCGCCGAGGGCTGCGAGCTGCTCGGCATCTCACTCGTGACCAACCTCGCCGCCGGACTCGGCGACCCGCTCGACCACGAGGACGTCCTGGCTGTCGGCCGGGCATCCGCCACCCGGATGGGCGAGCTGCTCGGCCGGGTGATACCGCACCTATGAGCGTGCTGCTCACCGGCGCGGCCGGCCGCATCGGCACTGCGCTCACCGCCCGGTTGCCGGCGCTCGGCTGGCCGGTGCTGCCGTTCGACCGCACGCCGGTGCCGGGCGGCATCGTCGGCGACATCACCTCGGCCGCCGACCTGGCCGCCGCGCTTGCGCAGCGGCCGCAGGCGGTCGTGCACTTCGCCGGCCAGCCCACCGAGGCGCCGTGGCCGGTGATCCGCGACGCCAACGTCGAGGGGCTGGTGCAGCTGTTCGAGGCCGCACGCCGCCACGGCATCCGGCGCGTCGTCTACGCGTCGTCGAACCATGCCACCGGGTTCACACCGGTGGCCGACGAAACGCCCGCCGACACCCGACCGCGCCCGGACACCCTCTACGGCGTCAGCAAGGTGTTCGGCGAGGCGCTCGCCCGTTACTACGTGGATCGCTACGACCTGCAGGTGGCCTGCCTGCGCATCGGCACCTGCGCGGCCGAGCCCACCGACCCGCGCGCGCTGTCCACCTGGCTGTCCTTCGATGACTGCGCCCGGCTGGTGGACGCGTGCCTGCGCTCGGACTCGTTGCGTTTCGCGATCGTGTGGGGCGTATCTGCCAACACCCGGCGCACCTGGAGCCTCGCGGCAGGCCGCGAGCTCGGCTACGAACCGCGCGACGACGCCGAGACGTTCGCCGACCGGTTCGTCGACGCCGAACCTCGACCCGGCGACGATCGCGTCGGCGGCAGCTTCACCACGCCGGAGTTCGGGATCGACGAGGTGGCGAACCGATGACGCTGCACGGCCAGGTCCGCGCCTGGATCGCCGACGACGTCGACCCGGCCGCCGCTGCCGAACTGCAGGCGCTGCTCGACGCCGGCGACGACGCGAACCTGGCCGACCGGTTCGCTGCGCCGCTCGCGTTCGGCACGGCGGGGCTGCGCGGACCGCTGCGCGCCGGGCCCAACGGGATGAACCGCACCGTCGTGCGACGCACCGCCGCCGGGCTCGCGGCATGGTTGTCCGCGCAGGGGCGTCTGGGTGAGCCGGTCATCGTCGGCTACGACGCCCGGCACGGCTCGGCCGACTTCGCCCACGACTCCGCGGCGATCTTCGCCGCCGCCGGCTTCGACGCCCGGCTGCTGCCCGGTCAGCTGCCCACACCGGTACTCGCGTTCGCCGTGCAGCATCTGCACGCCGCTGCCGGGGTGATGGTGACGGCATCGCACAACCCGCCGCAGGACAACGGCTACAAGGTCTACGCCGCCGACGGTGCGCAGATCGTCCCGCCCGCCGACGCCGAGATCGAGGCGGCCATCGAGGCCGTCGGTGCGTCACGCGCCATCTCGCTCGACGAGGCCGCAATCACCCACCTCGGGCCGACGAACTGGCCGACGCGTACGTCGACGCGGTGGTGCGACTCATCGCGCCCGGCCCGCGCGAGCTGCGCATCGTGCACACTGCCATGCACGGCGTCGGCACCGACACGCTGCGCCGGGTGCTGTCGGCCGCCGGTTTCACCGACGTCGTGCCCGTCGCGCAGCAGGAACGGCCCGACCCCGACTTCCCCACCGTCGCGTTCCCGAATCCCGAAGAGCCTGGCGCGATCGACCTCGCCCTCGACCTCGCCCGCCGCGTCGACGCCGACATCGTCATCGCCAACGACCCCGATGCCGACCGGTGCGCGGTCGCGGTGCCGGGCCCGGACGGGGCCTGGCGGATGCTGCGCGGCGACGAGGTGGGCGTGCTGCTCGGTGACGCATTGCTGCGCAGCGGCGTGCAGCGGCACCTACGCGACCACGATCGTCTCCTCGTCGATGCTGGGCGCGATCGCGCGCCGTCATCACGCCGGCTACGCCGAGACGCTCACCGGGTTCAAGTGGATCTCGCGCGCTGCGCCCGACCTCGTCTACGGCTACGAGGAGGCGCTGGGCTACGCGGTCGCCCCGGACCTGGTGCGCGACAAGGACGGCGTCAGCGCTGCCCTGCGGGTTGCCGAGCTGGCGGCAGCGCTGCGGGCCGGCGGGTCGTCGCTGCCGGCCCGCCTCGACGAACTCGCCGGCGAATACGGCCGGTACGCCACCGACCAGGTGTCGATCCGCGTCGACGATCTGTCGGTGATCGAGCAGACGATGAGCCGGCTGCGGACCGGGCCGCCGACGAGTCTGCTGGGCGCGCCGGTGGCGGTCGATGACCTGCTGCCCGACGCCGACGTGCTGCGGTGGCGGTGGTCCGGCACCCCCGACGGGCGGGTGGTGGTGCGGCCGTCGGGCACCGAGCCCAAGCTCAAGGCCTATCTCGAGGTGATGCAGCCCGACGGCGACGCGGCCGTCGCGGCCGCAGCCCTCCAACAGCTGGCCGCCGAGGTCCGCGCGCTGCTCTAGCTAGCGGGTCGGGACGGCACCGCCGGTCAGCCAGGTGTCCCACGCGACGTTCCAGTCGCCGTACCCGGCGCCGAGCGTCATCCGCATGCCGTCGGTCTTCGGGTACTGCACGATGTCGCCGACCCGGAACGCCGCGAACAGGCGCTGCGCGTCCGCTGGCATCAGGTTGGTGCAGCCGTTGGACGAGTCGACGCCGTTCTCGATGTGCTGCTCGTTCCACGGCGCAGCGTGCACGAACTCCCCGCCATAGGTGAGCCGCTGGGTGTATTTGATGCCGCACTCGTCATAGCCGGTGCCCTTCATGCACACCTGCGCGCCCTTCTCCATGATGACCTTGGTGCCGCTCGAGGTCGGGGTGCGCTTCGCACCGAGCGAGACGGGGAAGGTGAACACCTGCCGGCCGTCGGTGAAGACGCTCATCTTGTGCGTGTCGTCGTTGACGACGGCGATGTTGCGCGCGCCGGTGGTGAAGTCGAGTGACAGGTTGTCGTCGAAGGCGAGACCACCACCACCGGACAAATGCTTCGCCGCGATGCCGATGTGCACCTGGGCGTGCGCCGGCCAGTAGCTCTGCAGCCGCAGATGCCCCTCGATCGGGCCCTTCCCGGCCTTCGACGGTTCGAAGTACCAGGCGCCGGCGGCCCGGTTGCCGTTCACGGTGATCGTCGTGGCTTGCTGCAGGGCCCGGGCGTCGGTGATGCGCTTGGAGAAGTAGGCGATCACCGGCATGCCCACGCCGTACTCGTCGCCGTCCGCGTTGAGCAGCGAGATGTGCACCGGCGTGGTGGCAGGTGCGGCGCTCGTGGCCGGTGCGGCCGTCGTTCGGGTCGCCGCGGCCGGTTTCCCGCCGGAGGAGGAGTGCGCGAACGTCACGACGCCGGCGACGATCGCGGCCACCGCGGCCGCGGCGGCGAGGGGGGCCAGGACCCGCCCGAACCGGCGCGGTGGGCGCGATTCGGTGGCGAACCGGGGCGCCGGCGGCGGCCTGCGGTCGTCGAAGGCCTCGCGGGCGCGCGCGTCGAAGGCGGCGGCGAGCCGGCGCTCGATGTCGCTGTCGGATCCGTCGGTCATGCGTCACCCCCCAGCATCTTCTGCACCGCGGCCAGCCCGCGGCTGGCGGCCGACTTCACCGAACCGGCGGAGATTCCCAGCGTCTGAGCGATCTCGCGCTCGGACAGTCCGGACCAGTAGCGCAGCACCAGAACCTCGCGTTGGTGGCGAGGTAACCGGCGCACCGCCGACAGCGCGGCCCGGTGCTCCTCTCGCACCAGCACCTCGTCGTCGGCCGCGGCGGTGGCCTCCGGTTCGGCGACCCGCAGATGTTTGCGAACCACCTGACGGCGGCGCAGCACCGAGCGGGAGCGGTTCAGGACGGTGGTGCGCAGGTAGGCCAGCGCGGCCTGCGGGTCGCGCAGGGTGTCCGCGCGGCGGTGCAGCGCGATGAACGCATCCTGGACGACGTCCTCGGCACTGGCGACGTCGTCGACGAGCAGCACCGCCAGCCGCACCAGATAGCGCCAGTGCGCGGTGTAGAGATGATCGATGTCGAGATCGACGCGGGTGGGCAGCGCCCGCTTGACGAGCCCGGAGTCGGCGCTCGCCCGCTCCTGCTCGTCGGTCGCCACTGCGCCCCAGACTGCCACACGAGAAAGACGCCGAGCGGGCGCGCCGGGTTGTGTCGGGCGCGCCACACGCCGTCAGCGCGGGCCGAACTGGCGATCGCCGGCGTCGCCGAGCCCCGGCACGATGTAGGCGTTCTCGTTGAGCCGCTCGTCGACGCTGGCGGTGAACAGGCGGATCGGCAGCCCGCTTCCTCCAGGCGCGGCAAGCGCCTCCGGCGCGGCCAGCGCGCAGACCACCGTGATGTCGCTCGGCGCCGCGGTCGGCCAGCAGCCGCAGGCAGTGCAGCAGCGACCCGCCGGTGGCCAGCATCGGGTCGAGCACGATCACCGGGCGGCCGACCAGCGACTCGGGCAGCGACGCCATGTACGGCGTCGGCTCGTGGGTCTGCTCGTCGCGGGCCAGCCCGACGAAGCCCATCTGCGACTCGGGCAGCAGGTTGAACGCCGCCTCGGCCATGCCCAGGCCGGCCCGCAGCACCGGCACCAGCAGCGGCGGGTTGGCGAGCGCGGTGCCGACGGTCGGCGCCACCGGCGTGGTGATCGGCACATCGGTGCGCGCGAGACCGCGGGTGGCCTCGTAGACCAGCAGG
Organism: uncultured Actinomycetota bacterium; assembly: GCA_963718805.1. Classification (GTDB taxonomy): domain Bacteria; phylum Actinomycetota; class Actinomycetes; order Mycobacteriales; family Jatrophihabitantaceae; genus Jatrophihabitans. Next base: position 330,706 of record CAVQZY010000001.1, on the reverse strand, counting down.
GTGGCCAGCTCGCGCAGCGCGGCCCGGAACTCGGCGTTGCTGCTGCGCTCGTCGCGCATCACGGTCAGCCGCGCCTGCGACGATCGGGTGGTCGACGACGGTCGTCTGCAGCGTTGGCACGCCAGGAGCCTATAGATCCGCCGACCTACGCTGGCAGGGTGACGGTGCTCCGAGACACAGCGCAGCGGCCGCTGGTGCCGATCCGTTGGGTGTCGCCGGCGACGACGCGTCGCTGCGCCGGTTCCTGCACGGCCTGCCCGGCGTCGACCAGGTCGGCGCCGAGGCGCCGGGCGGCGGCGCTGGCCACCCGCAGCATCAAGACCACGGCCAAGGCGTGGGCGATCGACACCGCGATCTCGATGGTCGACCTCACCACGCTCGAGGGCGCGGACACCCCCGGCAAGGTGCGGTCGCTGTGCGCGAAAGCGGTGCGCCCGGACCCGTCCGACGCCGCGCGCGCCGCCGGTGGCCGCCGTCTGCGTCTACCCCGACCTGGTCGAGACCGCGGTCGACGCGCTGCGCGGCAGCTCGGCGGTGCAGGTCGCCTCGGTCGCCACCGCGTTCCCGTCCGGGCGGGCGTCGCTGGCCACGAAGCTGCACGACGTCCGCGACGCGGTCGCCGCCGGCGCCACCGAGATCGACATGGTGATCGACCGCGGCGCGTTCCTCGCCGGGCGGTACCTGCAGGTGTTCGACGAGATCGTCGCGACCAAGGCCGCCTGCGGCGACGCGCACCTCAAGGTCATCCTCGAGACCGGTGAGCTCGCCACGCTCGACAACGTCCGCCGCGCGTCGTGGCTGGCGCTGCTCGCGGGCGGCGACTTCATCAAGACCTCGACCGGCAAGATCTCGCCCGCCGCGACCCCGCCGGTCGCCCTGGTGATGCTCGAGGCCGTCCGCGACTTCGCCGCGACCACCGGCGACCGTCGCGGCGTGAAGCTGGCCGGCGGCATCCGGACAGCGAAGGAGGCGGTGCGGTACCTGGTGATGGTCAACGAGGTGGCCGGCGAGCGAGTGGCTGACCCCTGCGCTGTTCCGGTTCGGCGCCTCGAGCCTGCTCAACGACCTGCTGCTGCAGCGGCACAAGCTGTCGACCGGCGCCTACGACGGCGCCGACTACGTGACGGTGGACTGAGCGACATGAGCCAGCTTTCGAGTACGCCCCCGCGCCGGAGTCGCGCGACATCGCGCGGCTGCGAGCCCAGCTACCAGATCTTCGTCGACGGCGAGTTCCGCGACGGCGCCGGCGAGGCCGATCAAGACGATCAACCCGGCCGACGAGCAGCCGCTCGCCGAGGTCGCCGAGGCCGGCCCGGCGCGACGTCGACGACGCGGTCCGCGCCGCGCGGCAAGCGCCTTCGACCGGGCCGTGGTCGAAGCTGTCCGGCGCCGAACGAGGCAAGTACCTGTTCCGCATCGCCCGCGCCGTCCAGGAGCGCGGCCGCGAGCTCGCGGTGCTCGAGTCGCTCGACAACGGCAAGCCGATCCGGGAGTCGCGCGACGTCGACATCCCCCTCGCGGCGGCGCACTTCTTCTACTACGCGGGCTGGGCCGACAAGCTCGAGCTACGCCGGCTTCGGCCCGGCGCCGCGGCCGCTCGGCGTCGCCGGGCAGGTCATCCCGTGGAACTTCCCGCTGCTGATGGCGGCGTGGAAGATCGCGCCCGCGCTGGCCTGCGGCAACACGGTCGTGCTCAAGCCGGCCGAGACGACGCCGCTGACGGCGCTGGTGCTCGCCGAGATCATCGCCGAGGCCGACCTGCCGCCCGGCGTGGTGAACATCCTGGCCGGCGGCCCGGCGATCGGGCAGGCGATCGTCGAGCACGACGGCATCGACAAGATCGCGTTCACCGGCTCGACCGAGGTCGGCAAGATCATCCAGCGCAGCGCTGGCCGGCACCGGCAAACGAGCTCACGCTCGAGCTCGGCGGCAAGGCGGCGAACATCGTCTTCGACGACGCCCCGCTCGACCAGGCCGTCGAGGGCATCGTCAACGGCATCTTCTTCAACCAGGGCCAGGTGTGCTGCGCCGGGTCGCGGCTGCTGGTCCAGGAGTCGGTCGCCGACGAGCTGATCGCCGCGCTGCAGCGGCGGCTGGCCACGCTGCGGGTCGGCGACCCGCTCGACAAGAACACCGACGTCGGCGCGATCAACTCCGCCGCCCAGCTCGCCCGGATCCGCGAGCTCACCGACGCCGGCGAGGCCGAGGGCGCGACCCGCTGGTCGCCGCCGTGCGAGCTGCCCGACCGCGGCTTCTGGTTCGCGCCGACCGTGTTCACCGACGTGTCGCAGGCCATCGCATCGCGCGGAGGAGATCTTCGGCCCGGTGCTGTCGGTGCTCACCTTCCGCACGCCGGACGAAGCCGTGGAGAAGGCGAACAACACGCCCGTACGGCCTGTCGGCCGGAGTGTGGACGGAGAAGGGCTCGCGCATCCTGTCGATGGCCGCGCGGCTGCGCGCCGGCGTGGTGTGGGCGAACACGTTCAACCGGTTCGACCCGGCCTCGCCGTTCGGCGGCTACCAGGAGTCCGGCTTCGGGCGCGAAGGCGGCCGGCACGGACTGGCGGCGTACCTCGATGTCTGACCGGCGTCGGCGGTGCGCAAGACCTACAAGCTGTATCATCGGCGGCGCGTTCCCGCGCTCGGAGTCGGGCCGCTCGTACCCGGTCATCACACCCAAGGGTCACCTGCTCGCGCACGCGGCGCAGGCCTCGCGCAAGGACGTCCGCGACGCCGTGGTCGCGGCCCGCGGCGCGTTCGGGAAGTGGTCCGGCGCGACCGCGTACAACCGGGGCCAGGTGCTCTACCGCGTCGCCGAGATGCTCGAGGGCCGGCGCGAGCAGTTCGCCGCCGAGGTCGTCGACGCCGAGGGCTTGTCGACGGCCAAGGCAGTCGTCCAGGTCGACGCCGCGATCGACCGCTGGGTTCACTACGCGGGCTGGGCCGACAAGTACGCCCAGGTCGTCGGCAGCACGAACCCGGTCGCCGGGCCCTACTTCAACTTCTCGCTGCCCGAGCCCACCGGCGTGGTCGGCGTGCTCGCGCCGCAGGAGTCGTCGCTGCTCGGCCTCGTGTCCGTGCTCGCCCCGGTGGTCACCACCGGCAATACCGCCGTGCTGGTGACGTCCGAGGACCGTCCCCTGCCGGCGATCTCGCTCAGCGAGGTCCTCGCCACATCCGACGTGCCGGGCGGTGTGATCAACCTCCTCACCGGGCGCACGGCCGAGCTTGCGCCGTGGCTGGCCTCGCACCGCGACGTCAACGCGCTCGACCTCACCGGTGCCGCACCCGGCGCGCGCGCCGACCTGCAGGCCGCGGCTGCCGAGAACGTCAAACGCGTCTACGTGCCGCGCACCGACGAGGACTGGAGCGCACCACCCGGCCTGCGGCGCCTCGACGCGTTCGTCGAGACTAAGACCGTCTGGCACCCGATCGGCGTGTGATCGCCGAGTTTCGGATTCGGCATCGGGTCAGTAGGGCGGCGGGTCGTCGACCGTGGCCACCATGATCGTTGGGTTCATCGTCGTGTCGACGGGTAACGGGTCTGGTGGGGGTTGTCGGTAGTGGTGTCCGGTGGGTGCGGTCCAGTGGGTCGACCCGTCTGGGGATCTTCGGACTTGCCAGGTGGTCTGGTGTTTCAGGTGGTGGTGTCGCCGGCATAGGGCGTGCAGGTTGGCTTCGGTGGTGGGGCCGCCGTCGGCGAAGGCGATGAGGTGGTCCAGTTCGGTGTGGCGGCTGTCGCGGCGACATCCTGGGAAGCGGCAGGTGCGGTCGCGGTAGCGGATGTGGCGGTCCAGCGCGGCGCCGGGGCGGTAGGTGGTGGGGGTGGCGTCGAGGAACTGGCCGTGCGCGTCGGTGACCAGGCGGCGCCAGGTGCCGGTGGGGTCGAAGGCGAGCGCGCGGGCCAGCGCGGCCGGGATCGGTCCGACACCGGCCAGGTCGCCGGGTTGCTGGTCGAGCCCGAGCAGGGTGGACAGCGCGACCGTGACGTTGACGTTGGGCCGCAACCCGCCACCACCGGCGCTGCCGGTGCCGGTGCCGCTGCCGGTGCCGGTGCCGGTGCCGGTGCCGGGGTCGGTGCCGGGGTCGGTGCCGGGGTCGGTGCCGGGGTCGGTGCCGGGGTCGGTGCCGGTGCCGGTGCCTGCGGTGTCGGGGTCGTCGAGTGGTGCGAGGACCAGGTCGATGAGGGTGTCGGCGCGCCGTTGGTCCGGGGTGCGCTGGTCCAGCCCGCGGGACTGGGCGGCGATCTGGTGCACCAGGTCGCGCATCGCCGCGGCGGCATCGCACGGCAGGCAGGCCCACAGCTCGGTGGTGCCGTTGTCCTGCGGGCTGAAACACACCCGCCGCCTGGCGAGGGCGTCCTGGTGCTGTTCGCGCTTGTCCCGGCGGTCGAACTTGCCCACCGCGTAGGCGATGATCTGTCGGAACTGCGGCACGGTGGTGTCCTCGGCGCGGGCCAGCGCCCACGCCTCGATCTGGGCGACGGTGTCGGCGGGCATGGCCGCGTCGATCGCTTCACACAGCCGCATGGCGTGCCCGAAGGAGAGCAGCCCGGCTTCCAGCGCCGCGAGCGTGGCCGGCAGCCGGCACACCAGTTGAGAGGCGGTCAGCAACCGCAGCCCCGCGGTGCACGGCGCGATCCGCAACGCCGAGGCCAGTTCCTCGCGGATCCACTGCTTGTCGCTGGAGCCGGGCACGGTGACCGGCGCCGCGGTGGTGCCCAGTTCGTGCAACAGCCACTGTTCGCGGGCGGCCAGGGCGCCTTTCTGGCGTTGCAGGTCGAGCAGCGCGTCGATGCGTGCTGCGTGTTCGACCCACCCCGCCTGCATGTGTTCGATTCTATCCGAACACTGGTCTACTTGCAACTGGAAACCGTTGTGAAATAAGGGGATCCATGAAACGGACCGCGACCCGGCGGCGTAACCGAACCCGCCGAGAACCGCCTCCGTCGCCGCGCCTTTCACCACCAACGAGACGCAACCCGGCAACGCAAATCGGCCCGAGAACCAACCTCCTCCGTCGCCGCGCTCTTTCAGACACGCGGGCGGCATCCCGGCTGGGCATCCCAAGCGCGATCACCCCCATCCAACCTCCGCTTTTGAAAATTCCTGAGGTCGCGTACCGGTCAACCACCACCGTGGGCATCTCGCCGACCGGACCCTCCGCAAGATCCTGGGCAAGCCTGATGTGCTGCGCATGCGTCCACACCAGCGGCGTGAACGACAGCGTGGGCGACAGCGTGGGCGTCCCGGGCGTGAAGCCGGCGGTGCCGCTCGGCGGCGCGTCGTCCCACACCTGTTCGGGCAGCAGGTCGCCGGAGCTCGCGGCGGCGGCCATCGTGAAAAGGCGACACTTGTCCGGGGCTCGGACGAACGAAATGGTGACCCCGGCCGAGCCGGGGTCACCATCTCGATCATGGAAATGCGGGTATCACCCGCCGGCCACCGGTCCCAGCCACGAGGTGACGACGTTGCGCAGGTTACCGGCCTGCTCGCTGTACGAACCGACGTTGATCCCCGGCACGTGCTGCGCGTCGGCCAGTTCCTGGAACGGCGCCGACTTGGTGATCACGGTCAGGATGCGCATCGCGCTGCGCTGCAGGTCGCCGAGTCGCATCGTCTCGTAGTCGCCGCGCAACGTGACCGTGTACGCGACCACCGGCGTGCTGCTGTCGCCCGGCGTCTGATAGGTCGGGGTCACGGTGACCCCCGCCTTCTGCGTCGCGTTCAGCGCGGAACTGTCGAGGAGCGACACCACGTCGGCGTACGCATCGGCAACCGATGCATACGGCCCCCGGTGCTCGGTCGTCGGGTTGAGGTTCGCGTCGAGCGTGGTGACGGTCGACTGGACCTTCGACAGGTCGGTGCTTGCGTCGACGGTGGTACTTACGGTCGAGGCGCCGTCCGGCGACAACACCAGGCCGCCGAGACTCCAGGCGTACGCGGTGTAGGAGAACGACGGGATCCTCGTGATGTTCAACACCGGCAGGCCGGTCACATCGATCGTCGGCGGCACCTTCGTGACGTTGGACGAGATCTCGGACGGGTTGCCACCCGGCTCGATCAGGTCGTTGCCCGAGTACATCGTGGCGACCGGGTTGTGCGACCCGCCCCAGTCGGACATGACAAGACCCTTGAAGTTCCACTCACCGCGCAACAGATCGGTCAGCAGGTCGTAGTTCGCCGACGAATAGGTGCCGTTGACCTGGTTGTAGGAACTCATCACGGCCATCGGCTGCGCGGTCTCGACGGCGATCTCGAAGCCACGCAGATAGATCTCGCGCAAGGCTCGCTCGTCGATGGTCTCGTCTACCGCGTTGCGGTTGGCTTCCTGGTTGTTGGCGACGAAATGCTTGATCGTCACACCTACGCCGCGGTTGCTTTGCACGCCGAGCGTTTCTGCGGACGCGGTCAGCCCGGCGACGAGCGGATCCTCCGAGAAGTACTCGAAGTTGCGGCCGTTGAGCGGGTCGCGGTGGATGTTCATGCCCGGCGCCAGCCACATCGTGACCCCGTACTTGCGCATCTCCTTACCGACCGCGGTGCCGACCTGCTGGACCAGGTTGCGGTCCCAGGTCTGGGCGAGCAGTGTGCCGATCGGCCAGGCAGTGGCCCATTGGTAGGTCGTCGGCGTGGTCGGTATCTGCTGGGTCAGCCGCAGACCGGCCGGGCCGTCGGACAGGGTCATGCCGGCGATGCCGAGATCCTCGTACTTCGACGTGGTGTAGCCCGCTGCGCCGACGGCCTGCGGCACCGAGCCGCCAGCACTCGCGCCCTCGACGATGTTCGACAGCTGATCGACACTCAGGCCGGCGACGAACTGCTTCATCGAGATCTTGCCCTTGGCCACGTCGTAGAGCGTGGCATGCGGGTCGGTGTGCACCTTCGTCACCGTCTCGCCGGTCTTGGCCTGGTACGCCGCACCGGTTCCCTGCCAGTCCTTCTGGGCCTTGTCCACATACGCCGTCGTCGACGAGATCGGGCTGCCGTCGATCTTGTAGTACGGCGAGGAGCTTTCGACCGCAACGTTCTGCTCGTATGCCGAGACGTTGTTCACGGTGGTGAAGCCGGCGGTGTCCAACGTGTGCACCGGCGCGGCGGCAAGCTCGTCCTGCTCACCGGGGTAGCTGTAGAAGTCGGCCGGATCGCTGGTGAGCTCGGTCGCGGGCTTGGCGTCGTTCATCTCGTGCGCGACCTGCTCGGTGGTCAGATCGCGGCTGAGCCGCAGCTTGGCGGCCACGTGGGTGTTGCGCGACGAGTCGCCCACCCGCACCACGTAGTCACCAGCGTTCATCACGTAGGCCGCACTCGCGTCGTCGTAGGACGCCATGTCGGTCGTCTGGTAGCGGACCGTCACGGTCTGCGAGGCACCCGGCGCGAGGTTGTCGGTCTTCGCGTAGCCGGCGAGCTGCTGGTAGGGCTTGTCCAGCCCGGTCTGCGGCGCGGAGAAGTAGACCTCCACGACCTCCTTGCCGCTGTACTGCGAGCCGGTGTTCTGCACCCGTGCCTTGACCGTCACGGTGTGCATGTCCGCGGTGACGGCGAGCGGCTTGACGGCGAAGTCGGTGTAGGACAGGCCGTAGCCGAACGGATAGTCGACCACACTGGCCGGGTCCGCCGGATCGATCTTCTTGTAGAAGGAGTCGAAGTAGCGGTAGCCGACGTAGATGCCTTCGCTGTACTGCTCGGTGGTGTCGTTGCCGTCGTTGTTTCCGAAGGTCGCCGACGCCGGATAATAGCTGTACTTCGACGCCCAGGTGTCGGTGAGCTTGCCCGATGGAGTCACCTTGCCGTTCAGCACATCGGTGACGGCGTTGCCCGATTCCTGGCCTGCCTGGCTCATCAGCAGCAGCGAGTCGACGGCCCAACCGCCGGTCGGGTCCTTCGCGGCGTCGTTGATCTGCCCGAAGAACGAGGTGTCGACGATGCCGCCGGTGTTGAGCACCACGACGACCCGCTTGTAGGTCTGGCCGATGATCTTGATGTCATCCGACTCGGTCTGGGTCAGCTCGTAGTCGCCGGCCCCCGAGGAGCGGTCGGCTCCCTCGCCGGAGTTGCGCGCCACCACATAGACGGCGGTGTCCGTAGGCTTGGTCGGCTGCACCGTCGCGCTGGTCAGCGGCTGTTCCACCGACGCATAGTCGATCGTCTGACCGAACGGGCTGCTGGTCGACCCGCCGTATTTCGCGTCGTACGCGCTGGTCATGGCATCCCAGTAGGCGCGGCTGGTGGTCACGGCGATAGCCGGCGTTCTTGAGGCCCTCGCGAACGCTGACGGTGTAGCGGTTGTTGACGTTGCCCGACCCGGTACCGCCCTTGACGGTCTTGTAGGCGCCCACCCCGTAGACCGCGACGTTGCCCGAGCGCGGCATCGGCAGCGCCCGGTCGTGGTTTTGCAGCAGCACCATGCCCTGGGTCGCGGCCGTGCGCGACAACCGAGCGTTGTGCAACTCCAGCGCGCTCGGTTCCGGGTCGGTCGTGGCTGCCGTCGCGACGACCGCGCTCGACAGCGTCAGTGCCGCCACCGCAGCTAGTGGCACGAGTAAGCGCGCGCGCCGACGGCGCGGTTCGGGATGGGGCATGAGGGTCCTTCCGGCATCGAGATGCGAGCCGGCGCGCCGAGCCACGGTTACTCAGCGTCGCTGCTGCGGTTGACATTCGCACGCTAGGTGAACCTACATGGCAAGTCAATGGTCGAATAACAAACATTAACCCCTTTATTCGGATGTTCAACGGTCAAATTTGGCGCTAGGGTAACCCACAATGGCCGATCGATCGTTGCGCGCTCGCACGCGCGAGGAGCTGTTCGTGATGATCCTCGAGCGCGGCGAGGTGACCCGGCCGGAACTCGCCGCGCTGACGGGAATGTCGCGCTCGACGATCAATCAGGCGCTCGGGCGGCTCGTCACGGACGGGCGGATCGTCGAAGCCGACACCGAGGCCAAAGGTCCGGGATCCGGGCGTGGCCGACCGGCGGTACGGTTACGCGCGGTCGGGACGGGAGCGGCCGTGGCCGGCATCGATTTCGGCCACGCCCACGTCTATGTCGGCATCGGCGACACTCTCGGCACCACCATCGGGACCGAGAGACTGTCCCTGGACGTCGACTTACGGGCCGACGAGGCGATGGACGCCGCCGTTTCGATGCTCGAAACCCTGCGCGCCCGGCACGAGATTACCGAGCTGGCCGGCGTCGTGGCCGGGATCCCCGGCCCGCTCGACCGGCACAACGGGCTGGTGCGATCGCCGACCATCCTGTCCGGGTGGGTGGGCCTCGCCCCCGCCGCGGAACTCGCTCGACGAATCGGCACCGCAGTGTCGGTCGAGAACGACGCGGTGCTCGGCGCGCTCGGCGAGTTGTACTGCGGCGCCGGCCGTGGGTACGACAGCTTCCTCTACGTGAAGGCATCGCACGGAATCGGCGCGAGCATCGTCATCGACGGCCGGCCGTTTCGCGGTGCGACGGGTCTGGCCGGCGAGATAGGCCATACCAAGCTCGCCGGGCGTAGCGAGCTGTGCCGTTGTGGCGGCCGCGGCTGCCTGGAAGCCGTCGTCTCGGTGGGCACGGTGCGCGAACAGATCGCCCACACCCGGCCCGGCACGGATCCGAACGCGGTCGACCTGACCGTGGAGGCCGACTCCATCACCGCGCGCATCCTGGACACGGCCGGACGCACCCTCGGCCGGGTGCTCGCCGACCAGTGCAACCTCCTCAACCCGGCCGCGGTGATCGTCGGTGGCGAACTGGGCCGCGCCGACGGTCCGCTCGTCGACGGCATCCGCGCGGCCATCCGCCGGCACGCGCAGCCGGCGACCGCCGATGCTCTGGTCGTCCTGCCGGCGGCGCTCGGTGTGGACGCCGAACTGACGGGCGCGCTGCAACACGCGGCCGGACGTCACGCCACTGCGGCGTCGATCCGCCGATGGAGCCCGGCGGCGACATCGATCCCGCAACGGACTTCGGGTTGACGTATGGCCACACCGGTTCGGGCACCTTCCGAGTCGCGGGCCTCGTCCCTGCCTGACCGGAGGCACCTACGATGCCTCAGGTGTCGTCGAACGGCTTGGTGGCGACGCCCTCGAAGCTGTAGTTGAGGGTCTTGAGCCCGCGCATGTAGTAGGTGTCGAGCCGACTCAGACCCAGGCCGCTGCCGACGACGAGCTCGTCGATACGACGATTCAGGTGACAGCCCCCGGCGAGCCTGCCCTGAAGCCGGTCGAGACGATCCTGTCGCCGGGCGACCTTCGCGTCCGGTGACCGGCCGTGCTCGATGAAGTGCAGCGCGCCCCCTGGCCGCAGGACCCGGTTGATCTCGCGCAGCGCCTGTTCTGGATCCGGAATGGTGCACAGGGTCCACGTAATCAGCGCATGATCCGCGCTCTTTGCGGGCAATGGCAGCGACTGTCCGTCCAGACCGATGTAATCGATCGGCACCCGGCTGGCAGCGACACGTTGCACCGCGAGCTTGCGCCCGGTCTTCGCCGGATCCACGGCCAGTACCCGGGTCACCGCTGACGGGTAATGCTCGACGTTGAGTCCGGAGCCGAAGCCGACTTCGACCACCTCACCGGACAGGCCCGCAGCGACTCGCGCGCGTGCGTCGGTCAACTCACCCCCACGCATGAGCACGTCGATCACCCGGGGCAGCACCTGCTCGACGTAAAAGCCCATTTCGCAAGTATCTGCGCGAAGGACAGGCCGGTCACATTGTTTGCGAACCCGGCGCAGCCATGCGATCGAGGTGGGCGGCGAGCAGGCGGGCGTGCGTGATGTCGGCGTTCGTCCAGCGTCGGTGCGTGCGGTGCAGATATTCGAGCACGCCGGCCGGCCCGTCGCCACGGTGGATCGGAGTCAGCAGCTGACTCGCGTAGCCGAGCCGGCCCAGCAACGCGCGCTCGTCTGCATCGCTGTGCATGTCGGCGAGATGGGTTTCGATCAGGGCGTTCTGACGCAACGCACGCCGGGTCGCCGGGAAGTCCGCAAGCTGGTGCGTGGTGGTGTCGGGGGCGCCGCCGACGGCGAAGATCTCCTGCAGTTCCGATCGTGAGTCCGATTTCGGGTCGCTGGGGTCGGCGATGAGCAGGGACACCCTCACGTCGTCGACGTCGAGCAGCGGCGCGGCGCGCTGCAGGGTGCGGTCCAGATCCGCCGGCTCGCGACTGTCCGCCAGGCCCGCGGTGATGGTGGCGATCGCCGCGGCGGACGGACGATCGAGTTCTGGCTCGCCGATGCCGGCGAGCAACGCGGCCCGGGTGCGCCGGCAGGTGGCGACGGCCCCGGGGGCAACGGCAGTGAGGGTGCCGGCCGGCGGGGCGATGGCCCAGCCCTGCGCCTGATCTACGTCGAGGGCGGCGAGCTGGATGAGGTCGTCGAGGCTCTCCACACCCGCACCGATGACTCGGGCACCGATGCGACGAGCGAGGCTGACGAGGGCTCCGATCACCGCCCGCTGGTCGGCCTGGTTTCCGGAATCCGCAACCAGGTCGCGGTCGAGCTTGACGACGTCGGGCCGCAGTCGGGCCAGGCGCAGGAGTCCGGAATATCCGGTGCTCGCGCCGTCGACGGCGAGTTGGGCACCGCGGCGGCGCAACTCGGCGACCGCGTCGTCGACCGCGCCGTCGACCGCGAGGTCCTCGGCGGCGGTGTACTCGGTGAGCTCGACGAGCACGCCGGACAGGTCGTGAGGCCACGTCGCCTGCACCGACGGATCGCCCAACGCCGCCGGGCTGACGTTGACGCTCGCGAGTACACCCGCTGGGAGCCGATCGCGCGCTGCCAACACGATCTGCAGGCATGCTGCTTCCAATGCCGGGCCGACGCCGGCGGCGCGCGCCTGCGCGAACACCTCGACGGTCGGCGTCGGCGCCCGTTCGGGGAACCGGGCCAGCGCTTCTGCCGCGACCACCTCACCGGATGCCACTTCCACGATCGGTTGCCAGGCCACCGTGATCGCCCCGGCGATCGAGCGACTCGGCGGGAGGTCGGGTGCGCGTGACCTGCGGCGCAACAATGCCGACCTGACGTGGCCCATTCGCCCTCTGGGCGCGGGCGAGTATCCAGCCGAGCGATGCCCTGACATGTCGCTGCCGACCTCCGCGCTACCCACCGAGCGTAACCGAAGAACGTCATTCAGTGACCGTGCGATGCCGATCGGGCCGGGCCGCTCTCGCTACAGCGTGGTGATAAGCCCTCCGTCGATGACGAAGTCGCTGCCGGTCGTGTTCGCCGACCGGTCGCTGACGAGGAACAGCACCAGATCAGCGATCTCGTTCGGGTGGGTGAACCGCCCGCTCGGCGCCGCGGCCGCCTGCTGCTGCACAACCGACTCGGCGCTGGTTCCGGTCGCCCGAGCCACGGTCGCAGCTACGCCGTGGTCGGCAAGCCACAGATCGGTCTGCACCGGACCGGGACTGATCGTGTTCACCCGAACCTGTTGACCGTATTCCTTCGACAGAGATTTGCACACGTTGGTGAGCGCGGCCTTCGCGGCGCTGTAGTCGATCACCGCCGGGTCGGGCAGGAACGCGTTCACCGAACTGATCGTCACGATGCTCGCGCCCGGTCGTTCGTACGAGGTGCGGCAGCGCCGCGCGCATCGCCCGCACTGCGGCCAGGAAGTTCATCGTCAGATTCCACTCCCATTCCTCGTCGGCGAGCGAAATGAATCCGCTGCTCCGAGGCCGGACCGCTCCGACGTTGTTGACGAGGATGTCGAGCCCGCCGAAGCGGTCGACGGCGCGATCGACGAGTTCGAGCGGGCCGGTCGGCGTCGTCAGATCGACCTGGACGGGAAGCACGTCACGCGCGGCGGCGAGTGAGTCGAGTTCGGCGCTGCCGCGCTGCGCACCGGCGACGACCAACACCCCTTCGGCGGCGAGGGCCTGGGAGATTGCCAGGCCGATGCCCCTGCTGGCGCCGGTGACGACCGCAACCCTGCCGGCCAGATGCAGGTCCATTTCCTCCCCTACAGACCCTGTGCATTGAGCCACGACAAGGCGGCCTCGGCCACGTCCTTCCAGCCGTGGTCGATGGTGAGGGAATGTGCCCGATCGGCGAACTCCAGGATGTCGGTCGTCGCCTCGCTGTGGCGATACTGCTTGAGCGTCGACTTGGTGACGGCCTCGGGCACCGTGTGGTCCTTGCCGCCCATCATCAGCAGCAGCGGGCCGCGGCCTGCGTTCGCAGTGTCGACCTTGGCCGGCGAGTGCGGGTTGAAGTTCGCCGCCGCGGCTTCGAACAACGGCTTGCCCGGCGCCGGGATCGCCCACCGCTCGAACAGTTCGTCGGACTCCTCCGTCGGGATTGCATTGCCGAATGCGAAACGAAACTGCTCGGCCGTGAGCGACACGGCCCGGTGCTTGTTGGCCGGGTTCTTGAACACCGGCAACGTCGCGCGCAGGGCCGACAGCGGCAGCGGCAGCACCCCCTTGATCTGCGCGGCGTCGATCGCCACCGCCGCAGCGGCGAGACCCTCACCCAGCAGCCGCTGCGCGATCATCCCGCCGAACGAGTGCCCGATCAGGATCGGCTTGGCCGGCAACGCCGCGATGAGTTCGGCGTAGTGAGCGACCACGTCGTCGATGCCGTGATCGGCGATCGCCTCGGGATGTTCGCGGGCCTCCTGCACCGTCTCCGGGTCGCCGGGCCACCCGGGCGCCGACGCGTCGTAGCCGGCCGCGGCGAACAGGTCGATCCAGGATGACCACGACGTGGCGATGCAGCCAGAGGCCGTGGATGAACAGAACCGGCGGTTCGGGCAGTCATTCGCGTCTCCTCGAGTGTAGGTATACGATCGTTCTATCTACGTAATCGAGTACTGTAGAGCCGGACGACGGCCCGGGCAAGGGCCTCGATCTTTGCGAGGAGGGCGATGCTCGGCCAGATCGAGTTCGAGACGTGTGCCGCACCGTCGGCGGCGCGGCAGCGCATCCTCGACACCGCGGACCAACTCTTCTACAACGAAGGCATCCACGCCGTCGGCATGAACCGCATCGTCGACGAGGCCGCCGTCACCAGGGTGACGCTGTACCGGCACTTCCCGTCGAAGGACGATCTGATCGCGGCCTATCTCGACCGGCGGGCGAGATTCGACCGGGCCCAGGTCGACGGACTCATCGCCGAGTACCCCGACGACCCACGCCGCGCGCTCACCGAACTGGCCACAGCGCTGACCCGCGACGACTTCGCGGCGACCCAACGCGGCTGCCCGTTCATCAACGCGTCCGCCGAATTCACCCGCGGGCATCGGGCCTGCGCCTACGCGACGGACATTCGGGCCTGGGTCGTCGGGCGGTTCGAGGAGCTGTTGATCCGCCTGGAGCACCGCTCACCGAGGGCGACCGCGCACCAGCTGATGATGGTGCGCACCGGAGCCGTCGTGGCGGGGGCACTCGACGACGACGCCGACCTCAACGCCGACTTCCACGACTGCTGGAACAAGCTCATCGACGACGGGCTTCCTCGTCACCGGCGGTAGCCCGGGAGTCAGCATGGCGCCGAGAGCGGTAGGCACCGGTCGAAGCGATCCGCTCCGTCCCCATCCGGGACACCGGTCACCCGACCGCGGGTGATGTGCTGCCGCGTGGCCGACCGTCGCCGCATGTCCGGCACCTGCTCGCGGTGGCCGGATGCACCGCGGCGTCGATGGTCTGCATCGAGCGCACCTACGCGCCGCGACCTGACCGAGCGCGGGTTCGGGACCGCCGTCGTTGATCACCTGCCCGGCCGATGCTCACCGTCCCCGGAGTAGCATCCGGGCGTGGAGAGCGGGGGCCTGAATGCCGGGTCGATGGGCGGATGACCGCCGACAAGTCGCCGATCGGGCTGGCCGGCCGGATCACCACCGCGACCCGCGGCGAAGCCGGTCCGGGTGAGGTGGAAGTACGTATCCGGGGCGGAACCGAAACCTTCATCGCCCGCTCGGCCGAGCCGTTGGCGAAGGGACAGGCCGTGATCGTGGTGCAGACCCTGGGACCGCGCACGGTGGTCGTGCTGCCCTGGGCCGACCCGGTCGAATCACTGCTCGAACTCTGAGGAGGCATCCATGTTCGGCTATCACGTCCCGGCCCCCGACGAGGCCATGTTGGTCTCCGGTGGCAAGGCCGTCGGCGACGTGCCGTTCCGGGTGGTCACCGGCCACGGCGCGTTCGTGCTGCCGTTCGTTCGCAAGTACGCGTTCCTGACCCTGGCGATGTTCGAAGCCGAGGTGAGCGAGCCATGTGTCACCAAGCAGGGCATCGCACTGAACGTGAAGGCCGTCATCGCCGCCAAGATCGGCAACGACGAGGAGTCGATCGTCAACGCCGCACAGCGCTTCCTGTCCGACCAAGACCAGATGGCGTTGCTGACCGGGCGCATCTTCGCCGGGCACCTGCGCTCGATCATCGGATCGATGACCGTCGAGGAGATCATCACCGAGCGCCAGAAACTGGCCACCGAAGTGCTCGACGGGTCGAAGGACGAGATGGCCAAGATCGGGCTCATCGTCGACGCGCTGCAGATCCAGTCGATCGACGACATGGGTCTCGGTTACGTGAAGGCGATGGCCGCGCCGCACAACGCCCGCATCCAGCAGGCCGCGCAGATCGCCCAGGCGGCCGCCGACCAGGCTGCGGCGGAGGCCCAGCAGCAATCGCTGCGCAACCAGGCACAGTACGAGCGCGACACCGCGGTCACCCGGGCCGGTTTCGAGGCCGAGACCCACGCCGCCCAGCAGCGTTCGGCCCAGGCCGGCCCGCTCGCCCAGGCGCAGGCGCAACAAGAGGTGATCGACGAGCAGACCAAGCTGGCGCAGCGGCAGGCCGAACTGCGCGAGCAGCAACTGGTCTCCGAGGTCGTCCGGCCCGCGCAGGCCGAGGCCGAGCGGGTGCGCATCCTCGCCAAGGCCGACGCCGAGCGCACCGAGATCCGGGCCGCCGCGGCGGCGTCGAGCAACCGCGTCGCCCTCGACCAGTTGCTCATCGAGCAGTTGCCGTCGATCGTCGAGAAGGCCGCGGCCGGCCTGGCGAACGCCAACGTCACGGTGCTCAACGGTTCGGATGGGCTGTCCGACGTCGTGTCCGGGCTGGTCGGGCAAGGGCTCGCGATCTTCAATTCGCTGCGCGGCGAGGTGGCCGGCGACAAATTACCCGACACCAAGGCGATCGAGCGCGGCGACCCCGGGCGCGATCGCCCGACGCCGTAGCAACGGTGATTCAGACATCTTAAACCGTTCAGTTTCGGCTGTCTTTGGCGCGGAGGGCAGCGCAGCGGACGGCTGTGGTCGCTGCCGGGTGGCCGGCACCTCTGACCTGCCCGAGCCGAGCGAGACGCAACCCGAGAGCGAAAGACACAAGCTGCACGTCCCTGCGCCGCCGATGCTTTCGCTTTTCAAACCCTCGCGCAACCAGCGGAACCCACGCGACCGTCCGACCACGACGCCCGCCTGCCGGCAGCTATCGTCGATCGTCACGATCGCATGGGCGGCGCGCACCATCCGCTGATCCGGTCCCAGGCACAGCTCGCCGTCGGCGGCGACCAGAGCACCGCGCGTCCGCGTCGGTGTCCAGGATGACCGCCCGGCTCGGCTAGTGTGCTGTCGTGGGTATCCGCAGCCGGCGTCACATACTCGGCCGCTTCTGCGCGCGTTGAGCGATGGGCGGGACCCCCGACTCCACCGCCGTTGAGCAAGAGGGCGACGGCACGCCGCCCGCACTCATCGTCAAGGACTGGCGGTCCAAACGCATCCACTCCACCCTCGACGGGTTGCGGCTCGGCGCCACCGTCGTCGCGTTGCTCGTCCTGGTGGGGTTGGCCACGGTGGCGACCGACACCACGGCGGGCGCGAATTCCGACGCCGGTCGGGCGGTCAAGTCGCTGCCGAACGCGCTGATCCAGCTCGTGGATGTCGCTGGCAGCTTCGCGGTGCTGGCCCTGCTGGTCGGCCTGATCGTGCGCGCGTTGCTGCGCGGCCAGCTGCGACTGCTCGCCGAGTCGTTGATCTCCGGCGTGTTGTGTGTCGCCGTCGTCGCGGCGGTCAACCTGGCCCTCGAGCACGCGACCGACACCGCGCTCTACCACGCGTTGGTATTGCAGGGCCGCCAGGACATCACCCGTCCGCTGGACGCGTTCCTCGCGGCGCTGTTGACCTTCGTGACGATGGCCGAGATCGGCGGCGATCAGCGGTGGTGGCGCGCCGTGGTCGCCGGGGTGACGATCTACGCGGTCTCGCTGTTCGCGGTCGGGGTGGCGAGTCTGCCGTCGCTGGTGATCAGCGGGCTGCTCGGCATCTGCATCGGACTGGCGCTGCGGTACTTCCTCGGGGTCGTCAACACCCGCCCGGACGCGGATCGCATCGCCGCCGAGCTCGACCGCAGCGGGCTCACCCTGACGCGGATGGAACGCGTCGAATCGCCGCCGCGCACCGCACGCAGCTACCTCGGGACCGACGTCGACGGCCGCCGGCTACAGATCGTCGTCCTCGATCGGGACAAGGCCGCGGGCGGCTGGTTGTACCGCGTGTACCGGTCGCTGCGACTGCAGGCCGACGCCGTCGGCGAACCGACGCTGTCGATGGAACGCGCGGCCGAGCGCCGGGTGCTGCTGGCCGTCGCGGCGCGCGACGCCGGGGCGTTCGTACCGCAGTATCGGGCCAGCGCGAACTGCGGGCCGGACACCGTCGCGATCGCCTACGACGACGTGCGGGCCACTCCGCTGGCCGATCTGGCGACACCACCGGACAAACAGCAGCTGCTGACCATGTGGAAGTCGGCGGAGAAGCTGCACGACGCCGGTATCTGCCATCGGCACCTCACAGCTCGACGCATCCTGGTCGACGAGCGCGGCCAGGTACTGCTGCCGCCGCTGGAGGATGGCTCGGCGCTGGCCACCGAGCTGCGCATCACCGTCGACCGCGCACAACTGCTTGCCACCTCGGCCGAGGTGTCCGGCGCCGAGACCGCGCTCGACGCGGCCCGCGAGGCACTCACCGAGCAGGAACTGGCGGCCGCGCTCGCCGCGCTGCAACCTGTCGTGCTCAGCCGCGAGACCCGGGCGTGGTTCCGGCGCAACAAGAACGCACTGGCCGACCTGCGCGCGGCCGCCGCCCGATTCGAGGATGTCGAACCACCGGCGCCGTACCAGCTCGAGCGGGTGCGCCCGCGCACGGTCTTCATGCTCGCCGGCGCAGTCGTCGCGGTGTGGCTGCTGGTCGGACAGCTCGGCGAGGTCGACATCCGCAGCATCCTCGCCTCCGCCGACTGGCGATGGGTGCCGCTGCTGTTGCTCGCCTCGATCCTGACGTACTTCGCCTCGGCACTGGCGCTCATCGCATATGTCCGCGAGCGGCTGCACTTCATGCGCACCGTGCTCAGCCAGGTGGCGGCGGCGTTCGTCGGATTCGTCTTGCCTCCGACCGTCGGTGGGGTCGGCCTCAACGTGCGGTTCCTGCACATGCAGGGCCTGAGCATGGCTGCCGCGGGCACGAGCGTGGCGGCGAACCAGATCGGGAACGCGATCTTCCACATCGTGCTGTTGGCCATCGTGCTGGCCATCACCGGGAGCGCCGCAGACGAGCACTCCCCGATCCCCGGGTGGGTCTATCTCGTCGTAGCCGGGCTGGCGCTGCTGCTGATCATCGCCATGGCGGTGCCGGCTACCCGCCGCTGGCTGGTGGCGCGCACCCTGCCGGCGATCCAGGAGGCGCTCCCCCGGTTGATTGCATTGATCAGCAGTCCGCGGAAGCTGACCGAGGCGTTCGTCGGCGCCGTGCTGCTCAACGGTTTCTACATCGCGGCGCTCTACTTCGCCGTGCAGGCCTTCCACGGCGACGTCGGGCTCGACGCGGTGGCCGTCGTGTATCTCGTCGGTATGGCGGTGGGATCCGCGGCGCCGACCCCCGGCGGTATCGGTGCGGTGGAGGCCGCGCTCTCGGCCGGCCTGACCAGCGCCGGCATGCCCGGGTCGGTGGCGCTGAGCGCCGCGCTGCTCTATCGCATCGCCACGTTCTGGCTACCGGTGCCGGCCGGCGCGCTCGCGCTGCGCTACCTGCAACACACCGGCGACGTCTGACCTACGGCCTGGCTACGAAGGTGCGGCGGTACGCGAGCGGGCTGGTGTCCAGGAACCGCGCGAAATGCTTGCGCAGGTTGCCGGACGTGACGAACCCGGTGTGCACGGCGATGCTGTCGACGGACTCGTCGGTGCTCTCCAACATGCGCTGCGCGAGTTGCACCCGTTGACGCAGCAACCACCGATACGGAGTCGTGCCGGTGCTGTCGGCGAAACGCCGCGCGAAGGTGCGTCGGCTCATCGCCGAGCGGCGAGCGAGATCGGCCACGCTCACCTGCTCGTCGAGATGTTCCTGCAGCCAGGTGAGAGTCCCGGTGAACAGCTCGTCGGTGTGCGGATCGGGCATCGGGGTGCGGATGTACTGCGCTTGCCCGCCGTCGCGGTGCGGCGGCACCACTAGTTCACGGGCGAGGTCGGCTGCCACGGCGGCACCGTGGTCGGCATCGACGATGTGCAGGCACAGATCGAGACTCGCGGCGCTGCCGGCCCCGGTGAGCACGTCCCCGTCGTCGACGTAGAGCACATCCGGGTCGACCCGCACCCCGGGGTACTGTCGCGCCAGGTCGGCGCATTCCGCCCAGTGCGTGGTCACCCGCCGCCCGTCGAGCAGGCCGGCGGCCGCCAGCACGAACGCGCCCGTACACAGCGAGACCACTCGTGCGCCGCGGCGGTGTGCTCGGCGCACGAGCGCGAGGACGTCGTAGGGGATCTCGTCGGACATCCGCAGCGGGGGCACGACCAGGGTGTCGGCTCGTGCGGCGGTCGACAGGGTGTGCGGCACGTCGATGCGCAGGCCGCGGTCGGTACGCACCGATGGCTGCGGCCCACAGATTCGCAGGTCGTACCACTGCACGTCGATCTCGTTGTCGTCCTGGGCTCCGAACACCTCGCAGGCGATGGAGAACTCGAACAGCGAGACGCCGTCGTACGCCAGGACGGCCACCGTGTGCGGTTTGGCCGTATCAGCATGCATAGTGACAATGATGCCATTGCCGATCGATGCCGAACAGGCCCACCATGGATGTATGGGCATCGCTTGCAAAGCAGCGTTCGTTTCGGCCGGCGAGACCACCGGCCGCGTTGTCCTGGTGCGCACGGCCGACGGCTTGGAGCTGCGGCCGGTGCGCGGCCGTGATCGCCTGTGGACCCGGTTGCGGGCCGGGCGACTCGACGAGGAACTGGCCCGTGGGCTGCCCGCGGAGGGCCGCTGGCTGCGCGCAGTCCGCGCGTCGGCACTGGCCGTGTCTGCGTATCGAGCCGAGCTCGCGCAGCAGTGGGAGTCGATGCCCGCCCGCACCGCACGGTCCGGCCTGATGGCGACCGCCTCGCTGCAGCGCGAGGCGCTGCAGGAGGCAACCGGCGCGATCAGCGATCTTGTCACCGCCCTGCGCTCCCCCGCGCCGGTGGACGTACGCGGCATTGCGCTGGCCCGGCAGCTGCTCACCGACGGCACCGGTCCGCTCTACCAGTCCCGCTCCCCCGAGCACCTGGCCGCTGCGGTGGCTACCGCGCGTCGGTACCTTCGGCCGGCCTGATCAACGCGCCGGGACGAGCTCCCCGTTGGGCAGCAAGACCCGCGGCGGACCGGCCAGCTGCCAATCGAACTCGCTCGCGAGCACGCCGAGCTCGTGCCCGGACAGCGGCGCGCCGCGCTTCGCGACCTCCCGCGCCGCCGCGATGTGGAAGCGCTCGAAGCCGCCCGGCGTGTGAATCGTCAGGAACCGCGCTGACACGCCGGGCGGCGTCGCGAACGTGTGCTGCGCGCCACGCGTGATGTGCACGAGACCACCCGCCCCGACGAGTGTCGTCTCGCCGTGGACATGCACGAGCAGCGAGCCGGCGAGCACGACGAACGTCTCGTCCGAGCCGGGATGCACGTGCAGCGGCGGGCCCGGCGTTCCCGCCGGTACTGCGCAGTCCACCACCGAGGTGGCGCCGTCGGCCTGCTCGGTGTGCAACAGGATCTCGAGCGCACGCCCTTCGCGAGCCACGCCGGTCCGGTCCTGGGAATAGGTGATCGAACTCATCGTTGTCCAACTCTCTTGGCGACCGTTATTTGATTACTGTAGCACTGTAGTCAAAGTGATGACGGGAGAGGTCGATGCAACGCAAACACGCCGATGTGCTGTTCGGCACGGTGAACCCGAGCGGCACGTTGCCGGTGTCGTTCCCGCGCCGAGTCGGCCAAGTGCCGATCTATTAGAACCACGAGCCGACCGGCCGCCCGTGCGACGTCACCCAGAAGTACGACTCGCGCTATCGCGACCTGGCCTCCTGCGATCCGCTGTACCCGTTCGGATACGGGCTGAGCTACACCAGCTTCTCGACGTCGAACCCTGCGGCTGGACAAGTCCACGCTGCGCAGCTGTACCTGCACGACCCGGTTGCCAGCATCTCCCAGCCGGTGCGGCGGCTGCGCGGCTTCGGCTTCTACGACAACAGCGGCAAGTTCGTCGTGGAGCCGGGTCAGATCGAGCTGTACGGCGGCGACTCGTCCACGGCGTCGCTCAAGGAGACGTTCACGGTGACCATCTGATCCGCGAGTAGCGTCCGGGTCGTGGCGCTCATCTACAACACCGCGACCCTTACGCCTTCGAAGATCGAACTGCTGACCGGCTGGGTCGGCGGCCAGCCATGGGCAGCCGGCGTCGACGCCGGGTCGCTCGAACCGGTAGGTGCCTACCGGTTCGACGACCCGGCCGGCGAAGTCGGCATGGAAACGCACCTGGTTCGCGCCCACGACGACCGACTGCTGCAGGTGCCGGTTACCTACCGGTCCGCGCCGCTGCCCGACGCCCCGCTCATCGGTACTACCGAACACTCTGTCCTCGGAACCCGCTGGGTCTACGACGCACCCGCCGACCCCGTCTACGCCCTCGCCCTCGCCACGACCATCCTCACCGGCGCCCACGAAGCCGAACTGGAATTCGACGGCTCAGCCGAGCGCAAGCGCGGTCGAACCCGGGTCAACGGCAGCGGCGGTCTGCCGGCACCCCAGCTTGTCGAGTCGGTGACATGGGCGGACCACGACACCGTCACCGCGATCCGCGCAGGAACGTACGAACTGTTCGTGCGCCGTGTCCTCGACGCTAACTTCCGCGCCGACGGCCCGACGCTCACCGGCAGGTGGCCGGGCAACGACCACCCTGTGGTCCTCGCCTGCGTGCGCGGCGGTGACTCCTGAAATCGCCTCCACCAACGCGACCAGGTTCTGCCGTGAGATGTTCGATTGGACGACGCCGAGGCGATCATTTCGTGGGCGAAGGTGATCGATTGAATGCACTGCAGAACACGTCGGGCGTGCGCCGCCTGATGTCCGCCGTCGAAGACATCGAGACACCGTTGCCGGGCTGCGCAGTCACGGCGCCGAAGCTCAGGAGCGAGACCGTTTCCCTGGCCGAGGAGCTGGGCTGACCGGCCGCACCAGCTGGGCGAACACGGCTGGGTCGAGATTGCCGCCGGAGACGACCGCGACCGTGTGACCCGCGGGGAGCTCGCCGGCGTGGAATCGGTAGGCGGCGGCGGCGGTCGCGCCGGACGGTTCGCTCACCAGACGTGCGTCGCGGGCGAGCAGGGCGACCGCAGCTCGGATCTCGTCCTCGGTGACGGTGATGACCCCGTCGAGATGGGCCTGCAGGTGGGCCAGGGTGAGCTCGGACAGCGGGGTACGCATGCCGTCGGCGATCGTGGCGTAGCGCTGCGCGTCGGTGTACGCGACGATACGGCCCGCGACCAGCGAGTCGCGCGCATCTGGTGCGACGTCGGGCTCAACGGCAAGCACGGTGGTTTCGGGGCGCAAGGCCTTGACCGCAGTGCTGACGCCGGAGGCCAGGCCACCGCCGCCGACGGGTACGAGCACGACGTCGACCGCGGGCAGGTCTGCCACGATCTCCAAGCCGACGCTGCCCTGGCCGGCGATCACGTCCGGATGATCGAAGGGCGGAATCAGGGTCAGGTGCCGCTCGGCGGCCAGCGCGGCAGCCGCGTCCGACCGTTCGGCGGTGTCGACCAGGACGACCTCCGCACCCAGCCGTCGCACGGCGTCGACCTTGATCGTCGGCGCGACGGCGGGGATGACCACGACGGCGGGGATCGCGAAACGGGCTGCCGCATACGCAACTGCCTGGCCGTGGTTGCCACTCGAATGCGTGATGACGCCGCGCGAACGCACGTCGGCCGGTAATGCCGCGATGGCGTTGTACGCGCCGCGGATCTTGAACGAGCCGATCGGCTGCAGGCACTCGGGTTTGAGCCACAGCGGCCGGTCGTCGTCGGCCCACAGTTGCGGCAGCAGCGGAGTATGCACCGCAACGCCCGCCAGGCGGTCCGCGGCACGTCTGATCTGCTCGATCCCCACCAACTCCATCTACCGATCCTGGCGCACTTCCGGCCGTGCTGCGCATGCCGGGGCCTCGAGCGGCCAAGCTCCCAGAACGCTGAGTCCGGCAAATCGTGACGCCTATCCGAAGCGTTCATCTGCGTCTAGCGTGCGCAGTCGGAAGGTGATGTTGGGGCTCGGTGACGAGGCTGCAGCAGGTGCGGGCAGGCGTGTTGGCTGCGGCGTGTGTCGCGCTGGCGGTGGTCGTGGTGTCGACCCCGCGGGTCGCGACGTTCGGGGGCCGGTCGCGGTCAGCAAGTCCAGTGGGCGATCTCGTTCGGATCGCACCAGGCGTCACGAGGCGGGCCGGGCCGACAAGCATCCGCCCTCCACCGCCGACTGCGAGAACGCCTTCCGGATCGCCTGTTACGGCGCCCGGCAGGTCGAACGCGCCTGCGACCTGCCCGCGATGCACCGGGGCCGGGACGACCGGTCGGGGCCGCACCATCGTGATCGTCGACCCGTTCGGTTCGCCGACGATCGCGCACGACCTCGCGGTGTTCGACCGTGGCGGCAAGATACTTCACGAGTAGTGACCTGGCGCCGAACGAGCAGCCCTTCTTACCGACACAGCTGCTCACGACCACGAACGTGAACAGCGCAACGGTCGACTCGACAGGCTATTACCTGGGCGCCCCTGACTATGCCGCGCAGTTCGAGAAGATGTGGATGGTGAATTAGCGCCACGCCCCCGTTGGGCCGCCCTCGGTCGTCATCCGTTGATGCAGATCGCGTTTGCCTCGAAGTAGGTGTTGCCCTGGTTGGACGTGACGACCAGGGTCGAGGCCCAGCCGGTACGGCTCTCGTCGATGCTTGATTCGGAGACGTAGGCCCACTGTGCGTTGCCCAGACCGGGGAAGGCGTTTCCGTAGTGGGCACCGCCGCCGACGGGCACCTGACCGGAGGGGCAGTGGACATCGACGAGCTGCTGGGTTCCGGTGTTGACGGTGACGTATTGGGTGACCACGTTGTAGCCGCTCGCCCCGCCTGGCCCCTGGGGACCGGCCGGACCCTGCGGCCCGGTCGCGCCGGTCGCGCCAGTCGCACCGGTCGCACCGTGGGCGGCGAGCACACTCCAGTAGGTCGGGTTGGTCGATGGGGACTTGCCGTGCGATGCAGCTTTGGCGAGGTAGGACGAGCCGCCGCTGGTGACGACGTCGAGCACGCTGTAGGTGACCGACGACGACCAGGCACCTCGGTAGGTGTAACCCTTCGACCAGTTCAGGGTCGTCTCGCCGGTGACGCAATGGTGGCCGGCCTGAGCGTCGACGATCCGCACCGCACCGGTGGAGGTCTTCACGCAAGCAGTGATCATTCCGGTCGTGCTCGACGGGATGGCGGCGATGGCGGCGCCGCCACCGATCACCACCACTGCGGACAACGCGCCACCGGCAAACGCAGCAACGCCACGACGACCCAACGAAACCCGACCTGCCATGACAACCCCCTGAACCAGCGCAACGGGAACCCTTCCCGACCGTAGGACGGGCGGCGCGTTACACTGATACGCCAATTTCTGAACTAGAAATGTCGCACACGACGCTGGATCCAGGTGCAGAGGTTCAGCTCGGTCAGCACGCGCGTCGACGAGTTGCGCAGGTCGAGTCCGGTCAACTCGCGGACGCGCCGGATCCGGTAGCGCAGCGTGTTCACGATGAGTTCCGTCATGCGCGGGTCAGATCAGATCGCATCGATCGCGCAGGTGTGCGACGACTCCTACATCTGGCCAGACGCTCTCCGGCGCGGCGCCGGCTCGGCGTGTTCTGACGTTCGTCGCGCTGCTGCAGGCGGCGCTGCTCAGGGCAGCAAAGCGAGACACGGGTGGGCTGTGTCGGCGACGCTGAATGGGTGAGCGATGCTGCGTGGGTTCCCGGTCGGGAACTGGACGAGGAGATATACCGGCGCTTGTTTGAGCGGCGCATTCTGCTGCTCGGCGAACCTCTGGAGCACTGGAACAGCAACCGGCTGTGCGCCGGCCTGTTGCTGCTGGCCGCCGAGGACCCGGACGCCGACATCCGGCTGCTGATCAACTCTCCCGGCGGGTCGGTGCCCGGCATGCTGGCGATCCGCGACTGCATGCGCTCGGTGCCGAACGATGTCGTCACGGTCGACATCGGCATGGCCTACAGTGCAGGACAGTTCCTGCTCAGCTCGGGCACCCCCGGCAAGCGCTACATCCTGCCGCGCGCGAAGGTCTTGCTGCACCAAGGATCCTCGGGAATCGGTGGGACCGCCCAGGACATCGCGATCCAGGCCGAGGACCTGCGCCGCACCCGCGACACCGTCCTCGCACTGATCGCCGAGGACACCGGACGCGACGTCGAGACGATCGAGCGCGACTCGCGGCGCGACCGCTGGTTCAGCGCGGAGGAAGCGTTGGCCTACGGGTTCGTGGACCACATCGTCGACTCGGCCGAAGACGTGCTGCCCGGCCCGCAACGGCCGATCGGACTCGGAGTCCGCCGATGAGCAGCTACCCCATCCCGTACGTGACGACCCGCACCAACCAGGGCGAGCGGACGGTCGACGTGTACAGCCGGCTACTCGCTGAACGGATCATCTACCTCGGCACCGGCATCGACGACGGGGTCGCCAACGCGATCATCGCGCAACTGATCCATCTCGAATCCGAGAGCCCCGAGCAGCCGATCAACCTCTATATCAACTCCTCCGGCGGATCGATCCCGGCCACGCTGGCGATCTATGACGCCATGCAGTACGTGCACTGCGACGTCGCCACCACCTGCGTCGGGCAGGCCGCCGCGACTGCGGCCGTGCTGCTCGCCGGCGGAACGCCGGGCAAGCGGCAGATCCTGGCCCACG
Organism: uncultured Actinomycetota bacterium; assembly: GCA_963718805.1. GTDB lineage: Bacteria > Actinomycetota > Actinomycetes > Mycobacteriales > Jatrophihabitantaceae > Jatrophihabitans. The sequence continues at coordinate 304,458 of CAVQZY010000001.1, read as the reverse complement.
GCCGCGTCGTGATCCACGCGCCGGCAGCCGAGGGCCGCGGCCCGATCCCCGACCTCGTCCTGGAGGCCGACGAGGTCGAACGCGTCCGAACGATGCTCGAAACCATCCTCGCCGAGCACACCGGCCGCACCGCCGCGCAGGTGCGCGATGACACCGAACGCGACCTGATCCTCACGCCCGAAGCCGCGCTCGACTACGGCGTGGTCGACGCAGTGCTGCGCCGCCGACCCACCGGCGGTCCCGGATCGAATGGCTGACCGGTGCGCTCAGGCGGCCAGACAGGTCGGCCCGGCGGCGGCGCCGGGCAGGTACCGACCGGCTCGTCGGGTGAGATCGAGCACCGACAGGCCGAGCGCACCGGACACTGCGGCCAACATCTCCGACGAGGCGTCCTTACGCCCGCGCTCGAGTTCGGACAGGTACTGCGGCGACACCCCCGCGCGTTCAGCCACATCGGAGATGCGTTCCCCGCGCTCGTGACGTTCGGCCCGCAATTGCCGGCCGACGACATCACGCCACAACGGCTCGGATAGCTCATCGACTCGCGATCGCAACGGGATGACCTGACCCATGGAGGGCATGGTACCGCCTCGTGTCCGCACGATGGGCGGGGTTTGTTCGAAGCCGAATTGCCCGTTCCTCACTTCGTGGTGCTCTGGGCTGATGTCGCGGGGGCGCTGTTGTCAGTCGCCGAGCCGAAGGTTTTGGCCCAGCCCGCCGCTTCCGACGACGTGATCTGGTCGATGCGTTCGGCGAGCAGCCCGACCGGATCGGCGGCCGACGCGTAGGCGCCGGAGCGGGCCTGATACAGGAAGCGCTCCCGTCGCAGTGCGGCTTCGGCCGTCCGGTAACGGATCCAGCAGTCGTGCCACTGGAAGAGCTGTTGCACGCCCTCGAGCACCACGATCAACGCGCCGAGACCGCCGGTCACGGCCACCGGTGCGTGCACCGACGCAGCGACAGGCACCGCGGCGGCCAGCACGATCTGGATGACCTTCACGCTGAGGTAGAGCGCGCGCTGACCGCTCGCGTGCTCGGAGAACCACTTCCACCGCGAGTTCAGCAAGTTCTGGACGTAGGTCTCGCGGGCGTCGGGCGTCGATACCGACGAAACATCCTCGATGGTCATCGTGCCCCCACGCGGGTCAGGGTGTGACGATGTTGAAGGCGCTGTCGGGTTGATCGGTCAGTGACACGAGCGTGTTCACGACCGCGGCGTCGCCGTCGAAATGCACACCGTCGTGTCCTGCCCCGCCGAGCAGGGCGAGCAGCTGCGGTCGGGTCAAGGTGATGGTGAGGTCAGCGGGATCGTCGCGCTTCGTGGGGTGGTGGATGAGCACGCCGTTGGACAGTTCCATGCGGTAAGTCTCGTCGCTGTCGGTGAACCGCCAGCGGATCGTGGCGTGACTGTGCCATGCGCGCTTGCCGTCGATGCGGATGGCCAGGCTGTCGAACAGTTGGGTAATGGTCAGCGCCGTCGCCATCCCGGCGGAGCTGACGGCTGCCGGCTGTGGCGGGTTGCTGCAGTTCGTGCGCGCCGGTGAGGTAGTTGTTGCGCCAGGTGGCGCATTCGGCGCCGTAGCCGAGCCTGGTGAGCACCTCGGCGAGCAGGGTGCGGGCTGCCGCGTGATCCGGGTCGGCGAACACGGCGTGGCTGGCCAGTTCGGCGGCGAAGCGCAGGTCACCGGCGTCGGCGAACTCCTTGGGCCCGGGCGACAGTGGCGTCGACGCCGCCGATGACCTGCACGTAGCGGGCTGCGGCCGCCTCGGGTGGGTGTTGCCACAGATGCGCCGGATTGCCGTCGTACCAGCCGAGGTAGCGCTGGTAGACGGCTTTGACGTTGTGGCTGACCGAGCCGTAGTAGCCGTGGGTGTGCCACGCGGCATCCAGCGCGGGGGGCATCTCGATCATCTCGGCGATCTCGGCGCCGACGTGACCCTGGTTGAGCAGCCGCAGCGTCTGGTCGTGCAGATAGGCGTACAGGTCGCGCTGTTCGGTGAGGAAGGCGATGATGTTCGCCGAGTCCCAGGTCGGCCAGTGGTGCGAGGCGAAGGCGACCTCGGCGTCGTCGGCGAACAGCTCGATCGCCTCCGCGATGTAGCGTGACCAGCCGCGTGCGTCACGCACCTCGGCGCCGCGCAAGGTGAGCAAGTTGTGCAGGTTGTGGGTGGCGTTCTCGGCCAGGCACAGCGCGCGGCGCTGCGGGAAGTAGAAGTTCATCTCGGCGGGCGCCTCGGTGCCCGGTGTCATCTGGAACACGATGCGCACGCCGTCGAAGGTCTCCTCCTGACCGGTGCGGGTGATGGACACGGTCGGGGCTATCAGCCCGACCGTGCCCATGGAGGTGCCGGACCCGAGGCCGACACCGATCATCCCGGTGGTGCTGACCGGAAGAATCATCCCGGTGTGGTACATCCCGCGGCGCAACATCGCGGTCCCGGCGTACACGTTCTCGGACACCGCGTGATCCAGAAAGCCTTCCGGGGCGACGATCGGCACGTCGGTGTCGGCGTCGACGACGCCCAGCACGCCGCCGAAATGGTCGATGTGCGAATGGGTGTAGATCACCGCGCGGACCTGCCGGTCGCCCCGGTGTTCTCGATACAGCGCCAGTCCCGCCGCGGCGACCTCGGCCGACACCGCGGGATCGATGATGATCACGCCAGTGTCGCCTTCGACCACAGTCATGTTCGACAGTTCGATGCCACGCAGCTGGTAGATGCCCTCGCACACCTCGAATAGGCCCTGGATCGCGGTCAGCTGACTCTGCCGCCAGAGGCTGGGGTTGACAGTGTCGGGGCACTCCCCGGTCAGCGTGCGCGTGTAGATGTCGGCGTCGTAGACGACCCGGTCGTCCGCGGCGGTGATGACGCCCGGCTCCAACCGGGCCACCAAGCCCCGGTTCGCGTTGTCGAAGTCGATTCTGTCGGCAAAATCCGGCGCCACGGCGTCCTCCAACCCACAGGCCAAGATCCGACGCTGCTCAACCTATCGCGCTCGGCAGGACCGTCACACCTGGGGACTCAGCGCGCCAGCGCTCCCATGGGGTCCCACGCGGGCAGCACGATCGGGTCGTCGGCGAGCCGCTCCTGCAGTTCGGCCGGCAACGTCTGCCTGCGCACTGCGGTCTCGAAGACGTGCTCGGTGAACCACGAGTCGTTCATGGTCCAGAAGCCCTTGTCGGCCTTCTCGTCGCCCCAGCTGTTCTCCACCCGCCAACGGCGTGGGGCACCGCCGACGACGTCGACGCCGGTGAGCAGCATCGCGTGCGTCATCGCGCTGGCCCGGTGCAGCAGCCGATCGGCCTTGTCGAAGCTGACCGTGTGGCGGTACAGGCTGTCGTAGTCGTACAGGGCGGCGTCCCAGACCCCGCGCTCCGCGTTGTGCATCTGAGCGACGTCGCAGCCGAACCACACGGGTTCGCCGTTCACGATGGTGTCCGTCGCGAGCTGCCGAATCAGGTCGATGTCGACGTTGAGGTAGGTGACCGGCGCCGCACCGACGACGTTGCCGAGCGCCTCGACGGTGAATACGCGACCGATCGGACTGGATCCGCGCGGGTCGTGGACGACGCAGACGTAGTCATCCAGCGGAAGTGTGATGTAGCGGTCCGCGAACTGCAGCGGGGTCAGCTCACCGTCGCGGTGGAAGCCCCTGTCGCTGTCGCGCCACTGCCAGTCGAACCGCTCCGGCGGCGTGCCGAGGTGCAGGCACAGGATCCGGTGCACCACCGCCAGCGTCTCGGACTTTCGCTGCGCGAGCGCGTCGTCCGAGGCGCCCGCCTTTGCGTCGGCTCGCAGGTCGCGGGCGGCCTGACGCAGCACCGCGGACAGATCGCGATTCAGCGCACCGGTGGCCGACGACGAGACGGTCTCGGGCATCACCGGCTTCGGCACCAGGCCGTGCTTTCGCACCAACGCCACGAACATGTTCCACTGCCCGCCGTCCTCGGCAGGCGTGCTCATCAGGTGCGCCACGGTGCGGTCGTCGACGTCGCGATCGGCCGTGACGAGAATCTGCTCGAGCCAGAAGTTCGCCTTCTCCAGCCGGTCCCAGAACTGCAGATAGGCCTGTGAGAACTCGAAGTCCTTGACCGCGAGCTTGGCTGCCGCGCCGACGCGCAGCAGGTTCAGGCCGGCGAACATCCAACAACGCCCGCTGTGCTTCTGGTTCGTCACCACCCAGTCGTCGAGCTGGTGCGACATCGAACGATCCAGGGACACCGCCACACGGTGATCGAGCGCCAACTCGTCGATCTTGTTGCCGGTGACTGCGTTCTGCAGCACCCGGTTCCCCGGATCGGCCTCGAACTCTTTGCGCAACCTGTCGAGCTGCACCGGATCCAGGGCCGCAGCCATGATCACCTCCCGCATCGTCCAACCTTCCCCGACGCTAGCCGCGATACCCGGACGCGTCGAGCGGGATTGCGTTGACGGCGCTTCCGACGTGACCCGTCCGCACGATCAGTCGGCCGCGCGGCCACGGTCACCGCCACCGCCGTCCCGGCCCACGACACTGCGTTGGGCCGCGCCGAACAGCACTCGCACGACCACACCCAGCACCACGAGGTCGAGCAGCATCTGCCCGGACACGAACAGTCGGGCGTAGTTCGTCTGCGGGCTGATGTCACCGAAGCCGACCGTGGAGAACACGGTGATCGTGAAGTACAGCGCCCGGGTGCGGTCCAGGTCGACGCTGAACGCATGGGCGGCGAGAGTGGACATGGTGAGATAGATGCGGGCGAACATGATCAGGAACAGCGGTATGGCCACGGCCATCGACTCGATGGCCCGCCATCGCGGATGCCGAGACCGGGCGATCGCGCGCACGTGCAGCGCGATGATCGCGGCGAACGCGGCCAATGCGGCGCCGAGCCAGAGCAACTCCTCCATGGGCGTCTTGGCACGGACCGGAGCGAGGTAGTACGCCGCGACCAGTGCCGCTGCGGTGGCCGTGCCTCGCAGTCCGAGCTGAGCCGCGGGCAGCATCGTCTCGCGGCGCAGGCTGCGCTGGGGATTCCGTTCCTCTGTCATTCCGCAACCGTGCAGCGCGAGGCGGCCGACCGCAACAGCACGGACCGACGGACCGTGGCCACGCAGACGCGGACGCGCTATTTCAGCTTGGCGGAGAATTCACCGGTGATTTGATATCCGGTCACGTGACCCGGTTTACCCTGCGCGCCCGCGTGGTAGCTGGCCACGCTCTGGGTCAAGGCGTGCCGAACCACCTTGGCCAATTCCGAGAGCCTGGCCTTGTGTTCGGCTTCCACCTTGGCCTTCGTCGCCGGCGTGGTCGCAGGCATCGAGATGTTGTACTGCTCGGGCAGGACGACACATGCGATCGTCGACTTGCCGTTGACCCCGTTTCGCTGGATCTGGGCGTTCGACGCGCCGCTCACCGGATTCTGACGGTCGATGCGCCAGCCGCCGGCGTCGGGCACGACATGGCTCTTCTGATTTCCGAAAAGACTGGTGACATTCTGCGGCGTCACATTCTTGATGACCGAATGGTAGCCGGCTGGAACGGGCGCCGGAATTGCGTCCATCGTGTCGGACCGGACCTTGATGGAAAGCGGCACGGCCGTATCCCTTCGATTCGTCGCCAGCACGGCTGTGGGGTATTCGTGGCGCGGCGAATTTATCGCGATCCGCACCTGTCTGCGCTGTCGGATTTCGGACATGGCGGACCGCGCCGGCTGTGGCTGTTCGGTGCCCCGGCGGCGCCGCCGGCAGACGCTGACGGTGTGGGTGAACCGGCTGCTTGCGCTCGATCCGTCCGTATCCGGCGAAACCGGGTGGCAGAGGGGCGGCATATCATCGCTTCGGAAGCGGGCGGCCGGCTCGGTGCGAGACACCGGGATCGGTTCGCCGCGAGCGCAACAGGTGGTCGGGCCGGAAGGATCAGGCATGGCGAGTACGGATGAGGCGCGAGCGCTCGCACTTGGCCTTGCGGCGGCTGCGGGCGCGCAGCTCGCGGGGTGGCGAGTGTTCGACAGCTTGGTGCCTGATCCGGTCAGCGCCATGCGTCGCGACATCGGCGTGACGTCGGCCGGGGTGCAGTTGGCCGGAGCAGCGGCCTTGTGCATCCCCCCGATGCGGCCGCTCGCCCGTTGGCTCAACGTCGGCGTGCACGGTGTTGCGCTGGCGCTGGCGGTCGACAACGTGCGCAATCCCAAACGATTCCGCCGTTCTCGCACGACGCACCTCCGGTCGATGCTGGCGCCGGCCCGGATCCCGGTGCACATCGCGGCGATCGGCCTGACCGTGTGGGTGACGCGCTCGGCGCCGGCGCGACGCAACATCGATAGAGGAGGTGTCCGGGCACCGATGGACCGCGCGCAGTCCCGGTCGCCCGATCCGGCTGTGGACGACGAATCGCCCGAGTCGGCGTCACCGTCGCAGCGGTAGTCGCGCGATGCCTCGTCGGTGCCGCGACTGCCTGCGTTGTCACCATGTGTTCGGGGGTGGCGGCGATCTGGACCGGATGCTCGTCGTGTACAGCTCGGGCTTGTGGACCTTCTGGCTGCTGATCCGCCCGCGCTGTCCGCGTTGCGCACACGTGCGGCGGGTGCACACCCGCACCAAGCAGCGTTGGCACCGGCAGGCCTACTGGCGCGCGGCGCAGGTGCGCCAACAGACCCGCCAACCCAGGGTCTGACGTCGCCTCGGTTCGAGACCTCGCGGGCCCGGCGGTAGCGCTCGTAGATCACCCCCGAGCCGACGGGTCCTGGTCTCGACGAGTTCGAGCCGTGCGGCCGCACAGAAAGCCGCCGAGCTCGCGCATCTGCGCGAGATGGAAACGAAACTGCTCCTCGTCCGGCTCGGTCCACCCGAACCCGGCCTGCCGATCGACGATGAATCCGTCGACCGAGACGCTGATCGAGAAGATCAGCACGAGGCGATCGTATGGTGCCCGAAGGGGTACTGGCACCTGCCCGGGCGGCTGCCTCTGAGCGCGGCTCGGCAGCGCCATCATGATCTAGGTTTGATGATCGGACGGCGTTGGCGTCCATCACTCGTATCGACGAGGGCGCGTCATGGCGACGTCGGAGTTCCACTCGCACGGCGCGCCGCGAGCGCAGCCGGGCGTTGCGATCACCCGCCGCAAAGGCACCACCACCGCTAACCCGCGCGGCCTGCTCGGTCTGCAGCGCGCCGCGGGCAACCGCAGCGTGGCCGGGCTCCTCGGTCGATACCGCAACCTTCCCGCCGAGGTGTCCGCGCAGCGAGACACCACGCCGACCACTCCGACCGCGACCTCGAGCCCCTCGACGAGCAGCGCCGGACCACCGGAGGAACAAGCCGTCGTCACGCTGTACCCGATCTACGACCGCGACGCGCGGAAGAAGATCATGGTCAGCAGCGAACGTTACGAGCAGGAGCGGGTGATCCTCGGCCGCCTGCTTCGGTATCTCGCGACGGCGATCCCGTCCGACGCGAAGGGGGTGCTCGAGCAGTATCCGTTCGAGGAAGTCAAGGACATGTACCAGGAGGTCACCGACGCACTCACGAATGCCGGACAACGCTATGCACGAGGCGAGATCCTCACCGCCGGCTACTGGGCACGGGAGGCCTCCCAGTTCAACGGCATCGAGATCAAGGCCCACAAACGCTTCCTCGAAGAGAGCGCGCTGTCCTACGTCGGCAAACGGGTCGGCCTGGCCGTCATCGGATTCTTCGAAGGCGCCGCGGAATCGTTGGCCGGGATGGTCGACACCGGAGCTGGGCTGGTCGGCTACCACCCCGACCTCGAGGAGAAGATCGCGGCGCGCTACACGATCATCAAGGACGCGTACAGCGCCAGCACCGGGATCGACCACAACCTGACGCATGACGCCGAGATCGGCCGCTTCGGCGGCAAGCTCACCGAGGCCCTGGCGACCGGGAAGGCCCTGGGCGGTCTCGGGAAGGTCGGCATGGTGGTCAACGCCACCCAGGCCGCCGCCGGCCTCAAGAGCGCGGTGCAGGCCGTCGTCGCCGCCCGCCAGAGCGGCAAGTCCTGGGGCGCCATCGTGCGCGACCCGGTGATCCTGGCGCAGTTCGCCGGCTCGCTCGCCGGGGCGGCCGGGGTCGGCGCCGCGGGGATCCCGCAACTGCGGTCCGTGCTGAGCACCGGCGGCCTCGTCCTCAACGCCGCACAGATGACCGCGCTGACGACCGCGCTGGTGACGTACAAGGACGACCCCAACCTGGGCGAGCAGGGCAACTTCAGCCGCAAGGCCGAATTGCTCGCCGGCGTGCTCACCTCGGCCGCGTTCATCGGTGACGACATCGCCGGGCGCAGCGTCGCGCCGACGCCGCGTGGGCCCACCGAACGGGCGCCCGCGGCTGCAGAGCCTCATCCCGCCACGGAATCGCCCACTCCGGCGGACACCAGCCATGAGTCGCACAACGAGCGGAGGAACACGACGACCGCTCCCGCGCCGAACGATGCCGAACAGCTCGGCCTGGTGGCCGGCCTGCTGTTGAAGGCCATGCAGAACGCCCGGGCGGTGGGCGCGTCGCAACACGGTACGGAGGCGCCCCCTGCGACCGAGACGTCGGCGCAGACCACCCCGGCGCACATCCGCGTCGCGCAAGCGGCCAAGCGACTCCAGAACTCGGTGGGCCGGCTGCGCAGCCGGCTCAGGGCAACACACCTGCAGGAGAAGCTCGGCAAGACGGCCGACGGGCGCACGAAGCGATGGCAGCTCGCCCAAGCGTTGCGCGACCTCGAACCGCTCACGAAGACCGCTGTCGAGAGTGCGCAGGCCGCCGTCGAGGACCCGAAGGTTTCCGATCTCGCCCAGGCCGACGTCGACGCTGCAGCGGCCAAGGCCGAGGAGATGGAACGGGTACTGGACAGCATCGATCCGCGCACCGAGGAGGAGGTCGCCGCCGAACGGGCGGTCCAGGCCGAGGAGGCACGCGCCGAGGCACGCGCCGAAGCGTCTCGACGCGGCCGCGAACTCCTGCGCGAGCTGAAGTTGACCGGCATCGGCGCCGCGGCCGGGCGCTCGTCGGGCCACGGAACCCCACACAAGCAAGCCGGGGCCGCGCTGATCCGCGAGGGGAACACGTTGCCGGCAACGGATCCGTTGAGTGACGCTTTGAAGGTCGAAGGACGCAGACTGATCGATGAGGGCAACGCCATCGATCACCGCGGCGGCGGGATCGGCAGTTGACAGAAAAGAGACCAATCGTGGAAGACGCGAGCTGGATGACCCGCGACTACAGCGCGGCGGCGTTTGCTGCCGCCCGGGACCCGGCACAGTCAGCGGAACTGGCGCACCAACTGGGCGACGACATCGCCCGATTCCTCGAACCGGCGATCAGGCCGCGCATGCAGCAGGTGATCGATGCCCTCAACGCACTCGGCCACCATCTGACCGACTACGGCCAACACGACCCCTTCACGCTCGCCTTTCGCGACACCGGCCCGGACGGACAATCCGAGCCTGGGCTGCGAGTCGCCCATGACTCCGTGGTGTCCACCGGCTTCGGGGACTTCACCGCCGGCTGACTGTGGTGACGGCGCGACCCTGGGATCAGAACGCCAGCACGTCGAGGCCGTGTGTCACACCGATGAGCAGCCGTCGCCCGGACACTGCGGGCGTGGTGAACTGCGTCGGCAGCACGCCGATGGTCACCGTTGCGCGCAGGCTGCCGGTGCCGGCGCTGTAGCCGTAGAGCACGTGGGCTGCCGTGTTCAACGACCAGATCACCCCACCGCCGTACACCGGCGAGGCCGTGGCGCTCGCGGCGTGCCAGAGCACGTGCATCGTGCCGCTGGAATCGATGCGCACCGCGCGGATGCCGTCCTTGCAGGGCACATAGACGACGTCGTTGATCACGCTCGTGCCTCCGAAGGAGCGGCACAGGTTGACCTGGCTGACCTCTCCGCCGATCCCGCCGAGATCGTCTTGGCGCAGGACGTAGGCCGGGCCGGACTTCCCGGCAACGAAGATCCACGGGCCGACCAGCGCCGGCTGTTGCGAACCCAGACCGACATCGCCCTGGTTGTTCTCGGCCCAGTCGGTCGGCGCGAACGAGTCGAGTATGGTCGCCGTCGCCGAAGAGATCTTCAGCAGCGAGTTGGTGTAGTCGTAGGCGTCGCCGGGGAACGCAGCGCCGTTGGCCGACACGACGAGCAGGTGACCCTTCCCGTCGGCGGTCGGGCCGGACGGGGCCCAGATGCCGCCGCCGCGTACGGTCGGTGCCGTGTAGGAGAGCAGTGATCCGCTGCCGCTCAACGGCACACCGACGAGACGGCCCTTGTAGTTGCCGCAGTCGCCGGCGAGCGCGCCGAACGGCACCCAGACGCGGCCCTGCGACCACGTCAGCGCGCCGCGCTGCTGCATCGCTGCCGGATCGACACCGGGCAGGTCGAGGCTTCGCGAGAAGCGGATCGCGCCGGTGCGGGGGTTGAGCGCGTACAGCCGGTGGCTGGGCGGCGAGGTGCCGAACTCGGCCGAGACGTACAGGGTGTCGGACGCGGAGTAGTAGACCGGCGTGCTCGTGATGCCCAGCGGGTCGATGTCACCGCACGAGCGCTGACCGGCCGGCGATGGCGCGCCCAGGTTCCGTTTCCACACCTGCTTGTTATTGACGTCGAAGGCGTACACGCTGTTGTGCTCGGTCGCGGCGAAGCTGAGGCCGTCCGCGACGATCGGCTGCGCGTACACCGCGCCGTCGAGCACCAGACGCCGGATGATGTGCATCCCGCCGGTGTAGGTCGGCATGCTCGTCGCGTAGCCCGTTCGCTGGCCGTTGCCGTGATAGGCCCACCACGCATTCGCGGTGAGCGTGGCCGCGCCGCTGGGCGCCGCCACCGCGAACGGTGCGAGGAGAACGAGGATCGCAAGCACATACCGGCGTCGCATACGGACAGTGTGCATGCTTCACGGTGGGTAGCGAAGCAGGTGGCATTGATCAACCAGGTCGGGCGCTCACCCCACCGGCGGCCTCAGGTTGATCACCCGCTCGGACGGCACGCAGCGGGTCGGGTTGCCGAGCGGGATTCTGCGAGGTCCACGAATGCCAGTAATCGCCGCTCGTCCGGCTCAGGTGCAGGGTGGTGCCCTGGCGACACGGTCGGGATCTCGACGTCCCCGGCCGGCATCCAGTCGAACAACCGACCGATGGTGTTGTCCTGCTTGGCGATGTATCCGTCCAGCGACATCGACGCCGACGCGATGACCGTGTCCATGTCGGTGTCTCCGGTGTAGGGACCGTCACCAAGGCGTCGATCGGCGTCGCCGCCTCCTTCGCCCTGATCGTCGGGTGGTGACGAGGTCCTTGCCGTCGGCACGGACGCTGAAGGTGACCGTCCCTGCCCCGTTGGTCTCGTCGTCGACTCCGACCGAGGCGGTGATCCGCGAGCACTTGCCGGCCAGATACAGCTGCACGTCGCTCACCGAGTTCGTCCCCAGGCCGTTGGCGTAGGTCGTGCCGTCGATGGTCATGGTGTGCCCGTCGCCGGCCTGCTGCTCGCCGTTGCTCTGGTCGCGTTCGACCGGCCCCCAGCCGTTGGTCCCGACACGAACGGCAGGTCGCTGACGGCGTTCGTGCCGGCCGGCGGGGGCGAGGGCCGGTAGCCGACGATGCGTTCATCGCAGTTGCTCGCCGTCTTGCCGTTCTGGGTGTAGGTGACGATCGCGGTGATTGCCGATGTGCTGGGCAACCTGGTGTCGGGGGCGGTGACCTGCCAGGTGAAGTCGGCGCCCGAACCGGCCGCGGGCGCCTCGACCGACGCCGGGTTCGCCGCGGAGGCGGTCCAGCCGTTGGGCAGTTCAGGGCCGGCGTGACGTCGGTCGCCCCGCCCGGCCGCGGCCGGGACGGCCACATGTACCCGCGCGCGTGAACGTTGCACCGGAGGAGACCGGGGCCGGGACAGCGAGTGAGATCGTCATGCCGGGAGGTTTCGGCATGGTGTACTTCGCCTTTGTCATACCGCGGGCTGTCGACCATGCCGACCTTCACGGCGGACGCGTAGCTGCCGTAGTCGGTCAGCGCCACCTTGCCCAGGCCGCCGGTCGAGCCGTCGAGGTCCCACACCGCGATGGCGATCGAATTCTTGCCATTCGGATTCAGAATTCCATTCGGAATCGGGAACGAATGCTGCGGGCCGACGTAGTTCACGTAGTTGCCCAGCTGCCAGCCGTTGACGAAGATCATCGCACGGTACTCGCGGGCCGGGGCGTCGGTGAACGCCAGCCCGACTGACGTGTCCTGACCCTTCGGCAGGTCGAGCGTGACGTCGTCGCGGTAGCCGGAGACACCCGGTAGGGTGGACCGGTTCGGCAGACTCACCGGCTGCCAGGACGAGTCGGGATAGCCGGGCAGTGACCAACCGGCACGTTCGCCGTACAGGCCGCCCGTCGACAGGGGGCCACGGACCGGATCGATCTGGTTCTCACCACCGCGCACGCCCTGCACCCGCCAGGTGACCGAGGTGAACGGCGCGCCGAGCAGCCCTGCGGTGGTGAGCCCGCGCGCGGCCTTGTTGGCGTTGGTGGAGTTGCAGTCCTCCTCATGCCCCATGTTCACGGTCAGCACCCAGATCATGTTGTCACCGTCGGCGCGTAGCGCGCCGGCCGGGAAGGTGAAGCCGGCCGAGCCGGTGGTAGAGCTGCCGAGGAACGCGCCGTTGAGCCAGGCGGAGAACGCCTGCGCGCCGCCGCCGGAGTCCGACACCAGATGTACGCCGGTCTCCTTGCCGGTGCTGCGGAACCGTCCGCGGTACCAGGTGTTGTCAGTGTGGAGGCCCGTAGTCGTCGGCGTAGAGCACCGGCGGCGTGGTGATGCCGGTGACGCTGTTGGTGGTCGTCTTGTCCGCCACCTGCCAGCTGGAGTCGTCGAAGCCGGATTCGGATTCCGGAGACTCCGCCGCATACTTCCAGTTGTCGAGCTTGGGCACGGTCACCCGCGCGGCGACCGCGACGCCGCCGAGCAGGCTGTCGGTTTCGGTTCTCGTAGTGGCAACCGACTTGCCGTTCCACGTGACACGATCCGCCGACGTGAACACCTCCATGGTGGCGTTGCTCGCGTTGTCGCCGGTGAGCGCGACCGTGTCGCGCGAGCTGGTCGCCGTGCGCAGCAGGTGGGTGCCGCGCGCCAGCACCGAACCGGCCGCGGTGTCCTGGCGCCAGAACGTCTCGGCGGTCGGCTTGTCGGCGAGCAGGAGCAGCAGCGGCCGCGCTCCCCCGCCGGTGATCGTCACCCGGCGCAGGCCGGAGTGGGTGTGTAGTTCAGCCGCAGGTCGCCGGTTGCGGCGTTCCAGGTTGTGGTCGCTCCGCCGCCGCTCACCTTGGGCTGCGAGGAGTCGACGGCCCTCCAGCGTCTGCCTTTACCGGATAAGATGCCGCAAGTCAGGCATTTGACACGCAGGCGCCACGATTGCCCGGATTCACCATGCGTCGAGGCGCACCTGGCCCATCCGGCCTTCGAGATCACGCATGACGACCCAGGTCTGCTCGTCGACCGTGGCGACGGTGCCGGGCGGATTGACCAGGATCGGCGCGCTCGGACCGAGCAGGCCGCGCAGCAGATCGGCCTCGACCGGGTTGCTGGTGGCGAAGGCGAACACCGTGGACAGCAGCGACCCGTTGCCGCTGAGATCGGTGACCAGTCGCGCGCTCTCGGCGGACAGGCCTACAGCGGCGTTGCGTTCGCGGGCCGCGCGCACGATCCGGCCGAGCCGGGCGGCGACCGGCGGCGGAATGGTGACGGTGCTGGGTAGGTCGATCTGGACGAGCCGGGGGTGGTCGGCCGGCGTCGCCAGCTGGCTCAGCAACTGCCCGGCCTGCGCGAGCGCGAGCGCGCCGGCGAGGCCGCCGTCGCCGAACAGGTCCAGCACCGTGACGTGCCCGGGCGGCGGCATCTGCTCGCTCGCGCCGAGCAGGTCCATCAGGGTGCCACCGCTGCCCATCCCGGCGCCCATCCCCAGACCGAGACCGGACAGCATCTCGAACAGGCCGCCGAGGCCCGGGGCGCCGCGGGTGAGGTCGTCGAAGGCCGGCATCGCCGGGCGGGCCGGGCGCACGACGCGCACGTTCTTGCCGAGCCCCCCCGCGCGCGGGCTGAGCTGGCCGGAGACGTCGAGCAGGACCACCGCAGCACCACGGGCCGCGGCGTCCTGGGCCAGGCTCATGGACAGCCGCGCGCGCAGGTCGCCCTGGCCGAGCACCGCGAACAGCGGGCTCTTGCCGGCGCGCACAGCGGCGTGCGGGTCGAAGGAGACCCCGTCACCGTCGACGGTGACGCCGATGCGCGCGCCCGAGTCGTCGCCGAGGTCCGTCGCCTCGCCCTTGGAGAGCAGGATCGGGGCGCTGAACGATTCGGGCTCCGGCTGCGCGGTCTCTGCTGCTTCGGCCGCCGTCCCGGGTGCGGTTGCCGCGGCCGCGGCGGCGCGGGCGGCGGCCGCGAAGCCGGCCTCCCAGGCCAGGCTCTGCGCGGTGGTCAGGGAGTAGAGGTCCTCCGGCAGCGCCGCGGCCGGGATCTCCTCGAATCGTCGGTCGCGCACCAGGGTGAGCAGTTCCTCGGGCGTGGCGCCGGCCGCCCACGCAGCGCCCGCGGCCCGGCCGCGCTCGAGCTGCTCACTGATCGCCGCGTCGAAGCGCCTGCCGCCGCTCTCCGCAGCCTCGACGGCGGACAGCAGCGCCCGCTGGCACACCTCGGAGATTGGGATCCGGGCCGCTTTGACGCGGCGTTCGAGGTCGTCGGGCAGATACACGTTGGCTCGTCCCATGGCGGGTTCCTCCGAAGCTATGCGCATGTATGCGTCCAATGTACTCATAGCTCGGTGAGCGTGGCTCGATTGACCCGCGACCCGGGCGCTGGTGTCCTTGTCCGATGGCGATCGCCGCCACGCTGATCGGACGCGACCGGGAACTGGCAACGGTCACGTCCGCCTTGCGCGCCGATGCGGACCGACCGCTGCTCGTCGTGGCCGGCGAGGCCGGGATCGGCAAGTCCCACCTCGTGGCGGCCGCGGTCACGCAGGCCCGCGGGCGCGGCCAGGTGGTGCTACGCGGCTGGTGCCTGGACCTGTGGGAGGAGCTGCCGTTCCTCGCGATCGTCGACGTCGTCCGCGACCTCGCCGGCCATGACGACCGGCGACTGCTGAAAGCGGCGCTGGCCGCGTGCCCGTCCTACGTCGAGCAACAGATCATCGCGCTCGTGCCGGAACTGGAATCGGATACCCAACCGGCCGCGCGCGGATCCGGGCGCATCGAGAGCTGGCAGCGCGAGCGGGTCTTCGCCGCGATCATGTTGCTGTTGCGGGCGGCGGCCGAACTGGCGCCCGTCGCCGTCGTCATCGAGGACTTGCACTGGGCCGACCCGTCGACCCAGGACCTCATCCGCTACGCGAACTCGCCCTCTCACACACACAATGTGCCGATCGTCGTGACAACGCGCATCGAAGGCGGCGCCGCGTCGTGGCTTCGTGACCTCGCGAGCACCGCAACCGCAATCTGGCTGGAGCTGAACCCGCTCGGCCGACGCGAGAGCGACGAGCTGGTGGCGTCGCTGCGGCCGCACAGCCGCGCGGAGGCGGGGTTGATCTTCGAACGCAGCGGCGGCAACCCGCTGTTCATCGAGCATCTGGCCGCGGCGCGGGTGGTCGACGACCTGCCGCCGTCGCTGGAGACCCTCCTGATCGAACGACTCGCCGAGCTCGACCAGGCCGAGCTCGACGTGGTCCGCGCGCTGGCCGTGGTCGGCCGCTCGCTGGACGACGCGGCCGCCGGTGCGCTGGTCGACCGGTCGGCCGACGACCTTGCGCGCGCACTGCGTTCGCTGCGGGCCCGACGCTTGGTCGAGCGCACCGGCGCGCATCAATACGGCCTGCACCATGCCCTGGTGGCCGAGGTGGTCCGTTCGCAGACCACCGACGCGCAGGCGCGTGACATCCATCGCCGGGCGGCCAGGGTGCTCGCCGCGCGCGGCGATCAAGCCACTGCCGGCGCCATCGCCGACCACCTCGCCGCAGTCGATGATCGACTCGGCGAGGCGCGCTGGCGGCTTGCCGCCGCCCGGTACGCCGATGCGTTGGCCGCGCCGTTCGAGGCGGCCCGGCAGTGGCGCCGACTCGTCGAACTGTCCCGCGACGACGCCACCGCCGACCTCGACCTGACCCTGGTCGAGCTCTACCTGTCGACGTTCTCCGCCCTGAAGCGGGCAAACGAAGCGCTGCTGGCCGCCGACCTCGCCGACGAGGCGCTGAACCGGCTGCCGGCGCGCAGCACGGCGGCGGAGGAAGTCCGGGTGTATTACGAGATCGCGCGCTTTCGCCATCTTCGCGATCCGCAGCAGGCGATCGAGCTGCTCGAACACGCCATCGAGATCGGCGAGCAGCTTCGCCCCACTCCGGAATACCTACGTGCCGTCGAACAACTCGTCACCGTGCAGAACCGGGTGGAAGCAGGGAACTATCAGCGGCAGGCGATGCTCATCGAGCGCGCGCTGCGCGCCGCGACCGAGGCCGGCCTGCACGCCGAGCAGAAGCTGCTGACGGCCAGCCTGGCCTGGCGAGCGATGGCGCTCGCCGAGCGCCGGCGCGCGTTCGAGCTCGTCGACCGTGCCTTGGCGGTAGTGGTCGATCCGCCCGACCCGCCGATCGAAGCCGTTACAGCGATCTACAGCACCGACGTCCTCCTGAAGTACGGCGTTCTCGACCGGGTCGTCGCGATCGGCACCACCGCGATTGCGCTCGCCCAGTCGTTCGGCCAACAGGACACCTTCGAGGCCCTGCTCATCCGATCGAACACCTTGGAAGCGCTGCGCGAGCTGGGCAGGACCGCGGACATGGCCTCGTTGGTCGTGCCCACCACGACGGCGCTGACCCGCTCGACGGCACTCGCGCACAGCGACATCGCCGCCCTGCGTTTGGCCGAAGGTGACCTGGCTGCCGCCGCGCGATTCTGGGACGACAACGCCGCGCTGCTCGGCGATTGGGGACTGCAGTTCGACCGCGAGTTCCGGCTACTGCGCGACGAGTTCCTGCTGTGGGCCGGTCGTGCGGACGAGGTCGGGCCGGACGCGCTGGCCGTGTTGCAACCCCTGGCTCTCACCGCTGAGAGCGCCCTCGCCGGCGGATTGCTGGTGTTGGCCATGCGCGCGTGCGCCGACCGGGCGGTCGCCGCACGCATGGTCGATGACGCCGCCGGCGCGGCCGCGGCGACATCGGACGCGCAGGAGCTGATCGCGCTGGCCGAGAGCTGCGTGTCGGACCCGTTCGCGGATCGTGACGTGCCGATCACCGCCACAGCCGACGCCGCCAGCTGGCGCGCCGAGCGAAGCAGAGTCGCCGGGGCGCAGGACGCCGGGGCGTGGGCCGAGGCGGCGACCCGCTGGACCGACCTCGACCGGCCGCACCGCGCGGCGTACGCGCTGTGGCGGCAGGCCGAGGCGCTGCTGGCCGATCCGAATGCACGCGCCGCAGCAAAGCCGGTATTGGTGGCAGCGACCGAAGCGGCCCGCGGGCACGCGCCGCTCGTCGAAGCCGTTGCGACGCTGGCACAGCGCGCGCACATCGTCGTGTCCGCACCGCAGGCGTCGCCGGCGCGGCTCGCCCCGGCGCCGTTCGGATTGACCGGGCGCGAGCTCATGGTGGTCCGGCTGCTCGGCCAGGGTCAGACGAACGGCGAGATTGCCGCGGCCCTGTTCATCAGTACGAAAACGGCGAGCGTGCACGTCAGCAGCATCCTGCGCAAGATGCAGGTCACCTCGCGGGTGCAGGCTGCCGCGATCGCCGCGCAGACGGGTCTGCTGCACGACAGTCCGCAGGCGCCTAAGGCAGTACCGCGCGCAAGACTGCCCGACTGACCGATCCGCGCACCGCCTGCCGACGCGCACCCTGACGGTCCGAGATCATCAGGGGGACACGAATGCGCGACCAGGGACGTCACCTCAGCTATGGCACAGTGCGCGCCTCGGCCGCCCTGCTCGTCCTCGTCGCGCTCTTACAACTGCGGCACCTCGGCACCGGGCCCAGCGCGCTGAACACCGGCCGCCCGACGCCTGCGCCGTCACCCCAGGGGCCTCCTCCGGCGGCGCCGCGCCTTCCCGATCACATGCCCGCTCCGGCGCCGCAACGGCCGCCGGTGCCGCCGCGGTCATGAAGTCGGCCGTGCGGACGTGTGCCGCCGCAGTGACCGCGGCCGTCCTTTCCCTGCTTGCCTTCGCGCCGGGTGCGGATGCCCGATCGCCCAGCTACTACCTGGCGCTCGGCGACTCGATCGGCTACGGGTTCCAGACATCGAAGGCCCTCGCCGGGTTGCCGCCGAGCGCGTTCGACACCGGTTACGTCGATGTCGTCGCGAGCCGCTTGCGGCACGCCGAACGGGCGCTCCAGGTTGTCAACTACTCGTGTCCGGGCGAATCGACGCGCACGATCAGTCGGCCCTGCATCTGGCGCGCGTCCGGACACGCCCTGCACGACGACTACCCCGGGCCCCAGCTGCGCGCCGGGCTGCGCTTCCTGCGCCATCACGCCGATCAAGTCCGGCTGATCACGATCACCCTCGGCGGCGTCGACGTCGATGACTTCCTGACCACCTGCGCTGCCGGCGACCTCGCCTGCCTGCAGGCGGGCGCGCCCGCTGCGATCGCTGCCTACGCGGTGAGAATGCGCACGATCCTGGCTCGCCTGCGCGCGGCCGCTCCACACGCCACGCTGGTCGCGGTCGGGTTCTACGACCCGAACATCACCCAGCTCGCGTTCGCCGATCCGCTGTTCGCACAACTCGACACGGCCTTGCAAAAGGTCGGCGAGACCACCGGCGCGCGGTTCGCCGACGTCATGCCGTGGTTCAACCCGCCGAGCGATGAGGCCGCGACACTGTGCCGGCTGACCTTGCTGTGTGCCGACGGCGACGCTCATCCGTCCGATCCCGGATACCGCGTGATCGCCGAGCGTGTACTCGCCGCCCTGACCGAAGGTTCCGTAATCCGAAATGGAGTCACACCATGACCGTTCCTGTCATCGTCGCCGGAGTGATCACTGCGGCACAAGCCGCGCCCGAGGTCATCGACGCGGTCAAGCGCGCATTGGATGTACTGGGTGTGGATCGCTCGTGCATCATCGAAATCGTCAACACGACCGACGAGCGGTTGCGCCTGTACCGCAGCGGCAACAGCTCGGGCACGTTCGAGCGAGCGCCGGCGCCGTTCCTCGAACCGCACCGAACAGTGGTGTGTGCCGCACGCAGCACCGCCATCGGACGCGGTGCAGTCGGCAACATCGGCTACGCCGGCGACGCAGTCAACCTGCTCATCGACTACAGCAATCCGGCTGTCGGAGCGAACGACCTCGATGCCTCCACCGAGGGTGCGCGCGCCGGCGAGTTCCGCACCCTCGCCGAGAACGGCGCGGGCAACACGAACGCGCGCTTCCGGTGCGTGCTCTACTACGCCGATCCCGACCGGTATCTGTACGGTGCGGCGTTCAAGACATGGCATGCCGCGAACTTCCCGGACCGGTTCATCCGGCACCGGGACTTCAAGCTCTATCTCGAACCGGACGAACACAACGACGATTTCCGCTTCGACCTGGTCGTGCGAACTCGGGGGACCGACGGCAAGCCGGATGTCGTAGGCATTCGGTCGGTGAACTTCCCGGACCGCTACCTGCGGCACAAGAATTTCGAACTCGTTCTGGACGCGCCGAACGGACCGGGCGACTTCCTGTGGAGCCAGGACTCGTCGTTTCATCTCGAGCCGGGGCGTAACGCAGACAACATCTCGTTCTCGTTCCGATCGGTGAACCATCCGGATCGCTACATACGGCACCGGAACTTCCGGCTACTGCTCGAGCCGATCGGCACCGACCTCGACCGCGCCGATGCGTCGTTCAAGAGGCTCTGACGGATGGACGCGCGCAGCGACGCTCGTCACCGCATTGACCGCGGTCGGCGCGCTGGTGTTCCACGGCGATCGACCAGCTCGGCACCTCGGGCGCGGCCGACGTGTGGGCGCGGGTCGGCGGGATATTCGCGCTCGAACGCATCGCCGCGGATTCGGCCCGCGACCGGCGTCCGATCGTCGAGGTGCGCATGGTGGTAAGTCAGCCCTTGACGACGTCGAGCAGCTTGGCGCCGTCGGGGACCCCGAGTCCGGTGCAGGCGTCCCAGCCGGCGTCGGCGGAGTAGGCGCCGTTGCTGCCCTCGGTGATGTCGCGAAACCCCGGCGACGTGGCGTCGGCGCTCGCGCCGGCGTAGAAGGTCGGGTGCAGCAGCCCGAACGTCTTGCCGGCCAGCTGGGCCAGCCGGCAGATGAGTCCGGCCCACAGCGGTGCGACCGCGCTGGTGCCGCCGATCACGGTGCTCTCACCGTCTATGAGCACCCGGTAGCCGGTGGCGGGGTCGGCGACGGCCGCGATGTCGGGCACCCCGCGCCCGGCCTTGCCGGTACCGCTGCGGCCCGGCACCCCGGCCTTGGCCTGGTAGCCGGGCACCGGGAACGCGTCGCTGATGCCGCCGCCGGTGGCGCCGCCGTTCGACCCGCCGTTCCACACGACCTCGCTGGTGACCTTGTCGTCGGCGTCGAGCGCCAGGGTGGTGCCGCCGCAGCCGAGCACGTGCGGGCTCGAGGCCGGGAAGTCGGCGTGGGTGCCGCTGGACTGCCGATCGGCGCTGCCGTCGTCGCCGGCCGCGGCGGTGACGCGAGACCCCGAGCAGCGCGGCGTCGGCGAACGCGTCGTCCATGGCGCTGCGCGCCTGCGCCGTCCACTGGTCCTCGCTCTGCCCCCAGCTGATGCTCATCGCGGTTGGGGTGGGGCTCGCGTGGGCGGCCTGGGTGACCGCGTCGAGGAAGCCGTCGTCGGTGTTCGGGGCGAAGTACACGTACTGCGCGGCCTTCGGGGCGATCGCACCGGCGACCTCGATGTCGAGTAGCACCTCGCCGTCGGCGCCGCTCGGGTCGCCGGTGGGCGCGTTGGAGGCACCGTCGACCCCGACCGCCGTCACCGACGGGGTAGCGAGCCCGAGGCTGGTGAAGTAGGCATCGAGATCCGCCTGCTTGAAGCCGCCGCCCAACTCGACGATGGCGATGGTCTGCCCGGAGCCGTCGGCATCGGGCATCGAGTAGGCCGTCGCGAGCTGCAACGGCGTGTAGCCGGTCGAGGACGAGGCCGCGCCGACCCGGAACCGGCCCCGCGCCTGCGGACGGTCATCGAGCCCCAGCACCCCGACCACCCGGTCGCCGAGTGCGCCCGGCACGCTGAGCTCGCCGGTGCGCTGGCGGCCGGCACGCCCGTCCGCGCGCCGGACCGTTTCCAACGAGGTGCCGAACAACTCGGCCAGTGCTGCCGCGCTGCCCTGCACGCGCACCAACCGGTTCGCCGGGTCGGCGGAGACCACCTCGGCGCCCGCCGCCGTGACGGCCTGTTCCACCGCCTCGAGGTCGGCCGGATCGGCGCCGTAGCGCCGCGCGAGCTCGTCCTTGGACAGCGGCGGACCGGCGAACGCCGCGGCGTCCGGCTCGGCGCGGCGGCGCAGGACCAGGGTGACCGCGACCGGCGCCGCGGACTCGAGCGGACCGACGACGGTGGCGTCGGTCCAGGCCTGCCGGTCACTGCCGGGCAACGGGACGCGCGAATCGCTCATGAGGCAATCTTCGCGCACCGCACCGACGATTCCGGCGCCGCCGTCACCCCCGGTAGGTTCGCGATATGACCAGCGCAAGTTCGGCGATCATCACGATCACCCTCACCGTGAACGACCGCACCGGCGTCACCCTCTACGCACCGCCCTGGGAGGACGACGACGGCGAGGAGTGGCAGGGCTTCCTCGGCGACGGCGCCAAGATCCTGATGTACCCCAACACCACCGAGCTCGCGGCGTTCATCGCCTCCGGCGAGGAGAACGACCTGTCCGACCATCCCGGGTGGGGCCAGGTGCTCAAGATGACGCCCGACGACCTCAAGCCCGGCGGCGAGGAGCACTACGACCTCGACCAGGTCTACGAATGGGCTGCCGGCGAGCCGGACCCGGTGCACGTGTCCGCGCTCGCCAACGTCGTCGACATGGTCGCCAAGATCGCCGACTGCTGCGACGACGGAGCGCTGCGCCGCCTCGTCGAGAACACGCCGGAGTACGCCGACCTCGTCGACTCCGAGGTCAGCTATCACGGCCGCGAGGGCCGCAAGCGCTGGAATGAGGTGGGCGACACCGTCGCCGAGTCGTGGGAGCGAGCCATCACCCGCGTCGAGTCGTGGCTGAACTGGCAGGGCGACTACGACGCCGCGGCGGTGGAGGAGGAAGAGGAGCTCGAGTTGTGGGAGCGGGTCGGCGCCGAGCCGATCCAGATCGCCCTGCGCGACGCCACCTACCTGACCGTGCGCGCCGAGGTGTCCGTCGACCCGAACAGCGACGACACCGAGATCGCCTTCATCGGTGACGACGACGACGTCAAGGTCTTCACCGAGGTGGCGGGCCTGGCTCGCTACTGCCGCACCGCCCGCGAACACACGTTGGTGAAGCTCGAATGGTGGAGCCTGCTCGCCGACGAGGACGACGACGAGGTCTTCTCCCCCGAGGTGTCCTACGACCTGCGCAAGCCGTCGCCCGAGGGCGCCGACCTGCTGCGCGAGCTCGCACTGTTCTGCCGCCTCGAGACGGACACCGAGGTGCTCGACGGCGCGCACATCGACCGCGATGACTGGCGTGCACTCGTCGACGAGGTCGCCACCTGCTTCGAGCCCGGAGACTGAGTCGATGGCCACCAGTTCCGCGCACGTCGCGACCGATCGGCCGGCCCGCTACGCCAAGCAGCTGGTCTCGCACATGACCCGCCGCGCGAGCGGCGAGTGGGACGAGGACGCCGGCACCGGCTGGCTGCAGTTCGGCGCCGGCCGCGCCACACTGCGAGCGCGCGAGGGCGCGCTGGACCTGCGGGTCGACGGTGATGATCTCGCCCAGCTCGAGGACGTCGTCGGGCGCCACCTCGTGCGCTTCGGCGCGCGTGACGAGCTCGTCGTGACGTGGCAGCGCGAAGACGGCAGCGTCGGCACCGAGCAACGAAACGATGCCGACGACTAGTTTCCCGCGCGCCGGAGTTCTCGCGATCGCCGCGCTCGTGTTGTCCGCGTGCACGTCGAGTTCCGCGAGTTCGGCGAGTCACGAACGCAGCAGCATCCCGGCCCTGCCGAGTTCGGCTCCGCTGTCGAGTGCCGCCCCCACGACGTCGCCGCAGCCGAGTTCGACCTCGACATCGAGCGCGCCGGTGCCCGCCGCACAACGCGTGCTCGCCGGGATGTCCGAACGCGAGCGGGTCGGCCAGCTGCTGATGGTCGACTGCCCGACGAGCGGGATCACGCAAGCCACCCGCACGGCGATCACCGAGGCCCACGTCGGCGCGGTGATCCTCGACGGCACGAGCACGGCCGGCCGCGGCGTCATCTCCGGCATCACCGCGCAGCTGCGCGGCCTTGCTCCGCAGGGCACCGGCCTGTTCATCGCCACCGACCAGGAGGGCGGGCAGGTGCAACGGCTGCAGGGGCCGGGCTTCGCGACCATCCCCAGCGCCGTGGTTCAGGGCCAGGAGGCGCCCGAGGACCTGCAGACGCAGGCCCGCACCTGGGGCAGCCAGTTGCAGCGCGTCGGCGTGAACCTCAACCTCGCGCCGGTGCTCGACACGGTGCCGTCCGGCTCGAGCGGAAACCCGCCGATCGGCGACCTCGACCGCGAGTACGGCCACACCCCGCAGGCGGTGACCACGCACGGCCTGGCGGTCGCCGACGGGATGACGGCAGGCGGGATCGATGTCACTGCGAAACACTTCCCGGGCCTCGGCCGGGTCGCGGGGAACACCGATGTCACCGCGGGCGTGACCGACGACGTGACGACCCGCGACGACGCCTACCTGGCGCCGTTTCGCGCCGCGGTGCGCGCCCACGTGCCGTTCGTGATGATGTCGACCGCGATATACACCAGGATCGACCCGGCGAACCCCGCGGCGTTCTCGCACACCATCGTGTCCGGCATGCTGCGCGGCGATCTCGGTTTCCGCGGCGTCGTGATCAGCGACGACGTCGGCGTCGCCGCGCAGGTGGCGCAGTACTCGCCCGGCCAGCGTGCGGTGCGCTTCATCGCGGCGGGCGGCGACATGGTGCTCACCGTGAACGCGTCGCTCGCCGACGCGATGACCGGTGCCTTGCTGTCACGCGCGAAGTCCGACCCGTCGTTCAAGAAGCTCGTCGACGCCGCGGCGTTGCGGGTGTTGCGGGCCAAGCAGGCCCGCGGCCTGCTCTGATTCAGGCCATCAACGCCGCATAGCCGGGCTTGATGATCGAGTTGATGATGTTGAGCCGTTCGTCGAAACCGATGAACGCGCTCTTCATCGCGTTGACGGTGAACCACTGCAGATCGGCCCAGGTGTAGTCGAAAGCCTCGGCCAGCAGCCACATCTCGCGGCTCATCGACGTGCCGCTCATCAGCCGGTTGTCGGTGTTGACGGTGACCCGGAACTGCAGTCGGCGAAGCAGCCCGATGGGGTGCGCGGCGATCGATTCGGCGGCCCCCGTCTGCACGTTCGACGACGGGCACATCTCGAGCGGGATGCGCTTGTCCCGGACGTATTTCGCCAACCGGCCGAGCCGGAACCCCGATTGGATGTCGTCGACGATGCGCACCCCGTGGCCGAGCCGGTCGGTGCCGCACCACTGGATCGCCTCCCAGATCGACGGCAGCCCGAACGCCTCGCCGGCGTGGATGGTGAAGTGGTAGTTCTCGCGACGCAGGTACTCGAACGCGTCGAGATGGCGACTCGGCGGAAAACCGGCCTCGGCGCCGGCGATGTCGAAACCGACGACGCCGTCGTCGCGAAAGCGCACGGCCAGCTCGGCGATCTCCCGGGACCGGGCAGCGTGGCGCATCGCGGTGGCGATGGCGCCGACCCGGATGGTGCGACCGCGCGCGGCGGCCGTCGCCTCACCCTCGCGGAACCCCTCCAGGACGGCGCCGACGACCTCGTCGAGGGTGAGGCCGCGCTCGACGTGCTGCTCCGGTGCCCACCGCACCTCGGCATAGACGACGCCGTCGGCGGCCAGGTCCTCGACGCACTCACGGGCCACTCGGGCAATGCCGTCACGGGTCTGCATGACCGCGACGGTATGCGCGAACGTCTCCAGATAGCGGTCCAGCGAACCGGAGTTCGCCGCCTCGCGGAACCAGGTCGCCAGCTCCTCGGCGTCGTTGGCCGGCAACTCGTCGTAACCGATGCGGGCCGCGAGATCGACGATCGTCGCCGGCCGCAGACCGCCGTCGAGATGGTCGTGCAACAACACCTTCGGGGCACGGCGGATGGATTCCAAGTCGAGCGGGACGGGCATGCGAGCCACCGTAGCCGCCAACGTGTACCGACCAACGAGCACCATGGTCGGATGACCGCAGCCGTGCCAGCGCCGCCCACCGTCTCCGTCACTGCCTCGCTCGAGCGCGAGATCGCGCCGGACAAGTTCATGCTCTGCGCCAGGGTGACTGGCGAAGGCAACGACACGCGCGCCGCGACGGCCGACCTGGTGTCGCGCTACCGCAAGCTGGAGTCGGCCGCGAAGAGGTTCCCGGACACCGTCGAGGTGCGGCACGGTTCGATCGCGAGCTGGCCGGGCTGGGGGAAGCGCGCCAAGGCCAGTGCGCACCGCACCATGAGCGTCATCGGCACCGATCCCGCGACCGCCGGCGACGTCGCCGACGAGGTGGCCGCGGTGCAGGGCGTGGCTGTCGACGGCCCGCACTGGGAGCTGCGTAACGACAATGCGGCGTTCGCTTCGCTACAGGTCGACGTCGTGCACGAGGCGCGGACCCGGGCACAGCGGTATGCCGCGGCGCTGGGTGGATCGCTGGGCCGCCTCGTCGAGTTGCGAGACCCGCAGGCCGGCGGCCGCCGGCCGACGTTCGCGATGGCGGCCATGCGCGGCGGCCGGTGCGCCCGAGGTCTCCGAGTTGGACCTGTCCCCGCAGCCCATCACGATCAGCGCCACCGTCGAGGCGACCTGGTACGTCGACCTGCCCGCCTGAACGGCGCTCAGGCGATGCGGTCGATCACCAACGCGACGTCGGGCGCGGGGCCGGGCGCGATCGACCAGCCGCCGTCGAGCGCTTCCAGGGCGCCGGCGAAGCGCGCAGCGTCGTCGGCGTGCAGCTCGAGCAGCGGGTCGCCCTCGCGCACGTTGTCGCCGCGCTTGGCCTTCAGGACCACGCCGGCGGCCGCGGAGACCAGGTCCTCCTTGCGCGCGCGCCCGGCGCCGAGGCGCCAGGCGGCCACGCCCACGGCCAACGCGTCCAGCTCGGTCAGCACCCCCGAGGCCGGCGCGGTGACGACGTGCGTCTCGTTGGCGACCGGCAGCGCCGCCGACGGGTCGCCGCCCTGCGCGCTGATCATCGCTCGCCACACGTCCATCGCCCGGCCGTCGCGCAGCGCATCTGCGGGGTCGACCTCGATCCCGGCGCCGGCCAGCATCTCGCGCGCCAGCGCTAGCGTGAGCTCCACGACGTCTTCCGGGCCGCCGCCCTCGAGCACCTCCACCGACTCACGCACCTCGAGCGCGTTGCCGGCGGTGCGACCGAGCGGCGTGGACATGTCGGTCAGCAGCGCCACGGTGTGCTGCCCGTGCGAGCGGCCGAGCTCAACCATGGTCTGGGCGAGTTGGCGCGCCTCGTCGAGGCTCTTCATGAATGCCCCGCTGCCGACCTTCACGTCGAGCACCAGCGTCGCGGCACCCTCGGCGATCTTCTTGCTCATGATGGACGACGCGATCAACGGGATCGACGGCACGGTGCCGGTAACATCGCGCAGCGCGTACAGCTTGCGGTCGGCCGGTGCCAGGTCCTCGCCGGCCGCGCACACCACCGCGCCGACCTCGACGAGCTGATCGCGGAACTGCTCGTTGGTCAGGCTCGCGCGCCAGCCCGGGATCGACTCGAGCTTGTCCAGCGTGCCACCGGTGTGCCCCAGCCCGCGCCCGGACAGCTGCGGCACCGCCGCGCCGCACGCCGCCACCAGCGGTGCGAGCGGCAGGGTGATCTTGTCCCCGACGCCGCCGGTGGAATGCTTGTCGACGGTCGGTCGCCCCACCTGCGAGAGATCCAGCGTCTCACCCGTCCCGATCATCGCGGCGGTCCACCGGGCGATCTCGCCCGCCGTCATTCCGTTGAGCAGGATCGCCATCGCCAGCGCGGACATCTGCTCGTCGGCGACTTCGCCGCGGGTGTAGGCATCGATCACCCAGTCGATCTGGGCGTCGCTGAGTTCGCCGCGGTCGCGTTTGACGGCGATCACATCGACGGCCTTGAACTCAGGCAAGGTCATCCGCCCCGAATGCCAACGGCAGCACCTCGATCATCGGCTTGATCCCGGCCGCGGTGTCCACCAGCAGGTCCGGGCCGCCGTGCTCCCAGAGCAGTTGCCGGCACCGCCCGCACGGCATCAGCACCTCACCGTGCCGGTCGACGCAGGTGAAGGCCACCAGCCGCCCGCCGCCGCCGCCGTGCAACGCGGACACGAGACCGCACTCGGCACACAAGGTCACCCCGAACGACGCGTTCTCCACGTTGCAGCCGGTGACGATTCGCCCGTCGTCGACGTAGGCCGCCGCGCCCACCGGGAACTGCGAATACGGCGCGTAGGCGTGGCCCATCGCCTCCAGGGCCGCCCGCCGCAACGCCGGCCAGTCGATCTCGTCCACCCTCACCCCTTCACGTATGGCTGGCCGTCGGCCGCCGGCGCCTGCACCCGCCCGACCAGGCCGGCAACGGCGATGATCGTCGCGATATAAGGCGCCATGCTCAGGAACGCCGACGGTATCTGCACCGGGGTACCGACGATGCCGAGGGTGATCTGCAGCTGGTCGGTGAACCCGAACAGCAGCGCCGCCGCAACCGCGCCGCGCGGGCTCCACCGTCCGAAGATCACCGCGGCGAGCGCGATGAAACCCTTGCCGGAGGAGATGTTCGCGTTGAACTGGCCCGAACCGCCGATCGTCAAGGTGGCCCCGGCGAGCCCGGCGATCAGACCGCCGATCAGCACGTTGCGGTAGCGGATCCGGTTCACCTTGATGCCCATGGTGTCCGCGGCCTTGGGATGCTCGCCGACCGCGCGAGTGCGCAGTCCCCAGCGGGTGCGGAACAACCCGATGTCGATCAGGATCACCAGCGCGTAGGTGATGTAGACGATGATGTTGACGTCGAAGAACGCCTGCCCGATCACCGGGATGTCGCCGAGCACCGGGATCTTGATCGGCGAGAGCACCGCGCCCGCGTTGTACTCTTGCGAGTTCTTGTCGCCGGCCATGATCGAGTGGAAGCCGAGGTTGGTCAGACCCAAGGCCAACGCGTTCAGCACCACGCCGAGGATCACCTGGTTCACCAGGTAGCGGATTGCGAAAACCGCAAGCAGCACGGCGATGAGCGCTCCGCCCAGCACCGAGGCGAGCAGCCCGATGCCCAGGCTGCCCGCCGACGACGCGAACAGCGCACCGGCGAAGGCGCCCGACCAGCATCTGGCCCTCGATCGCAATGTTGATCACGCCGGAGCGCTCGCACACGATGCCGGCCATCGCGCCGAGCACGTACGGGATCGAGGCGATGATCGAGTTGGCGACCAGGCCGGTGAGGCTGATCGGGTTCGTCGGATTGCCGGTGCCGGCCCAGCACAGGAACGCCAGTACGAACAGGGTGAGCGTCGAGGCGAGCACCCAGCGCATCTGCGAGCGCGGATAGCCGCGCACGATCTGCCCCACGCCCAGCACCACCACGATGACGCCCATGATCATCGCCGCCGCGCCGCCGGGGAAGCGCAGCGTGGGCACGAACCAGCGATCACCGTTCTGCGAGATCTGGAACGCGGCGTCGCCGTTGTCCGCGCCGATGCCGAACGCGACGAACATCACCACGCCGGCGACGATCATGGCAATGCCGGTGATCAGCCGCTTGCGCGTCGACGGCCGGACGTCGACGACGTCGAGACTGACGACCAGGCTCTCGTCGACCGTCTCGTCCAGGGCGGCGGTGGTGCTCATCCGTTCCATCCCTTGGCGAGATTGCCGGTCCCCGTGCTCGACGACGACGCCCGCAGCCGGAACAGCCCGCGGGTCAACGCCGGCGCGGCGATGAACAGCACGATCACCGCCTCCATGACCGTCACAACGTCGGGCGGGGTCGAGGTGTCGGCACCCATCGTCACGCCGCCGGCCCGGAACGCGCCGAACAGCAGACCGGCGAGCAAGCGTACCGATCGGCGATGCCCGCCCGAGCAGCGCCACCGTGATGGCGTCGAAGCCGAAGCCGCCGTCGACGTCCTGAGTCAGCACGTGCCGGGTGCCGAGCACCTGGGAGCAGCCGACCAGCCCGGCCAGCGCGCCGGAGATGAGCATGACGACGATGTAGCCGCGCTCCACCCGCATGCCCGCGGTCCGGGCGGCGAACGCGTTCGCGCCGATTGCCTTGAGGCTGAACCCGAGCGTCGAGCGGGAGAGCAGCCACCAGCAGCCGGCCACCGCGAGCAGGGCCAGGATCAGCCCGGAGTGGACGTTCTCGAAGATCACCGGCAGTTGTGCGGAGATGTGGATGGGGCTCGTGGTCGCCTCGGTGGAGTTCGGCGCCTGGAAGCCGCGCACTGTCAGCAGGTAGCCGAGGAAGTAGTAGGCGATGTAGTTGAGCATGATCGTCGTGATCACCTCGTGCGCACCGGTACGCGCCTTGAGGCACACCGACGATCCCACCCCAGATCGCCCCGCCGAGAACGCCGGCGAGCAACGCGACCAGCAGGTGCAGCCCGGTGGGCAGATGCCACTTGAACGCGACGTAGCCGGAGAGGATCGCACCCATGATCAGCTGGCCCTGCACGCCGATGTTGAACAGCCCGGACTGGAACGCGACGCTCACCGCGAGGCCGCCCAGGATCAGCGGCGCCGCGTTGAGCAGGGTGCTGGAGATCGGCCCGAAGATCGGCACCCCGCCGTCGGAGTAGAGCGAGTCCGGGTTGAACACCGCGCCGCGCAACAGCGCCGAGTAGGCCGCCGAGATGGCCGCCCACGCGTCGGAGAAGGTGTCGCTGGGGTGCTGGAAGAAGTACCCCAGCGAGTCACGCGTGGCCTGGTCGGCCGAGCGCGATCAGGATCGCGCCGACGACGAGCGCAACCAGGAACGACAGCGCGGTGACCACGAACTGGTTGCCGTACAGGTAGCCGTCGAGCGTGCGTCGCCACCACGGCGGTCTGCCGGGGCCTGGCAGCCTCTTCCTCCGCCGCCTCGCCCTCGGGTGCGGTGAGCGTCATAGCAGCCCCCCGGATTCGCCGCCGGCCGCGGCCTCGCTGAGCCGCGTCGCTTCGGCTGCACCTCCTCCGCCGACGAGCCGGCCATCAGCAGGCCCAGCTGCTCGGCGGGTGTCCCGCGCCGGCACCTCGCCGGCGATCTTGCCGCGGTACATGACCGCGATCCGGTCGGCGAGGCCGAGCACCTCGTCGAGTTCGGTCGAGATCAGGACCACCGCCGTGCCCTTGTCGCGCTCGCGCCACGATGCGGCGGTGCACGAACTCCATCGACCCGACGTCCAGACCGCGGGTCGGCTGCGCGACGACCAGCAGCTTCAGCGGCCGGGACAGCTCGCGGGCCAGCACGACCTTCTGCTGGTTGCCCCCCGACAGCGTCGCCGGCCGGCGCGCGGGTGCCCGGCGTGCGCACGTCGAACTCGTCGATCCGGGCCCTGGCATTGCGTTCGATCTCGCCGAGGTTGAGGCTGCCGCCGGAGGCGAACGGCGACTTGTCGTACATGTCGAGCACGAGGTTCTCGGCCACCGTGAACGAGCCGACGAGCCCGTCGTGCAGACGGTCCTCGGGCACGTAGCCGACGCCGAGGTCGAGCACCTCGTCGGTGGTGAGGGTGTTGACCGACCTGCCGTCGATTCGGATCTCGCCGCTGGCGGGCTTCACGAGGCCGACCAGCGCCTGGGTCACCTCGGTCTGGCCGTTGCCCTGCACGCCCGCGATCGCGTAGATCTCGCCGGCGCGCACCTCGAAGGAGACCGACTCGACGAGCACGACGCCCTGATCGTTGACGATCTCGAGATCGCGCACCTCCAGCAGCGGCTCGCCCGGCTGCGGCCGGTTCCTTGTCGACGACGAGTTGCACCGGGCGGCCGACCATCAGCGAGGCCAGCTCGCTCGCCGACGCGCTCGGCTCGGCCGTCCCGACGACCTTGCCGCGGCGGATGACGGTGATCCGGTCGGCGATCGCGCGCACCTCGTGCAGCTTGTGGCTGATGAACACGATCGACGTGCCCGCGTCGCGCAGCCCGCGGATGACCGTGATCAGTTCCTCGGTCTCCTGCGGGGTGAGCACCGCGGTGGGCTCGTCGAGCACGAGCAGCGACGCATCGCGGCTGAGCGCCTTGAGGATCTCGACGCGCTGCTGCACGCCGACCGGCAGGTCGCCGACGAGCGCGTCCGGCGGCACGTCGAGGCCGTAGCGCTTGGAGATCTCGGCGACCTGGCGCCGGGCGCGGCGGCGGGCCAGGAACCCGGCGGTCGCGGTCATCTTCGCGGCCGAGCATGACGTTCTCGGTGACCGAGAACACCGGCACCAGCATGAAGTGCTGGTGCACCATGCCGATGCCGGCCGCCATCGCGTCGCCGGGCCCGTCGAACGTGACGGGCCCGTCGTCGACGAGGATCTCGCCCTCGTCCGGGCGGTAGAGCCCGTAGACGACGTTCATCAGGGTCGACTTGCCGGCCCCGTTCTCGCCGAGGAGGGCGTGGATCTCACCCGGCTCGACGACGAGGTCGACGGCGTCGTTGGCGACGAGCGTCCCGAAGCGCTTGGTGATGCCGCGGAGCTCGAACTTCACCGCACATCCCTTCTCGCTCGTGGCTGGGAGCGGGTCACGCGAGCCCGCCCCCAGACCGTAACGCGAGCCGTCAGGCGCTCGGCTGGGCACTTCGAGGTGATCTTGATCGTGCCGTCGGAGATGCCCGCCTTCACCTGCGCCAGCTGGGCTGCAGGTCGGCCGGGCACCTTGGCCGCGAACTGGTGGAACGGCGCGAGGCCGGTGCCGCCGTTCTTGAGGGTGCCGACGTAGGACCCGCTCGGGAAGTTGCCCGTGGCCGCCTGCTGGACGTACTGCACGACCGAGCCGGTCAGGTTCTTGGTGACCGAGGTGATGAAGTACTTGCAGTACTGCGCAGCCGAGACGCAGCCGTCGGTGTCGACCCACATCACGTTCGCCTTGCCGCCGGAGGCCTGCGCCGCCGCGCCGGCGCCGAGGCCGGCGCCGCCGGCCACCGGGAAGATGACGTCAGCGCCCTGCTGGACGAAGGTCTGGCTGATCTGCTTGCCCTTGTTCTGGTCGGTGAACGACTGCGAGAACGTGCCCGCCTTCGGCTTGTTCTCGTTCCAGCCGAGGACCTGGACGTTCTTGTGGTTCTGCTTGTTGTAGTACTGCACGCCCTCCCAGAAGCCGTCCATGTAGATCGTCACCGGCGGGATGTTCAGTCCGCCCCAGGTGGCCACCTTGCCGGACTTGCGTCATGCCGGCGGCCAGGTAGCCGCCGAGGAACGCGCCCTGCGCGGTGTTGAACTGGATGCCGTAGACGTTCGGGCCGCTCGACGGCGCGTCGACCTCGGCGAAGTGCACGTTCGGGTTCGCCTTCGCGACCGTCTTCACGTTGGCCGACATCAGGCCGCCGACCGCGATGATCGCCTGGCAGCCCTTCGCTGACCTCGGCCTTCGAGGTTCGGCGTGTAGTCGTTGCCCGAGTTCGACGGCACGTAGGAGATCTTGATGTTCGGGTTGGCCTTGTTCGCGGTCTGCATGCCGGCCCAGGAGGACTGGTTGAACGACTTGTCGTCGACGCCGCCGGTGTCGAGCACCATGCAGGCGGTCAGCGACTTGCCGGCGGCGGCCGATGACGTGGCACCGCCGGCCGGCGCGCTGGCTGCCGCCGTACCGGTCGCTGCCGCACTCGATTTCTTGTCTCCGCCCTTGCTGCCACAGGCGGTCAGCGCCAGGGCCATTGCCGCGACTCCGGCAACGACGACGCTTGCACGTACACGATGCACGTTGTTCACCCTTTCGATTACGGCCGGCGGCCGTGATGTCGTATGCGGTCACGTTAGCCACCGGCACCAACCCCGCAAGAGGCCCGGGCCAATATGCCGTGTCGAGTCCAGATCGTTGTCTTCGGACCGGGTCTCCACTCACTGCGTGTGTCCGGTTCGCAGGTCATGATCGACGCTGCGCGCACGTCGAGCACGCGGCCGGTGCCGGCACCGCCGTGTCGGCGCCTAGCATTTCGCAGGTGACCGCTTTCAGCTCGCCGCTCAAGCCGCGGCGCGCGCGGCCGGCCGGCACGCTCTACCGCGGCGGCGCCGGGATGTGGTCGTGGGTCGCGCACCGGATCACCGGCGTGCTCACCTTCTTCTTCCTTTTCGCACACGTGCTCGATACCGCGCTGCGTTCGGGTGTCGCCGGAGTCCTACGACCGGGTGATCGACATCTACAAGAACCCGTTCGTCAACGTCCTCGAGGTCGGTCTCGTGGGCGCGGTGCTGTTCCACGCGCTCAACGGCCTGCGGATCATCGCGGTCGACTTCTGGAGCAAGGGCGCGCGGTACCAGCGCCAGCTGCTGTGGGTGACGATGTTCGCCTGGGTCGTGGTCATGGTGCCTGCGGCGGTCTTCATGCTCGCGCACGCCTTCGCCGACCTGTTCGGGAGCAAGTGATGACGGCCGGACTGCCGCCCATCGACGCACCGCGGGCGCCGCACCGGCGAGCTTCCGGCACGAATGTCGAGCTCTACGCGTGGCTGTTCATGCGGGTGTCCGGCGTGCTGCTCGTGGTGCTCGTGCTCGGCCACCTGTTCATCATGAACATCCTCGACGGCGGGGTGCAGCGCGATCAACTTCGCGTTCGTCGCCGGGCGCTGGGCCTCGCCGTTCTGGCAGGTCTGGGACCTGCTGATGCTCTGGCTGGCGATGCTGCACGGCACGAACGGCATGCGCACGATCATCAACGACTACGCCCGCCGCGACGGCACCCGGCTGATCCTGAAATGCCTGCTCTACACGGCAACCACGATCACGATCGCGCTCGGCACGCTGGTGATCTTCACCTTCGACCCGACGCTGTGATGAGCAGCGCCAGCGAGCGAGGCGTGCACGCGATGAGCGCTCGCGCGAAGAGCACGCAGGCACGCAGCTATCGACGTCATCACCACAGCTACGACGTGGTGATCGTCGGCGCCGGCGGCGCCGGGATGCGCGCCGCCCTCGAGTCGTCGCCGCGGGTCCGCACCGCCGTGCTCACCAAGCTGTACCCGACCCGCTCGCACACCGGCGCCGCGCAGGGCGGCATGTGCGCAGCGCTCGCCAACGTCGAGGAGGACAACTGGGAGTGGCACACTTTCGACACCGTCAAGGGCGGTGACTACCTCGTCGACCAGGACGCCGCCGAGGTGATGTGCCGCGAGGCGATCGACGCCGTGCTCGACCTGGAGAGGATGGGCCTGCCGTTCAACCGGACGGCTGACGGCCGCATCGATCAGCGCCGGTTCGGCGGTCACACCCGCGACCACGGCGAGGCGGCCGGTGCGCCGCTCGTGCTACGCCGCCGACCGCACCGGCCACCTGATCCTGCAGACGCTGTACCAGAACTGCGTCAAGCAGGGCGTGCAGTTCTTCAACGAGTTCTACGTGCTCGACCTGCTGCTGGCCGACGGCGCGGTCAGCGGCGCGGTGGCCTACGAGCTGGCCACCGGCGATCTCCACGTGTTCGGCGCGAAAGCCGTCGTGCTCGCCACCGGCGGCTTCGGCAAGGTTTTCCGGACGACGTCGAACGCGCACACGCTCACCGGCGACGGCATGGGCATCGTGTGGCGGCACGGCCTTCCGCTCGAGGACATGGAGTTCTTCCAGTTCCACCCCACCGGGCTGGCCGGGCTCGGCATCCTGCTGTCCGAGGCGGCCCGCAGCGAGGGCGCGATCCTGCGCAACGGCGCGGGCGAGCGGTTCATGGAGCGCTACGCCCCTGCCGATCAAGGACCTCGCCCCGCGCGACGTCGTCGCCCGCGCGATGGCCACCGAGGTACGCGAGGGCCGCGGCGCCGGGCCGCAGCGCGATCACCTGCTGCTCGACCTCACCCACCTGTCGCCGGAACCGATCGACGCCAAGCTGCCCGACATCACCGAATTCGCGCGCACCTACCTCGGCGTCGAGCCCTACGACCGAACCGGTGCCGGTGTATCCGACGGCGCATTACGCCATGGGCGGTGTGCCGACGACGCTCGACGCACAGGTGCTGCGCGACAACCACGCCGTCGTGCCCGGGCTCTACGCGGCCGGCGAGGTCGCCTGTGTCTCCGTGCACGGCGCGAACCGGCTCGGCACCAACTCGTTGCTGGACATCAATGTGTTCGGGCGGCGCGCCGGCATCAGCGCTGCGGAATTCGCAATGGACCGGCCGTCGTCGGAACCGCCGCCCGGCGGCGCGGCGACGGTGGTGGCGCAGATCGACCGGTTGCTGACCTCGACCGGCAGCCAACGCACCGCCGCGATCCGTCGCGACCTGCAGGACACGATGGAGCGCAACGCGCAGGTCTATCGCAGCGACGAGTCGCTGCGGACGGCCGCAGGCCGATCTCGCCGCCCTGCGTGAGCGATACGCCGACGTCGCCATCACCGACAAGGGCAGGCGGTTCAACTCCGACCTGCTCGAAGCGATCGAACTCGGCTTCCTGCTCGATCTCGCCGAGGCGCTCGTCGTGAGCGCGCGCGGGCCCGCACCGAATCGCGCGGCGCGCACTTCCGCGAGGACCACCCGCAGCGCGACGACGACGCGTTCCTGCGGCACACGATGGCCTACCGGCAACCGGACGGCACGGTCCGGCTGGACTACAAGCCGGTGGTGCAGACCAGCTACCGGCCGACGGAACGGATGTACTGATGACCACCCCGCCGCGCACCGTCGACCTGCGCATCCGCCGCTTCGACCCGGAGGCCGACACCGAACCGCACTGGGAACGCTACGAGGTTCCGGCCCGGCCGACGGATTGCGTACTCGACCTGCTGCATCACGTGAAGTGGGAGATCGACGGCTCGCTGACCTTCCGGCGGTCCTGTGGGCAGGGGATGTGCGGCTCGGACGCCATGCGGATCAACGGCGTGAACCGCCTGGCCTGCAAGGTGTTGGTGCGAGACCTGCCCGACGAGATCATCGTCGAGCCGATCAAGGGACTGGCGCTGGAAAAGGACCTCGTCGTCGACATGGAGCCGTTCTTCGCCGCTTACCGGGAGGTGCAGCCGTTCCTGGTCACGTCCGGCAACCCACCTAGCCGCGAACACCGGCAGAGCGAGGCCGAGCGGACGCGCTACGAGGACACCACGAAGTGCATTCTGTGCGCGGCATGCACCACCTCGTGCCCGGTCTACTGGACCGACGGCGCGTACTT
This sequence comes from uncultured Actinomycetota bacterium, assembly GCA_963718805.1. Classification (GTDB taxonomy): domain Bacteria; phylum Actinomycetota; class Actinomycetes; order Mycobacteriales; family Jatrophihabitantaceae; genus Jatrophihabitans. Next base: position 268,035 of record CAVQZY010000001.1, on the reverse strand, counting down.
CGGGCCGGCCGCGATCGTCAACGCACACCGGTTCGTCTTCGACAGCCGTGATCAGGCGCACGAAGCGCGCCTCGACATCCTCAACGAGGCCGCCGGCGTGTGGCGCTGCCGCACGACGTTCAACTGCACCGAGGCCTGCCCACAGGGCATCGAGGTCACCCAGGCCATCGCCGAGGTGAAGCGGGCGCTGCTGTACCGGCGCGTCTAGGGCCGCGCGTCCACCCGCGCCCCTACCCTCGGCGGGTGCGGTTGCGAACGACGCAGGTTAGATGCGCGGTCGCCGTGAGCGCGCTGCTCGCGGTGGCAGCGTTCGCGCCGCTGACTTCGAGAGCCGAAACGCCCCGGCCGGCGGCGGCGCGGCGTACCGGCAGTGCCGTGCCGCATGCCCCTCTGCTGCCCGCGACGCCGCCGCCGGCGCCCTCGCCCACCGACAAGGGCAACTCGCCGGCCGCGCCGGATCCACACCCGCGCCGCGGTGGGCTCGGGCCGCTGGGCGCCCCGGTGGGAGGTTCGCGGATGTTGAGCCGCGGGCTGGTCCTCCCGGCGCACGCGCCGACCCTGCCGCACCACCTGACCGCGAGCGCGTGGGTGCTGGCCGACCTGGACACCGGCGCGGTCATCGCCGCCCGCGATCCACACGGCCGTTACCAACCGGCGAGCGTCCAGAAGATCCTGACGACGATCACCCTGCTGCCGCAACTCCCAGGCGACCGCAAGGTGACCGTCAGTCGTCGCGCCGCGCAGACCGAGGGATCACATGCCGGGCTCGTGCCCGGCGGCGTGTACACCGTCGACCAACTGTTCCGGGCACTGCTGCTGGTGTCGGGCAACGACGCCGCGGAGGCGCTGGCCGAGGCCACGGGCGGGCGTGCCCGCACCGTGGCGGCAATGAACACGACGGCGCAACGGCTCGGCGCATACGACACCCTCGTGCAGACCCCGTCGGGCCTCGACGGCTGGCAGCAACTGACCAGCGCCTACGACCTCACGTTGTTCCTGCGCGCGGCGATCGCGCAGCCGCGGTTCCTCGCCTACGACCGTGCCCGCACGTCCAGCCTGCCGGCCCAGCGGGTCGACGGGTTCGCGAGCGTCAAGCTTTACAACCAGAACACCCCGTTCCTGCAGCAGGTCCGCGGGGCGCTCGTGGCCAAGACCGGCTTCACCGATGCCGCGCAGCACACCTTCGCCGGTGCGATCGAACGCAACGGACATCGCTACGGGGTGGTGCTGCTGCGGGCCCAGCGGTGGCCGCTGGACCAGTGGCAACAGGCCACGAAGCTGGTCGACTGGGCACAGCGCCTGCCGGCCGGCACCTACCCGGTGGGTCATCTCGACCGCGCAGTGACCTCGGTGATCCGGAGCGCGGGCGCGCCGTTGGCGGACGCCACCTCGGCGCCGTCTACCCCGCCGGCGAAGAAAACGAAGAAGTCTCCGCCCGGGATCGGGCTCGTGATCGTGGTCCTGATCGTCGCCGCGGCTTTCTGGATCAGCAACTGGGCACGCAACCGGCGTCGCCGGCAGCCGCCCCCCACCCTCAATTGAGTGGCGAGAAACGTGCATGAGTGGCGCGTAACAAGTCGCCAGTGAAGCCAGGTAGTCGCCACTCATCGGAGGAAGGCGCCGCTCACCAGAGGGCAAGGGTCATTCCACCTTGGGTCGGGTGACCCACCAGGTCGTGACGGCGCCGGCGACCGCGCCGGCGCCCACCAGCGCCGCGCCGACCGCGGCCGGGCTCACCGTGGCCTCGTCGTGGGGTTCCTCGACCATCACGGGCGGCTCTACGAGGGGGACGGTGTTCGCGCTGAACCGCTCACGGGCGGTGGCCAGCCAGGCGCAGCAAAACAGCATCCACCGCGCGACCAGTTGGATCCAGATCAGGATGGCCAGGATGCCGGCGAAGGGCCCCGCGGTCGGACTCTTCGCGGTATGGGCGATCGTGTAGGTGCCGACGATCTTGAGGATCTCGAAGCCGACCGCGGCCAGCAGCGCACCCTTGAGCGCGGCCTTTACCGGCACGTCGGCCTGCGGCAGCCGGACCAGCAGCCACCAGAAAATGATCATGTCGCCGAGCACCGCGATGGCGATCCCGAGCAGCTTCGTGAGCCACGTGGTGCCGGGCACCGAATCCAGCCCGGCGGCCCGCAGGATCTGATCGGTCAATGACGTGCCGACCACGGTCAAGCCCATCGATACCAGCGCGCCGACGCCGAGCCCGGCGAGCACGAACATGTCGGCGAGTTTGGCGACCACCAGCTTGCGTTTGGCCGGCGTTCGGCCCCACACGCCGTCGATCGCGTTACGCAGGTTGCCGATCCAGCCGAGCCCGGCCAGCAGCACCCCGACGAGCCCGACCACACCCAGCGCCGACCGCTTGTCGATCGCCGTCTGCACCGCGGTCTTGATCGTGGTGCCGAGCTCGCCCGGCACGCTGTCGCCGATGTGGTTGAACAGGTTCTGCTGGGCTTCGGGATTCGAGCTCAACACGAACCCGACGATCGACACCGCGAGCAGCAGCAGCGGGAACAGCGCCAGGAAGCTGAAGTAGGTGATTGCGGCGGCGTATTGATTGGCGTTGTTGCGGCCCATCAGTTGCCACGCGGCCAGCACGTGCCGCAGCCAGGCATATCGGTCCTGCAGCGCCTGCCAGCGTGCCTTCGCCCCGCTCGCAAGTCGCTTCGGCGTGCTCTCGTCGTCGTCGCTGCGCTCCGCTGCCCGAACCTCGGTCATGCGGACGTTCTACCCGTCGGAAGGCACCCTCTCGCCGAGCGGGAACTCCGAGCGCCAGTCCCAGCGGCCTTTGGGCTTTCGCGAGAACAGCACGATCCGGTCGACGGTGAAGCGCGCGACGAAGCCCGCGAGCGCCTCGTAGGCGTCGTCGAGCGCCTGATCGTCCACGCCGTGGGCGACCGTGACGTGCGGGTGGTACGGGAACTCGAGATCGCGGGCCAGCGGGCCGCGGCGGATCGCCTGCTCGAGCGTCTCGCAGTCGGACACGCCCATCGCGACCTGGATGAACACGACCGGCGACAGCGGCCGGAACGTGCCGGTACCGGCCAGGTGCATCACGAACTTGTCGCTTTCGCGAGCCGCCTCGGCGAGGTGCTTCTCGACCTCGTCGATGGTGTTCTCCGGCACCGGCGTCGGCGGCAGCAGGGTCACGTGCGGGAACACCAGCTCGGCTGCCGGGTCACCGACGCGGGAACGCCATTTCGTCAGGACCTTCGCGTGCGGTTGCGGGATGGCCACGGCCACCCCGAGCATCAGGTCCCGCACGCCGGCACCGGGGGCACGAACCCGACCCGTTCGTAGGCGATGCGCACCGACTCGTCGGCCACCTCGTTGGCGCGCGTGGCTCCGCGGGCGAGGATCCGGTCCAGCTCCGCGGGATCGGCCAGCAGTTCGGCGGTGCGTTTGGCGAACGGTTCGGCGAAGGCGACGACCGCGTCGGCCACCGCGACCTTCAACGCGCCGTACCCCTGACCGTCGAATTCGGCCTCCAGCTCGGGCACGGTCTGCCCGCTGAACGTGGACAGGATCGTCAGAAGGTTGGAAACGCCCGGCTTCGCGGCCGGGTCGAAGCGGATCTCGGTCTCGGTGTCGGTGACGGCGCGGCGGATCTTCTTCGCGGTCGTTCCCGGTTCGTCGAGCAGGTTCACGGTGCCGGCCTCCGGCAACGACTTGCTCATCTTCGCGGTCGGGTCCTGCAGGTCGATGATCTTCGCGGTGGCCCGCAGGATGTAGGGCTCGGGCACGACAAAGGTGTCGCCGTAGCTGTGATTGAAGCGCTGCGCGAGGTTGCGGGTCAGCTCCAGGTGCTGGCGCTGGTCCTCGCCCACCGGTACCTAGTTCGCCCGGTACAGCAGGATGTCGGCGACCTGCAGGATCGGGTAGGTCAGCAGCCCGACGGTCACCCGGTCGGCTCCGGCGCGGGCGGACTTGTCCTTGAACTGGGTCATCCGGCTGGCCTCGCCGTACCCGGTGAGGCACTCCATCACCCAGGCCAGCTGGCTGTGGCCGGGGACGTGGCTCTGCAGGAACAGCGTGCACCGCTCGGGGTCGAGCCCGGCGGCGAGCAGCTGGGCCACCGACACCCGGGTGCGTTCGAATAGCTCTGCCGGTGGCGGGACGTTCATGGTCATCGCGTGCAGGTCGACGACGCAGTAGAACGCGTCGTTGGCGTCTTGCAGGTCGACCCATTGGCGCACCGCGCCGAGGTAGTTGCCGAGGTGGAACGAGCCCGCGGTCGGCTGGATGCCGGACAGCACGCGAGGGTAACGAGCAGGTGAAGTCATGATGAAGTCGATTCAATCATCTGCTGGACGTGGGTCGCCGCGCGGAGGTGGGAACTTCCTCAGCCGGCGCCGGGGCCTCGATCGGGGTCAGCCGGACCCGGGCCGCCCGGCGCCCCTCGACGTGCACGACCGTCAGCCGCAGGCCCTCGTACTCGACGGTGTCGCCGATGCGCGGCAGCCGGCCGAGTTCGGCCATGACGAAGCCGCCGAGCGTCGCATAGGGCCCGTCGGGCAGCAGGACGCCGGACATCTCGGCGACCTCGTCGAGGTTGAGCTTGCCGTCGACCTCGACCTCGCCGCCGGACAGCGACCGGGCCTCGGCGCCCTCGCGGTCGTACTCGTCGCGGATGTCGCCGACGACCTCCTCGATCAGGTCCTCGAGGGTGACGATGCCGTCGGTGCCGCCGTACTCGTCGATCACGATGGCCATGTGATGGCCCTCGCCGCGCATCTCCGACATGGCAGTCAGCACGTGGACACTGCCCGGCAGCGTCTTCACCTCGCGCGCGAAGCTGGCGACGGTGGCGTCGCGGCCGAACCGGTTGGCCGGCACCAGCAGGTCGCGGATGTGGACGAAGCCGAGCACGTCGTCGTGCCCGCGGCCGACCACCGGGTAGCGCGAGTGCGGTGACTCCGCGGCCACTTTTGCGGCCTTGCTGACGGTGAGCGAGCCGTCGAGGAAGGTCACCTCGGTGCGCGGCACCATCACCTCGTCGATCGAGCGCTGGCCGGCTGCGAACACGTCGTCGATCAGGCGCCGCTCGTCCGTACCGAGGCTCTCGTGCGCGGCCACCAGACCGCGCAGCTCCTCGTCGCTGATCGGTTCGCGCCCGGCGCCCGGGTCGCCGCCGAGCAGGCGCACCAGGGCGTTGGTCGACTTGGACAGCAGCCAGATCACCGGCCGGAAGACAGCGGCCACCCGGTTCAGCGCCGGCGCGAAAAACATCGCGGTCCGTTCGGCGCGCTGCAACCCGAGCCGCTTGGGCGCGAGTTCGCCGAGCACGAGGGTGACGAAGGAGATGATCAGGGTGACGCCGATGACCCCGGTGGCGCCGGCCAGACCGGAGCTCCAGCCGTGGTCGACGAGGAAGGCCTTGGCCTGGTCGGACAGCGTCACGGCCCCGAACGCGCTGGACAGCAGGGCGGTGGACGTGACGCCGATCTGGACGGCGGCGAGGAACCGGTTCGGGTCGGCGGCCAGCCTGGCGACCGCCGCGCCGCCGCGGCCACCGGTCTCCGCGAGGCCACGCACCTGGCTCTCGCGCATCGATACCAGCGCGATCTCGGCGGCGACGAACAGGCCCTCGATGATGATCAGCAGGAGGACGATGCCGATGTAGAGCAGCGTCTGACCGGCCACGCGATCGAGTCTACGGACGCCCAGGGGCCGCGATGGCCGGCTTCAGGCCGACGCCGCGCTGCGTCCGGAGGCCCGACGCTCGCCCAGCGAGGTGACCTCGGCGACCGGCGCGCTGCCACGCAGCAGGATCTCCGCGACGGTCCGCGGTTTGTCGGTCATCGGCACGTGCCCGAGGCCGCGCAGCACGAGGTGATCGGCCTGCGGCAGGACCTCGCGGGCGATCTGCGATTGCCAGACCGGCAGCACCAGGTCGCGGGCCGCCCAGGCGATCGTCACCGGTATCTCGGGCGGGAGTTGGCCGGTGAACGGCGCCGCGGCGTCCAGCAGCAGGCCGAGTGCCGGCCGGGCGCGCCGGAAGCCGCGCAGATCGCCGACCGCCTGGTCGCCGGACACTCGGGCGGGATGCGCACAGGTGAGGCCGTACATGATCTGGCGGCCGGCCCGGGTACGGGCCAGCGACTCGCCGCGGCCGCCGAACAGGTCGCTGAGCGCACCGGCCTGCAGGAACACCTGGCGGCGGTAGTTGAACGCGCTGGTCGAGCGCCAGAAACCGGCCGGCGACAGGGCGGTGACCGAGCGCGCCAGCCCGCGGGCGCCGGCTTCGAGGGCCACCAGGCCGCCGAGCGAGTTGCCGGCCAGGTGCGGCCGGTCCAGGCCCTGGTCGGCGAGGAAGCGGACGAATTCGTCGCGCAGGGCCTCGGCCGCGGTGCGGCCGGCGAGCTCGAACGGCGGCGACTCGCCGTGCCCGGGCAGGTCGACCAGGATCACCTCGCGCCGGGCCGCGAGCTCGTCGAGCACGGGGTACCAGGCCTGCCGGCGGTGCATGACACCGTGCACGAGGACCAGTGGTTCCCCGCATCCGTGTCGCTCGCAGGCAAGCATCCGCACCTCCGCACGTGCCTTGACATGCGGACGTTACCCATCCGTAACGGCAAAGCCACGCAAGATGGCTCACGAAGCGGTAACGGATTCGGCGCTGTGTCGGCCACCGGGCTGCAGTGGGTGGCCAACGCCTACGTCCTCGCGATCGCCGCGCCGGTCGCGCTCGGCGGCAAGCTCGCAGACCGGTTCGGCGGGTGACCACGTTGCGCGGGCGTGCTGGTCTTCTACCTCGCATCGGCCGGCTGACCACGATTGCGATCGCCGGTCTCGGCCGGTGCGTGTGGCCAGCAGCGCTGCCGCACCTGGCCTACCCGCCCGCGGCGAGCGCTGCCAGGCGCTCGACTCGTCGGAGGCTGCCGCCCTGGCGGCGGCCGGGGCCTGACCGACTACCGCATCGCCTGCTGCAGGTTGGCGTCGATCGCCGCGAGGAAGTCCTCGGTGGTCAGCCACGACTGGTCCGGGCCGACGAGCATGGCGAGGTCCTTGGTCATCCGTCCGCTCTCGACGGTCTCGATGCAGACCCGCTCGAGCGTCTCGGCGAATTCGGTGACCTCGGGTGTGCCGTCCAGCACGCCCCGGTGGGCGAGCCCGCGCGTCCAGGCGAAGATCGACGCGATCGGGTTGGTCGAGGTGGGCTTGCCCTGCTGGTGCTGGCGGTAGTGGCGGGTGACGGTGCCGTGCGCGGCCTCGGCCTCGACGGTCTTGCCGTCGGGGGTCATCAGCACCGAGGTCATCAGTCCGAGTGAGCCGAACCCCTGCGCCACGGTGTCGGACTGCACGTCGCCGTCGTAGTTCTTGCAGGCCCAGACGTAGCCGCCCTCCCACTTGAGCGAGGCCGCCACCATGTCGTCGATGAGCCGGTGCTCATAGGTGATGCCGGCCTGGGCGAAGTCGTCCTTGAACTCGGCCTCGAACACCTCGGCGAAGATGTCCTTGAACCGGCCGTCGTAGCCCTTGAGGATCGTGTTCTTCGTCGAGAGGTAGACCGGGTAGTTGCGGTTGAGGCCGTAGCGCAGGGAGGCCCGGGCGAAGTCGCGGATCGAGGCGTCGAGGTTGTACATCGACAGCGCCACGCCGGGACCCGGGAAGTCGAAGACGTGCAGCTCGATCGGGTCGCTGCCGTCCTTCGGCGTGAAGGTCATCGTCAGGGTGCCCTCTCCGGGCACCTTCAGGTCGGTGGCGCGGTACTGGTCGCCGAACGCGTGCCGGCCGACGACGATCGGCTTGGTCCAGCCGGGCACCAGCCGCGGCATGTTGCTCATGATGATCGGCTCCCGGAAGATCACGCCGCCGAGGATGTTGCGGATCGTGCCGTTCGGCGAGCGCCACATGTGCTTGAGGCCGAACTCCTCGACCCGCGCCTCGTCCGGCGTGATGGTGGCGCACTTGACGCCGACGCCGTGCTTCTTGATCGCGTTCGCGGCGTCGACGGTGACCTGGTCGTCGGTCTCGTCGCGGTGCTCGATGCCGAGGTCGTAGTACTCGAGGTGCACGTCGAGGTACGGGTTGATCAGCTTGTCCTTGATGAATTGCCAGATGATTCGGGTCATCTCGTCGCCGTCGAGCTCGACGACCGTGCCGGTCACCTTGATCTTTGCCATCGCCGGTCCTCACCGTGAGGGAATTCTCTCGGCATCAAGATATCGCGTTCGGCCCGGCCGACGAGACTCGGGCGTCCCCCACCCGCGATGATCATGCACGAACAGTTGCTGGAGCGCGGCTCCGTGCATGATCATCGGCTACTCCTACGCTCGGGGGGTGCTGATTCATCCGTGGGACGCCGGCCGGGACGAGGCCGAGTGGGTGGAGTTCGTCCGGTCGCAGGGGTTCGGGCACCTGGTCGCCGCCGGCCGCGACCGTGCGGTGCCGGTGGTGGTGCCGACGCAGTTCGTGCTCGTCTCCGCGGACGAGGTCGTGCTGCACCTGGCCCGGCCCAACCCGATCTGGCACGCGCTGGACGAGAACCCGACCGTGTTGCTCAGCATCGCCGGCGACTGGGCATACGTGCCGGCGCGGTGGAAGGCCATCGGCGACGAGGACCCACGGATGGGCGTGCCGACCACCTACTACTCGGCGGTGCAGCTGATCGCGCAGGCCTCGGTGCTCGACGACCCCGAGGACAAGGCGGCGATCCTGCGGCGGCAGCTGGCCGACGTGGAAGCCGGCAGCGACGTCGCCGACCCGATCGAGCACGGCCGCACGCTCAACGGCATCCGCGGACTGCGCCTGGCGGTGCGCGACGTGCGGGCGAAGTTCAAATACGGCGGCAACGTCGACGATGCGCACCGGGCCTACGTCGTCGAGCACCTGGACGAACGGGCCGGCCCCGGCGACGCCGCCGCGATCCGCCACCTGGGCCGCCGCACCCCGCTTCCCTAAACGACTCTAAAGCTGCCCGCGAGTTGTCCGCGCCGCAGGTATGCATATCCGCGCGCAGCGCGGACAGCTTTCGTTTGGGGGAAGGGGTCGGTGGTCAGAGGTTGGCGACGTCGGCCTGCTTGGCGCGCACCGCCTCGGCGGCCTCCTTCAGCCCGGCGAGCTCGGAGTCGGTGAGGTCGCGCTCGACGATCTTCTTCACGCCGGCCCGGCCGATCTCGGCCTCGACGCCGAGGTAGACGCCGCTGATGCCGTACTCGCCGTCGACCCAGGCGCACACCGGGATCACCTGGCCGGAGTCCTCGATGACCGCCCGGGCCATCCGGGCAGCGGCGGCCGACGGCGCGTAGTAGGCCGAGCCGGTCTTGAGCAGCGCGACGACCTCGGCACCGCCGTTGCGGGTGCGGGTGACCAGGTCGTCGATCTTCGCGGCGTCCATGACATCGGCGAGCGGCTTGCCGTCGACGAAGCAGGCCGACGGCACCGGCACCATGGTGTCGCCGTGCGAGCCCAGGGTCAGCGTCTGCACCGAGCCGACCGGCACGCGCAAGCTCGGTGGCGACGTTGTTGGTGAACCGTGCCGTGTCCAGCACCCCGGCCTGGCCGAACACCTTCGCTCTTCGGCGAACCCGCACGCCAGCTGGGCCAGCGCGGTCATCTCGTCCAGCGGGTTGGACACCACGATGATCACCGCGTCGGGCGAGTGCGCGGCGATGTGCTCGGCCACCCCGCGCACGATCTTGGCGTTGACCTCGAGCAGGTCCATCCGGCTCATGCCGGGCTTGCGCGGCAGGCCGGCGGTGATGACGACGACGTCAGAACCCGCGGTCGGCTCGTACCCGCCACCGTCGGGCGTCGTGGTGGCGCCGACGACCGTGGTCTCGAATCCCTCGATCGGACGCGACTGGTTCAGGTCGAGCGCCAGGCCCTCGGGCTTGCCCTCGATGATGTCGGTGAGCACGACGGTCTCGAAGATGTCGTACTCGGCAAGGCGCTGTGCGGTCGTCGACCCGTAGAAGCCGGCCCCGACGACGGTGACCTTCCCGCGGCGGGTGGATTCGGACATCGGCGTCTCCTGTCGTAGAAGTCTCGCCCCGCAGGTTAGGCCACCGGCCTGTCAAGCATGTAGGCGGAGGTCGACACCGAGCAGTAACCCACCCAGCACGAGACACGTCACGGTGTCGACGGTGCGGCTGCGCACCGCAAGCGACCCGGCCCGCTCGGTGGGCAGCACCAGTCGCAACACCCCGGCCAGCAATACCGTGACCGACATCGCGCCGGTGGCCCGGCCCCATCGCCCGGGCTCGACCGCGAGGTAGAGGAACGAGCCCGCCAGACCGGCGAGCACCACGAGGAACGCAGCCTGCTCGCGCACCCACGCCCGCGCGGCGCGAGTGTTCACCGGCGCTACCCGCTCGGCCGCATCGACGACGTTGCGCAGCAGCATCGCGCGGGTCATCGGCCCGACCCCGCCGGGGTTCGGGCTCGAGGTACCCGGCGACCTCGGCGACTGCCGCGGCGACATCACCGGCGAGCTTGCCGTCGACCCGGCTCACGCCCGCATCGAGTACGGCCGCACCGGGCTTGACCATGTCGGCGGTCACCAGCCCGGGAGCTCCGGCGGCGGCGACGACGATGTCGGCGCTGCGCACCTGCGCGGCCAGATCGCGGGTGCCGGTGTGGCACAGCGTCACCGTCGCGTTCTCGCTGCGCCGGGTCAGCATCAGCCCCAGCGGCCGGCCGACGGTGATGCCACGGCCGATGACCACGACGTGTGCGCCGGCGATCGGCACGTCGTAGCGGCGCAGCAGCTCGATGATCCCGGTGGGCGTGCAGGGCAGCGGCGCAGGCTTGCCCAGCACCAGCCAGCCGAGGTTCATCGGGTGCAGCCCGTCGACGTCCTTGTCCGGATCGACCGCGCGCCAGGATCGCGAACTCGTCGAGCCCGGTCGGCTGCTGCACCAGGAACGCCGGTGCACGCCGGGTCGGCGTTCAGCTCGTCGACCACGGCCTCGACCTCGGCCTGCGTGCGTGCCGGCAGGCAGGTCGCGGCGGATGCTGGCGATGCCGATCTCGGCGCAGTCGCGGTGCTTGGCGTCGACGTACCAGCGGCTGGCCGGGTCGTCGCCGACCAGGACGGTGCCCAGGCCCGGCACGATGCCCGCGCTCGGCGAGCGCGGCCACCCGCGACGGCGAGTTCGGCCTTGATCGCGGCGAGGGTGGCCTTGCCGTCCAGGATCGTCGCTGTCACGAGCGCCATCCTGCCAGGCGATCTCAGGGTCAGTGCGCGAAGTGCCGCGTCCCGGTGAAGTACAGCGTGACGTTCGCCTCCTTGCAGGCGGCGACGGTCTCGTCGTCGCGGATCGAGCCGCCGGGTTCGACGATCGCCCGCACGCCCGCGGCGATGAGCACGCCGGGTCCGTCTGCGAACGGGAAGAACGCATCCGACGCCGCCACCGCACCGGTGGCGCGCTCGCCGGCCCGGGCCACCGCCAGCGTGCACGAGTCGACGCGGTTCACCTGGCCCATGCCGACCCCGACCGTCGCGCCGTCGGCGGCGAGCAGGATCGCGTTGGACTTGACCGCCCGCACCGCGCGCCAGGCGAACGCGAGATCGGCGAGCGTCGCGTCGTCGGCGGCGTCACCGGCCGCTAGCTCCAGGTCGGCGGGTCGTCGCCGGGCGCGTCGATGGCGTCGGCGGTCTGCAGCAGCATGCCGCCCGAGACCGGGCGCCGCTCGACGCCGGGATGATCGGGTCGCGGTTTCGGCGATCAGCAATCGAAGGTTCTTGCGTTTCGCCAGCACCTCGAGCGCGCCGTCGTCGAACGCCGGCGCTACGACGACCTCGGTGAAGATCGTCGCGACGCTAGCTCGGCCATCTCGACGCTCACCGGCCGGTTGGTCGCGATCACGCCGCCGTACGCGCTCGCCGGATCGCAGTCGTGCGCCTTGCGGTGCGCATCGCGCGATGTCCTCGCCGATCGCGATGCCGCATGGGTTCGCGTGCTTGATGATCGCGACGCACGGCTGCGCGAAGTCATAGGCCGCGCGCCACGCGGCATCGGCGTCGACGTAGTTGTTGAAGCTCATCTCCTTGCCGCTGTAATTGGTCGGCGTGCGCAATGCCGCCGCCGGCGTCGGGCGTGATGTACAGCGCGGCGCGCTGGTGCGGGTTCTCGCCGTAGCGCAGCACCGCGGCGCGTTCGTAGGAGGCCGCCACCCAGCCGGGAAACCCGCTGGACTCGCCGTCGACCTCGTCGTCGAGCGCGACGACACTGCCCAGCCACGACGCCACCCCGACGTCGTAGGCCGCGGTGTGCCGGAACGCGGCGAGGGCGAGCCGTTGCCGGTCGGCGAGCTCGAACCCGCCCGCGCGGACCGCGGCGAGCACGTCCGGATAGCGCGCGGGGTCGGTGACGACGGCGATCGAGCCGTGGTTCTTCGCGCTCGCCCGCACCATCGCCGGGCCGCCGATGTCGATCTGCTCGATGACCTCGGCCTGGCTCGCACCGGTGGCGACCGTGGCGGCGAACGGGTAGAGGTTCGAAATCAGCAATTGGAACGGCGCGATACCGAGCGCGCCGATCGTCTCGACGTGCACGGGGTCGTTCTGGTCGGCGAGCAGGCCGGCATGCACGTGCGGGTGCAGGGTCTTGACCCGGCCGCCGAGGATCTCGGGGAATCCGGTCACCTCGTCGACGGCTTGCACGGGCACGCCGAGGTCGCGGATCCGCGCTGCCGTGGACCCGGTGGAGACGATCTCCACCCCGGCCTCGTGCAGGCCACGGGCGAGGTCGTCGAGACCCGTCTTGTCGTAGACGCTGATCAGCGCGCGGCGAATGGCGATCTTGGTCATGTCGGAGCTCCGGCGGTCGAGCACAGGGTGCGGATCGTGTTGACGTACAACGGTCTCTCGGCGGCCTGGACGCGGGCGCGCAGGGTGTTCTCGTCGTCACCCGGCAACACCGGCACCTCGCACTGGGCGATCGACCGGTCCGGTGTCGACGCCTTCGTCGACCCAGTGCACGGTGACACCGGTGACGCTGACGCCGGCGGCCAGTGCGTCCCGCACGGCGTGCGCGCCCGGGAAGGCCGGCAGCAGCGCCGGGTGCGTGTTCACGACGCGGAACCTGGTGACCAGGCTCGGTGCGAGGATGCGCATGAACCCGGCCAGTACCACGAGGTCGGGGGTGTGACCGGCGACCGCCTCGGCCAGCGCATCGTTCCAGGCGCCCCGATCGGGGTGGTCACGCAGCGCCGCCACGAAGGTCGGGAGACCGTGCTCGGCCGCGCGTTGCATCGCGCGGCACCCGGTGACGTCGGTGCCGGCGGCGACGATCTGCGGGCGCACCTGCGGATCGTCGAGCAGCGCCTGCAGGGTGCTGCCGTTGCCGGACGCCAGAACGACGAGGCGCGCCACCTGCTCAGCCTACCGAGCCGGGTCAGCCGGCCAGTTCACCCGGCGCGATCTTGACCGTCACCTCGTCCGGATCGGCCTCGGGGGGTTTGTCCACCTCTTCGGCCTGCGCCTCGCCCGCCGCTTCTCCGGCTCGCTGGTCCTCGGTCGCGCCGCCCGGCGTGACGGCCGAGCGGACGAGTTGCAGGGCGGTCAGCAGCCGGCCGGGCTCGTCGCTGTCGCTGTCGCTGTCGGTGTCGCCTGTCGCTGTCGCTGTCGCTGTCGGTGGCATCGTCACCGAGGTCGACGCGCCGGTCGGACCACCACCGGCGCACGAGTCCGCCGAGCGCCGCACCGGCCAGCCCTAGGCTGCCGAGCACGGCGACCTGCACACACAGCGCCGCGCCGAACTGCCAGGGCGACGCGCCGAGAGCGTTGAGCCGCCCGCTGCCGATGGCACCGCCACCCTGCCAGGCCAGCACCATGCCGATCGCGCCGGCGACCATCGCCGCGACACCCACCTCGCCCAGCCGGGCGAGCCAGCCGGGCGTGCGCATCGTGTAGGCCGCCAGGGTGGCGCCGGCGAGCACCGGCGTGGCCGCGGCCAGCGCGAGCATCGGCCAGGGGGCACCGTGCCCGACGGGCATCGCCCCGAGCACCGGGAACGCAGGCAGCACGCCGTGCGCGGTCGTGAACAACGACACGTGGGTATCGGTGCCGAGTGCGAAGCCGGGTCCGGCCAGGTACGCCGATGCCGCGATCACCGCGTTGGGCGCAGCGAGGATTCCGAGCAGCAGCACCGGAGCGCCGGCCCACCCGCCGCCCACCTGCGCGGACAACGCCTCGACCCGCTCGTGGTGCACGACGAGTGAGGCCGCCACCAGCAACGCGCCTACGCCCAGATAGCAGGCGACCCCGACCACGGCCGCGCGTGCGGCGCGGGCGAAGACCGCGACCGGCAGTTCGGGCAATCGGTCCAGGATCGCGTCACCGAGCGCCGACCAGCGGGCAAATGCCACCCCGCCGGTGAGGGCGAACAGCACAGCACCGGTGAACGTCGCCGCAATGGGCGCGACGCTCGACGTGCCCAGCGAGACGAGCAGCGCACCCGCGCCGCAGACGAGGGCGAACACCGCGACCTGGGCCGCGCACACCCGCGCCAGGCGGCCCGGGCGTTCCTCACCGAGGTCATCGACGGCGTCGGCCAGTCCGCTGCCCGCTCGCCACGCCACCAGCCCGACGATCACCGTCATGCCCAGCGGGACGAACGCCGTGGGCACGCCGTCGACGGTGATGCCCGCGTGCAAGGAAGCCAGGAAGACCAGCACGCCGGCCCGGATCGCCGAGCCGGCATTGCCGGAGCCGCCCGAGGCCGGCAGCCAGCAGATCGCGACCGCCACGATGGCGGCCACGGAGCAGAACACCGCGGCGCCCGCACCGGTCCAGGCCGCCGCCAGCCACAGCGAGCGTCCGGCCGCCGCCGGGACCACGCTGCGCCGCGCATCCGTCGCGCCCGTGCCGTCGTCGGTCGCCGGCTCGCTGTTGCTCTCGAGTCGGTCGACGGCCATCCGTCCAGGCTGGCAAACCACCGGGCGGATCAGGCGCAGACGCGCCGAGGGTGCCGGAGCCGCTTCGGGCGTGGCTACTGCTGTTGGGGCGGCTGCTGTGCCGGCGGGTAGATCGGCTCGCCGTAGCTTTGCTCGGGGGCCGGCTGCTGTCCGTAACCGGCCGACGGATACGGCTGCGGCTGCGGTCCGTGGCCGCCGGCGGCGGGACCAAGTGCGATCGCGCCGCCGGTCTGCCCCAGACGCAGCGCGGCGATCGCGGTCATCGCCGCTGCGACGACGAGGATCAGCCAGTAGGAGAAGCCGTGGCCGAAGTCGAAGACGTCGTCGAGGGTCAGGTGCGAGCCCTGGAGCGCGTCGCCGGCATCGCCGTGCGGAATCACGAACAGCGCGGCGAACGTGCTGATCAAGCCGGCGCCACACAGCACGAGCGTGATCAGCCGGGTGGGTGCCTGCGGGCTTACGGTGTTCGGGGCGAATACCTGCACGGAGGCGAGCGCTGCGGCAATGAGCAGCAGCACCGCCCCGAACCAGCCGAAGAACCCGTGCCATGCACTCGCGCTGTCCCCGCTGCAGATGGCCTTGGCCGACGCCGGAATCCGATCGTTGTCGCACAACTGTGTCTGGAAGCGCTGGGTGAGCTCGACCGTGTAGTACTGGAAGAACGAGAAGATCAGTGCGACGACCCCGCCGAGGATCACTGCCAGGTCCAGGGGGTTCATGGACCCGACGCCGGTCTCGGCACCGGTGCGGCGGGGCACCGGTGGGCGGGGCACCGTAGTCGTGCCCACCCTCCCCCGGCGGCTGACCCGCCGGCGGCCAGTACGTCATCGCCATCAACCCTTCCAGCACCGCTGCGCTCGATCGCCGGGAACCCTAGCCCCAGCGTTGCCTGATCACGCGCGATTCTTGCGACGTGGAGCCGACGCACGACGCCGGGGCGCGCGCTGGTGCGCCCACCCCGGCGTCGGGAAATCGGCTACTGCTGTGGCGGCGGGTACTGCTGGCCGCCCTGCTGCGGGCGGCGGATACTGCGGCGGCTGCTGCTGTGGCGGCGCCTGCGGCGGCTGCTGCTGGGGGGGCTGGGGCGGTGCGTAGCCCTGCTGCGGCGGCGGATACTGCGGCGGCTGCTGCTGGGGGGGCTGGGGCGCGGCGTAGCCGCCCGGCTGCTGCGGCGGGGCATAGCCCTGCTGCGGGCCGCCGGAAGCGCCGGCAACGCCGCCCTGCGGACCGTGCCGGCCGATGTTCGGCACCTTGTTCAGGGCACCGGGAAGCTGCCCACCGGTCTGCTGCAGACGCATCACCGAAAGCACCAGTCCGACGATGATGACGATCGCGCCGGCCCAGAAGCCGAATCCGCGGCCGGTGTCGATGTTGCTGTTGTCCGGCACGTCCTCCGGGAAGACGAACAGCGCGATGATGACGCTCAGCGTTGCGACCGCGAACAGGATCACGCCGGTGAGGCGCACCGGCACCGGCATGTTCACGTGCGGCGCGAACAGCGCGACGGCGACGACGGCCGCGCCGAGCACCGCCAGCAACACCGCGAACCAGCCGAAGAAGCCATTCCACGCGCTCTCGCCCGCCGACGCGGAGAACGCGCCGGAGGAGTAGGAGGCCGTGTACCAGTCGAAGAAGGAGAAGATCAACGCCAACAGACCGGTGGCCAGGATGCCCCAGTCGAGCGGGTTGACGGCCTTCGGGTCGAACTGCGAGCCGCCACCGCCCTGCGAGTGGTTGCCGCCCGGCGGCGGACCCCACTGTCCAGGGGGCTGGTTCGGGGGCGGTCCGGGAGGTGGCGGAGGGGCACCGCCCGGAGGCTGCTGTGGCGGTGGTTGGAACGTCATGAGAGTTCTCCTCGGGTCATGAATCTGACGAAACTAGTAGGAAGTTAGCGCTCAGCATCCCGTAAGTGAACCGACGCGCCAACCTGAGCGAGCAAGTCACAGCGGAGCGAAACGTCGCGAATCGCCCGCCAACCGGGTGATCAAGTCCCGAAACGGTGGTCAGGCGAGCCGATTGCGCTCTTGATCACGTTGGGGTGAACCGGGAGCCTGTCCGGGGCGGTCAGCCCGGTTCGCCAAGGTCAGCCGAGGATCTCGCGCATCAGCCGGGCGGTCTCGCTCGGCGTCTTGCCGACCTTGACGCCGGCCGCCTCGAGGGCCTCCTTCTTCGCCTGCGCGGTGCCGGACGAGCCGGAGACGATCGCGCCGGCGTGGCCCATCGTCTTGCCCTCGGGCGCGGTGAAGCCGGCGACGTAGCCGACGACCGGCTTGGTGACGTGGTCCTTCGATGTAGGCGGCGGCCCGCTCCTCGGCGTCGCCGCCGATCTCGCCGATCATCACGATCGCGTCGGTGTCGGGGTCGTCCTGGAACGCCTCGAGGCAGTCGATGTGGGTGGTGCCGATGATCGGGTCGCCGCCGATGCCGACGCAGGTCGAGAAGCCGATGTCGCGCAGCTCGTACATCATCTGGTAGGTCAGCGTGCCGGACTTCGACACCAGCCCGATCCGGCCGGCGGTCGTGATGTCGGCCGGGATGATGCCGGCGTTCGACTTGCCCGGGCTGATGAGGCCCGGGCAGTTCGGGCCGATGATGCGCGTCGCCTTGCCCTGCGCATACGCCCAGAACGCCGCGGTGTCGTGCACCGGGACGCCCTCGGTGATCACCACCGCGAGCGGGATCGCGGCGTCGATCGCCTCGATCACCGCGTCCTTGGTGAAGGCCGGCGGCACGAAGACGACGGTGACGTCGGCGCCGGTCTCGGCCATCGCCTCGGCGACCGTGCCGAACACCGGCAGCGTGACGTCGTCGAAGTCGACCTTGGTGCCGGCCTTGCGGGCGTTGACGCCGCCGACGACCGCGGTGCCGGAGGCGAGCATCCGCCGGGTGTGCTTCGTGCCCTCGGAGCCGGTCATGCCCTGCACGATGATGCGGCTGTTCTCGTCCAGGAAGATCGCCATGGCTCAGGCTCCCGTGTTCGCGAGCTCGGCGGCCTTGTCGGCCGCACCGTCCATCGTGTCGACCATCGTCACCAGCGGGTGCGCCGCCTCGGTCAGGATCCGCCGGCCCTCCTCGACGTTGTTGCCGTCCAGCCGCACGACCAGCGGCTTGTTCGCCTCGTCGCCGAGCATCTCGAGCGCCGTGACGATGCCGTTGGCGACCGCGTCGCAGGCGGTGATGCCGCCGAAGACGTTGACGAACACGCTCTTGACCGCCGGGTCGGAGAGGATGATCTCCAGCCGTTGGCCATCACCTCGGCCGAGGCGCCGCCGCCGATGTCGAGGAAGTTCGCCGGCTTGACGCCGCCGTACTTCTCGCCGGCGTAGGCGACGACGTCGAGGGTGGACATGACCAGGCCGGCGCCGTTGCCGATGATGCCGACCTCGCCGTCGAGCTTGACGTAGTTGAGGTCCTTCTCCTTGGCCTGCTGCTCCAGCGGGTCGGCCGCCTGCGGTGTCCTCGAACGCCGCGTGGTCCGGGTGCCGGAAGTCGGCGTTGTCGTCGAGGGTGACCTTGCCGTCGAGCGCGACGACGCTGCCGTCGGCGACCTGGGCGAGCGGGTTCACCTCGACCAGCGTCGCGTCCTCGGCGACGAAGGTCTGCCCAGAGCTTGACCAGCACGTCGGCGACCTGGTCGGCGACGTCGGCCGGGAACTTGCGCGGCCTCGGCGATCTCGCGGGCCTTCGCGTCGTCGACGCCGGCGATCGCGTCGACCGGCGACCTGGGCCAGCGCCTCGGGCCGCTCGACGGCGAGCTGCTCGATCTCCATGCCGCCCTCGTCGGAGGCCATCGCGAGGTACGTGCGGTTGGCCCGGTCGAGCAGGAAGGAGAAGTAGTACTCCTCCGCGATGTCGCGCCCGGTCGACCAGCACGCGGTGCACGGTGTGGCCCTTGATGTCCATGCCGAGGATCTGCGTCGGCGTTCGCCTTGGCGTCGTCGGGTGTCTTGGCGAGCTTCACGCCGCCGGCCTTGCCGCGGCCGCCGATCTTGACCTGCGCCTTGACGACGGTGACGCCGCCGATCCTGGCCGCGATCGCCGCGCCTCCTCCGCCGTGGTGGCGACCTCACCGAGGCTCACCGGCACGCCGTACTTGGGGAAGAGCTCCTTGGCCTGGTACTCGAACAGATCCACGTCATCCGCTCCTGAGTCGCTATCGCGGTGAACCGGTGAACGGTCAGCACCCTAGCCAGTCCGTCGAAAGCGACGTCCGGTCCTGAGACTGGATTCACCCCACTGATGCGTCACTGGTGCCGACCGCGCCGCGCACCCAGTCGACGATCTCGTCCATCGTCGCGCCGGGGGTGAAGACCTTCGCGACGCCGGCCTCCTCGAGCGCCGGGATGTCGCTGTCGGGGATGATCCCGCCGCCGAACACCACGATGTCCTGGGCGTCGCGCTCCTCGAGCAGCTCGAGCGTGCGCGGAACAGCGTCATGTGCGCGCCGGAGAGCACCGACAGGCCGACCGCGTCCGCGTCCTCCTGGATGGCGGTCTGCACGATCTGCTCGGGCGTCTGGTGCAGGCCGGTGTAGACGACCTCCATGCCGGCGTCGCGCAGGGCCCGGGCGACGACCTTGGCGCCGCGGTCGTGCCCGTCCAGGCCGGGCTTGGCGATGACGATTCGTATTCGGTCGGCCACGCCAGCGAGGGTATGCCCAACGCCCGGACGGCGTCACCCGGGTGTAGCGGGGGCGACAGCCTGCAGGGTGTAGGTGTGCGGGAGCCGCCAGGGCCGGTCGACGAGCCGGTACTCGCTTGCCCGCGACCATGCTCCATCTGCCCGGGCAGCGCGTCCCACGGCACGCTGTCGTGCTCGACCAGCATGGTCAGCCGCAGGCCCCGGTCGAGCAGTGCGCGTGACGATCTCGCCGAGACCGTGGTTCCAGGTCATGCGACCGGATATTGCGCGAACTCGTGGTCGGTCTCGACGTAGGTACCGTCCTCGGAGTAGTCGATCGGCTCGGGACGTTCGAAGTACGGGTACTCCACCCGCAGGCCGCGTCGTCGCGGTCGGCGCTCGTCGAGCGCCCACAGCATCGGGTGGCCCTCGCGGAGGAACAGCCGCCCGCCCGGCGCGAGCAGCCCGGCGACCACCTCGGCCCAGCGCGCGATGCTCGGCAGCCAGCACAGCGCGCCGATGCCGGTGTAGACGAGGTCGAACGCGTGGGCCGGCAGCACGCTGCGGCGCTGCGTCGAACTCGGCGTGGACGAAATCGACGTCCGCGCCGGTGCGCCGCGCGAGGCCACGCGCCTGCTCGATCGACGCGCGCGGAGAAGTCCAGTCCGGTCATCCGCGCGCCGAGCCGGGCCAGCGAGATCGTGTCGGTGCCGATGTGGCACTGCAGGTGCACGCCGCGCAGCCCGCTGATGTCACCGAGCCGGTCCCGGTCGAAGCGCACCACGTCGGACAGGAACGTCGGGTCGCTCTCGAACTGCGCGAAGGCGTAGCCGGGCGACGCCGCGTGCGGCGCCGCCCGCTCGTCCCACATCGCGCGGTTGACGTCGAGGTGGTCGCTCACCGGCGCAGTATGCGCTGGTCAGCGCGGCAGCAGCACGCTGAGGTCGATCGCGACGCGGAACGGCTCCTCGATGTGTGCGACCGCGCCGACCGACCACGTGCCGTTGGGCGAGTAGACCTCGCCGGCGAGTCGGTAGGTGTGCAGGCGCAACGGCCCGGTCTCCAACCGCCAGTAGTGAGCGATGCGTGCAGCTGCATATTGCGCGGGCTTGGTGATGCGGTCGGTGGTGAGCGAACTCGGCGATTCGATCTCGACGGCAAGGAGGACGTCGACGGGCGCAACGACGTGCGCGTCCTCGCGAAACACCCGTTCGGCCAGGACAGTGACGTCAGGGATCCGGTACGAGGGATGCAGATCGATCATCGAGGATGCGATCACCCGATAACCGTTCGGCACTCGCGGACCGAGCGCAAGGATCAGTTCGGCCACGAGGAGGTCGTGCCGCGGCGTCGCGTGCGGGCTCACGACGAGAACTCCGTCGACGATCTCGAACCGCCGCCAGTCGACATCCTCGGGCAGCTGTTCCAGATCGGCGGGTGTCCAGACCCGGTCGTCGTCGAGACGCAGCACCGACGACATTGCGACCACCGTCCTCTCCTGTTCAGTGTGCCCGACACCGCGCCATTGTGGCGATCTCACCGGCGCGCCGTGAGAGCCTGTGGACAACCACGTCAGAGCTTCTCGACCGGCGCGTAGCGCAGCATCAGCCACTTGACGTCCGGCGCCGGCGCCGAAGTCGATCTGCGCCTGCGCGCCGTCGCCCGCTCCGCGGGTGTCGACCACGGTGCCGAGGCCCCAGGCGTCGTGGGTGACCCGGTCGCCGACCGACGAGCTCGGGACGGCCCGTTGCCGGCGCCGCCGCGCATCCCGCGGCCGCCGGCCAGCCGCGACGCGGCCAGCTGCTCGGACGCGCGGCCGGCCGGGCGCGGTACCCGTGATCGCCGTAGCGCGACGGCGCGTCGTCGTCGTAGCGGTTGACGAACGGCGCGCGGTCGACCGCGCCGGTCCAGGTGACGAGTTCGCCGGGAATCTCGTCGAGGAACCGCGACGGCGGGTTCCACGGCGGCGCGCCCCACGCCGAGCGCGAGATCGCCCGCGACAGGTACAGCCGCTGACTTCGCCCGGGTGATGCCGACGTAGGCGAGCCGGCGTTCCTCGGCCAGCTCCGCCGGTCGCCGAGCGCCCGCAGGTGCGGGAAGATGCCGTCCTCCAGGCCGGTCAGGAACACGACCGGGAACTCCAGGCCCTTCGCCGTGTGCAGCGTCATCAGGGTGACGACGCCGCCCGACGCGTCGGGCACCGAGTCGGCGTCGGCGACCAGCGACACCTGCTCCAGAGAAAGCAGTCGAGCGGCGGCGCTCGTCGGCTGCCGCGGCCGCGGCGCCTCCTCGAACTCGCGGGCGACGCTGACGAGCTCGCGCAGGTTGTCCGCCGCGGCCTCGTCCTGCGGGTCCTGCGACGCCTCGAGCTCGCGCAGGTAGCCGGTCTGGTCGAGCACGGCCTCGAGAATCGACGACGGCGTGCCGCCGGGCCGGCGGCGACACCGCGCAGCCCGGTCATGCAGCGTTTCGGAATCGCCGATCGCGTTCACCGACCGGGTGGCGAGGCCCAACGACTTCGTCGGCGACCTCCAGCGCACCGGCGAACGAGATCCGCTCCTGCTCGGCGAACGCCTGCAACGCCGCCTCGGCCCGGTCACCGATCCCGCGGCGCGGCGTGTTCAGGATCCGGCGCAGCGACACGTTGTCGTCCGGGTTGGCGATCACCCGCAGGTAGGCCAGCGCGTCGCGGATCTCGCGTGCGCTCGTAGAACCGCACCCCGCCGACGACCTTGTACGGCAGGCCGATGCGGATGAACACTTCCTCGAACACCCGCGACTGCGCGTTGGTCCGGTAGAACACCGCGACGTCCGCAGCCGTCGCATCGCCCCGGTGTCGACGAGCTCGTCTCGATCTGCTGAGCAACCCAGGCCGCCTCGTCGTGCTCGTTCTCGGCGACGTAGCCGGCGATCAGCTCGCCGGCGCCGGCGTCGGACCACAGGTTCTTCGGCTTGCGGTCCGGGTTGCGCGGAGATGACGGCGTTGGCGGCGGTCAGGATCGTCTGCGTCGAGCGGTAGTTCTGTTCCAGCAAGATCGTGCGTGGCGTCCGGGTAGTCGCGCTCGAACTCGAGGATGTTGCGGATCGACGCGCCCGCGGAACGCGTAGATCGACTGGTCGGCGTCGCCGACCACGCACAGCTCGCTGTGTCCGCCGAGGCGCCTGGACCTCCGGTCGGCGCGCCGCCTTCGACGGCGGGCCGGTCGCAGCTCGACGGTCAATTCGCGCACGAGCACGTACTGCGCGTGGTTGGTGTCCTGGTACTCGTCGACCAGCACGTGCCGGAACCGCCGCCGGTACTGCTCGGCGACCGCGCGGAAGCTCTGCAGCAGACCGACGGTCGTCATGATCAGATCGTCGAAGTCGAGCGCCTGCGCTTCGCCGCAGCCGCCGCTGATAGCGCGGTGTACGCGTCGGCGAGCATCTTCTCCGTGCGCGGTGCTCGGCCTTGTCCGCCCACGCCTCGGGGGTGACCAGCTCGTTCTTCAGGTTGCTGACCTGCGCGGCCAGCGACGCGCGCCGGATAGCGCTTCGGGTCGAGGTCGAGCTCGCGGCCGACCAGCGTCATCAGCCGCTTGGAGTCGTCGGCGTCGTAGATGGAGAACGACGACCGCAACCCGGCCGACTTCGCCTCGGCCCGCAGGATCCGCACGCACATCGAGTGGAACGTGCGACACCCACATCGCCCGCGCCCGCGGCCCGACCAGGCGCGGCGACCCGCTCCTTCATCTCACCGGCGGCCTTGTTGGTGAAGGTGATCGCGAGGATCTCGCCCGGCGTGACGCCGCGCTCGGCGAGCAGGTAGGCGATGCGGTGGGTCAGCACCCGGGTCTTGCCCGAGCCGGCCCCGGCGACGATGAGCAGCGGCCCGCCCTCGTGCACCACGGCGGCGCGCTGCTGCGGGTTGAGGCCGTCGAGCAGGGCGGCGGCGGTCGGCTGGGTCATCGCGCGCCAGCCTACGGCCGATGCCGGAGGGCCCGTTTTGTTCGGTTGATCCGTGGGTACCCGGCCAGGGATGCGCCACGCCGATGACCACGAGAAGATCGCGGCCGGTTGGGTTTTCGTCCTGTTCGCGGTGTTCCACGACGTCGGGATCCGGCGGGGCAACGACGCGCCGGCGTTGCAGCCGCGCAGCGGGGCCACGTGGCTGCTGCCGTGGCTGGCCGGGCTTGCCCCGCGGGCGGTGGTCGTGTCACCATCTACCCGTGCACAGCAATCGATTCTTTTACGGGTACCGCAGCGCGGTGCCCGTCGTTGCTGGCTGACTCACCACCAACCAGAACGCCCCGGGCCCGAGCCCGGGGCGTTTGTCGTCGTCGGGCCGGGCCGGGGCCGCGCAAGAGAGGCACTTCGATGACCACCATTGCGGGCTCTACGCACGATGCCGCAGTACCCGGTGCGCCGACCGGAGGTCCGGGCGCTTCGGCAGACACCGACTCCATCGACACGCTCCGGGGCCAGATCGACGCCATGGACGAGGCGATCGTCCGACTCGTCGCCGAGCGCGCGAAGCTGTCCGCCCGGGTCCAGACGGCCCGGATGAACGCCGGCGGCACGCGCGTCGAACTGGGCCGCGAGCGCGTCATCCTCGACACCTACCGCGCCACGCTCGGCAGCCACGGACCCACCCTCGCCGACGCCGTGCTGCAGGTCTGCCGCGGGGCCCGCTGAGCCTCAGAGCATCCGGCGGTCGGCGGCCCACCGGGTCAGCTGGTGCCGGTTGGACATCTGCAGCTTGCGCAGCACGTTCGACACGTGCGTCTCCACCGTCTTGATCGAGATGAACAGCTCCGCGGCGATCTCCTTGTAGGCGTAGCCGCGGGCCAGCAGCCGCAGCACCTCGCGCTCGCGCGGGGTGAGCTGGTCGAGCTCCGGGTCGATCGCCGGCGCGGTCGGGCGCGTCGCGGAACGCGTCCAGCACGAAGCCGGCCAGCCGCGGGCTGAACACCGCGTCGCCGTCGGCCACCCGGCTGATCGCGGCGGCCAGGTCGTCGGCGCTGATCGTCTTGGTGACGTAGCCGGACGCGCCGGCCCGGATGATCGCGATGACGTCCTCGGCGGCGTCGGACACCGACAGCGCCAGGAACCGGACGTCCGGCAGCTTCGTCGTGCACCTCCGGAGCACCGCCAGGCCGCCGCCGTCGGGCATGTGCACGTCGAGCAGCACCACGTCCGGGCTGCACTCGTGGTGATCACGTCGACCGCCTCGGTGACCCCGCCGGCCTCGCCGACGACGTCGACCCGACTCGCCGAGCTCGGCCCGCACGCCGGCGCGGAACATCGCGTGGTCGTCGACCAGCACCACCCGCGGCGGTCATCGGGAGATCCTGATCTCGACCTCGGTGCCCCCGCCACGTTCGCTGCGCATTCGCGCGCTGCCGCCGTGGCGCTCCATCCGGCCGATGATCGACCCGCGGATGCCCTGCCGGTCGTCGGCGATGTCGTCCATCTCGAAACCCACCCCTCGGTCCCTCACGAACACGCTCACCTCGCCCGCGTCGACTTCCGCGTACAGCGACACGGTCTCGACCCCGGAGTGCTTGGCGGCGTTGACGATGGCCTCGCGGGCGGCCTGCACCACCGCGGCGAGCGCGTCGTCGAGTTCCGCGTCGCCGACCACCACCGACCTCGACGGTGATGCGCGTACGCGTCCTCCACCTCGGCCGCCGCGGCGCGCAGCTCGTCGGCGAAATGCCCCGAGGCCGCGCGGTCGCCGTAGAGCAGGGTGCGCAGCGTGCGCTCCTGGCCGCGGGCCAGCCGCGCCACCTCGCGCGGCGAACCCGCGTTGCGCTGGATCAGCGCGAGCGTCTGCAGCACCGAGTCGTGCAGGTGCGCGGCGATGTCGGCGCGTTCCTGGGTGCGGATGCGCTCGGCCCGCTCGGCCGACAGCTGGGTGGTGATCCGAACCCACCAGGGCCCGGTGATCAGGATGACGCCCACCAGCGTGACGATCATCGCGAGGAACGCCGTCGCGGATCGCGGTGAAGTCGGCCCGCGCCAGCACGAGCGCCCCGCCGGCGATCACCAGCGCGGCGCCGGCCATCAGCCGGGCCCGGCCCACGCGCTCCTGACGGGTCGCGCTGAGCGACTCGCGCGACATCAACCGCAGTCGGATCCGCTCGGGCTCGGAGGCCTGCCGCCAGATCAGCGCACCGCCGAGAATCGCGAGCAGCGTCGGCACGAACAGGCCGATGGTGGGTAGCGACCTCGCCGCGACCCCGATCGCCACCGCCGCGGCGAGGCCCGCGGCGACGTACTCGACCCACGACGGGAAGCGGCTGCGGCCCGCGTGCGGGTCAGTCGGCAGCACGATCAGGTACGCGCCGTAGAGCGCGATGCCGAGACCGCCGGAGATCGCCATGCAGACGAACGCGATGCGCACCCACTTCGTGGACATCCCGATGTGCTCGGCGATGCCGGTGGCGACGCCGCCGAAGATGCCACGGTCCGGGCGGCGGTACAGGCGCCGCGCGGGCGGCGCGTCAGTACCCAGCACGGCGGTCATGCGTCCATGATTGCCGGTGCCCGCGCGCCCGCGCATCCGGCGCACCCCCGAGACCACAGTTCAGGGTCGGGTTAGGGGCGGTACCCGATGTGCGAGCCCGGTGCGCGCGGCACGCTCGTCGTCATGACGAGCAGTGACACCCTCGACGACATGGCCACACCGGCACCCGGACCGGCAGCCCAGCCGCCGCGCCGGTTGCGGCGCGTGCACGAGGGCCGTATCGGCGCCGGCGTCGCCGCAGGTCTCGGCCGCTACTTCGGGCTGGATCCGGTGCTGTTCCGCGTGCTGTTCGCCACCTCCGCGTTCTTCGGGGGCGCCGGTGTCATCGCGTACCTCATCGGGTGGGCCGCCATCCCGGACGAGCGCACCGAGCACGCCGCGGTAGACGGGTGGTTCGACGCGTTGCGCCGGCGCCGGGTGCCGCTGTGGGTGGTGACCGTCGTCGGCGGGTTCCTGCTCTGGTCGGTCGCGTTCAGCTGGTGGGCACCGGGCCGGTTCCTGCCGGTGCTCGCGGTGATCGTGCTCGTGTTGTTCTTCATCACCCGCCGCGAGGGCGGCCCGGCGGCGCCGGATTGGTCCGAGCCGGCGCCGGCGGCCGGTACGACCCCGGTCGATCTGCGCAAGCACCCGGCCGAGGAGCCGACCGCGCCGAACCGGCCGGTCCCGGGCGCACCCACCTGGGTCGCCGACGGCCGGTCCTGGTTCGACGACGCGCGGGCCGCGGGCCGCGCCCGCCGCCGCCGTGCGCATCCGGTACGGGTAGCAACGCTGTGCGCGCTGGTGCTGGCGTTCACCTGCCTCGGCATCGCCGACGCGATCACCGGCATCGCGATCCAGGCGTACTTCTGGACCGGACTGGTGATCGTGGTGCTCGGCCTGCTCGGCGGGCTCGCGTTGCGCCGCACCCCGGTGTCGCTCGCCTTGCTCGCGCTGCCGTTCGCGGTCGGCGCCATCGCCTTCGCCGGCAGCCCGGCCAGCTTCAGCGACGGCATCGGCCAGCGGCAGTGGACGCCGACCGGCGCGCCGGCGTCGCAGTACCGCCTCGCGATCGGCCAGGGCGTGCTCGACCTGCGTTCGATGGACCCCGCGACCAAGCCGGTGCACATCGACGTCACCATGGGCGCCGGGCGCACGTTGATCATCTTGCCGACGTCGATGAAGGCCACGGTCGACGCGAACGTCCAGTTCGGGCACATCACCGCCGACGACGGCAGCGGCGACCACGACGGGGTCGGCACCGCGTACACGGTCAAGCCGCCCGCAGGCGCGACCGGTCAACCGGTGACGATCGACGTCCACCTCTCCGACGGCGAGATCGCCGTCGACCGCCGCTGACCTGCGATGATCATGCACCCACCGACGCTATGGCGCGGGTGGGTGCATGATCATCGGGTTACTCCCACTCGATGGTGCCGGGCGGCTTGGACGTGACGTCCAGGACGACCCGGTTCACCTCGCGCACCTCGTTGGTGATCCGGGTGGAGATCCGCTCCAGCACGTCGTAGGGCACCCGGGTCCAGTCGGCGGTCATCGCGTCCTCGCTGGACACCGGGCGCAGCACGATCGGGTGGCCGTAGGTGCGCCCGTCGCCCTGCACGCCGACCGAGCGGACGTCGGCCAGCAGCACCACCGGGCACTGCCAGATCTCGCGGTCCAGGCCGGCCGCGGACAGCTCCGCGCGGGCGATCGCGTCGGCCCGGCGCAGGATGTCCAGCCGGCTCGCGGTCACCTCGCCGACGATCCGGATGCCGAGCCCCGGGCCCGGGAACGGCTGGCGCCACACGATCTCGGCGGCAGGCCGAGCTGCTCGCCGACCCGGCGGACCTCGTCCTTGAACAGCGCCCGCAGCGGCTCGACGAGCGCGAACTGCAGGTCGTCGGGCAGCCCGCCGACGTTGTGGTGGCTCTTGATGTTCGCGGTGCCGGCGCCGCCGCCGGACTCCACGACGTCCGGGTACAGCGTGCCCTGGACGAGGAATTCGACCGCCTCGCCGTCGGCACCGGCGGCGGCGACGACCTCGCGCGCCGCCGCCTCGAACGCGCGGATGAACTCCCGGCCGATGATCTTGCGCTTCTCCTCGGGGTCGTGGACGCCGGCGAGCGCGGCGAGGAACTGGTCGGCCGCGTCGACCACCTTCGAGCCTGACGCCGGTGGCGGCGACGAAGTCGCGCTCGACCTGCTCGGCCTCGCCGGCGCGCAGCAGGCCGTGGTCGACGAACACGCAGGTGAGCTGGTCGCCGACCGCCCGCTGCACCAGCGCCGCGGCGACGGCCGAGTCGACGCCGCCGGACAGCCCGCAGATGGCCCGCTTGCCGCCGACCTGGGCGCGGATCGCCTCGACCTGCTCGTCGATGATGTTGGCCTCCGTCCACGAGGGCTGCGCACCGGCGATCTCGTAGAGGAAGTGCCGCAGGATCTCCTGCCCGTGCTCGGTGTGCAGCACCTCGGGATGGAACTGCACGCCGGCCAGGCCGCGGCCGAGGTCCTCGAAGGCGGCGACCGGCGCGCCCGCGGAGCCCGCGGTGACGGTGAAGCCGGGCGGGGCGCTGGTGACCGCGTCGCCGTGGCTCATCCAGACCTGCTGGCTGGCGGGCAGGTCACGCAGCAACGTGCCGGGCTCGGTGACGGCCAGCGTGGTCCGGCCGAACTCCGAGGTGCCGGTGTGGGCCACCTCGCCGCCCAGCGCGAGGGTCATGGCCTGGAAGCCGTAGCAGATGCCGAAGACCGGCACGCCGGCGTCGAACAGCGCCGGGTCGGTGCGAGGGGCGCCCTCGGCGTACACCGACGCC
Source organism: uncultured Actinomycetota bacterium (assembly GCA_963718805.1). Taxonomy (GTDB): domain Bacteria; phylum Actinomycetota; class Actinomycetes; order Mycobacteriales; family Jatrophihabitantaceae; genus Jatrophihabitans. Next base: position 239,247 of record CAVQZY010000001.1, on the reverse strand, counting down.
GGGCCGCCGGACAGGATGATCGCCTTCGGTTTGCGGGCCAGCATCTCGGCGACCGGCAGCGAGCTCGGCACGATCTCGGAGTAGACGTGGGCCTCGCGCACCCGCCGCGCGATCAGCTGCGCGTACTGGGCCCCGTAGTCGACGACGAGAACGAGGTCGGTCTCCACGTTGTGAGTCTACGGATCGTCCTGCTGGTCCCCGGCAGGCCACCGGCGACACTGTAGGCATGGCGGTGACGATCCGGACCCGGGCCTGGCGCAACGGCACGCTGGAGGCCAAGGACTTCCCGATCGAGCAGTTCTCCGACTACCTCGCCCAGGGCGACTGCGTCGTCTACGCCGACATCCTGCACCCGGACGACCACACCATCGGCGTGCTCGCCGACGAGCTGAGCCTCGACAAGCACGCGGTCGAGGACGCGATGAGTGAGAACGAGCGGCCCAAGGTCGCCCGGTACCCGTCCCACCTGTTCATGACGGCCTACACCGTCAAGCAGGCGGGCAACACGATCACCCTCGGCCGGGTGTCGACCTTCGCCGTGAAGCGCGGGTACGTCACCGTGCGTCTGGACGACACGCTCGACCTCGACGCGGTCATCGAGCGCTGGACCGAGAACCCCGATCTGATCAAGTACGGACCGCGAGCGCTCGTGTACGGCCTGCTCGACGAGCTCGTCGACCGCTACTTCGACGCGGTCGAGGCGCTGGACGACTCACTCGAGGACATCGAGGATGCGCTGTTCGCCGAGGATGCGAAGTCGGCCCACCTCGTGTCCAGGCGTGCGTTCGAGGCGCGGCGCGCGCTCGTGCAGCTGCGCCGGGCGGTGCTGCCGATGCGCGAGGTGGTCGGCGCGATCATGCACCGGGTGGTCGAGCTGGACGGCTCCCAGGAGCTGATGCCGTACTACGAGGACCTCTACGACCACGTGATCCGCGCCGCCGAGTGGACGGAGTCGTTGCGCGACATGATCTCGTCGATCTTCGAGACCAACATGTCGCTGTCCGACACCCGGATGAACCTGATCATGAAGAAGCTGACGGCGTGGGCCGCGATCATCGCGGTGCCCACCGCGGTGACCGGCTACTTCGGCCAGAACGTGCCCTACCCGGGTTTCGCGCAACGGTCGGGCTTCTGGTTCAGCCTCGTGCTCATGATCGCGATCGGCACCGTCCTTTACGTCACCTTCCGCCGCAAGGGCTGGCTCTAGCCCCGTGCGGGAGGCCTCAGACGGCGACGCCGGGAAGCACGCCGGTGAAGCGACCCGAGGCGGCGAGGCGTTCGGCCGGCACCACGCCGTAGTCGGTGCTGCGCTGTCGCGCCTGCCGGCCGGGCAGGCCGGCGACGATCTCGTGCAACTGTTCGACGGTCTTGGCCGAGCCGTGCTGGCTGCCGGCCATCCGGCTGATCGTCTCCTCCATCAGCGTGCCGCCGAGGTCGTTGACGCCGCCCTGCAGCAGCAGCCGCGAGCCGTCGGTGCCGAGCTTCACCCACGAGCACTGGATGTTGTCGATACGCCCGTGCAGCAGGATGCGCGCCATCGCGTGCACCGCACGGTTGTCGCGCATCGTCGGCCCCGGCCGGGCGATGCCGGCCAGGTAGATCGGCGCGTTGGTGTGGATGAACGGCAACGCGACGAACTCGGTGAACCCGCCGGTCTGGTCCTGCATCCGCGCCAGCGTGCGCAGGTGCCCGAGCCAGTGCGCCGGGTTGTCGACGTGGCCGTACATCATCGTCGACGAGGACCGGATGCCGAGCGCGTGCGCGGTGGTGACGACCTCGATCCACGTGGCCGCGGGCAGCTTGCCCTTGGTCAGCAGCCAGCGCACGTCGTCGTCGAGGATCTCGGCGGCGGTGCCGGGGATGGTGTCGAGCCCGGCCTCCTTGGCCGCGGCCAGCCATTCGCGGATCGACAGGCCGGTGCGCGACGCGCCGTTGACGACCTCCATCGGGCTGAACGCGTGCACGTGCATGTCCGGCACGCGTTCCTTGACCGCCGCGGACGATGTCGAAGTACGCCGTGCCGGGCAGGTCCGGGTGGATGCCGCCCTGCATGCAGACCTCGGTGGCGCCGAGCGCCCACGCCTCCTCCGCGCGGCGGCCGACCTCGTCCAGCGACAGCGTGTAGGCGTCGGCGTCGGTGCGCCGCTGCGCGAACGCGCAGAACCGGCAGCCGGTGTAACAGACGTTGGTGAAGTTGATGTTGCGGTTGACCACGTAGGTGACGTCGTCGACCCACCACGTCGGCGCGCAGCGCGTCGGCCAGCGCGGCCAGCCGCATCGAGCTCGGCGCCGTCGGCGTGCAGCAGCGCCAGCGCGTCGGCGTCGGCCAGCCCGGCCGGGTCACGCTCGGCCGACCGCAGCGCCGCGGCGACGTCGGCGTCGAGCCGCACCGGCGCGCCGGTGCGCACGCGCCTCCGCGGCGCACGGCGGCCCAGTCGCCGTAGACGCTGTCGAAGTCCTCGCGCCGGTCCGACGTGCGGCCGTCGGTGTCGATGCCGGTGTGCAGGTCGACGCGCCCGGACGAGTGCGTCCAGGTCTCGTCGGGCTCCTGCCAGGGCCGCCCGACCAGCGCCGCCTCGGCCTGCGCGAGGCCGTCCGGGGCGGCCAGCGCGCTCACGTGCGGCAGCACCCGCGGGTCGAGCCACGGCTCGCCGACCCGCACGTAGTTCGGGTAGACCGTCAGCCGCTCGACGAGTTCGAAACCGGCACTCGGCGGTGCGGGCGGCGAGTTCGTCGACGTGCGGCCACGGCCGCTCCGGGTTGACGTGGTCGGGCGTCAGCGGCGAGACCCCGCCCCAGTCGTCGATCCCGGCGTCGAGCAGCAGCCGGTACTCCTCGCCCGATCAGGTTCGGCGGCGCCTGGATGCGCATCCGCGGGCCGAGCACCAGCCGGGCCACCGCCACGGTGGCGGCGAGGTCGGCGAGGTCGGCGTCGGGCATCCGGGCCATCGCGGTGTCCGGCTTGGCGCGGAAGTTCTGGACGATCGTCTCCTGGATACCCGCGTAGGCGCGGTCGACGCGGCGGATCGCGAACAGCGAGTCGGCCCGCTCGGCGCGCGTCTCGCCGATGCCGATGAGGATCCCGGTGGTGAACGGGACGTTCGAGCGCCCGGCGTCCTCGAGCACCCGCAGCCGCACCGCGGGATCCTTGTCCGGCGAGCCGAAGTGCGCGCCGTGCGGGTCCTCGAACAGCCGCCGCGACGTGGTCTCGAGCATCATCCCCATCGACGGCGCCACCGGCTTCAGCCGCTGGAAGTCCGCCCAGGACAGCACGCCCGGGTTCAGGTGCGGCAGCAGCCCGGTCCGCTCGAGCACCAGGATCGCCATCGCCCGCACGTAGGCGAGGGTGGAGTCGTAGCCGTGCGCGTCGAGCCACTCGCGGGCTGCCGGCCACCGGTCCTCGGGCCGGTCGCCGAGGGTGAACAGCGCCTCCTTGCAGCCGAGCGCCGCGCCCTGCGTGGCGATGGCGAGCACCTCGTCCGGCGACAGGAACGGCACCGACACCCGGTTCGGCGTGGTGGCGAACGTGCAGTAGTGGCAGCGGTCGCGGCACAGCCGGGTCAGCGGGATGAACACCTTGCGCGAGTAGGTGATGACGCCGGGGCGCCCGGCGTCGGCCAGCCCCTGGTCGCGCACCCGCGCCGCCGAGGCGCACAGGTCGGTCAGCGCGTCGCCGCGCGCGCCGAGCAGGATCTCGGCCTCGCCGGGGTCGAGCGCCACGCCGTCGCGGGCACGGCGCAGCGCGCGGCGCATGGCAGTCGAGATGTCGGACGGAGTCGGCACGAGCACTCCTTGCGCTGGTCCGGCGACTCCCGCCCGGGTGACTGGCTGGTGGTGCGACCGCGGCGGACTCCCCGCCCCGATTTACGTCTGCAACCCTAGAGCGCGCGCAGGCGCGGCAGTATTTCCGCTCCGTACAACTTGAGGAACTTCGCCTGGTCTGGGCCTGGGGCGTGGAAGACGAGGTGGTTGAACCCGAGGTCGACGTAGGTCTTGATCTTCGCGACGTGCTCGTCCGGGTCGGTGGAGACGATGAAACGCCGGGCGGTCTGCTCGACGGACAGTTCGTCGGCCAGCCGCTGCATCTCGACCGGGTCCTCGACGCCCTGCTTCTGATCCGGTGTCAGACCCAGCGCCCCCCAGAACTGGGTGGCCCGCATGGCTTCGTCGCGGTCGTGGTCGAAGGAGACCTTCACCTCGATCATCATGTCCAGGTCGGAGATGGTGCGCCCGACCTTCTGCGCCCCCTCGGCGATCGCCGGCATCAACGTGTCGGTGTACAGCGCCGGGTCCTTGCCCGACGTGGTGATCCAGCCGTCGCCGGCGCGGCCGGCGAAGCGGGTCGCCGCCGGGCCGGAGGACGCCAGCCAGATCGGCACCGGCTCGTCCGGCCGGTCGTAGATCGTCGCCTTGTCGGTGCGGTAGTAGTCGCCCTCGAAGTCGACCCGCTCACTCGGACCACAGCTCGCGGATGAGCCGCACCGCCTCCCGGAAGCGGGCGAAACGCTCCTTCCCGTCGGGCCATTCGATGCCCAGCGGCACCTCGTTCATCGACTCCCCACTGCCCATGCCCAGCACCACGCGGCCCGGAAACAGACAGCCCAGCGTCGCGAACGCCTGCGCCACGATCGCCGGGTGATACCGGAAGGTCGGCGTCAGCACCGACGTGCCCATCGTGACCCGCTCGGTACGCGCCCCCAACGCACCCAGCCAGCTCATCGCGAACGGCGCATGACCGCCGTCGTGACGCCACGGCTGCAAGTGATCGCTGATGAACACCGAGTCGAACCCGCACTCCTCGGCCAGCACGCCGTACCCGAGCAGTTCCTGCGGGCCGAACTGCTCGTTGGACGCCTTGTAGCCCAGCTGCACTGCCATCAACGGCCTCCGACCACGATCAGTTCAGCCTTCTGGAACTCCTTCACCGAGGAGTACCCGCACTTTGCCATGACGCGCCGCAGCGCGCCGAACAGGTTCCGTTCGCCGCTGCGGGTCGGCCGTCGGCCCGACCAGCAGTTCGGACAGCGACGGGCGCTCCTCGGCGGCCGCACCGAAGTCGACGACGGTCGAGCGCGGCACCCGCGGGTGGGCCGCGGTCGCGTCCCAGTAGCGGCCGTTGCCCGGGCTGTCCGCGGCCGCGGCCAGCGGCTCGCCGAGCATCACCGCGTCGGCACCGCAAGCCAGCGCCTTCGCGATGTCGCCGCCGGTGCGGATGTCGCCGTAGGCGACGAGGTGCACGTAGCGCCCGCCGGTCTCGTCGAGGTAGTCGCGGCGGGCGGCGGCCGCGTCGATGAGCGCGGTCGCCATCGGCACGTCGATGCCGAGCATCGCGTGGGTCGACGAGCCGGCGTGCGCGCCGTAACCGATGATCACGCCGGCGGCGCCGGTGCGCATGAGGTGCAGCGCGGTCTGGTAGTTCGTCACGCCGCCGACCAGCACCGGCACGTCGAGGTCGGCGATGAACGTCTTCAGGTTCAGGCCTGCGCTGGGTTCGCGGCCCTCGCGCACGACGTGCTCGGCGGACATCACCGTGCCCTGGATGACGAGCAGGTCGACGCCGGCCTCGAGCACGTGCGGCGCGAGCTGCGCGGTGTGCTGGGGCGACAGCCGCACTGCCACTCGTACCTCGGCCGCCGCGCAGCTCGCCGATCCGGGCCCGCAGCAGTTCCGGCGAGACCGGGCGCTCGTAGACGCGCTGCAGCTGCGGCGTTGCCGCCGTCGAGCTTGGCGAGTTCGGCCGCCGGGTCCTCGTAGCGGGCCCACAGACCCTCGCCGTCGAGGACGGCCAGCCCGCCGAGCTCGCTCGACTCGACGCCGCGGTGGCCGGCGAGACCACCGCGTCCGACGGTGCCGCGACCAGCGGCAGCTCGAACGCGTGCGCGTCGATCTGCCATGCCGTGGACACCGCCCGCGAACCGCGGGTGCGCCGGGTCGGCACCAGCGCGATGTCGGCGAGGTGGTAACCGCGCCGGGCGCTGCGGCCCAGGCCGATCTCGACGGTTTCCGGCATGTCAGAGAGTCTGCCGCACTCGGCCGCCAGCGAGTCAGGGGGAGTAGTTGGGCGCCTCGACGGTCATCTGGATGTCGTGCGGGTGCGACTCTCTTCAGGCTGGCCTGGGTGATGCGGATGAATTGCCCCCGCTCGGCCAGCTCGGTGACGGTGCGCGCCCCGACGTAGAACATCGCCTGCCGCAGCCCGCCGACGAGCTGGTGGGCGACGGCCGACAGCGGCCCGCGGTAGGCCACCTGGCCCTCGATGCCCTCCGGGACGAGCTTGTCGTCGCTGCCGACCTCGGCCTGGAAGTAGCGGTCCTTGGAGTAGGACTTCTTGCCGCGCGAGCTCATCGCGCCGAGCGAGCCCATGCCGCGGTAGGACTTGAACTGCTTGCCGTTGATGAAGATCAGCTCGCCGGGTGACTCGTCGCAGCCGGCCAGCAGCGAGCCGATCATCACGGTGTCGGCGCCGGCGACGATCGCCTTGGCGATGTCGCCGGAGTACTGCAGCCCGCCGTCGGCGATCACCGGCACGCCGGCCGGCTTGCACGCCAGCGCGGCCTCGTAGACGGCGGTGATCTGCGGTACCCCGACGCCGGTGACCACGCGGGTGGTGCAGATCGAGCCGGGCCCGACCCCGACCTTCACGGCGTCGGCGCCGGCGTCGACGAACGCCTGCGCGCCGGCTCGGGTGGCGACGTTGCCGCCGATCACCTGCACGTGCCGCGTGGCGGGATCGGTCTTGAGCCGCTCGACCATCTCGAGCAGCAGCCGGACGTGGCCGTGCGCGGTGTCGGCGACCAGCACGTCGACGCCGGCCTCGACGAGCGTGGTGGCGCGCTCCCAGGCGTCGCCGAAGTAGCCGACCGCGGCGCCGACCAGCAGCCGGCCGTGCGCGTCCTTGGAGGCGTTGGGGAACTGCTCGGACTTCACGAAGTCCTTGACCGTGATCAGGCCGGCCAGCCGGCCCGCGGCGTCGACGAGCGGCAGCCGCTCGCGCTTGTGCTGGCGCAGCAGCGCGGTGGCGTCGTCGCGGGAGATGCCGACCGGCGCGGTGACCAGCGGCATCGGGGTCATGACCTCGTCGACCTTGGTGGTCGCCCACTCGGCGACCGGCACGAAGCGCAGGTCGCGGTTGGTGATGATGCCGAGCAGCCGGTCGTCGGCGTCGACGACCGGCAGCCCGGAGATGCGGTACTCGCCGCACACCTCGTCGAGCTGCTCGAGGGTGGCGTCCGGGCCGATCGTGACCGGGTTGGGGATCATGCCCGGTCTGGGTCCGCTTGACCAGGTCGACCTGGTAGGCCTGGTCGTCGATCGACAGGTTGCGGTGCAGCACCCCGATGCCGCCCTGGCGGGCCATCGCGATCGCCATCCGCGACTCGGTGACGGTGTCCATCGCCGCCGACAGCAGCGGGACGGCGATCGTGATGCTCGCGGGTCAGCCGGCGTCGTGGTGTCGATGTCGGTCGGGCGTGACGTCGGTCTCGCCGGGCAGCAGCAGCACGTCGTCGTAGGTGAGGCCGAGGCGGGCGAACTTGTCCGGGACGGCGGGCGAATCGTCGTCGATCGGGTGGTGGGGCAACAGACCGAACTCCTCGTGGTCGTCGGTAGTTTCATCGTATCTGCGCCCGGGTGCGAACCCTCTGTTCCCCGGGGACAATGTCAGGGGCGAGTCGGGGGAATGCCCACTGGCCCGGTGTCACCCGGACCCGAGAGGATCTCGTGCATGACCGACATTGCTGCCCAGCACCGCCCGGCCGAGTCGCTGGTCGCCGCCCGCGCCGTCGACGTCGTCAAGACCTTCGGCAGCGAATCCACTGCCGTCGTCGCCCTCGACCACGTCTCCGTCGAGCTCAGCCGTGGCGAGTTCACCGCGATCATGGGCCCGTCCGGGTCGGGCAAGTCGACGCTCATGCACTGCCTGGCCGGGCTCGACACCGTCACCTCCGGGTCGGTCTCGATCGGCGACGTCGACTTACGCGGCCTCTCGGACAAGAAGATGACCGCGCTGCGCCGCGACCGCATCGGCTTCGTGTTCCAGTCCTTCAACCTGGTGCCGACGCTGACCGCGCTGGAGAACATCACCCTGCCCTCGGCGATCGCCGGCCGAAGGCCCGACCAGGCCTGGCTGGACGGCATCATCGACACCCTCGGCCTGCGCGACCGGCTCACCCACCGCCCGAGCGAGCTGTCCGGCGGCCAGCAGCAGCGGGTCGCCTTCGGCCGCGCGCTGGCCAGCCAGCCGGAGATCGTCTTCGGCGACGAGCCCACCGGCAACCTCGACTCCCGCTCCAGCGACGAGGTGCTGCGGGTGCTGCGCGAGTCGGTCGACCGGCTGGGCCAGACCGTCGTGATCGTCACCCACGACCCGCATGCCGCCAGCTACGCCGACCGGGTGCTGTTCCTCGCCGACGGCCGCATCGTCGACGAGCTGCGCTCCCCGACCGCCGACGCGGTGCTGGACCGCATGAAGCGCCTGGAGACAGCGTGAGTCGCGATGCGCACCGTCTCGGTGCGCAACCTGCTGCTCCCACAAGGTCCGGCTCGCCCTGACGCGTGATCTCGGTGCTGCTCGGCACCGCGTTCGTGGCCGGCTCGTTCATCTTCACCGACACGCTCAAGCAGAGCTTCGACACGATCTTCGCCACCAGCGACAGGGGCATCGACGCGCGGGTGCAGCCGACCAAGGACTTCGCGGCCGGGGTGCCGACCTCGGCGGTCCCGGTCATCGAGAAGGTGCCCGGGGTGCGGGCCGTGCAGCCGCAGGTGCAGGCGAACATCGTGCTCGTCGACCCGAACGGCAAGCGCATCGACACGGGCGGCGCGCCCAGCGCCGGCGGCGAGTGGACGAGCGGCAACACGGTGCAGGAACCGCCCGAGCTGACCCGCGGCCATGCGCCGAAACAGACCGACCAGATCGTCGTCAACGACTCCGCGGCCAGCAAGTACGACATCGACATCGGTGATCACGTCAAGGTGGTGCTGCCGAACACCGACGTGGTCGACGCGACCATCGTCGGCATCTACAAGATCTCCTTCGACACCGGCGGCTTCCTCGGCGCGCTGTTCACCCCGGACCAGGCCCGCGCGCTGTTCACCGACGGCAAGCACTACCCGGCCGTCGACATCGCCGGCGACGCAGGGTGTCTCGGAGACCACCCTGGCCGCGCGCATCGACAAGGTAGTACCGGCCAGCCTGGAGGTGAAGACCGGCAAGGAAGTCCGCGACGCGGACACCCAGGGGGTGGCCGAGGCGCTGGGCTTCATCACCTACCTGCTGCTCGGCTTCGGCATCGTCGCGCTGCTGGTCGGCACGTTCATCATCTACAACACGTTCTCGATGATCGTCGCGCAACGGCAGCGCGAGCTCGCGCTGCTGCGCGCGATCGGCGCCGACCGCAAGCAGATCCGCCGCTCGGTGGTCTTCGAAGCGGCCGTCATCGGTGTCATCGGCAGCGTGCTCGGCCTGGCCGGCGGGGTGGGGCTCGCGCTCGGGCTGCACGCGCTGCTCGACGCGCTCAACGTCGGGCTGCCGCAGGGCAGCGTGGTCATCAAAGCGCGCACGATCATCGTCGCGTTGCTGTTGGGCACGTTGGTGACGATCTTGGCGGCCTACACGCCGGCGCGGCGTGCGTCGCGCATCGCGCCGGTGGCCGCCATGCGCGAGGAGTTCGCCAGCACGTCCGCGGCCAGTCTGCGTCGCCGTACCGCGATCGGCGTAGTGCTCGGCGTGCTCGGCATCGCGGCCTCGGTCGCCGGTTTCGCCAGCGACAGCGCCGGCCCGGCCGCGCAGTTCACTGCACTCGGGCTGCTCGCGGTCGTCATCGCCGCGATGCTGCTCTCGCCGATCGCCGCCAAGTGGGTCATCAGCCCACTCGGCCAGGTCTTCGGCCGTGGCGTCGTCGCCCGCCTGGCCCGCACCAACGCGGTGCGCAACCCGCGGCGCACCGCGGCCACCGGGTTCGCGCTGACGCTCGGGCTGGTGCTGGTGGCCGGCATCGCGGTGATCGGCGCGTCGTTCAAGGCCAGCCTGGACAAACTGTTCTCCGACAACGTCACCGCCGACTACATCCTCACCACGAGCAGCAACGGGGTGAACGTCCCGATCGGCGCGGCGCAGGCCGCGGCGAAGGTCGACGGCGTGCGGTCGGTGACGCAGCTGCAGACCCTGGTGGCCAGCGTCGACGGCGACACCCGCAGCGGTTCGAGTGTCGACGGGCCGCTCAAGCCGGTGCTGCGGGTGGACATGACGCAGGGCTCGGCCACCATCGCCGGCCGCAACATGATCGTCTCGCAGACCTACTCCAAGGACCACAACTGGACGATGGGCACGAAACACACTTTGCGCGTGCCCGGTCGCGGTCAGGTCACCACCACGGTGACCGGCATCTACAAGGACGACAACCTGATAGGCGACTGGGCCGTCGACGGCTCGGTCTACCGCCTGCTGACCCCGCCGCAACGCTGGGCCGACGACGTCGCGCTGGTACATGCGGCGCCGAATGCCGATCTGGGGCAGATGCGCACCGATCTGGAGAAAGCCGTCAACACCTTCTACATCGTCGACGTGCGCGACCTGGAGCAGTTCAAGGGCTTCCTCGCCGACCAGATCAACGGGCTGCTGGGCCTGCTCTACGCGCTGCTTGCGCTGGCGATCGTCATCGCGATCCTCGGCATCATCAACACCCAGGCGCTGTCGGTGGTCGAACGCCGACGCGAGATCGGGATGCTGCGCACCGTCGGCATGCAGCGCAAACAGGTGCGCCGCACCATCTACCTCGAGTCGCTGCTGATCGCCGTCTTCGGGGCGGTGCTCGGCGTCGTGCTCGGGCTGGCCTACGGCAGCCTGTTCGCGCACACGCTGCGCAGCCAGGGATTGGACGTGCTGGCGGTGCCGTGGGTGCAGGCGGTGCTGTTCCTCGTGCTGGCCGCCATCGTCGGGGTGCTGGCGGCGCTGTGGCCCGGCTTCCGGGCCGCCCGCACCCCACCACTCGACGCGATCAGAACGGGGTGATGAACATGTCGGTCGCACACAAGTTGGCGCCAGTGGCGGTTTCGGTTCTACCGTGGTGGCGTGAGCCACACCGCGGGGTCCGGACGATGACGGTCGACGAGGGTCCGCACGACCCGTTCTTCGGTGATCCGGACGACCCGGCGGCATTGCTCGACGACCACGAGCCGCCGCAACCACTGACCGACGACGAGCGCCGCGACGTGCTCGCCGACCTCGCCGAACTCAGCGAGTTCCGTTCGACGCTCGCCCCCCAGAGCGTGGACGGGATCGTCGTCGACTGCGCCGATTGCGGTGAGCAGCACTATTTCGGCTGGGACCTGATGGCCGCGAACCTGCGAGCGCTGCTCGGCGAGGGCCGCACCCACGTGCACGAGCCGGCCTTCGCGCCGGATCCGAACGCGTACGTCAGCTGGGACTACGCCCGGGGTTACACCGATGCTGTGCAAACCCTGAGCAAACGTCGCTGAGTTGTGACCAACTTTCTCTAACGCGAACCAAACATCTTGCGTTACCTTTAGCTCGTTCGCTCTTTGAGCAGTGGAGATGGTCGTCGACGCCGGTCGACGATCCAGGTGAGAATCGGGGGGTTCTCCACAATGGCTGATATTCGTCGTTTACCCGTGTTACGCGAGGGCGACTGGGACTGGCAGCTGCGCGCCGCGTGCCGCGGCGTCGACACCGCCACCTTCTACCACCCGGAGAACGAGCGCGGCCCGTCCCGCGTCCGCCGGGAGATGCGGGCCAAGTCGGTGTGCACCGGCTGCCCGGTGGTGGGCAACTGCCTCGACTGGGCGCTGCGCGCCCGCGAGCCCTACGGAGTCTGGGGCGGCCTGAGCGTGGACGAGCGCGAGGCGCTGCTGTCCAAGCAGTCCGCCTGACCACCCGTCAACCGCAAGTTGTCCGTGCTCCAGCGGCGCATACCGCCGTGGAGCACGGACAACTGGGGTGGTTGCGGCGCGCTGGAACTAGTGCGCGTGCCCGTGGCCGCCGTGCGAGTGACCGTGGCCGTGACCGGCCGCGTCGTCCTCCTCGGCCGGCTTCTCGACGATCGCGCTCTGCGTGGTCAGCACCAGTGCGGCGATCGACGCGGCGTTGGCCAGCGCGGCCTTGGTCACCTTCACCGGGTCGACGATGCCGGCCGGCGAGCAGGTCGACGTACTCGCCGGTCGCGGCGTTGAGGCCGTGGTCGTCGCGGCAGGTCGCGGACCTTGGCCACCACGACGTAGCCCTCGAGGCCGGCGTTCTGCGGCGATCCAGCGCAGCGGCTCGACCAGCGCCTTGCGCACGATCGCCGACCCCGGTCGCCTCGTCGCCGGTCAGGCCCGAGGTCGCCGTCGAGCGCCGACGCCGCGTGCACCAGCGCCGCGCCGCCGCCGGCGACGATGCCCTCCTCGACCGCCGCCCTGGTCGCCGAGATCGCGTCCTCGATGCGGTGCTTGCGCTCCTTCATCTCGACCTCGGTGGCCGCGCCGACCTTGATGACGGCGACGCCGCCGGCCAGCTTGGCCAGCCGCTCCTGCAGCTTCTCCCGGTCCCAGTCGGAGTCGGTCGTCCTCGATCTCCTTGCGGATCTGCTCGACCCGGGCGTCGATCTCGCTCTGCGCGGCCGCCGCCGTCGACGATCGTCGTGGCGTCCTTGGTGACCACCACGCGGCGGGCGCGAGCCGAGCACCTCGAGTCCCGACCTGGTCGAGCTTGAGCCCGACCTCGGGCGCGACCACCTCGCCGCCGGTGACGATCGCGAGGTCCTGCAGGAACGCCTTGCGGCGGTCGCCGAAGAACGGCGCCTTGACCGCGACGACCTTGAAGGTCTTGCGGATCGAGTTGACCACCAGGGTCGACAGCGCCTCGCCGTCGACGTCCTCGGCGATGATCAGCAGCGGCTTGCCCGCCTCGACGACCTTCTCCAGCAGCGGCAGCAGGTCGGCGATCGGCCGAGATCTTCTGCGTGGTGATCAGGATGTACGGGTCCTCCAGACGGCCTCGCCGGCCTCCGGGTCGGTCACGAAGTACGGGCGAGATGTAGCCCTTGTCGAACTGCATGCCCTCGGTGAACTCGAGCTCGGTCGCCATGCGTCTGAGCCTCCTCGACGGTGATGACGCCGTCGCTTGCCGACCTTGTCGATCGCCTCGGCGATCAGCTCGCCGATCGTCGCGTCCTGGGCCGAGATGGTGGCCACGTGCGCGATCTCCTCGCTCGCCGTCGACCGGCGTCGCGGCCTTGTCCAGCAGCGCTCGTTGACCGCGGTCGACGGCGGCGTCGATGCCGCGCTTGAGCGCGGTCGGGTTGGCGCCGGCGGCGACGTTGCGCAGGCCCTCGTTGACCATCGCCTGGGCGAGCACGGTCGCGGTGGTGGTGCCGTCGCCGGCGACGTCGTTGGTCTTGGTCGCGACCTCCTTGACCAGCTGGGCGCCGAGGTTCTCGTACGGGTCGTCGAGCTCGATCTCCGTGGCGATGGTCACGCCGTCGTTGGTGATCGTCGGGCGCGCCGAACTTCTTGTCCAGCACGACGTTGCGGCCCTTGCGGGCCGAGCGTGACCTTGACCGCGTCGGCCAGCTGTGTTGACGCCGTGCTCCAGCAGGCGCCGGGCGTCCTCGGCGAAGCTGAGGATCTTCGCCATGGGTGTCCTTTCCGATTCGGCGTGTCAGACGACGCGAAGCCGCCGCCGGTCGCCCGCGCGGAGCGGACCGGTGGCGGTCGCAGCGCTGGTCGGCAGATCACTTCTCGATGACCGCGAGCACGTCGCGGGCGGAGAGGACCAGGTACTCCTCGCCGGCGTACTTGACCTCGGTGCCGCCGTACTTGCGAGTAGAGGACGACGTCGCCGACGCTCGACGTCGAGCGGGACGCGGTTGCCCTTGTCGTCGATGCGGCCCGGGCCGACAGCGAGGACGGTGCCCTCCTGCGGCTTCTCCTTGGCGGTGTCCGGAATGACGATGCCCGACGCGGTCGTGGTCTCGGCCTCGTTGGCCTGGACGACGATCCGGTCCTCGAGCGGCTTGATCGCAGACCTTGGTCGCGGTCACGGTAGGACTCCTTGTGAATGTGGTGTGCATACGGCGGGGCGGCTGCCGTCGCGGGGGTCAACCACTCCTGAATTGGCACTCTAACGCGGTGAGTGCCAGCTGTCGACGCCCGGGTCAGCCGAAGGCGTACCGCGACCAGCTGCGGCCGCCGTTGGTGGTGGTCCAGACGCTACGCCGGTCGGCGGAGATGCCGTGCCCCACGGTCGGGGACGCGAACCCCAGCCAGGCGAGTCGGCCCGGGCTGCTGCCCGCGTTCGCGCCGAGCCGGGCGAAGTGATTACCGCCGTCGGTACTGCGGTACGCGTCGTCGGCGGTGAGGACGATGACCTGCGCGGTGGCGGCGCCGAGCGAGTCGACCGCGGCGGAACCGAGCGCTGTGCGCGACGCGGCCCGAAAGGACGTGCCGCCGTTGGTGGAGGTGATTACGAACTGCCGCCCGGGCGCGCCGCGGTCGCGGCACAGGACAACCAGGTCGCCGTTCGGAGCGGAGCTGAGGGCGATGCTGTCCACCTCCACCGAGCTGCCGGCCTGCGGGCACGGCTCACCGCTCGAGTGCCAGCTCCGTCCGTTGTCGTTCGAGCCGAACAACGTCGACTTCGCGTCGTTCCCGCCCCCGGCCACGTGGCCCTCGACGAGCAGGTAGACGCGGGCGCCGGTGCGGGCGAGGACCAGGCCGTAGGGCGTCGGCGCGGCGCCGAGGCTGCGTCGGGTCCATGCCGTGCCGCCGACCGGACCGGTCGAGATGCCGATGTGGCACGGGCCGGGGCACCCACTGCCGCTGGACGTGAGCCGCACGACATTGCCGTTGGCGCTCTCCAGCGCGAGGGCGCCGCCGGACTGCCGCTGCCAGGTCTGGCCGCCGTCGGTGGTCATGAACAGCGCAGGGCTGGTAACGCCGCCGCCGTTGTAGGCATAGCCGATCTTGGTGGTGGCGAACCGCAGGCCGCTCACGCACGGCGCCTGGCACGGGGCGGCGGCATTCGGCACGCTGATGTTCGCACGTGGCGCCGGCATCGAATGCCACGTCTTGCCGCCGTTCGAGGTGTGCTCGATCGCGTCACACACCCCCTTGCCGCTCAGGCAGTCGGCACTGCCGAGCGCCCAGCCCTCGGTCCCCACCCAGGTGAGGTCGGCGATGCGGAAGTGGGTCAGCTTCGGCGCGGCGGCCGGGCTCGGGCGTGCGGTCTCGGCGCTGTGGGTCGCGGGGCCGGTGGTCGTGCTGACCGAGGTGCTCGGGGCGGCCGTGGTGCGCGTCCGTCGGGCGGAGCCGCCGCCGGCGGACGAGCAGCCGGCCACCAGCAAGACCGCTACCAGGCACGATCCCCAGATTCGGCGCACGATGTGACCATGCCCTGCGGCCGCTGAGAACAGGACTTAAGTGATCGAATCGTAGTGCGTTGCGTCGTCGGCGAGGCGCCACACTTGCTTGCCGCGTCCGGGCGTCGGAATGCCGCGACGGCGCAGCTGCTGCCACTGCGGCCGGTGCCAGGTGGTGACCGGGATCGAACCGAGCACCTGCACGTACCGGGGCCGCTGCACCGTCGGGAGCCGGCGCACTGCGCGGTAGAGGTCGCCCGCGCTCATCTCGGTGCCTGGACACAGGGTCAGGGCCGCGACAAGCACCTCGGCGCCGTCGTGGGGCACGCCGTAGACGACAACGGTGTCGACGGCCGGGATGGTGCCGAGGCAGAACCGGGCACCGGCCGGGATGGCCACGCCCTCGGCGGTGTCGACGAGGTCGTTGACCGAGCCGGCCAGCCACAGATCGCCGTGGTCGTCGCGCAGGAACAGGTCGCCGGTCGAGCGCCACGCGTCGCCGAGCTCGAAGACGCCGCGCAGCCGGGCATCTTGGGCGCCCCCGTCGTCCGGTTCGGCCGCCACGAGCAGCAGCCCGACCTCGTCGATCTCGCATTCGCGACCCAGCCCGTCGGTGAGGCGCTCGAGCTCGCGGGCGGCGAGGTTGAAGCCGGCGACCTTCACCGGGGCGGTGCCGGGCAGCGGGCGGCCCATCGACCCGGTCGCCCGGCCACTGAGGTTCGCGAGGATCGCCTCACCCTCGGCCGAGGCGTAGAACTCGAGCACGGTGGCCGGGGCGAAGCGCTCGGTGACGCGCCGCCACAGGTTGCGCGGCATGCCGGAGCCGAAGAACATCCGGATCGGGTGGTAGCGCTCGTTCGGGTTGGGCGCGGCGTCGAGCAGCGGGGCCAGCGAGTTCCACGTGTAGGACACGTGCGTGGCGCCGTAGCGGCGCACGTCGGACCAGAAGGTGTCCGGATCGTCGGCGCCGGCGATGGCGAACCGGGCGCCGCCTGCGACCGCGCCGCCGACGCTCATCAGCAGCGCCGACGAGTGATGGATCGGCGTCACGCTGTAGACGGTGTCGCTGGGTCGCAGCGCGGCGGCCGAGGCGGTACCCAGCGCCGACAGCGCCCAGCGCCGGTTGGTGATTCGCAGCATCCGGGTGCCGGCGCCCGCGCCACTGAACATGATCATGGCGACGTCGCTGGCCCGGTGCGGGTTCGGCTCGTACCAATCCGGCAGTTCGACCTCGGCGGGGTCGATGCGTTCGAGGTCGAGGACGTCAGCGGGCAGGTCGCGCCGGTTGGGTCCGCCGCCGAGCACGGCGCGGGGCAGATCCGGCAGCACCGCGACCGCGGCGTGGTCGGGATCGGTGACGAGCCGGGTGAGGCCGGCCAGCCGCGCCTCGCGACGCGGGTCGCCGTCCGGACGCAGCAGCACCGCGGTGGCACCGAGGCGGCTCAGCGCCGCGACCGTCGTGAAGGCGCTGGGCCTGGTGCTCATCAGGATGCCGACGCGGTCGGTCGGTCGCACACCGCTGACCAGCAGGCCGCGCACCACGTCATCGACGCGGGTCTTCACGTCGCGCTGGCGGTACGCCCGGTCGCCGAACAGGAACAGCACGTCGTCGGGGCGACGCTGGGCCTGCTCGTCCAGCAGCAGGCCCAGCGAGATGCGGGTGGACGGCTCGAGGTGCTCGAGGCGGGCCAGCCGCGGCAACTGGGCCGGCGCCTCGCGGGCGACGAGCCGGGCGAAGCGGCCGGCCCGGAGGGCCGAGCCCACCACCGCGCGGCCCACCCCGATGCCGAGTTCGGTGGCCTGCGCGACGGTATGCGCCACAGCGCTCGGGCGCAGGGTCCGGCCCGGGTCGACCGTCTCGGCCGGCACGATCTGCGGCGGCAGGTCGGCGCTGCCGGCCCGCCAGGCGATCCACGCGGCGACCGCCGGCCAGCTCTCCTGTTCGGCGGCCGACCCGACGACCAGACCGAAGTGCCCGGTCGGCAGCGTCACCTCGTAGACCTCCGCGCGCGGCGCGGCCCGCCGGATGCCGCGCACCGAGTCGGGGTGGCCGATCGTGTCGCGGGTGCCGACGAAGGTGAGCACCGGCACGGTGATGTCGGCGAGAGTGACCAGCCGGTCGTCGAGGACGAACCCGCCCTCGAGCATCCGGTTGTGCGCGATGAACTGCTGCAGCAACTCGGCCATCGCCGGGCCCGAGTAGGACGTCCACCCCTGCGAGTCGAGGAAGCGGCGTTGCCGCTCGCGCGGCAGCAGCGCCTCCCGGTCGTGCAGCGCGAACAGAAACTGCAGGCGGTCCTGCACCGTGCGGGCCGGGGTGAGCAGCTTGAACCCCAGGCTCGCCATCCAGGCGGGCATCGGTGCGCGGCGCAGCAGTCCGCTGTCGGCCAGGCCGGCGGCCAGCCGCGACGCGGTCTCCGGAGACAGCGGGATCGGCAGCGGCGCGGTGGAGTCGACCGGCGAGCCGAAGGTGACCAGCGAGTCGATGGCCTCGCCGCGGCGCAACGCGGTGACCTGGTAGCAGAACATGCCGCCCTGCGAGTAGCCGCCGAGCACGATCGGCGCGCCTACCGCACGGCCCACGCCGGTCGATCGCGTCGCTGAGCGCGAGCACGTGGTCGGCGAGCGTGCGTTCTCGCCCGCCCGGTTCGAGTCGCGGGTCGCCGAAGTCGATGACCCAGGCGTCGACGCCCGCGCGGTGCAGCGCGCTGACGGCCGACGTGGTGGGCGACACGTCCCAGATCTCGGCGGTGATCATCAGCGGCGGGACGAGCAGGATCGCCGGGGCTTTGGTGTCGGGCAGGTCGTCTGGGAAGTAGCGGCGCAGCCGGTAGTTGGCCGCCTCGGCAAACACCGTGTAGGGCGCAGCGTCGGCGCTGGTCTCGAGCCCGCCGAAGCGCACCACCTCGGCGACATTGCGCGCGGTATGCGTGACCCGCTTGGCGTATCGCACCGGCGCGCCGAGCACGTCTGAGGTTCCCACGGGATGCACTGTGCGCATAACCGTGCGTGGACGCAACCTCAGCGCGGGACCGGCTCGAACGCCCAGACGTGCGGAGCGCGCGCCACCAGCCCGGCGGGCACCTCGGGCAGCCCATGGCCGGTGGGGTCGATGACCACGACGCGGTCGTCGGCGCTGCGGTAGACGTCGGCGCTGGGGTCGGTGTGCTCGAGGACGTAGGACACGAGGTCGTCGCACCGCTGCGGCGCGGACTTGACCTCCCACATGAGGACGTTCACGTCAGTTGCGCTCGTTCCAGTTCAACGGTGGGGATGGCGGCGAAGCCGGGCGTGGACGGTTGGGCGCCGTCGCGCACCAGCAGATCGCCGATGGCCGCGATCATCGCGCCGTTGTCGGTACACAGGCGGATCGGGGGGACCCGCAACTCGACGCCGGCCGCTGCGCACCGCTCCACGGCCAGCGCCCGGATCCGGCTGTTGGCGGCGACGCCGCCCACCATCACCAGGGTCTGCACGTCGTGCAGCCGGCAGGCCCGCAGCGCCTTCGTGGTCAGTACGTCGGCGACGGCCTCCTGGAAGCTCGCGGCGACGTCGGGAGCGTTGGCGTCCGGGTTGGCCTCGACGTAGCGGGCGACCGCGGTCTTGAGGCCGGAGAAGGAGAACCCGAGCGGCGGGTCGTGCGCGCCGGTGAGCGGGCGCGGGAAGCGGATCGCTTCGGCGTCGCCGTCCTTGGCGGCGCGATCGATGGCCGGCCCGCCGGGATAGGGCAGGCCGACCAGGCGGGCCACCTTGTCGAACGCCTCCCCCGCCGCGTCGTCGACGGTGTCGGACAGGTGCACGATCGGGGTGCGGACGAGATCGCGCACGAACAGCAGCGAGGTGTGTCCGCCCGAGACGATCAGCCCGACCGAGCGGTCGGGCAGCGGACCGTGCTCGAGGGTATCGGCCGCTGCGTGCCCGGCGAGGTGGTGCACGCCGTAGAGCGGCACGCCGAGCGCGAGCGAGTAGGCCTTGGCGGCCGCGACGCCGACGTGCAGGGCGGTGGCCAGGCCGGGGCCGGCGGTGACGGCGACCGCGCCGACGTCGGTCAGGGTCAGCTGGGCGCGCTCCAGGGCCGCCTGCACCGTCGGCACCATCGCCTCCAAGTGCGCGCGGGCGGCGATCTCCGGGACGACCCCGCCGAAGCGGGCGTGCTGGTCCATGCTGGAGGCGAGCGCGTCGCCGAGCAGCACTCCGTCGCGGACGAACCCGATGCCGGTCTCGTCGCAGGACGTCTCGATGCCCATCACGATCGTCATTCGAGGTTCTTGCGCATCGTCACCGCGTCGACCCGCCCCCCGTCGTAGTAGCCGCGCCGGCGGCCGAGCTCGGCGAAGCATTCGGTTCGGTAGAGCTCGCGGGCGGCGTCGTTGTCGACACGGACCTCGAGGAAGACCTCGGTGGCGTCGCGGCGCTGCGCTTCCTCGACCAGCGCGCCGATCAGCCGACGGGCGATGCCGGCGCGGCGCGCGGCGGGCACCACCCCGACGGTGAGGATTTCCGCGGTCCGCCCGATGATCATGACCCCGGCCCAGCCGAGCAGGGTATCGCTCTCGGCAGTCACGTAGTAGCGGTGCCGCCCGTCGGCGAGCTCGCTGAGGTAGCCGTTGCGGGTCCAGGCCTCGGTGCCGAACATCTCGCGTTCGTAGGGCATCAGCGCGTCGACGTCGGCAGGCTGCATGCGCCGGATGGTGACGGCGGTGTTCACTGCAGCGCCGCCTTCGGCGCGCCGGGCACGACCGCGTCGGGCCGGCGCAGGTACATAGGCGTGAGTCGTTCGCTCGGGGCGTGGTGCGTGATGCGGTCCGCCGCGGCGCGCACCAGCGCGGCGGGCTCGGGGTAGGCCGGGCCGACCCGGCGCAGCTCTGGCCACGCGTCCGGATACAGGTCGGCGGCCGCGCCCGCGAGGCTGCCGACGCCGGGCGCGACCTCGGCCGGGCGGGCCACGCCGGGGCCGTCGATCCGGGTGCCCTCGGCGTATCGAGCCCAGTAGACCTCCCGGCGGCGGGCGTCGGTGACGACGAGCAGCGCGGCTTCGCTGCCGGTGGCGCCGATCCCGTCGAGCGAGCAGACGCCGTAGGTGGGGATGGCGACGCTGTGGCCGAACGCCGCCGCGGTGACGAGCCCGACCCGCAGCCCGGTGTAGGGGCCCGGGCCGAGGCCGGCGACAACCGCACCGAGCTCCTCGGACGTCAGTTTCGACTCGGCCAGGCAGTCGGCGATAGCCGGCGCCAGCAGCTCGTCGTGTCCGCGCGGGGCGACCGGCGCACGGGCGGCGATCGTCTCCCCGTCGACCGTCACGATCGCCGCGGTGACCGCCGGCGAGGACGTATCGATGGCCAGGACGAACACGATTCCCCAGCCTAGTTCGCGCCCGGGTCGGCCTCCGCGGGCGCTCGGCCGGGACGCGGGCGCGGGCCGGCCGGGACGCGGGCCGGCGGTGGCTGAAGGTCAAGGCGCGGCGAGCGCGGCCAGGCGGGCGGGCCAGTCGGCGCCCAGCGGGGTCAGCGTCGCAGTGCGGACCTCGGAATCGGCCGCCCTGGCGAGCACGATCTCCAGCCGCGCATCGGTGAGCCGCTCGACCAGCCCGGCGCCCCACTCCACCACCGTGACCACGTCGTCGGTGTCCACGTCGAGGTCCAGGTCGTCGACCTCGGCCAGTGACCCCAGTCGGTAGGCGTCGACGTGCACCAGCGTCGTGCCGCCGTCGCGAGCAGGCGGATGCAATCGCGCGATCACGAAGGTCGGCGACGCGATCCGGCCGGCCACCTCCATCCCCGCGCCGATGCCCTGCACCAGCGCGGTCTTCCCGGCGCCGAGCGGGCCGCCGAGCACTACGAGATCGCCGGCGCGCAGGAGTCGCCCGAGCCGCTTTCCGAAATCGAAAGTGTCGGCAGCGGTCGACAGCGTGACGATCACCCAGGCGCTCCCACGTAGGTCCGCTGCACCCGCGGTCCGATGCGCGTGACGATCTCGTAGTGGATCGTGCCCACGGCGTCGGCCCAGTCCTGCGCGGTCGGCTCGCCGTCGCGCCCGGGCCCGAACAGCACGACCGGGTCGCCGGCCTGCACGGGCAAGTCGCCGACGTCGACCACGATCTGGTCCATGCACACCCGTCCGGCGACGGTGAACCGCGCGCCGTTCACCCACACGGGTCCGACGTTGCTGGCGTGCCGCGGCACGCCGTCGGCATAGCCGAGCGGCACCAGCACCAGCGTGGTGTCGCGGGTCGTCGTGTACTCGTGCCCGTACGACACCCCCTCGCCGGCGCGCACGCGTTTCACCGACGCCGCCGCGCCGCGCAGCGTCATCGCCGGCACCAGCCCGTACGGCTCACGCACCGGCGACAGCCCGTACACCGCGATGCCGGGCCGGACGAGGTCGAAGTGCGCACCGGGCAGGGTCAGCGTCGCGGCCGAGTTCGCCAGGTGCCGTAGCTGCGGCTCGACCCCCGCGCGGGCCGCCACCGCCAGCGCCGACCGGAACGCCTCGAGCTGGCGGCCGATGGTGGGGTGCCCCGGCTCGTCGGCGTAGGCGAAGTGGCTCCAGATCCCGACGACGGTCACCTCGTCGGCCGCTGACCTGCGCGCCGCGGCCGCCACCAGGTCGGGCCAGTCATCGACGTAGCACCCGTTCCTGGACAGTCCGGTGTCGATCTTGAGGTGGATCCGGGCGGTCCGCCCGCTCGCGCGGGCCCCGGCGAGCACCGCGTCGAGCTGCCACCGGCTGCTGACCGAGACGTCGATGTCGGCCTCGATCGCGCGCCGCGCGGTGTCGGCCTCGTCCGGCGTCCACAGCCACGACAGCAGCGGCACGGTGATCCCGGCCGCGCGCAGCGCCAGCGCCTCGTCGACGATCGCGGTGCCCAGCCAGGTGGCCCCGCCGGCCAGCGCGGCCCGGGCTGCCGGCACCAGCCCGTGCCCGTATCCGTCGGCCTTGACCACCGCCATCACCTCGGCCGCGGTGCCGGCCTTCATCGACGCGACGTTGCCGGAGATCGCTTGCAGGTCGACGACGGCCTCGGTGCGTAACACGTGCTCGATCCTCCCAAACGTGGCTTGGCATAGTTGCGCGATGACCCGGGCCCTGCGGATCAGCAACGTCCGACGCGGCGATGACGCCGACCGCGTCACGAACGTCGAGCTGTTCTACGACCTCGTCTACGTCTTCGCCGTGACCCAGCTGTCGCACCTGCTGGTCGAGCACACCACTGGAGAGGGCGCGGTGCAGGCCGCGGTGCTGCTGGCGCTCGTGTGGCAGGTCTGGGTCTACACGACGTGGACGATCAACTACCTCGACCCGGCGCGCTACACCGTGCGGCTGATGATGCTGGTGTTGATGGGCGGCAGCCTGGTGCTCGCCGCCGAGCTGCCGCAGGCCTTCCACGACCGCGGACTCGTGGTGGCCGGGCTGTGGGCGGGCATGCAGGTGGGCCGCTGCCTGTTCGCGATCTGGGCGCTGCGCGGGGAGACGCTGCGACTCGTCTTCGTGCGGATCCTGCCGTGGTCCGCGCTGAGCAGCGGGTTGGTGGTCGCCGGCGCCTTCGCGCACGGGTGGGCGCGGGCGGCGATCTGGGCGAGTGCGGTGCTGGTCGACCTGGCCGGCGCCACCACCGGCTTCCACGTGCCGGGCATCGGCCGCTCGGCGACCAGCGACTGGACGATCAGCGGCAGCCACTTCGCCGAGCGGTGTCAGGCCTTCGTGCTGATCGCGCTGGGCGAGTCGGTGGTGGTGATCGGCGCCCGGCTCGCGGCGATCCCGTCGCCGACCGGTGCGGACATCACCGTGTTCGGGCTCGCGTTCGCCGGCACGGTGGGCCTGTGGTGGATCTATTTCGACCGCGCGGCCGAGGACAGCGCGCGCACCATCGCCAACTCCGACGACCCGGGACGGCTGGCCCGCTCCGCATTCCACTACGTCCACCCGGTGCTCATCGCCGGGATCATCGTCGCCGCCGCGGCCGACGAGAAGGTACTCGAGCGCCCCGCCGAGCACGCTGACAACGCCACGGCCTGGTTGGTGCTCGGCGGGACCGCGCTCTACCTTCTCGGTCACACGATCTTCAAGTGGATCATGTGGCGGGTGGTGTCGTGGCCGCGGGTAATCGCGGTGATCGTGCTGCTCGCGCTCGTCCCGTTGGGCGCGCACGTGTCACGGCTGCTGCTCGCCGGTCTGGCAGTCGCGGTGGTCATCGCGGTGGCGATCGCCGATCGGCTCACCGTCCACCCCGAACCCGGCTAGGGCGTGTCCTACGGATCTTTGGCGTCGGACACGCCCTAGCCCGACGCGATGGTCGCCAACGCCTCGCGCACGGCGTGCAGCACATCGATCGACGACGGCGGCCCGTCCACGGCGGCCAGCTGCCCGGCTACCCCGTGCACGTAGGCGGCCGCTGCCGCGGCCAGCGGCGCGTCCTGCCCGGACGCGAGCAGTGAGCCGATCAGCCCGCTGAGCACGTCGCCGCTGCCGGCAGTACCGAGCCACGGGGTGCCGGTGCGGTTGATCCACGCCCGGCCGTCGGGGGCGGCCACAATCGTGGCGTCGCCCTTGAGCAGCACGGTGGCGCCGAGGTCGCGAGCCGCGGTCCGGGCGCTGGCCAGCCGGTCGGCCGACGGCCCGTCGGCGACGCGCGCGAACTCACGATCGTGCGGGGTCAGCACGGTCGGCGCCGCCCGCCCCCGCAGCAGCTCCGGCGACGCGCCCAGCACGGTGATCGCGTCGGCGTCGACGATGACCGCCACGTCGGTGCCCAGCACGTCGGCGAGCAGGTCGCGGGCGGCCTCGTCGGTGCCCATTCCCGGCCCGGCCACCCAGGCCTGCACCTGCAGCGACGAGGGTCGCGCGCCTTCCTGCACCACCACCTCGGGGTAGTGCGCACGGATCGCGTCGGCGGCGGTCCCCGCGTACCGGACCATGCCCGCCCCACCGCAGATCGCGGCGCCGGTGGAGAGCACCCCGGCGCCCGGGTACGCGGGCGAACCGGACACCAGGCCCACCACGCCGCGGGTGTACTTGTCATCGGCTGCGGTGGGTGTGGGTAACAGCGCCGCGACGTCGGCCGCTTCGAGCACCTGGGTGCGCGCTGCGGGCAGCATCGGCTCCAGCCCGATGTCGACGAATCGCAGCTCTCCGGTGCGCTGCGCGCCGTCGCCCACCAGCAGCCCGGCCTTGAGCGCCCCGAACGTGACGGTGACGTCGGCGTGGATGCCGGCCGCGCCGGCCGCGCCCGTGTCCGCGGACACCCCGGACGGCACGTCGACGGCAACGGTGCGCACCTCCCGCGCGGCGGCCGCGAGCGGGACGGCCGCGGCGCGCAGCCCACCACGTGCCACCGATCCCGACGATGCCGTCGACGACGAGGTCGGCACCGGCGAGGTCGCCGGCGTCCACCGCGACCACCCGCCCACCAGCGGCGCGCAGCGCGGTGAGACCCGCCGGGTGCGCGCGGTCCGGGCGCGAGCAACATCGCCTCCACCCGCGCGCCGCGCCGGGCCAGGGCCGCGCCGGCGAACAGCGCGTCGCCGCCGTTGTTGCCGGCCCCCACCAGCAGCACCACGCGGCGCGCCGTAGACACGACCGAGCAGCCGTGCACACTCGAGCGCGAGCCCGTTCGCGGCCCGCGCCATCAGCGCGCCTGGCGGCAGCCCGCGCCATCAGCGCCTCCTCCGCGGCGCGGACCTCCTCAACGGTGTAGACGCCTCGCATCTCCTGCTCCTACCCGACTCGGCTGATCACGATTCGGCGATCACGGTGGCCGCCGCGATGCCGCCGTCGTGCGACAGCGACAGGTGGAAGCGGCGCACGCCGAGCGACGCGGCCCGCTCGGCGACGGTGCCGCTCACCTCGAGCGACGGCCGTCCTGCCGCGTCCACCCGCACGTCGTGCATCGGTCCACAGCATCCCGCCGCCTGCGCCGAGCGACTTGGCCAGCGCTTCTTTCGCCGCGAACCGAGCGGCGAGCGACTCCGCCGAACGCGCGGCGCCGGACTCGGTGACCTGCTCGGCCGCGGTGAACAGCCGCCGGGCCAGCGAGGGCGTGCGGCGCAGCGACTCGGCGAACCGCTCGACCGGGACCACGTCGATCCCGACCCCGACGATCATGTCAGGCGGTCGGTGAGGATCCGACCGGTTCGCCGGGCGCCGGTGCGTAGTCGGACAGGTGGCCCGGGAACGCCGACACCGACGGGTTGAGGTAGGCGGCGGCGTTGTTCACCGCAGTGGCCACCTCGCCGAAGCCGGTGGCGATCAGCTTCACCTTGCCGTCGTAGTCGACGATGTCGCCGGCCGCGTAGATGCCCGGCACCGTGGTGCGGCCCACGGTGTCGACCACGATCTGGCGCTTGCGGATCTCGATGCCCCACTCCAGCAGCGGCCCGAGGTTGGCGGTGAACCCGAGCGCGGCGACCAGCTTGTCGCAGGGCAGGGTGCGCGGGTCGTCCTCGCCCTTCACGGTGATGTCGACCTCGCTGACATCGGGGTCGCCGCGCACGCCCGCTGACCTGCGCGTCGGTCACCATCGCGACCGCCGATGCGTTGAGCAGGTCCACCGAATGCGGGTGCGCGCGGAACTCCGCGCGCCGGTGCACGACCGTCACCGACTTCGCGATCGGCTCGAGCATCAGCGCCCAGTCGAGCGCGGAGTCGCCGCCGCCGACGACGACGACCTCCTGGCCGGCGTACGCCGCCGGGTCGGGCACGAAGTGCACCAGCCCGCGGCCCAGATACTCACCGCCCGTCGGGCAGCGGGCGCGGCGTGAACGTGCCGATCCCGCCGGTGATCACGATCGCGCGCACCTCGATGCGATGCCCGGTGGAGGTGGTGACCGCGAACACGCCGTCGCCACGTTCGAGGCCCGACCGCCTGGTGGCCGAGCAGGTACTCGGGCTTGAACGGCGCGGCCTGCGCGAGCAGTTGGTCGACCAGCTCGCGGCCCTTGATCGCCGGGAAGCCGGCGACGTCGAAGATCGCCTTCTCCGGGTACATCGCGGTGATCTGCCCGCCCGGCTCCTCGAGCGAGTCGAGCACCACCGTGGACAGCTTGCGCACGCCGGCGTAGTAGGCCCCGAACAGGCCGACCGGTCCCGCGCCCACGATGAGCAGGTCGAACGAACTCCGCGGACTAGTCACGAGTTCGAACTCTATTACTCGACCGTGACCGACTTGGCCAGGTTGCGGGGCTTGTCGACGTCGTAGCCCCGGGCCTGGGCGATCTCGGCGGCCAGGACCTGCAGCGGGATCGGTGGTGACGAACGGGGAGAGCAGGGTCGGCACCGCCGGGCACCTCGATAGTAGTGCACCGCCGCCCTGCGCGCGGCCGCGTCGTCGCCCTCGCGGCGATCACGATGGTGCGCGCGCCGCGGGCGGTGATCTCGGCGATGTTGGACAGCATCTTCTGGTGCAGCACCGGCCGGCCGGTGGGCGAGGGCATCACCACGATGACCGGCAGGCCGTCCTCGATCAGCGCGATCGGGCCGTGCTTGAGCTCGCCGGCCGGGAAGCCCTCGGCGTGCATGTAGGCGAGTTCCTTGAGCTTGAGCGCGCCCTCGAGCGCTACCGGGTAGCCGACGTGGCGACCGAGGAACAGCACCGCCTTGGACTGCGCGATCTCGCGGGCCAGCTCGCGCACCGGGTCGACGATCGCGCAGCGTCTCGGCGATCGGCCTTCGGCACGTCGCACAGCGCCTCGTACTCGCGGATGATCTCGTCGCCGTACTTCGTGCCGCGCGCCTGCGCGAGCGCGAGCCCGACGCAGTTCGACCGCCGCGATCTGGGCCAGGAAGGTCTTGGTGGCGGCGACGCCGATCTCCGGTCCGGCGTGGGTGTAGAGCACCGCGTCGGACTCGCGCGGGATCTGGGCGCCGTTGGTGTTGCAGATCGCCAGCACCTTCGCGCGCTGTTCGACCGGCATGCCGAACGGCTTCCAGCGTGTCGGCCGTCTCGCCCGACTGGCTGATCGCGACGACGAGGGTCTGCCGGTCGAGCACCGGCTCGCGGTAGCGGAACTCCGAGGCCATCTCGACCTCGACCGGCATCCGCGTCCAGTGCTCGATCGCCTGCTTGCCGATGAGCCCGGAGTGGTAGGCGGTGCCGCAGGCGACGATGAACACCTTGTCGACGTCGCGCAGCGTCCTGCGGGTCCAGGCGCTGCTCGTCGAGCACGATCCGGCCGTCGACCAGGTGGCCGAGCAGCGTGTTCGGCGACCGCCGTCGGCTGCTCCTGCGATCTCCTTGAGCATGAAGTAGTCGTAGCCGCCCTTTTCGGCGGCGGCCAGGTCCCAGTCGATGTGGAACGGGCGTGCCCTCGGCGGCATTGCCGTCGAAGTCGGTGATCGTGTAGCCGTCGCGGCGGATCTCGACGACCTGGTCCTGGCCGAGCTCGACGGCGTCGCGGGTGAACTCGATGAAGGCCGCGACGTCGCTGCCGAGGAACATTCTCACCGTCGCCGACGCCGAGCACCAGCGGGGAATTGCGGCGCGCGGCGACGACGACGTCCGGGTCGTCGCGGTCGAGCAGCACCAGCGTGAACGCGCCCTCCAGGCGACGGCACACCGCGCGCACCGCGTCGGCGAGCGAGCCGCCGTGCGTGGCCAGGTGCACGGCGACCAGGTGGGCGACGATCTCGGTGTCGGTCTCGCTGACGAACTCGACGCCCTCGTGTCTCCAGTTCGCCGCGCAGTTCGGTGAAGTTCTCGATGATGCCGTTGTGCACGACCGCGATGCGGCCGTCGGCAGTCAGGTGCGGGTGGGCGTTGACGTCGTTCGGCGCGCCGTGGGTGGCCCACCGGGTGTGCCCGATCCCGGTGTTGCCGGTGATCGACTGCTCGGCGAGTTCCTTGTCCAGGTTCTCGATCCGGCCGGCCTTCTTCGCCACCTGCAGGGCGCCGCCGCCGGCTGCGGGGCCGATGACCGCGACGCCCGCGGAGTCGTAACCGCGGTACTCGAGACGGCGCAGCCCTTCGACGACGACGTCCAGGGCCGCTCGGGGGCCGACGTACCCGACGATTCCGCACATGGCAATAGAGCCTAAATCGTTTCCGGTCAGTCGCCACTCGAACTGGGCGTACCGCTGGCCCGCGGCGTGGTGGCGACCGGTGCGACGGACGGCTGCGCGGACGTCGCGCCGGGTGTCGCCGTGGCGGTGACGGTCGGGCTGGTCGTGCGGGTGACTACGGGTGCGGTTTGCGTCACAGTCGGGGTCACCACCCGCGCCGCCGGCGTGACGGTGCGGGTCACGGTCTGCGGCGAGGTGGTCGGTTGCGCGGTGCGCGGTGCGCGTCCGGCGGCACGGGGGTGGCGTCGGGAGCTGTGGCGCGCTCCTCGGCCCCTGGCGGGTCGGGCGCCGTGGCGCGGGACTTGCGCCGACCAGCTGGGTAGCGGACAGGTCGAACGGCCTCCGGCGCGGTCGCGGATCGACTGGTTGGACGGGGATGCGCTCGAGGGTCTTCGTCACTGCGTCCGCCAGGATTGCCGGGTGGCGGCGCCGGCGGCGAGACGGGCTCACGCGGCTCTTACTGCGGTCGAAACGGGCCCGACTCCCCTAATTCGTGACGCAACCTCTTTACCCGTGCGTCATCTGCCTGCATGCTGTACGCGCTCGCTGACAAATCCATAAAAACGGGGAGGGCTTGACTGTGCGCTTCATCAAGTCATGTGGGGTCGCGGCCTGCGCAGTAGGCGCGGTCACAGCAGCACTGGCGGTAGCACCGGGCGGGGCGGGGGCCAGCCCGCAGCAACTGCACGTCATCAAGACGATCTCGACCGACTACGTCGCGCCGCTGCAGATCGCCGTCGACGGCAAGCAGATCTTCGTCGATGACGCGCTGGCCGGCACGATCAACCGGGTCGGGCGCAGCACACCGGTGGCCACCGACCCGGGTACCCAGGGTTCGGGTGTCGCGGTCGACCCGACCACGCACACCCTGGCCTACACCACGACCAACGACGACCATTCCGTCACCACCTTGGTGATCAAGCCCAAGGACGGCCCGAAGGTCGTGGCCGACCTGTCCGGGTTCGAGAAGAAATACAATCCGGACCACGCTATCCAGTACGGCGTCGTCGGCTCCACCAGCAACTGCGTCAAGCAGGCGCTGAAGGGCGCCGGCATCCCGGTGCGCTACAAGGGCCAGCTCGACTCGCACCCGTACGCCGTGACGGCACTCGGGCACGGTGCCTGGGCAGTTGCCGACGCGGGCGGCAACGACATCCTCAAGGTCGACGCGGCCGGCAAGGTGTCGCTGCTGAGCCTGCTCCCGGCGCAGATCCTCACGGTCACAGCCGACTTCGCGGCGGCACAGGACCTGCCGAAGTGCGTCGTCGGCACCAAGTACGGCTTCGAGGCCGTGCCGACCGACGTCGAGACCGGCCCGAACGGCGGCATCTTCGCGACCACCCTGCCGGGCGGTCAGGGCGTGCCGGGCAGCGTCTACCGCATCCACCCCGGTGGCGACCCGACGCTGGTCGCGACCGGTTTCGCCGGGGCGACCAACCTCGCGATCGCGCCGGACCGCACGATCTATGTCGCGGAGCTGTTCTCCGGGCAGATCGCAGTGGTATCGCACGGCGCGCCGGTGCCGGTGGCCAGCCTGCCTGCCGTGAGCGCGGTCGAGTACGCCAACGGCCACGTCTACGCCGCCACCGCACCGGCCGCGCTCGAGGAGGGCGAGGGCCCGCCGCCGAGCAACCCGGAGCCGGGCAGCATCGTGATGCTGGGCTGATCGTCACGAGTCGTCCGACGGGCGGTGTGGCGCAGGCCGCACCGCCCGTCGGCGTCTGTTGCGCCGTGCGTGCCCTAACGTGCAGGAGGTGGACGACCGTCACGCGTGGGAACGGCCAGGTACGTTCGAGGTGTCCCCAGGCGTCCACCGCATCCCGCTGCCGTTGCCCAACGACGGCCTCAAGGCGGTCAACGTCTATGCGATCTGCGACGGCGACCAGGTCGTGCTGATCGACAGCGGCTGGGCGCTGGCCGAGTCGCAGGACCTGCTCGCGCGCGGGCTCGCGGCCATCGGGTACGCCCTGCCGGACGTACGCGATTTTCTGGTGACCCACGTGCATCGTGACCACTACACGCAGGCGCTCGCCATCCGTCGCGCGTTCGGCAACCAGGTGTCACTCGGCGAGGGCGAACGGACCGCCCTGGACGTGATCAACGCGGGCGGTGCCGACAACCGACGCGCCGACCTGCGGGCCGCCGGGGCCGACGAACTCGCCGATGAGCTCGGTGACGGACACCCCGACATCGACCTCGCGGACTGGCAGTACCCGGACCGCTGGCTCTCCGACGGCCTGGACCTGCCCTTGCAGACCCGTACCCTGCGGGTGATCGCGACGCCGGGCCACACCCGCGGCCACGTCGTCTTCCACGATCGGCACCACGGCGTCCTGTTCGCCGGCGACCACGTGCTGCCGCACATCACGCCGTCCATCTCCGTCGAGCCGAACCGGCCCCACTCGCCGCTTCGCGACTACCTCGCGTCGCTGCAGCTGATCCGCGCGCTGCCCGACGCGCAGTTGCTGCCGGCGCACGGGCCGGCAACCGATTCTGTGCATGCGCGGATCGAGGAACTCCTGGCCCATCACGACGCGCGGCTCACCGACACCGCGCACGCGGTGGACGCCGGCGCGAGCACGCCGTACGAGGTGGCCGGGGCGCTGGGCTGGACACGGCGCAAGACCCCGTTCGCCGACCTCGACCTGTTCAACCGGCTGCTGGCCGTGCAGGAGACCGGCGCCCACCTGCGCGTCCTGGTCGAGCGTGGCTGGCTGACCGAGACGGTGGTCGACGCCGTCCACCACTTCCAGCGCGCCTGACCGCCTGGCGCAGACTCAGGCTGCGCCGACAACCGCAGCGAGCTGGGCGGCGATCTCGTCGGCGTGCTCCTGGGTGGCCGCCTCGACCATCACGCGCACCAGCGGCTCGGTGCCCGACGGGCGCAGCAGCACCCGGCCGGAGTCGCCCAACTCGGCCTGCGCGGCGGTGACGGCCGCGGCGACCTCGCCCGACGTGGCCACGGCGTCGCGGTCGGCGACCCGGACGTTGAGCAGGGTCTGCGGCAGCCGCCGAACGACCGCCGCGAGCTCGGCCAGCGGCGCCTTGCATGTCGGCCATCCGGGCCATCACGTGCAGCGCGGTGAGCAGTCCGTCGCCGGTGGTGGCCGACGTCGGTGAAGACGATGTGCCCGCTCTGCTCGCCGCCGAGGCTGAGGTCCTTGGCGCGCAGCGCCTCGAGGACGTAGCGGTCGCCGACCGCGGTGGTCAACACCTCGATGCCGGACTCGCGCATCGCGTGGTGGAAGCCCAGGTTGCTCATCACGGTCGCGACGACGGTGTCCTCGCGCAGCCGCCCGGCCTCGCGCAACGCGATGGCGCAGATCGCGAGGATCTGGTCGCCGTCGACGACCAGGCCGTCGGCGTCGACGGCCAGGCAGCGGTCGGCGTCGCCGTCGTGGGCGATGCCGAGGTCCGCACCGGCGCGACGGACCGCGTCGACCAGCCCGTCGAGGTGGGTCGACCCGACGCCGTCGTTGATGTTGAGGCCGTCCGGGTCGGCCGCGATGGCGGTGACCTGCGCGCCCGCATCGGTGTAGACGACCGGGGCGACGTGGCTCGCCGCGCCGTTGGCGCAGTCGACCACGACGTGCAGGCCGTCGAGGCGAGTCGGCTGCGCGGCGAGCAGGTGCGCGACGTAGCGCGTCCACGCGTCGTCGCTGGGACGCACCCGGCCGACCGCCGGCGCCGATGGGTCGGCGTGTCCGGGCCGGCGGCGACCGCAGCCTCGATCTCGGCCTCGATCTCGTCGGGCAGCTTCTGGCCCCCGGCCGCGAAGAGCTTGATGCCGTTGTCCGGCATCGGGTTGTGCGAGGCGGACAGCACGACGCCGAGGTCGGCGCCGAACGCGTCGGTCAGGAACGCGACCGCGGGGGTGGGCACCACGCCCACCAGCAGGACGTCCGCGCCGGCCGAGGTCAGCCCGGCGACGACCGCCGCTTCGAGCATCTCGCCGCTGGCGCGCGGGTCGCGGCCGACGACCGCCACCGGGCGGTGCGACGCGTCGTGCGCGACGAGCACGCGGGCCGCCGCGCTCGCAACGGCGAGCGCAAGCTCCGGCGTCAGGTCGCCGTTGGCCAGCCCACGGACGCCGTCGGTGCCGAACAGTGCCACCGAGGTTAGCGCTTGGAGTACTGCGGCGCCTTGCGAGCCTTCTTCAGGCCGTACTTCTTGCGCTCCTTGACCCGCGGGTCGCGGGTGAGGAAGCCGGCCTTCTTCAGCGCCGGCCGGTCGTCGGGCTCGATGCCGATGAGCGCGCGGGCGATCGCCGAGGCGCAGCGCGCCGGCCTGGCCGGTGACGCCGCCGCCGGACAGCGTGGCGATGACGTCGTACTGGCCGTCCTTCTCCAGCGTCACGAACGGCTCGCGGATGAGCTGCTGGTGGACCTTGTTCGGGAAGTAGCTGTCGAGCGCGCGGCCGTTCAGCTTGAACTCGCCGGTGCCGGGGATGAGCCGGACACGGACGATGGCCTCCTTGCGGCGGCCGACGACGGGGGCTGGGCTGGTCACTGCGACTACCTGCTTGATCTCGAACGGTTCGGGTTTCTGGGCGGCGTGCGGGTGATCGGGCCCGGCGTACACCTTGAGCTTCTTGAGCTGGGCGCGGCCGAGGGTGTTCTTCGGCAGCATGCCCCTGACGGCGAGTTCGACGACTCGCTCGGGCCGGCGTTGCAGCAGGTCGCCGACGGTCCGCCTGGACAGCCCACCCGGGTAGCCGGAGTGGCGGTAGCGGAACTCGTCGCGCTTGGCGCCGCTCACCGCCACCTTCGCGGCGTTGACGATGATGACGAAGTCGCCGGTGTCGACATGCGGCGCGAACTGCGGCTTGTGCTTGCCGCGCAGCAGCTTGGCGGCGTGGCTGGCCAGGCGGCCGAGGATGACGTCGTCGGCGTCGATGACGTGCCAGCGGCGGTCGACCTCGCCGGGCTTGGGGGTGTAGGTGCCGGTGTTCGGCATGATGCTGCTCTCTTTCGGTCTTCACGCGATGCGCGCCCCCGCGGTCACCGTCCGTCGACCGACGGCGTGTACCCCGGGGCATGGCCGGAGACGTGCGGGATCCCGCACGCCAACGGGCAAGCTTACCGACCGCGCCGGACCGGGCCAAATCCACGGCGCCGCCGGCCGCACGCTCCCAGTTGAGTGGCGACATCCGGGCCTGAGTGGCGACTTGTAGATCGCCACTCAGTGCGGTTTGTCGCCACTCGAGGACGTGTGTCGCCATTCAGCGCGGCGATCACGGAAGCCACGTCAGCGCGGCCGGGCGACGCGGACCTCGTCGAAGACCGGCTCCAGCGACTCGTACACCTGCCCGTCGGCACCGAAGACCAGGAAGCGGTCGAGCGACCGGGCGAACCAGCGGTCGTGGGTGACCGCGAGCACCGTGCCGTCGTAGGCCGTCCAGCGCCTCCTCGAGCGCCTCGGCGCTGAGCACGTCGAGGTTGTCGGTCGGCTCGTCGAGCAGCAGCAGGGTCGCGCCGGTCAGTTCGAGCAGCAGGATCTGGAACCGGGCCTGCTGCCCGCCGGACAGCGTGCCGAACCGCTGCTCGCCCTGCGTCTGCAGCCCGTAGCGCCGCAGCGCTCGACATCGCCCGGCCGCGGTCGACGCTCGGGCGATCGTCCGCGCCGGTCCAGAGCAGGTCGACCAGCGTGCGGCCGGTCCACTCCGGATGGACGTGGGTCTGCGCGAACAGCCCCGGCACCACCCGGGCGCCGAGGCGCCAGTCGCCGGTGTGGGCAACGTCCTCGCCGCCGAGCAGCCGCAGGAAGTGCGACTTGCCCGCCCCGTTCGCGCCCAGCACCCCGACCCGTTCGCCGTAGAAGATCTCGACGTCGAACGGGCGCATCAGGCCGGTGAGCTCCAGCGATTCGCAGGTGATCGCGCGCTTGCCCGTGCGCCCGCCCGCAGGCGCATCGACACCCGGTGCTCGACCGGCTGGTCCGGCGGCGGGCCGGCGGCCTCGAAGCGCTCGAGCCGGGCGGCCATCACGTGGTACTTCGGCGCCATCGACTCGTGGTACTTCGCCATCTGCTGCAGGCTGCGCACCAGTTCCTTGAGCCGAGCGTGCTCCTCCTCCCAGCGGCGGCGCAGCTCGGCCATGCGTTCGTGCCGGTGCGCGCGCGCCTCGTGGTAGGACGCGAAGCCGCCGCCGTGTACCCAGGCCGTCCCGCCCTCGACGGTGACCACCCGGTCGGCGACCCGGGCGAGCAGCTCACGGTCGTGGCTGACGAACAGCATCGTCTTCGGCGATTCGGTCAGCCGCTGTTCGAGCCAGCGCTTGCCCGGCACGTCGAGGTAGTTGTCCGGCTCGTCGAGCAGCAGCACCTCGTCGCGGCCGCGCAGCAGCAGCTCCAGCGCCAGACGCTTCTGCTCACCGCCGGACAGGGTGGTGAGTTCGCGGTACTTGCACTGCTCGTAGCCGCGCGCCCAGCGCGGCGACGGTGACGGTGTCCCACAGCACCTCGGCGTCGTAGCCGCCGTGGTCGCCCCAGTCGGAGATGGCGTGGGCGTAGTCGAGTTGGATCTGCTCGTCGTCGCGTTCCATGAGCACGAGCTCGCTCGCCTCCAGCGCCGCCCAGGCGTCGCGCAGCGCGGGCGCGCAGAGCTGCACCAGGAAGTCCTGCACCGTGGTGGCATCACGCACCGAGCCGATGAACTGCCGCATGACGCCCAGGCCGCCGGATCGGCTGATCGTCCCGGCCTGGATCGGTTCGTCGCCCGCGATCAGCCGCAGCAGCGTGGTCTTGCCGGCGCCGTTGGCCCCGACCAGCGCGGTCTTCGCACCCTCGCCGACGCGGAACGACACGTCGTGCAGCAGCTGCCGCCCGTCGGGCAGCGCATGCCCCACGCTCACGACGTCCAAGTAGCCCATGCCCGGCAGTCTCGCCGAATCCCACTCGGTTACGCATCCCACTTACCAGGGATTCGGGTACAGGATGAAGGCATGTCGCTGCAGGCGCTCATCGACTCGCTCCCCGCCGACACCGTGCTCACCGACCCGGACCTGGTGGCGAGCTACCGACACGACTGGGCCCGCGACCCGGACGCCGGCCTCCCGCTCGCCGTCGTGCGGGCGAGTAGCACCGCTGACGTCCAGGCGACGATGCGGTGGGCGAGCGAGCACAAGGTGCCGGTGGTGCCGCGCGGCGGCGGCACCAGCCTGTCCGGCGGGTCGTCGGGCGTCGAGGGCGGCATCACGCTGTCGACGGAGCGGATGCGCCGGATCACCATCGACCCGGTCACCCGGGTGGCCATCGCAGAGCCGGGCGCGTTCAACGCCGAGGTGAAGAAGGCCGCGGCCGGGCACGGGTTCTGGTACCCGCCGGACCCGTCGTCGTTCGAGATCTGCTCGATCGGCGGCAACGCCGCGACCAACGCCGGGGGCCTGTGCTGCGTGAAGTACGGCGTCACCACCGACTACGTGCTGGGCATGGAGGTCGTGCTCGCCGACGGCACCGCGGTGCGGCTGGGCGGCCCTCGACTCAAGGACGTCGCGGGCCTGTCGCTGACCAAGCTGTTCGTCGGGTCCGAGGGCACGCTGGGCGTGATGACCGAGCTCATCCTGCGGCTGCTGCCGGCGCCGCCGACCTCGGGCACGCTGGTCGCGACGTTCGCGTCGGTCGAGGCCGCGGCCGCGGCGGTGGTGGCGATCACCGCCTCGCTGCGGCCGGCGATGCTGGAGTTGATGGACAACGGCAGCATCAACGCCGTCGAGGACATGGTGAACATGGGCCTCGACCGCACCGCGGGTGCGCTGCTGATCGCTCGGTCCGACGCGCCCGGCACCGCCGCCGACGAGGAGATCTCGCTGATGGCGAAGTGCTGCGCCGGTGGCGGCGCCGACGAGGTTTTCACCACCAGCGACGCCGACGAGGGCGAGGCGTTCCTGGTGGCCCGGCGGGCAGCGTTCCCGGCCATGGAGCGGCGCGGCACGCTGCTGCTCGAGGACGTCGGGGTGCCGGTGCCCGAGCTGCCCGCGCTCGTGCAGGGGGTGCGCACGATCGCGGAGAACCGCGACACCGACATCGTGCTGGTGGCCCACGCCGGCGACGGCAACACCCACCCGATCATCGCCTACCCGCCCGGTGACGAGGCCGCCGAGGCGCGGGCGCGGGTGGCGTTCGGCGAGATCATGGACCTGGCACTCTCGCTCGGCGGCACGATCACCGGTGAGCACGGCGTAGGACGGCTCAAGGCGCCGTGGCTGGGCGCGCAATTGGGCGACGACGTCATGGCGCTCACCCGGCGGATCAAGGACGCCCTCGACCCCGACGGCATCCTCAACCCCGGCGTCGTCCTCGGCCGCTGACACGTCCCGCCGGTACAGCTGTCGCTCGTGCCGACGACCCTGTTGATCTCTGCGCGGTAACGGCCGTCGGCGACTGGGCGGCGGTCACGCGGCGGTGGCAGCGCGCCGAGCAGGTCCGCAAGCCGTTGACCCTCGCGCCGCTGATCGCGGCGGCGGCCGGCGGGCTCGGCCGTAGGTGGTGACCTATCACCTCGCGCAACTGCTCATCGTGATCGGTCTCGTCACCGCGGCCTAAGCTGCCCTGGTGCCGCGCCGCCCGTCCCGAACCGCGCCCACCGTCGTCATCCCGGGCTGGCAGGGATCCGGCCCCGGCCACTGGCAGACCTGGCTGGAGGGCGAGTTGCGGGCGAACGGCCGCGAGACCCGGCGGCCCGAGTTCGCCGACCCCGACCGGCCCCTCCTCGCCGACTGGCGCGCGGCACTGCGCGCCGCCGTCGCCGACCTCCCGCCGGACGGTTATGACGTCGTCGCGCATTCGCTCGGCGCGGTGCTGTGGCTGCATCACGTGGCCGATCCGCGCGACTCGCCACTGGCCGCGCGGGTGCTGCTCGTCGCGCCGCCGTCGCCGCACACCGAGATCGCCGAGATCGCCGGATTCTTCCCGCCGCCGTTGGACATCGACACGGTGCGCCGTGGCGCCGACGGCACGGTGCTGGTGGCCGGCGACGACGACCCGTACCTGCCGGAGGGCATCGCCGCCGCCTACGGCGTGCCGTTGAAGATCGCGACGACGGTCATCTCCGGCGGCGGGCATGTGAACACCGACGCCGGCTACGGCGAGTGGCCCGCGCTGCTCGGCTGGTGCGGGCGCGACAACCTCGCCTTCTACTGATCACGCCGCCGCGCGATCGAGCTCCTCGACCGGCCGCTTCGCCTCGTCCGGCGACCACCCGGGCGGTCCGACGAGGTAGCCGAACCGCTCCCGCCAGGTGCCGCTTGTCCTTACGTCACGCGCAATCGCGCCGTACTCGTGGTACTGCAATCGGAACGGGTTGAAGCTGTCGATGTTCTTGGTCAGCCCGTACGTGGGACGGTGCGTCTCCTCGGCGTACGAACCGAACAGCCGATCCCAGATGATCAAGATGCCGCCGTAGTTCCGGTCCAGGTAGTCCCGGTCGCTCGCGTGGTGCACACGATGGTGCGACGGCGTGTTGAACACGAACTCGATCGGCCGCGGCAGCTTGCCTACGCGCTCGGTGTGCACGAAGAACTGGAAGATCAGGTTGATCGAGAACGCGGTGAACACCAGCCACGGCGGTACCCCGAGCAACGGCAGCGGCACCCAGAACAGCAGCTCGAACCACGGGTTCCATTTCTGCCGCACGGCAGTGGACAGGTTGAACCGCTGGCTGTTGTGGTGTGCCTGGTGCGCCGCCCACATGATCCGCACCCGGTGCGACGCGCGGTGGTAGGAGTACCAGATCAGGTCGACGAGAACCAGCACGAGCACCCACGTGTACCAACGGTGGCTGTCGAGCCGCAGCGGGGTGATCACGAACAGCGCGGCGTACGCGAGCAACGCGACGACCCGCGCGGCGCCGTTGATCGCCACCGAACCCAACCCCATGACGACGTTGGTGCGGGCGTCGCGGTACTCGTAGCCCGCGAGCTCGTCACCGTCGGCCAGCCAGCGCAGCGAGACCAGCTCGAGCGCGATGAAGGCAACGAACACCGGGATCGCGTAGACGATCGGGTCGTGCAGCGAGTCGGTGAACGCCACACAACTTACCCTAGGGTAATATCGCGTCTCGTGTCCAGCGCAGTGGTCGGTACGAAGGGCGTGCCCCGTCGTGAGCGCGAGGACCAGATGCTCTCGGTCGCGGTCGACGAGTTCGCCGCCAGCGGCTATGCCGGCGCATCGATGAACGACATCGCGCAGCGCGCCGGTATCTCGAAACCCCTTGTGTATCAATACTTCGGCTCGAAGGACCGGCTCTACCTCGCCTGTCTGCGCGCCGTGGGCGGGCGGCTGCTCGCTCGCCTCGAGACCGCCGAACTGGCCGTCGACGAGACCGTCGCATCGCGCATCCATCCACTGCGCGCGGTGTTCGAGGCGCTCGAACCCCATCGCGACGCCTGGTTGCTGCTCTTCGACACCTCGGTGCCGCAGACCGGCGAGATCGCGGCGGTCGCTGTGGGCTATCAGGCCCGCATCGCGGGGATCGCGGCAACGGGTTCGGCCCGGTTCCTCGCCGCGCGCGGCATCGACAGCGAGTCGGACGCCGCCGCGCTGACCGATCTCTGGATGGGCGTGGTCAACTCGCTCGTCCTGTGGTGGCTGGCACATCGGGACGAGTCCGCGCAGGACATGATCGAGCGCTGCGGCCGGCTGCTCAACGCGTTGACCACCTGATCAGCGTAGTTTGCGCAGCATCCCCGACAGCCGCTCCCGCTCTGCGTCGGAGAGCGCTTCGAACACCTGCTCGGCGCTCGCCTCGCGCGCCGCGCTGATTGCCCGGTGCGCTCGCCGCCCGGCCGCCGTCAGCTCGACCAGCGTCGCGCGCCGATCCGACGGGTCCGGCGCGCGCCACACCCAGCCCTGCTCCTCGAGCGCGTCGACGACCTCGGTCGCCGAGCGCGGCGCGATGTGCAGCTGGTCGGCCAGCGCACTCAAGCGCAGCGGCCCGTGGCCGGCCACGCTGTCCAGCGCCCGCGCGTGGGACGGGCTGATGTCCCACGGCGCCAAGGCATCGCGAGACGCCCGGCGCAGCCGGCGGGCCACCGACCAGAAGCCCTCGGCCAGCGTCTGCTCATCCCACGACACGAGAATAAGGTACCTTATAGTGAGGTTACCTCACTAGTTTCGACGAAAGGAGGGACGCATGGCAGACATCGCCAAGGTCTCACTCCGGCGCATCGCCAGATTGTTCGTCCCGTATCGCTGGCCACTTGCTGTGGTCACCGCGATCATCGTGGCGTCGTCCATCGTCTCGATGGCGTCGCCGTTCTTGCTCCGCGCGGTCATCGACCGGGCGTTGCCCACGCAGAACCTTCAGCTACTGGTATGGCTGGTCGCCGGCATGGTGGCGGTCGCCGTCGTCACCGCGATCCTCGGCGTACTCCAGACCTGGATCAGCACGAGGGTCGGCCAGCAGGTCATGCACCGGCTGCGCACCGAGGTGTTCAGTCACCTGCAACGTCAGTCGCTCGACTTCTTCACCCGCACCCGAACGGGCGAGATCCAGTCCCGGATCACCAACGACATCGGCGGCATGCAGACGGTTGTCACCTCGACCGCGACGTCGGTCGCCGCCAACCTGACCACCACTGTCGCCACCGCGGTCGCGATGATCGCCCTGTCCTGGCAGCTGTCGCTGATCTCGCTGGTCGTCATGCCGCCGGCGATCGTGCTGACCCGCAAGGTCGCAACGATCCGCCGCGCCATCACCGCCGAACGGCAGCGCGAGCTCGCTGATCTCAACGTCACCATCGAGGAGGGGCTGTCGGTCGGCGGAGTGCACCTGAGCAAGACGCTGGGCACGGCACCGACGCTCATCGGCCGGTTCACCGCCTCGTCGGCCCGGCTGATCGATCTGGAGCTGCGCTCGGACCTCGGCGGCAGGTGGCGGATGGCCACGATGAGCATCGTCTTCGCCGCCATCCCGGCCGCGATCTACCTCGGCGCCGGGCTACCGTCCACCGCGGGTCGCTTGTCCATCGGCACATTGGTGGCCTTCACCGCGTTGCAGTCGAACCTGTTCCGCCCGCTGATGGGGCTGCTGAACGTCGGCGTCACGCTGGCGAGTTCGTTGGCCCTGTTCGCGCGGATCTTCGACTATCTCGACCTGCCGGTCGACATCGCCGATCCCGACCTACCGGTCGAGATCGATCCCGAGCAGATCACCGGACACGTACGGTTCGAGGACGTCACCTTCACCTACCCCGGCAGCGGCACCGCCGCGGTCGCCGGTGTCGACCTCGACGTGCCGGCCGGCGCCACCGTGGCGCTGGTCGGTGCCACCGGCTCGGGCAAGAGCACCCTCGCCTCGCTCGTGTCCCGGCTGCACGACCCGACCTCAGGGCGCGTGACCATCGACGGCATCGACCTGCGCGACCTGCGCCTGACCGATGTCGCGTCGATCGTCGGCGTGGTTGGTCAGGACACGTACCTGATGCACACCACCGTGCGCGAGAACCTTCGATATGCGAAACCCGCGGCCACAGACAACGAGATCGAGGCCGCGGCGCGCGCCGCGCAGATCCACGAGCAGATCATGGCGTTGCCCGATGGGTACGACACGATGGTCGGCTCGCGGGGGCACCGCTTCTCCGGCGGCGAGCAGCAGCGCATCGCGATCGCGCGGACCCTGCTGCGCGATCCTCGGGTGCTCGTCCTCGACGAGGCCACCAGCGCGCTGGACACCACCACCGAGCGGGCCGTGCAGGAGGCCTTCGATCGCCTTGCGCAGGGCCGCACGACGATCACGATCGCGCACCGGCTGTCGACCGTCCGCAATGCCGACCGCATCGCCGTCATCGACCACGGCCGCATCGCCGAGGCCGGCAGCCACGACTCACTCGTCGAGCACCAGGGCCGCTACGCGGCACTGACCGCGGCCTAGCGACGGTTTCGGGTCCGCGCCGCCCGAGCGGCCAACTCATCGTCTGGCGGATAGCCGACGGCGACGAGGGTGAGGCCGTGGGCCGGTGCGACCGCGACGTCATCGGCGCGTTCGGTGCGGGCCAGCAGGGAGGCCGGCCAGTCCGGCGGGCGCCGCCGCTCCCCCACCGCAACGAGCGCGCCCACCAGCGAGCGCACCATGGAATGGCAGAACGCGTCGGCGACGACGCGGCACGCGATCTCGTCCTCGGCGCGCCCGACGCCGCACTCCAGCAATGTCCGGATCGTGGTCGCGCCCTCGCGCCGCTTGCAGAACGCCGCAAAGTCGTGCAGTCCGAGCACGGACTGCGCAGCGCTCGCCATCGCCGCCACGTCGAGGCGCCGTGGCCAGCTCAGCACCGCGCTGCGACGCAGCGGCGAGGCTCCGGATTCGGCGTCGCAGATCCGGTACTCGTAGCGGCGCCACAGCGCCGCGAAGCGGGCGTCGAAGTCCGCGGGCACCACCCGCGCACGCGTCACTCGCACGTCGGCCGGCAACACCCCGGCCAGCCGGCGCACCAACTTGTCTGGCAGCTCCGGCACATCGCAGTGCGCCACCTGACCGTTCGCGTGCACCCCTGCGTCGGTGCGCCCGGCCACCGTCAGCGCGACCGCGGGCAGCCGCAAGACGGTCGCCAACGCCAATTCGAGCGTCTCCTGCACGGTGCGCCGCCCGGGCTGGCGTGCCCAGCCGGAGAAGCCGGTCCCGTCGTAGGCGAGATCGAGCCTTACGCGCACCCCGTCCGACCCGGTCACCGGGCAAAGCCTGGCACAAACGCCACCGGGCCCGCTCCCGAGATGGGAGCGGGCCCGGACGCCGGTGCCGGTTCAGTCGTCCTTGTTCGCCTTCTCGACGGCATCACTGTCGGCATCACTGTCGGCATCACTGTCGGCATCACTGTCGGCATCACTGTCGGCATCACTGTCGGCATCACTGTCGGCATCACTGTCGGCATCACTGTCGACGAGGCCGATCGCGGCCAGACCTGCTTCGGTGTCGCCACCCTCGAGCGCGGCCTCCTCGGCGGCGACCTCGGTGGGCTCCGCGGTCGACTCCGCGGTCGACTCCGCCTCGGCAGCGTCGGCGTCGGCTTGCGCGGCCTCGGCCGCGACGGCGGCCGCGGTCGCCGACTCGGCCGACGCCTCCTCGGCGATCTCCTTGGTCCGGCCGCTCGGCGCCTTCGACGGCGCGGTCTTGGTGCCACGTGCCCGCTCGGCCTCCGCGACGACCGTACCGCAACTCCTCGACGAGCTCGATGATCGCCATCGGCGCGTTGTCGCCCTTGCGCGGACCGGTCTTGACGATGCGCGTGTAGCCGCCCGGCCGGGTCGGCGAACTTCGGCCCGATCTCGGCGAACAGCTTGTGCACGACGTCCTTGTCGCGGATCACCGTCATCACCTGACGCCGCGCGTGCAGGTCGCCACGCTTGGCGAAGGTGATCAGCCGCTCGGCGAGCGGACGCAGCCGCTTGGCCTTGGCCTCGGTGGTCGTGATGCGGTCGTGCTCGAACAGCGAGGTCGCCAGGTTCGCGAGCATCAGCCGCTCGTGCGCCGGGCCGCCGCCGAGGCGCGGGCCCTTGGTGGGCGTAGGCATTGTTCATGCTCCTTGGACTGGACTCCACACGGAGCGGGGCCCCGCGAAATCGCGAGCGTTCCTTGCGAGCGACTTCGTGGGGCGCGGTTAGAGCTGTTCGGTCTCGGCGAAGTCGGTGTCGTCGCCGAAGTCGTCCTCGCCGTAGGAGTCGACCGACGTCGGCAGCGCGAATCCGGGCGGGCTGTCCTTGAGGGCCAGGCCGAGGCCGGCGAGCTTGACCTTGACCTCGTCGATCGACTTCGAGCCGAAGTTGCGGATGTCGAGCAGGTCGGCCTCGCTGCGCCCGACGAGCTCACCCACGGTGTGGATGCCCTCGCGCTTGAGGCAGTTGTACGAGCGCACCGTGAGGTCGAGGTCCTCGATCGGCATCGAGAACGCCGCGATGTCGGCGACCTCGGCCGGCGACGGGCCGACGTCGATGCCCTCGGCCTCGTCGTTGAGCTCGCGGAACAGGCCGAACAGCTCGACGAGGGTGTGCCCGGCCGACGCGACGGCGTCGCGCGGGGCCATCGACGGCTTGGTCTCGACGTCGACCACGAGGCGGTCGAAGTCGGTGCGCTGCTCGACGCGGGTGGCCTCGACGGTGTAGGTGACCTTGAGCACCGGCGAGTAGATCGAGTCGACC
Source organism: uncultured Actinomycetota bacterium (assembly GCA_963718805.1). Lineage (GTDB taxonomy): Bacteria > Actinomycetota > Actinomycetes > Mycobacteriales > Jatrophihabitantaceae > Jatrophihabitans. The sequence continues at coordinate 195,712 of CAVQZY010000001.1, read as the reverse complement.
GGGATGCGGCCGATCTCCTGGCCCGGCTGCTTGTTCTGCACGGCGGTGACGTAGCCACGGCCACGCTCGACGACCAGCTCGATCTCGAGCCGGCCCTTCTTGTTGATGGTGGCGATCTTCAGGTCGGGGTTGTGCACGGTGACGCCGGCCGGCGGCGCGATGTCGGCGGCCGTGACCTCGCCGGGGCCCTGCTTGCGCAGGTACATGACGACCGGCTCGTCGCTCTCGGAGCTGACGACCAGTTCCTTGAGGTTCAGGATGATGTCGGTGACGTCCTCCTTGACGCCCTCGACGGTGGTGAACTCGTGCAGCACGCCGTCGATGCGGATGCTGGTGACGGCCGCGCCCGGGATCGACGACAGCAGCGTGCGGCGCAGCGAGTTGCCGAGCGTGTAGCCGAAGCCGGGCTCGAGCGGCTCGATGACGAAGCGCGAGCGGTTCTCGGCGATCGGCTCCTCGGCGAGGGTGGGGCGCTGAGAGATCAGCACAGGTGGTGCTCCTTACTGGGTCGTGGGCGACCGCTATATGACGCCCGCTGACGAGATGGTGCGAGCGGTGTTACTTCGAGTAGAGCTCGACGATCAGCTGTTCCTGGACCGGGATGTCGATCTGGGCGCGCTCGGGCAGCTGGTGCACGAGCACCCGCAGCCGGTTCGGGACGACCTGCAGCCAGGCCGGGACCGGGCGGTCGCCCTGGGTCTCGCGGGCGATCAGGAACGGCACGGTCTCCAGCGACTTCGGCTTGACGTCGATGATGTCCCACTGGCCGACCCGGTAGCTCGGGATGTCGACCTTGTGGCCGTTGACCAGGAAGTGGCCGTGGCTCACGAGCTGGCGGGCCTGGCGGCGGGTGCGGGCCATGCCGGCGCGGTAGACGACGTTGTCCAGCCGCGACTCGAGGATCTGCAGCAGGTTGTCACCGGTCTTGCCCTGGCCGCGCACGGCCTCCTCGTAGTAGCGACGGAACTGCTTCTCCAGCACGCCGTAGCTGTACTTCGCCTTCTGCTTCTCCTGCAGCTGCAGCAGGTACTCGCTCTGCTTGATGCGCGAGCGGCCGTGCTGGCCGGGCGGGTACGGGCGGCGCTCGAAGGAGCTGTCTCCGCCGACGAGGTCGACATTGAGGCGGCGCGAGATGCGCGTCGCGGGTCCGGTGTAACGAGCCATGATTCAGATCCTCCAGTTCACGTCATGGCCGCCGGTTGCTCGATTGCGAGGCTCAGTCATCAGACCCTCCGGCGCTTGGGCGGACGGCAGCCGTTGTGCGGCTGCGGGGTGACGTCGGAGATCGTGCCGACCTCGAGGCCGGCGGCTGTCAGCGAGCGGATCGCGGTCTCGCGGCCGGAGCCCGGGCCCTTGACGAAGACGTCGACCTTCTTCATGCCGTGCTCCTGCGCCTTGCGGGCGGCGCTCTCGGCCGCCATCTGCGCCGCGAACGGCGTCGACTTGCGCGAGCCCTTGAAGCCGACGTGGCCGGCGGAGGCCCAGCTGATCACGTTGCCCTGGGGGTCGGTGATCGAGACGATCGTGTTGTTGAACGTGCTCTTGATGTGGGCGTGGCCCACGGCCACGTTCTTCTTCTCCTTGCGGCGGACCTTCTTGACCGCACCCTTACGAGCCGGACCGGCATGTTATGTCACCCCGCTCTTCGCGCGAGCGCTCATCGCCGTGTTCGCTGCGCTCCTCAGGCCGCAGGCGGCCGTGCGATGCTCACTCACTTCTTACCTGCCTTCTTCTTGCCCGCGATGGTCTTCTTCGGGCCCTTGCGGGTGCGGGCGTTGGTCTTGGTGCGCTGGCCGTGGACCGGCAGACCACGGCGGTGCCGGATGCCCTCGTAGCAGCCGATCTCGACCTTGCGGCGGATGTCGGCGGCGACCTCGCGGCGCAGGTCACCCTCGACCTGGTAGTTGGCGTCGATGTAGTCGCGCAGCTTGACGAGGTCGTCGTCGGTCAGGTCGCGGGCGCGCAGGTCCGGGCTGATGCCGGTGGCCTCGAGGGTCTGCTTGGCGCGGGTACGGCCGACGCCGTAGATGTAGGTGAGCGCGATCTCCATCCGCTTCTCGCGGGGGAGATCCACGCCGGCAAGACGTGCCATGCGGGCGGTTCTCCTGATCTGTTCGTCGAAGGTGTGGTGCGCATCCGTCCCGACCCGCCCGGGTCGGGCTCCGGCCTTCGTCCGGAGGTGGTTAGCCGAGCTGGCTCGGCATCAGGTACGCGCTGGTAGTGGCTCTGCGCAGCCGCAATCAGCCCTGGCGCTGCTTGTGGCGCAGGTTCTCGCAGATGACCATGACCCGACCATGGCGACGGATGACCTTGCACTTGTCGCAGATCGGCTTGACGCTCGGCTTGACCTTCACGGCCGTGCCCCTTACTTCGGTCGCGTTACTTGTAGCGGTAGACGATGCGCCCGCGGGTGAGGTCGTAGGGCGACAGCTCCACGACCACGCGGTCCTCGGGCAGGATTCGGATGTAGTGCTGGCGCATCTTGCCGCTGATGTGGGCGAGCACCTTGTGCCCGTTGCTGAGCTCCACCCGGAACATTGCGTTGGGCAGTGGCTCGACCACGCGGCCTTCGACCTCGATGGCCCCGTCCTTCTTGGCCATATCCTCCGCTTTTCCGTAACTGGACATGCTGGCTGACAACCCTCGTCGGGTTGCGACTTGCTCGGGCTCTCGTCGTGAGGATCCAAGCTCCGATCCGCGGCCACAGCGGCATCAGGGCAGGTCGACGTGCACCAGCGCTCCAGTGTACCTCACCCGAGTTGTCCGCGCGGCCGGTACGGATAGCTACCGCGACCGCGGACAAGTCGGCGGGTCGGGGCGTTCAGGCAGCGGCGGCGGAGAGCGTGACGCCGCGCTTTTCCAACTCGGCGCGGCCGCCGTCGTCGGCGGTCAGCACCCAGGGTCCGTCGTCGAGGATGGCGACGGTGTGCTCCCAGTGCGCGGCCCAGGAGCCGTCGACGGTGCGCACGGTCCAGCCGTCGTCGAGCTCCTCGGTGGCGCGCGAGCCCAGGGTGATCATCGGCTCGATCGCCAGCGCCATGCCGGGCACCAGACGCGGGCCCTTGCCGGCGCGGCCGTAGTTCAGGATGTGCGGAGCCATGTGCATCTCCGAACCGATGCCGTGGCCGCCGTAGCTGGCCACGATCCCGTACCGCCCGGCGCGCCGGATCGAGGCCTCGACGGCATGCGAGATGTCGGTCAACCGCCCGCCGGAGCGCGCCGCCGCCAGCCCGTCCCACAGCGACGCCTCGCACACCTGCGACAGCCGCGCGACCTCCGGCGCCACCTCGCCCACCGGCACCGAGACCGCGGCGTCACCGTGCCAGCCGTCGACGATGGCGCCGAAGTCGATCGAGATGAGGTCGCCCTCGTGCAGCTTCTCCCGCGCCGACGGGATGCCGTGCACGACGCGGTCGTTGACCGACGCGCAGATGACCGCCGGGAACCCCTGGTAGCCGAGGAACGACGCGACGGCGCCCGCTTCGCGCAGCACGTCGCGCGCGACGGCGTCCAGGTCGGCCGTGGACACGCCCGGGGCCACCGCCGCCCCCATCGCCGCCAGGCCGCGCGACACGACCAGCCCGGCCGACCGCATGGCGGCGATCTGGTCGGGTGACTTGAGCTGGATCCGCTCCGGGGCGCGCTGGACCACGGGACTCAGCCGTAGGGGGTGAGCGCGGCGATGGCTCGCTCGGTGACGTCCTCCACCGCACCCAGGGCGTCGATGGCGACGAGCTGACCGGCCTCACGGTAGAAGTCGATCAGCGGAGCGGTCTGGTCGGCGTAGACCTCGAGGCGGTGCCGGACCGTCTCCGGATGGTCGTCGTCGCGCTGGAACAGCTCGCCGCGGCATTTGTCGCAGATGTCCGTGAGGCTCGGCGGGTCGAACTCGAGGTGCCAGACGTGCCCGCACTTCTTGCAGGTCCGCCGCCCGGACAGCCGTCGCACCACCTCGTCGTGGTCGACGTCGAGGTCGAGCACGATCGAGAGCATCAGGTCGAGTTCGTGCAGGATCCCGTTGAGCTCGTAGGCCTGGGCGACGTTGCGGGGGAACCCGTCGAGCAGGAAGCCGTCGGCCGCATCGGGCTGGGCCAGGCGGTCGCGGACCATCGCATTGGTGACCTCGTCGGGAACGAGGTCACCGGCGTCCATGTACTTCTTGGCCAGCCGGCCGAGGTCGGTGCCGCCCGAGACGTTGGCCCGGAAGATGTCGCCGGTGGAGATCTTCGGGATGTCGAAGTGCTCGGAGATGAACTCGGCCTGGGTTCCCTTGCCCGCACCCGGCGGACCGACGAGCACCAGCCTCACGATTGTTGCCCCCTTCGGAGTGTCAGCGAAGGAAGCCTTCGTAGTTGCGCTGCATGAGCTGGCTCTCGATCTGCTTCACGGTGTCGAGGCCCACGCCGACCATGATCAACACCGCGGTACCGCCGAATGGGAAGTTCTGGTTGTTGCCGCTGGTGATGCTGAAGAAGAAGTTCGGCAGTACCGCAACGATACCCAGGTAGAACGAGCCGGGCAGTGTGATCCGGGACAGCACGAACTGCAGGTACTCGGCCGTCGGACGGCCCGGGCGGATGCCCGGGATGAAGCCGCCGTACTTCTTCATGTCGTCGGCGCGCTCGACGGGGTTGAAGGTGATGCCGACGTAGAAGTACGCGAAGAAGATGATCAGCGCGAAGTAGATGCTCATGTACACCCACGACTGCTGGTTGATCAGGTAGTTGTTCACCCACCGGGCGAAACCGCTACTGCTGTTGTTGTTGCTGGTCAGCTGGCTGATCAGCTGCGGGATGTAGAGCAGCGACGAGGCGAAGATGACCGGGATCACACCGGCCTGGTTCACCTTCAGCGGCAGGTAGGTCGATGTCCCGCCGTACTGCCGGCGGCCGACCATCCGTTTCGCGTACTGCACCGGGATGCGCCGCTGGGCCTGCTCGACGAACACCACCGCGACGATGATCGCGAGGCCGAGCAGCAGGATCAGGGTGAAGACGAACGACCCGGCGTTCTGCAGGATGGTGTGGCCCTCGCTCGGGATCCGCGCCGCGATCGAGGTGAACATCAGCACGCTCATGCCGTTGCCGACGCCGCGGTCGGTGATGAGCTCGCCGAGCCACATGATGACGCCGGTGCCGGCGGTCATGATCACGACCATGACGCCGAGGGTGAACATGTCGTCGTTGTAGAGGATCGAGTCGGCGTTGCAGCCCGGGAACAGCTGACCCGAGCGGGCCAGCGCGATGAATCCGGTCGACTGCAGGATGGCCAGCCCGATGGTCAGGTAGCGGCTGTACTGCGTCAGCTTCTGCTGGCCGGACTGACCCTCCTTCTTCAGCGGCTCGAAGCGCGGGATCACCACGACGAGCAGCTGGATGATGATGCTCGCGGTGATGTAGGGCATGATGCCCAGCGCGAAGACCGACAGCCGCAGCAGCGCGCCGCCGGAGAACAGATTGATCAGCGAGTAGATGTTCTGGTGGTTCTTCGCGCTGGACGCGATGCAGCTGTTGATCGCCGTCGTGTTCGTGTTCGGCGTCGGCACCGAGGCGCCGAGCCGGTACAGCGCGAGCATCGCCAGCGTGAACAGCAGCTTCTTGCGCAGGTCCGGCGTCCGGAACGCCGAGGCAAAAGCGCTGAGCACTAATCCTCCTGCTGCGAAGAGCTGTTGAGAAGCTGGGCGCCGGAACCGGCACGGGCCACCTGACGGTCAGGCCAGGCTAACAGCCACCTGTCGTGGACCCACTGTAAGCGCCCGCAGGCCGGCGCGACCGCCCCGCGACCGGCCGGCTACGGTCGGTCCGCGTTTCGTAACGGTCCGGGCCCGCATCTCAGACCTCAGTGACCGTACCGCCGGCGGCGGTGATCTTCTCGCGCGCGGTCGCCGAGAACGCGTTGGCGGTGACGTCGACCTTGACGCCGAGGTCACCGTTGCCCAGCACCTTGACCGGCTCGCCCTTGCGGACGGCGCCCGCCGAGACCAGTTCGTCGACGCCGACCGTGCCGCCCTGCGGGAACAGCGCGGCCAGGGTCGCGACGTTCACGACCTGGTACTCCACGCGGAAGTGGTTCTTGAAGCCCCTCAGCTTCGGGGTGCGCATGTGGATCGGCATCTGGCCGCCCTCGAACGACGCCGGCACCTGGTAGCGGGCCTTGGTGCCCTTGGTGCCGCGCCCGGCGGTCTTGCCCTTGGAGCCCTCACCGCGGCCCACCCGGGTCTTCTTGGTGTGCGCCCCTGCGGCCGGACGCAGGTGGTGAACCTTGAGGGTCATCGTCAGTCAACCTCCTCGACCGTCACCAGGTGCGGGACGGTTGCGACCATGCCCCGGATCTCCGGGCGGTCTTCCTTCACGACGGTGTCGTGCATCCGCTTGAGCCCCAGCGAGCGCAGCGTGTCGCGCTGGTTCTGCTTGTAGCCGATGCCCGACTTGATCTGGGTGATCTGCAATTTCGCCATCAGGCACCCTGTCCGGCCCGGGCGCGCAGCATGCCCGCCGGAGCGACGTCCTCCAGCGGCAGGCCGCGGCGGGCCGCGACCTCCTCCGGACGGACGAGCCCCTTCAGCGCGGCGACCGTCGCGTGCACGATGTTGATCGGGTTGTCCGAGCCGAGCGACTTGGACAGCACGTCGTGGATCCCGGCGCACTCGAGCACGGCGCGGACCGGGCCGCCGGCGATGACGCCGGTACCGGGGCTGGCCGGCTTGAGCAGCACGACGCCGGCCGCCTTCTCACCCTGCACCGGGTGCGGGATGGTCTGCTGGATCCGCGGCACCTTGAAGAAGTTCTTCTTGGCCTCCTCGACGCCCTTCGCGATCGCGGCGGGCACCTCCTTGGCCTTGCCGTAGCCGACGCCGACGGTGCCGTCACCGTCGCCGACGACGACGAGCGCGGTGAAGCTGAACCGGCGGCCACCCTTGACGACCTTGGCGACGCGGTTGATCGTCACGACCCGCTCGAGGTGCGGGCTCTTCTCCGGGGCGTTTCCGCCCCGGCCGCCGTCGCGGCGGTCGCGACGCTCGCGGCCACCCTGCTCGTTGCCGCCGGAGCGGGGGCCCCGCTGCGGTCCGGGCATATCTCAGAACTCCAATCCAGCTTCGCGGGCCGCGTCGGCGAACGCCGCGATCCGACCGGTGTACGTGTTGCCGCCGCGGTCGAAGACGACCTTGGTGATCCCGGCCGCCTTGGCCGCCTCGGCCACGATCGCGCCGAGCTGCTTGGCCTGCGCCGTCTTGTCGCCGTCGGTGCGCTTGTACGTCGAGCCGGACGCGATGGTCACGCCCTTGGCGTCGTCGACGAGCTGCACGAACAGGTGCCGCGACGAGCGGGAGACGACCAGACGCGGACGCTGGGCGGTACCGACGACCTTCTTACGCAGCCGGAAGTGCCGGCGCGACTTCGCGGTACGCCGCGCGGCCGACACGCCGGCCGACCGGCGCGCCTGCTTGGCGATCGTGGACGCACTCATTTCTTGCCAGCCTTTCCGGCCGTACGACTCAGCATGACCTCACCCTCGTGCCGTATCACTTCTTGCCAGCCTTTCCGGCCGTACGACTCAGCATGACCTCACCCTGGTGCCGTATCACTTCTTGCCAGCCTTTCCGACCGTACGACTCAGCATGACCTCACCCTGCTGCCGTATCACTTCTTACCTGTCTTTCCGGCCTTGCGGCGGATGACCTCGCCCTGGTACCGCACGCCCTTGCCCTTGTACGGGTCGGGCTTGCGCAGCTTGCGGATGTTCGCGGCCACCTCGCCGACCTTCTGCTTGTCGATGCCCTCGACCGCGAAGCGGGTCGGCGCCTCGACCCGGAACGTGATGCCCTCCGGCGCCGGGACGAGCACCGGGTGCGAGAAGCCGAGCGCGAACTCGAGGTCGCTGCCCTTGGCCGTCACCCGGTAACCGGTGCCGACGATCTCCAGGGTCTTGGTGTAGCCGGTCGTCACCCCGGTGACCATGTTGGCGATCAGCGTGCGCGACAGGCCGTGCAGCGCCTTGGACTCCCGCTCGTCGTCGGGCCGGGCCACCTCGATGGCATCGCCGTCACGGCTGACCGTGATCGGCTCGGCGACGACGTGCTGCAGGGTCCCCTTCGGGCCCTTGACGACGACACTCTGGCCGTCGATGGTGACGTCGACGCCCGCCGGGACGGCGACGGGCAGCTTGCCGATTCGACTCATGTCGAAACCCCCTACCAGACGTAGGCGAGGACTTCCCCGCCCACTCCACGCTTGGCGGCCTGCCGGTCGGTCAGCAGCCCGGACGACGTCGAGATGATCGCCGTGCCGAGGCCGCCCAGGACGCGGGGCAGTCCGGTCGACTTCGCGTAGACCCGCAGGCCGGGCTTGGACACCCGGCGCACGCCGGCGATGCTGCGCTCGCGGTTCGGCCCGTACTTCAGGTCGATCATCAGCACCCGGCCGACCCTTGCCGTCCGGCCCTCGGGGGCGTCGACGACGTTGAAGCCGGCGATGTAGCCCTCCTGCTTGAGGATCTCGGCGATGTTGCCCTTCAGCTTCGAATGCGGCATGGACACCTCGTCGTGGAACGCCGAGTTCGCGTTGCGGAGACGGGTCAGCATGTCCGCGATCGGGTCAGTCATCGTCATGACGGTTCTTCTTTCTCGCAGTGGTTCCCTTCCGGGCCTACCGCGAAGGGTTTGGTTACCAGGAGGACTTGGTGACGCCGGGCAGTTCGCCGGCGTGCGCCATCTCGCGCAGGCAGATCCGGCACAGGCCGAACTTGCGGTACACCGAGTGCGAACGGCCGCAGCGCTGGCAGCGGGTGTAGCCGCGGACCGCGAACTTCGGCTTGGCCGCCGCCTTGTTGACCAGTGCCTTCTTCGCCATTAGCTCAGTTCTCCTTGAACGGGAAGCCGAGCGCGCGCAGCAGCGCGCGTCCCTCCTCGTCGTTGGCCGCGGTGGTGACGACGGTGATGTCCATGCCGCGGGGACGGTCGATCGAGTCGGGGTCGATCTCGTGGAACATCGACTGCTCGTTGAGGCCGAAGGTGTAGTTGCCGTTGCCGTCGAACTGTGCGGTCCGACAGCCCGCGGAAGTCGCGGATACGGGGCAGCGCCAGCGACAGCAGCCGGTCCAGGAACTCCCACATCCGGTCGCCGCGCAGGGTCGACCTTCGCGCCGATCGGCATGCCCTCGCGCAGCTTGAACTGCGCGATCGACTTGCGGGCCTTCTGCACGAGCGGCTTCTGGCCGGTGATCAGCGTCAGGTCGCGGACGGCGCCGTCCATCAGCTTGGCGTCCTTGGCGGCCTGACCGACACCCATGTTGACGACGATCTTCACCAGGCCCGGGACCTGCATCGGGTTGCCGAAGCCGAACTGCTTCTGTCAGCGCCGGCGCGATCTCCTCGCGGTAGCGGGTCTTCAGCCGCGCGGAGTTTCGGTCGGTCTCATGCGAGGCCCCGGAATCGTGGAGCGTCTTTGCGGAGTCGATGCGGGCGGTCACTCTGCAGGATCCTTTCCGGACCGCGCGAACTCGCGCACGTTGCGCCCGGTCTCCTCGTCGCGCCGGTAGCCGACGCGCGTCGCCTTGCCCTCGCCGTCGATGACCATCACGTTGCTGGCGTCGATCGCGGCCTCGACGTGCTCGATGCCGCCGGCCTTCGCGCCGCGCGCCGGTCGTGGTCACCCGGGTGTGCTTCGTGACCCGGTTGACGCCCTCGACGATGACCTTGTTGGTGACCGGGTCGGCGGCGATGACCTTGCCCTTGACGCCGCGGTCCTTGCCGGCGATGACGACGACCTCGTCGCCCTTCTTGACCTTCACTGTTACAAGCACCTCAGGAGCGAGAGAAATGATCTTCATGAACCGCTTGTCGCGCAGTTCGCGGCCGACCGGGCCGAAGATGCGGGTGCCGCGCGGCTCGCCGTCGGCCTGGATGAGCACGGCGGCGTTCTCGTCGAAGCGGATGTAGCTGCCGTCCGGGCGGCGGCGCTCCTTGACGGTGCGGACGATGACGGCCTTGACGACGTCACCCTTCTTGACGCCGGCGCCGGGCAGCGCGTCCTTGACGGTCGCGACGATGATGTCGCCGATGCCGGCGTAGCGCCGACCCGAGCCGCCCATCACGCGGATGCACAAGATCTCCTTGGCACCGGTGTTGTCGGCGACGCGCAGTCGCGACTCCTGCTGAATCACTTCGTTACTCCTGTCTAGTGAGCTGCCGAACGGCACCGGAAGGCTGTCACTTCGCCTTCTCGAGGACCTCGACGACGCGCCAGCGCTTGGTGGCCGACAGCGGCCGGGTCTCCATGATCAGCACCCGGTCGCCGACGCCGACCTGGTTGCTCTCGTCGTGCGCCTTGAGCTTGTTCGTGCGGCGGATCACCTTGCCGTACAGGGGGTGCTTGACGCGGTCCTCGACCGCGACGACGACGGTCTTGTCCATCTTGTCGCTGACGACCAGGCCCTCGCGGGTCTTGCGGTGCGACCCGCGACCGTGCGTCGGTGGCCGCCGTGGTCTCGGTGGCCGCCGTGTTCTCGGTGCTGCCGTGGTCTCGTGCCTCCGTGCCATCTTCATCTCGTTACTCGCATGCGGTCACACCTCACTTGCCTCTACGGCTTCGTCAGGAGCGACCGACAGTCCGAGCTCACGCTCGCGCAGGATCGTGTAGATCCGCGCGATGTCGTGCCGCACGGTGCGCAGTCGCCGGTTGTTGTCCAGCTGGCCGGTGGCCATCTGGAAGCGCAGGTTGAACAGCTCCTCCTTGGCCTCGCGCAGCCGGGTCTCGAGCTCGTCGTCGTGCAGCTCGCGCAACTCGCTGGGTCGCTGTGCTCATCAGATATCACCTGCTTCGCGCGTCACGATGCGGCACTTCATCGGCAGCTTGTGGATCGCGCGGGTCAGCGCCTCGCGGGCGATCGCCTCGTTCGGGAACGACAGCTCGAACAGCACCCGGCCGGGCTTGACGTTGGCGATCCACCACTCCGGCGAGCCCTTGCCGGAACCCATCCGGGTCTCGGCCGGCTTCTTGGTCAGCGGACGGTCCGGGTAGATGTTGATCCACACCTTGCCGCCACGACGGATGTGCCGGTTGATCGCGATACGCGCCGACTCGATCTGCCGGTTGGTGACGTAGGCCGGCTCCAGCGCCTGGATGCCGTACTCGCCGAAGGCCACCCGGGTGCCGCCCGACGCCTTGCCGCTGCGGCTCGGGTGGTGCTGCTTGCGGTGCTTGACCCGCCGTGGGATGAGCATGACTCAGCTCTCCGTGTCTGCTCGGTGGCGGTGCGTCGGTCTGCGGTCGACCGCGTTGGCGGCGTCGGCCGACGGTCGGCCTCGGCCGCGGTGCCGGAGCCTCGACTCGTCGTGGCCGGCTCGGACGGCGATCCTCGGGCCTCGCCTCGTCCGGCGACGATCGGCGGCCTCCTCGATCGCGGCGGCCTCGCTCGATCGGCAGCGGCGGCCCGACCGGACGCGGCGCGGCCGGCATCGGTGCTGACGCCGGTCGTGCCCTGCGAGCCGGAACGGCGCGGGCGGCCGCGCCGGCCGGGCGCTCGCGACGCTGGCGCAGCGCCTCGGCGGCCGCCGCGGCCTCGCGCTCGGCGCGCGAGCCGGTCGGGACCTCGCCCTTGTACAGCCAGACCTTCACGCCGATGCGGCCGAAGGTGGTGCGGGCCTCGTAGAAGCCGTAGTCGATGTTGGCGCGCAGCGTGTGCAGCGGCACCCGGCCCTCGCGGTAGAACTCCGAGCGGCTCATCTCGGCGCCGCCGAGGCGGCCGCGAGCACTGCACCCGGATGCCCTTGACGCCCGGGCTCTTCAGCGCCGACTGCATGCTCTTGCGCATCGCGCGCCGGAAGCTGACGCGGTTGGACAGCTGCTCGGCCACGCCCTGCGCGACCAGCTGCGCGTCGCCCTCGGGGTTCTTCACCTCGAGGATGTTGAGCTGCACCTGCTTGCCGGTGAGCTTCTCCAGCTCGCCGCGGATGCGGTCGGCCTCCGCGCCGCGGCGGCCGATGACGATGCCCGGCCGGGCGGTGTGGATGTCGACGCGGACCCGGTCGCGGGTGCGCTCGATCTCGACCTTCGCGATGCCGGCGCGCTCCATGCCCTTGGACATGAGCCGGCGGATCGCGACGTCTTCCTTGACGTACTCGGCGTACTGCTTGTCGGCGAACCAGCGGCTCTTGAAGTCGGTGGTGATGCCGAGGCGGAACCCGTGCGGGTTGACCTTCTGACCCATTAGCGGGTCCGTCCCTTCTGTGCGTGTTGCGGCGTGTCCGACGCTCTCGACCTCGATGGTGATGTGGCTGGTGCGCTTGCGGATGCGGTAGGCCCGGCCCTGCGCGCGCGGCCGGAACCGCTTGAGCGTCGGGCCCTCGTCGACGAAGGCCCGCGAGACGATCAGCGTGTCCGGGTCGAGCTAGAAGTTGTGCTCGGCGTTGGCGATCGCGCTGGCGAGCACCTTGGCCACCGGCTCGCTCGCGGCCTGCGGCGCGAACTTGAGCACCGACAGCGCCTCCTGCGCCGGCAGGTCGCGGATCAGGTCGATGACGCGGCGCGCCTTCATCGGCGTGACCCGGACGTAGGTCGCCCGCGCGAACGCGGTGCGGACCTCGTCGTGTCAGGTTGGCAGTCATGATGTCCTATTCTCGTCGTCTCAGCCGCGCCGGGAGCGGCGGTCGTCCCTGATGTGGCCCCGGAACGTGCGCGTCGGCGCGAACTCGCCCAGCTTGTGGCCGACCATGCCCTCGGTGATGAACACCGGGACGTGCTTGCGGCCGTCGTGCACGGCGATCGTGTGCCCGAGCATGTCGGGGATGATCGTCGAGCGGCGCGACCAGGTCTTGATCACGTTCTTGGTGCTCTTGTCGTTCTGCGCGTCCACCTTCTTCAGCAGGTGGTCGTCGACGAACGGGCCCTTCTTCAAACTGCGTGGCATCTGTCGCTACTACCTCTTCTTGTTCGTGCGACGACGGCGGACGATCATCTGGTCGCTGGCCTTGTGCCGGCGGGTGCGGCCCTCGGGCTTGCCGTCCGGGTTGACCGGGTGGCGGCCACCGGACGTCTTGCCCTCACCACCACCGTGCGGGTGGTCGACCGGGTTCATCGCGACACCGCGGACGGTCGGGCGCTTGCCCTTCCAGCGCATCCGGCCGGCCTTGCCCCAGTTGATGTTGCGACTGCTCGGCGTTGCCGACCTCGCCGACCGTGGCGCGGCAGCGGACGTCGACGTTGCGGATCTCGCCGGAGGGCATGCGCAGCTGGGCGTACGGGCCGTCCTTGGCCACCAGCTGGACGCTGGCGCCGGCCGAGCGGGCGATCTTCGCGCCGCCGCCGGGCCGCAGCTCGATGGCGTGCACGACGGTGCCGACCGGGATGTTGCGCAGCGGCAACGCGTTGCCCGGCTTGATGTCGGCGCTCGGGCCGTTCTCGATGCGTGTCGCCCTGCTTGAGCAGCCGCGGCGCGAGGATGTAGCGCTTCTCGCCGTCGGCGTAGTGCAGCAGCGCGATCCGCGCGGTGCGGTTCGGGTCGTACTCGATGTGCGCGACCTTCGCCGGAACGCCGTCCTTGTCGTGGCGACGGAAGTCGATCACCCGGTAGGCGCGCTTGTGACCGCCGCCCTGGTGCCGGGTCGTGATCTGGCCGGAGTTGTTGCGGCCGCCCTTGTTGTGCAGCGGGCGGACCAGCGACTTCTCCGGGCTCGGTCGCGGGTGACCTCGGCGAAGTCGGCCACGCGACGAGCCGCGACGCCCCGGGGTCGTCGGCTTGTACTTACGAATAGCCATTGTCTATCCAGCCATATCTGTCCGAACACGTCGATGCGGTCGCCGGCCCGCAGCGTCACGATCGCGCGCTTGACGCCTTGCGCTGTGCCGTAGCCGAGCCGGGTGCGCTTGCGCTTGCCCTGCCGGTTGAGGGTGTTCACGTCGGTGACCTTGACGTTGAACACCTTCTCGACCGCGATCTTGATCTGGGTCTTGTTGGCGTCGGGGTGGACGTCGAAGGTGTACTTGTTCTCGTCCAGCAGGCCGTAGCTCTTCTCCGAGATGACCGGAGCGAGCAGCACGTCGCGCGGGATCGTCGAACATCAGCTCTCCTCGCCTTCGACGCTGTCAGCGACGCGTCCACGGCTCGACGGCTCCACGGCTGCGACGTCGGCATCGGCCTCGATCGAGGCTTCGTCAGGTCGACGATCTCGTCGGAGCTCGCCGCCGCCTTCGCCGACTTGCCCTTGGCCGGACCGGCGAGGAACGCGTCGAGCGCGGCCTCGGTGAACACGACGTCGTCGCTGATCAGCACGTCGTAGGTGTTGAGCTGACCCGGCTCGAGCAGGTGCACGCGTCGGGAGGTTGCGCAGGCTCTTCCAGGTCAGCTCGTCGCTGCGCTCGGCCACGACGAGCACGTGCCTCGCGCCGCTGATGCTCGCGAGCGAGGCCGCGGCGCCGTCTTCGTCGAGGGCGTGTCGCCGTCGACGAGCGCCGGCACGACGTGCACGCGGTCGTTGCGGGCCCGGTCGGACAGCGCGCCGCGCAGCGCGGCGGCCTTCATCTTCTTCGGGCGTGCGCTGCTCGTAGTTGCGCGGCTGCGGGCCGTGGACGACGCCACCGCCGGCGAACTGCGGCGCGCGGGTCGAGCCCTGCCGGGCGCGGCCGGTGCCCTTCTGCCGGTACGGCTTCTCGCCACCACCGCGGACCTCGCCGCGGCGTCTTGGTCGAGTGCGTGCCCTGGCGCGCGGCGGCGAGCTGGGCGACGACGACCTGGTGGATCAGCGCGATGTTGGTCGCACGTCGAAGATCTCGGCGGGCAGCTCGACCGTGCCGGTCTTCGCCGGTCGAGTCGGTCGGGTGCTGGACGTCGACGGACAGCGTCATGCTCAGGCCACCCTTCGACTTGCCGGCGGTGCGGACGAGCACGAGGCCGCCCTTGGGGCCGGGGACTGCGCCCTTGATCAGCAGCAGGCCGCGCTCGGCGTCGACCTTGTGGACCGTCAGGCTCGGTGGTGGTCTGCCGCTCCGTGGCCCATCCGGCCGGCCATGCGCACGCCCTTGAACACCCGGCCCGGCGTGGCGCAGGCGCCGATCGAGCCCGGCGCGCGGTGCTTGCGCTGCGTGCCGTGCCCGGCGCCGAGGCCGTGGAAGCCGTGCCGCTTCATGACGCCGGCGGTGCCCTTGCCCTTGGTGGTGCCGGTGACGTCGACGCGAGCGCCCGCCTCGAACACGTCGGCGGTCGAGCTCCTGGCCGACCTGTAGCCGTCGACGGCGTCGGTGCGCAGCTCGACCAGGTGCCGGCGCGGCGTCACGTCGGCGGCCTTGAAGTGGCCGGCGACCGGCTTGGTGACCTTGCGCGGGTCGATCTGCCCGTAGGCGAGCTGGACGGCGGTGTAGCCGTCCTTCTCCGGTCGTGCGGATCTGGGTGACGACGCACGGCCCGGCCTTGACGACGGTCACCGGGACGATCCGGTTGTTCTCGTCGAAGACCTGGGTCATGCCGAGCTTCTCGCCCAGGATGCCCTGTCTGCTGTCAGCCATGTTCGCTCGTCGCTTACTGGATGTTCACGTCGACGCTCGCCGGCAGGTCGATGCGCATGAGCGCGTCGACCGTCTTCGGCGTCGGGTCGAGGATGTCGATGAGCCGCTTGTGGGTGCGCATCTCGAAGTGCTCGCGGCTGTCCTTGTACTTGTGCGGCGACCGGATGACGCAGTAGATGTTCTTCTCGGTCGGCAGCGGCACCGGGCCGACGACCCGCGCGCCGGTACGGGTCACCGTCTCGACGATCTTGCGCGCACTGGCGTCGATGGCCTCGTGGTCGTAGGCCTTGAGCCGGATGCGGATCTTCTGTCCCGCCATGGTGGCTGACTCACCTTCACTGTGCTCGGTGCTGTCGTGCAGGATCGAGCTCGCGGCTCGGTCCGGAGCGGTGAACCTGTCGGAGCTGACGTGCCCGCGGTGCGGCCATCGCTGACGGACCCGCCCAGGCTGCTCGCGTACTACTTGAGGATCTTGGTGACGCGGCCCGCACCGACGGTGCGGCCACCCTCGCGGATGGCGAACCGCAGGCCCGTCCTCCATGGCGATCGGCTGGATCAGCTCGACCGTCATCTCGGTGTTGTCGCCCGGCATGACCATCTCGGTGCCCTCGGGGAGGGTCACGACGCCGGTCACGTCGGTGGTGCGGAAGTAGAACTGCGGGCGGTAGTTGTTGAAGAACGGCGTGTGCCGGCCACCCTCGTCCTTGCGACAGGATGTAGACGTTGCGCCTCGAAGTTCGGTGTGCGGCGTGGTCGTGCCCGGCTTGATGACGACCTGGCCGCGCTCGACCTCCTCGCGCTTGATGCCACGAAGCAGCAGGCCGACGTTCTCGCCCGCCCGACCCTCGTCGAGCAGCTTGCGGAACATCTCGATGCCGGTGACCGTGGTGGTCTGCTTCTCCGGGTGGATGCCGACGATGTCGACGGTCTCGTTGACCTTGAGGATGCCGCGCTCGATGCGGCCGGTGACGACGGTGCCGCGACCGGTGATCGTGAAGACGTCCTCGACCGGCATGAGGAACGGCTTGTCGATCTCGCGCACCGGCTGCGGGATCGACTCGTCGACGGCGTCCATGAGCTCCAGGACCTTCTCGCCCCACTCGGCGTCGCCCTCGAGCGCCTTGAGCGCCGAGACGCGCACGATCGGGGCGTCGTCGCCCGGGAACTCGTACTGGTTGAGCAGCTCGCGGACCTCGAGCTCGACGAGCTCCAGGATCTCCTCGTCGTCGACCATGTCGGCCTTGTTCAGCGCGACGACGATGTAGGGCACGCCGACCTGGCGGGCGAGCAGCACGTGCTCCTTGGTCTGCGGCATCGGGCCGTCGGTGGCGGCGACGACCAGGATCGCGCCGTCCATCTGGGCCGCGCCGGTGATCATGTTCTTGATGTAGTCGGCGTGACCGGGGCAGTCGACGTGCGCGTAGTGACGCTTCTCGGTCTGGTACTCGATGTGCGCGATCGAGATCGTGATGCCGCGCTGCCGCTCCTCCGGAGCCTTGTCGATCTGGTCGAACGCCTGCGTGCTCGGGTTCATCGCCGGGTACTTGTCGTGCAGCACCTTGGTGATCGCCGCCGTCAGCGTCGTCTTGCCGTGGTCGATGTGACCGATGGTGCCGATGTTGACGTGCGGCTTGGTCCGCTCGAACTTCGCCTTCGCCACTGTGGATCCCTTTCCCTCTTGGGCTGTGCCGGTCCTCTAGGTCCGGCTGGTTGGACTTGGTCGGATCTGGGATGCTCGCTGCCGGTCGTGCTACTCGCCGGTCGACCTTCGCGATGATCTCCTTGGCCACGTTGCTCGGAACCTCGGCGTAGCGAGTCGAACTGCATCGAGTAGCTCGCCCGGCCCTGGGTCTTGGACCGCAGATCGCCGACGTAGCCGAACATCTCCGACAGCGGCACCAGCGCCTTGACGACGCGGGCACCACCGCGCTCCTCCATGGCCTGGATCTGGCCACGGCGGGAGTTCAGGTCGCCGATGACATCGCCCATGTTGTCCTCGGGCGTGGTGACCTCGACGGCCATCATCGGCTCGAGCAGCACCGGGCTGGCCTTGCGGGCCGCGGCCTTGAAGCACCATCGAGCCGGCGATCTTGAACGCCATCTCCGACGAGTCGACGTCGTGGTAGCCACCGTCGAGCAGCGTGACCTTGACGCCGACCAGCGGGTAGCCGGCCAGGATGCCGTACTGCATGGCCTCCTGCGCGCCCGGCGTCCACCGAAGGGATGAACTCCTTCGGGATGCGGCCACCGGTGACCGCGTTGACGAACTCGTAGCTCGGGCCGTCGGCGGTCATCTCCAGCGGCTCGAGCTTGATCTGCACCTTCGCGTACTGGCCCGAACCACCGGTCTGCTTCTTGTAGGTGAGTCCTCGCGCTCGACGGTCCGGCGGATCGTCTCGCGGTAGGCCACCTGCGGCTTGCCGACGTTGGCCTCGACCTTGAACTCGCGACGCATCCGGTCGACGAGGATCTCCAGGTGGAGCTCGCCCATGCCGGCGATGATCGTCTGGCCGGTCTCCTCGTCGTTCTGGACCTGGAAGGTCGGGTCCTCCTCGGCGAGCTTCTGGATCGCGATGCCCAGCTTCTCCTGGTCGCTCTTGGTCTTCGGCTCGATCGCCACCGTAGATGACCGGCGCCGGGAACGTCATCGACTCGAGCACGATCGGCTTCGTTCGGGTCGGAGAGCGTGTCACCAGTGGTGGTCTGCTTGAGCCCGGCGACGGCGATGATGTCGCCCGCGCCGGCGCGCGGCAGTTCCTCACGCTTGTTCGCGTGCATCTGGTAGATCTTGCCGATGCGCTCCTTGCGGTCCTTGGTGGAGTTCAGGACCTGCGCGCCGTTGTCCAGCACGCCGGAGTAGATGCGCATGAAGGTCAGCTTGCCCAGGTGCGGGTCGGTCGCGATCTTGAACGCCAGCGCCGAGAGCGGCTCGGCCTCGTCCGGCTTGCGCTCGGCCGGCGGTCTCGCCGTCCTGCAGGGTGCCGGTCGACGTGGCCGACGTCCAGCGGCGAGGGCAGGTAGTCGATCACGGCGTCGAGCATCGGCTGGACGCCCTTGTTCTTGAACGCCGAGCCGGTGAGCACCGGGTTGATCTTGTCGGCCAGCGTGGCCCGACGGATGGCGGCCTTGAGCGTCGTCGACGGTGAGCTCCTCGCCACCGAGGTAGGCCTCGGCGATGTCGTCGTCGACGTCGGACAGCGTCTCGAGCAGCTTCTCGCGCCACTCGGCGGCGTGCTCGGCCAGTCTCGGCCGGGATCTCCTCGATCGCGTAGTCCTCGCCCATCTTCGTCTCGCCGCGCCAGGTGAGCGCGCGCATGCCGACCAGGTCGACGACGCCGATGAAGTCGCCCTCGGTTGCCGATCGGGATCTGCAGCACGGCGGCGTCGGCGTTGAGCCGGTCCTTCATCATCTGACGCAGCGGAAGAAGTCGGCGCCGGTGCGGTCGAGCTTGTTGACGAAGCACATGCGCGGGACGTTGTACTTGTCCGCCTGACGCCACACCGTCTCGGTCTGCGGCTCGACGCCGGCGACACCGTCGTAGACGGCGACCGCGCCGTCGAGGACGCGCAGCGAGCGCTCGACCTCGACGGTGAAGTCGACGTGGCCGGGCGTGTCGATGATGTTGATCGTCGTGGCCCTTCCACGTGCACTTGGTCGCCGCGGACGTGATCGTGATGCCGCGCTCCTGCTCCTGCTCCATCCAGTCCATCGTGGCGGCGCCGTCGTGGACCTCACCGATCTTGTAGTTGATGCCGGTGTAGAACAGGATGCGCTCGGTCGTCGTGGTCTTGCCCGCGTCGATATGCGCCATGATCCCGATGTTGCGGGTCTTGGCGAGTTCGGCGTTCTTAGCCATCTTTCCTTCTCGTAGTCTCGTTAGCGGGCTGGCTGTGTCGGACGCTGCGGGATCGCCGGGGCCTACCAGCGGTAGTGGGCGAAGGCCTTGTTCGACTCGGCCATCTTGTGGGTGTCCTCGCGGCGCTTGACGCTCGCGCCGAGGCCGTTGCTGGCGTCGAGCAGCTCGTTCATCAGCCGCTCGGTCATCGTCTTCTCACGGCGCTGCGCGGGAGTAGCCGACCAGCCAGCGCAGGGCCAGCGTGGTGCTAGCGCCGGCCTTGACCTCGACCGGCACCTGGTAGGTGGCGCCACCGACGCGGCGGCTCTTGACCTCGAGCGTCGGCTTGACGTTGTCCAGCGCGCGCTTGAGCGTGACCACCGGGTCGGTGCCGGTCTTCTCGCGGGCGCCCTCGAGGGCGCCGTAGACGATGTGCTCGGCGACCGAGCGCTTGCCGTCGAGCAGCATCTTGTTGACCAGCTGGGTGACCAGCGGCGAGCTGTAGACCGGGTCGATGACGAGCGGACGCCGGGGGGCGGGGCCTTTGCGGGGCATCAGCTCTTCTCCTTCTTCGCGCCGTAGCGGCTGCGGGCCTGCTTGCGGTTGCGGACGCCCTGGGTGTCCAGCGAACCGCGGATGATCTTGTAGCGGACGCCCGGGAGGTCCTTCACCCGGCCGCCGCGCACGAGCACGATCGAGTGCTCCTGCAGGTTGTGGCCGACGCCCGGGATGTAGGCGGTGACCTCGATGCCGGCTGGTCAGGCGCACGCGGGCGACCTTGCGCAGCGCAGAGTTCGGCTTCTTCGGCGTCGTCGTGTAGACGCGAGTGCAGACACCACGGCGCTGCGGGGAGCCCTTCAGCGCCGGGCGTCTTCGTCTTGTCGATCTTGTCCTGCCGGCCCTTGCGGACCAGCTGCTGGATCGTAGGCATGCGGCCTGCAATCTCCTCGTCGTCGTCACGGCTGTGCTGTTGTCGTCCCGCTGCACGTCGGCCCCGCCGGTCCCCGAGGTCGGGCGTGTCGCTCCGGCCCAGGGTCCAGCCCCGCGAAATACTCACGCTGCTGGGAGGCGAGTCCGGTGCCGCATCAGCAGGCACAGGTCAAGGCCCGGATCGCTCCAGGCACAAGATTCAACGATACTCGGCGGGTTGCGCTGGGTCAAAGAGACCCGGTCCGACGCTGATGTAACAACGATCGGCCACCCACGATTCCCGTCCGGCGCACGGCCCGGGCGTCACCGACGGTGCAGCAACTCGGTCTCGGTCGGGGTCGCCCGGATCCGCACGAACAGCGCCCGGCCGCGGGTCACGGCGAGGAACTCGGTGTTGTCCATCCGGGTGACCTGATCGGCGATCGCCGGCGGCAGCCGGAGCAACTCCAGAGCCGAGTCCAGTTCCTCCGGCGGGGGTTGCGGTAACAGGATCAGGTCCGCGGCGTCGAGCAGGGTGCTCGACTGCGCCACGAGCCGGAACAACAAGTGCACAGAGGTATGCCACGGCCCGCGAGCGACTGCGGTCTCCGCGCCACGCGCACTCCCGTCGTGCAGGACGAGCAACGGCTCGGCCACCGTCGGCGCAGGTAGGCTCGCGCCCTCCGGTGCCATCAGCGTGGCGAACGGCGCACGACCACCGACGGCCCGGGTCAGCGCGGCCCACGGCGCCGGCCGGTCCGTCAGGATGGTGACCGAGGCGCCGAGGCAGGCGCCCCGGATGGCGAGCAGGCAGGCGATCCACGCCGGCCCGACGACCACCACCCGCACCGGCAATGGTTGCAGCAGCGCGATACTGGCGTGCTTGCCGCTGCGTGTGGCGCCCAGGGCGACGCCGGCGCCCAGCCGCGAACCGAGCACGTGCGCCGTCTCCGGGGTCGCGGTGAAGCGGGGCCACATCTGCGCGTCGACGGCCGACCCTGCGCGGGTACTCACCGCAATCCGCCCGGGATCGTGGCGCGCAGTGCCGGCGCCTGACGACCACGCAGCAACCGCAGGCCGATGCCCGCCTGACGGCAGCCCGCCCGCAACTGATCGCTGACGGCGTCGAGCTGGGAGGCGGACAGCGCGCTGAGTCGCACCACGGACAGCACCCGCACCCCTTCGGTATCGTCGAGGCGCTGCACCTCGTGAGCGACGGTCAGACCGTAGGCGTTGGGCAGTGCGACGTCGTCGAGAGCGTGGTCGTGCCAGGACGTCACGACGAAGGCGCGGTGGTGGACCTGCGCCGAGGACATGTCCTTCCACGACTCGATCCAGCGCAACGGCGCGGCGTCGTCACCGGTCACGGGCTGGAGCAAGGCCGCGGCCATGGCGCGAACCGCGCTCTCCGCGTCGAGCGTCCGGGCGACCAGGCCGCCGGTACGCAGCACGCTCTCGATCCGACTGAGGGCGGCGGCGGCGAGTCCGCTCAACCCGGGGAATCCACCGCCACGGGCGTTGACCGCGTCGCGGGCCACGATCGGGTCGATCCGCACCGCGATCCACATCTCCCGGCCACGGACCAGGGGACCCGCCTCGCTCAACTCGCTCGCCACCGCCGCGAGGGCGCTGCCTTCGAAGCGGCCCGCGCCACTGCCATGCAGGGACTGCGTCACGACCTGTACCGCATCGAGCGCGAAGCCGTGGCCGGCGAGCGTGGAGATCACGTCCTGGACCCGGACCAGCTGGGCACCGGCCGTGTCGAGCACGTCGTTGGCCGGTGCGGCCACGGCAACGATCGCCGCGAACTGTCCCTGCCATTCGACCAGGCCGACGGTGGAGCCGCCGTGCATCGCACCGTTGCGCACTCGCATCCCTGGGAAGAAAGCGGTGACCTCGCGCGGCATCACGATGGCGTCCTCGGCGTCGTTGCGCCTGCTTGCGGCGCTGACGACATGCCGTCGCGGCGCGTATTGCGCAGCGATCGCGATCCAGGTCGCCACCCGGGCGCCTCGGAACGTAACAAGCACGACCAGGGCAACCAGGACGGCCGCGGCGATGACGATCGCGCCGGTGAGCGCCGACACTGCTCGGCTCAGGAGCACCGAGGCGGCCACCAGCTCGAGCATGACGATCGCCGTCACCGGGATGCCGACCAGGAACAGCCCGTCGCGGGCCCGGCTCAGCGACCGCGCGCCGCGACCGGCCCGGCTTGCGTTTCCAGGGCCGGGCACGGGGTCGGGCGGCATCGGCGGCAGCCGAGGGGCGGCGAGGGTCCCGCCATGGCCTGGCGGTGCACCGCTGCGCGCGTCCGGACGTCCCTGCGGGACGGGAGGTATGGAGACCAGGTCAACCCCTCCAGGCCACAGCAGAATTCGATCTCGGTCGGGCGCGCTGCGTACTATAACGCGACGATTCTCGAGGAGCGACGCAGCGTTGACGGCCCCGGGCACGACGAAAACGCAGGTCCAGGCGTATCGCTTCGGGGTGCGCCGCCTCGAGCGCGCGGTCGCGACCGGCCAGGCCTATCGCGGCTCCCTCGGGGGCGGCCCGCGCCGCGGGATCTCGTTCACGATCGGCTTCGTGCTCGCGGCGCTCGTCCTCGCCGGCTTCGCCGTGTACGCGTTGATCTCGCCCGCGCCGTCGATCGGCAAGGCCAAGGTCGTGATCAACAGCGACGACGGCTCCGTCTACGTGTTGCGCTCGCACCGCCTCTACCCGGCGATGAACCTCGCGTCGGCGCTGCTCGCGGCCGGTAGCACCGGCGGTAACAACGGCAAGCCGGCGCTTACCTCGGTGGACAACGCGACGATCAAGGGGATGGCAAAGGGTCAGCTGCTCGGCATTCCGGGCGCGCCGGACAACGTGCCGGGCGCGGACTCGCTGGTCGACGGCACGTGGACGGTGTGCGACACCAGTTCCGTCGACCCTGCGCGCGCCCCGTCCGAGCCGCCCACGGTCTCCACCACCGCCATCCTCGGCGAGCGTGGCGTCGACCCGGCCGGCGTGGGCTCGACCGGGGCGCTCGTCACCGCCGGTGGCGACCACACGTACCTGTTGTGGGGCGGGCGGCGCTCCCACATCGACCCCGCGGACCACGCCGTCGCGCTCGCCGTGGGTACCGACGGTGTCACCCCGCGACCGATCAGTAGTGGGCTGCTCAACGCGATCCCGGCTGGCAGCGACCTCGTCGCGCCGAAGATCGACGGCGTGGGCGAACCGTCGAGCTGGGATCCGGACATCAAGGTCGGCACCGTCTTCCGCGTCGATTTCTCGACCGGCCCGGCCGAATACGTGGCCCTGCCCGACGGGGTCCAGCGAATCACGCCGGTGCTCTCGGACCTCATCCGGGCCACCTACGCGAACGACTCATCCGAGTCGGTGCCCACCGTGCCGCTGTCGACGCTGCGCGCGGCCCCTCAGGTCACCGACATCAACGTCAGCGAATACCCGCCGGTCAAGCCGACGATCTACGGCGTGAGCGACCGGCCGGTCCTCTGTCTGTCCTGGAGCGCGAGCTCGGGCTACGCGGTGTATCCGGCCAGCGCATTGCCGGTGCCGGCCGACGCGGACCCGGTGCCGGCCCCGCCGGGCAGTGCTGCGGGGACGGCCAACGCCGTCTACCTCGAGCCGGGTCACGGCGCGCTGGTCGGACAGGTCATCGGCAACCAGAAGCCGGCGACCGGTGCCCTGTTCCTGGTCACCGACAGTGGGGTGAAGTATCCGGTCGTGAGCCGCGCAGCGGCGTCCTTCCTCGGCCTCGGCAAGACCGGCGACATCACCGGCGCGCCGCCGGCCCTGCTCAGCCTGCTGCCGACCGGCCCGGTCCTCGACCCCGACGTCGCCGCGCAGTTCGCGCGCACGGGCAGCTGAGGGCATGGCTGGGTACGCGCACCTGCGCCTCGTTGAGCTCGACGACCTCGTCGCGCGAGGCGAGATCTCCTTCGACGACTACTGGGACGCGCGAATCGCGATCGACGCGCGCGAGCAGGTCGCCGCCGACGTGAACCAGTACGACCTGCCGCAGCCCGACAGTGCGGGGCGGCCCGACACCGGCTCGCCGCCCGGGCTGCTCCCGGACGCGGCGGCGACCGAGGCACCGGGCGGACCGGACTGGATCGGACCGCCGCCACGACCCGCGGTGCGTACCGGCCCGGAGCCCTCCGCCGCACCGATGGTGCCGCCACCGCCGCCACGCACGGCGGAGGCATCGGGCCCGGTGCAGTTGGACTTCGTCGGCCCCAGTGCCGAAGCCGCGACGACGCGTCCCGATGACCGCGCTCGATCCCGCCGCCGGCGCTCGGCGCGCCGCGACCGCGACGCCGGACCCTAGGGTCCTGAGGTCACTCGGTCGACGCGCCGGGCGCCGACATCGGCCGCAGGGACCGGATCGAGAGCCGGGCGCGGACCCGGCGCCAGCGGCTCACCGACAGCAACATCCCGTGACGTAGGTGCCGGACGTCATTCCAGTAGTCGACCGAGTCCGCCGGTTCGGGGCGACGCGGACTGAACAGCGTGTGGTCCGTATCGGCAGCCAGTGCGCCCGCGCCGACCTCCGGCAGGAGCTCGGCCTGCTCACGGCGGGTGAGGTTGGGCGCGATCGCGACGCCGAGGTCGCGGGCCTGGTCCAGCAGCTCGCGCCAGCCGGCGACGACCCGGCCGGCCGGTGTGCCGTGCAGTCGGCGGCGCCGGCGGCGCAGTGCCTTGATCACCACGATCGCGAGGGCCAGCAGCAGCGCGAGGACGATCGGCGGCACCGAGACGTACAGGATGATCTTGACGAAGGTGGGTAGCTGCCACGGCGTGGCGAGAGAGGTCTCGTGCTGCAGTTGCCGTGACGAGTTCGACGTCGCCTGGGTGAGTTGATCGAGGCTGCTCGGCGGGCGCACCGCGTTCGGCGGGGGGACCACCGAGGAGTCGGCGTTCTCGATCTCTTGCTGGCGGTGGGCGTGCGGCTTGCGGGTCGTGGGCGGCGTGAACACATCGGTCGCAACGGGGACCCAACCGTGCCCGCGCAGCGCGACCTCGACCCAGGCGTGGACGTCCGCGCCGTGCACGGCGCCGGCGGCGGACGGGGTCGCACCGACGACGACGCGCGCCGGGAAGCCGAGGTCGTTGGCGATCAGCGCGAATGCCGCCGCGTACTGCTCGTCGTCGCCGACCAGTTCGGTGTCGGTGAGGAACTGGTTCAACCGCCCGGCGCCGTGACCGGGCAGATACTGCGTCTCGCCCGGACCTCCGTCGCTGTAGGCGCCAGTGGTGCGCAACAGCCTGGCGATGCCGAGCAACTGCTCCCACGGGGTGCCGTTCATCTTCGCGGTCCAGCGCGCAACCGGCGCCGTGACGAACGACATCGCGCTGCCGTCGACGACCGGCGCGCCGAGGGGCTGTGCCCGCGCCGGCAACGTCGAACTCGACGTGGACACGACGGTGTGCAGTGCATAGGAGGTCCCGGCCCGCACCCGTTCGGGCACGAGGGCCGTACCCGTCGCGAGGTTGTACCGGGTGTTGGTGGTGTAGCCGGCGCGGTTCGGTCCGCGGAAGTCGATCGCGGTCACAGATCCGGCGTCGGGCAACCACCCGTTGGTGCTGGCGGTGGCCGCATAGGAGGCGCCGATCGTCACCCGCATCGTCGCGTCGGAACCGTGGGCAGCGGTCGCGATCCGCGGGCCGACCTTCTGGAACGAGTCGAGCGCGCGGCCGGTCGCCGCGGAGGCGGCGATATTGCGCACGGACCACACGACGCCGTCGTAGGCATCCAGGGTCGCGATCCGGATCGGCGTTGCGGCCGGCAGACCGTGCACGGTGAAAAGCGTGCGGTCCGCGAGCTGGTGCGACGCCGGGCGAAACGCCCGGAATCCGACGAGCGGGGTGGCGAATGCGCTGAGGTCCAGCGGCGGGGTGACCTTGGCACGCAGCACCGTGCGGCCGGCGAGGTCGGTTCCGGGCAGCGCCGGCCCGAGCACGAAGACCCCGGCGGCCGAGACCAGCAGAACTGCGACCATCGTCACCGCCCTGCCGATCCGCCCGGTGCCGGTCTGCACGACCCTGCCGCGGGAGCGCAGCCCGACCCACAGGACGCAGAGCAGGCCGCCGACGATGCCGACGATCGTTTGGCTTCCGGGGTCGCGGGTACCCAACAGGATCGTGAGGACGAGCGTCGCAGCCGGCACCACGAGCGCGAAACCAGGATTGGACCAGCGCCGCGCGACCGTCAGACCGACGCCGGCACCGAAGATGCCGATCAGCAGCGGAAGGGCGAGCAGCGGGCCGGATCGTTCGACCGGAGGCAGGGTGGTGAGCAGCCGCGACCACCCGTGGATTGCCTGGCCGACCAGCGCGCGCAGCGTCGCCGGGGTGGGCAACCAACTCGCGCCGGGCACGTCACGCAGGGCGAGCGCGCCGCCGACGAGCAGATAGCCGGCCGCGAGCGCGAATGGCACCAGCGGCCACGGCAGCCGCACCGCGATGGCAAGGTGGGCGACGAGCAGCCCGAGGATCACGCCGGTACCGCCCACGACGAGGTACTGCGCACCGTCGAACGTGCCGCGCAGCGTGAGGATCGCGAGCACGGTGAGCGCGGCGACGAACCCGGCGTCGACGAGTTCGGCCGTCGACGGCAGGAGGTTGGCGCGACGCGGGCGGCGCACCTGCGTCGGCGGCCCCCAGGCAGCGGTGCTTTCGGTGTCGGTGCTTTCGGTATCGGTCACAGCACGGCCACCGCGTTGAGTACCCGGGGCAGCTCGGCGAGGCTGCCGATGGTCAGCACCGTGGCGCCGTGAGTGGAGGACACGCCGGCGGCCTGGGCCGGGTCGACCCGCAGCACGACGGTTGCGACGTCAACCGGGAAGTTCGCGATCGCCCGCCGGACGTCGGCGAACTCGGCACCTGCTCCGGTGACGAGCATCGCGATGCTCGTCGCGGGTGCGACACGCACGGCGGTCGCGACGAGCGCTGCGAGCGGTTGGCGGATCGGCGTCGCGCGGGCGAACCCGTCGAGCGTGCGCCGCCCGCCGCCCTCGTGCACGATCTGATCGCCCACCACGACCGTGGTCTGGATCTCCTCGCGGATGGCCCGGATCGCGACCGACGCGCCGGCCGAGACGGCAATCTCGAAATCGTCCGGGTCGTTGTAGGCGAGGTCGTCGGCATCGACGACGACACACAGATGGGAACGCCGGGTATCGAGGAACTGGCGGACCAGGAACGTCGTCGTGGCGGCACCGGCACTGGCCTTCGCCGAGGACCGCCAATGGATGTAGCGGCGGTCGTCGCCGGGCTGGTACTCGCGTAGCGCGTGGAAGGCGAGGTCGCTGACCGACATGTCGGTGGTCGTGCGGCCCTCGAGATCGCGGAGCAGGCCGGAGTCGAAGGACCCCAGCCGGACCAGGTGCGGATGCACGAACAGTTCCAACTGTTCGGTCCAACGCACCGTGCGATGCACCAATCCGAACGGGTCGCCGCGCACGGTCGTCACGGGGCCGACCGCGATCACCCCGCGTCGCGTGGTCGGGACGTGGAACACCTGGTCGTAACGACTCTGCCCGGCGAGGGTGGGCAGGTTGAACCGCGCACTGGACGAGCCGACCGGCAGTTCGAGCACCAGCCGGAACAGCCGCCCGCTGCGCCGGTTCAGCACCTGGACGAGGCCGGTGGACTGCTCGCCGACCGTCACCCGGCTCGGGTCCAGCGCGATCGAGACGTGCAGGTCGGTGCGACCGACCGTCAGCAGCACGCAGACCAGGAAGACCCCGAGGAATATGTACCCGAGCAGCGCGAACTCGGCCCAGCCGGCGACCGTCGCCAACAGCACGGCGCCGAGTCCGATCCCGAGCACCGCGAAGCCGAGTGGCGAGACGAAATCGGTGACCGGCGCCAGCCATCGGGCGACGCGGGCGCGCCATCTCCCCAGCCACGCGGTACGGGCCTGCACCGCGTCGGCCCAGCGCTGCCGTCTGCGCCGCCCGCGGCGCGACGAACGGGTCGGGTGTTCGCTCACGATCGGGTGCTCACCGGACCTGGCCCACCGGCGGCGGCACCGCGGCGAAGATCTCGTTGATCACGCCGCGCACGGTGGCCCCGCTGAATTGGGCGTCGCCGTCGAGCAGCAGGCGATGCTCGAGCAACGGTAGGGCAAGGTCCTTGACGTCGTCGGGGATGACGAAGTTGCGTCCGTTCGCGGCGGCCCAGGTCTTGGCGCACCGCACGTAGGCCAGGCACCCACGCACGGACAGGCCGAGCGAAGCTGCGGGTGCTCGCGCGAGCGCTCGGCCACCGCGGTCACGTAGCCGAGGATCTCGTCGGCGACGTACACATCGTCGGCGAGAGCGACTCATCTGGGTGACCACCGACTCGGTGATGATCGGGGTCGACCGCGGCGGAGCGGTCCCGGATACCGGACTCGCGCAGCAGCGCGACCGTGTTGGCGGTGTCCGGGTAACCGAGGCTGGTCTTCATCAGGAAGCGGTCGAGTTGCGCCTCCGGCAGCCGGTAGGTGCCGGCCTGCTCGATGGGGTTCTGGGTGGCGATGACCATGAAGGTGGCCCCGACGGGGTGCGCCACACCGTCGACGGTCACCCGGCCCTCCTCCATCACCTCGAGCAACGCCGACTGAGTCTTCGGCGACGCCCGGTTGATCTCGTCGGCGAGCACGATGTTCGCGAAGATCGGACCCGGGTGGAACTCGAAGGTCTGCTTGAGCTGGTCGTAGATCGTGACGCCGGTGACGTCGGACGGCAGCAGGTCAGGGGTGAACTGGATGCGGCTGCTGCGCCCCTGCACGGTGCGGGCAAGCGCCTTCGCCAGTGAGGTCTTGCCCGTGCCGGGGAAGTCCTCGAGCAGCACGTGGCCCTCGGAGAGCAGGCAGGTCAGGACGAGCCGGACGACGTGCCGCTTGCCGAGGACGGCAGCGCTGATGTTGTCGGTCAGGCGCTCGAACGTGGTCGCGAACCACCCGATCTGGTCGGGCGAGAGCGCGGTACTGGTCTGCGGGGCAGTCATGACGATCGGATTCCTCGGGTGATCAATTGAGTTTCCAGGTGAAGGGCTGGGACTGGATGGACTCGCAGGTGGCCTGCAGGTCGGTCCCGATGTCCTGGTACGTAGGGCCGGAATCGGGATCGCCGTCGTAGTGCCCGTTCCCGTCGGTCGCGACACTCACGTCGCTCGGGTTCGGGTCCGGACCGGGTGCGCCGCCCACCCTCGCGAGGTGGCAGCCGACCGCGGCGCCGGGCTGGAACCCGCCCAGGGTGAGGTGGATCTTGCCGCAGGCCGGCGGCTGGCCGGCGGCACAGTCCGCGCCGCGGGACACCGCGACGGTGATCTGCCCGGTACGCACCTGCGAACGCGCCGGAGCGGGATCTTGGCGATCGACCGGTGAGTCGTTGCCGACGGTGGCGGTGATGGTCGCGTTGGCGTCCGAGCCGATCAGGAACGGGGTGTTGAGGCCGTCGTCCTGATTGATGCCGAAGGTCTGCGAGTGCGTGCTGTTGTCCACATCGCCGGGGTTGAGGGTGGCCTGGTAGTTGTGCCCGTTACCCTGCACGGTCACCGTCACCTGGACCCTGGCGCCGTCCGGGTTCCAGTTGACGGTGAAGGCGACGTACGGCCCGGAGGCGTGCTCGTCGGTGATCGTCGGGCTGTCCAGGTCGCCGTAGACCGTGCCGGTCGCGGACTGCGAGTCGGCGCAGGTGGCGACGGTGTTGCACTGCTGCAGCGTTACGGTGACCGACCCGCCGGGCAGCCCGCTGAGGGTCTGCTTCTGGCCGGGATGTGCGCCCGGGCCGTCGAAGGAGAAGTCGCCGCAGGACCCGCCGCCGTTGACCCGGCAATGGACGATCGCGGCCTTGTCGTACACGGCGTTCTCGTCGAAGGTGAGCACCGCCGCGCCGTCTTGCCCGGTACCGGTGAGCGTTACGCGACTGACTCCCGACGGCTGGCCGCGGGCCACGAACGAGGCCGGGGTGCTGCCCGCGGAGGTGTGCTTCGTCGCGTTGCTCGCGGTGTAGGAGTAACTGCGTTCGAGGCCGTCATTGGTGACGTCGGCGTCGGTGCACGACCTCGCGTTCGTCGTGCACACCGTGGTGGTCGCCCCGCCGGACAACGTCCGGGTGAGGGTGTAGGTCACCGGCCCGGGCCCGTTCGGGTCGATCGAGCGCCAGCTCACGGTCACCGCCTGGTGATCCCCGTGCTGGTTCGTCGACAGATGCGGCGCGGGCAACTGTCCGGGCCGCGCCGGCGGCGCGGGGTACTGCGGCGTGCCGGACGACTGGCCGGTGACCCGAGCGGCTGGGCCCGGACCCGCCTTGTTCACCGCGACGATGGTGAACGTCGTGGGCGCATCGTTGTTCAGCCCGGTCGCCGTCGTGCCCAGCCCGGTGACGACCTGTCGCCCGCCGGGCCAGCTCACGATGTAGTGCAGCACCGGCGTGCCGTCGACCTTGGCGGGCTGCCACGCGATGGTCAGCCGGCCGTCGGACGGGTTCGCGGTCTGCAGGCCGGTCGGTGCGGACGGCGCGGCGTCGGGTTCGGCGACCGGCGAGAGGGCGCTCGGCTTGCTCCAGCCCACCGCGTTGTGCGCGCGGACGGTGAACCGGTACGGCCGCCCGTTGGTGAGGCCGGTGATCGCGCACGGCGGGCCGGCGCAGCTTCGGTGGCCGTCACCCCACGACACGTCGTAGCGGTCGATCGGCTCACCGTTGTTGCGCGGCGCATTCCAGCCGAGCACGACGGTGTGACTCTGCGGGGCGCGGGCCGGCGCGACCCGGCTCGGCGCGTCGGGGACGCCGAGCACGTGCAGCGTGATCTGACCGGTCGCCTGCCGCGACGCGCGGGTGCGGTCGGCGACGTCGCTGACTGTCACCGCGTACGTGATGGTGCCGTGCGCGTCCGCGCCCGGTGTCATCGTGATCGTCGAGGCGTTGGTCGGGAACTTCGAATCCATCCCGGCGGTCTGCGCCACCCGCACGATCGTGACGACCTTGTCGCGCAACCCGCTGCTGACGTAGTCGGCCATGTCGACCGTCCTCGAATGCCCCGCGACGAGGCCGTCGACGGTCACCGGCGACACCTGCGGCGGCGGCGCGGCGACGACCACGATCCGCAGCTGGGCGGGCTCAGGCTTGGACCCGCTGACGCCCAGCTTGACGACCCCCACGGCGCCGGGCCGGGCCGAGCCTCTCGCCTCGACGCGCACGCGGCCGGAGCCGAACCCGCCCAGGTCGACGTTGCCGGGAGCGGTGCTCCACTCGGCGGTGTACTGGATGTGATCGAGGGTGGCCGGATCAGCGACCCACACATGGCACAGCGAGGTGATGTCGAGCAACAGTGCCGCGCCGCCCTCGACGACCGGGATCGCATTCGTCGGGCAGCGCAGCACCGGCGTCGGCGGACCGACCTGTACAGGCACGGTGATGATGCCGGTGACCCCGTTGGGGTCGGTCAGACTGCTGCCGTCGGTGACCTGGAAGGTCACTGCTGCCGGGCCGGCGTACCCGTTGAGCCCGGTCAAGGTGACTCCGAAAGTGCCGGACATGCTGGCCCGCAGCCCTGCCGACGGCGACGCGGACACCTGTGCGGCGGTCGTCAGGGACAGTCGCTTGCCGGCCGGGTCGACGGCGTAGTCGGCGATGTTGATCGTCTTCGAGCCGTTGCGACCGATCTGGATCACCGCGGCCTTGGCGTACGGGAGACCGGCGCCCTGTGCCGGGATGTAGATCACCGCCATCGCGCTGGCTCCGCCGGCGTCGGTGATCTCGTAGGGCACCGCTTGCGGGCTCGTGCGCACCGGCACGGTGATCTGATCGCCGGCGACCGTGGCGGCCGTGTTGAAGACCCGCGACACGTGGAGTTGGTCCGCCGGACCGTCGGGGTCGTAGTCCTTCCCGAGGGGGCTGACGGTCACCACGTCGTGGTGTGCCTGCGGCGTGGCGAACTGGTCCACCGCGACCGGCGGGAGATCGATTCCGGTGCGGCTGCGGACCGTCAGGCTCGCGTAGGAGGGCCGGCCGAGGCCGTCCTGGATCGCGTAGCGGACGACGACCGGCTCGAGCCCTCGGTTGGCCACGACCTTGATCGGCCCGCGGGGTGACAGGAGTTGCGCCTGCCCCTTGGGCAGCTCGGCGTTGGTCTTGTTCAGGGCGAGGATCGTGACGATGTCGTCCGGACTGGTGAACGCCGCGGACAGCACGTCGCTCGTCACTGTCGAGCCCGGCGCCGCGGTGATCACGAGATCGGCTGCGACGGGCGGCTGCGGATCCCCGGGCGGCACGACGGCGATGCGAATCGTGGCGGTGCCGGTCTTGCCGAAGCGGTCGGCGACGACGTAGGTGAAGGTGTCGGTACCCGCGCTCGTCGGATACGCCTGGTAGCGCACCGTGGACGCGGTGAAGCCGAGCACCCGGCCCAGCGTCGGCGCCGAACCCACGCCGACCACGGTCACCGAGTCACCGTCGGGGTCGGCACCGCTGGACTGGATCGGCACGGTGACGGTGTCCCCGGCAACGGCGCGGCCGTCCACCTCCGGGGGCGTCGGCGCCTGGTCCGGGTGGGCCGGCGTCGGGGCCGGGACGATCGTGACGACGGCATGACCGATCGCCTGGTCACCGGTGGAGTTCTGTACGACGTACTCGATCGTGACCGTGCGCTGCGACGTGATGCTCGGCGGCGCCGCGTACCGCACGACGCCACCGGAGATATAGGCGGACCCGGTCGGCTCACCGGCCGGCGTCCCGGTGACCTTGAGCTGGCCCTTGGCCGGCGCACCGGGGACGTTCTGCGCAAGTGTCAGCGAGTCGCCGCTCGGATCGACGTCGTTGTCGAGCACCGGCACGGCGACCGAGTCCGCGGCGCGCACGGTGGCGAAATCGTCCTGCGGCACCGGTGTGTCGTTCGGCGGCGGGGGCAACTGGTTGACCGACACCTGGCCGGTCACCGCAGCGCTGACCCCGTCGGTGATGACGTAGTTGACCACCTGCGGGTTCGGGTTCAGCGTCGGGGTCAGGGCGTTGACCCGCAGGAACCGGCCTTGGACGATGGCTACCTGCAACTGGCTGTCGTTCGGTGGATTCGCGGACTGGACGACCAGCAGCCGGCCTGCCGGGTCGAAGTCGTTCTGCAGCACGTCGACGATGTTCGGGCGCTGCCCGTGCAGCGTGATCGTGTCGAGCACCGCGATCGGCTCGGCCGACTTCGCCGGCGGCGTGACGACGTCGACACGCACCGAACCGCGCCCGTACGGCGCGTTGCCGTAGGCGGCGGCGTAGCGGAACAGGAAGATGCCGGCGTGCGCCGCGGTGAGGGTCACCGCGCCGGTCTTGAGGTTGGTGGCCACCGTGGTGCCGTCCGGGTTGGCGATGTCGGCGGCGAGTTGTAACTGTGCGTTGGGGGTGCTCGGATCGGCGCCGGGCAGGTCGTTGTCGAGCGGCCGGATGACAATCGGCTGCCCGACCTGCCCGCGCGCGACGTCCGGCTCCGCGACCGGTGCCGTCGTCCGGGTCGAACTCGGCGCCAGCACCTCGACCTGGACGGTGGCCTTGCTCGTCGCGAGGCCGTCGGTCACTTGATAGGTGAGTGTCTCGGTGCCGGTGCGCAACGGCGCGACGTAGTTGAGCCGGCCGTCCGGCGAGGTGGTCACCGACCCCGCGGAAGCCGTGGCCGATTTGAGGATCGGTGGGTCACCGTCGAAGTCGCGCCAGTCCCCGAGCACCGGCAGCGACAACCGGCCGCCGGCGGCGACGGGCCACAGCCGCGGGGCGAACCCGCGCCGCAGATCGGGCGCCCGGTTCGCCGGCAGCGGCCGCGGCTGCACCGTCACCGGCGCCGATGCGGACAGGCCACGGCCGTCGTTGACCGTGTAGCGGAAATGAACGGCCGAGCCGCTCGCCGGCATGGCGACCTGCACCGTCTGCCCGTCCGGCGCGATCTGCAGATCCGCGCCGGAATCGCCGCTGACGCCGCTGATCGACAGGATGTTGCCCGACGGGTCCGAGTCGTTGTCGAGCACGTAGAGGGTCGCGGTGCGGCCGGGTCGCCCGCCGAGCGTGTCCGCGACGGCGTGCGGCGGCGCCGGGGTCGTGCCGGTCCGGCGACTCGGATGGTTGTTGTCGTGTTTGGGTTTGACCGTCGTCGGCGGCTTGACCTTCGTCCAGTTGTCCAGCCGCCGTCCGGTCTGCAGGTTCCACAGCCCGCCGGTGACGACGTCGTTGAGCATCGCCGCGCCGTGATTGACGCGGATGCTCGGCTGCACCAAGGACTTCTGGTTCGCCAGCGCCACGCGGGTCGTGCGGGAGCCGTCGCAGGTGCGCAGCACCACCCCCGGGTTGCCGGTCCAGGCCACGTAACTGCAACGCCCGACCGAGGTCGGTGCGGTGGGGGCGCCGGAGCCGGCGCCGCTCAGTTTGCGCACCGACCCGTCGGACAGTCGCAGGGCATACACGGACGTGCGAGTGGCGATGAGTGCTCGGGACCCGCTCGGCGCGGGCTGCTGGATCTCGGCGCTGGCGCCTTTCTCCGGCAGGGTCGCGTTGCGGTGGCCGGGGACTAGCAAGGAACCGGTGGCGGCGTCGAACACGACGGTCTGATCACCGACGGCGGTGATCTGCGGTGCGCGCAGCTGCGCATGCATGCGCGTGTACTGCGGTTTGGCGAAGCCGCCCCCGGAGGGTCTCACCACAGCGACCCGGCCGGTGGCCGAGACGGCGCGCACCGTTCCGTCGACGCCGACCGCCAGCGCGAGGGCGGAGTCACCCGATGCGTCGAGGGTGGCGACCGGCCGGTTCTTCGCGCCGATGCCGACCAGGTTCGCGAGGCCCTTACCGGGGTCGAAGCGGATCGCCCACACCTTGCCGTTGCTCGGGTCGAGCACGGCGAGAGTGCCGCCGTCCAGGGCTAGCTGATCATCGGCCGACAACGCGATGCCGGCATCGGGCAGCACCGCCCCGGCCGCGACGTCGACGGGGTAGAGCTTGCCGTTCGCCCGGTCGCGGGCGACCACCCCGGCGCGGTCCTGGAGGACGTCGAGCTGATAGTTCTGCTGGGCGCCGCCGGGCGGGGCGAACGCCGCGTCGAGTGACCCGGCCGGGAGGTTGGCGCGACCGATGAGCCCGTCGCGGTCGCTGGTCGCCCAGATGCCGCCGTCATTCAGGGCGACATGTCGGGTGGAATATCCCGGCGAGCGGGTGACGAGCGCCACGAAGACGCCGACGGCGAGGCAGGCGACGACGCCGGCGGCGATCAGCCGGCCTCGCGCGGCGCGCAGCCTCATCACTCGTCCTCCGAGTCCGGTGTGACGTCCCTCCACCGGCCGGGCAGATGAACAAGAGCATCATCAAGGTAATCGCGGTCCTTGGCGAACGCACACCTGACAACGGGCGAAACCCGGACCTTAGGGAACCCTGAACCGAAGCTGGCAGCAGCTGAGACGCACCCTGAGCGATCGGCGATCCGCCAGGCTGGCTCCCGGGCCCGGCGCGCGGTTAGCTGGGCTTTCCTAGATCATCACACCACCCTGGTGTGTCGGATCGAACAGGAAGGAGTCCGGCGATGAACGCGACCCCCTCGCCCCTCGCGGACTACGAGCAGCGGGTGAGCGTCCTCGCCCAACGGGCCCAGAGTGCGCGCGAGCAGGTCGCGAAGGTGCGCCCGTCGGTCACCAGCGCCGACGGAGCGGTCACCGTCACCGTGTCGGCGGCCGGCGCGCTGGACGACATCTCCTTCGGCGACACTGCGGGTGACCATTCGCTGCACGACCTGGCCGCCTTGATCAAGCGAACTGCGCAGTCCGCCCGGGTGCGCGCGGCCGTGCAGACGCAGGCGGCGCTCGCCGAGCTGATCGGCGACTCCGGCCCGGCGATGGATTTCCTGCGCAGCCAGCTGCCCGCGCTGCGCGAAGAAGATCCCGCCGCGACGTCCGGCGACGTCGCGGGAGCAACGCGTAGCGACTACACCGAGGATGACGCCGACGGCTTCGTCGGCCGAGGCGCCTGATGGGGGAGCTGATCGACGTCAGCCCCGACGTGCTCGATGAACATGCGCAGGCCGTCACCAACTTCATGGCCGAGCCGAGCGGTGCGACGTCGAACGCGTCGGACCTGCTGGACCTGCGCGCCTTCGGCATCGCGTTGATCACCGAAGCGCAGTCCCTGCAGATCTGGATCGGGGCCGCCGACCAGTTCATCGGCACGGCGATCGGCGCCGGGCACCAGGTCGCCGGCGCGCTGACATCGATGGCCGACGCGTACCGCGGGCAGGAGGGCGTCAACGCGGAATCGTTCGAGCACCTTCAGGCCTCGCTCGACGGCGACAACCCGCTGGTCGCCAAGGCGCCGTCGGACTGGAACATGCTGGCGAACTTCACCACCGAGGCCAACGCCGACCTCGCCGGCAGCGGGATCTTCTACGACATCGCGCAGACGCTCGGTGACAGCGGCGGGTCGCTCGCGATCGACGTCGCAGCCGACGGGCTCGATCTGCTCGGTTTCGTGTCCGACCCGTTCGGGGTGCTCCTCGGCTCCGCGATCGGTTGGATCATCGAACACATCGGGTTCCTCAAGGACGCGCTAGACATCATCACGGGCGACCCGGACGAGGTCCGCGCGAAGGCGCAGACCTGGCAGAACGTCGCGGCCGCCCTGGTCAAGAGCGGAACGGATTACCAGCAGTCGGCGGGCGCGCTCAAGTCGCAGCAGGCCGGCACCGCGATCGACGCCTACTGCCGCGCGGCCGTCAATTACGTGCGCGCGGTGGGCGCGGGCTCGTCGCATGCCGACGACGCCGCGAAGGCCTTCGAGGTCGCCGGTGCGATGGTCGGCACCGTCCGCGGACTGGTCCGGGACAACATCGCGCAGTTCGCCGCCGACGAGCTGATCGAGGGTCTGATCGCGCTCGCCGCGTCGCCGCAGACCTTCGGCGGCAGCATTGCGGCCTGGGTGCTCGCGACGGTCGGCCAAGCGACATCGCTCGCCGCCCGCGACGCGGCCAAGATCACCCGGCGGGTATCGGAGATCGAAGACTTCCTGGGCGCGGCGAAGCGCTCGACCCGCAGCCTCGAGGACGGCGCGCGCGAGTTCGACGAGGGCGCGAAGGCGGCCGAGAACGCCGAGCGTGGAGCGAAGGAGGCCGCCGAGGACCGCGCGTCCCGACAACTGCACGACGCGGACACCGAGGCCCAACGCGAAGCTGCCCGCAAGGCCATGTGGAACGCCGAGGCACGCCAACGCGAACACCTCGACAAGGCCGCGCACGCGCGTGAGGACGTCGATAGGGCACACGAGCGGGCCGGCGAGACCCGCGAGCGCTACCGCGACAGCTACCGGGTGCTGCCGGAGATGCCGCGAGGTCCCGACCTCGCAAGTCGCGGCGCCAAGGAGGGCGCCCTGCAGGGCAAGGAGTCGGCTCATCGCCACGGCGAGGGCGGCGAGGAAGCGGAACAGGCCGGCGACGAGGTCGACGACGAGGTCGACGACGGCAGCCTGGTGTCGAGCGAGTCGGGCTGAGCATGGCCGGCGCAGAGGCCGTGGCCGGGCTGCCCGGCGGGGAACAGTTCGAGGCGCTGTGGCACCGCGTCGACGGTGACGCCGGCTCGGTGAGCGCCCTCGCCGCGGCGCTGATGTCCGCGGCCGAACACGTCGGTTCGGTGCAGACCTACGTGTCCACCTCCGTCGGCGGCCTGGAGGGCGGCTGGAACGGATCCGCCGCCGACGCGTTCGGCGCCTACATGGGCAAGATGTCCGCCGCGTCCGCCGACGTCACGGCCGGCCTGGACAAGGCCGCCGCGGCACTCACGCAGGCGGCGGCCGAGATCGACTCGGCCAAGGCGACGCTGGACTCGATCGCCAACCAGATCCTCGACGAAGCCGAGAAGGTGAAGGACATCCCGATCCTCGGCGCAACGCTGGCCGCCGAGGCGGTGTCGCGCGGCTGCGCCGAGGCCGAACCAGCCGTGCAGGCGCTTTCGGCGCAGCTGAGCGCGGCTGCGAGCGGCGTGTCGAGCGCCCTCGCCACGGGCGGCTACCGCACCCTGCCGGCCCCGGGCGAAGGCAGCTATTTGCCGTCGCACGGTGGCGCCATCGACTGGACCGCGGTGCCCAAGGACGGCGAAGGGGACGCCACCTCACCGGCGTCCGCGGATTCCGGCAATTCCGGTGGGTCCGGGGGCGGCGGCAGCACGGACGGATCCGGCGCCGGGTCGGGTACCGGGTCGAACTCGTTCGCCGGCGGGTCCGGTTCAGTCGGATCGGGCGGGGGCCCGCCGGCCGCCCAGCCGACCGGGGACGTGAAGACCTGGATCGACGAGGCGACCAAGATCCTGGAAGAACACGGCGTGTCCGCCGACAAGATCAGTGCCGCCGACATCAACATGATCATCTCGCACGAGTCGAGCGGTAACCCGCACGCGATCAACCTGACCGACTCGAACGCTGCGGCCGGGCATCCGTCCAAGGGCGTGATGCAGTGCATCGACTCGACCTTCGACGCGAATGCGCTGCCCGGTCACACCGACATCTGGAATCCTGTCGACAACATCATCGCCGGCGTGCGGTACGCGCTCGGCCGGTACGGCTCGCTGGACAATGTGCCGGGAGTCCGAGCGGTGCACGACGGCGGCAGCTACGTGGGGTACTGATGGCAAGCGAGATCAAGTACAACCTCGACCTGCTCGAGGAGTTCCGGCTGGCCGCCACGCGCGCCGCCGGGCAGATCGGCAACGTCGGCGACGACGTCACCGGCCAGCATGTCGCGGCATCGGCCTTCGGCGCTACGCCGGGCGCGAGCGCACTCGCCTCGGCGGTGTCGACGATGCTCGACAACGCCGGTCACCAGTTCCGCACCGGCGAGGACCTCATGCGCGGAGTCGGCCGGGCGATCGACGGTGTCATGACCGCGATCGAGGACGCCGATCGTGCCGGCAAACAGAACTTCGTGGCCGGGCAGTCGCACACCGGCGGCGCCGTCCACAGTCCGCCCGGGTCGTCGGACACGACCAGCACGGCAAGTGCTACCGGCGGCGGGAACGACGGCGGCGGCAACGGCGGCGCTGCCCCCGCGAGCGCCACGCTGACCGCCGGTACCGCGCCCCCCGTACAACCCGGCACCGGCACGAAGGTCAACCTGCCGGACGGGCTCGGCACCGTCGAGGCACCCAACGAGAAGGCCGCCGGCGCGGTGCGGGCCGCCCTGAGCCAGCTCGGGGTGCCTTATATCTGGGCCGCCGAGTCGCCCGGCAAGGGCTTCGACTGCAGTGGGCTGACGCAGTGGGCCTACGGCAAGGAAGGCGTCGAACTCGAACACTTCGCGGCCCACCAGGACGTCGGTCAGCGGGTGTCCGAACAGAACCTGGCGCCCGGCGACCTGGTCGTCTGGGACGGGCACGTCGCGATGTACATCGGCGCCGGCAAGGTCGTGGAAGCCCCGCACACCGGCGACGTCGTGCACGTCGTGCCGCTCTACACGCACAACGGCAGCGACGCCTTCGAGGGTTTCTTCCGGCCGACGGCATAACCACCAGGTACCGCGGCGGGCTCAGCGTGCCCGTCGGCGTGCCCTGGTCGTCTCGTCGAGAAGGCCGCCGAAGCGCGGGCCGGTATAGCGGGTCAGCGCGGCGGTCAGTTCGCGGCGGGGGTAATCGGTCATCGCGAACGCGAGGCCGAACGGGCCGGCGATCGCGCGCTGCATCACTACGCCGGAACTGGTCGAGGCCGGCGTCGGGTGCGCAGCCCCGAACCGGTCCGGGTCACCGGGGTACAGGCGCAACACGGTGAGCGTCCCGGCCGCGCGTCGCCGACCGCCGTCGAGCCCCCAGCTCCAGTAGCCGGCGACCCCTTCGGTCGCGATGACCTCGACCCGATCGACTTCCGGCCACGACACGTCGAACCCGCGGACTCGCGCGGTGCGGCGCAAAATCCGCACCGTCGACGACCAGCGTGTCGTGCCCGGCGGCACGCAGCCGGACGATGTTGACCAGGCAGACTGCACCGAACGCGAGCAGCGGTGTGCACAGGATCGCGATGACGATCAGTCCGGCGACCGGCCGATCCTGTCCGGCGGCGACGGCGACGATGATCGACACCCAACCGGCGCCGAGGGACGAGCCCGACGACAGAAGCACCGGCCAGCGACCCGGCGGTGCGGGCGGACAGATCGAACTCGGCGCCCTCCTCTGCCCATGCCTGCGGCCGCACGCACTGATCATCGCGCGGCCGGATCCGTTACGTGGGGCCGGCTCCGCTGCCGGCGCTTCGCAACGCAGCCGCCAACGTCGAGAACAGCGCATCGTCGTAGGACGCGGTCCCGGCAATCACCCACGGCTGGGTGAGTGTCAGGTAGGCGCGGGCAAGACTGTTCAGCGATACCCGCACGGCCTCCGCCTCGGCCGCCATCGATTCCGGCCGGTCGTAGAGCGGTGTGCTCAGCGAGGTGATCGAGCGCACCAGGCCGAGGAAATTGCCGCCGTGCGCCTCCCGCACCACCCTCGTGAGTGCTTGCCAGCTCTCCCGTGCGCTTCGGGCAAGGTTGTCGGCCCACTCCCGCGCGGTCTCGTCGGAGGCCTGCTCGGGTAGCTGCTCCATCGCCGTGACCGCAATCCGGGCAAGGCGGATCACTTCGCGGACCTGTTCACGCATCCCTTGCGCGTCGGTAGGGGTTGTCACGACCTCACCTCGTCCGGCATCGGCGCGATCGTCCAGTGCCCGTCCTTCTCGTCGATGCTCCCAAAGGGAATCCAGATCTGCTGGCCACCGCCGGGGAGATAGTGGGTGCCCTTCCCGATACCGCTTGCCGGCTGGGGCGCGACCTCGCCGCTCCACACCGGGATGCGCTCGTTCGGCGTGAACGTGACGAGCCCGTGGTCACCGTTCCACTCGTTCAACACTGCCAGATCACGGCGCAGGCCGGGCTCGCCGTTGGGCGGCACCGGGGTCCAGTAGGTGCTGTTCGGCCGCGTACCGTCGCCGGCCGCGCGGTAGTACGTCTGGCCCGGTTCCATCCAGGTCGGCTCGATCGGACCCTGGAACTTGGGTATCTCCTCCGCGGGCAACTCCGGATGAGTGGCGAGACGATCGGCGACGACGGCCGGAGTCGCGGGTATGTCCCCTCGGACTGCCTCTTCCTCCAGGTCGCTTGTCGTTCCCTGCAGGTAGGGGTACTGCTCGTTGGAGAGCTTGTCGCGCGGGTTGGGCAGGTCGGTCTCACCCGGCAACGGTTCGCGGCCGCCGCCGTGCAGCTCGGGCGGCTTCGAGGCGCTCGGCCCGGTCCCTCCCTGCGGCAGAGTGGGTTCGCCGCTCTCGCCGTGCGGCATCCGGATGTTCTCGGCGTCGCCCTTCGCTGCGCGCTCGAGGGCCACCGCCGCCTCGGCG
Organism: uncultured Actinomycetota bacterium; assembly: GCA_963718805.1. Classification (GTDB taxonomy): domain Bacteria; phylum Actinomycetota; class Actinomycetes; order Mycobacteriales; family Jatrophihabitantaceae; genus Jatrophihabitans. Next base: position 154,120 of record CAVQZY010000001.1, on the reverse strand, counting down.
TCGTGTTCCACGTGGCTCTTCACATTCGCCTCGAGGCGATCGCCGGTGTCGTGCAGCAGGCGGTGCTCGGCCTGGGAGGCGTCGCGCCCGAGCGCCTTGCCGACCTTCTCGGCGACCTCCTTCAAGACCTTCGCGATCTCGCTCACTCGAAGCTCAGCCCCTCGGCAGTGGAGGCGAACTGCGCTCCGTTGGACTGGGCGCTGCCGGCATGCGCACGCAGCGTCTGCACATGGCCGGCGACCTGTTCGGGGTGGATCGAAATCGCGCCGCCCGCGCCGCCGGCGCCCGAGCCGGACTCACCGAGGGCCGAGGCGACGCCCTCGTAGACGAGGCCGCTGACCGCCTGCGCGACCTTGTCGATCAGCGGGCCGGCCGCGGCGTTGATCACCTGCCCGACGATGTAGTTCTCGATCTCCTGCTCGAGGAACTTGACGACCTGCTGGCCCTCCTCCTCGATCAGGGCGAGCGCTGCCTCGGCAAGTCCGAAGGTCGCTACCGCGGCGGCCTGGTCGGCGATGAACTCCGCGACCAGCACCACGAGCTGGGCGATCGCCGCGAGCTTCTCACCGATGATCACGTCGGCCGCGACGCCGAGACCGGTGGACAGCACGTCACAGGCCGCGAGCAGCTCGTTCATGTGGGTCTCGGACATCTGCCCCCACGTCGTGAACAACTTCTCGTACGACTCGCCCTGGTAGGCCTGGCCGAGCTGGGAGATGGTGTCCGTCGCCCCTTGGTGGGTGCTCTGCAGGTTGTGCGCGAATTCGCTGATGTGCTCACCGAACTCGCGCACGGTGTCCTCGTTGATATTGGGCCAGCTGATGCCGATGAAGTTCAGGAAGTCGGCGACCGGGCCGGGTAGCTCAATCGCCATGCGGCTCTTCCTCCTCGACCCGGCTGTCGACCTCGCTGTGGATCCGGTAGTCGGGCCGGGTGGCCGGTGCGTCCACGGCGCCGGGTCGGCCCAGATCGGCGACCTGTCGGTCCAGCACGGCAACCGCCTCGCTCGACTCGCCGACGATCGCCGCGACGTCGTCGCGCGCCTGCGCGAGGGCCCGCAGGTGCGCGACGCGCACCGTCCGCATGATCGTCGCGGTGAGCCCCGCCGAGCCGGGCTCGGCGCCGGGGCCGAAGGTGAGGTCGGTCAACGTACCGGCAGCGTCAACCGTTACCCGGACCATGGCGTCGTCGGAGACCGCGGAGCCCTCCGCGCCGGCCATTGCGGCCCGGGCCTGCTCCGTGCGCTGATGCAGGCGACCCAATCGGTCGGTGAACCCCGCGACGATTGTCGCCGCCTCGGGGCTGACGCCACCGCTAGTCATCGCTGTCCTCTCCCCAGTTGCTTGCGCTCGCGTTGCAACCTATCCAAGGACTCAGGGCGCGTCACCATGATCGGCAACGCGCTCGTACGCGGGCTTTCAGCTAGTGGTCCGGCTAGGCTGAGAATCCATTGAGGATTACTCGATACAGCCCTCGATCCGGCGCATCGCACGGTTCACCGCAGCTGTGTCGATCTCAGCCAGGCGCAGCCGAAATCCTCGACGCGACCAGGCTATTGCTGGCCGCCGCCGTATCCCGGCGGCGGGTAGCCGGGCGGCGGTCCGTACGCCGGCGGTGGATACCCGCCGCCACCGCCACCGGGCGGCGGCGGTCCGTAACCACCGCCACCACCGGAACCACCGCCGCCGGAACCGCCACCGCCGCCGGAACCGCCACCGCCGCCGGAACCGCCACCGCCGCCGGAACCGCCACCGCCGCTGGAACCGCGGCGGCGCAGCAACACGAACGTCAACCCGGCAGCAGCCAACACCGCGACGCCGATCAACACCCACACCCACGCCGGCGTCGAGGACCCGGAAGAACTACTCGCCTGCGCCGGCGTCGAAGCCGACGCGGACGGACCGGCCGGCGACGACCCCGCCCCGGAAGAGGCCGGCGCCGACGACGGCGCAGCCGAACTGCTCGACCCCGAACACGACGGCGTGTACGTGGTGTTGGCCAGGATCGACTTCCACACCCCCAGCGACTTCCCCGGGGTGCCGAGCGGGTTCTCGCACACGGTCGCCACGTTCGCAGTGAGCGCCTTGTACGCGTCCGGCAGCCCGAAACCGTGGCCGCCCTTGTAGGTGTAACCCGCCGGGTGCGAGGCGGTGCGGATCAACCGGTTGATCACGTTCGCGGCGTCCATCGTCGGGAACCTCGCCCGGATCAACGCAACCACGCCCGTGACGATCGCCGTTGCGTTCGAGGTGCCCGCGGTGCCGCCGTAGGTGCCCTGCTGGGTCAGCACGATCGAGGCTAGATCGTTCTGCGTTGCGGTGTCGGCGAACGGTGCCGACACGGCCACCCCGTTATCGGTGTCCTTCACGGTCGCAGCAGACTTCGGGATCGCATCGGTGCCCGGGGCGCCGTAACTCGACCGTGGATCGAGCTCGAGGTTCTCGTCCACCCCCGAAACCGCGACGACACCCAGCACGCTGGCCGGCGGGTCGAGCGGCGGGCCGCCGAAGTTGCCGGCACCGGCGACGATCACCACGTCGTGCGCCTGGGCGTAAAGGAGGTCGGCCTGCGGGATGGGCGCCAAGAAGGACATGTTGACCACTCTCGCGCCGTGATCTACTGCCCAACGCAACCCTCGGGTTTCCTCGGCCGCGGTCCCGGAAGCGGAGCTCTGCGAGATGCGCGCGGATATCGAGAGCAGCTCCGCCTGGGGCGCCACTCCGATCAGCCCGAGGCTATGACCCGGTCCGTGCCCGCGGGCGGCGATGAAGCCCGCCATTGTTGTGCCGTGCTGCGGGCCGGCGCTGCTCTCGACGGGTTTCTGACCGTCAGACGATCCCACACCCGACACGTCGGTCCCGCCGACCACGGCGCCGGTCAGGTCAGGATGCGAGCCCTGTACGCCGCTGTCGATGAGCCCGATCTTGACGCCTTTGCCCTCGTGGGCGAGCGGCCAGGCCTTGGTGACGTCCAGTGTCTTCAGCCACCACTGCTGCGCCCGGATCGCTGCGGCAGACGGCGCGGCTACGGCCTGTGCAGTCGGGGGCGGCATCAACGCGCCGCCGACCGCGACGAAAGCGCATAGCGCGAGGGCCGACCCCAAGAGTCGTCTCATGGTGGAGCGGGCGCCTAGTGTCGCGCGCCAGAGATTCGCACAATCTCTGGCGCGCGACACTAGATCGCCCAGACCTTGCCCGTTCCGGAAGGCGGCGGCGCTGCACTCGGTGCACCGACTGTGCCGGTGCCACCACTGCCGGCGCTACCGAAGGCCTGGATGCTGTAGTTCTCCTGCGCTGCGTAGGTTTGCGCGCACTGCTGGATCTTCTCCATATGCGTGCAGATGGTGGCGTCGACTGCTTTCATGTTCGCGATCAGCGAGGCGGAGTGACCTCGACCGGCGCCCATCGACTCGCGGATCGCCAACCATGCCGCCTGCACGCCGGCGACCGACCCGCCGGCCGGCAGGTCCGCGACCCCCGCGGCACGCTGGGTCAACGTGCTCATCCGCTCCTGCAGCTGCGTGTGCATGTCGGACAGGCCGTTGTAGAAACCTACGAGCTCCTCGAGCTCGAGACGGACGTCACCACCGCCGGCCTGGGCCGTAGCAGCGTCGACCTGCGCCTTCTCGACCAGGTAGTCGAGGGCGTTGACCAGCCTACCGATGTCGCCGGACAGCACAGCACCCACGGCTGCGCCGGACACCGCCGCACCGACCGATTCCTCCGGGATACTCATCTGTTCTCTCGCTTTCGCTGTCGGATCTGTGGCTGCTCTCAGCCGAGCACGGACGGCGCAGCGAGCCGGCCGTCACCCCAGATGTCGTCGGTTTCAACCAGATAGTCGGGGCGGCGGTTGAGTTCCTGCTCGTCGTCGCCGCGGCGCCCACCACCCGCGCCCGGCGGCATCATCGAGCCGCGTTCGCCGGCGGCGAGTTGGCTCTCCGCCACGCCGGCAGTCCCGGCCGCGCGCAACGGCAACTCCTCCTGGGCGCCGAAGGCGCCGCGCGCGCCACCTTCCTCGCCGACCGCGCCTTGGTAGCGGTTGCCGCGCAATTCGGTCTCGTCGGCGCCCATTCCGCCGGAGCCGAAACCGCGGCCGCCGCCCAGGCCACTGTGCCCGGAGCCTTCCTCGGCGAGCCCCGAGCCGTAGCGGTTACCACGCAGCTCGCTCTCCCCGCTCGCGATCCCGCCGCGGCCGCCAGGGGTAATGCCGGAACCGAGACCACTGCGGCCGAGCCCGCCCTCGGCGAACTCCTCGGAGGGCGTGACACCGTACCGGTTGGAGCGGAACTCGCCATCGTTACCCGCGGCGCCGGTCCCGACGCCGCCACGCGCCAGCGCACGCTCCTCCGCGGCCCGCTCGTTGGCCAGCGCCTCTTCGGTCGGAGTCAGCGCGCGCCCGGTGCCCACCGCGCCACGGCCCGACGCCGCCAGACCCCCGGCGCCCAGCAGGGCTCCGCCGCCGCCGACCAGCGCACTCGCCGTCAATCCGAGGGTGGATGCTCCGCCGGTTCCGCCACCCGGGAGGGCCGCCGGCTCGCCGCCGGTGCTGCCGGTACCCGAATACACCGACGGAGTGGTCCATTCATTGCCCGTGTTGACCCCGCCGTTCGCGCCGCCCGGCACCGGGCTTACCCCGCCGTTCGCGCCGCCCGAAACCGGATTGACCTGCACACCGCCCCCGGGAACGGCCGGGTTTGCGCCGGAGTTGCTGCCCGGTCCGCGCACGATCGCGCCGGGCGGCGAGGTCGGATTGCTGTAACTCGGGCCGCCGGTGGAGCCGCTGGGCGGGGTGTAGCCGGGGCCGGAGGATCCGTTCACGCCCGCGGGCGTGAACCCGTCGACGGTGGGGTTGCTCGACTGAATCGGCTCCACGCTCAACCGTGCCGGAACGTCGACAGCGGGCACCGGCGACGCCGGCGGGAAGGTCGGAGCGATCATGTTGCCGAAGTCGTTGCCGCGCGCATTCAGGTCCTCGAGATAGGTCGCGGCCTGCTGTCGGTGCGCTTCGGCCTTCTCGTTCGCGGCCATCCAGTGCTGGGCGACCGCGCCTGGGTTCAGCGCGGCCGCAATCGGTCCGCCGGAGTTACTGATCGCGGTGCTCATGCTGGTATCGACCGGCTGAACGGCGGCGATCTTTGCCTGCGCCGCCTGTACCTGCTGGGCGAACTCGCGGACGTTGCTCGCAGCCGAGGACGAGCTGTTCGCGACAGCAGAACTCGTCATCGAGTTCTGCAAAACACTTGTCGACGCTGCGTCCGCGGCTTGACCTTTCCACGACCCCACAACTTTGTTGACCGCGCTGTTCATGCCGTCGTGACTCGTGAGGAGATAGTTGCCACCGACGTCGAAGTACTCCGCCATCTGTTCCATGGCTTCGGGTCGCACGGTGGCCGACATCTTCTGGATGCTCGCCAGCGAGGCACCACCCGACACCCCGAAGGCGGCCATGACGTCGCCGATTAGACCACCCATGATCGGTGACCTCCGTTTCCCTCTGTCGCGCTCATCTCACGCTTCCTCACGTCGACGCCACCTCGCGCAGATTTCCGAGTGCATCGGAGATGGCGCGCGAAACCACCTGGGTCGTCAGCGGCTCCCAGACGACCTCGCCCGCCTGCCCATGGTAGGAGATCATTCCGCCCTCTGCAGTCTCGGACCACGTCGCACACCGCGCACTCAGATGCGCCTTACGCCCGGTATAACGCAGCGCACCCACCGATCCGTTCGCGTTCACCGCGGACTCACCGGCGAGCAGGCGGTCGGCGACCACGCCCGGTACGCCGGCCGACGCGAGCGCCGAGCGAAGCGTCTTCTCCGGCGCCTTACGGGCGAAACCCGCAGCGAGCAACGCCGCGGTCGAGGCCGGCAGCGTCACCCGCACCGTCGGTGCGGGCACCAGCTTGGGCAGCTGGGCCGCGACGGTGGCCGCGATCAGGTTGGGCGCCACCCGCGCGAGCCGGATCTCACCGGGCTCGTCGACGAGCACGATCGCATCCTCATCGCGCACCAACGCGAGGTAGTAGGTCTCGACGTCGCCGTCGACGCGGACCACGTACGCGCAGTGATCGGGTGCGGCGAGCACCGCGGCGAGACTGTCCAGCAACCGCTCTTCGCCGCGGGTGTGACGCGGTGCGACGAACTGGACATTTCCCACCATCTCGTCGAACGGGACGTCATACCGTCCGATCGAGGCGGAAGACAGCGGCTCGGGCCAGCGCACCTGACGCTGCCAGGCCCACCGCCCGAGGTCCTCGGTGGACAACCGGAGCCAGGTCAGCGGCGGTAACGACGTCACGCTCACTCCCCCGTCCGTCCGGCGCCCGACGGGTCTCGCGCACCTTGTCCTGTATTACCCAGCCGGCCAGGCGTTTTCCCGCCCGCAGCGACGCCGTTTCCGATCTTGGACAGCGTAGCCAACAGGTCGTTGACGCGCCCGAACGCCCGACTGACATTTCTCAGCGCGTTCGCGATCCGGGCCAGCAGATCGCTCACCTGGTCGACGATCCCGAGGGCCTGCTCCACCGCGTCGGAGACCCGCCCGAGGATCGACGACAACGCGACCGCCTCGCTGGCGCCCCCGCCGTGCAATGCCGACGCGGCCGCCGACGCCTCGACCACGATCATGTAGTCGACGACCTCGCCGATGACGTCCTGGATCAGCCCCTGCGCCCCGGCCATCAGCTCGGCACTGGTGGCCAGCAACGACCGGATCGCGTCGCAGGCCGCCGCCGCACCGTCCGCGGCGGGCAGGAATTCGCGCATCGTCGCGTCGAAGGAGTCCGCGGCCACGCCGGTCCAGGCCGCTTTCGCCGAACCGGTGAGCCGATGCACCTCCGGTCCGGTCGCCCGCAACTGCTCGGCGATGGACACCCAGTCGTTCGCCTTGGCGGTGAGCGATGCGGCGTCGCCGGTGACCTCGTCGAGACAACGCTGTAACGGGTCGATCAGATCGATCAAGAAACTCAGACCCGCACCAACGAGGTCCGACTGTGCCGCGCCGGGACTGGCGAGGTGATGCTGCGCGGCCCCGACGAACTGCACGACCTCGCGGCCGATAGCCACGAACTCCTCCGTGCTCAGATCGTCGATCGGGTTCGACGCGGGCGCGCTCATGACGCCTTCCGGGGTTCGGTCCCGCCGATCTCCTCGAACCTGGCGGCGACGGCCACCTCGTGGTCGTCGTACTCGCCAGCGGTGGCGGTGAGGTTCTGCGCCGCCCAGCCGAGGAAGTCCTGGATCCGGTGCAGCGTGACGTCGGCCTGCTCGCGCACCTCGCCGTACAGGTCGTGCAGGCCGAAGTCGCGGCCCAGCTCACCCCACGCGAGAGGCGGCACGTCCGTCGACCGGGCCCGGTCGACCAGAGACTGCGAGCCGGTCGCTTGGCCGTCGAGGAAATCGGCGACCTGGCGTAGCACGCCGGTGTCGACGCTGTAATCGTCAGCCATCGCCGTCCTCCTCCCTCGTGTAGTCGGCCGCCGGCCGGTTGCGCGCGTAGGACCCCATCGGCCGCTTCGGGATCTTGCTGGCCGCCTCGATCTCGTCGGCGAATTCGTTCATCGACCGTTCGCCCGTCGGCTTCGGCAGCCGACCGGACGTGATCGCTGCGAGATCGAGATCTGCCCCGGACAGGTACGGCGCGACGACCTCGTTGGTGATCTCCGCTATCTGGCGCATCCCGTCGTTGATCGTCTCGACGAGCGCGGCGGACAACGCCTGCGGTGAACGCTCCATCGCACGCTCGGAGAGATTCACGCCGAGGATCGCGCCGCCTACGCCCATTTCGATGCTGAAGCTGCGGTCGCGAGACTCCGCCCGGACCCGCACCTGCTCCAGAACCTCCCGAATCTCGTTGTAACGAAGGCGAGCAGCTGCTGCTCTCGCCCGATCGACGTCGAACCTGGGCGTGCCGGAACTCACCGTGGCGGGTCCTGATCCGGTGACCCGACGGGGATCGAACGCGCCTGGTTCAGGTGAGCCAACGGCTCGGTACCTCGTCCTCCTCGTCCTCCTCGGGTGGTGCCGGACGCTGGTGGGACGCGGGTGGGGCCGTCCGCGCGCGGCGGGCCGGCCCGCGGCGAAACTCCGCGTCGTCGTCGATGTCGTCCTGGGTATCGAAGCGGTCGGGGCCGTCGGCGGCCCGTCGGGCCTGTTCAGCCCGGCGCTCGCGTTCGGCCTCGGCCTCGCGCATCCGCTCCTGTCCCGTCGCGATGATCGACGTTGCGGCGCGCTCGGCCTCGCGCCGCAACGCATGCTGGGAATCGAAGGCGGCAGCCTCGTCACGTTCGGCCTGCTCGCCGAGGTCGCGGGCGAGCGCGGCGGTGCTGTTGTCGAAGGCCATGACTAGCCGATCGTAGGACCGAGTCGGTCCCATTCCTCGAGTTCGTCGTCATCCAGCACGCTTTCGTCTTTGCGGCCGTAGCGGCGCTTGATCTCCTGCTCGTTGCCACCGCGCCCGCCCATGCCACCCATGCCCATCATCGGCATGCCGCCGACCCCGGCGTGACCGGCAGCGCTGGTGCCCGCCGCCCCGGCCGCCGCACTGCCGTCGGCGCTGGCGGCCAGGCCGGTGGTGGAGGTGCCGTTGGCGGCGCCCTGCGCGCCGAACTGGTTGCCGACGCCGAGTTGCGTAGCGGTCGCGTCATGTGCCGCCGCACCGTCGCCCGCGTGGCCGCCGGCCGCACCTGCGCCGCCGCCGCTCGAGTCGCCGCCGAAATCGGCGGCACCGACCCCGCCGCCGCTCGAGTCGCCGCCGCTCGCACCACCGCCGGCGCCGCTGTCGAACTTGGCCTCGTGCAGGTGGGACTGGGCGGTGACGCCGTCCGTGCCGAGGTCCGACACGTGCGGCGTCGTCACGCCTTCGGTGCCGGCCGCGGCGACGTCGCTGGTGCCGAAGTCCGGCGAGCCGACACTGACGTGCGGCGCGCCGTTCCCGTCGTAGCTGACCTGGTACGGGTTCGCGTCCGTCCCGCTGCCCTGGGTGAGGGTAAAGCCGCTGCCACCGACGTCACTGCCGATCCTCAGATCATGATCGGCGCCGAAGGTGACCGACCCGTCCGCGTTCGTGGTGATCCCGCTCTGGTCAGCGCTCACTGGGTCGATGCCAGCCGGAGCAGTGGTGCTGCCGGTGCCGGTCGTAGTGGCCGAGTCGGTGCCGAAGTCGGCCGCGCTCGACGTGTCGTCCGAGCCGGCGGCGGCACCGTCCGTGCCGCCGACCTCCGTGACGATCGGTTTCCCGTTCGGTCCGAAAACGACCTTGTACTCGTGGGTCCCGTCCGCGTCGGTCTCGGTGATGTCGAAACTGCCGTCCGGGTTCTCCTTGCCGATGGTGAGGTCGCCGTTGTCGCCGAAAGTGACCGAACCATCGGCGTTGGTCGTCGGCGCGTCGCCGGATCCGGTGCCGGTGCCGGTGCCGCTCCCGGTGAACGTGCTCGTGGGATCGCTGGTAGTCGGATCGCTGGTAGTCGGATCGCCGGTCGACGGAGTGGTGAGCGACGGAGTGGTGAACGACGGCGTCGTGACCGACGGGGTCGTCACTGACGGTGTACCGCCACCCCCCGTGCCGCCACCGCCGGTGCTCCCGCCACCGGTGCCGCCGCCACCGGTACTGCCGCCGGACGGGGTGACGACCGCGGGCGACGTAGTGTCGCTGCCGCCACCGCCTGTACCGCCGCCTGTACCGCCGCCTGTACCGCCGCCGGTGCCGCTGCCGGTGCCGCTGCCCGTACCGCTACCGCTCGGGTCGCTGCCCTGCGTGGCTGTACCGTCGGTCGGCGCCGTGGTCGGCATCGCCGCGAAGGGATCCTTGACGCTCTTCAGATCGCCGGTGAACTGGGCGAACAACTTCTCGATGCCCTCGGTGGTCTTGGTACAGGTTTCCATGAACGCGTTGTAGCGCGCCTCGAACTGCGGCACGAGGACCTGGTTGAGCCACTCACCGGCGGCCTGTGTCGCGGCCGCCCGCGAGTTGTCGTCGAGCTTGTCGCTGCTGTACTGGTCGTTGTCGTCGTCCCAGCCGTGCCGGCCGTGCATCTCCATGTGGAACACGCCGAGCACCCAGCGCCGCATCTCGTCGTCGCAGCCACTGTTGCGCGCAACCGGGATCAGCGCCTGCAGCGCCTGGATGCCCTGAATGCCGGGCGGCAGCGAATCTGCGTAGAGGCCGGACACGGTGCAGGCCTTGGTGTAGACGAGTTGCTGAAGGGCGACAACAAGTTGATCTATCGTCTTGCCGGCATCGCCGAGGTCTTTCGTCACGGTGCCGTCTGCGGTGAAGAAGGTCTTCATGGCCGACTCGAACTGCGCGGCGGCATCGCCCTGCCAGGTCGGGATGAGGGTGTTGTAAGCGGTTTCCAGCTGCGAGGTGATGTCCTGTGTGCCGCTCGAGGCGGCGATCAGCAGCTTGGCGTCGCTGGCGTAGGCGGCGAAGCTCATCCCCCGCTCACGGTCGTAGGCCTGGCGGATCTCGTCGATCGTGATGTTCTGGCCGGTCCACTCGTTGTACGGGCGCAGGAAGTAGTCGAAGAAGTGCATCCCGGCCGAGCCGGGGTTGAGCAACTCGTCAGCGGTCGAGAACGCGGCGGGGTCCTTTGCGGCGATCTTGGCCTTGTCCGACCGGAGCTGGTCCTGCCCGTGTTGCTCCTCGGCCTCGTTCGCCTCGAGGTCGCCGGCGTCCTCCTGGCCGACCTTTTTCAGCACGCCGGCCTTGTCGTCCCCGCCGATGCCGAGGAGGTGTTTGGCACCGGTCAGGACGTCGTGGCCGACTTCCTCTGCGCCCTCGACGGCGTCCTCGCCGACTTTGATCACGCCCTCGACGGTGTCGCCCACCGCCTTGGCGGCGCCCTCGACGAGGTCGGCGGTGGCCTGGAACTCGCCACCCAGAACGTCCGCGCCGGCGCCGAGGATGTTGCCGTGGCCGGCCTCCTCGAACGCGCGGCTCCAGCCGTGCCCGTAGTCCTGCGCGGCGTTCACCACGCCGGAGCCGGCGTCGCCGGCCGCGTCGACCTGACTGCCGACGTAGTCCTTGACCTCCTGTCCGGCTGTCTGGGCGGAGTCGACGACGACCTGCCCGGCGGTCTGGGCGGCTAGCTGCGCCTCTCGGATCTGCTCCTCGGTCAGGGCAGCCGCCCCGGCTCCGGCGGTGTCCAGCAGAATCTCGTCGACGGTGTCGTCCGGCGTTGTCATGATCAGGCGCCCTTACCTGCCGACTGCAGTCCCGAGTCGGCTTTGCTGTCCTGGTTCGCGTAGTTGACCGACGTACTCGCCAACGTGTCGGCCACCCACGTCGTCTTGCTCGCCATCGGGGTCATCAGGGTCTGGATGAAGGTGAGGAGAGCTGCGTGGTAGCTGGTGCCCGCGCCGGAGTAGTACCGCCCGGTGTTGGACCCGCAGCCCTGCAGGTTCTCCGCCTTGGACGCCTCGGTGTTGATCGGGTTGACCTGGGCGCTGAACTGCTGCGACGCAGTCTGCAGCGCCTGCGGGTCGACCTTGAAACTTGATCCCACGACCGGGCCTCCTTCGGATGGGTCAGATCAGTGATGTGTCACGACCGCGATGTGAGTTCGGTCCGGCCGGCGAGCCGACCGGACCGAACTGTGTATCGCTGCCGCGTGGTGTTACCAACGGCTGGCGTTGGACTTCTCGGTGGACTGGTAGCCCTCGTTGGCCTGGCCGAGGGCCTGACCGATGGCGTTGAGGACCTGGTTGAGGTCGGCCGCGGCGCGATCCCACTGTGCCTGGGCCGAGTTGTAGTTCTCGGCAGCCGAGCCGGTCCACGTCGAGACCATCGGCGCGAGGTAGTTCTTCAGGTCGGCGAGCTGGCTGTTGACGTTGCTGACGGTGGCGCGTACCTGGTCCTGCGTCGCAGCGAGCTGCGAGAACGTGACCTTGATCGGAGACGACATGTGCTGGTGACCTCCCGGTCGAAGAAGTGGAAGAAGTGGCTCACATGTTCAGGCCGCTGCCGGAACTGCGCAGCGCCTGCTGGTTGGCCTCGTCGGACGCGGTGTACGCCTTGCCCGATGCGGCGATCTGCTCGGAGATGCCTTGCAGCGCCTGGCTGAGCTTGCCGGCATCCTCGTTCCAGCGGGTCATCAGCTGCTGGAACGACGACGCGGCCTGCCCGCTCCAGTGAGCCTGTACGCCCTCGACCGCGCCCTGCAGCGTGCGCAGTTCGGACAGGACCTGGCTGTTGACGTCGTTGACGCGAGTGGCGGCCTGCGCCATTGTCGCGGCTTCGGTGTTGAAGGCACCAGAAGTCATCTGGCGTCCCCTTTCTGTGTGGTGGGAAGGTGCTCGACCTCTCGGGGTATTTCCTACCCGCCCGGTGATGACCTTTCAACGCGAGAGCCGATCTTGGTTCGGGCGGTCTCTAAGATCCAACTCAACAAACCCGGGTCGCGGAGCTCAGTACCTGGCGACCTGCATCAGCGCGGCCCCCCAGCGCCGACCGACCAGCACGCCGCGGCCGGCGGGGAGCAGCGAGGGCTTGGTGTTGCCGAGCAGCGCGCCTTCGTCGCGGCTGCCGGAGCCGACGATGCCCTGGGTGCCGAGGTCGCGCAGCCGCTGGACGACTGGCTCGTACAGCGCTCGGGCGGCCCCGCCGGTGCGCCGGCAGATGATCAGGTGCAGGCCGACGTCCTTGGCCTGGGGGAGGTACTCGAGCAGGGCGGCGAGCGGGTTCCCGGTCGGCGCGGCAACGAGGTCATAGTCGTCGACCAGGACGTAGAGTTCCGGGCCGGTCCACCAGCTGCGGGACCGTAATTGCTCGGCCGTGACGTCTGGACCGGGCAATCTGCTCTGCAGGATCGGCCGCAGGTCGCCCAGCAGCGCCTCGAGCGACGGAGCGGCTGCGGCGTAGCCGGCCAGGTGCTCGGAGTCGACGAAACCGAGCATCGTGCGGCGGTAGTCGACCATCAGGATCCGGGCATCGCTCGCCGGCCGGCTGTGCATGATGCCGGCCGCCACCACCTTGAGGAAGTTGGTCTTGCCCCCCTCGCCGTCGGCGAAGTAGAGGAAGTGCGGGTCGGCGTCGAAGTCGACGAGAATAGGCGCGAGCGCCTCCTCGTTGATGCCGATCGGCACCCCCTTCTCGCCCGGCTGGGCTGCCGCCGTCTGTCTCAGCTGTTCGTAAGGAAGCACCTCAGGAAGCATTCTCACCGGCGGCGCCGACGGGCCTTGCCAGGCGGCCGAAATTTGCCCAACGAGATCGGCGTAGCCGGTCGGCAGCGTGGTCGGATCCGTCGATGCGTCGATGCGCGGCAGGGCCGTGAGGAAATGTCGCCGATAGGCGGTCAGCCCCCGACCGGGCGCGTTGCGCGGCACGACGGCCGCGATCCGCCGGTCGATCTCGGATTCGCTGGGATCGCCCAGCCGCAGTTCCAGGCGGGTACCGAGCATGTCCTTGAGCGCGGCCCGGATCTCGGCCCACCGCGCGGCTGTGACGATCACGTGGATGCCGTAGGACAGGCCCTGTGCGGCGAGGGAGGTGACGCGTGGCTCGAGGTCCTCGAACTCGGTGCGGAACGTCCCCCAACCGTCGACGAACAAGAAGACGTCGCCGAACTGGCCGACCGCCCCCGGAGCGCCTCGGCCCTCGGCCCGCAATCGACGGTAGGCCGCCATCGACTCGATGCCGTTGCGCCGGAAATACTCCTCGCGTTCGGTGAGCACGCCGCTGACCTCGGCCACCAGCCGGCTCACCCGGTCCGGGTTGCTGCGAGAGGCCACCGCCCCGACGTGTGGGAGTCCCTCGGCCGCGGCGAGCGACCCACCGCCAAGATCGACGCAGTAGATCTGCACCTCGGCGGGCGTGTGGGTCAGCGCCAGCGAGGTGATCATCGACCGCATCGCGGTGCTCTTGCCGCTCTGCGGACCGCCCACGACAACGCCGTGACCGGCTGCGCCGGACAGGTCGAGCAGATAGATGTCGCGACGCTGCTCGAACGGGAGGTCCACGATGCCGACCGGTATCCGCAGCCGGCCGAGCCCGGACCAACCGTCCGGGCACAGACCGCGCCCGGGTACCGCCGCGAGTGGCGGCAGCAGCGCGTCGAACGGTGGCGAGTCCTTCAACGGCGGCAGCCATACCTCGTGCGCGGTCCCGCCCTGCCCCCGCAGTCGCGATACCACGACGTCGAGCACCGCCGGCGCGTCCGGCTGTGGCGCCCGCGCCGGCACCGGCGTCGGTTCGATCTCCGGCCGCGGCTCGGCAATCTCGACCCGTCCGGAGATGAAACTGCACGGTCGCAGGTTCGCGGCGACCGACCCGGGCTCACCGGGCGCGATCTCGCCCTGGAAGGGGCCGGACACGTACGCGGCCTTGAACCGGACCAGGCTGGTCGTGTCGAACTTCAGGTACCCGGAGCCGGGGATGGACGGGAGCTCGTACGCGTCGGGAACGCCGAGGACGGTGCGCGACTCGGCGGCGGAAAAGGTCTTGAGCCCGATGCGGTAGGACAGGTGGCTGTCGAGGCCGCGCAGCTTGCCTTCCTCGAGACGTTGCGAGGCGAGCAGCAGGTGCATCGACAGCGACCGTCCCAGACGCCCGATGGCCACGAACAGCTCGGCGAACTCCGGCTTCTGGCTGAGCATCTCGCTGAACTCGTCGCACACGATGAGCAGCGACGGGAGCGGATCGAGCGGCGCACCCTGTTCCCGGGCGCGTTCGTAGTCCTTCACGTTCGCGAAGTTGCCGGCCGACTTGAGGAGTTCCTGACGGCGGTTCATCTCCCCGGACAGCGCGTCGTACATGCGGTCGACGAGGGTGAGATCGTCCTGCAGGTTGGTGATCACTGCCGCGGTGTGCGGAAGATCCTGCAGCCCGAGGAAGGTCGCGCCGCCCTTGAAGTCGACCAGGATGAGGTTCAGGGCGCTCGGCGGATGGGTCAGCGCCAGCCCCAGCACCAGGGTGCGCAGCAGCTCCGACTTGCCCGAACCGGTCGCGCCGATGACCAGGCCGTGCGGCCCCATCCCGCCCTGCGCAGCTTCCTTGATGTCGAGGTCGACGGCCTCGCCCTGCTCGCCGACACCGATCGGAATACGCAGCCGGTCGTGCAGGGAGCGCGGCCGCCAGACTCGTTCGACACTGATGTGGGCCGGGTCCCCGATGCCGAGCATGTCGACGAGTTCGGTGGACCCCGCCAACGGTTCGACGTCGCTCGCGCGGGTGTCACCCAGCCGGTACGGCGAGAACCGCCGCGCGAACGCGTCGCTCTCCGCCGCGGTGAGCTGGTCGGTCTGACCGAGCCATTCGACGTGGCTGCGACCGATCGCGCCCACCCGGCCGTCCTCGACGACCATGCGGAGCCCGCGCCGGGCGGTGAGCCGGCCGAGCGCGTTCGACACATCGATCACGACGACGCCGAGCAGCCCGTCCTCGGTCAGGATCTCCTCGTCGAGGCTCACCTGGCCGCCGTCGTTGATGATCACGATGAACGGCTCGTCGGCGGGCAGCGCCGCATTCCGGGAGAATCGCGGCCGAACCGCCAGCTGATCGGCCAGCCACGTCGACACCTCGCCGAGTGACGACCCGACCATCCGGATGCTGCCGAGGCTGTCGGTCAGGATGGGGTGTTGGTTGTGCGGCAACCATTTGAGCCAGTCCCAGGTGCTGCGCCCGGCGCTGTCGACCGACGCCGCGACGAGCAGGTGGTCCGGCCCGTGGAAACACGCCAGCTGGGCGATCATCGACCGGACCAGCGCACGGGCCTGCTCCCGGTCGCCGTCGACCGTGATGGCCGGGAAGGAGCGCAGTTTGACCGCGAGCGGCAGGTCGTCGACCAGCGCGTGCGCCTGCACGAAGCGCCGCAGCGACAGCAGCCCGATCGGGTCGACCTCCTCGATCGGCCCGGTCTGCGGCGGCACCAACCGCCTCCCGAGCCGCTGGGTACCGGTGCCGACCCGCGTCTCGGTGAAGTCCTCGTCGGTCGAGGACCGCTCCCACATCCGCCGGCTGCCGGCAAATGACCAGAGCGAGGTGGGCACCGGGTGGGACCACACCAGCGCGGCCCGCTGCTGCATTCGGGTGCGGGCGACCTCGCCGCGGCACTGGTCGAGGTAGGCGAGGTAGTCGTCTCGGTCGGCGTTGATCTGCGCCTTGCGGGCGCCGCGGCGGTTGCCCATGCCGCCACCCATCATCCCGGCAGTCGAGGCGACCATCATCCCGCCCATCATCAGCGAGGCCGGGTTGAGCCCGCCGATCGCGACGAAGCCGACGGAAGTCAGGATCATGACGCCGGGCAGCACCGCGGACATTATGTTGGGCGGAGCGAGCCGGGGTAGGTCGGGCGGTGGCTCGAGGTGCATCTCGCCGGCGGGCGCGTCCGGCGCGGCCAGGCGGGGCCGGCGCCGAAAGACCCTTGTTGCCAACCGACCCACACTCCTCGCAGGTATGACGATGTGTACCCGGCGGCGGGTCACCGGGTAGGGCCGCCACGGGCATCACAATCCGCGCCGCGACGACGCCCCTCGAAGCCGCTTATAGTAACCGTGCCCATCGAAGGACGATCTTGAGTGCCGCCGACCGGGCCGGCCGAACGGACAGGATCACGCAGTGACGCACGCTATCGAGACGAAGCCCTTCGCACGCGTCGTGGTCATCGCGCCCCGTACCCGCGTCGACCTCGCGCTGCCCGTCGACATCCCGATCGTCGACCTCCTGCCGATGCTGCTCGACCTCGTGGGCGAGCGCAGCGACGCCGGTGGGGGGCTGCACGGCGGCTGGCAACTGAGCCGGGTCGACGGCGGCGCAATGGGCAGCGACCAGACCCTGCGCTCGCTCGACATCGTGGACGGCACCGCGCTGCACCTCACGCCACGCGAGACGAATGTGGCGCCGCCGATCTATGACGACACCGTCGATGCGATCGCCGCGACCATCCGCTCGTCGATGAGCACCCGGAGCACGAACCCGGCCGCCGGCGCGTGCGGCGCGGCCGTCGGCCTCGCCATAGCCGCCCTCGCGCTCT
Organism: uncultured Actinomycetota bacterium; assembly: GCA_963718805.1. Lineage (GTDB taxonomy): Bacteria > Actinomycetota > Actinomycetes > Mycobacteriales > Jatrophihabitantaceae > Jatrophihabitans. Next base: position 137,154 of record CAVQZY010000001.1, on the reverse strand, counting down.
TGTACAAGGGCAACGACAACCCGGTCAACACCTATCTGGCCCTGGCCTCGGCGCTGCTCGCTCTCGGCGCCGGTACCGCGATTGCGCGCGGACCCCGGGAACGGGTGATCGCGACCACCGTTGCGGCCGGCGGCCTGCCGTTCGCGTTCGTCGCCGGCATCGCCATCGTGCCTGGGCACATCGGGCCGCCCGGATACCTGCTCGGGTTCGCGCTGATGTTGATCTACTCGTTCATGGCGCTCATGGCGCTGGCGACCGGCACGGTGGTGTTCGTCACGGGGGCGCTGATCAGCCTGTTCGGGCTCGGCGCGGCGATCGTGTGCACCGCGGCGGACGTGAAACCGCTCTACACCGTCGCCGGGACCGCAGCCATCGGGATCGCGGCAATCGCCACCCTGCCCTGGCTGGTGGTGCGGCTTGCCCGGTTGCCGTTGCCGTTCATCCCGACCAGCGGCAGCGAGATCCGCAACGACGACACCGACATCGACATCGGCCAACTCGCCGCACGGGCCCGGCTCGCCGACGAGTACCTCAACGGCGGATACATCGGCTGCGCTGCCGTGGTGGCCTTCTCCAGCGCAGCGGTCGCGCTCCACGGCTCGCTCATGTCGGTGTTGCTCGCCTGCGCGTGCATGGCCGCACTACTGCTGCGAATCCGATCGATCGTCAGCATGGTGCCGCGCGCGGCGATCATCGCCGTCTCCCTCGGCACCATTCTCGCCGCAGGAGTAGTCGAGGTCGCCGGCCTCGGGCGAACCTCGTCCGGCCTGTTCGCCGCCGCGCTCGGCGTGGCCGGAGCGGCGGTACTGCTGAGTGTGGTCGTGCCACGGGTGCGAATCTCGCCGGTGACATTGCGTTTCGTCGACTTCGTCGAAGCCGCAGTGTTGATCTCCATCCTCCCGCTCGCGGTCGGCGTGATGAACCTGTACTCGACGCTGCGGCACCTATGAGCGGGCGGGCCCGCGGCGCCCGGCTCGTTCTTGTCGGCGTCGCCGCGTTCGGGCTGGGCGCCGCACCGGCGGACGCCAAACCGGCCAATCCGCTGACTCCGCCCGCCACGTACACCCAGACGGTGAGCTGCGTGGGACAGGTGCCGGCGCCGTCGAGCGCAGTGGTGCAGAACGGGATCAGCTGGGCCCAGCGCGAGCTGCAGTACACGAAGGCATGGCGCTTCAGCCAGGGCAAGGGCGTCAAGGTGGCCATCATCGACACCGGCGTGAACCCGGGTCCAGCGTTCGGGGACCGGCTCACCGGCCTCGGTGATCTCGTGCTGAAGAACGACCCGCTGTCAGCCGCCCCCGGGCTCTATGACTGCGACGGGCACGGGACGCTCGTCGCCGGCATCATCGCGGGGGCCGCGGACAGCAAGTCCGGGTTCGCCGGCGTCGCACCCGAGGCCCAACTGATGAGCATCCGCCAGAGCAGCAGCAACTACGCCGACAAGAGCGCGCAGAACTCCGGCAGCGAGAACAATTCCGGCGAGGCGACCGGTGCCGGCACCCGCGGCAGCCTGGCGCAGGCCATCCTGTTCGCCGTGCACCACCACGCCCAAGTGATCAACATTTCCGAAGCCGACTGTCAACGCGCCGGCAACGCGGACCTGCCGGAACTGACCAGCGCGGTCGAGACCGCCGTCAGCAAGCCCTACGACGCCGTCGTGGTGGTCGCGGCCGGCAATATCGAGGGCAGCGGAGCGTGCTCGCAACAGAACACGCCGGGCGAGGCCCCGGTAACGGTCGCGACGCCTGCCGACGTCAGTGCGCCCGGTGTCCTCGCCGTCGGGGCGGTCGCCGAGAACGGTCAGCCCGCCGACTTCTCGTTGGCCGGATCGTGGGTCGACATCGCCGCGCCGGGGACCGACATCATCTCGACGAACCCCCGGCCGGGCGGCAAGGGCCAGGTCAACAAGATCGTGACGTCGCAGGGTTCGGGCAGTATCCAGGGCACGAGCTTCGCCGCACCGTACGTGACCGGCGTGGTGGCGCTGATGCGGGCGAAGTTCCCCGACATGTCCGCGGCGCAGATCGCGGCCCGGTTGACCGCCACGGCCGCCCACCCCGCTGCCGAGGACGGTCGCAACGACCACGTCGGGTACGGCGTCGTCGACCCCGTCGCGGCGCTCAGCGCCGTGATCCCCGACGACGCGGCGAGCGGCGGATCCGGTTCGGGCTCACCCGCGGCAGCGGGCCTGACCACGCAACACCCGCACGCCGCGCCCACCCGGCCGCGCCGGATCGCCCTGCTCGGCACGTTGATCGTTGCGACCGCGTGCGCCGTGCTGGCCGTGGTCACGCTGACCCGCCGCACCCGCCGGCGCGGCTTCGGCGGCAGGCGACAGGGCGCCTAGCGCCTGCGCTCAACGACATCGGGCCGGCCCGAAGGCCGGCCCGATGTGCGGTGCGGTCATCGTGCGCGATCACCTGTGTTCGGCCCTGCGGGCCCGCGACAGGTTCAATCGGCTCGAAAGCGCGAGCAAGCTCTCGCCCCACTCGCCTCAATCACCTGTAGTCGTCGTAGCCGTACTCGTCGAGCGGGACGGCCGGGCCGAGTGGCGCTGTTGCCGAACCCGTAGTAGTCGTTCTCGTCGTAGCCGGCCATCGAGAACGCCGCGGCGCGGGCCTCCTCGGTCGGGTTGACGTCGACGTTGCGGTACCGGGCGATGCCGGTACCGGCCGGGATCAGCTTGCCGATGATCACGTTCTCCTTCAGGCCGACGAGCGAGTCGCTCTTGGCCGAGATCGCGGCGTCGGTGAGCACCCGGGTCGTCTCCTGGAACGAGGCCGCCGACAGCCACGACTCGGTCGCCAGCGACGCCTTGGTGATGCCCATCAGCACCGGACGCCCGGACGCGGGCTCGTGCCCTCGGCGACCGACCCGGCGGTTCTCCGACTCGAACGCCGACCGCTCGACCAGCGAACCGGGCAGGAACTCGGTCGCGCCGGAGTCGATCACCGTGATGCGCTTGAGCATCTGCCGGATGATGACCTCGATGTGCTTGTCGTGGATCGCGACACCCTGGCGAGCGGTAGACCTCCTGGACCTCGCGGACCAGGTGCAGCTGCACCTCGCGCGGGCCCATGATCCGCAGCACGTCGTGCGGGTTCACCGCACCGCGAGATCAGCTGCTGACCGACCTCGACCGCTGTCCCCGTCGTTGACCAGTGGCCGCGAACGCGCGGGTGATCGGGTACTCGCTCTCCTCGGTGCCGTCGTCCGGGGTGATGACGATGCGGCGGGCCGAGCCCTTCGTCGACCCGTCGGATTCCTCGATGCGCACCCGGCCGGACGCCTCGCGATCGGCGCGACGCCCTTCGGGACGCGGGCCTCGAACAGCTCGCCGACACGCGGCAGACCGTGCGTGATGTCCTCGCCCGCGATACCGCCGGTGTGGAACGTACGCATCGTCAGCTGGGTGCCGGGCTCGCCGATCGACTGCGCGGCGATGATGCCGACAGCCTCGCCGACGTCGACCAGCTTGCCGGTGGCCAGCGAGCGGCCGTAGCAGGTGGCGCAGGTGCCCAGCGCCGACTCGCAGGTCAGCACCGAACGCACCCGCACCTCGCTGATGCCGGCGGCGATGAGCTCGTCGATCAGCACGTCGCCGAGGTCGGTACCGGCGGTGGCGACGACGGTGCCGTCGTTGCCGGCGACGTCCTCGGCGAGCACCCGCGCGTAGACCGAGGTCTCGACGTGGACGTCCTTGACCAGCGTGCCGTCCGGCCGCCGGCGTGCGCGATCGACAGCGTGACGCCGCGGTCGGTGCCGCAGTCCTCCTCGCGGATGATCACGTCCTGCGAGACGTCCACGAGCCGCCGGGTCAGGTAGCCCGAGTCGGCGGTACGCAGCGCGGTGTCGGCCAGACCCTTGCGGGCGCCGTGGGTGGCGATGAAGTACTCCAGCACCGACAGGCCCTCGCGGAAGTTCGCCTTGATCGGCCGCGGGATGATCTCGCCCTTCGGGTTGGCCACCAGGCCACGCATGCCGGCGATCTGCCGCATCTGCATCATGTTCCCGCGGGCACCCGAGTTGACCATGATGTAGACGGGGTTGGTCTTCGGGAAGTTGCTCTCCATCTCCTTGGCGACCTCGCTGGTCGCCTTGGTCCAGACCTCGACGAGCTCCTGACGGCGCTCCTCCTCGGTGATCACGCCGCGCAGGTACTGCTTCTCGATCTTCTCCGCGTCCTTCTCGTAGCGGTCCAGGATCTCGGCCTTGTTCGGCGGCGTGACGACGTCGTCGATCGCGATGGTGATGCCCGAGCGGGTGGCCCAGTGGAAGCCGGCCGCCTTGAGGTCGTCCAGCGTCGTGCGCGACGTCGACCTTCGGGTAGCGCTCGGCCAGGTCGTTGACGATCTGCCCGAGCTCCTTCTTCGTCACCTCGTAGTTGACGAAGCGGTAGTCGGCGGGCAGGGCCTCGTTGAACAGGCAGCGGCCCAGCGTGGTCTCGCACGACGACCGGCTCGACCCGGCTCCCAGCCCTCCGGCGCCACCCATGGCCGCCTCTCGCGGCCGTTGTCGACCGACGTGCACGCCCTTGAGCCGGATCGACACCGGCGCCTGCAGGTGCAGCGCCGCCGCGTCGCGGGCCATGATCGCCTCGGACTCGCGAGGAGAACACCCGGCCGTCGCCGTCGCCGTCCGGACGCAGCGCGGTCAGGTGGTACAGGCCCAGGATCATGTCCTGGGTCGGCATGGTCACCGGGCGGCCGTCGGCGGGCTTGAGGATGTTGTTCGTCGACAGCATCAGGATCGCGGGCCTCGGCCTGCGCCTCGGCCGACAGCGGCAGGTGCACCGCCATCTGGTCACCGTCGAAGTCGGCGTTGAACGCGGTGCAGACCAGCGGGTGGATCTGGATCGCCTTGCCCTCGACCAGCTGCGGCTCGAAGGCCTGGATGCCCAGCCGGTGCAGGGTCGGTGCGCGGTTGAGCAGCACCGGGTGCTCGCGGATGACCTCTTCGAGCACGTCCCACACCACCGGCCGCGCACGCTCGACCATCCGCTTCGCGGACTTGATGTTCTGCGCGTGCGACAGGTCGACCAGCCGCTTCATCACGAACGGCTTGAACAGCTCCAGCGCCATGCCCTTGGGCAGGCCGCACTGGTGCAGCTTGAGCTGCGGGCCGACGATGATCACCGAGCGGCCGGAGTAGTCGACCCGCTTGCCGAGCAGGTTCTGGCGGAACCGGCCCTGCTTGCCCTTGAGCAGGTCCGACAGCGACTTCAGCGGACGGTTGCCCGGCCCGGTGACCGGACGGCCGCGGCGGCCGTTGTCGAACAGCGCGTCGACGGACTCCTGCAGCATCCGCTTCTCGTTGTTGACGATGATCTCGGGCGCGCCGAGGTCGATGAGTCGCTTGAGGCGGTTGTTGCGGTTGATCACCCGGCGGTACAGGTCGTTGAGGTCCGAGGTCGCGAACCGGCCGCCGTCGAGCTGCACCATCGGGCGCAGGTCCGGCGGGATCACCGGGACGCAGTCGAGGATCATGCCCAGTCGGCGAGTTGGTGGTCGACAGGAACGACGCGACGACCTTGAGCCGCTTGAGGGCGCGCAGCTTCTTCTGGCCCTTGCCGCTGCGGATGGTCTCGCGCAGCGAGTCGGCCTCGGCCTCGAGGTCGAAGTTCTGCAGCAGCGTCTGCAGCGCCTCGGCGCCCATGCCGCCCTCGAAGTACTCGCCGAAGCGGTCGCGCAGCTCGCGGTAGAGCAGCTCGTCGCTGATCAGCTGCTTGACCTCGAGCTTGCGGAAGGTGTCCATCACCTCGTCGAGGCGGTCGATCTCGCGCTGGGCGCGGTCGCGCAGCTGGCGCATCTCGCGCTCGCCGCCCTCGCGCACCTTGCGGCGCACGTCGCTCTTCGCACCCTCGGCCTCGAGCTCGGCGAGGTCGGTCTCGAGCTTCTTCGCGCGGGTGTCGATGTCGGAGTCGCGCTCGCTTCTCCAGCGTCGACTTCTCGGCGCTGACCTCGGCCTCGAGCGTCGGCAGGTCGCGGTGGCGCTCCTCCGTCGTTCACCGTGGTGATCAGGTACGCGGCGAAGTAGATGATCTTCTCGAGATCCTTCGGCGCGAGGTCGAGCAGGTAGCCCAGGCGCGACGGGACGCCCTTGAAGTACCAGATGTGGGTGACCGGCGCGGCGAGCTCGATGTGGCCCATCCGCTCGCGCCGCACCTTGGCGCGAGTGACCTCGACGCCGCAGCGCTCGCAGATGATGCCCTTGAAGCGGACGCGCTTGTACTTGCCGCAGTAGCACTCCCAGTCCCGGGTGGGACCGAAGATCTTCTCGCAGAACAGGCCGTCCTTCTCCGGCTTGAGGGTCCGGTAGTTGATGGTCTCCGGCTTCTTGACCTCGCCGTGGCTCCACTGGCGGATGTCGTCGGCGGTGGCCAGACCGATACGCAGCTCGTCGAACACGTTGACGTCGAGCAAGTTTTCCTACCTTCTGGTGGAACGGGTGTTACAGGGGGTGGCTGGTTGCCTCAGACCTCTTCGACCGAAGAGGGCTCGAACCGGCGGGACAGGTCGATGCCGAGTTCCTCGGCGGCGCGGTAGACGTCGTCGTCGGTGTCGCGCATCTCGACCGCGGTGCCGTCGGAGGACAGCACCTCGACGTTCAGGCACAGCGACTGCAGCTCCTTGAGCAGCACCTTGAACGACTCGGGGATGCCCGGCTCGGGGATGTTCTCGCCCTTGACGATCGCCTCGTACACCTTGACGCGGCCGAGGATGTCGTCGGACTTGATCGTCAGCAGCTCCTGCAGCGCGTACGCCGCGCCGTAGGCCTGCATCGCCCAGCACTCCATCTCGCCGAAGCGCTGGCCACCGAACTGCGCCTTACCGCCCAGCGGCTGCTGGGTGATCATCGAGTACGGGCCGGTCGAGCGCGCGTGGATCTTGTCGTCGACCAGGTGCAGCAGCTTGAGGATGTAGACGTAGCCGACCGCGACCGGCTCCGGGAACGGCTCGCCGGAGCGACCGTCGAGCAGCTTGCGCCTTGCCGGTGGCGCCGATCAGCTGCTCGCCGTCGCGCGTCGTCAGTGGTCGACGCCAGCAGGCCGGTGATCTCGCTCCTCGCGCGCGCCGTCGAAGACCGGCGTCGCGACGTTGGTGTCCGGCTCGCCCTTGCGGGCGGCCTCGGGCAGCCGCTCGGCCCACTCGGGGTTGCCCTCGATCTCCCAGCCGGTCTTGGCGACCCAGCCCAGGTGCGTCTCGAGGACCTGGCCGACGTTCATCCGGCTCGGCACACCGAGCGGGTTGAGCACGATGTCGACCGGGGTCCCGTCCTGCAGGAACGGCATGTCCTCCGGCGGCAGGATCTTCGCGATCACGCCCTTGTTGCCGTGCCGGCCGGCGAGCTTGTCGCCGTCCTGGATCTTGCGCTTCTGGGCGATGTAGACCCGCACCAGCTCGTTGACGCCGGGCGCGCAGCTCGTCGCCGTCCTCGCGGCTGAACACGCGCACGCCGATGACCTTGCCGGCCTCGCCGTGCGGCACCTTCAGCGAGGTGTCGCGGACCTCGCGGGCCTTCTCGCCGAAGATCGCGCGCAGCAGCCGCTCCTCCGGGGTCAGCTCGGTCTCGCCCTTCGGCGTGACCTTGCCGACCAGCACGTCACCGGGCACGACGTCGGCGCCGATGCGCACGATGCCGCGCTCGTCGAGGTCGGCCAGGACCTCCTCGGAGACGTTCGGGATGTCGCGGGTGATCTCCTCGGCGCCCAGCTTGGTGTCGCGGGCGTCGACCTCGTGCTCCTCGATGTGGATCGAGGTGAGGACGTCGTCCTGGACGAGGCGCTGGTTGAGGATGATCGCGTCCTCGTAGTTGTGGCCCTCCCACGGCATGAACGCGACCAGCAGGTTCTTGCCGAGCGCCATCTCACCGTTGTCGGTGGACGGGCCGTCGGCGATGACCTGGCCGACCTCGACCCGGTCACCCTCGTCGACGATCGGCTTCTGGTTGAAGCTCGTGCCCTGGTTGGAGCGCGCGAACTTGGCCAGCCGGTAGGTCTGGCGGGTGCCGTCGTCGGCCATCACGGTGATGTAGTCGGCGGACAGCTCCTGACCACACCGGCCTTCTCGGCGATGACGACGTCGGCGGCGTCGACCGCGGCGCGCAGCTCCATGCCGGTGCCGACGAGCGGCGCCTCGCTGCGCAGCAGCGGCACGGCCTGGCGCTGCATGTTGGCGCCCATCAGCGCGCGGTTGGCGTCGTCGTGCTCGAGGAACGGGATCATCGCCGAGGCGACGGACACCATCTGGCGCGGCGAGACGTCCATGTAGTCGACCTCGTACGGGCTCGATGAGGTCGACCTCGCCGCCCTTCTTGCGGACCAGGACCTTCGCGCTCGGCGAACCGGCCCTGCGCGTCGATCGGCGCGTTGGCCTGGGCGATGACGTGCCGGTCCTCCTCGTCGGCGGACAGGTAGTCGATCTCGTCGGTGACCTGGCCGTTCTGCGACCTTGCGGTACGGCGTCTCGACGAAGCCGAACGCGTTGACCCGCCCGTAGGACGCGAGCGAGCCGATCAGGCCGATGTTCGGGCCTTCCGGCGTCTCGATCGGGCACATGCGGCCGTAGTGGCTGACGGGTGGACGTCGCGGACCTCCATGCCGGCGCGGTCGCGGGACAGACCGCCCGGGCCGAGCGCGGACAGCCGCCGCTTGTGGGTCAGACCGGCGAGCGGGTTGGTCTGGTCCATGAACTGCGACAGCTGCGAGGTGCCGAAGAACTCCTTGATCGAGGCCACGACCGGCCGGATGTTGATCAGCGTCTGCGGCGTGATCGCCTCGACGTCCTGGGTCGTCATGCGCTCGCGGACGACGCGCTCCATGCGCGACAGGCCGACCCGGATCTGGTTCTGGATCAGCTCGCCGACGGTGCGCAGGCGGCGGTTGCCGAAGTGGTCGATGTCGTCGGTCTCGTAGCCCTCCTCGCCGGCGTGCAGCCGGATGAGGTACTCGATGGTCCGGACGATGTCGTCCTCGGTCAGCGTGCCGGTGCGAGATCGGCGGCGTCGACGCCGAGCTTCTTGTTCGACCTTGTAGCGGCCGACCTTGGCCAGGTCGTAGCGCTTCGGGTTGAAGAACAGGTTCTCCAGCAGCGCCTGCGCGGACTCGCGCGTCGGCGGCTCGCCCGGGCGCAGCTTGCGGTAGATGTCGAGCAGCGCCTCGTCGCTGGTGGCGATGTGGTCCTTCTCGAGGGTGGCGAGCAGCGTCTCGGACCAGCCGAAGTGCTCGCGGATGCGGTCCTCGGTCCAGCCGAGCGCCTTGAGCAGCACGGTGACCGGCTGGCGGCGCTTGCGGTCGATGCGCACGCCGACGGTCGAGCGCTTGTCGACGTCGAACTCGAGCCAGGCACCGCGGCTCGGGATGACCTTGACGCCGTAGACGTCGACGTCGGAGGTCTTGTCCAGCGTGCGGTCGAAGTACACGCCCGGCGAGCGGACGAGCTGGCTGACGACGACGCGCTCGGTGCCGTTGATGATGAACGTGCCCTTGCGGGTCATCATCGGGAAGTCACCCATGAACACCGTCTGGCTCTTGATCTCGCCGGTGGTGTTGTTCGTGAACTCCGCGGTGACGAACAGCGGCGCCGCGTAGGTCATGTCCTTGTCCTTGCACTCCTCGATGGACGCCTTGACGTCCTCGAAGCGCGGGTTGGAGAAGGACAGGCTCATCGAGCCGGAGAAGTCCTCGATCGGCGAGATCTCGTCGAGGATCTCGTCGAGGCCGGAGCGTTCGGAGGTGTCGGCGGCGTCCGTCGGCCTCGACCGCGGGCGCGCCAGGCATCGTTGCCGACCAGCCAGTCGAACGACTCGGTCTGCAGCGCGAGGAGGTTGGGCACCTCCAGCGGCTCGCGGATCTTGGCGAAGGAGGTGCGGGGGGGTGCGCCCGGGATTCCCGACCTGGTCCCCCCAGATCGCTTGTTGTCGGAACGAGACTGACCGGAGCGGGAGACTGCCAAGATGCGTCCTTCCAAGGACTTAGTACGGGTCCACCCGCGCTACCCGACACCGTCCCTGGTCTTGCGTGGACACCCGCACGGCGGGCACCACGAAATAGGCCGCTGAGTGAATCCGGGCAGGCCGCAGGGCGAAAGAGGGCAGCGCAAAGAAGGAGTCTAGCCCCTTTGGGCATGACGAGCAAACACACCAAAACTGGCGTGCACCTCCAACCACTGAGCGCCCTGTCCGGAACGCCCGCGCTGCCCTTGCCGTGCTCAGAAAGGGTGCCTCGCCTGGGGCGACACGTCAAGCTCCGCGTCATCACGGGCGTGCCGCGCGGGCCAAGATGTCCCCATGAGCGAACCGGCGCCGGTGTTGATCGAGGCCACCAGGGGTGGGTTCGCGGAGGCGCGGCACCGGGGCAGCCTGGTCCTGCTGGCGGCCGACGGACGCGTCGACGCCAGCGCCGGGGACGTGACCGCGCCGGTCCTGGCCCGCTCCTCGCTCAAGCCGCTGCAGGCCGTTGCGCTGCTGGAGGCAGGGTTCGCCGGGCCGCCGGACTGGGTGGCGCTGGCCTGCGCCAGCCACGAGGGCGAGCCGGTGCACGTGGCCGGGGTACGGGCGATGCTGCGGGGCGCCGGATTGACCGAGCCCGAGCTGCAGTGTCCGCCGGCGCTGCCGCTGGCCGAGCCGGCGTTGATCGACTGGGTGGCCGCCGATGGCCGGGCCGCGCGGGTGTGCCACAACTGCTCTGGCAAGCACGCGGCGATGCTGACCGCGGCGCGAGCGGCGAGGTGGCCGCTGGCGACCTACCGCGATCCGGCGCATCCGTTGCAGATCGCGATCCGAGACCGGCTGGGCGAGCTGGCCGGTGAGGCAGTGTCCGGCGTGGAGATCGACGGCTGCGGAGCGCCGGCGTTCGCGCTGAGTCCGGTTGGGTTGGCGCGGGCGTTCGCCGCGGTCGCGACGGCGTCATCCGGGGCCACCGCCGAGGTGGCCGCGGCGATGCGGGCGCATCCGGAACTGGTGAGCGGGACGTACGGGCCGCACGTCGAGCTGTCCCGAGGGGTCGCCGGGCTGGTCGCCAAGGACGGGGCGGAGGGGATGCTGGCCGCCGCGCTGCCGGACGGGCGGGCGCTCGCGGTGAAGTTCGCCGACGGCAGCGGCCGCGGGCGGCCACCGTTGCTGGCCGCGGTGCTGCGGTACTGGGGCTTCGACGGCCCGGCGATCGACCGCTGGGCCGCGGTGCCCACGCTCGGCGGCGGCGAGCCGGTCGGCGAGATCCGCCCGTCCTGCGAGCTGCTCGCCCTGCTCACCCCTCCCTGACGAGTTGTCGCTGCGCATCGACACGCGTACCGGCAGCGCGGACAACTTGCGGCTTGGAAACCGAGCGGGGCGGCCCGCTGGAGCGGGCCGCCCCGATGGGCGTGGTGCGGATCCTTACTTGACGGTGACCGTGGCGCCGGCGCCCTCGAGGGCCTCCTTGGCCTTGTCGGCGGCCTCCTTGTTGACCTTCTCCAGGACCGGCTTCGGCGCGCCGTCGACCAGGTCCTTGGCCTCCTTCAGGCCCAGGCTGGTGAGCGTGCGCACCTCCTTGATGACCTGGATCTTCTTCTCGCCCGCGGCCTCGAGGATGACGTCGAACTCGTCCTGCTCCTCGGCGAGCCTCCGCGGTCGCGGCCGGACCGGCCGGTCGCCGCAGCGACGCCGCGACCGGCGCGGCGGCGGTGACGTCGAAGGTCTCCTCGAACTGCTTCACGAAGTCGGAGAGCTCGAGCAGGGTCATCTCCTTGAACGCGTCGAGCAGCTCGTCGGTGCTGAGCTTCGCCATGATGGCGTCCTTTCTGTTCTCGCCGGTTGAGCCGGCAGATGGGGTGGTTATTCCGCCGGCTCGGCGGGTGGTGCGTTTTCGGCGGCGGCCGCTTCAGCAGCCGCCTCGCCGACCGGGTCCGGGTCGGCGGTGTCGACGTTCTCGGCGTACGGGCCGTCGACCTCGGGTGCGACGGTCGTGTCGCCGGCGGACTTCTTCTCCTCCAGCGCCTTGGCCAGGCGCGCCACCTGCGCGAGCGGGGCCTGGAACAGCCCGGCCGCCCGGGTCGGCAGCGCCTTCAGGCCGCCGGCCAGCTTGGCCAGCAGCACCTCGCGCGACTCCAGGTCGGCGATCTGTGCGATCTCGGCAGCGGACAGCGCCTTGCCGTCGAGCACCCCGCCCTTGATGACCAACAGCGGGTTGCTGCGCGCGAAGTCGCGCAGGCCCTTCGCGGCCTCGACCGGGTCGCCCTTGACGAAGGCGATGGCTGTCGGGCCGGTGAGCAGGCTCTCGTCGATCGCGACTCCGGCGTCGCTCGCGGCGCGCTTGGTCAGCGTGTTCTTGACGACGGCGTAGGTCGTGTCGCGGCCGAGCGCCCGGCGCAGATCGCGCGACCTGCTTCACGGTCAGCCCGCGGTACTCGGTGATCACCGCGGCGGACGAGCTGGAGAACTGCTCGGTCGATCTCGCTGACGGCAGCGACCTTCTCGGTGTTCGGCATGCTTCCTCCTCTCGTACTCGTGCGGGCCGGCTCGAGCCCGAGAAACGAGAAACGCCCCGGCGCAGGGCGCACGGGGCGGCGAGAGTGCACAAGCCGAACCGTCCATCCTGCGCGGGCCGCTCCGGCGCTCCGGAGGCGTTCGGTCGCGTGCGCGCACGCGACGACCAGCGGTCTTCGGTTGGATCGCCGCCCAGCATACGCAACCGGCGGACCCGAGCCAAATCCAAGATCGACATTTCGGCGCCGGTGTATCACCGGGCCGGTCCGGCACTCCTATCGATTGACGATCGAGCGGAGGTTGCTGATGGCACACGACGGCACGGACCGAGTGGCCAGCGGCGATGCGCGGGATGCCGTCGGGATCGGGGGGTCCGGCGGCATCGGGGGGGCTCGCGACACGATCGTCGACCTGGGGCCGGCCACGAAGACAGCGCTGGGGGGCGTCGTGGCCGGCCCGCGGTCGGCGGACTCGGACTGGCCCGATTGGGCGCATGCGCAGCTCGAGCAGGCGGTCGCGCTGGCCGCGGCGGCGCCGGCCGAGTCCCGCCTCGCCGCGTTGCTCTACCGGAACTGGTTCACGCCGTCCATCGCGACGCTGGACCCGCGCCGGGCCCGGCGCCCGCTGGCCGGGGTCTACCGCGCCGCGCACGCCGGCACCGCGCAGTGCCGCCTGAGCACCGATGTGGTCACCATCGCCCGGCACGACGTGATCGCGCCCAACGGCTGGTGGCGCACCTGGGGCGAGGCCTGGACCCCGCCGCGCACCCGGCCCGGCTCGGTCCGGATCCTGTTCAGCCCGCGCCCGCACCGCCTCGCCGACTTCGTCGCGACGACCACCGCCGCGCTGCTCGGCGCCCCGATGCCGTGGTCACTCGGCTGTGCCACCGACCCGCGCCGCACGATGCGCTCCGGCGCCGCCGTGCTGGACCTGCCCGAACTCGGCGCGTTGCCCGACGACCTGCTCCAGCGCCTGGCTGCGATGCTGGCGCCATCGACCGCGCCCATGTGCCTGCCGCTGGCGCCGGGCGCAGGGGCCGCCTACTACCCGGACAACGGAATGACCTTCGGCGAGCATCGCTGCCACCTCGTCGCACTCGGCCTGCGGCACGCGCGCGCCGACGGCGGCGATCCGCTCCGGGCGATCAGCAGCGTGTTCGCGGCGCACGGCATCGAACCCGCGACGCCCTATCGGGGACGCTGATCAGGCGCCCGGCGCGTCCGTCGACAGGTTGCGGGTGCGGTTGGGTCGACCGGGATGCCCGGGCCCATCGTCGTGGCGAAGGTGACCTTCTTGAGGTACCGGCCCTTGGCCGACGACGGCTTCGACGCGCAGGACCTCGTCGAGCGCCGCGGCGTAGTTCTCGACCAGCTGCTCGGCGGTGAACGACGCCTTGCCGATGACCAGGTGCAGGTTGGCCTGCTTGTCGACCCGGAAGCTGATCTTGCCGCCCTTGATGTCGGCGACGGCCTTGGCGACGTCCGGGGTGACCGTGCCGGTCTTCGGGTTCGGCATCAGACCACGCGGGCCGAGCACCCGGGCGATGCGGCCGACCTTGGCCATCTGGTCCGGCGTGGCGATCGCGGCGTCGAAGTCGAGGAAGCCGCCCTGGATCTCCTGCGATCAGGTCGTCGCTGCCGACCTTGTCGGCGCCGGCGGCTGCGGGCCTCGTCGGCCTTGTCGCCGGTGGCGAAGACGATGACGCGGGCGGTCTTGCCGGTGCCGTGCGGCAGGCTGACCGTGCCGCGGACCATCTGGTCGGCCTTGCGCGGGTCGACGCCGAGCCGCAGCGCGACCTCGACGGTGGCGTCGAACTTGGTCGGCGACGTCTCCTTGGCGATCGTCGGCCGCCTCGAGCGGGCTGTAGATCTTGCCGGCTTCGATGAGCTCGGCGGCCTTGCGGTAGCCCTTGCTGCGCTTCATGGTGGTGCTCCGTTCTCGTGCGTCACGTGCCGTCGGGTCAGTGCGTCGGCGGCCAGCGGCCGGACATCAGCGGCTGTCCGTGCCCACGGCGTCGTGTCGCGAGGGCTTCAGCCCTCGACGGTGATGCCCATCGACCGGGCGGTGCCGGCGATGATCTTCGCGGCCTGGTCGATGTCGTTGGCGTTGAGGTCTTCCATCTTGGTCTGGGCGATCTCGCGGACCTGGTCCATGGTCACCTTGGCGACCTTGGTCTTGTGCGGCTCGCCGCTGCCCTTCTCGACGCCGGCGGCCTTCAGCAGCAGCCGGGCGGCCGGCGGCGTCTTGGTGACGAAGGTGAACGAGCGGTCCTCGTAGACCGAGATCTCGACCGGGACGATCTGCCCGCGCTGCGACTCGGTCGCCGCGTTGTAGGCCTTGCAGAACTCCATGATGTTGACGCCGTGCTGGCCGAGCGCCGGGCCGACCGGCGGCGCCGGGTTGGCGGCACCGGCCTTGATCTGCAGCTTGATGACCGCGGCCAGCTTCTTCTTCTTGGGAGGCATTGACTTTCTCTTCTTCTCGGTTGTGTATGCGATTGGATCGTGCTCAGATCTTCGAGACCTGGCTGAACGCCAGCTCGACCGGCGTCTCGCGGCCGAAGATCGAGACCAGCACCTGCAGCTTCTGGTGCAGCGGCGTCGATCTCGCTGATCGTGGCCGGCAGGGTGGCGAACGGGCCGTCCATGACGGTGACCGACTCGCCGACCGTGAAGTCGACGACCTCGACGCTGCGGCTTGCTCGCCGGCGGCCGCGGCCTTGCCGCCGCGGCCGACCGCGGCAGCCTTGCTGGGTCGGCCGGCGCGAGGATCTTGACGACCTCGTCGATGCGTCAGCGGCGACGGCCGCGAGGTGGCGCCGACGAACCCGGTGACGCCCGGGGTGTTGCGCACCGCGCCCCACGACTCGTCGTTGAGGTCCATCCGCACCAGGATGTAGCCGGGGAACACCTTGCGCTGGACCTGCTGGCGCTTGCCGTTCTTGATCTCGACGACCTCTTCGGTCGGCACCTCGACCTGGAAGATGTAGTCCTCCATGTCGAGGGAGGAGATCCGGCTCTCCAGGTTGGTCTTCACCTTGTTCTCGTAGCCGGCGTAGGAGTGCACGACGTACCAGTCGCCGAACTGCGGTGCGCAGCTCGCGGCGCAGCGCCTCGACCGGGTCCTCGTCCTCGGCGAGCGCTGTCCTCGGCGAGGCCGCCTCGGCGGTCGTCGTCGCGCGGCGTCGTCGGCTCGGCAGCGTCGGCTCGGCTGTCGGCGGCGTCGGCGGTCGTCGGCGGTGTCGACCGCGTCTGCCGGGTCGGCCGCGTCGACGTCGTCGACCGGGCTCGCCGTCGCTGCCGTCGCCGAGCCCGAGGTCGGCGTCGGCGTCGTCGGCCGCATCGGTCGCACGGCGGTCGGCCCGTCGCGTCGGCGCCGCGGTCGACCGGGCGGCCTCGGCGAGGTCGGCGGACCGCGCTCGGCGGCTCGCGTCGACTCGGAGCACGACTCGTCGGCCGTGTCGGTCGTACTCGGACACGTTCTCTCTTCTCTTGCAGACGGTGGCGCGAGTCCCGGCTGGCGGTCAGCGGCCGGCTCAGCCGAACAGCAGCAGGACCAGCTTGGCGAAGCCGACGTCCAGGCCGGCCACGATCGACACCATGACCACGACGAACACGATCACCACGATGGTGTAGGTGACCAGTTCGTTGCGCGAGGGCCAGAGGACCTTGCGCATCTCGGAGACGCTCTCGCGCAGGAACCGCGTCGGCGCCGATCCGCCGGCCCCTGGCGCGGCGCGGCGGCGCGGACGGACTCGCGTGCGAGTCGCGGTCACGACTCTCTCCTCTCCGGCCGTCACTGCGCGTCACTCAGCTCGATCCAGCCCTCGGATCACTGCTGTACCGTACCGCTCATCGCTACGCAGGGGCGACAGGACTTGAACCTGCAACCGCCGGTTTTGGAGACCGGTGCTCTACCAATTGAGCCACGCCCCTAGGGACCATCGGAGCGCCTGCCCGAGCCGGTGCCTGCGCATGCTGACGCAAGGCCACGCTGGACCCCGACGCGCCAGTCTACGGGTGCACGCGCCCACGCGGTCTCCAAGCGAGACCGGTCGCGCGGCACCGGGAGCGGGTCAACGCGGGCTGCGCCGGTCTGCGACGATGGAGCGCATGGGAGCACGCATCTCCGACCGCATCGCCGCCATCGCCGAGTCCGCCACCCTGGCCGTCGACGCCAAGGCCAAGGCGCTCAAGGCGGCCGGCCGGCCGGTCATCGGGTTCGGCGCCGGCGAACCGGACTTCCCGACCCCCGACTACATCGTCGAGGCGGCGATCGAGGCCGCCCGCGACCCCGAAGTACCACCACTACACCCCGGTCGGCGGGCTGCCCGAGCTGCGCGCGGCCATCGCCGCGAAGACCCTGCGCGACACCGGCTACGACGTCGACGCCGCCCAGGTGCTGGTCACCAACGGCGGCAAGCAGGCCGTCTACAACACCTTCGCCACGCTGCTCGACCCGGGCGACGAGGTGCTGCTCATCGCGCCGTACTGGACCACCTACCCCGAGGCGATCAAGCTCGCCGGCGGCGTCCCGGTCGAGGTCATCACCGACGAGACCACCGGCTACCTCGCCGGCGTCGAGCAGCTCGAGGCCGCGCGCACCGACGCGCACCAAGGTGCTGCTGTTCGTCTCGCCGTCCAACCCCACCGGCGCGGTCTACCCGCGCGCCGAGGTCGAGGCCATCGGCGCGCTGGGCCGCGGAGCACGGCCTGTGGGTCGTCACCGACGAGATCTACGAGCACCTCGTCTACGGCGACGCCGAGCATGGTCGTCCATCGTCGCCACCGCGCTCGGCGAGCAGGTCGTCGTCCTCAACGGCGTCGCCAAGACCTACGCGATGACCGGCTGGCGGGTCGGCTGGATGATCGGCCCGACCGACGTCGTCAAGGCCGCCACCAACCTGCAGTCGCACGCCACCTCGAACGTCAGCAACGTCGCCCAGGTCGCGGCGCTGGCCGCGGTGTCGCGGCGACCTGTCGGCGGTCGCCGAGATGCGCGACGGCCTTCGACCGGCGCCGCCGGACGATCGTGTCGATGCTCTCCGACATCCCGGGCATCGTGTGCCCGGAGCCGCAGGGCGCGTTCTACGCCTACCCGTCGGTCAAGGGTCTGCTCGGCGTCTCGCTGCGCGGCCAGCGGCCGCGAACTCGGCCGAGCTCGCCGGCGATCATCCTGGACGAGGCCGAGGTGGCGGTCGTCCCCGGCGAGGCGTTCGGCACCCCGGGCTACCTGCGGATGTCCTACGCGCTCGGCGACGACGACCTCGCCGAGGGCATCGGCCGGATCGCCAAGCTCGTCGCCGAGGGCTGACGTCGGCCCTCTTCGCGCACGTTGTCCGCGCTGGACGTAGCCATCTGACGTGCGAGCACGGACAACCCGGGTTACGGCAGCGCGCCGGCCGTGCGGAGGACGGCCAGGCCGGCCGGCAGCTTCGCCAGCGCCCGTTCGCAGGTCCGACGGGTTGACGATGCGCCAGGCGTTGGCGGCGACGTAGCAGCGGATCGCGGCGTCCCAGCCCGCCGCGCCGGCGGCGGCGCGGGCGGCCTCGAGTGCGGCGGCACCCTTGTTGTAGGTCGTGTAGTAGTAGCGCGCCATGTCGGTGCCGTACGACTCGGTCGAGGCGTCGACCTCGCCCGGCGCCTGGAGTGCGACGGGGTCCTCCGGGTCGTTGTTCACCAGCTGCTCGGCGTAGGTGGCGAAGGCCTCGTCCAGCCACGGGTGCAGCGCCTGCGAGTCGCCGAGCATCGCGTAGAACCACTGGTGCGCGGTCTCGTGGACGGCCACCAGGCGCGAACCGTCGAGCATCAGGATCGCGCTCGGGTACTCGATGCCGCCGCCCTGAGCCGGCACCCGGGCCACCGACAGCGACGGGAACGGGAACGGCCCGAACCGCGCGGACGAGCTCGGTGATGGCCCGGCGGAACTCGGGCACCAGCGCGTCCCGCAGCCCGCTGTCGGGCGCGCCGACCCGCAGCTCGACGTTGCCGACCGTCGTGTCGGCCACCGAGAACGGGCCGACCGCGACGCTCACGTCGCGGGCCGCGGCCACGTGCGACGTCCAGGTGCGGGTGCCGCCGCGCGCGCGTCGGGTCGGGCGGGTCGCCGGACATGATCACCGTGTCGGCCGCCGGCGCGGTCACGGTCAGGTCGGTGTCCATCGCCTCGCTGGTCGCGCTCTCGGCCGCGAAGTCGATCAGGTCCTCGGTGTGCCAGCCGTACCCGCGCTCCCAGGCGAGCAGCGGCTGCGCCGAGCCGAAGTAGGCGAACTGGCCGGCGCGGCCGAACCGGTCGAACGAACCGTCGCCCAGGGTCAGGCGAAACGCCACCCGCGCGGTGACCGTGGTCGCGGCCGCGACCGATCGCGCGAACGGGATGCGCAGCAGGCCGCCCTGGGTGGCCGGCGCGGCATTCGCGCGGCCGAAGGTGTACCGACCGGCGCCGTGGTCGGCGCGGGCGCTGGTGACCTCGATCCGGTTGCCCGCGGCGACGGTCGGGATGGTGTTCGCGGTCAGCCGGAACACCAGCTCGGTGATCGCCTTGTCGGGGGTGAAGGCGACGGTCTCGGTGCCGGAGACCTGCGCCAGGCCGGGCGCGAACGTGAACTGCAGCCGCACCCGCGGCCGCTCGGGATCGGGCCGGGCGTAGCTGGTCGGGCAGGTGGCCGGGTGGCGGAATGGTCGGAAGCGGGTCGGAAGTGGGATCGGAAGTGGGATCGGAGTGGGGTCGGAGGTGGGG
Source organism: uncultured Actinomycetota bacterium (assembly GCA_963718805.1). Taxonomy (GTDB): domain Bacteria; phylum Actinomycetota; class Actinomycetes; order Mycobacteriales; family Jatrophihabitantaceae; genus Jatrophihabitans. The sequence goes on along the minus strand of CAVQZY010000001.1, from coordinate 117,954 downwards.
TCGGAGGTGGGGTCGGACACGGAGCCGGGCGCGGCCCGCGAGCCGTGGCCGCTCGTGGTCGGCGTACAGGCCGCGACCGCGCAGCAGGCCAGGAGTGCAGCGGCGGCTGCCCTCAGGCGTCGACCCATGCCGGCCCACTGCTCGCGCGCACCACGGCGCGGGCTTTGGCCAGCACAGTCTGACCTTCGACGCTCGCGTGGAGGTCGACCGCCGACCGACCCGTCGTCACGCACCTCGCGGACGGTGGCCTTCACCGTGAGCACCGCGCCCTCCGGGTCCGGCGACCGCGACCGGCGGGTGAAGCGCACGCCGTACTCGACGACCGCGCCCGGGTCGCCGACCCAGTCGGTGACCACCCGGATCGCGGTCGCCATGGTGAACATGCCGTGGGCGATGACGTCGGGCAGCCCGACCGTCGTGGCCGCCCGCTCGTTCCAGTGGATGATGTTGAAGTCGCCCGAGGCCCCGGCGTAGCGGACCAGGTCCGCGCGGGTGATCGGATAGTCGATCGGGCCGATCTCGTCGCCCACCTTCGGGCTCATCAGGCCGTCCCCCTCGCGACGATGGTGGAGTAGGCCGATCACGACGTGCTCGCCGTCGAGGGTCGAGACGTCCGCGCGGGTGGTGACCATGTCGTTGCCGGCGGCCGACCCGGATGTTGTCGACAGTCACGACCACCTGCAGCTCGTCGCCCGCGTGGATCGGGCGGCGGTGGACGAAGCGCTGCTCCCCGTGCACGACGCGGGAGTAGTCGATGCCGAGTTCGGGGTCGGAGATCACCTGGTGCCCCGCGTGCAGCGTGAGCACGACGGCGAAGGTGGGCGGAGCGATCACGTCCGGATGGCCGGCGGCCCGAGCGGCCTCGACATCGCGATAGAGCGGGTTCGGGTCGCCGATCGCGGCGGCGAACTCGCGGATCTTCTCGCGGCCGACCTCGTACGGCGGGGTCGGCGGGTAGACCCGCCCGATGTAGGACTGGTCCAGCGGCATGGAGGGAAGGCTAACCGGTGGGGCAATGACCAAGCCCCGCCCGGCGGGCGCCGGACGGGGCTTCGGAAACGCTCGCGCGAACGATTCAGCGGGTCTCGCGGTGCTCGGTGTGCTTGCCGCAGTTCGGGCAGAACTTCTTCATCGACAGCCGGTCGGGGTCGTTGCGCCGGTTCTTCTTGGTGATGTAGTTGCGGTGCTTGCAGACCTGGCACGCCAGGGTGATCTTCGGTCGGACTTCGGTGGCTGCCACGGGAGCTGCCCTTCTTTCTCGTCGTGTGTCATGACGCGGCGCTGGCGGCGCCGGTTGGTAGCGAGGGCCGGATTTGAACCGGCGACATAGCGATTATGAGCCGCTTGCTCTGCCAGACTGAGCTACCCCGCCGCGGGAAGCACCGAGCCCCCTTACGGAATCGAACCGTAGACCTTCTCCTTACCATGGAGACGCTCTGCCGACTGAGCTAAGGGGGCCAGCCGCTCGCGCGCCGACAGGTGCGATGGACCCCCCGGCGGTGCGCGCGCCGACACATCAGCGTACACGACGGACAGCGGGCCACCCGCGCGTTCTCACCGTCACATCCGGGCCCCGATGCGAGCCTTTCGGTGCCGGTGTTGGCATCATGTGCCCAGGTGGTTTCGTCACGTACGGCCCCCTCGGGCCAGCACGGACGTCTCGAACTACAGCGGAGTGGGCGGCTCACCGATGACAGACATGAAAAACGGCGTCGCAGCACCAGGGCGGGCCCGGATCTCGGCCCGGACCCTGCGGACCGACAACTGGCGGCGCGCGCCGATCATCACCGCCACCCTGCTGACCATCTGGGTGCTTTACGCCCTGGTGCGCACTGCGAGCCAGAGCAACTACTTCGCCGCGGCCGAGAACTACCTCTCGCCGTTCACGTCGCCGTGCGTGTCGGCGAGCTGCCCGGAGGGGGCGCGCGACTTCGGCACCTGGTTCGGGCACCTCCCGCCGTTCATCCCGCTCGCGTTCCTCACGCTGCCGTTCCTGCTCGGCTTCCGGCTCACCTGCTACTACTACCGGCGCGCCTACTACCGCTCGTTCTGGGCCTCGCCGCCCGGCTGCGCCGTCGCCGAGCCGCACGCCTCCTACTCCGGCGAGACGCGCTTCCCGCTGATCCTGCAGAACCTGCACCGCTACTTCTTCCTGTTCGCGGGCGTGATCTCGCTCGTCAACACGTGGGACGTCGTCGAAGCGTTCCGGCCGCGAGGGCTACGACTTCGGCTTCGGGCTCGGCACCGTCATCATGTTGATCAACGTGGTCCTGCTGTGGACGTACACGATCTCCTGCCACTCGTGCCGGCACATCATCGGCGGCCGGCTGCGCAACTTCTCGTCGCACCCGGTGCGCTACAAGGCGTGGGGGTTCGTGTCGAAGCTCAACACGAAGCACATGCAACTCGCCTGGACCACGCTGCTGACGCTGATGATCACCGATGCCTACATCGGCCTGGTCGCGTCCGGCGCGATCAGCGACCCGCGCTTCTACAACTGAGGGGCAGCAGTGGAAAAGCACAGTTACGACGTCCTGATCATCGGTGCCGGGGGGGCCGGGCTGCGCGCGGCGATCGCCGCGCACGAGGAGGGGCTGCGCGTCGCGATCATCTGCAAGTCATTGTTCGGCAAGGCGCACACGGTAATGGCCGAGGGCGGCATGCGCGGCCGCGATGGGCAACGCGAACAGCAACGACAACTGGCAGGTGCACTTCCGCGACACCATGCGCGGCGGCAAGTTCCTCAACAACTGGCGCATGGCCGAGCTGCACGCCAAGGAGTCGCCCGAGCGCGTCTGGGAGCTCGAGACCTACGGCGCGCTGTTCGACCGCACCAAGGACGGCCGGATCAGCCAGCGCAACTTCGGCGGACACACGTACCCGCGGCTTGCGCACGTCGGTGACCGTACCGGCCTGGAGCTGATCCGCACGATGCAGCAGAAGATCGTCTCGCTGCAGCAGGACGACGCGAGGAAGCGCGGCCAGAAGGGCGCCGAGGAAGGCGCGCTCAAGGTCTTCGCCGAGGTGACGATCACCGAGTTGATCACCGACGAGTCCGGCGCGGTCGGCCGGCGCGTTCGGCTACTACCGCGAGACCGGTGAATTCGTGCTGTTCAAGGCGCCCGCGATCGTGCTGGCCACCGGCGGTATCGGCAAGTCGTTCAAGGTCACGTCGAACTCGTGGGAGTGCACCGGCGACGGCATGGCGCTGGCCCTGCGCGCCGGATCGGCCCTGCTGAACATGGAGTTCATCCAGTTCCACCCGACCGGCATGGTGTGGCCGCTGTCGGTGAAGGGCATCCTGGTGACCGAGGGGGTGCGCGGCGACGGCGGCGTGCTGAAGAACGCCGAGGCAAGCGGTTCATGTTCGACTACGTCCCGGACGTCTTCAAGGGCCAGTACGCCGAGACGATCGAGGAAGCCGACAAGTGGTACGCCGACCAGGACAACAACCGGCGCACCCCTGACCTCCTCCCCCGCGACGAGGTCGCCCGCGCGATCAACTCCGAGGTGAAGGCCGGCCGCGGGTCGCCGCACGGTGGCGTTTTCCTGGACATCGCCTCGCGGTTGCCGAAGGACGAGATCCTGCGCCGACTGCCGTCGATGTACCACCAGTTCAAGGAACTGGCCGACGTCGACATCACGGCGGAGCCCATGGAGGTCGGGCCGACCTGTCACTACGTGATGGGTGGCATCGAGGTCGACGCCGACACCGGCGCCGCGACGAACGTGCCCGGGCTGTTCGCGTCCGGCGAGGTCGCCGGTGGCATGCACGGCTCGAACCGGCTCGGCGGCAATTCGCTGTCGGACCTGCTCGTGTTCGGCCGCCGCTCGGGCGACGGCGCGGCCGCCTACGTGAAGGCGCTCAACGGCAAGTACCCGCCGATCACCGACGAGCAGGTCGTCGCGTGCGAGCAGACGGCGCTCGCACCGTTCGAGGGAGGCGGCGAGACCGCGTACGACATCCACGAGGAACTGCAGCAGTGCATGAACGACCTCGTCGGCATCATCCGCAAGTCCGGTGAGATCGAGGACGCGCTGGAGCGACTCGAGAAGCTCAAGGAACGCGCCCAGCACGTGTCCGCGGCGGGCGGGCGGGCGTTCAACCCGGGCTGGCACCTCGCGCTGGATCTGCGCAACATGCTGGCCGTGTGCGAGTGCATCGCCAAGGCCGCGCTGATGCGGGAGGAGTCGCGCGGCGGGCACACCCGCGACGACTTCCCGGGACTGTCGTCACGCTGGCGGCAGTACAACCTCATCTGCACGCAGAACGCGACGGGCGAGGGCATCGACGTCGTCGAGCAGAAGATGCCGCCGATGCGCCCGGACCTGCTCGCCCTGTTCGAGAACGACGAGCTGGGGAAGTACTACACCGACGAGGAGATCGCCGAACTCCCGGGCGAGGCGCCGGATCCCGTGCCGCACACGAGGAGGTGACCGCATGACCGCGGTCGAGGAGTCCAAGACCACCACGCCGCGCCGGCACCTGGCCGGCCCGCTGCGCAGACCACCAACGACTCGAGCAAGAGCTACGACGCGCACTTCCGCGTCTGGCGCGGCGACGCCGACGGCGGTGAGCTCGTCGACTACCGGTCGCTGGTCAACGAGGGCGAGGTCGTCCTCGACATCATCCACCGGCTGCAGGCCACCCAGGCCGGCGATCTCGCGGTGCGGTGGAACTGCAAGGCCGGCAAGTGCGGGTCGTGCAGCGCGGAGATCAACGGCCGGCCCCGGCTGATGTGCATGACCCGCATGTCGACGTTCACCCGACGACGAGATCGTCACGGTGACGCCGCTGCGGGCGTTCCCGGTGATGAAGGACCTGGTCACCGACGTGTCCTACAACTACAAGAAGGCGCAGGAGGTGCCGGCGTTCGCGCCGCCGCCCGGGTACCGCGCCGGGCGCGTACCGCATGGCGCAGGAGGACGTGTCGCGCTCGCAGGAGTTCCGCAAGTGCATCGAGTGCTTCCTGTGCCAGAACGTCTGCCACGTGATCCGCGACCACGAGGACAACAAGGAGGCCTACTCCGGGCCCCGGTTCCTGATGCGGATCGCCGAGCTGGACATGCACCCGATGGACGCGCTGGACCGCCAGCACATCGCGCAGGACGAGCACGGGCTCGGCATGTGCAACATCACCAAGTGCTGCACCGAGGTCTGCCCCGAGCACATCAAGATCACCGACAACGCGCTGATCCCGCTCAAGGAGCGCGTCGTCGACCGCAAGTACGACCCGCTGGTGTGGCTGGGCAACAAGATCCGCCGCCGGCCGAATTAAGTGAAAGATCCAGGCGGCCGTACGGGGGGGACGTCCGCCTGGACTCCACCAGTATGCGCACATCCGCGCCGGACGCAACACGAACGGGCGGGTTTGCACGAATTGGCCGCACACGCTCGGTCGTCGCTTGCTTACACACAGCCGTGGGGTATTCGATGACATGTGCCGGAAATCTTGACGACCTACCGTGACTCGATGCTGGACGCGCGCACGTTGGGCGTCGAGGAGGAATTGCACGTCGTCGACCTTGCGTCCGGCCGGCTCAGCGCCCGGGCACCGGAACTGCTGCGCGGCCTGCCCGACGAGGGCTTCTCCTTCGAGTTGCAGCGCAGCACGGTCGAGACGAACACCCCGGTCTGCGCGACCCTGACCGAACTGCGCGCCGAGATCGTGCGGCTGCGCAAGCTCGCGGAGACGGTCGCCGCCGAGGCCGCGTTGGGCGTGGCGTCCAGTGGCACCGCCCCGCTCTCGCGCACCGGCGACTTCGAGCTGACCGCACTCGGCCGGTTCAGCCGGATGCAGCAGGACTACCGCTTCCTGGTCGACGACCAGTTGATCTGCGGCCTGCAGGTGCACGTCGGGGTGGCCGACCGCGACGTCGCCGTGCGGGTGGCGCAGCGGGTGTCCGCCGACCTGCCGACCCTGCTCGCGATGAGCGCCAGTTCGCCGTACTGGCACGGCACCGACACCGGCTACTCCAGTTTCCGCACGATGGTGTGGCAACGCTGGCCGACCGCAGGCACGTTCGGCTACGCGGAATCCGCGGCCGACTATGACCGGCTGGTGGCCGACCTCATCGAGGCGCACATCATCTCCGACCCCAAGATGGCCTACTTCGACGTCCGGCCCTCCGCGCATGTGCCGACCGTCGAGCTGCGGGTGTGCGACGCCTGCCCGCGCGCCGACGATGCGGTGCTGATCGCCGGCATCTTCCGGGCCCTCGTAGCCGAGGCGATCGAGGCCGATGCCGCGGGCGCGCCGCTGCGCGGGCGGCCGGACCCGGTACACCGCGCGGCCATGTGGCGGGCGGCACGCAGCGGCCTCAACGGGCCGCTGCTGACCCCGGACACCTATCCGGTCGACGAACCGTCCGCCGACGTGGTGCGCGCGCTCGTCGAACGCCTCGGCGAGCACCTCGAGGACACTGGTGACCGCGACGAGGTCGAGGAGCTCACCGGCGCACTGCTCGCGCACGGCGATTCCGCGATCCGGCAGCGGGCCCGCTTCGCCGAACGCGGCCGGGTGTCCGACGTCGTGGCGCTCGTGGTGGCCGAGACCCAGGGCCGGGTCGCATTCACCGTTGAGACGCCGGAGATCACCGCGGGCTATGCCGACGCGCCCGACGACGAGGCGCTCGCACTGTCCGGCATCCCGTACCCGGCGTACCGGCCGGTGTTCGACGTCCTCGACGAGCTGGGGACCTCCGGGCTGGGCAAGCGCGTCGAGTTGCTGCGGGAGAACGCGCTGTCCGACGGGCTCACCTTCGGCATCGGCGGCGAGCAGCGGCCGTTCCCGGTCGACATCGTGCCGCGCATCATCCCGGCGCACGAGTGGCGCACGCTGGCCGCCGGGCTGACCCAGCGGGCCCGAGCGATCGAGTTGTTTCTGCGCGACATCTACGGCCCGGCACGCATCGTCGAGGAGGGACTGCTGGACTGGGAGTCCGTGCACGCCACTCCGGGCTGGAACGAGGCCGCATCGGCGCTGCCGAAGGGCGTCGTCAACGCCCCGGTGATCGGCTTCGACCTGGTCCGCGACTCGCTGGGCGGTTGGCGGGTGCTGGAGGACAACACCCGGGTGCCGTCGGGCGTCGGGTACTCGATCGGGGTGCGGAAGGTGATGCACGAGTCGCTGCCCGAGCTCACCGACGATGCCTCCATCCGCGACCCTCGCACCGCGCTGGAGCTCATCGGCCGGACCTTGCGTGCCTGTGCGTGGCGTCCGGAGCCGGTCGTAGCGCTGTTGTCCGACGGTGCGGACAACTCAGCGTGGTACGAACACCGGCTCATCGCCGCGCGGGCGGGACTGCTGCTGGTCGAACCCAGCCAGATCGAGGTCAGGAGCGGGCGGGTCTTCGCGGCCGGACGCCGCGTCGACGTGCTCTACCTGCGCCTGTCCGTCGAGCTCGCGCACCTGCACACAACCCAGGGCGACATGGTCGGGGCACGCATCCTCGAAGCCGCTCAGGACGGCGACGTCGTGCTGGCGAACGCGCCCGGGTCCGGCGTCGCCGACGACAAGGCGATGTACTGCGTGGTGCCTGACCTGATCAGCTACTACCTCGACGAGCGGCCGCTCTTGCTGCCGGTGCCCACCTACCGGTGCGGGCGGCCCGAAGAGCTGGGCCCGGTGCTCGCGCGTCTCGACCAGCTCGTCACGAAGCCGGTCGACGGGTACGGCGGCGGCGGGGTGCTCATCGGGCCGGCCGCGTCCAAGGCCGAGCTCACCGAACGCCGGATCGCGATCGAGCAGAAACCCGGCCGGTGGATCGCGCAGGAGGTGGTCCCGATGTCGACACATCCGACCTTCGACGGCGAGCGGCTCGATCCGCGCCACGTCGACCTGCGGGCTTTCGTGTACCTGTCCGGCACCGGCGCGGACGAGGTGCACCTGGCCGACCTCGCCCTGACCCGAGTAGCGCCGGCGGGCAGCATGGTGGTGAACTCCTCTCGCGGGGGCGGGGCGAAGGACACCTGGATCATCACCGACGGATCCGGCGATACCGGCGAGGGCAGGTGAGGTGACCCGTGTGCGGGCTGGCAGGTGAGATCCGCTTCGACGGCGCAGGCGCCGACATTGCGGCGTTGGAGCGCAGCTGTGCCCGGATGGCTCCCCGCGGTCCGGACGGCAGCGGCATCTGGGCCAACGGCCCGGTGGCGCTCGGCCACCGGCGACTGGCGATCATCGACCTGTCCGCGGCAGGCGCGCAGCCGATGACCGACCCCCAGCTGGGGCTCACCGTGGTGTTCAACGGCTGCATCTACAACTACGAGGCGCTGCGCGACGAGCTCGCCGGCCTCGGACACCGATTCTTCTCCACGCCGACACCGAGGTGATCCTGAAGGCCTACGCCGAGTGGGGCACCGAGTGCGTCCAACGGTTCAAGGGCATGTTCGCGTTCGCCGTCGCCGAGCGCGACACCGGCCGGCTGGTGCTCGGCCGCGATCGACTCGGCATCAAGCCGCTCTACCTGGACCAGACCTCGTCGCGGTTGCGATTCGCGTCGTCGCTGCCGGCGCTGCTGGCCGCCGGCGGCGTGGACACCTCGATCGACCGGACGGCGCTCGCGTACTACATGACGTTCCACTCGGTCGTGCCGGCGCCGCGCACCATCCTCAACGGGATCCGCAAGCTGCCGCCGGCCACCGTACGGGTGGTGGAACCCGACGGCACGAGCACCGACACCTGCTACTGGGATCCGCCGTTCACCCGTGACGCCGAGCGCGCCGATTGGACCGAGCGCGACTGGCAGCAGGCCGTGGTCGACTCGCTGCGTGTCGCAGTCGAGCGACGCATGGTGGCCGATGTGCCGGTGGGGGTGCTGCTGTCCGGCGGCATCGACTCCAGTCTGGTGGTGGCGCTGCTGGCCGAGGCGGGCCAGACCGGCTTGCAGACGTTCAGCATCGGCTTCGATTCGGCCGGCGACGAATCCGGCGACGAGTTCGAGTACTCCGACATCGTGGCGCAGCGGTTCGGCACCGACCACCACCGCATCAAGATCGATTCGCGACGGCTGCTGCCCGCGATCGACGGTGCGGTCGCCGCGATGAGCGAGCCGATGGTCAGCCACGACTGCGTCGCGTTCTACCTGCTCAGCCAGGAGGTCGCGAAATCGGTGAAGGTGGTGCAGTCCGGTCAGGGCGCCGACGAGGTGCTGGGCGGGTACGACTGGTACCCACCGCTTGCCGACGTGCCGCGCGATGAGGCCGTCGACGCGTACGCGCGGGTGTTCTTCGACCGGCCCTTCGGGGATCTGGCTAGATTGCTGAATCCGGAATGGCTGATCGCCACGGATGCGCCGCGCGAGTTCATCACCGAACAGTTCGGCCGCCCGGGGGCGCAGACCGCCCTCGATGCGGCGCTGCGCAACGACAGCGAGATCATGCTGGTCGACGACCCGGTGAAGCGCGTCGACAACATGACCATGGCCGCCGGTCTCGAGGCGCGAGTGCCGTTCCTCGACCACGACTTCGTCGAGCTCGCGGCGCGGATCCCGCCCGAGTTCAAGCTCGCCGACGGCGGCAAGGGCGTGCTGAAGCGGGCGAGCCGTGGCATCGTGCCCGACGAGGTGATCGACCGGACCAAAGGCTACTTCCCGGTGCCGGCGATCCGGCAGCTCGCGGGCCCCTATCTCGAGCGGGTCCGCGACGCCCTCACCGATCCGTCGGCGAAGAACCGTGGCCTGTTCCGGTCGGAGACCGTGGACGCGATGCTCGCCGATCCGAACACGACCCGCACCACGCTCGGCTCGAACGCGCTGTGGCAGCTCGCGCTGCTCGAGATGTGGTTGCAGACCATGGGCGTCGGCTGACCGTGGCCACCGCCTCCTCGACCGCGGCCTGGGACGCGGTGCAGCCGCTCGCGCGCGAACTCGTCGCGGCGTGGGGTTGCTGGGCGCCCACGCTCACGCCGGACGGCAGCCGCGTGGCATACGTGAGCGATCGCAACGGTCTGCCACAGTTGTGGGTCTCGGACGTGAATGCAGCCGGTAGTGGCGCCGATGGCGGTGCGGTTCCGAGCATCTGCGTCCAGCTGTCCGAAGACCCCGTCGTGTCGGTGTCCTGGTCTCCTGACGGGCTGTGGCTCGCCTGCTCGGTGGCCAGCGGCGGCGGCGTGCGCACCGAGGTGTGGGTGGTGCGCCCGGACGGCAGCGCGCCGCGGCTGGTGGCCGGCGGCAAGCAGCACGCGGTGCTGGGTCCGTGGGCGCGGCAGGGCCACGGGCTGGTCGTCACGTTGTGCTCGGACGAACCCCGTACCCCGAACGAGTGTTTGCTCCTCGACCCGGACACCGGCGACAGCGAGGTGATCGCCACCGGGTGGCTGATCCACGTGCTCGACCTCACCGCCGACGGCCGGTTCGCGCTGCTGCGCGACGGCACCCGCGGCGCCCAGTTCTGTCGGCTGCTCGACCGCGTGGCCGACGACGACTACCCGGTGCTGCCCTATCCGCAGACCGGTTCGGCCGAGATCGGCCTGCTGCGGCCGGCCCCGGCCGGCGGTGGCGCGGCCCGCGCGGTCTACCTGGTCACCGACGCCGGCCGGCCGCGGCACGAACTGATCGCGATCGGCATCGACGTGGAGGGCAAACGCATCGGGGCCGGCACGGTCGCCGCCCGCCCGCATGCCGAGCTGGAGTTCGCCGACGCGGACAGCGCCGGACGGTGGATCACGCTCGGGTGGAACGTTGACGGCAGGAGCGAGATCGAGCTGTTCGAGACCGCCACCGGCACGATCCACCCGTGCCCGGGGCTGCCCGGCGAGGTCGTCTCCGGCATCGCGATGGCGCGCGATGCCAGCTGCGTCGTCGTCTCCGTCGAGAGCCCGGTGCAGCCGCGCCGGCTGTGGCGTCTCGGCGTCGCCGACCGGGAGTGGAGTCCGGCGACCGCGTCCAGCCTGCCGGTCCGCAGCGACCTGGTCGTACCCGAACTGGTCCGGTTCGAGGCCCACGACGGCCTCGAACTGTCCGGCTGGCTGTACCGCGCCCGGCGCCGCGGTCGCGGTCGGCCGCCTGCGATGATCAGCCTGCACGGCGGTCCGGAGGCCCAGGAGCGACCCGTGTTCAACCCGCAGCATCAGGTGTTGGTCGCGGCCGGCATCACGGTCTTCGCCCCGAACATCCGCGGCTCGTCCGGCTACGGGCACTTCTTCGTGCACGCGGACGACCGGTGGGGTCGCTTCGACGCGATCCACGACATCGCCGGCTGTGCGTGGTTTCTCGCCGACGAGGGGTGGGCCGATCCGCGTCGCATCGCGGTCACCGGCCGCTCCTACGGCGGCTACGCGACACTCGTGGCGATGACCGAGCACCCGCAGCTGTTCGCGGCGGGTGTCGACATCTGCGGGATGTCGGATCTGCTGACTTTCTACCGGGACAGCGAGCCGTGGATTGCCGCAGCCGCCGTCACGAAATACGGTGACCCGGTTCGCGACGCCGCCCTCCTCGCGGAGATCTCGCCCCTGCACCGCGCGGAGGCAATCGAGGTCCCCCTGCTGGTGGTGCACGGCGAGCTGGACACCAACGTCCCGCGCAACGAGGCGCTGCAGATCGTGGCGAGGATGCGTCGGCTCGAACGCGACGTTTCGTATCTCGAACTCGCCGGCGAGGGCCACGAGTACCGACGGGTCGACTCGCGACTCGCGCTGCTGCGCGAACTCACGCTGTTCCTGTCGCGGGTGTTGCGCGCCGACGAGCGGGTCAGCCGAAGTGGTGCTTCTCGAACCCGTTCGGCCCGATGAGCTCGTCGGGCTCGTACCAGTCGTGGGCCGGGAACGGCGTCGTCTCCGGGCCACCCCAGAAGAGGATCCACCGGCCGCATCAGCGGCGCGTTCCAACCCGTGCGACCTGGCGGCCGAACCCCAGCGAACCGGGTGAGGAACTCGGGGTGGATATTGGCAGCGATGGATGCGCGTGCCACGGTGGCACACGTGGCTGACTTGTTCCCGCTGACCGCCCGCCCGATCCGCGTCGGCACGATGGATCTGTCCTCGCGGTTGGTGGTTCCGCCGCACTCCGGCGGCGGCGGGTCGTTGCTCGGCGCGCCGGAGTTGTTCGAGCGGCACTGCGCCTATTGGGCGGCCCGCCTGCACGGAGGTGCCGCGTGGGTCGGCGGTAGCCCGATGCACGTCGGCAACCCGCTCGTCCCCGGCTTCGAGCCGACGGGCGTCGGGGCGAACCCGGGTATCAGCATGTTCCGCGCACCCAACTTCGTCGACCGGATGACGAAATACATGGACCGACTGCACGAGGCCGGCGGGTACGGCAGTGCACAGTTCGTGCTGCAGGGCGGCATGCCGTCCGCGCCGTCGAGCACGCTGTCCGGCTATCTCGACCACCGCATCCCGCATGCGCTCGACCTCGAGGAGATCGCCTGGCTGGTACGCGAGTACGGCGAATGCGCCGCGCTCGCGGCGGCCGGCAAGGTCGACGCGCTCGAGCTGCACGCCAACCACGACGACGTGCTCCAGTGGTTCCTGTCGCCGCTGACCAACCGCCGCGACGACGGTTATGGGGGTTCCTTCGAGAACCGAAGGCGACTGCTGCGCGAGGTGGTCGAGGCGATGCGCGCGCACGTCGATCACCCGATCACGATCGGACTGCGGTTGTGCATCGACGAGATGATCGACGGCGGCACGACCGTCGCCGACGCGCAGCAGCTGGTTGCCGCGTTCACCGCGGACGGGACGGTCGACTACTTCAGCCTGGACGTCGGGGACAACTGGGGCCGGGTCAGTTATGTCCAGCCCGGCTTCTACGACGAGGCCCAATGGGCGCCGATGTGCGGCGAGGTGAAGCGGGCAACCGAGCTGCCGGTGGTCTACGTCGGGCGCGTCACCTCGGTGGCCGCCGCGGAGCAGGTGGTCGCCGACGGCCACGCCGACCTCGTCGGCTTCGCGCGGGCGATGATCGCCGACCCCGAGCTGATCCGCAAGACCCGCCAGAACCGAGCCCATGAGGTGCGACCGTGCGTCGCGTTGCAGGAGTGCATCGACCGCCGGGTGGTGGAGCGGCTGCCGTTCGCCTGCGCGGTCAACCCCCGCGCCGGGCAGGCCGACGACCCGCCCGCGGCCGTGACGTCGAACCCGAAGTCGGTGCTCGTCATCGGCGGCGGGCCGGCCGGCACCGAGTTCGCCGCGCAGATGGCCGAGCGCGGGCACCGGGTGCAACTGTGGGAGCGTGAGCCCGAGCTCGGCGGGCAGCTCGCCCTCGCCGCGCGACTGCGGATGAACCGGGCCTACGCGAAATGGATCCGCTGGCAGCAGGACCGGCTGGCGCACCTGGGAGTCGACGTGCAACTCGCCCGGCCGGCCGACGCCGACCAGGTGGCCGACGAGCCGGCGGACATCGTGGCGATCGCCACCGGCGCGCGGGCCCGCCGACCGGACGTGCCCGGCATCGACCTGCCGCACGTCTACACCGGCACCGATCTCGTCAGCGGCGGCGCGGTCGAGCTCGGCGAGCACGTGCTGGTGGTCTCCGAGGACGACCGGCTCGCGCCGCTCGCCGTGGCCGACCACTTGGCCGGCGACGGGCGGCAGGTCACGCTGATGTACCGGTCGACCACTCCGTCGCCGCTGGTCGGCAAGTACACCATCGGCGCGGTGCTGGCCCGCCTCGACGACGGCGGCGTGGCGACGATCCCGATGACGCGGCTGGTCGCGGTCGAGCCGGGCCGCGTCACCGTGGCCAACGCCTACAGCGGCCGGCGCTGGACCGTCGACGACGTCGACTCGGTGGTGCTCGCCTGCGGGGCGCTCCCGGTGGCCGAGCTGTTCGGTGCGGTCAAGGCCCGGCGCGCCGGCGTGCATCTGCTCGGTGATGCCTTCGCGCCGCGCCGGGTGGTGTCCGCAACTCGGCAGGCCTACGAGCTCGCGCAGACCTTCGATTGATCGCAGCCAACGCGAACGGGCCGCCGAGGATATCCTCGGCGGCCCGTCGCTCGGATCAGGCAGTGGGTGTCAGCTGACGCCCCACAGCTTCTTGAACTGGTCGACCACGTCCGGAACGATCGGGAAGATCTTCGAGGTGTTCGGGGCGTTGTCCTTGGTGAGCAGCCACTGCGGCGGCGTGACCGACGGTACGATGGCCACACCCGCGGCGTGCCGCACCACGGCGTCGAGCATCATCATCATCGACTCGTAGAACGGGAACGCCACCGACACGGCCTGGTCACCGCTGCGCAGGTACTGCAGGTTGGTGGCCGTCGCGCCCTGGCCGACGATCTTCACCTTGGTGTTCAACCCGGCCGCCTTCAGCGCGGCCGGCAGGCCGATTGTCAGCGAGTCGGTACTCATCACGATGTACTTCACGTCCGAGTGGGCGCGAAGGTAGGCGACGATGCGAGTCGGGACGTCCTTGCCCAGCGCGGTGATCGGGATGTTCAGGGTTTCGTTCTTGCAGCCCGAGCAATACTGCGGCAGCCACTTGTTGTAGTTGGTCAGCGCGAACGTGAGGATCGGGATCGACGGGATGTTCACGAACACGGACTTCGTGCTGCCGCCGGCGTCCGAGGCCACCCAGGCAGCCTGCAGCTGGCCGACGAAACCGGTCTGCGACGGCACCTCGACGGCGTAGTCGATGCTGTTCGGGCCGACCGGGTCGATGATGCAGCAGGCGGACAGGATCGTGCCGTTGGCGTGCAGCGTCGGGATGTACTGCGCGAACACGGATTTGTCGATGGCCGTATACAGGATCCCGGCCGGCTTCGCGCGGACTGCCTGCTCGAATGCGGCTTTCTCGGTCTCCGGCGTGCCGTCGGTGTTGATCGTCTTCAGGGTCCAGCCCAGCGCGTCGGTGCCCTGCTTGACGATGCCGGACTCCTCCGCGCACTCGGGTGTGCCGCAGCTGATGAAGAAGACCGACTTGCCCTTCGGCACCGTCTTGCCCACCGGCGTGGTAACCGGGATCTGCGTCGGCCGCGACGAGTACTTCTCGACGAAGGCCTTGGCCGCGGCGGTCCCGCCACCGCCGGTGCTGCCGGTCGCGGCAGCACTGGTGCCGCCGCCCGCGGCCGCGGAGGTCGTGCCACCGCCGCCCCCACCGCTGGAGCTACAGGCCGAGAGCGCGAGTGCCGCGCTCACGACCAGCGCGCCCACCATTGTGAAGCGCCGCTTGCCGATTCGAGTCGTCACCAGTCCTCCTAGTCACGCGGGCACCTCGTGCCGCGCTCGGGTTCTGACCGGCCGCGCAAGCCCCGCGAGGCGGGCCGGATTGTGCCTAATCATAATCAGCAATTCAGGCCGGTCAAGAGACGTCACCAGGCTGTGACCTGGGTGACGCTCTGTCTCTCAGCTTTCGGATTCCGATTCCTGTCGTGGGCCCGTTCCGGGTTGCCAACCAGCGCCCGCGCGCAGCATGCGCATCGCTCGCATCGCCTCGCGCCGCGCCCCGAACGCGACGACCCCGCGCAACCGACCGTCGCCGCCGCTGACCGCTACGAACTCGGCGCTGTCGGCGCTTGCCTCGAGGTAGACGAGTTCGTCGTTCGGGCGTACCTCGCCCCAGACCTGCAGCTTGCCGCCGAGTTGGTCGGACCACACGTAGGGAATGGGGTCGAAGGCGGTCGGCGCGCCGGTGAGCGTGGCGGCGAGCGCCGCGGCCTGATCGACGGCGTTTGTCCAATGTTCGGTGCGGCGCCGCCCGCGCGGCGTGGACCAGCTCGCCGCATCGCCGACGCCGTAGACGCCCGGACCCGCCAGCAGGGTCGCGTCACATTGCAGGCCGTCATTCACGTCCAGGCCGCTGCCGGCCAGCCACCCGATTGCCGGCGCGACACCGATGCCCACCACGACGAGGTCGGCGTCCACGGTGCTGTCGTCGTCGAGCACGAGCCGTCCGACCCGGGTGCCGCCATCGATGCGGGCCACGCCGCGGCCCAGGCACAAGCGCACGCCGTTGTCGGCATGTCGACGCGCGAGTACGGCCCCCAGCGACGGGCCCAGCCCGCGGATCATCAGCGCCGGCAACGGATCGACGATCGTCACGTCCAGGCCGAGATGTCGTGCGGCCGACGCGATCTCCGCGCCGATGAACCCGCCGCCCACCACGGCCACCCGCGCGCCGGCGGCGAGCGCCTCGCGCACCGCGAGCGCATCGTCGAGGGTGCGGAAGGTGTGCACCCCGGCGTGCCCGCCACCCACGGGCAACGTGCGTGGCGTCGAGCCGGTGGCGACGATCAGCGTGCCGTACCGGATCGGTGCGCCGTTGAGCCGCAGCGTGCGCGCGCCCGCGTCGACGTCGAAGGCACGGGTGCGCAGCTGCAGTTCGACATCGAGGTTCGCGAACTCGTCCGCACCGCACAGCGCGATGTCCTCGGCGCCGGCCTTGCCGAGCAGGAACTCCTTGGACAGCGGCGGCCGGTCGTAAGGCAGGTGCGACTCCGCGCCGGCGAGGATGATCGGCGCGGCGTAACCGCGCCGGCGTAACGCCTGCACGGTACGTACGCCGGCCAGTCCCGCTCCGACGACGATGGTCGGATCCGTCACGGCAGGCCCAGGACGCCGGCGAGGGTGTTGCCGAGGATCGCGTCGACCTCGTGCGGTTCGAGACCGAGACCACGCACCGCCTGCAGCTCGACGCCGGGATCGGCCATCGGCCAGTCCGAGCCGAAGATGACCCGGTCGGCGCCGTGCCGTCGGATGATCGAGCGGATCCGTTCCTTGTCGAGGTCGGCCAGCCGCGGCGGCCAGGACGTCTCGAGGTAGGCCCGCGAGCCCACGACCTGCTCTTCGGCGTCGTCGAGCAGGTGGTAGCCGCCGAAGTGGCACGCGATCAGCCGCAGGTCGGGCACCGAATCGAGGGCGAACCGCACGTTGGCCGGCGCGCCGCGGTTGTTCGCCTCGGCCGAGGCGCCTGCGCCGGCGTGGGTGATCACCGTGATGTCGTGCTCGGCCAGGCCGTGCAGGATGTCGATGACGCGCGGGTCGGCGAGCGAGAGATCCTGGAAAAGCGGATGCAGCTTCACGCCCCGGATGCCGTTGTCGTGCAACGACCTCAGGTTCGCCTCGACCGACAATTCCGGGTGCACCGTGCCGAACGGGGTGAATCGGTCGCGCGGGACCGATCCGATGAACTCGTTGGTGCGTTCGACGTTCTTGGCCACCCCGGCGATGCCGAGGCACATGGCGTGGTCGATCCCGGCGGCGTCGAGTGTGCGGCGCAGGCCGGCGAGCGTGCCGTCGTGCTTCGGGTCCAGCCCGGCGGGCCGGGTGGCGAGGATCTGCGGCGCGATGTGGTCGGGCCAGACGTGGCAGTGCGCGTCGATGATCATTTGCCGGCCCGCTTCTTGAGCAGTTGCTTGGCGAGCGAGTCGAGAATCACCTCGGTGGAGCCCTCGTAGATGCGCATGGGCCGGGCCTCACGGTAGAGCCGCTCGATGAGGCTGCCACGCACCAGGCCGAAGCGGCCCATCACCTGCACCGCCCGGTCGACCACACGGCCGGCCACCTCCGTGGCGCCGACCTTGGCCATCGAGGACAGGTTCAGGTTGGCGTACGGATCACGAGCCGCCGCGGCCGCGGCCCGGTAGGTGAGCGAGCGGGCCATCTCGATCTCGGTCCACGACAACGCGAGCAGCGAGGGCACCGGGCCGAGGCGGGCGAGCGGCACCCCGAACTGCTCACGGCCGGACGTGTGCCGCAGTGCCTCGTCCAGCGCTGCCTGGGCGACCCCGACCGCGGCACCGGCCACCGAGACCCGAAATGTGGCCAGCGTGGCGAGCATCAGCGTGAAGCCCTTGCCCGGCTCGCCGATACGGTTGTCGAGCGGCACCCGCACGTCGTCGAGGATCACGTCGCCGAGCACGTGCGGGGCGATGATCTGGTGCGGTCTGGTGACGCTCACGCCGGGGGTGTCCGCCGGTACGAACACCAGGGAGTACCGGTCGTCCTCCTTGCACAGCACGCTGTAGAAGTCGGCGTCGCCGGCATTGGTGATGAACGACTTGTGGCCGCTGACGACGAGCTCGTCGCCGTCGACGCGCACGCAGGTGCTGATCGCCTTGAGATCGGATCCGACGTGCGGCTCGGTGAGCGCGAGCGCGGCGATCGCATCGAGCGCGGCCACCTGCGGCAGCCACCGCTTGCGGATCGTGTCGCTGCCCCCGTTGCTCACCGGGAAGCTGCCGATACCCTGCATCACGAACAGCGAATCGAGATGGCCGCTGGTGCCGGCGAATGCCTCGCGCACGACCGCGGCCGCCAGGGAGTCGACCCGCTCGAACCGGCCGCCGTACTCGGCACCGACGAGCACTGCGGCCAGGCCGCTGCCGGCGAGCGCGGATCGCATCACCGGGTCGACACTGTCGGCCTCGTCGGCGACCTCGGCGCGCTCGGCCACCGATGCGGCGAGCGCGCGTGCCTCCAGCTGCAGGTCGCGGTAGCGGGCCGGGAGCTCGTAGAGGCCGACGTCGTCGGTTTCGGTCACCAGACAGCTCCCTCGGCTCGCCAATTCATGCATACCATAACAAGGATTTGGACTAGGATGAAGTGATGAGCCTGCCCGCCCCGCCGTCCTTCGATCTCACCGGCAAGGTAGCGCTCGTGACCGGCGGCAGCCGGGGGCTCGGCCGGGCCATGGTGTCCGGGTTCGCGCAGGCCGGCGCCGACGTCGTCATCGCCAGCCGCGACGCGGACAGCTGCGCGGCCTACGCCGAGCAGATCACCGCGGCCACCGGACGGCGGGCGCTCGGGCTGGCGGCGCACGTGGGCCGGTGGGGCGCGCTCGACGCGCTCGTCGACACCGTCTACGGCGAGTTCGGGCGGGTCGACGTGCTGGTCAACAACGCTGGAATGTCGCCGCTCTACGACCGCGTCGACTCGATCAGCGAGGAGCTGTTCGACAAGGTGCTGGCGGTGAACCTCAAGGGCCCGTTCCGGCTCGCGGCACTGATCGGTACCCGGATGGCGGCCGGCGCCGGCGGGTCAATCGTCAACATCAGTAGCGCGGCCGCGGTGCGCCCGCGCGCCGATGTCATCCCCTATGCCGCGGCCAAGGCCGGGCTGAACGCGCTCACTGTCGGGTTGGCGCGCGCGTTCGGGCCGTCGGTGCGGGTGAACGCGATCATGGCCGGCACGTTTCTCACCGACGTCAGCAAGGCGTGGGACATGGACGCGTTCGAGGCCCGCGCGCAGAGCTTCGCGCTGCAGCGCGGCGGGCAACCCGAGGAGATCATCGGCACTGCGCTCTACCTCGCGAGCGACGCGTCGAGCTACACGACCGGGGCGGTCCTCACCGTGGACGGCGGCCAGTAACCCACCCGCGGTTGGGTTGATGATAACTATACTCATAGTAGGCATACTTAGGGTAGGGTAACCGCTCCATCGACCGCAAAGGAGACGTGCATGCGACCGTCGCAGGAGCGCGACACCGGTACATGCCCGGTGGCGCACACCGACTACCGCATCGACCGGCCCGCGTTCGAGACCTACGGCCTGCTCAACGCCGAGCGCGAACTCGGGCGCGCGGTGTGGAACGACAGCACCGAGTACGGCTTTTTGATGGTTTCGCGCTACGACGACGTCGTCGAGATGCTGCGCGACACCGACACGCTGGTGAGCGACTGCGTCAACTCCTTCGACCCGCACATGACCATCCCGCTGCTGCCGAACTCGCTCAACCCGCCCGCGCACAACAAGTTGCGCAAGGTGTTGAACCCGTTCTTCTCCCCGTCGGCGGTGAAGCGTCTGTCAGCGCTGGCCGAGGAGCGCGCCGCTGCACTGGTCGCCGAGATCGCGCCGCGCAAGTCCGTCGATCTCGGCGTGGAATTCGCGATGATCTATCCCACCGAACTCTTTCTGGCCCTGCTCGGCCTGCCGGTCGAGGACGGTGTCCGGCTGCTGCCGTGGGTCGAGGCGATCTTCGGCGGCTTCTTCGCCTCGACGCCGGAGGAACTCGCCAGATCCGGCGAGGCGGTCGCAAACATCAAGGCCTACTTCGACGCGGGTGTGGCCGCGCGGCGCGCCGACCTGCAGGATCCGAACGTCGATCTGCTCAGCCGGCTGCTCGTGGCCCGAATCGACGACGCGCCGATCAGCCACGACGACGTCACCACGATCTGCATGACCATGATGACCGCCGGGCTCGACACCACGCGCAGCGCACTCGGCTACATCTTCCACCACCTGGCGGCCCATCCCGACGCGCGTCGGCGCCTGATGGCCGAGCCGCAGCTGTGGCCCAAGTTCATAGAGGAATCCGTACGTCTGTACTCCCTGGTCATCCAGGACGGCCGGATGGTCAGTTCGAACACCGAAATTCTCGGCTGTCCGATGAACAAGGGCGAGATGATCTGGCTCGGACTCGCGCAGGCCAACCGCGACCCGCGCAAATTCGCCGACCCCGACACCTTCGACATGGAACGGGCTGACCTGAATCACCATCTGGGCTTCGGCGCCGGCGTCCACCGCTGCATCGGCATGCATCTTGCCCGTGCCGAGTTGGTGATCGCACTGCAGGCCTGGCACGCGGTCATCCCCGACTACCGGTTGGCCGACGGCGCCGAGATCACCGAGCGCGGCGGGCAACTGAGGCTGCAGACCCTGCCGTTGGTGTGGGACTAGGGTCCCGCGACACTAGTCAATTCCAGTCGACGTACTCGTCCATCCGGGCGGGATACCGCTGCTCGCAGTACTGCCGGTACTCCTGCATGTGTTCGCGCATCAGCCGTTCGGCGCGACGCGGATCGTGTCGTTCGATGGCCCGGGCGATGAGCTCGTGCTGGTGCAGCACGGCCTCGCGATGCTCGGGCGGATACAGCACGCGGGTCACGCGCACCGCCCAGATGCTGTAGATGGCGTCAGCCACCAGCGCGAGCGCCGGGTTCCCGGCCGCCTGCCCCACTGCGCCGTGGAACTCCGACGTGCCGGCCCCGTACCTTTCGTCGGAGCTCTCACTCGAGAGCCCTGACAGTGTCGCCCGGACGAACTGGCCGGCCGTGTCGCCCTCCTGCTCGGCGGCCCTGCGCGCGAGCAGCACCTCGTACTCGACCCGCGCCTCGAGCAGCTGTCGGTAGGTGGTGTCGGCCGACTGCAGGTGCAAGGTCATGATCTGACCGAACGACGCTGGGTCGCGCGGCGCGACGACCGGCCCGCCGCGCGGACCCGTGCGCATGGTGACGAGCCCGTTGACCTCGAGGATGCGCAGTGCCTCGCGCAGCGATCCGCGTCCGACCTGGAAGCGTTCGAGCATCTCCGTCTCGGGCGGCAGCCGCGAACCCGGAGCCAGGCTGTCGCGCCGGATGTCCTGCATGATCTCCCGGGCGACTGACTCGGCGACCTTCTCGGTTCTCGTCGGCACGAGCAGATGATATGTGCCGGTGTCAGTACGACCGATCAGTACGACCGAGGCAGTCCGAGCACCTTCTCGCCGAGATAGGCGAGCACCAATTCGTTCGAGATGGGTGCGATCCGTTGTACTCGGGCCTCACGCCAGTAGCGCTCCACGTGGTACTCGCTGGTGTAGCCGTAGCCGCCGTGGAACTGGACGGCTCGATCGGCCGTCTCGAAGGCCCACGTGGACGCGAGCAACTTCGCCTCGTTGGCCTCCTTGGCGCAGGGCTGGCCGTTGTCATAGAGCCACGCGGCCTTGCGGATCAACAACTCGACGGCATCGAGCTTGGCCAGTGAATCCGCCAGCGGGAACTGCACGCCCTGGTTCATCCCGATCGGGCGGCCGAACACGGTGCGCTCCTTGGCGTAGTCGACTGTTTTGCGCAGCGCCGCACGCCCCATGCCCAGACACCCGCCGGCGACGATGATGCGTTCCGCGTTGAGGCCGGCGAGCAGGTACTTGAACCCCTTGCCTTCCTCGCCGATGCGATCCTCGTCGGGGATGAACAGGTCGTCGATGAACAGCATGTTCGTCGAGATCGCGTTGCGGCCGAGCTTCGGAATCGGTTGCACCTTGATGTGCTCCGGGTCCATCTTCGCCAGGAACAAGGTCATGCCGTCGGTCGGCTTGGCGCCCGCGTCGCGCGCGGCGGTGCGGGTGATGAGTAGCAGCCGCTCGGCCTGCTCGGCACGCGAGATGAACACCTTGCGGCCGTTGACGCGATAGCCGCCCTGGACCTTCTCGGCGAACGTGGTGATGCTGGTGGTGTCGGTGCCGGCGTCCGGCTCGGTCACCCCGAAGGAGACCTGCAGATCGCCGACGGCTGCCGGCCGCAGGAATCGCTCCCGCTGCTCCTCGGTGCCGTATTTCACCACAGGCTCCAGGCCGAACAGTCCGACCTGGACGGTCGTGCCTGCGTTCAGCGCGCCGCCGTTGCCGGTGACCTCCTCGAGCAGCAGCGCGGCCTCCTGCACGCCAGCGCCGCCGCCGCCGTACTGCTCCGGGATGCAGATCCCGATCCATCCGGCGGCGGCCATCTCGCGGTAGAAGTCCCACGGGAATTCGTGATCGAGGTCGTGCTGCATCCAGTACTCGTCGGGGTACTTGCCCAGCACCTGCCGCAACGACGCCCTGATCTCACGTTCGTCGTCGGCGCTGAGCAGCTCAACCACGCGTGCCTCCTCTGGTTCCCTTACTATGATAATAGTTATTAGAGAGAGTTGGAAGGGTTTCGCGGCAACCGGTACACCCGCTGCGCGTTCGCGCCGAGCACTGCCGCGCGCTCGGACGCGGACAGGGTCGCGCAGGCGGCCTGCGCCACCTCGATCACCTGGCCGTACGAAGCCGCCCGGCTTGACACCGGCCAGTCCGACCCGAACAACAGCCGCTGCGCCCCGAACGACGCCAACGCCACGTCGAGATACGGCTCGAGATCCGGGTAGATCCAGTCGGCGTGGGCCATCGTCTGCACCCCGGAAAGCTTGCACCACACGTTCGGTTCGCGCGCCAGCTCTTGCAGGTCGCCGGCCCAGGGCTGCAGCGCTCCGCTCGCGATCGGTGGTTTGCCGAGGTGGTCGAGCACGAAGACGAGCGAGGGATGCGCACGAACGGCGATGGTCGCGGCGCGCAGGTGTTGCGGGCCCAGCATGAGGTCGAACGGCAACCCGCGGTGCTCGAGCACCCCGAGCCCGCGGCGCACACCCGGCGCGCGCAGCCAGGCGGCCGGGTCGGGCTCGGCAAGTGCTTGGTGCCGGATGCCGACGAGGGCCGACGACTCCAAGAGCAGGTCCGCGAGAGCGGGATCGCGCAGTTCGGCCCAGCCCACCACGCCGGCGATCAAGGGGTGTTCCCGAACACCGGACAGCAGGTCGGCGGTCTCGCCCGCATCGTTGATCGCCTGTACGAGGATCACCCGCTCGACCTGCGTTGAGGCCACGGCACGCACGAGATCGGGCACCGCGAAGGTGCGGCGGAGCGCGGAATCCGCGGGTATCCACGGCTGGTCTCGACGTTCGAGATCCCAGACGTGGGCATGTGCGTCGATCACTGCGTGCTCCTGCCGGTCGGCCGCGTTGACGCCTATTTCTGATTATGATAGTTACTGTTACTCCATCCGCGAGGAGGTCAGACGTGAAGCCGTATCGCACCGTGATCTTCGTGCCGGGCAACAAGCCGAAGTGGTATGACAAGGCCGTCGCCGCCGGCGCCGACTGCCTGTGCCTGGACCTCGAGGACTCGGTGCCGCCGGCCGAGAAGGCGCAGGCGCGGGAAACGATCCGCGACGCGATCACGCAGATCGCTCATGACCATCCCCGCCTCGGCCTGTTCGTCCGGCCCAATGCGTTGGACACCGGCGAGACCGGGGACGACCTCGCCGCCGTGATCGTGCCGGGACTGACCGGGGTATTCGCGCCCAAGGTGGGATCGGCGGTCGACGTGTCCAAGTACGACGCTCTCGTGGACTACTTCGAGCGATGCAGCGGCGCACACGGGATCGAGTACATCGTGCCGATCGAGACCATCCAGGGCATCCAGCACTGCGAGGAGATCGCGCTCGCGTCACCACGCGTGGGTGCGTTGATCGGCCCGACCGCCGAGCACGCCGACATCGCCCGTGCCGTCGGCTACGAATGGACGCCCGAGGGCACGGAGTCGCTGTTCCACCGCACCCGGATCCTGCTCGCCGCTCGGGCCGCCGGCGTGCATCCGCTGACGGCGCTGTGGGAACGCATCCGTGACCTCGACGGGTTGGAGACCTTCACCCGTGGCAACCGGCGGATGGGCTTCCGAGGGCAGATCGTGCTGCACCCCACGCACGTGCCGGTGGTCAATCGCGTCTACACGCCCGACACGGCCGACATCGAGTTCTATCGGGGGCTGCGCGAGGCCTACGCGAAGGCCGAGGCGGCCGGGCTCGGCGCCGTCATGTACGGCGACATCCACATCGACAAAGCCCATGCCGACAAGGCAACGGAGTGGCTCGCGCACGTGGACGCGTTGGCCACGTTGCACGGCGGACTGTAGGAGACACCGACATGCGCGGCTTGTACTTCGAGGAGATGCACGACGGTGCGCAGTTCCGGCACCCATTCACCCGCACGGTCACCGAGATGGACAATGTGCTATTCACCTCGCTCACGATGAACGTCGCGCCGATTCATCTCGACGAGGAGTACGCGCGGACGAACCTGCCCCAGGGCCGCCGGCTGATGAACAGCCTGTTCACGGCGGCGCTGATCGGCGGCATGATCGTCCCCGATCTCACGTTCCGCACCACGATCGGCAACCTCGGCTACGACAAGATGACCTTCCCCAATCCCGTCTTCCACGGCGACACGCTGCGCGCGGAGTCCACAATCTTGCGCAAGCGCGAATCAAAGAGCCGTGACGACGCGGGCATCGTGTGGTTCGAGCACCGCGGCTACAACCAGCACGACGAACTGATCCACCTGTGCCACCGCACCGGCATGATCCTGAAGGCGCCGGCTGCAGAGAACTAGGACGCCTGAGCAACCACACCGGCACCGGCCAACTCGTCGAATGCGGCATCGTCGAGCCCGATCCAGTCGCCGAGCACGCTACGGCTGTGCTGCCCGATGACAGGTACCCCGTCGTAGGTCGGGCCCGCGTAGTCGCGCAGGTGCAGCACCGGACCGGGCATCAGCACCCGGCCCAACACGTCGTTGCCGGTGATCTCGACGAGCGTTCGCTCGCGGAAGTGCGGGTCGGCGACGATGTCGCTCGCATTGTTGACCGGCGCGCACACCACCTCGTGCTTCTCCAGGATCCCGAGCACCTCGGCGCGTGGCCGCCGGCCCACCCACTCGGTCACGATCTCCTGGATCGCGTCGTTGTTGGCAAGCCGGGCCGGGTTCGTGGCGAATCGCGGGTCGTCGAGGACGTCCGGGCGATCCATCGCCACGAACAGCCGCTTCGCGATCCCTTGATTGGAAGCCGCGATCGAGAGCCAGCCGCCGTCGGCGGCCTGGTAGATGCCGCGCGGGGACGCTGATCCGGTGCCGTTGCCGACCCGGCCCTGGATCTCGTTCATCGCGCCCCACTTGAGCAGCATGTCGCCGACGATGAACATCAACGGCTCGTAGAGCGCGACGTCGACGACGTCACCGGCGCCGGTGCGCTCGCGGCGGTACAGCGACATCGCGGTGCCCATCGCCGCCGAGATGCCGGCGATCGAGTCGGCGAACCCGAACGGGGGCGAGGTCGGCGGCGTCTCCGGCCAGCCGTTGATGAAGGCGAAGCCGCTCGCCGTCTCGGCGACGGTGCCGAAGCCGGGGCGCGAGGTGTACGGCCCGGTCTGCCCGAAGCCGGACACCCGGGTGAGCACGAGTCCCGGGTTCGAGGCCGACAGCACGTCGTAGCCGAGCCCCCAGTCCTCGAGCCGGCCGGGACGAAACGACTCCACCACGACGTCGACGGTGGCCGCCATCCGACGCACGAGGTCGCGGCCGGCGTCGCTGCGCAGATCGATGGCCACCGATCGCTTGCCCGCGTTGAGCCGCGCGAACCCGAGCGACAGGCCGTCCTTCTGCGGTGGCCAATGCCGGGCGAAGTCACCGGTCTGCGGATCCTCCACCTTGGTGACGTCCGCACCGAAGTCGCGCAGCATGCGGCCGGCCGTCGGGGCGGCGTACATCGTGCCGAGTTCGAGCACGCGGATGCCGTCGAGCGGGCCCGCCTTCGCCGCGGTCATGCCGACACCGTCGCAGCCGTGCGGTCGTGCGTGTCGGAGGTGATGCCGTCGTCGCGCAACGCGCCCTTGCGCACCTTCTCCGACGGCGTCTTGGGCAGGGCCTCGACGAAGCGGACGAACCGCGGGATCGCGAACGCCGGCACCTTGCCCTCGCAGAACGCCCACAGGTGCGCGGCGGTGACCGGCGAGCCGTCGGTGACCACCACGGCCATCACCTCGTCCTCGCCGGCTTCCACGCCGGCGGCGACGCCGATGACGGCGCACTCGACCACTGCCGGGTGCGCGAGGACCACCTGCTCGACCTCGTAGGAGCTGATGTTCTCGCCGCGGCGACGCAGCGCGTCCTTGTAGCGGTCGACGAAGTAGTACCAGCCGTCGGCGTCGCGACGCAGCGCGTCGCCGGTGTGGAACCACAGGTTGCGCCACGCTTCGGCGGTCTTGTCCGGCATGCCGTAGTAACCGAGGCTGCACGTCCACGGCACCTTGTAGCGCACCACGAGCTCGCCGATGGTGCCCACGGGCACCTCCTCGTCGGTTTCGGGATCGACAAGCCGGATGTCGAACCAGTCGCTGGCCTGCAAGCCGGCAGCGCCGGGCGGGCGGATCTCGCCGTACGGTGAGATGATCGGGGCGCAGGTCTCGGTCAGCCCGAACGCGTCGACGAACGCCTCGACGCCGAACCGCTGCATGAACTCCCGCAGGATCGACGACGCGGTGGGTGCGGCGTAGACGCAGCGCAAAACGTTGTCGGCATCGTCCGGGCGGGGTGGTTGCTTCCACACGAAGTCCATCATCACGCCCACCAGGTTGGTGACCGTGACCTGGTTCTCGCGCACGTGGTCGACCCAGCGGCTGGCGCTGAACTTCGAGCGCACGACCAATCGGGCGCCGGCGATGAGCGCGGGAAACGACGCCATGAACTGCGCGTTGCCGTGGAACAGCGGCGTGGTGGTGAGGTAGGTGTCGTCGGCGGTGAGGCGGGTGAACGACACTACTTCCTGGCCGAAGAAGTACATCTGCGAGTGCGGCATCGCCACGCCCTTCGACGGACCGGTCGTGCCCGACGTGTAGAACACCGAGGCCAGTGAGTGAGCGGCCGGCTCGGGGATCTGCAACCGCTCGGCGTCGAGCAGCGTGTCCCACGGCTGCGCACCCCACCCGGCGTCGCGCAGCTGCTGCAGGGCAGCGTCGAGTTGCCCGGTGTCGATGACCCAGAACCCTTCCAGCGCCGGAAGCACGTCGCGCAGCGCGACGAAGCGGGCAGCGTGCGCGTCGTCGATCACTGCCCACCGCGCACCGACGAGGGCGACCTGGTGCCGCAGGAACTCGCCCTCGTAGGCCGTGTTCACCGGCACCTCGACCAGCCCGCTGACCCCGCAAGCGAGCCAGGTGAGCACGAACCGCGAGCAGTTCGCGGCCATCACGACGACGCGGTCACCTGTCGTCGCACCGCCGGCGGCCAGTCCGCCGCCGACCCGCTCGGCGTCGGCGAGGGTCTGGCCGTAGGTCCACTCGCGGCCCTCGTCGGGCACGATCAGGAAGGTGCGGTCGGGGCCGGCGCTCGCCTGCTTGCGCAGCGCGTGCGCGACCGTCCACTTGCTGCGGTCGGACTCGGCGGGATGCAGGTCCTGGAAGTAACGCGTCACGATTTCGCCTACCGACGCTGGTCGAAGCCGCGGCCGAGCAGCTCGGACACGATCCGGGTGCGTTGCATGTTCGGGGTGCCGCCGGCCAGCGCCCAGCCGTGCGCGTCGCGGTGTAACCGCTCGATGCCGTACTCCTCGGTGTAACCGTTGCCGCCGTGCAGCTGCATCGCCAGATCGGACACCCGTTTGGCCATCTCGTTGGCGGTGCACTTGGCCAGCGAGGTCTCCAGCGGGTCGGGCAGCCCGGTGCCGGCATTGCCGGCCGCGCGCTGGATGAGCAGGCGGGCGGCTTCGACCTGCAGCAGCATGTCGGCGACGGTCATCTGCACCGCCTGGAACTCGACCAGCGGCTTGCCGAACTGCAGCCGCTCCTGCACGTAAGCCACGGTGCGGTCGAGCGAGGCCTGGCCGATCGCGAGGCTCATGGTGGCGTTGCCCAGCCGCTCGATCGAGAACGGTGTGAACAACTTTCGGAAGCTGCCGGCCGGCACCACGAGGTTCTCCTCGGGCACCACAACGTCGTCGAAGATGACGTCGGCCGACGGGATGCCGCGAAAGCCCATCAGCTTCTCCGGGGCACCGTAGCTCACGCCTGGGCGGTCGGCCTCGACGATGATCGCGCCGATGCCCTTGCCGCCCGGGTCGTCGGACAGTCGGGTGTAGAGGAAGTAGTAGTCGGCCTCGCTGCCGTTCGAGATCCAGCGCTTCGACCCGTTGATGGTGAATGCATGGTTGGCCAGCTTGGCGCGGGTCGTCATGTCGGTGGCCGCGGAGCCGGCGTCCGGCTCGGAGATGGCCACGGCCATGGTGGCCTGGCCGGCGATGATCCGCGGCAGGAACCGGGCCTGCTGCTCCTCGGCGCCGAGGAAGCACAGCGCCCGGGCCGGGCCGGTGTTGGCCTCGAAGACCTGGAACGCGGCCGGTCGGCATTCCTTGGCGAGCTCCTCGATCACCACGAGCGCGTCGGTCAACGGGGCGCCGCCGCCGCCGAAGCGCTCGGGCAGGCAGATGCCGAGCAGACCCAGCGAGCCGAGGTACTCACGTTCCTCGTGCGGGAAGGGGGTGCGGTCGAGATCCCACCGCGCCGCCGAAGGGGCGTAGCGCTCCTTGGCAAGCGAGCGGGCGAGTGCGGCGAGCTCCTTCGTGTGGTCGCTCGACCCAGATCCGGTGGTCACGGTCACCCTCCGCATTCTATGATATTCGTTAGCATGTTTTAGCAGACCGAGGGCACTGCTCGTAAGGCTCGGTGTTCACGTCCATCAAACCATGATAATGATTGGGGTTGTTATGGCCAGTGCTGTGATCGTCGACGCTCTTCGCTCGCCGATGGGCAAGGGCAAGGTCGGCGGCGCCCTGTCCGGGATCCATCCCGTCGATCTGCTGGCCCAGACCATCACCGCCCTCGTCGAGCGCAACGGCGTCGATCCCGGCGCGGTCGACGACCTGCTCGTAGGCTGTGTCGGGCAAAACGGCGAGCAGTCGGGCACCCCGGGCCGGCAGGCGTGGCTCTCGGCCGGCTACCCCGTGCACGTGCCGTCGACGACCATCGAGCGCAAGTGCGGGTCGGGCCAGCAGGCCGTCGACTTCGCGCACCAGGGCATCGTGGCCGGCGCGTACGACCTGGTGCTCGCGGCCGGCATCGAGTCGATGAGCCGGGTGCCGATGGGCTCGGCACGCCAGGGCGCCGACCCGCACGGGCCCGGGGTGCGAGCCCGGTATCCCGATCTCGTGCCACAGGGCGTGAGCGCCGAACTCGTCGCCGACAAGTGGTCGCTCTCGCGGACCGAGCTCGACGAGTACAGCGCGCGCTCGCACGCATTGGCCGCGCAGGCCCGGGCCACCGGCGCGTTCGGCGACGAGATCACCCCGATCGTGGCGCCCGACGGCAGCAAGCTGACCACGGACGAGACGATCCGGGAAGGCACCACCGCCGAGAAACTCGGCGGCCTCAAGCCGGTGTTCGGGTCGGAGGAGATGCGGGCCAGATTCGGCCACATCGAGTGGAAGGTCACCGCCGGCAACTCCTCGCAGCTCACCGACGGGGCCGCCGCGGTGCTGCTGATGTCCGAAGAGCGCGCGGCGGCACTCGGCCTGCGGCCGCGGGCCCGCATCGTCGCCTCCGCGGTGTGCGGCGACGACCCGACGCTGATGCTCACCGGGCCGATCCCCGCCACCCACAAGGTCCTCGCCCGCGCCGGCCTGACCCTCGACGACATAGACGCCGTGGAGATCAACGAGGCATTCGCCCCGGTGCCGCTGGCGTGGCTGCGCGAGTTCCGGACCGACCCGGCGAGGGTGAACCCGCGCGGCGGCGCGATCGCCCTCGGTCACCCGCTCGGCGCGTCCGGCACCCGGCTGCTCACCACGCTTGCTCAACCACCTCGAAGCCACCGGCGGCCACTACGGGCTGCAGACCATGTGCGAGGCCGGCGGGATGGCCAACGCGCTGATCCTGGAACGTCTCGGCTGACCTGCGAAGGAGTATCTCGATGGATCTCAATGACGCATCCGTGCTCGTGACCGGCGGCGCGTCGGGTCTGGGCTGGGCCTCGGCGCAGCGCCTGGCCAGGCGTGGCGCGCACGTCGTCGTCGTCGATCTGCCGGGCTCGGCCGGGGCCGAACGGGCGGCCGAGCTGGGCGGGAGGGCGGCCTTCGCGCCGGCCGACGTGACCGACGCCGACGCGGTCGCAGCGGCGGTGCGCACCGCCGCCGACCTCGCGCCGTTGCGGGCGGTGGTGCACTGCGCGGGGCGTGGGGGCACCGTGCGGGTGTTGCAGAAGGACGGCAGCCCCGGCGATCTGGAGCTGTTCGAGACCGTGATGCGGGTGAACGTGATCGGCACCTTCAACGTGCTGCGTTTCGCGGCTTCGGCGATGGCCGGCAACGACGAGCGCGACGGCGACCGTGGAGTGTTCGTGCTCACCGCATCGATCGCGGCGTGGGAGGGACAAATCGGGCAGCTGCCGTACGCGACGTCGAAGGCCGGGATCGTCGGCATGACCCTCAACGCCGCCCGCGATCTCGCCCAGCGCTCGATCCGGGTCTGCACCATCGCACCCGGAGTGTTCGACACCGCCGATCCTCGCCCGCTTCTCCGACGAGATCAAAGCCGGGCTGGCCGCGGGCATCCCGCACCCCAAGCGGCTCGGGCCGAGCCGAGGAGTTCGCACAGCTCGCCGAGGCGATCATCGACAACCCGATGCTCAACGGCGAGACGATCCGCCTCGACGGCGCGCAGCGGATGACCCCCCGATGACCCCCGCCTCCCCCGAGCTGTCCGGGCCTCGGAGGTCGTCCCGGCCTCGTGTGGTCAGAGCAACATTTGGCCGGGACAAGTTGCGAGGGCGGTGCGGGGCGTGACGGACAAGGTGCTCACCGAGCGGCGCGGGGGGGTGCTCGTCATCACGCTCAATCGGCCCGAGGTCAGGAACGCGATCGACACCGAGACGGCGTGGGCGGTGTCGGACGCCCTCGACGAGCTCGACGGCGACCGCACGCTCGTCGCCGGCGTGCTCACCGGCGCCGGCTCGACGTTCTGCGCCGGGCATGGACCTCAAGGCGTTCCTCGCCGGCGAGAAACCCTCGGTCGGCGACCGCGGGTTCGCCGGCATCGTCGAGCGGCCGCCGGCCAAGCCGGTGATCGCCGCGGTCGAGGGCACCGCCCTCGCCGGCGGGTTCGAGATCGTGCTCGCCTGCGACCTGATCGTCGCCGCCGACAACGCGCGGTTCGGGCTGCCCGAGGTCAAGCGCGGCCTGGTCGCGGCCGGCGGCGGGCTGATGCGGCTGTCGCGGCGCATCCCGTTCCATCTGGCGATGGAGTGGGCGCTCAGCGGCGAGTTCGTGCCGGCCGGGACCGCCGGGCGCTTCGGCCTGGTGAACCGCCTGGTGCCGGCCGGCGCGGCGGTCGACGCGGCGGTCGCGCTGGCCGAGACGATCGCCGCGAACGGCCCGCTCGCCGTCGCGGCCACCAAACAGATCCTGGTCGAGGCGCGGGACTGGTCGCGCGCCGAGGAGTTCGAGCGGCAGCGGGCGATCAGCGTGCCGGTGCGCGAGTCCGAGGACGCCCGCGAGGGCGCGCTGGCGTTCAAGGAGAAGCGGGCGCCGCGCTGGGCCGGTCGCTGAGGCTCACTCCGGGTCGGGGAACACCGGCTTGCGCTTGCCGAGGAATGCCGAAGCGCCCTCGACCATGTCAGCGCTGCCGACGGCCTGCACGAGCATCCCGAGCCCGCTGCTGAACGAGTCCCGCGCGGCGTTCCACCACACGTTCGAGCTGATCTTCGCGATCTCGAGATAGCGCGGGCTCAGCGCGGCGAGCTCGGCGACCCACTCCTCGACGGTCGCCTCGAGCTGGTCGTCGTCGACGACCGCGTTCACCAGGCCGAGCTCGAGCGCCCGCTCGGCCGAGTAGCGGCGGCACAGGAAGGACAGCTCCTTCGCCCGCTTCTCGCCGATCTGCAGGCTCATGACGTTCGTGGCGCCGGTGACCGGCGCGCTGCCCACCCGCGGCCCGGTCTGCCCGAACGTCGCCGAGCGCGCCGCGATCGCGAGGTCGCAGGCGACGACGAGCTCGTTGCCGCCGCCGGCCGCCGCGCCGTTGACCGCGGCGATCACCGGACGTGGGCACTGGCGGATCGCGTCGAACATCCGCAGCGAGCCGCGGTAGAGGCCGCGCATCTCCCCCACCGTCGGCTCGGCCAGCTGGCCGAGCGACCCGCCGGCGCAAAAGCCCTTGCCGACGCCGGTGATCACGACCGCCCGTCGCTGCCGACGCGCCTTCGACGGCATCGACCACCGCGGCCGCCATCGGCGGGTCGAACGCGTTGCGCCGTTCCGGAGCGTCCAGGATGATCCAGGTCGCGACACCACGCTGCTCGACCCGTACCTGCGCGTTCGCCATCGGCGCCCACCCCTCGTCCCGGTTCGGTGATCTTCGTGGTAATCGATGCTAATGTTATGGATTAAATAGCGTCGGGGAAAGGGACCGCACAGTGACGCATGAGTACTCGCCCGGTCGCCGGCAGCCGACCGCCGAAAGCAGCGATGCTCGTCGCCCAGCGCATCGTGCGCGATGTCGTGCGATCGGGCATGTCACCCGGCGAGCTGCTGCCCGCCCGAGCGGGTCATGCTCGAGACCTACGACACCGGCCGCGGCACGTTGCGCGAGGCACTTCGGCTGCTCGAGTTCCAGGGCGTCATCTCGCTCAAGCCCGGGCCTGGGGGCGGCCCGGTGCTGATGAGCCCACCTGCCTCGCACCTGGCGAGCACGTTGATGCTGCTGATGCAGCTGAACCAGGCGCCGTACCAGTCGATCGTCGAGGTCCGCAACGCGGTCGAGCCGATGATCAGCCAGCTGGCCGCGCAAGCACATGACCGACGACCAACTGGCCGAGCTGGCCGGCACCATCGAAGCGATGCGCGGCGACCTCAACGACCGCGACCTGTTCCTGGAGTCGAACAAGAGCTTCCACGACATCATCGCGTGGTCGTCGGGCAACGTGCTGTTCGCCTATCTCGTCGATTCACTGCTCGGCATCCTCGACGGCACGGTGATCGGCATCGACTATCCGCGGCACCGGCGGGTAGCGATCGTCAAGGCGCACGAGGAGATCTACGCGGCACTGGCCCGCCGCGATGCCGACGCCTCCGAGCAGCGGATGCGTGAGCACATCGAGGCCTACACGCGGTATGCGCACAAGAAATTCCCCGAGGTCCTGAACCAGACGATCACCTGGGACGGCCTGCTCGGGTGATCCCCGGCTCATACGCTATTCCTTCTAATCATCATCAGCGATAGGCTCCGCTCCGAAGGCTGACGTCTGCCGTCTGCGAAGGAGCCGAAATGTCCGCACCCGGACTCGCCGAACGGATCCGCCGGCTGGAGGACCGCGCCGAGATCACCGAGTTGGCGGTGCGTTACTGCATCGCGATCGACGACAGCGACTACACCGGGCTGGTGGAGTTGTACACCGAGAAGGCCACCCTGGGCGCGATCGTCGGCCGGCAGGAGGTGGTCGACACATTGCGCTCGATCCGCAGCACCTACGGCCGCACGATCCACGTGCCCGAGGCGCACACCATCACCTTCGCCGACGACGAGCACGCGAGCGGCATCGTGCTCTCCCATGCCGAACTCGACATCGCAGGGCCCAGACCGTGCGCTGCTACATCCGCTACCACGACACCTACGAGCGCGGCTCGGACGGCGAGTGGCGATTCGCCGACCGCACCCTGAAGGTCGCTTACGCCGTGCCGACCCACGAGATCGGCGACTCGCTGACCAGCGAACGCCCGGTCCGCTGGCCCGGGACCGACCCGGCCGCGGCGGATGTCTTCTGAGCGGGATCGAGATGACTCGACCAGCGCCTCGCAGGCCGCGCCGCAGTGGTCACCGGCGGCGCCAGCGGCATCGGTGCGGAGACCGCCCGCCGCCTCGCGCGCGACGGCGCCGCCGTGGTGGTCGCCGACGTCCAGGTCGATGCCGCGCGCCAGGTCGCCGACGAGATCGGCGAACGCGCCCGCGCCGTGCGAGATGGACGTCGCCGACGGAGGCCGACATCGCCGCCGCGGTCGATCTCGCGGTGGCCGAGTTCGGCCGGCTCGACATCATGTTCGCCAACGCCGGGCGTCTTCGGCGCCTACGGCCCCATCCACACCGCCCGAATGGCCGACGTCGACGCGACCTGGGCCATCGACCTGCGGGGCGTGTTCGTGAGCATGAAGCACGCGGCGCGGGTGATGCGGCCGCAGCGCAGCGGCGTCATCATCGCGACCACCAGCCCGGCCGCCGTCGTGGGCGGCGTCGGCAACCACGCCTACAGCGCGGCCAAGGCCGGCATCATCGGGCTGATGCGGTCGGTGGCGGCCGAGCTGCGCCCGCACGGCATCCGGGTCAACGCGGTCATGCCGGGCGCGGTCGTCTCGGCGATGACCGCCGACCTCGTGCTCGGCGACGCCGCAGGCCATCGACAAGGTGACCGAGCTGCTGGCCGGGGACACCGCCGACAACCGCCCCGGACTGCCCGCCGATCTCGCCGCCGCGGTCAGCTACCTGGCCAGCGACGACGCCGCGTTCGTCACCGGCCACACGCTCGTGGTCGACGGCGGCTACACCTCGATCGGCGCCGAATCGCCTTTCTCCACCGGCAAGCACGCCGACGGCGGCGCGATCTTCGAGGCCGGCCGGCGCGGCTGACGATGAACACCCGACGGCTCCAGGAGGACACGTGACCGAGGCGATGCGAACGAGCGGTTGCCCTGTCTCGCACAACGACTACACGATCGAGCGGCCGATCTTCGAGACGTACGCAGCTGGTGAACGCCGAGCGCGACTCGGCCCCGATCCTCTGGAACGACGCGCACAAGAAGCCGTTCTGGATGATCACCGAGTACGACCACGTGCGTCGAGGCGCTGCAGATGCCCGACGTGTTCAGCAACGAGGTCATCAGCGCGCTGACCCCCGAGCACACCATCGACCTGCTGCCGCAGTACCTCGACCCGCCCGACCACACCACGATGCGGCGGGTGCTCAACCGCTGGTTCTCCCCAGCCGCCGTGCGCCGCGATCGAGCCGGACGTGCTGCAGCCACTGCATCAAGCTGATCGACGAGATCCAGCCCGAAGGGCGAGTGCGACGTCGTTGCGGATTTCGCGATTCGGTTCCCGACCGACATGTTCCTCAAGTCGCTGAACCTTCCGGTGGAGGACGGCGACGAGTTCCTCGCGCGGGTCGAGTGGATCTTCCGCGGGTTCGCGGGCAAGGATCTCGACAAGGCCGCCGCGTCCTTTGCCTGGATCAACGAGTACTTCGGCCGCGCGGTCGACCAGCGGGAGAAGGAGCCGCTGGACACCGAGACCGACTTCATCTCCCGGCTGCTGGTATCGAACCTCGACGGCGTGCCCATCGACCGCAAGACCATCATCACGATCTGCAGCACGCTCATGCTCGCCGGGCTGGACACGACCCGCAGCGCGCTCGGCTACATCTTCCATCACCTTGCGAAGAACCCGGACCTGCGTCATGAGCTCACCGCCGATCCGAGCCGCTGGCCCAAAGCGGTCGAGGAGTTCATCCGGCTCTATCCGCTGGTGTTCACCGACGGCCGGCTGGTGACGAGGGACATCGAGTTCCACGGCGTGCAGTTCCACGCCGGCGACGTCGTCTGGCTCGGCCTGTCCAGCGCCAACCACGACCCCAAGAAGTTCGCCGATCCGCTCGAGTTCGACGCCGACCGCGACCACATCAACCACCACCTCGCGTTCGGCGCCGGCCCGCATCGCTGCCTGGGCATGCACCTGGCGCGGCACGAACTGGTGATCGCACTCACCGAGTGGCACAAACGCATTCCGGATTACGAACTCGACCATCAGCGACGACCAGATCCGTGAGCGCGGCGCCCAGCTCGCGATCGACCGTCTCCCGCTGCGATGGGCGCTCTGATGGGCGGCACGCTGTCGGTCGACGCCGCCAAGTGCACGGGCCACGGTCGCTGCTACTTCGTGGCGCCCGATCTGCTCAGCGACGACGAGGAGGGCTTCGTGACGCTGCGCGGCAGCTTCGATGGAGGTCGAGCGACGAGCAGCTTGCCGACGCCGCCGAGGCCGAGGCCGCCTGCCCGGAGCGTGCCATCACCCTGACCCGATCGACCTGACCGTGCGCCGTCGCGCTGGTCACCGGCGGCGGGTCGGGCATCGGCGCCGCGTGCGCGCGCCGTCTCGCCGCCGACGGATTCGCCGTCGCCGTCTGCGACCGCGACGCCGAACGGGCCGAGGGCGTCGCCCGCGAGTGCGGCCCGACGGCACGCGCGATCGCCGTCGACGTCGCTGACGAGGAGTCGGTGACCGCGCATGGTCGAGGCAGCCCGCGAGCTCGGCCCGCTCGCTGCCGCCGTCAACTCGGCCGCGATACCCGACAACGGCGGCCCGGTGGCCGAGCTGTCCTTCGCCGATTGGCGCCGAGTGCTGTCCGTCGACCTCGACGGCGTGTTCCTGTGCGTGCGCGCGCAGTTGCGCGCGATGCTCGCCACCGGCGGCGGATCGATCATCGGCATCGGCAGTGTGCTGAGCCTGCGCGGCCACGCCCGGGTGCCCACGTACGTGACGGCCAAGCACGCGCTGGTCGGCCTGCATCGCAGCGTCGCGCAGGCCTACTCGGCCGACGGCGTGCGCGCGAACCTCGTGTGCCCGGGCTACATCGACACTCCGATGCTGGCAGCAGCGGATGGACGAGGACCGGCACGCCGAACTCGTCGGCCGGCACCCGGTCGGCCGGCTCGGGACGCCGGAGGAGGTCGCGGCGCTGGTCTCGTGGCTCGCCGGCCCGCAATCGTCGTTCGTCACCGGCGCGGTGTACTCCGTCGACGGCGGCTTCACGGCCTGACCCGGCGCGTACCGTGGCGGCGTGGCGTCGACCTGGACCGTGCGTCCCCAGCCCTGCAGCGGGTGCGGCGACAAGATCGTCATCGTCGAGACCAAGCTGTCCGGGTTCGGCGGAGTCTGGCACCGCAAGCGAGCCGATGCAGGTGCTGCACGCCGACTTCGAGCCGGGTCCGGGCCGCGTCGACCATGTCGACGCCGACTGCCGGCGCCCGCGGGTGAGCGGGTGACCGAGCCCGGGACGCGGTCGACGCGGCGCCAGTTCCTCGTCGGGCTCGCGGCGCTGGCCGCACTGTACGCGGTGATCTTCGGGTCGGCCGTGGTCAACTCGCTCCGGGTCCTCGTCGATCCCGGGGGCCGACGTGTGGGCGCGCGGGCTGGGCCGACCAGGTGGCCGCGCTGGAGTGGGATGTGTTCGTGTCGTGCTCGTGGCGCTCGCCGCCGTGTTGCGCTGGGTGCCACGCCACGCGCCTGACCTCGGCGCGCCGCATCGGATTGGGACCGCACCCGCCGGGTGCCGGGCGGCGATCGCGGGCGCCGCCGCTGCGTATGTTGGGATCGCACTGGCGAGCGGCTGGCTCGGCGACCATCTGGTGGCCGCGTTACACCTGCACCACTACGGGTATCCGCGCGCCGGGCGCGGGGCCGTCGACCTGGGGCTGGGTGCCGCCGCCGGTTCGGCGGCGGCGCTGACCGAGGAACTCGTGCTCGTCGCGTTGGCCGTGGCGGTGCTGGACCAGCGTTGGGCCGGGCGCCGTCCCGGCTGGGCCGGCGGCGCGACCGTCGGGCTGTTGCTCGCGCTGCGCTGGTTGCCGCATCTCTACTACGGATGGGGCAGCCTGTTCGTGCTGTTCTGGGTGCCCGCGTGTCTACCTGCTCTACCGCTGGGTCGGCTCGGTGTGGCCGCTCGTGCTCGGCCACGCGGCCTACGACCTGGCGCTGGCGGCCCAGCATGCGTATCCGGGGCTTGCGCCCGCGCTCCAGCAGCTGTTGTGGGTGATCGCGGCGTTCGGTGCGGCGGCTGTCGCGGTGAGCGTGTTGCGGCGCCGGGATCAGGCGGACTCGGTCCACGCGCGGCGCAGCGCGTCGGCCATGACCTCGGGCGGCTGGGCGCCGGAGATGCCGTAGCGGCGGTCGAGCACGAAGAACGGCACGCCGTTCGCGCTGAACGACCGGGCCAACGCCTCGTCCGCGGCGACCTCGGCGTCATAGGCGTCGGTGCGCACCACCCGGGTCGACCTCGGCACGGTCCAACCCGGCCTCGGCCGCGATGTCGACCAGCGACGCGGCGTCGAAGATCGAGCGCTGCTCGGTGAAGTAGGCGCGGTGCAATGCCTCGACGAGCTCGGGCTGACGGTCGCGGTCCTTGGCGAGGTGCACGAGCCGGTGCGCGTCGCGGGTGTTGCCGCTCGCCAACCGATCCATCCGAAAGACGAGACCGACGCCTGCGGCACGCTGCTCCATCT
Organism: uncultured Actinomycetota bacterium; assembly: GCA_963718805.1. GTDB lineage: Bacteria > Actinomycetota > Actinomycetes > Mycobacteriales > Jatrophihabitantaceae > Jatrophihabitans. Next base: position 79,434 of record CAVQZY010000001.1, on the reverse strand, counting down.
GACGCTGGGCCTGCTGTGCCTGGTCGACCGCCATGCCGTACTTCCTCGCGAGCATGTCGACGGTGGGCGCGGTGCTGTCCCGCGCCGCAGTCGGGTCGAGCTCGAACGAGCGGTAGGTGATCGTCACGTCGTCGGCGAACGGCAGCGTGCTCAGCGCCTGCTCCAGATTTCGCTTTCCGAGATAGCACCACGGGCACACGACATCGGACCAGACCTCGACCTGCATACCTGGGCAACGCCGCGCCGCGTCGGTCGCATTCCGCCGCAGGGTCAGCCGGCGAGCGGCACTGCGGCGCGGTGGTCCTGGCTCAGACCGTGCAGCGGGCACGGCTGGCGCGGCTCGCGCGGGCACAACACCCAGACGTCGGTCGCGGTCATCCGGTACAGCCGGTACACCTCGGGTTCGGTGACGGCGGCACGGTCCACGGGGACCGCATCACGGGCCGACGGCCCCGGGTAGACGGCGAGTCCGCGGTCGAGGTCAGCGCCGGCCAACTCCCGCGCCGTCCCGGTCGCGTACAGCGCACGGCCGTGGTACGGCAACACCGAGGAGTCGAACACCACGATGCTGACCTGCGGCCGGACGGCGAGGTTGCGAGAGTGCCGCGCATCGATCGCGGAGACCCAGTAGAACTCCCGCTCGTCGGCCGCCGAGAAGTAGACCGGGGAGGCCCACGGCACTCCGTCGGCGTCGACGGAACTGATGGTCAGGTAACGGTTCGCGTCGAGCAGCTCGCGCGCGTGCCCGACCAGGTCGACCGTGCTCATCGTGTCGTACCGCCGTTCAACGCCTTCTGGTAGATGGTCAGATCGCATTCGGTCGCGAGCTGTGGCATCAGGTGTGGATGGGTCTCGTCCAGCAGGGAGGTCCGGACCGACCGATAGCCGAGGCACGCGTACCAGGCCTTGAGGAACTCCTTGTGCGGGTGCTGCCAGGTCCACGGCACCAGCAGTTCGAGTTGCATCACACCCCTGCCGCGGTCGCGGCTGCGTTGCTCGGCGAAGTCGACCAGTGCACGCCCCACCCCGCCGCCGCGATACTCCGGGTCGGTTGCCAGCATCCCGAAGGAGACCGTGTCGGGCGACACGTCGTGGATCTGCACGCACCCGACGACCCGGCCGTCCCGATCGGCGACCGCGATCTGGCCCGCCGCGATCAGGTCGGCCAGCTCCGCATCACGTGTGCGGTCGGCGCCCCCGCGCCACATCCCGTGCTCGGCGCTGCGATACACGGCGTTGACGAGCTGCGTCAGGTGCTGGACCAGCGGTGCGTTTCGACTATCGGAGGGCTCGAGCATGCGGATGCCGGATACGTCGTCGACCGCCTCCATGCTGCGATCCTGTCAGGCACTCGGCAGCGATATTTCCTCAGTGCACGACCGCATAGGTCAGCAGGGTCAGGCCGGTGCCGACGTTTCGGGTCCGCACAAGTCGCAGCGCACGCTGGTGATCGGACTCGGCGAAGATCCTCTCACCGGCACCGAGCAGCACCGGGAAGACGACCGACCGCGCCTCGTCCACGAGGTCGTGATCGAGCAGCGCGCGAGACAGGCGATTGCTGGCGTAGATCAGGATGTCGCCGTCGACGTTGCCCCGAAGCTGCGCGATCTGCGACATGACATCGCCGCTGATGATCGTCGCGTTGGTCCAGCTCGCCGCGGCGCCGGTGGTCGACACGACGTACTTCGGCAGGTTGTTGAGCCGATCCGCCCACGGCCCGGTCCGCCGCGGCCAGCGCGCCGCGAACCACGCGTCGGTGCGTCGGCCCAGGAGCAGAGCCGCAGCGTGTTGCGCCTCGTCGGCCGCGAGCTGGGCCCATTGCTCGAGGTCCGCGCCGCCGTAGCGGCCGAACCAGCCGCCGAGCGCGAAGCCCTCCCCGCCGTCCGGGTCCTCGACGACGCCGTCGAGCGTCATGTTCGTGCTGATCACGATCTTGCCCATAGCAAACCCTTTCGCTACCGGTCACTACTTGGTATGGACCGCGGCCGAGCCCGCAACTCATCGGTCGCATCTGCTTCGATTCAGCCGTGCGCATTCTCCTCGCGGTGGCCTGCGCCCTCGCGCTCGCGACCGCGTGCAGCGGCAGCGGCGGGTCCCTGCGCTGGGCCGGGGAGCCGCTCACCACGCTCATCGGCTGCGACGAGGCGCTGTCTGCCCAGGACCACTGGCTCAGCGACCTGCTCACCAAGGGCGCGGAAGTCCGACTCGACGGTTCCACGCTGACCCTGACCCGGGACACGACCGTCATCCACCTCGACCGGCACAAGTGAGGAGCGCACCGCACCCGCGCGCCGCGGCGCGCATGGCTGCGGCGGTCCTGCTGGCCGGCGTCGCCAGCGGCGTCGCCGGCGCACTGCTGACCCTCGTGCTCCACCTCGTCCAGCACCTCGCGTTCGGCTACACCGAGAACACCTTCCTGATCGGCGTCGAGCACGCGAGCCCGGCCCGGCGGGTGGTGGCCATGACGATCGGCGGCGCCGTGGTCGGGGTGGCGTGGTGGCTGCGGCGGCGATGGGTGTCGAACGAGGCGGTGTCGGTCACCCATGCCCTGCGCACGCCGCGACCCGGGCTGCCGTTGCTGGCAACCCTGACCGACGGGCTGATCCAGATCGTCGCGGTCGGTGTCGGTGCATCGTTGGGTCGCGAGGGTGCCCCGCGGCAGAGCGCCGCCGCGGTGAGCGCCTGGATCGGCACCCGGTTCAGCCTGACCAACGCCCAGCTGCGGACCCTGTTCGCCTGCGGCGCCGGCGCCGGCCTGGCCGCGGTGTACAACGTGCCGCTCGGCGGCGCCGGGTTCAGCCTCGAGGTGCTGCTCGGCTCGCTCGCACTCGCCGACGTGGTGCCGGCGCTCGTCACCGCCGGGCTCGCGGCCGTCGTTGCCTGGCCGGTGCTCGGGCACGGGCCGATCTACCCGATCCACCACGTCGGGCGTGGACGCGCCGGTGCTGGTGTGGGCGCTCGTGCTCGCGCCGATCGCCGGCCTCGCCGGTGTGCTGTTCACCCGGCTGATGACGGCAGCTCGGGTCCGGGCGCCGCACGGCTGGCGGGCTGCGGTGGCCACCACCGCGGTGTTCGCCGCCCTCGGGGCGCTGGCCATCGCCTACCCGTCGCTGCTGGGCAACGGCAAGGGCATCGCCGGGTTGGCATTCGAGGGGACCCTCGCGCTCGGGCTGGCGGGCGTCCTGGTGTTGCTCAAGCCGCTCGCCACGGCCGCGTGCCTCGGCGCCGGCGCGGTCGGCGGCCTGCTCACGCCGGCGCTCGCCACCGGCGCTGCGTTGGGCGTGTTCACCGGCCGGATCTGGACGCTGCTGTGGCCCGGCGCGACGCCCACGGAATACGCGATGGTCGGGGCGGCCGCACTGCTGTCGGTGACCATGCGGGCGCCGGTGACGGCGGTGCTGCTCACGCTCGAGCTCACCGGCACCGGGCAGGAGCTGCTGGTGCCGATGGTGGTGTGTGTCGCGGGCGCGCACCTCGTCGCGCGGCTGGTCGAACGCCGGTTGCGGTAACCGAGTCCTCGGCGCCGAGGGCGGCTCAGCCGGCGCGCGCGACGACCGGGCAGACCTCGGCCGATTCGGGGACCGGCTCGAGCTCGGCGCGCCGGCGCCAGCCGCGCACCCGTCGCACCTGCCCGGACCCCTCCTCGAGGATCTCCCGGACGTTCGAGCGGCAGCGGCCGCAGATCGAGCCGGCGCCGCACTGTGCAGCGACGTCCTTGGTGGAGCGCGCACCGCAGCGGATCGTCTCCTCGACGGTGTGGCTGGTGACGGCGCAGCACATGCAGACGTACACCGCAGCCACCTCTCGTCCACCCGTCGGGCGGTCCGACTGGGGCAGACTATACGGCCAGCGGTTAGGTTTGCCTAACCTTGCCTGAGGCGAGTCGTCAGGCGACTGGCAGCGTCACCTCGACGACCCCCGGGCCGACGGTGAGGTCGTCCCCCACGCGACTGGTCACCTCCAGCACCACCGTCGCGTCGTCACGCACGTCGGTGACCCGGCCGCCGACGGTCATCGTGGTTCCGACCAGGTTGAACTTGCGCATCCGGAAGTTGGCGATCGAGCGGATGGTGCCGGCGTCGCCGATGAACTCGCGGATCACCCGCTCCCACGCGCCCATCAGGATGAAGGTGCTGGCGTACATGTCCGGCGCGCCGCTCGCCTTCGCATAGGCGCTGTTGTGATGGATGGAGTTGAAGTCACGGTTGCTCCCGGCGGCCACCACGAGCCGGTAGATCGAGAGCGGGAAGTCGACCGCCGGCAGGTCGTCACCGACCGAAACGTCCTTGATGGTCCGCTGCATCAGCTCTCCCCGTCGGGGTTGTAGGCGTAGGTGCCGGTACGGACATACGCGACGACCTCGCCGTCGCCGGTAACCAGCTCGCTCTCCCAGGTGATGAACGCGCCGCGCCCCATCGAGGTTTGCTTGGGCTTGCAGGCCACGAGCTTGCGCCCGCGCCGCCCGACCCGTTCGCCGATCGTGACCGGCCGCACGAAATCCATCGAGATGTCCGTAGCGAAAAAACCGGTGGTCTTCGGCCCGAGCGGCATGTCCTCGTTGTTGATCGGGCTGCGGGCCGGCTGCGCGTCCGGGTCGGCGCTCTCGTAGAGGGTCGGTTCGCCGGGCCGCCACATCGGCGCGACGGCATAGCTCATGGTCTGGGTGTAGGGCGCGATGACGTCCGGGTAGCCCTGCGCACGTGCGGCCTCGGCGTCGTAATGCAGTGCCGAGCCGAGCTCGAGCGGTTCGAGGTAGCGACGGATGGTGCCGAGCTCCACGGCGTCGGCTCCCCAACTGATCGTGTCGTCACCGAACTGCTGTCCGACCGCGTCGACGAGCGGCTGCCATTCGTCTTGCCAGGTGGTCACCGAACGCTCCTTCAGACGAGAACGCCCGCAGCGGCGAGCGCGTGGAATCGTTGTTGGTCGTAGCCGAGCAGCGTGCGCAGCACCTGCTCGTTGTCCTGCCCGAAGTGCGGCGCCGGCCGCGCGACCCGGCCCGGGGTGTCCGAGAGCAGGTAGCGCGGTCCCTCGACGGTGGCGGTGCCGAAGCGCGGATGGGGCAGCGCGACGAGGTGCCCGCGGTGGGCCAGCTGCGGGTCGTGGCTCCAGTCGGCGCTGCTCGCGGCCACGTGGGCCGGCACCCCGGCCTCCTGCAGCAGCCGTTCGGCCTGTTCCCCGCCGCGTCCGGCGGTCCAGGCCGCGACCAGCGCGTCGAGCTCGTCGGCGTGCTCGAGACGCCTCGCGCCGGTCGCGTAGCGCGGATCCTCGGCCAGCTCGGGCCTGCCGAGCAGGCTCGCCAGCGAGCGCCACTGCACGTCGTCGTCGACCGCCACGGCCACGAACCGGTCCGCCCCGTCCAGGGCAGGCACGGGTAGACGCCGTGCGGGGCGAAGCGTTCGTCGGCGTTGCCGCGGCGCGCCGCGATGGTGCCGCGGTCGAAGTAGTCGGCCAACTGCGGCGACAGGAAGAACACCCCGATCTCGCTCTGCGCGACGTCGAGGTAGCAACCCTCGCCGGTGCGCCGGCGCCGGTCGAGCGCGGCCAGCAGTGCCACCAGCGACAAGCGCGGCCCGACGTAGTCGGTGTACGGGCCGAACGGTCCGATCGGCGGGCGGTCCGGCCATCCGACGAGGCCCTGGTAGCCACTCATCGATGCGCCGATGTTGCCGTAGCCGGCCAGCTTCGCCGACGGGCCGGTCTGGCCCATCAGCGAGGTGCTCAGCATGATCACCGACGGGTTGCCGGCGCGCACTGTGTCGTAGTCCAGTCCCCACTTGCGCACCTGGCCCGGCGAGAACGACTCGACCACGACATCGGCCCACCGCGCGATGTCGCGGGCGACCTCACGACCCTCCTCGGTGGCGAGGTCGAGACTGACGCCGAGCTTGCCCGCGTTGCAGGTGCCGTAGAGCGCGGAGTTCTCCGCACCGGCGACACCTTCGTAGAACGGCTGCATCATCCGGGCGGTCTCGACCCGGCGGGATGACTCGACCCGGACGACGGTGGCGCCGAAGTCGGCGAGCGCGCGGCCGACGACCGGCCCGGCGACCACCCAGCTGAAGTCAGCGATCTTGAGGCCGGCCAGTGGCAGCTCACCGGCGTCGGTCACCGTTTCGGAAGTCGAAGCGCGCGGGGCCAGCCAGTCGGCGCGCACCTCGCCGGTGTGCTCACCGAGCAGCGGCGCGGGCCTGCGCAACTCGGTCACCTCGATGGTGCCGTGGGCCCAGCGGGCGGGCATCGTGCGCTTGCGGTCACCCTCCCCGACGGTGGCGAAGAAGTCGCGGGCCGACAGCTGCGGGCTGTCGGCCAGGTCGTGGGTGTCGCTTATGCCGATGCACAGCAGCCGGTACGCGATGGCCGCCTGCAGGATCTCGTCCTTCGTCTTCTCGGCCAGGAACGCCTCCACGGCCGCCCGGATCGCGTCCATGTCGGCGGCCTCGAACTCACCGCTCTCGACGAGCTTGGGCAGCGTCCGCCAGTCCCACGAGGCCACCCGGTCCGAGCACTTGCCCTCGTCCTGCATCCAGCGGAAGAAGTTGTTGGTGAAGGCGCCGGCCGCCGCGCCCATCGCCAGGTGGAACTCGACGAGCCCGTCGACGCAGGTCCACTTCTTCAGGTGCGAGCTCGTCCCGCTGCCGCTACCGCTCTGGTCCGCGCGTTTGAGCGGGCTGACGATCGCGGCCCATTCCGGGTTCGCGTCACGCACGCTGTCGGCGAGCACCCGGCCCAGCGTGTTGAGCCCGAGGCAAGCCTGCGCGGACACGTCGACGAGCTGACCGCGGCCGCTGCGCATCCGCGCGAAATGGGCCAGCAACAGCCCACCGGCGAGATCGGCCGCCGCGTTGAGGAAGGCCTGCGGCACCGAGATGCGCAGCGGTGGGAGGTCGCCGTCGCGGTTGGGCTGCAAGGGACCGCCGGCCGCCCACACCACGAGGTCGGCGTCGCGGTAGCCGGACTTCGGCCCCGTGTGCCCGAACGCGGTCACCGTGCCGTAGACGAGCGCGGGGTTGAGCTCACGCAGCTGCTCCCACCCGAGCCCGTGGCCGGCCGCGACGCCGGGGCCGAGCGACTCGATGAAGAAGTCGGCCTGCCGCACCAGCCGGCGGATCAGCTCGCGACCGTCGTCGGTGGCCGGGTCGGCGACGACGCCCCGCTTGTTCGCGGCCAAGGTGTCCCAGACGTAGCTACCCGAGGTCGAGGCGGGGCTGGCGACCCGGGCCGGCGACCCGGCCGCAGGCTCGACCTGCACGACGTCCGCGCCGAGGTCGGCGAGGATCCGGCCGGCGAGCAGCCCGCGTTCGTCGGTCAGGTCGAGGACCCGATAGCCGTGCAGCGGCCCTGCGGCTGAATCCTCCCGCGGCGCACTCACGCCGGGTCGGGCTGGCGGCGCAGCCGCGAGAGCAGCCCGGACGCGCGGCCCTCACGCAGCGAGCGCCGCTTCAACCCGGTGGCGCCGAGCGCGACCAGCAGCACCACGCCGGTGAACATCGCCGGCGCCCACGGCGACGGGGTGGCCAGTTGCAGGCCGATGGTGCCGGTGCCGAGCATCAGGATCGCGAGGATGGTGCCCCAGGCGTTGAACCGGCCGTTCTTGAGCTGGGTGGCGCCCACGAACACCGCGGCGAAGGCCGGCAGCAGGTAGCCGGTGCCCGCGCTCGGCGAGCCGGAGCTCAGCGATGACGCGAGCACGATACCGGCGAAGCCGGAGATCAGCGCCGAGGTCAGGAGCGCGCAGAACCGCAGCCGGTCGACCCGGATGTTGGCCAGTCGCGCGGCCTCGGTGTTGAAGCCGGTGGCGTAGAGGCGCCGCCCGGTCGAGGCGTACTCCATGAACAGCCACAGGATGATCGCCAGGCCCAACGCGTAGAAAACCGGGTAGGTGATGCCCCAGATCGAGCCCTGCCCGATCTCGGCGAAGGTGCCGCCCAGCTTCGGAGTCTTGATCGTGAGTCGTCGGTGAAGTAGGTGATGAACGCCTGGACCAGCGATCCGGTCGCGAGCGTGCCGATGAACGAGTCGATCTTGAGCACCACGACCACGAAACCGTTGATGACACCGACGGCGAGCGCCGCGGCGAGCCCGAGCAGGATCGACGGCACGATGCCGAGGTCGTTGCTGACCATGAAGTGCGCCGTGACACAGCCGGACAGCGACATCACGTATGCGAACGACAGGTCGAAGGTGCGCGCCGACAGCGGCACGATCAGCGCGAGCGCGGCCATCGCGGTGATCGCGTAGCTGCTGAGCACCTGCTTGACGGTCGCCCAGGTGGGGAACGTGTCCGGCACCCAGATCGAGAACACGATGATGATCACGATCAGCACGTAGACGGAGCCGATGTTGCGCACGCTCAGTGCCGCGGCCCAGTTCCGGCGGCGGCGCGGGGTCGGGTCGCTGCCCTGGGGCGCTGCGGGCTTGTCCGCCGCCGTTGGCGTCTGCACGGTCATACCTGCTCCATCTCTTCCATTGCCTGCAAGAGTGTCTGTTCGGTGATCTCGTCACCCTCGAGCTCGCGGACGACGCGGCCGTTGCACATGACCAGCACCCGGGTGCAGATCGCGAGGAGGTCGCCGGTGTCCGACGACGACACCACCAGCGAGAGGCCGGCTCGCGCGCGGTCGGCGATGAACTCGTAGATCGCCTGCCGGGTGCCGACGTCGACCCCGGCAGTCGGCTCGCACAGCACCAGCACGCGGGGGTCGCGGGCCAGGCAGCGGGCCATGATGACCTTCTGCTGGTTGCCGCCGCTCAGCGTGGTGATCGGCGCGTCCTCCGAGCCGGCCTTCACCTCGATGTTGCGCATCCAGGTGTCGACCACCCGGCGCTCCGCGTGACGCGCCACCCAGCCCCACCTGGCGATGCGGCCCAGGATCGACACCGAGATGTTCTCGCCGACGCTGAACTCGGCCACCGAGGCCTCGCGGGCGCGGTCGGCGGGCACGATCGGGATGTCGAGGCTGATGGCCTTGTGCACCGCGATCGGCGGCTGGCCCTCGAGCTCCAGCTCGCCGAGCGCGTCGTCGGTGGCACCGACGATCGCGTATGGCAGCTCGTTGCGTCCGGAGCCGGGCAGCCCGGCCACGCCGAGGATCTCGCCCTCGTGCAGATCGACGTCCACGCCGTCGAGGAACCGGGCCCGGATCCCGCGCGCCCGCAACACCACCTTGCGGTCGGTGGCCGGCGCGACGTGCGCGCGATACGCGGCGTCGACCTCGCTGCCGACCATCAACTCGGCCAGCATCTGGGTGTCCAGGCCGTCGGTCGGTCGGCTCTCGACCACCTTGCCACCGCGCAGCACGGTGACCCGGTCGGCGACCCGGAACACCTCGTCGAGGCGGTGCGAGACGTAGAGGATGCTGGTGCCGCGATCGCGGACCCGCTCCACGATGTCGAGCAGCCGCTCGACATCGACCGGCGGCAGCACCGCGGTGGGCTCGTCGAGCACCAGCACGCCGGGTCCGCCCTCCCAGCCGGCCAGCGCCGCGGCGATCGCGACGATGGTGCGCTGCACCGGCGTCGCCTCGGACAGCGGGCGGGAGATGTCCAGGTCGAGATCGAAGGGCTCGAGCAGCGTGCGGGTGACCGCGGCCTGCTCGCTCCATCTGACGTTGCGCACCGGCCCGAGCAGGAACTCCCCGCGCAGGGCGAGGTTGTCGACGGCGTTCAGCTCGAGGAACAGGCCGAGATCCTGGTGCACGAACCGCAGCCGGTGATGCCGGGCCTCCGCGGCGTCGGAGACCCCGAGCTCCTCGTCGTTGAGCCGCACCTGGCTGCCCGGATCGGCCTGGTGGTAGCCGGCGAGCACCTTGATCAGCGTGGACTTGCCGGAGCCGTTCTGGCCCACCAGGGCGTGGATCTCACCCTCGGCGATGTCGAGGCTCACATCGTCGAGCGCCTTGGTGCCGGGGAAGGTCATGGACAGGTGCTCGATCCCCAGCACCACCGGGGCGGCCTCGACCTGGAAGCGGGAGTGCGCGGCCAGGTTGTGCTCCTCGGCCGTGGCACCCGCGGTGACCGAGATGGCCTCTTCGCTCATGTCGGCTCGCTCCCCTCTCCCGGTGAATTACCGGCCCGAGGGCCGCCAAAACAATCATCAATAATGATATGTATGAATTAGTCGGCGTCAAGGACCAGTGCGGTTGATCTCAGCCACCCGGCTGCGTCCCGGGCCAGGCCATCGTGTCGCCGTCGACCGGGGATGCCGCACCGGTGATGAAGGAGGGGTCGCCGCCGGCCAGGAAACAGACGAGTTCGGCGACCTCCTCCGGCCGGCCGAATCGCCGGATCAGGTGGTTGCCGTCGAGGGCCATCAGTCGAAACGGATGACGCTACGGGCGCCGTCGGAGCCGTCGAGCTCGACGAGGCCCCGGTTGACGTCCTCCAGGCCGATGACCTCGGAGATGAGTTCGTCGAGCTTGAGCTGGCCCCGCAGGTACATCTGACTGTAGAGCGGCACGTCGAGGCGGAAGTTGCCCGAGCCGAGTCGGCTGCCCTGCACCCGCTTCTCCCCGGCCATGATCGCCAACGCCGGCAGGGTGACGGTGGCCTGCGCGCCGGCGACGCCGACGACGGTGGTGGTGCCGCGCACGCCGGTCATGCCGAATGCCTGCTCGATGGTGGCGGGCAGCCCGACGACCTCGAGCGCGTGGTCGACCCCGCCGCCGGTGAGCGCGAGCACGGCCTGCACCGGGTCGTCGACCGAGGCGTCGACGACGTCGGTCGCACCGAACTCGCGGGCGCGTTCGAGCTTCGCCGCGCTGAGGTCGACGGCGATGATCCGCGACGCGCCGACCAGGCGCGCGCCCTGCACCGCGTTCAGTCCGACCCCGCCACACCCGATCACCGCGACGGTCTGGCCGGGCTGCACCCGGGCGCCGTTGCGGACCGCGCCGATGCCGGTGAGCACTGCGCAGCCGAGCAGCGCACCCTTGTCCAGCGGCATCTCGTCGGGCAGTTTCACCACGGCGCGCTCGGAGATGAGCATGTGGGTGGCGAAGCCGCCGAGGCCGACGTACGGATGGACCTCCTCGTCGCCGCGGGTGAGCCGCGGGCTGCCGTCGGCGCGGGCCTGACCCTTGTCGACGCAGTGCTGGGTGAGCCCGCGCAGGCACCAGGTGCAATGACCGCAGAAGGCCGAAGCGCTGCCCACCACGTGGTCGCCGGGTCGCACCGCGGCGACGTCGGCGCCGACGCGTTCCACGATCCCCGACGCCTCGTGCCCGAGCACCGTCGGCAGCGCCCGCTGCTGCGCCCCGAGGTGCGCGCCGCGGTCACTGTGACAGATGCCCGAGGCCACGACGCGCACGAGCACCTCGTCACGGGCGGCTACGGCGAGCTCGACCTCGGACTCGACGAGCGGGGCGTCGAACTGCTCCAGGACTGCGGCTCGCAACGGGCGATCTCCTTCGTGATCGACGCATCGTTGACGACAGCGCCGATCGCAGAATAGCTTAGATTCATTATCAGAGATATGGACGTGACGATGACCTCCTCACCCGACCTCTACAGCCGCCCGGACGTGTTCGTCGGCGGTGTGTGGCAACGCTCGCTCGACGGCACCGACCACAAGGTGCTCAACCCGGCCACCGGCGAGGTGCTCGGCTGCGCGACGCTGGCCGGCGTCGGCGACATCGAGGCCGCGGTGGCCGCGGCGCGGCGGACCTTCGACGCCGGCAGCTGGGCCGACCGGCCCGCCGGCCAGCGCGCCGAGGTGCTGCGCGGCGCGGCTGACTACCTGGAACAACTCGGCGACGCCGCGGTCGACCTGCTCACCCGCGAGCTCGGCTGCCCGCGGTGGTTCGCGGCCCGCGCGCACGTGCCGAACCCGATCCGGCACCTGCGCTACTACGCCGGATTGATCGAGAACGAGCACACCGACGAGCTGCGCACCGACGGCACCAACAACAGCATCGTGGCCCGCGAGCCGGTCGGGGTGGTCGGCGCGATCACGCCCTGGAACGGGCCGCTCAGCGCACCGGCGCTCAAGGTGGCGCCGGCGTTGGCGGCGGGTTGCTCGGTGGTCCTGAAGCCGCCGCCGGAGACGCCGCTGACCGCCTACCTGCTCGCCGACGCGCTGTCGGCGGCCGGACTGCCCGAGGGGGTGCTGAGCATCGTGCCGGCCGACCGCGAGGTGGGCGAGCACCTCGTGCGGCACCGCGAAGTGGACAAGGTGGCCTTCACCGGCAGCACTGCGGCCGGCCGCAAGATCATGGCGCTGTGCGCGGAACGCCTCGCCCGCGTCACGCTCGAACTCGGCGGCAAGTCCGCCGCGATCGTGCTCGACGACGCCGACCTCTCGCATTTCGTGAAGTCGATCCTGCCGATGGCGATGATGGTCAACGGCCAGGCGTGTATCGCGCAGACGCGGGTCCTGGTGCCCGCGGCCCGGCAGGCCGACGTCGCGCAGGCGCTGGCGGCGGCGTTGGCAGCGCTGCCGGTCGGCGACCCCTTCGACCCACAGACCCAGATCGGTCCGCTGGTCAGCGCGCGGCAGCGCGACCGGGTCGAGGGCTACCTCGGGGTCGCGACCGACGAGGGCGCACGCATCGTGGGCGGCGGCCGGCCGGACGCCGACGGGTTCTTCGTGAACCCGGCGCTGCTCACCGACGTGCAGAACTCGATGCGGGTGGCGCAGGAGGAGATCTTCGGCCCGGTCGTCGCGCTCATCCCCTACGCCGACGTCGACGACGCGGTGGCCATCGCCAACGACTCGATCTACGGGCTGTCCGGCTCGGTATGGTCGTCCGACCGCGACCGGGCATTGGGCGTCGCGCGACGCATCCGCACCGGCATGGTGAGCCTGAACGGCGCGCCGCAGGCCTTCGGCACGCCGTTCGGCGGTTACAAGCAGTCCGGCATCGGCCGGGAGATGGGACCCGAGGGGCTGGCGAACTTCCGCGAACTCAAGTCGATCGCGATCGGAGCCCAGACATCATGACAACAGGAGTAACCGCACTTCCGCTTCGCAACCAACATCCCGAGGAACGGTGATCTGATGAGTGCACGAGTCGACGGCAAGGTCTGCATCGTCACCGGCGCGGGTCAGGGTATGGGGCGCTCGATCGCGGTCGAGTTCGCCGCCGCCGGCGCCGCGGCCGTCGCGGTGGTCGACATCAACGAGATCACCGGTGCCGAGACCGCGGAGCTGGTGCGGGCAGCGGGTGCCAAGGCCGAGTTCGTCCGCACCGACCTCACCCGAGCTGGCGAGATCGCGCAGATGGTGAGCACGGTCGTCGACGCGTTCGGCGGGCTGGACGTGCTGGTGAACAACGCCGGCATCATCGACACCGCGCTCGACCCGAACCCGACGATCGAAACCCTCGACGAGCGCACCTGGGACACCGTGTTCGGCGTCAACCTCAAGGCGATGTGGCTGGCCACCAAGCACGCCGCACCGCACCTGCGCCGCTCGACCCGCGGGCCCGCGATTGTCAATGCTGCGTCGGTCAGCGGCGTCACCGGCTACGCCGGCTCGCCCGCGTACGTCGCGTCGAAGGGCGGTGTCATCCAGCTCACGAAGGCAACGGCGGTCGAGTTGTCGCCGGAGATCCGCTGCAACTGCTTCTGCCCGGGCACGATCGACACGCCGATGGCCACCGAGTTCATCGACGCCTCGCCGGACAAGGACGCGGTCGTGAAGTTCATGACCGCGTCGCACCTGATCCCGCGCCAGGGGCGGCCGGAGGAGGTCGCGAAGCTGGTGACCTTCCTGGCCTCGGACGACTCGTCGTTCATCACCGGCGCGTCGATCATGATCGACGGCGGCTCACTGGCCTGGCGCGGAACGCGCTGAGCGTCAGCCGGCGAGTGCCGCGGTCGCTGCAACGATGAGCGCGGCCGCGTCACGGGCGGCGGGCACCGGCGCGAGGTAGCGCAGGAAACCGTGCACGAGCGGCGCGAAGTCGAGCAGCGTCACGGGGACGCCGGCCGCGCGCAACGCATCGGCGTAGGCGATGCCCTCGTCGTAGAGCGGGTCGTGACCGGCGACGACGAGCACGGCCGGTGGGAGTCCGCGGAGGTCGGCGGCGCGCAACGGCGCGGCCCGCGGCGTGGTGCGATCCGTGGGGCCGGGCAGGTAGCGGTCGAAGAACCAGGTCATCTCGCGCGGGCCGAGCACCAGTCCGTCGTTGCGCGCGTAGGACGGCCGGGTGACGTCGGTATCGAGCACCGGGTACACGAGCAGTTGGGCGCGCAGGTCCGCGGCGTCGTGCAGTTCCTGCGCACACACGGCGGCGAGGTTTCCGCCGGCACTGTCGCCGCCGACGAGCACCGGGCCGTGCGCGGCGATCGCGCGGACGGCAGTGGTGGCGTCGTCGACGGCCGCCGGGAAGGGATGCTCGGGCGCCAACCGGTAGTCGACGCTGTGCACGAGCGCACCGACGCCGTCCGCCAGCCGACGGCAGAATCCCTGCGAGTAATCGAGATCGCCGGTGACCCAACCGCCGCCGTGGAACCAGACGATGTCGACGTCGGTGTTGACGATGTGCGGGTGGTAGCGGCGTACGCCGATGCCGTTGAGGGTTATTTCGGTAATCGAAGCTAGCTCCGGGCCGTCGGCGCACAACGCGTCGCCTCCGCGGATCCGCGCTCGCAGAGTCGGCGGGTCGAGCTCGGTCAGCGGCGGGAGCCCGGCAGCGCGGGCGGCGGCGAGCAGCTCGGCGATGTCGGCGTCGAGGTTCGGGAACGTCGCGCTCGTCATGCGAAGGCGGGCCGTACGTGGTCGCGGAACATCTGCAGGGTCTGCAGCATCCGCTCCTGCGCGAGCTCGTACCACTGCATGCGCAGCACCACGTAGGTGAACCCCTGCGCCTCCAGATCGCGCAGCGCGGCGACCGCGGTGGCCGGATCGGTGAACAGGTAGGACCGGTCGGCGGTCTCCGCGGCGGCGCGGTCCGATTCCAGGTGCCGGTAGTCGGCCGTCTGGTCCGGTGCGGCGAAGGCGGCGTACTTGCGGGTCAGCGCGCCGCGTGCCTCGACGCCGATCGCGCGGGCGCGGTCGGGGTCGTCGTCGAGGACGAGTTCACGGCGCACTACCAGTTCGCTCGGTGCGCCGCGGCCGCGGCGGTCGCGCTCGTCGCGGTAGTGGCGCAGCAGCGTGGCGAGCCGTTCGGGGCTCACGTGCGGCGGGATGATCCAGGCGTCGCCGAGCCGGGCGGCGCGGCGCGCGCCCACCTTGTGCGGCCCGGCGCCGATCCAGATCCTCGGGCCGCCCGGCTGCTGCACCGGGGGCAGGCTGAGCTGTTCGCCGGCGATGCGGAAGTGCTTGCCGTCGTACGTGGTGGTGTCGCCGGTCCACAGCGCTCGCACGATCTCGACGCTCTCCTCGAAGCGCGCGGCCCGTTCGCCCATCGGCACGCCGAACGCGTTGAACTCGTTCTCGCGGTAGCCCATGCCGAAGCCGGCGATCGCCCGGCCGCCGCTGAGGTGGTCGAGCGTGGCGAACTCCTCGGCCACCCCGACGGGATGGCGCAGGGGCAGGATGAACATGTTAGTGCCGAGGTACATGTCGCCCGCGTCGGCGGCCAGTGCGCTGAGCAACTGCAGCGGTTGCAGGGTGGGCATGTTGCCGAGGTAGTGCTGCAGCACCCACACCGAGTCGATGCCGGCGTCGCTCGCCGCGCGCACCTGCTCGCGCAGCAGCGGCACCCGGTCCGCCGCCCGCGTCCCGGGGGGAAGTCGTTCATGATTGCCAAGCCGAACTTCATGTTTCCGCCTCGGTCACAATTATGCTATTCATATGCACCAATAGGTGTAGGGTAGCGGTCGTGGCTGACGAACGCGAGTACCCGGCGGTGGATTACGACGCCGTGGTCGTCGGTGCCGGGTTCGCCGGCATATACATGCTCTACAAGCTGCGCAACGCGGGGTACTCGGTGCGGGTGTTCGAGGCCGGCAGCGGGGTCGGCGGCACCTGGTTCTGGAACCGCTACCCGGGCGCGCGCTGCGACGTCGAGAGCCTCGAGTACTCGTACTCGTTCTCCGACGAGCTGCAGCAGGAATGGGAGTGGACCGAACGGTTCGCCACCCAGCCGGAGATCCTGCGCTACCTCAACCACGTGGCGGACCGGTTCGACCTGCGTGCGGACATCTCGCTCGAGACCAAGGTGCTGTCGACCGCCTACGACGACGCGACCGGGCGCTGGACCGTCGGCGTGGACGACAGCAGCGAGGTCCGGTCGGTCACCGCGCAATTCGTCATCCTGGCCTCCGGCTGCCTGTCGCAGGCGCGGGTGCCGTCGTTCCCGGGGCTCGACTCCTTCGTCGGTCGGACATTCCACACCGGCGACTGGCCCGTCGAGGGTGTCGACCTCACCGGCCAGCGGGTCGGCGTGATCGGCACCGGTTCGTCAGGCGTGCAGATCATCCCGTTGATCGCCGAGCAGGCGCGCGAGACAGTGGTGTTCCAGCGCACCCCCAACTTCACCATGCCGGCGCGCAACCAACCGCTGACGGCCGAGACGGTCTCGTACTTCAAGCAGAACTACCCGCAGCTACGGGCCAAGGCGCGCACCACTGCGAACGGCACGCTGCGCCACGTCTACGACGATCCCGCGGCCGAGGCGTCGCCGGAGCTGATCCGGGAACGCTACGAGGCGGGCTGGGAGTACGGCAGTAACGACATCATCGTCGCGTTCAACGACCTGACACGGGTGCAGGAGGCCAACGACACCCTCGCTGACTTCCTGCGCGGCAAGGTGCGCTCGATCGTCCAGGACCGGACGGTGGCGGCGGCGCTCACCGCCCAGGAGTACCCGGTCGGCGCGAAGCGGATGTGCCTCGGTACGGACTACTACGAGACGTTCAACCGTGACGACGTCGCGCTCGCCGACCTGCGGCTGCACCCGCTCGACTCGATCACCCCGAACGGCATCCGGACCACGGAGCGCGAATACGAACTCGACGCCATCGTCTTCGCCACCGGTTTCGACGCGATGACCGGCGCGATCCTGCGCATCGACATCCGCGGCCGCGACGGCCGCTCGCTGCGCGACGACTGGGCCGCCGGCCCGCACACCTACCTTGGAGTGGCGAGCGCCGGCTATCCCAACCTCTTCTTCATCACCGGCCCCGGCAGTCCGTCCGTGCTGTCCAACGTGGTGGTCTCCATCGAGCAACATGTGGAGTGGATCGCCGACCATCTCGAATACCTGCGCAAGCACGACCTGTCCGCGTCGGAGGCGTCGGCGCAGTCGCAGTCGGAGTGGGTGGCGCAGGTGAACGAGGCCGCCGGCCAGACGTTGATGCTGAAAGCGGCCTCGTGGTACCTGGGCGCGAACGTGCCGGGCAAGCCCCGGGTGTTCATGCCGTACGTCGGCGGGGTGGGGAACTACCGCAAGATCTGCGACTCGGTGGCCGAGGACGGCTACCGCGGGTTCGCGTTGTCCTGATCTCGCTGGTGTTGCGCGGCGCCGGACCGACCATCTCACGGCAGAACCCGATCAACTCCCCGGCGGCGGGTGCCCGCGCGTGTGCCTGCGGTCAATCCCGGTCGAGCAGGACGGCCAGGCCGGTGATCATCAGGTCCAGCGCCGCGGCGAAGTCGTCGTCGGTGGCGAAGGTCGCGTTCCAGTACTTGCGGGTGCGGTAGAGCGCAGGGAGGGTGGCGCGGTCGAACTCGCGGTGCAGTCCGGCGTGGCCGTCGACGCCGACCGGTCCCTGCTCCAAGGCGACGCTGCGCTCATTGAGCAGGCAGCCGCGGGTGTAGGTCGACAGCGCGTGATAGGCGCGCGCGGCCTGCTGGGGGGTGAACCCGGCGGCGAGCAGGACGGCGAACTGCCCCTCCATCCGACGCTGGTGTTCCAGCAGCGCGGCGGGTGAGTTGATCGTCTTCGCCCAGCGCACGATGATCAGCTCGCACAGCACCGGGTCGGCGCGCAGGATGCGCCGGTACTCCGTCCAGTAGGCCCGCACGTTCGCCTGCCAACTCGAGCCGGGCAGTGACGGGAACAGCGCGTTGAACTTCTCCAACGCCCGGCCGTCGAGGGCCTGCAGCAGGTCCTCCTTGCGCCGGAAGTGCCAGTAGACCGCGGTCGGGCGCACGTCGAGGCGCCGGGCCACCATCGGGACGGTCAGCGCGTCGACCCCGACCTCGGCCACGGCTTCCAACGCCGCGTCGGCGATCGTGTCGGCGTCCAAGGTGCCGCGCGGCAACCGGGTGGCGGTCATGACGAATTCCCCTGTCGCGCGAACCGTTCCGCGACCTCCAGGTATTCGCGGACCATGTCCTGCACCACCTGCCCGGCCGGGCGGACCTTCGTCATCAATCCCACGCCCTGCCCGACGAAATAGGTGGCTAGGTCGCGTACGCCGGCCACCTTCGCCGCTGACCGGTTGGTCCGCTGTACCGCCGACGCGGTGAGCATCGTCTGCAGCGGCATCGGCAAGGCGCCCGGCGAATCGACGGCGTCCCACTCGTCGGTCCACGCCGTGCGCAGCATCCGCGCCGGTTTGCCGGTCAGCGATCGCGATCGCACCGTGCCCGACGACGACGCGGCCGGCATCTTGTCCCGCACCACGGGGTCCGTTTCGGATTCCGGAGTGGTCAGCCACACTGACCCGCACCACACACCCTCTGCGCCGAGCGCCAAGGCCGCAGCCACCTGCGCACCGGTCACGATCCCGCCGGCGGCGCGCTGTCGACGCGCGTGCTCGCGGTTGCCGACCAGCGCCGCGACGATCACTCCGGAAGCGTGCGCGCGCTCGATCAGCGACGGCGGGCCGAGCGCACTGGCGACCAGCTTGATCGGGTGCGCGAAGGCGACGGCGAGCAACCGGTCCACGGCCTCCGGCGACACGCTGATCTCGCCGGTGTTCGCCGGCACGTCATCTGGCAGCGACGGCACCTGATACCGCTCGAGCACCTCGTCGACGAAGGCCACGTGACGAGCGGGCGGCGCAACCGGTTCCGCGGGGTTGCCCGCCAACAACAGGTCGACGCCGTAGGACCTGCCGTGCTCCTGCTCGTCGATCCACGCGAGGTCGATCTCCAACGTCTGCGGCGTGTGGCCGGTGGCCCCGAGCACCCCGAAACCGCCGGCGTTCGTCACCGCGGCGAGCACGTCACGGCACTGGCTGAACGCAAAGATCGGGAACTCGATCCCCAGCCGGTCGCAGATCGGTGTGCGCACGGTGCTCTCCTCAGCTGAACCGGCGGATGGTCTGCGCCTTGCGGACGTCGCGGAACGGGCGCTGCGGTCAAGTTCGGGTTCCATCGGCAGCCCGAGCAGTCGCTCGCCGATGATGTTGCGCTGCACCTGGTCGGCGCCACCGCCGATCGAGCTGACATACGCCGCGAACGCCGAGCGGGTCACCTCGGCGGCCACCGGGAAGTCCGGTCCGTCGAGCACCGACTCCGCGCCCAGCAATTCGGTCGTCATGCGCACGTTGGAATGCACGATGCGCGACATCGCGAGCTTGCCGAGCGACGCGAGCGGCGACGCCGCCCCCGGCCCCGACTCGGCCCGGGCCCGCAGCGGGTTCCAGGCGTTGACCTGTTCGTACGTGCAGAGCCGGGCGATCTCCTGCCGGGCGACGGGATCGCCGCCCTTGCCGAGCGTTCGGGCCAACTCGATGTAGTCGGCACCGCCGACCTGACGCATCCACGGCGACTCACGGTCGGCCTCGGCCTGCTGCTCCGGTGTCCAGTCCGGGCGCCGGTCGCCGGTGTTGCCAACGGCCCTCGCGCTCATGATGAGCCGTTCGAACCCGCAACAGGTCGGCCTGCGCGGCCTGGTCGCCGGATGCCAGCACGGACACCGCCGCGCGCGCCGTCGCGGCGAACGGCCCGGAGTACAACGCTTTGCCCAGCTCGTCGGCCACATCGTGAGCTCGACCATCGCGGTCCGGCCCGGGTGTCGATCGCCTTGCGCAGCTCCGCCTCGGCCAGCGTGACCGGGCGAACGAGCGCACGGCGTCGCGCAGCGCGTCCTGCTCGGCGGTGAATGAGAAGACCACGGCGGCTCCATACTGTCGATGCAACAGTTGCGGTCACGGTAAGCGTGACCGCGCCGCCTGGCAAGCTTCGGGTGAGGCCACTCACCTCACCGTTGACGTTACTGTTGCATCCTCAGTATCTTCGCGGCACACCGCACGAACGGAGGTCTGGATGGCGCCGCAGCCTCGTCCGCTCGACGGGGTGCGCGTGCTCGACCTGACCGACGGGCCGGGCGCGGGGACCGGGCGGCTGCTCGCCGATCTCGGCGCCGACGTCCTGCTGGTCGAACTGCCGGGCGGCGCCGGCGCGCGCACCGCCGCACCAAGCCTGTCGATGGCGTCAGCCTGCCGTTCCTCACCCAGAGCGCGAACAAGCGCCGGGTGGAGATCGACTGGACCTCGCCGGCCGGCCGCGACGCACTGCTCGCACTCGCCGCCGACGCCGACATCCTGCTCGAGAGCCAAGCGCCGGAACAGCTCGCTGCCGCCGGCGCTCGGGGCCGACGAGCTGCATGCCGCGAACCCCCGGCTCGTGATCACCTCCGTGACCGACTTCGGCCAGACCGGTCCCTATCGCGATTGGGTCGGCACCGACTGGGTGCACCTCGCACTGTCCAGCGTGCTGTCGCGCTCGGGCAGCCCGGGCCGGCCCCCGCTGATGCCGCCCGGCCGCCTCGCCACGGAGCACGCCGCGGCGCAGGCCACCTGGGCCACGCTCGTCGCCTACTGGTCGGCGCTACGAGACCGGACAGGGCGAGCACGTCGATGTTTCGGTGTTCGAAGCGACGACGCAGAGCCTCGACGCCGCCTGGGGCATGGGTGGGACCGCCACCGGTGGCATGCCGGCGAGCGACCTGCCGCCGGGTCGCCCGGACGTCAGTTACCTGTACCCGATCTTCCCGTGCACCGACGGCCATGTCCGGCTCGTGCATGCTGGCCAAGCGGCAATGGCACGCGATGTTCGACTGGCTCGGGCGAGCCGGCCGAGTTCGCGGACCCGAAGTACGACGACGAATGCGGCCCGCTTCGCCGGATCGCGTGATCGCCTCTATCCCGTTGATCGCCGCGCTGTTCGCCGACCGCAAGCATGACGAGGTCGTCGAAGAGGCGCAGCAGCGCGGCATCCCGATCGAGGCGGTCAAGCCCGCCTCCGAGGTGCTGGTCGACGAGCACCTGAACGCGCGAGGCGCGTTCGTCGACGTCCAACTGCCGTCCGGGCGCTCCGGCCGCATGCCACACGGCCTGGTCGAGGTCGACGGCCGGCGCGTCGGCTACCGCGGCGTCGCTCGACGAGTCCGGCACCGGGCGCAGCTTCCAGACCCGACAGCGGCGACTTCCGATCGGCGCCCGCCCGGGTTCCGCGCTCCACCAACCCCGGCCCGCTGTCCGGGCTGCGGGTTCTCGATCTCGGCGATCATCGTCGTCGGCGGGGAAACCGGCCGGCTGTTCGCCGACCTCGGCGCCGACGTGATCAAAGTCGAGTCCCGGGCCTTCCCGGACGGCGCGCGCGCCGCCTCGGCGCCGGCACGTTCAGCTCCCACCTTCGTCGTGGGGTCACCGCAACAAGCGCAGCCTGGGCATCGACCTGCGGAATCCGAAGGGTCGGGACGTCTGTCTCGCCTCGTCGCGGCCAGCGACGTCGTGTTGAGCAACTTCAAGCCGGGCACGATGGACTCGCTCGGGCTCGGCTTCGACGAGCTCAGTGCCGTCAACCCGGCGATCGTCGCCGTCGACTCCAGCGCCTTCGGCCGCACCGGCCCGGCGAGCCGGCGGATGGGCTACGGCCCGCTGGTACGCGCCCGCTCCGGCGTCACCAGCCTGTGGCGCTATCCGGACGATCCCGATGGCTTCTGCGACGCGATCACGATCTACCCCGACCACACCGCGCGCCCGGGTCGGCGCGGCGAGCCGCGCTCGCGGCACTGATCGCAGCCCGTCGCCACCGGCCGTGGCACCACGTGAGCATCGCGCAGGCCGAGGTGATGCTCGGCAGTTCGCCGCCGAGTTCCTGCGCGAGTCGGTCGAGCCCGGCTCGCTCGTCGCGGTCGGCAACAGCGGCGAGTTCGACGCACCGTGCGGCGTCTACCCGTGCGCGGGCGAGGACCAGTGGTGCGTGGTGTGTGTGCGAGACACCGACGATTGGCGTCGGCTGTGCGCGGCGATCGGCGCCGGCGACCTCGCCGCCGACGGCGACCTCGACACGGCCGGCGGGCCGGATCGCGCGCCGCGCCGACCTCGACGCGCGCGTGCGTGCCTGGACCGCCGACCGCTCGCCCCACGCGAGGTGATGGCGACGCTGCAGGCCGCGGGCGTGCCCGCGGCGGCGATGATCCGGGTACCGGAGTTGCTGACCGACCCGCAACTGCTCGCCCGCGGCTTCTTCACCACCATGCACCAACCCCAGCTCGGCGACCTGCCGAGCGAGGCCCGGCCGGCGACCTTCGACCGAATCCGCGTCTCGTCGCCGCGCCCGGCGCCGCTGCACGGCGAGCAGACCCGCGAGGTCATGCGCGAGGTGCTCGGCCTGGCCGACGCAGCAGATCCAGCAGCTCATCGACGCCGCGTGTCCTCGAGGAGTCCGACATGCCCATCAACGCCCGCGAGGAGCGTGACCGTCATGACGTCACACCCTCGACGATCTCGATCCCCGCACGCCGGTGCTGGTCGGCGGCGGACAGGCCACCGAACGCTGAACTCGCCGGACTACCGGGCGCTCTCGCCGGTCGGGCTCGCGGCGAACGGCCGCACAGCGCGCGCTTGCCGACACCGGGGCGGACGCGGTGCGGTGGCCGCGGCCATCGATACCGTCGGCGGCATCCGGCAGTTCGAGACGTCGACGCCCGCAGGCGGTCGCACCGCTGGGCCGGGCCGACAACTTCCCGCGCGCGGTAGCCGCGCGCATCGGCGCCAACCCGCGCCCGCGCCATCCTCGAGGTGTCCGGCGGGCAGGCGCCGCAGCACCTGATCACCGAGCTGGCCGCATCGATCGCGGCGGGCGAGACCGAGGTCGCGCTCGTCTTCGGTGCCGAGGCGATCTCGACCGTCCGCAACTTCGCGAAGGCCGCGGACAAGCCCGACTGGACCGAGGCGATCGGCGGCAGCCTCGACGACCGCGGCTACGGGCTGGCCGGTGTCGCGTCACCGCACCTGGCCGCCCACACCCTCGCCGACGGGCCGGGCCAGTACGCGCTGTTCGACAACGCCCGCCGCGCGCGGCGCAAGCTCAGCCGTGACGAATACGCCGCCGAGATGGGCGCGCTGTTCGCACCGTTCACGAAGGTCGCGGCGCGACAACCCGTTCGCGTCGGCGCCGGTCGAACGCTCGGCCACCGAGCTCGCTCACGCCGACCGAGGCCAACCGGATGATCGCCGAGCCCGTACCCGCGTCTACGTCGTCTCCCGCGACCAGGTGAACCAGGGCGCGGCGGTGGTGCTGATGTCGATCGCGGCTGCCCGCCGCCTCGGCATCGCCGAGGACCGCTGGGTGTTCCTGCACGGGCACGCCGACCTGCACGAGCCGCCGCTGCTGCGCCGGCCGGACCTGAGTCCGGCAGCCGCGCCGCGTCCTGGCCAGCGAGGCCGCCCTCGAGATGGCCGGGCAGTCGATGTCGGGCATGGCGACCATCGACCTGTACAGCTGTTTCCCGATCCCGGTCTTCAACATCGCCGACGCATTCGGCTTCGCCACCGGACGACCCGCGCGGGCATGACGCTGTCCGGCGGGCTGCCGTTCTTCGGCGGCGCGGGCAACAACTACTCGATGCACGCGGTGATCGAGACGCTCGACCGCGCCCGCAGCGCACCCGGCACCTTCGGCTTCGTCGGCGCCAACGGCGGCACGCTCACCAAGTACTCGGTCGGCGTCTACTCGACCACCCCGGCGCCGTGGCGCGCCGACCGCAGCGGGCGCTGCAAGCCGAGCTGGACGCGCGGCCCACCGTCGCCGTCGCCCGGCACCCGGAGGGTCCGGCGACGATCGAGACCTACACCGTTCGGCATACCCGCGACGGCAAGCGCAGCGGCGTCGTCATCGGCCGCCTCGACGCCGACGGCCGGCGCTTCGTCGCCACCCTCGCGCCCGGCGCCGACGATCTGCTCGACCTGCTCAGCATCGGCGAACCGTTCGACGCCCCGATCTACGTGCGCGCACTGCCGGAAGGAAACCGGGTCGCGTCCTCGAAGGCGCAGCTGGACGCAGCTGACTCCCGGTTCGCGCAGCCCGGTTTCCGCGACGACTACGAGCATGTGCTGGTGCGTCGCGATCGGGCATCTGCTCGAGGTGACGATCAACCGGCCGAACGCGCTGAACGCGCATCCACCCGCCGGCAAACGCGGAGCTGGACGAGGTGTTCGACGCCTACTTCGCCGACCCGGACTTGTGGGTCGCGATCCTGGTCGGCGCGGGCGATCGGGCGTTCTCCGCAGGCAACGACCTCGTCTGGTCCGCCAGTGGCAGGCCCGTCACTGTGCCGCTCAACGGATTCGGCTGGGCTCACCAACCGCCGCGACCTCCCCAAGCCGGTGATCGCGGCGGTCAACGGCTACGCGATGGGCGGCGGCTGCGAGATAGCGCTGGCCTGCCACCTGATCGTCGCCGACGAGAACGCGAAGTTCGCGCTCAGCGAGGTGCGAGTCGGCCTCGTCGCCGGCGCAGGCGGGCTTGGTCCGGCTGCCCCGAACCGTGCCGCCGAAGGTCGCCACCGAGATGATCCTGACCGGTCGCCGTATCGACGCCCAAGAGGCGCAGGGGTGGGGTATGGTGAACCGGGTCGTCGCGCCCGGTATCGGCGCTGCAGGCGCGCCCGCGAATTAGCCGCGGAGATCCTTGCCGGTTCCCCGACCTCAGTGCGTATCTCGCTGGAGATCATGCGGGAAGCGAACGGCATTGCCGACACGATCGAAGCGGTCAACCGCGACACCGACACCATCGACGACCTACTGGTCACCGAGGACGCGCAGGAAGGACCGGCGGCGTTCGCCCAGAAGCGCCCGCCCAACTGGCGCAACCGATAGGGTCGGCGCATGTGGTACGTAGGCGGCCTCGCCATCGGAATCGTGCTGATCATCGCGCTGGTCGCCGTGGCGATGCGCGGAGGTATCAACCGCACCAAGCCGGAGCGCAGCGCAACGCGCAGTCGGCGCAAGCGCAAGCGCTGAGTGCGGGTCAGTACGGCGTCGGGATGTGCCGCGACGGCAGGTCCGGGCGCCGGTAGCCCTTCGGCCGCTGTCGCTTCGGCAGCGTCACGTCCGGGTGCGCCAGCGGCTCGTACGGCACCTGGCTGAGCAGGTGGGTGATGATGTTGAGCCGGCCGCGCTTCTTGTCGTCGGTGTCCGCGACGTACCACGGTGCCCAGGTTGTGTCGGTTGCCGCGAGCATGGCGTCGCGCGCACGCGAGTAGTCGTACCAGCGGCTGTAGGACTTCAGGTCCAGCGCCGAGAGCTTCCACACCTTGCGCGGGTCGTTGATGCGGCTCTCCAGGCGTCGAGTCTGCTCGTCCGGGCTGACCTCGAGCCAGTACTTGATCAGCAGGATCCCGGAATCGACCATCGCCTTCTCGACGGACGGAACCTGCTCCAGGAACCGATCCGACTCCTCCGGCTTGCAGAACCCCATGACGCGTTCGACGCCGGCCCGGTTGTACCAGCTACGGTCGAAGATGACGACCTCACCGGCGGCCGGGAAATGCGGGATGTAGCGCTGGATGTACATCTGCGACTTCTGCCGCTCGGTCGGCGTCGGCAGCGCGACCACCCGGAACACCCGCGGGCTCACCCGCTCGGTGATGCGCTTGATCGTGCCGCCCTTGCCGGCGGTGTCGCGGCCCTCGAATACGATGCAGATCTTGGCGCCGGAGTTCTTCACCCACTCCTGCATGGCGACGAGCTCGCCGTGCAGCTCCCGCATCTGCCTCTCGTAGGGCTTGCGCTTCATCTTCTTCGTCATGCCGCTGCACCTCCACGATGTGCGGTCTTGTAGCCGCGCAGCGCCTTGTCGATCTCGACCACGACCGGTGTCACGAGGCCGAGGCCGATGCAGGCCAGCCACTGCGGCCCGGTGAGCGACTGGGTGAGCAGGCCCTTCTGGAGCCCCTCCAGCTGGGTCGTGAGCACCGTCAGCGCCACCGGGATGGAAAGGATCGCGATCGCCTTGAGCACCGGCGGTAACAGCCCGCTCGACGGGTCGCGCCGCATCACCAGTGCGCTGAACGCCGCCGACAGGCACATGACCACGAACGCCATTGTCATCGACGCGCTCGGCTCGTCGACGTGCAACGTGTCCGGCCCGAACGCGAACGGTATGAACGCCGCTACGAACCGCGTGCCGCCGTA
The DNA here is from genome assembly GCA_963718805.1 of uncultured Actinomycetota bacterium. GTDB lineage: Bacteria > Actinomycetota > Actinomycetes > Mycobacteriales > Jatrophihabitantaceae > Jatrophihabitans. Next base: position 53,169 of record CAVQZY010000001.1, on the reverse strand, counting down.
GATCACCCAGCGGGTGACAGCTCGCCGGTTGCTGATCGTCACCTTCGGATCTCTGGGGGGACGCTTCATCAGTAGCGGATCGGGCGGATCGACGGCGATGACGACGACCCCGAAGATGACGACGAAGAACGCCACGAACAACACCATCAGGGGCGTGAGCGCGACGCCGTCGTTGATGTTGAACACGGTGGCGGCCAGGAACAGCAGCACCAGGGCGAGCAGCTGGGTCATCTGGAACCGCACGTACGCCACGATCTTGTCGTAGACGGTGCGGCCGAGCTCGATCGCGTGCACCAGGGTGCCGAAGTTGTCGTCGGTCAGGATCATCCGACCGGCCTGCTTGGTCACCTCGCTGCCGCTGCCCATCGCCACGCCGATGTCGGCCTGCTTGAGAGCGGCGGCGTCGTTCACGGCGTCGCCGGTCATCGCGACGATGAGACCCTGCCGCTGCATCACCTGGGCCAGGCGCAGCTTGTCCTCCGGCGTCACCCGGCCGAAGACGTGCAGCTGCGGCAGGCGTTGTTCGAGTTCGGTATCAGAAAGCTTGGCCAGCTCGGCGCCGCTGATCGCGCCCGACCCGAGGCCGAGCGACTCGCCGATCGCCTCTGCCGTCACGGCGTGATCACCGGTGATCATCCGCACGTCGATGCCGGCACTCAACGCGGTCTGCACCGCCGCCTTGGCCTCCTTGCGCAGCGGGTCGATGATGCCGACCATGCCGTAGAAGCCGAGGTCGGTGGTCAGCGACATCGGATCGTCGGTCATCGCCGCGCGGTCGGCGGTGTCGATCGTGCGCGCGGCGAACGCGAGCACGCGCAGGCCCTTCGAGGCCAGCCGGTTGTTCGCGGCCTCGATCTCGGCGCGGGCCTCGGCGATCGGAACCTGTTCGCCGCGCAGCGGGCCGCCGGCGAAGCTGCAGCGCGTCAGCACGACGTCGGGTGCGCCCTTGACGACCTCGACCACATGGCGCTGCCCGTCGAGCTCGGCCTCGTGGAAGGTGGCCATGAACTTATAGTCGGAGTCGAACGGCACCTCGGCCAGCCGCGGGTAGGCCCGCCGGGTCTCCTCGGCGTCGACGCCCAGCTTCGCGGCGAGCACCACGAGCGCGGCCTCGGTGGGATCGCCGACGACATCTCCGCGGTCGCTGACCGTCGCGTCGCTGTCCAGACACAGGGCGAGCGCGAGCCTGGTGAAGTCCGGAGTGGGCGTGCCGGCGACCGAGCGGATGGCGCCGCTCTTCGCGTAACCCTCACCGTCGACGGTGAACCAGGTACCCGCCGCATATAGCGTCGAGACCATCATCTGGTTCATCGTCAGGGTGCCGGTCTTGTCGGTGTTGATCGCGCTGGTGGCGCCGAGCGTCTCGACGTCGGTGAGGTTCTTGACCACGGCCTTGGCAGCCGCCAGCTGCTTCGCGCCGTAGGACAGCAGCGCGGACACGAACGCCGGCATACCGGTGGGGATGGCTGAGATCGCCATCGCGGTGCCGAGCAACATGACCTGCGAGAACGGAATCCCGCGGAACAGCGCGACGACCACGATGATCGCCACGGCCGACCAGGCGATGGTCCCGAGCACCTTGGTGAGCTGGTCGAGCTCCTTCTGCAGCGGGGAACGGGTCCGCTTGACGTCGGTAAGCATCGACGCGATGCGGCCCATCTCGGTGTGCATCCCGGTCGCGGTGACGACGACGGTGGCGGTGCCGCGGGTGACCGAGGTGTTCTGGAACAGCATGTTCGTGCGGTCGCCGAGGGCCACCTCCGGCCCGGAGAGGACGTCCGAGCCCTTGCTCACCGGCGCGCTCTCGCCGGTGAGCGCCGCCTCCTGCGTCTCGAGCGTCGCCGAGCGCAGAATGCGCGCGTCGGCCGGCGCGATGTCACCGGCTTCGATCTGCAGGACGTCGCCGGGCACCAGGTCGGTGGCCGCCGCCATCGCCACCGCGCCGTCGCGCACGACCCGGCACTGGGGCACCTGCAGCCGCGACAGCGCATCGACGCTTTCCCGCGCCTTGACCTCCTGCCGGGTGCCGAGGACGAGGTTGAGCACCACGAGCAGGGCCACGGTGATGGCCGTCGGAATCTGACCGATCACCAGGCTGATCACGGTGACCGCGATCAGCATGATGTTCATCGGGTCGCGCAGCTGTTCGGCCGCGAGGCGCCACAACGACGGCGGTGGTTCACTGCGCAGTTCGTTGCGACCGTACCGAGCGAGCCGACTGGTGATCTCGCTGCCGGTCAACCCGTTGTCCGCGCTCGTACCGAGATCGGCAACGACGTCCGACGTCGAGCGCAGATACGGCTGGGCAGCGGATGTCACCTCGCCCGCACTGATCGACACCTGCGCCTCCTCGACGGCACCCGCGTCGTCGACCTTTGCGGCGAGCGGGTAACCGCAAACTACCCCGCCCCGGGTGGTCGGCCTCACCCCTGCTGCTGCTGAGCTGATCGGATGACGCGGATCGGCGGCTTACTCGCGCGTCGGATGCCACTGATCGGCGTCCTGCGTGGGTATCGGCGGAGCTGGCTGCGGGGCGACCTTGTCGCGGGACTGACCGTGGCCGCGTTGATCGTGCCGAAGAACCTCGGCTACGCGGGCATCGCGGGCATTCCGCTGCAGAACGGCCTGTATGCGGCGGCGGCCGGCGCGATCCTGTATGCCGTGTTCGGCACGAGCCGCCAGATCTCGGTCGGGCCGAGCTCGGGCCTGGCGGCCGTGGCGGCGAGCGCGGTGGTGGCGGCCGGGATCACCAACGAGGTCGACGTCGCGACGTTCGTCGCCGGGATCACCCTTGCCTCCGGGATCGTGTTCTTGCTGCTCGCGGTGTTCCGAATGGGCTGGATCGCGCAGTTCCTGTCCCGGGCGGTGGTCACCGGGTTCCTGTTCGGCGCCGCGGTCGACGTCGTCGTCGGCGAGCTGCCGAAGCTGACCGGCACCGAGGTGAGCGGCGAGAACGCGCTGGCCGAGCTGTGGTCCTGGTTCGGCACGCTGCACGAGGCCGACGGCGCCACCGTCGTCGTCGGCGTGGTGTCGCTGGTCGTGGTGTTCGGCCTGCGCCGGGTCGCGCCGCAGGTGCCGGGCGCACTGGTGCTGGTGGTCGGGGGGCTGATCGCCTCATGGACGTTGAACCTCGGCAAGCACGGGGTGGCACTGGTCGGCAACGTGCCGCGCGGCCTGCCGTCGGTGACCGTCCCGGATGTCGGGCTGATGTGGGATCACGCCGGCGTGGTCGCCGTCGCGGCGGTCGCGCTCATGCTGATCGGCTTCTCCCAGACCGCCGGCGACGCGCGCGCGTTCGCCGCGAGGCACCAGTACCGGATCGACATCGACCAGGAGTCAATCGCGCAGTCGGCGGCCAACATCGGTTCGGGTCTGGTGCACGGCATGCCGGTGTCGACCAGCCTCTCGGCGAGCTCGCTCAACGATCACTCCGGAGCGCGCAGCGGGGTCGCGTCGCTGATGTCGGGAACCACCGTGGTGCTCACCTTGCTCGTCCTCGCGCCGCTGTTCTCCGACCTGCCGAAACCGGTGCTCGCGGCACTGATCATCGAGGCCGTGGTGATGGGGATGATGGACATCCCCGAGCTGCGCCGTCTGTTCCGCGTGCAGCGTTTCGATTTTTGGATCGCGATCGCCGCGATCGTCGCGACGGTACTCGTCGGCGTCCTCGCCGGCGTGGCGATCGGGGTGGCGCTGTCGCTGGTGTGGCTCATCTCGGTCGCGACGCGCCCGGCGATCCCGCGGCTGGCGCGCGAGCCGGGCACCCAGGTGTTCCGCGAGTTGGCGCAGCACCCGGACGACGAGCAGGTGCCGGGGGTGGTGGTGCTGCGGATGGACGGGGGCTTGTACTTCGCGACCGCCGACGCCCTCGAGGACCGGGTGCGCGACGTGGTGGAGTCGTCATCCGCACCGATGCACGGCATCGTGCTGGACTTCGGCGGGATCGACTTCATCGACTCGCAGGGCTCGGCGAAGTTGGGCGAGATCGTCCGTTTCGGCGACGAGGCGAACGTGGTGCTGCGCCTGGCCCGGGTCAAACCCGCGGTGGTCGCGGTCCTCGAACGCGACGGTGTCCTCGATCGCATCGGCCGGGATCGGTTGCACGGCAACGTGTTCCGGGCCGTGATGGCGCAACTCGCCGACGCTCCGCCGCCGGCCTAGCGTGGCTCTCGGCGCAGGTACCAGCCAGCGGCCGCACGGGCCGACAGACCGTGGACGAGCACCGACAGGCCGACTGTGCAGGTGACCACCCATGCGATCGGCTGCGCGACGTCGGCGGGCAGCTGCTCGATCGCGATGATCGCGAACACGATGGAGGCCAAGCCACGCGGGCCCAGCCAGCCGACCAGTGCGATCGAGGTGGCGTCGTTGTCCGTGCCTTTCGACGCGATCGCGACCGGCAGCATCCGCACGATCGTCAGGCTCAGCAGGGCGTAGACGGCGGCCTGCCAGCTCAACGCATCCACTGCCTCCGGCACCAACACCGCACCGAACAGGAACCACACCGCGAAGCCGAGCAGCAGCCCGACCTGGCGGGTCAGCGCCAGCACGGGCTCGCTCTCGCGGTGCGCGAGCCGCGCGCCGAAAGCCAGCCCGGCGACGAACGCGGCGATGAAACCGTTGCCGTGCAACTCGACCGATGTCAGGTAGGCGAGCAGCGCCAGGCTCAGCGCCGCGATCGGCTCCTCGTCGCGGATCGACCACCCGCGCTCGTCGGCCACATGCAGGGCCCAGCCCCCGAGGCCGCCGATCCCGAGCCCGACCGCTGCCGCGACGGCGAGTTCGAGAACGAAATGGATGTGGCCGCCGCTGCCGCCGGCCAGGCCGATGAACAGCAGCACCACCGGCGTGGCGAGGCCGTCGTTGAGTCCGCTCTCGACGTTGATCGTCTGCCGGATCCGGGCCGGAATGCGGTGGTCCTCCAGCACCGACGCACCGAGCGCGGCATCGGTGGGTGCGAGCGCCGCGGCCACCACGCCGGTCGCCGCCAGCCCGAGACCCGGCAACAAGGCCCAGCCGGCCAGAAAACCGGCGGCGATCGTCAGCGGCAGACCGATGAGCAGCAGCTGCGCCGGCCAGCGCCAACTGGTGCGAAACCACCCGAATCCGACCGTCGAGGCGTCGGCGAAGAGTACCAGCGCCAGCGTGATCTCCACGACGAACCGAGTGCTCGATGCGTCGACGTCCACCGTCAGCACCGGATGCGCGCCCGCGGTCAGCACCAGCCCGGCCACCGACAGCACGATCGGCGCCGTGACGCTGCGGTGCGACAGCTTGCGCGATGCCAGCACCCACACCAGCGCGACGCACAGCACCACGATGACGGCGATCATCGCCTGCACTCACCACCCGCGCAGGGGTGAGCCCGGCTCACCCCGCAGCCCGGACAATGGGCCGACAGCACCGCCACCCGCAGATTGGACGTGCTCACGTGCCCACACCCGACCTCGGCAACCGACCCACCGCAGCCCGGCATCGGGCGTGCGGTCCGGCCGCGTGGTTCGTGCTGCTCGTCGGGTGCGGCGCGCTCGTCGCCGCGTGCAGCGGGGGAAGCCGCCCGTCGCCGACCCGCACCGCCTCGATCAGCGTGCCTTCGCGCAGTGCGGCGGTATCCGTTTCGGCGCCGTCCGTCTCGGTGCCGTCGCCGACCGCGCAACGCCCGACGAGCTCGGCGCCGCCCGCGCTGCCGTCGCAGCCGACGACGAGTGCGCCGGCGCCCGAGCCGACCCGCGAGCGCACCACGACCTCGGCCGCGCAGCCGGCGACCACGACGGCGCGACCGCCCTCGTCGGCGCCCTCGTCGGCCCGGCAGACCACCCAGACCCAGCCGGCGTCGACACCGACGACGGCGGCCGTCGCACCGGTCCAGCCGACCCCGACGTCATCGGCCCCGACCAGTTCCTCGACTGCGGCAGCGGCCGCGCAGACGGCCGGCACCAGCCCGCCGGCCTGGCTGTGGTGGCTGATCGCCGGGCTGGTCGTCCTCGTTGCCGCGGGCGTGGTGTGGCTCGTGCGCAGCCGGCGCCACCGCGCCGCCTGGATGCGCGAGCTGGGGATGGCCACCGACGAGGTCGGCTGGTTCGCGCGGGTGCTGCTCCCGCAGCTCGCGAGCGCCCCGTCGGCCGCGGAGGTGGCGGGCGGTTGGACGGTGGCCGCGCCTCGCGTCTCCGCTCTCGAGCAGCGGCTCACCCGACTGGAATCGACGGCGCGGATGGACGACGACGCCACACGGGCCCGAACCCTGCGCGACGCGGTGCGCGCGGCCGGGCCGCGCATGAACGCGGTGCCGTCGATGCCCCAGGCGAGCGCGCAGGCCGCCATCGCGGCCACGGTTGCCGAACTCGAGACGGCGCTCGCCCGCACCCGGGTCGACGACGAGCCGCCGGCCCAGCCGGGCGGCTGACCCGACTGCGCCGGCGAGACACTCACGACTCAGATACCGAGCAGTTTGGCCTTGGCTGCGGCGAATTCCTCGTCGGTGAGCAGCCCACGGCGCTTCATGTCACCGAGGCGCTCGAGTTCGTCGCCGACGCCACTGGCCGCGGGAGCCGGCTGCGGCGCAGGCGCGTACTGCTGGGGCGGCGCGGCGTACTGCTGGGGCGCGGGCGCGTACTGCTGGGGCGGCGCGGCGTACTGCTGCGGCGCAGGCGCGTACTGCTGCGGCGCAGGCGCGTACTGCTGCGGCGCAGGCGCGTACTGCTGGGGCGGCGCGGCGTACTGCTGCTGCGGCTCGGCGTCCTGGCTCCATTTTCGCGCCTGGCGTCGCGACACGCGGTTCGATACGGCGGTGGCGGTGCCGGCGATGGCAGCAGTGCGGGCGATCCCTCCGATGAGTCCCATGGCCGGGCCTCAGCCGGTCGCGCCGCGGACCGCGTCGACGACGGGCGCCGGCACGCGGGCGTGGTCGAGCACCTGACCGCCGGCGCCCTGGACCGCGTCGATGAACGGGATGGCCCACAGGTTCTCGACGGCGATCACGGCGATCGAGTTGCCCGGCTCGAGCGCGCCGGCCACCTCGTCGACGTCCTCGGCATCGAGCAGGCCGCCACCGAGCTGGCCGTCGAGATCGACGAACGCGGGTTCGAGCGATTCGCCGAGCCCGGCGAGTTCGACCGAACCGACGCTGCCGTCGGTGTCCTTGTAGACGAACAGCAGGTCGATCACTCGGACGAGTCCACGCACGACGAGATCCCGCAGCGCCGGGCCGATCTCGTTGTTGAACTGGTTACCAGGAAAGCCGAGCGTCACGATGTCGATCGGGCCGCTTTCTCCCGTTGTCATCGATGGAACCTCCTCGCGGGTAATGAGACGAATGCACGTTGATGATGTCGCAGCCCGGGTGAACTCGCCTCACCCCCGCCGGGGTGGGCGGGCGGCCGCAGCTTCGGAACCACCCGCTATCGAGTGGTCTGTAGTGGCGGCGGTCGGTACATGCTGGGGGCAGCGACGCCGCATCGAGGAGCCGTGAGTTGATCAGGATGGACACCGACCGCCACAGCCTGCACGGGCTGCGCACCGATCTGGTCGAGTACCTGATCATCGCCATGCCCGACCTCGAATCGCTGGCGGACATGACGGTGCCGCTGGCCGAGCTGGTCGAAGCCGGGCTGGTGCGCATCGTCGACCTGGTGGTGCTGGCCAAGGACGGTGACGGCGCCATCGACGTCCTCGAGATCGACTCGGTGGCCCACCTCGCCGCGCTGCGCAACGTCGACGGCGAGACCGGCGCGCTGCTCAGCGACCACGACCTCGAACTCGCCTCCCTGGCGCTACGCCCCGGCACCGCCGCCATCGTGCTGGTCACCGAAGGGCGCTGGGCCCAGCCGCTGGCCGAGGCCGCCGCCCGCGGCGGCGGCCGGATCGTGGCCGGCGAACGCATCCCGGCCGCGCGAGTCGACGCCGCCATCGCCGACCTCGACAACACCGCCACCGAATAACGAAAGGAAACTGCATGAAGCAGGTCACCGGTTCTCGACGCCGCCGCCACGACCTGCTCGTGCGGCCACCATGCGCGGCAGCACCCGGCGACGACCTCGCCCTGACAGCCGGCCTGGTCGACCCCATCGCCCAACTTCGCGAGCTGGCCGACCTACGCACTCGCGGCCTGCTCAGCGACGAACAGTACGAAGCACAGCAGGCCAAACTGCTGCGCTTCTGAGCGCAGCCGTCAGCCGGTCACCGGCCACGCCGTCCCGGACACCCGGGCGTAGGCGGCCACCGCCGACTCCACCGACGGGTAGAAGTGCTCCGGATCGATGGTGCGCGTCAACTCGTAGCGCTCGATCTTCTCCCGCACCCGGTCCTTCATCTCCGCGAACACCAGCGCGGTGCCGGCGCTGTTGAGCGCCTCGTCCAGTTCCCGCAGGATGTCCGCCGCGGTCGGATCGACGTCGGTCATCGGCTCGGCCGCGATGATGATCCATTTCGGGCGCGGCGTTCCCGCCGCGAGGACCCGGACGTGATCGCGGAAGTTCTTGGCGTTCGCGAAGATCAGCGGCGCATCGAAGCGGTAGAGCACGAGACCCGGCAACTGCTGCGCGTCCGGGTGGGTGCGCAGATCGTGGAAGCCACCGAGTTCGGGCACCCAGCCGAGCACGGCCTGGTAGGGCTGCCACGCGCGCCGGAACACCGTCAGGATGGACAGCCCGACAGCGATGCCGATACCCGGCAGCACGCCGAGCAGCGCCACGGCGAGGAACGCGGTGAACGACACCGCGAACTCGGTGCGCCGCTGGTGCCACAGGCGCACCGTGCCCGGGATGTCGGCCAGCGAGATCGACGCGCTGATCACCACGGCGGCCAACGCCGGCTGCGGCAGGTCCTTGAACAGACCGGGCAGGAACACGATCATCAGCGCGATCAGCGCGGCGCCGACGACGCCGGTCAGCTGCGTCTTCGCGCCCGAGCGCTCGGCGACCGCGGTCCGCGATCCGCTCGTGCTGATCGGGAAGCCCTGGAACAGCCCAGCCGCGATGTTGGCGGCGCCGATGCCGGTCATCTCCTGGTCGCCGCGGATCTCCTGTCCGGTGCGGGCAGCGAACGAGGTAGCGGTGGAGATCGTGTCGGCCAGGGAGACGATCGCGATCGCGGCGGCGCCGATCACCAGCGGCCCGACGTCGGAGAGCTTGATCGAGGGCACCGTGAACGGCGGGAATCCCTTCGGCAGGACACCCACGAGGTCGACGCCGTGGTCCTCGAGGGAGAACAGCGCCGTGGCCGCGATCGCAGCGACGACCATCACGAGCACCGCCGGCACCTTGGGCAGCCAGCGCTGCAGGATCAGGATCAGCGCGATGCCACAAATACCCAGCACCGCTGCAACCGGCACCACCTTGCCGTCGGCCACTCCGGACACGAACTTGCGCAGTTCGTCGATGAAACTGTCGGCGTCCACGCTGAACCCGCACAGCTTCGGCAACTGGCCGACGATGATCGTCAACGCCAGGCCGTTCATGTAGCCGATGACAGTGGGTTTGGACAGCAGGTCCGCGATGAAGCCCAGGTGCGCGATCCCCGCCACGACCAGGATGACGCCGACCATGATCGCGAGCATCGAGGAGAGGGCGATCGCCCGCGCGGGATCGCCGCCGCTCGCGATGAGCGGTGCGATCGTCACCGCGATCATCGGCCCGAGCGAGGAATCCGGACCCAGCACGAGGATGCGCGACGGCCCGAACACCGCGTAGCCGATCAAGCACAGGATCGACGTGTACAGCCCGCAGATCGGCGGCACGCCGGCAAGCTGCGCATAGGCCATCCCCTGCGGCACGAGCAGTGTGGTGAGCACGACCCCGGCGACCACGTCGCTGACCAGCCACTTGCGGCGATACGACGTCGCGACCTTGATCCCGGGTACTAGCTCGCGCAGCGTCGCCGCGCGCAGCGGCATCAGTGGCCCTTCCTGGCCAGCGCCAGCTGGCGCAGCCGGACCCAGTCCAGGCTGGGACGCGGCGTCGGGACGCCGGGCCGGTGCCGCGGCACCCGCACCCGCAGCGCTCCCGGAACGCTGGTGCAGCGCACCGGCGTCTCCATCGCCAGCGCCTCGCCGTCGACACCCACCGCAACGGTCGGCGTGTCCGTCTGCACCACCACCTCCGCACTCGCCGCGCGGGTGACACCGTGCTGGGACGTGCGGCGCAGCAGGCCCACGGCCTGCCGGGTACTGCGGACCGACACGCCGATGACGCCGAGCGTGCCGAGGTCGAGCCGCGGCCGCCGACCCAGCCCACTCAGGTCGGAGGCGCCGTATGGGTTGTTGCTGATCAGCACGGCCTGCGGGGCGTCGATCGTGACGTCATCGGCCCGCACGGACAGGTGCGCACCACGGCGCGCCATCATCAGGTCGGGGAGCAGCTCAAGGGTGGTCTTGGCTTTGTGCGCCCGGTACTGCGGGCTCTGCACGACGTCGGCGTAGGCGCCGAAGGAGGCGTTGTTGACGAAGGTGCGGCCGTTGATCAACCCGAGGTCGATGCGCAGTTCCACGCCGTCGGTGAGCGCGTCGAGGCAGCGCGCCGGATCCTCGCGATCGAGCCCGAGGTCGAGCGCGAAGTGGTTGCGGGTGCCGGCGCTGATCACCAGGAAAGGCAGGCCGTGGTGCGCCGCGATGCCCGCGACCAGTGCTTGGGTGCCGTCGCCACCGGCGACGCCCAACAAGTCCGCGCCGCGCTCGACGGCGTCGGCGGCGAGGGCGGCGACGTCCACCGTCCCCGGCCCTTCGAGCAGCGCCACCTCTGCGCCCAGCGCCCGGGCGCGCTCGGCGAGGGAGAACTTGGCCACCTTCCCGCCCCCGGAGTGCGGGTTCATGATGAAGAACGGCCGGGCCGGGGGTGGGACCTCGTGTTGGGTCGGGGCGACGTGAGACGCCTCGCGCGCGAGCGCGGTGGCGCCGGCGAGCACGGCCAACGCCCAAAGCCCGCCGGCGAGCACCACTTCGAGCACCATGCCGCCGTGGATGAACACGACGATGACCACCACGGGGGTCAGCACCGTGACCGCGAGCGCGATCCAACGCACCACGCCGCGATGGGTGAGGAACCAGTACCCGGCCGCGACCAGCACCGCGCTGGCGACGATGATCAGCACCAGCAGGCCGATGCCACGCACGCCGGCACCGGCGATCAGCACGACCACCGCGGCGGCAGCGCACAGGAAGGCCGCACGAGCGAGCGCGCGCTGCGCAGCTGACCCGGCGGTCGGCGGGTCAGCTCTTGCGTGCCGCGGTTCGGTCGCGCCCATCTCCGCCTTCCTGTCCGAGCGTGACGTCGATGAGAGCACGGACAACGCGGCCGGACACTACCCCGGCCCGGGTGGTGTCGTGGTCAGCCGCCTGACGCCGGCTCGGTGCGTTCGTCTCGAGCGTCGCGTTCGGACAGTTCCCGCAAGTGCTCCACCTCGGAGGTGCCGGCGCCGCGTTCCCAATACACACCCATCACCGCGGCGATCCACACCCAGAACAGCGCGATGATCCCGAGGTAGGCGATGATCGACAGGCCGATGCCGAAGCCGCCATAGGCCTGCCCGTAGGCGCGCAGCCAGCTGTGCAACTGGAACGCCGTGAAGCCGTTGACCAGGAGCGCGGCGGCGGTGCTCACCGCGGCGCCGCGGGCGAGGTCACGCCACGCGAACGGGAGATCCAGCAGCAGGCGCGGCGTGATGATGAAAAAGGTGAACCACAACAGCAGATACACCGGGACGATGAGCACCAGGACCCACCACGGCCGGTCGAACACGAAGTTGCGGATCGCCAAGACTCCGCTGGTGACGACCAGCAGCACGAACAGCCAGGCCGCCCCACGAAGGTATTTGCCGAACCCCTTCAACGGCCGCACGCGAAACGCCCTTGCGTAGGCGAGTTGCACAGTCGCGCTGACGTCGAACCCGGTAATCAGCAACGAAACGACGCTGATGCTCAGCGCCGTGTTGCGTCCGGAGCGGGCGCTGCTGAACGTCTGCTTGACCGTTTCCGCCGTCGTCCCGGTCAGGTGGAACGAGTCGACGAGCACCGCCCCGAAGCTGCGATCCGGGTTGAACGCCACCAGGATCGCGTAGCCGAGGATGAGCAGCGGAATGATCGAGATGTACAGATTGATGGCGATGACGAGCGCCAGGTGTTTGCCGCCCATCTCGTCGAAGCGGCGCACCGATCGCAGCATGAACCCGATACGCGGCCGTTCCTCGAGCGCCTCCTGCCACTGCTCGAGGCGGTTCTTCCAGCGCGTCACCAAACCCGGGTCATCGTTCTCGGCCGCTGCTTCGGGTTCCGAAGAGTCCTCGATGGGTGTGGTCACGGCGCCGAGCCCGACAGGTGCGACATGCGTCGCGCGATCACGGCGGCTTCGGCCCGCGACGAAACGCCGAGCTTGCGGTAGATCACCTTCAGGTGGAACTTCAGCGTGTTGATGGACACGAACAACTCGTCGGCGATCTCGCGGATCGTGAGGCGGCTGGGCAGGAAGCGCAACACATCACGTTCTCGCTCGGTCAGCGGTTCGATCAACCCGAGCTTGTCGACGTGCGCCGGCGCGGCGGTCGCGACGAGGCGCACCCGATCCAACCAAGCGTCCGGTGCCTGCCAAGCGGCGCGTTCGACCAGTTCGACGACCTCCGGCCCCTCGGACGCCACGGTCTGTACCAGGCCCGCGGCCGCGGCGCACTCGACCGCGATCGCCGCTGCCTTGACCGCGTCGTCCTGATGCGATTGCGCCCGGGCGGTGAGCAGACCCAGCACGACCTCCTGCCGCGGACACCGCGGCACGGCTGACTCGAGCGTCGCGGCCGCGTTCGCACGGTCGCCTTCGAACACGGACAACCGAGCGGCGCTGATCGCCGCCCAGAAGGAGTCGTCGATCGCCCCGGCGAAACGCGCTGCCAGCGCTGCGTCGCCGTTGGCGAGGGCGAGGACGGTACCGACTTCGGAGAGCCAATCGCGGCCGTTCGCACCGAACGATTCGCGCTCGATCAGCACCTGGGTATCGGCGAAGAGCTCATTCGCGGCGTCGAGCTCGCCGACGTCGAGGTGCGCCCGCGTCAGTTCGAGTGCGGCACGCACCTTGCAGAACAACATGATCTCCGACGATCCGGCGGCGAGCAGCTGCAGCTCGTCGAACGCACGTGCCCGTTCGCCGACCTCGCGGTGCGCGATCGCCTCGGCGAGGGTCAGCTCGCCACGCAAGATCGTCATCTCTGAGACGCTCGCGGCGTGCCGCACCCCGGCGGTTATGCGCAGCGCGTCCACCGGTCGGCCGGCGAGCGCCTCGCCCAGCGCCCGGGTGCCCTCGTAGGCCAGCCGGCGTTTGGGATCACGACCCAACGCGAGGCGTACCTCGCGGACCTCGTCGCTGCTGTCGTCCCACCGCTCGCACAGCGCGATCTCGCGGGCGGCCATGTTCCAGCCGAACCGGCCGAAGGGATCGCGCCAGGCGGCGTCGCCGAATTCCCGCAACGCCGCGCGAGCGACGGTGCCGGCCTCCACCCAGCGACCGTTCATGGCGCTCTCCATCGACCGCAAGATCATCACTCGACCGATGACTGCGACCGGTTCCTCCGACCGCTGCACCCACCAGTCGAGCTGCTCGACGAGCTCGGTGAACTGTCGCCGATCGATGAGCAGGTGGCACCACGCGAACTCGATCATCGATTCGAGATCGGTCGTCGCGACTTCAGGCACGATGGCGGCAATCACCCGGTTGACGGTCGCCTCCTGACCGCGGTCGTAGAGATTCGCGGCTTCGGTGGCCAACAGTCGCAGCGCGTCTCGCGAGCGCCCAGCGAGCAGCAGGTGCTCGAGGGCCAGCGGGGTCTCACCCATCTCCTCGTACCAGCGCGCTGCGCGCACCTGAAGCTCGGCCAACCTCGCGGGCGAGCGGCTCCCGAGCTCGGCGGTCAGCGCCGTCCGCGCGAGCGAGTGCACCTGGAACCAGCCGTCGGCGCCGAGCCGATTGACGAACAGCCCGCGCGCCTCGGCGCGGGACAGGTAGTCGTGCGCGTCGGGGCGGCCGGTCAGTGCCTCGGCCAGACTTGGGTTCACCCGGACCGCCACCGAGATCGCGAACAGGAACTCCACCAGATCCGGCGCCTCGGCGGCCAGCACGTCGTGGAGCACGAAATCGTGGACCAGCCGGGCGTCGCCGATGCCCGCCGACTCCGCCGATCCCTGCGCCGAAGCCGCGCGGGCGGCGAGCGCCGCGAGACGCAACCCGGCCGCCCATCCGTCCGCACGCGTCGCAACCGCCTCGATGCCGCTCGCGGACATCGTCGGGGCCAGCAGCTGCAGCAGCTCGCGCGATTCAGTGGGCAAGAAGCGGAGTTCGGCGAACTGCACCTCACCGAGGCGCCCCTGTGCCCGCAACCGGTCTCTGGGCAACGCCACGTCGCGGCGCGAGAGCGCCACGAGGCGCAGCCAATCGGGAAGATGGCGCACGAACAAGTCGAGCGATCGCATGATGTCCTCGACGTCGTCGACGATGTGCAAATCGTCGACGACCAGGACCGAACGCGGGCACTCACGCCGATCGAGATCGTCCAGCAGCTCGCCCACTGCGTGGGAGATGGAAGCGCCCTGCCGCAACAGGGTCGTGGCCTGCGCGCCACACTCTGGCACCAGGGTGCGCAGCGCCGCGACCACGGACGCCCAGAACGACCTGACGCCGCGGTCGGTGTTGTCCAGCGACACCCACGCCGTCGGCATCGAGGCTTCGGCGACCCAACCCGACACCAACGTCGTCTTGCCGGTGCCCGCGCCGGCGGTCACGAGCGTGATCTGCCCCCCGACGACCGCGTCGAGCAGCTCCATCAGCCGGGCACGCCGCAGGTACTGCGGAGAGGGCGCCGGCGCTCGCAGCTTGGCGCGGCGAATTGCCGATGGAGGCATTTCGGGCACTGGGGACTCGACCACCTTCGCGCTCCAGATCCGGGGCGACCTGGCGAAATCATCGTAGTTGCGCGGCGAGGCCGGTGCGTGTCACCCGAAATGCGGCATGTCCGTGCATATTTCGTGAACCGCGGACCACCCGCGCCGGGGTGGTATCGACCGTCACACACACTCGTCCGGTCGGGTGCTCGCCCCAAGGGTGCCGACGAACTCGCGGCCCAGCTATCGCGTCACGCCGCAGGAAACTGGGCGAACTGCGCATAGCACACACGGCGCGCGCCACCCGTGACCAGACCGTGGTGTTCGAATGATCGCGTTTGTCACTATTCTGGCCGGACCTGCCACGCGAAACCGAGCGAGTCTCGCTGGCCCGCTGCGCGAGCGATCCCGACACGCTGCCGATCAAGCGTGCGGACCTTGCCGACAAGGTGCGCTGTGCGGATTCACCCTCGCACCAGCAGCGGCCGAATCGATGCAGCGCCCGGCAATCGAGCGGCGTGCGCAGATGGACACCGTCTTGCGGATACCACCCCGTGCCGGGTGATGGCGGTCGTTCCCCGCCGGTGCTGTCATGCCGGTACACACCAACCGAGACAGGAGATGAACGATGATCGATGACGAGGACGGTGCGGGCTGGCGAATGTTCGCCGGCGTTGTCTTGCTGGTCGCCGGGTTGATGCGGGTCTTCGACGCCATCTGGGCATTCAGCTCGCACGCCGCGCTGCCGGAGGGTCTGGAGGACGCCACCCTCGGAAGCAACCTCAAGACCTACGGCTGGCTGTACCTGATAACGGCCGCGCTCCTGTTCGTCGCCGGCTTCCTGGTGATCTACCGGTCACAGCTCGGCCGCTGGATCGGCATCATCGCAGGTGCATTCGCCTGCATCGGCGCGGTGACCTGGCTGCCGTACTACCCCGTGTGGTCGCTCGTCTACATCGGCATCGGCGTGCTGGTGATCTACGCCCTCGCTGCGCACGGCGCACGAGCCCGGGCGGCTCACTCGGGCTGAGTGCGTTTCGGCCGTGGCGCCGGCGTGCTGATACGGCGTGCGGGAAAGTGCGCCGCGTCTGCGGCCGGCTCGCGAAGGCGAAAGCGGCAACGGCCGGCAGCAGCAACGAGCACAGCCCGAAGGTCGCGATCGAGTCGAGCGTGCTCAGGGCCGCGACGGCCACGACCGGCTGGTGAACGTCGTGCTGAACTGGTGGTGATAGCGCGCGATCGACAAGGCGATGATGACGACGACGAGCGGGTTCGCACCCCGCGCGAGCGGCATCGACCAGCGGACGAGATCGCGCCGCCAACGGGCCAGCACGACGCCGGCGGCCACCGGTGCCACCAGCAGCGCGACGAGAGCCACGACGACCTGCTCGGGCGAGAGGCGAACGCCCGCGGGTAGCAGCAGGGTCGCGGCATCACCGCTCACGCCGAGCAGCCGGGTGAAAGCCCACACAACCAACGGAATCGCGACGATGTCGAGCGTCGCGACGGTGGCCAGCATCCGACGCTGCCGCAACGGGGTGATGAATTCTCGCGGATCGCTGGCCAGGCCGAGGCTCGATCCCGTCGCCCAGAGGGCGATCACCAAGGTGATGTCCTACAACCGATCCACGTGCTGGTCCAAATCCTGCGCCGGCCGTTGTGCTCGGTGATGCCAACCCACGACCGCACTCGTCCGACCTGACCCGGCGACACTAGGGTTCCTCACCGTGGGCTGGACCTACGCCGAGTTCGCGCTGATCACGCTGGCTGCCATGGCGTCACCGACGACACTCTCGTTCTGTGTGCTCGCGCTGGTGCTCGGCGAGCGGCCGAGACGCACCGGAACGTGGTTCTACTGCGGCGCGTTCGGCGCAACACTCGCCGTCGGCGTGGTCGCCGCCTTCGTGTTGGGCAACCGCGCCGCGTCCGAGGACCCCTCGCAACCCGAAGACGTGGGTCGCAATCGTCGACGTCATCGCCGCCGTCGCATTGATCGTCTGGATGGTGTGGCTGCTGCGGCGGCCGCCGAATCCCGAACAGGTGGCGGGCATGGTCGACCGGATGGGCCGCGTCGCCGATTCTCCCGCCGTCGCGATCGTGGGTGCCGGCGCAGCGCTGGCCAATCCCGGCGGTTTCATCCCGCTCGCCCTCAAAACCATCTCCGAGACGAACCCGAATGCCGCGCAGTACATCGCGTTGTGGATCCTGTTCACCGTCGGCTCGTTGCTGCCGCTCGCGGCCGCGCTGCTGATGCTGACGGTGGCCCAGGAGCGGACGATCCGATGGTTGCAGCGCGCTCGTGACTGGTTGATCCGCAACGCCCGCAAGGTCGCGGCGGTGCTCGTGTTCCTGCTCGCGGCGTCGCTGCTACGCAACGGCATTGCCGGACTCACCTAGTCGGAGGATTCGTCGATGCATGCAGGTTCAGCCGGCGGCGCCCCCGGGGCCGCAGTGCAGGCGCAGCGACCGCGTCGGCGCCCAGGTGGCCGCCGGCGCGCTGCGGGCATCTACGGCACGATCGTCACCGCCGCGGTGCTGGCGGCAGGTGGCTCGACGATGTCGACCGCCTCGCTCGCCGTGGCGGCGCTGATCACGTTGATCGTCTACTGGGCCGCCGAGGAATACGCCGAGATCCTGGGCGAGCAGGCTGACAACGGCCGGTTGCCGACCTCTCGACAGATCTTCTTTCAGTTGGCGAGCACGTGGCCGATGGTCAGCGCCGCCTACATCCCGGTGCTCACGCTGATCGTGGCCCGCGTCGCCGGCGCGAAGCCGGTGGTGGCGGCCAACATCGCGCTCGGCGTCACGGTGCTGCTGCTGCTCGCCCACGGGTGGTCAGCCGGCCGGGCCGCGGACCTGCGCGGTGCACGGCTCGTCGTCGTGACGCTGATCGCCGGCGCCCTCGGCGCGGTCATGATCGTCTTGAAGAACTTCGTGGTCACCAACCTGCACTGACCCGTCACCGCGGTAGCGCGGCCCGCCCGTCGGCGAGCGGGCATCCACCGGCGCGGCGCAGCGCAGCGCACGACACCCGCGAACCGGGTCTCCGTCGCGGATGCGCCGCCGCGATCGACGAGCCACTGCCACAACACGACGATGCGGCATCCGCGTGGCCGGTCGACCGCGGCGGTCGTGCTTCATCGCATCAGCCCAGGGCCTTGGCCTTCGCCTGCTCGAACTCGGCCGGGCTCAGGACGCCTTTGTCGCGCAGCTCGGCCAGCCGCGCGAGCTCGTCCGCAGTGCCCGAACTCGACGAACTCGTCGCATCCTGGACATAGTGGCGGAACTGCGCGTCCCGCTCCTTCGCCGCGTCGATCGAGTTCTGCTGCATCTTGTGCCCGCGTGCGATCAGGTACACGAGCACGCCCAGGAACGGGATCACCAGGACGAAGATCGTCCACAGCGCCTTACCCCACCCGCCCAGATCGCGGCTGCGGAAGATGTCGCCGAAGATGACGATCAGCATCCAGATCCAGATGATCCACAGGAAGAACCACAGCATCGACCAGAACACCTGGCCCGTTCCGAAGTCGTCCGCCAGGACCACTGTCCCTACCTCCAGCTCGCAACCGTGGCCACCGCGTGGCAGCCCTGATGCTCGTCACGTTCCCTCGGGCGCGGGTACCGCGCATCACCCGCGAGCGGGTGGACTCTGCCGCTCAGCGCTGATCGGCCGCGATGCGCAGCGAGGTGCGTTCGCGCTCGGCGCCGCGCAGCAGGGCGGCCCCCATGCCGAGCAGCAGCCGCGGGGTCAGCGACCCGTCACCGAGCCCGATCCGGGCGAGGTCCTCGAAAGCGCGGGAGTCGGCGCGGGCGGCCCGCACCCCGGCCTCGAGGATCCGGCCGCTGCGGGTGACCTGGGCGAGTAGACCGACGTGGCGGTGGTGGCGCGCGAAACGCCGCCGCAGCGCCGCGCGGTAGTGCGCCGCCGCGCGGTAGTGCGCCGCCGCGCGGGAGCGGCCCGGAGCGGCCGCGTCGCCTGCGGCGAGACCCGAGACGATCGCGTAGTAGATGCCCTCGCCGCTGACCGGGTTGATCAGGCTCGCGGCGTCGCCGGTCAACAGGATCCGGCCGCGCGCCGGCATCGGCCGCGACGTGGACAGCGGCAAGCGATGGGCTCGCAGGGTGCCCGGGTCGATCTGGCGACCGGGCAGCATCCGCTCGAGCGCGCGCAGCAGCGCGCCGCGGCTCACCGCCTCGCCCGCCGCGAGCTGATGCCCGTATCCGACGTTCGCCCCCTCCTGCGTGTAGGGGAAGCGCCACGCGTACGCCAGACCCGGGCGCTCGTCGAGGATGACGGTGGGCACCGCGTCGCCGGCCGCGCGGTCGAAGCCGCGGATCGCGACGGCGAGGTCGCGGCGTTGATCACCGACGAGGGTGCGCCGGACCACGGATTCGGCCCCGTCGGCGCCGATCAGCATCCGGGCCCGCAGCTGCCCGTCGATCTCGACGTGGGTGCCGTGGTCGACGACCGTGCGGACGGTGTGCCGGCGCCACTGGGCGCCGGCGTTGCAGGCCGCGGCGCACAACCGGGCGTCCAGTTCGGCGCGCGGCACCACCGTGATCGGCACCGGGGCGATGCCCAGCACCTCCGCACCGCGCGGTGAGACGATCCGCAGCGTGTCCACGGCTTGGCGGTCGGCCACGATGCGCTCGCGCGGCACCCCGAAGCCCGCGAGCTCGTCGAAGACGGCGTCGAGAACCGCGTCGCCGCAACACTTGTCGCGCGGATGGTCGCTGCGGTCGAGCATCAGGACCGAGGCCGCCGGATTCGCCGCCAGGACTCCGATGGCGGCGGCGCTACCGGCCGGGCCGCTGCCGACCACGACGACGTCCCACATGGGCAGCACCGCCTCCCGCGCTCAGACGGTCTGGGCGATCGGACCCGACGGTGTCGGGTCGGGTTGTCGGCGCATCCGCAGGGCGTTGAGCAGCCCGAGCAGACCGGCGAGGATCGGGACGATCAGCGCCACCTGCAAGGCGATCGGCCGGGCGTCGGTGTTGATGCGGATCAGCTCGGCGCGCACCTCCGGCGGTTCCTCGACGAGCAGCTTGTCGAGCTGGCTGTTGCTCATCAGCTCGGCGTCGTCCTCGAGCACCTGCGTGACGTGCTGCTTCTGCGCGGCGGGCAGCACCGTGCTGTCGTCGACCATCGTCGTGAACGTGAACGACAACACCGCGAGCATGATGGCGCCCGCGAACGCGAGGCCGAACGAGAGACCGAACGACCCACCGGCGGAGTTGACCCCCGCCGCCTCGCTGACCCGTTCCTCGGAGATCGGCGAGAGCGTGTAGTCGTTCAGCTGCGACACCAGCAACCCGAACCCGCACCCGCAGATCACCAACGGCACCAACAGGTACCAACCCGAAGTCGCGCGCGGCACGATCGGCAGCAAGACCAGCAGCCCGAGCGTCAGAAAGGCGAACCCGACCATGATGATCGTGCTGGGGCGGCGTCGGCCGGCCTTCCGCCCGGCGAGCAGCGCTACGGCGAACATGGTCAGTGACAGCGGCGCCAGCGAGAGCCCGGCGGCCATGGCGTTGTATTCGAGCACCATCTGCAGATAGATCGGCAACGCGATCATCGTTCCGCCGAGGGCGATCTGCTGCAGCGTCTGGCCGGAGATCCCGAGCCGGAACACCTTCGACCGGAACAGGTGCGGATCGAGCAGCGTCGGCTTGCCGCGCGCGTTGCGGCGCACCAGCCAGAACACCAGGCCGGCCAACGCGGCCGCGCCCAGCACGATCAACGCGGCGACCGACTCGCCGCCCTCCTGCCAGACGAGGATGCCCAGCACCACGCCACCCATGCCGACGATCGACAGCAGCGCGCCGACGTAATCGACGCTGCGATCGCCGGTGAACGGCACGTCGCGCACCAGCCCGATGCCCGACAGCACGACGGCGATCACGACCACCTCGAGCAGGAACCCGACGCGCCACGACAAGTAGGTGGTGATGAACCCGCCGAGCAGCGGCCCGACCGCCGCGGCGATGGCGGCCGCCGCGCCGACCAGCGCATACACCTTGCGCTGGGCGGCGCCGGAGAAATTGCCGTGCACCAGCGACTGCATGGCCGGCAGCAGCAGCGAGGCGCCCAGGCCGCCGATGATCGCCCAGAAGATGATGATCGTGGTGAGGCCGCGCGCGACGGTCATGGCCGAGGCTCCGACGGCGTAGCCGAGCAGCCCGATCACGTAGGCCCGCTTGCGGCCGATCAGGTCCCCCACCTTGCTGCCGATGAGGATGAATGCGGCCGACACCAGGGCCTCGAGGGCGATGGCCGACTGGACCCCGCTGACCGTGGTGTGCAGGTCGTGCACGACCGCCGAGATCGACACGTTCATCAACGAGGTGTCGACGACGAGCACGAACATCGCCATCGCGAGCAGGATCGCGAGTCGCATGTTCAGCGGCGGCTCGGCGGCGTTGTTCGGCGCGGCGGCGCCACTCATCGGCGGGCGGCCCGGCCGTCGGTACCCATCCCGCCATGACAGCAGCAGTACCGCCCGCGCGGACCACCCGCGACGGGGTGGTTCAAGCGGGAACGGTTCCAGCGAACTCGTTCACATCCTGCCGCGAGATGTTCGTTCCGGCCGCGCCAAGCCGAACATTTCGCGGGAAAGATGATCGAATCGCATCAGTTGAGGCCGTCGGAACAGCCGGCGGCTCGCGGGTGTGCGCCTCCTCGCGCAGCAGCAGGGTGCCACTGTGCCTGCCAGGTCGCTCGATCGCCGGCCCCGGCATCGGGAACGTTTCGCTCTTCCGGTAGGACGACGGTGGCGCGCCAACCTTGTCGCGAGCGGGTCAGCCGCCGGTCGGCGCGCCGCCGCTCCAGCCGTGCCAGCGCTCGATCTCGACGTGCACACTGACCCGTGGGCGCTCGCGGTTGCGGTACGGCTGTCCGGTGTAGTGCACGGAGAGCCGATCGATGTCGCGCAGCCCCTCGTCGTCGACGATCGAGGTGACCCGTCCCTGCACGCTCACGTGCGTGTACCAATCGTGCTCGGCGAGTGCGGTCAACGACACGCGCGGGTCGCGACGCAGATGCTCGAGTCGGGCCCGCTTCGCGTCCAGGCCGAGCAGGATCGTGCCGTCGGACTCGAGCAGGTACCACGTAGCGACCGTGACCGGCCGGCCGTCGTACGCAACGGTCGCCATCACCGCCGGGTTCGGTTTGGCGAGCAACTCGAGAATGGCCGCGGGTGCGGGCGTGGACGGCATCGACACCTCCAGTGATCGTGTTCGGTTTTCAGCCCGCCGGAGTGACGAACAGCGTCCAGAAACCGGCGAAGTCGGGAAACGTCTTCGACGTGGTCTCGACGTCGTCGACCAGGAGGTCGGGCACGCCGAGGCCGATCACCGCGGCGGCATGTGCCATCCGGTGATCGTGGTACGTGCCGAACACCTCGCCGGGCCGCACTGCGGGCGAGTCGATCTGCAGACCGTCGTCGGTCTGGCGCACGTCACAGCCGAGCTGGCTCAGCTCGTGGGTGAGCGCCGCGAGGCGGTCGGTTTCATGACCGCGCAGGTGCGCCACGCCGCGGATGCGGGTCGGCGAGCTCGCCAGGGCGGCGACCGCGGCGACCACCGGCGTGAGCTCGCCGTGGTCGTGCAGGTCGATGTCGATCCCGGTCAACTTTCCTGTTCCGGAAACCGAAAGAGTGTCGGAGGCACGTTCGACGGTGGCCCCGAACCGGCGCAGGAGGTCCGGGAAGGACGCGCCGGGCTGCGTGGTGCGCTCCGGCCAGTGCCGCACGGTGACCGTCCCACCGGTGACGGCGGCCGCGGCCAGGAACGGCGCCGCGTTGCTGAGGTCAGGCTCGATCACCAGGTCGAGCGCCCGCACGGCGCCCGGCCGCACGACCCATCGGCCCGGACCCACCTGCGCGGCCTCGACGCCGCGCTCGCGCAGCATCTCGATGGTCATGTCGATGTGCGGCTGCGAGGGCACCGCCCCGCCCCGGTGAACAATCTCGACGCCCTGCTCGTAGCGCACCCCGGCGAGCAGCAGCGCGGAGACGAACTGGCTCGATGCCGACGCATCGATGGTGACCCGGCCGCCGCGCACCGCGCCGGCGCCCTCGATCGCAAAGGGCAGCGCTCGGGCGTCGGGCTCGATCGCGACGCCGAGATCTCGCAATGCGCCGAGCAGGGCACCGAGCGGCCGCTCGCGGGCCCGCCGGTCGCCGTCGAAGGCGATCCGGCCATCGGCCAGGCCGGCGATCGCCGGCACGAACCGCATCACGTTGCCGGCGAGCCCGCAGTCGATGTCGGCGGGGCCGGTCAGCGCGTGCGGCTGCACCGACGTCACCCCGTTGTCGGTATCGATGCCGGCACCCATCGCAGTGAGCGCGTCGGTCATCAGCATGGTGTCGCGCGCGCGCAGCAGTCCGCGCAACGTCGACGGAGCGTCGGCGATCGCGGCGAGCAACAGCGCGCGGTTGGACACCGACTTGGACCCGGGGATCTCCACCTCGGCGACGATCGGCTCCGGCGACCACGGCGCCCGCCACGCGCGAAGATCCGCCCCGGTCACGCTGCCACCCTACCGACCGACACGCCGCTCCCCTCTCGTGATCAACAGCGCGTTCTGGTTGCCAGGCGACCATTTCGCGTTCTTGATCACGGGGAGCGGGGCGGGGGCCAGGGACTGCCCAGGCCGCGATCGACGGGGACGCCGCCGGCGTCGACGACGGCCTTCGCCAGCCGTCGCAACGACGTGTACAGCTCCTCGGTGCCGGCGTCGCCGAGCGCGGCGAACGGGCCCGCGGCGAGACGGTCGGTCTCGGCCTCGTAGCCCTCGCGCACCGCCCGGCCCGCGGCGGTCAGCGAGTGGTCGGGGGCCAGCCAACCCTTGGCGCGCAGCCGCTCGGTCGCGGCCGCCCAGTCGTCGCTCGACCAGCCGCGGCTCGCCCGCAGGAACTGCGGATCGGCCGCACCGGCGCCCGCGCGCAGCACGTGCGATTCGCACGGATCGACCTCGGCAATCAACAGCGCGGCGAGGTGGCCGTCGCCGCGGTGTTCACGCAGCGTCGTGAGCGCCTGCCACAGCCGCACATCGTCCGCGCCGACCTCCGCGCCGACCTCCCTGGCGACCTCCCTGGCGACCTCCGCGTTGGCCGCCGCCAGCGGCCGGCCGGCGAGCTCCGCGGCCTCGACCGCACGCACCGCGAGCTCCGCGGCCCGGGCCGTCGCCGGTTCCGACCGCAGCGGACCGAGCAGGCGGGCCAGCGCGGCGGCGGCGGCCTCGGCCCGTAGCTCGAGCGCCGCTGCCGGCTCGATCAGCTCCCACATCGACGGGACCGACCGAGCCACCCGGGTCGGGCTGAAGCCGTAGAAGGTGGCCGTGACCAGCCCGGCCGACGCCCGACCGAGCGGCGCGGCACGGCAGGCGAAGTAGGTGCTGCCGTGCTCGGCCAACCCGGACCGAGCCGCCGCCTCGCGCAGTTCCGGGGCGAAATACAGCACCGCATGGATCGGCTCGATCACCTGCCACAACCGCCGCGCCACGGGAATCACGCATCGCCTCACCGTCTCGAGGGGTGTTCTTACTTAGTCGAGTCGTTGTACAGTTACCCAAATCTTGCCGACGCCGTCAACCCCGAAGGTCAGGCCTGCATGCCGAGCTCGCACCGCGACCCCGCCGTCATCGCTCGTCAGCTGCGCATTGACTCCGTGCGCGCGACGAACGCCGCGAAAGCCGGCCACCCCACCTCGGCCGCATCCGGCGCCGACCTCATCGCGGTCCTGTCCGCGGCCCACTTCCGCACCGACCTCGATGACCCGGGCAACCCCGGCAACGACCGGTTCGTGCTCTCCAAGGGACACGCGTCAGTGCTGCTCTACTCCTGGCTCAAGTCGATGGGTGCGATCACCGACGAGGAGTTGCTCGGCTACGCACAGCTCGACAGCCGGCTCGAGGGGCACCCGCGCGGCGTCCTGCCGTGGGTCGATGTCGCAACCGGCTCGCTCGGGCAGGGCGTGGCGGCCGCGGTCGGGCTGGCGCTGTCACTGCAGAAACTCGAGCACTCCCCGGCCCGCGTGTACGTGTTGTGCGGCGACAGCGAGATGGCTGAAGGCTCGGTGTGGGAAGCGTTCGAGCACGCCGCATATTACGGATTGAACAATCTCGTCGTGATGATCGACGTCAACGGTCTCGGCCAGCGCGGCCCGACGATGGTGGGTCAGCAGACCGGCCCGTACGCCGATCGCGCCCGCGCGTTCGGCTGGCAGGCGATCGAGATCGACGGCCACGACCTTGCCCAGATCGACGCCGCCTTCCGCACCGCCGCGGCCTCGACCGAACGTCCGACAGTGATCGTCGCGAAGACCGAGAAGGGCCGCGGCCTCGGCGACGTCGAAGGCGCCGAGGGCTGGCACGGACGTCCGCTCGCCGATGCCGAGTCGGCCCTGGCCGGGCTCGGCGTGCATCCGGCCGCCGCGCTCGCCCCGCTCCCGCCGGCGCCGATGACCGCCCGCGTCACACCCCAGCGTTCCGAAGCGAAGCTGCCGTCGCTACGAGATCGGCGAACTGATCCCCACCCGACTCGCGTACGGCGAGGCGCTCGTCGCGCTCGGCGGCGCACGTGGCGACATCGTGGTACTGGACGCCGAGACTAGTAACTCCACGTACGCCGAACTGTTCCGCGATGCGTACCCGGACCGCTACTTCGAGATGTACATCGCCGAGCAGCAGATGATCGCCGCGGCGACCGGGCTGGCGGCGCGCGGCTGGATGCCGTTCGCCTCGACCTTCGCGGCATTCACCACTCGGGCGTTCGAGCTCGTCCGGATGTCGGCGGTCGGCGGGGCGGCGATCCGGCTGTGCGGCTCCCACGCCGGCCTCACTCCCGGCGAGTCCGGACCGTCGGGCATGGCGCTCGAGGATGTCGCGTGCTTCCGCGCCATTGCTGGTTCGGTGGTGCTGCAGCCGTGCGACGGCAATCAGGCCGCCCAACTGGTGCAGACGATGGCCGATGCCGACGGCTTCGCCTACCTGCGCACCCACCGCAGCGGCGCCCCGGTGATCTACCCGGCGGGCGAGCAGTTCCCCATCGGCGGCAGCCGGGTATTGCGCTCGACGGCCGATGACACCGTCACCATCGTCGCGTCCGGTGCCACCGTGCACCCGGCGCTCGGCGCCGTGCCCCTGCTCGACGAGCACGGCGTCTCGGCGCGGGTCATCGACTGCTACTCGATCAAGCCGATCGACGCCGAGACCATCCGAACGGCGGCCGCGGACACCACGCTGATCCTCACCGCCGAGGACCACTACCCGCAGGGCGGGCTCGGCAGCGCGGTCGCCGAGGTGCTCGCCGAGGCCGGCAGCGGCACACCGTTGCACCGGCTCGCGATCACCCGGATGCCCGGCTCCGCACCGGTCGCCACCCTGATGAGCGCCCACGGCCTCGACGCCGGGGGCATCGCCGCAACGGTGCTCGCGGCGATGAAGGCCACCGCCTGAACGTTTCGACGTCGACCAACTGCTCACCGAGGTGCTCGATCGGCTGCGCTCGATCCTGGCCGCCGACACCGCTGTGGTGTTGTTGCGCGAGGACGGTTCCGACGACCTCGTCACGCGCGCCGCGTTCGGCCTCGAACTGGAGGTTCGGCAAGGTGTGGGTCCGGATCGGCACCGGGTTCGCCGGCATGATCGCCGCCCCGCGAGGAGCCGATCCGTCTCGAGCGCGTCGACGCGAACCCGACCCTGTGGGGATTGGGCATCCAGCGGTTGCTCGGTGTCCCGCTGCTGGCCGGCGACGCAGTCATCGGCGTCCTGCACCTTGGCCGCAAGAGCGCGCAATCGTTCACCGATCAGGACACCCAACTGCTGCAGGTCGCAGCCGAGCGCTTCCCGACGGCCATCAGACACGCCGGTTCGCCGTCGAGACCGCCGCGGCGGCCTCACTCGAACGGGGCCTTGTGCCGACGCGCCTGCCGCCTGCCCGGCCTGCGAGCCCGGCCGAGTCCAACTCCGCGGTGCAGCCGCGGCCGAGGGCATCGAGGTGGCGCTGCGCGACATCACCCGGTCGGTCGGGTCCGGCTGCGCCTGGCCGGCGTCGAGAAAACTGTTCGAGGTCGAGCGCTAACGATGCTGGAACCCCGATCGCGGCTCTACCTCGGGTAGCAGGCGTTCGCCCGGGCCGTAGTCGGCGCGGGGATGGAAGAACAGTCGGGGTACGTCGTCGATGCCGCGCAGGTGCCGGTCGTAGTCGGCCAGCAGCCGGGTCCGGGCCTGCTCGTCGAGCTTGCCGGGCATGTGTACCGCAAACGGCGCGAGGACATCGAAGCCGCTGTAACGCAGTAGGCCGTTGTGCACCGGCCACAGCACGTCGAGCAGCGCGCCGTCGATGCCGTCGGACATGTAGGTGTCGGCAGAGGTGCCCGTGGTCACCGACACCATCGCCAGCTTGCCGGCCAGCATGCCGGTGTCGTACTTGCGGCCGGGCAGATACGCGTAGCCGCGGGTGAACACCCGGTCGGCCCAGCCCTTGAGGACGGCCGGCATCGAGAACCACCACATCGGGTATTGCAGAATCAGCAGGTCAGCGCGCGTGATCTTGGCTTGTTCCACGGCGATGTCGGCGCTGACCTGGTTCTGCAGCTGTGCGTGCGTCTGCTCCCGGTCGATCCGCAGGTAGTCCGGATCTTCGCGGACGGCGTAGTCGTCGGCGTCGGCGACGGCCTTGAATCCCATCGCGTACAGATCGCTGACCTCGACGGTGTGACCGAGCTCGGTCAGCGTCGCGCCGGCCCGGCGGGTGAGCGCACCGTTGAACGACTGCGGCTCGGGATGCGCGTGCACGATGAGCACGTGCATGTCAGCTGCCCGGCGTCCGGCGGGCGAGCAGCACCACCGCGGCGTCGTCGAGCGTGTCGAAGTAGGCGAAGCCGCTGCGGTCGTCGCGCTGCCCGCGCATGAGCACGTCGATGCCGAGCGCACCGGCCTGCTCCACCGCGGTGTCGACGTCGGATTCGAAGCCGAGGTGGAACACGCCTTCGCCGTGCGCGTCCAGGAAGCGTCGCTGCGCACAGTCGAGCGCGGGCGGCTCGCACAGCTGCAGCTGCACGTTGTCCAGCTCCGCAACGCGGTACTTGAGCTGCTGAAAGGCGTCCGGATTCGGGTGGTCGAGGTCCGTGTACTCGCTCAGTGGCGGGTACTCGCGCCACGGCCCGATGCCGGCCGATTCGTAGAACGCCTGCGTCCTGTCGATGTCGTGGACGACCAGGCAGATGTGGTGCAACCGGCGAAACGGAGTGTCCATCGCAATTTCCTTTTCAGAAGACAAGGTCGACGTGGGGGGTCGTGGCGCCGGCGAAGCGGTCGAGCCGCAGCGCTGCCGCGTCCAGGCTGGTGATGGCACCGGTGGTCACCAGCTCGGTAGCCAGCCGGCCGATCTCGGGAGCCTGCATCAGCCCGTGGCCGGAGAACCCGCACGCGTTGATCCAGGTGGGACGGGCCGGGTCGGGGCCGAGGATGCCGTGCCGGTCCGGGGTGTTCTCGTAAGTGCCGGCCCAACAGCCGCCGCGGTCGAGCGGCATGTCGGCCAGCCACGGGAAGCGCGGCACGGCCCGGGCGAGGACCTGCTCCATCCACGGCCAGTCGACGTCGGTGCGGTAGCCGTCCCGCTCGTCCGGGCGCGCGCCGCCGAAGAGCAGGCGCGGCCCGTCGCTGCGCAGGTACACCCCGGAGGTGAAATCGACGGTCATCGGCAGACTGGCCGCGACCGCAGCCGGCGCGGACGAGTAGACGTTGCGGCGCGAGTGGACCACGGGCACGTGCATGCCTGCCAGCGCCGCGCACTCGCCGGCCCAGCCGCCGGCGGCGTTCACCAGGAACTGGCACCGCACCGTGCGCTCGCCCGCGCGCACCAGCCATCCGCCGTCGTCAAGCGATTCGATTCCCGAAACCCGGTGCCGGAAAAGCGCCCGGGCGCCGTCGGAGCGGGCGAGGTCGAGGTAGGCGGCGGTGGCCAGATGCGGGTCGACGACGCCGTCGGCCGGCCCCCACGTGGTGCCGCCCAGTCCGGCCGCCGCGAACGGGGTGAGGCGCTGGGCAGCGGCCAAGCTCAAGACCTGCACCGGGACGCCGTGCGCGCGCTGCAACTCGACGGCCTGCAACTGCGCGTCCCAGGTGGGCGCAGAGACCAGCAGCAGGTAGCCGGTCGGGCGGTAGCCGACGTCGGTTCCGTGGTCGGTGGGGAAGTCGCGGTAGGCCCGGATGCTGCGCCAGGACATCTCGATGTTGAGCGGGTCGGCCCACTGGCCGCGGATGGAGGCGAAGGACCGGCCGGTGCTGCCGGCGGCCGGGCCGTCGAGGGCCTCGAGCACGACGACCCGCTGTCCGGCGCGCGCCAGGTGGTGGGCGGTGCTCGCGCCGATGGCGCCGGCCCCGACGACCACGACGTCGGCGGTGAGCTGCTCGGTCATGCCGCACCTCCTCCGTCGACGATGGTGCGACGGTAGTGGCCCGGACGCGGCGAGGGCTTCGGCGCGAGCGCGGACGTAGGCCCGGGAAACTTCGACAATCGTCGCAACCCGCTGCCCCAGAACCGCGATGATCATGCACGCACCGCCGCCCTGGCGGCGGTGCGTGCATGATCATCGCGGTGGGGGGTCGGAGGGGGTCGGAGGGGGGTCGGAGGGGGGTCGGAGGGCTCAGCCGGTGGCGCGGTAGGCGGCGAGCCGCAGCGCGAAGTGCAGGTCGTCACGGCCCGCGGCCAGCCGCAGGTTAACGCCGGTCAGCGCCTCGATACGGGTGAGCCGGTAGTACAGCGTGGTGCGGTGGATGTGCAGTTGCCCGGCGCTGACGGTGACGTCGCCGCCGTGGTCGAGCATGCAATGCGCGGTGCGCAGCAGGTCCGCCCGGCGCGGGTCGAGCAGCGCGTCCACGCTCGGGTGGATCATCGCCGGGGTCAGCTCGGCCGGCGCGGCAACGACCAGATGCCAGGCCCCGAGCGCGTCCCAAGTCGGCGCGGTCAGGCGCGCGCCGGCCTGCAGCGCGCGGCGGGTGACCACAGCGCGCTCGACCGCGATGTGCAGGTCGAGCAGCGGCACCGGCGCACCACTGGTCAAGGCGGCGCCGGCCGGCGGATCGAGGTGTGCGTGCACTCCGGCGGGCAGCGGCGACATCCCCGGTCCCGCGGTCGTGTTCACCGCGACGGCGGCGTCGGCCGGCAGGTCGTCGAGATCTATCAGCGCCCGGGCGACCTCTGGATCCGGACCGGAACAGAGCCGGGTCAACAGCGCGTTGCGGCGACGTTCGCGCTCGGCGTCGCTCGGCCGGGCGCGAGCGATGGTCCGAGCGGCGAGATCGGCACACTCGATCGCGGCGGGTAGCTGCGCCGCGCTGACCGTGCCGTCGGCGTCGAGCACCCACAGGTAGCCGTGCAGCTGCCGACCGGTACGCACCGGCACGCACCAGCGCTCGGCCATGTCGGCCTCTGGGACGGCCGGGGTGCGGACCGGCGCCTGGGCTTCGGCGAGCCCCAGCCGGGACACCAGCGCCGCGGCGGCAGGTGGCGGCTCGCGTTGCAGGATGGTGCGCAGCCGGGTGCCGTCGACCTCGCCCTGGGTGCTCCACCACAGCGGGCGGTGCCGCACGTCCTCGACGAGGACCGCGCAGCCCAGGCGCGCGGCCAGCGCCTCGACCTCGTCCTGTACGTCGCGCACCCGCTGCCCCCACCCGATCGTTACGACAATTGTAGGAAGCGGGTGCGGGACTTTCCGCCACCGCACCGAAGCCGACGAGCTGACGCACGGCATACCGTCGACGCACCAGCACCAGCACCGACCCGACCCGAGGTTGCCGCGATGACCGCACCCGCCGCCCGTACCGGGCTGTTCCCGATCGGCCCGACCACGCCGCTGAACTTCGCCGCCGGGTCGCCGGAACGTACCCGGATCGCCGAGGCGCTGGCCGCCGAGCGCGCCGCGGACTACGACATGCCGAACATCATCGGCGACGCCGAGGTTCGCACCGGACGGCGGGTGCCCGTGGTGACCCCGCACGAGCACAAGGTGCAGCTGGGCACCGTGCACTGGGCCGGCGCGGCCGAGACCCAGCGGGCCATCGACGCCGCTCTCGCCGCCTCGACCTGGTGGAGGCGGCTGCCCTGGGAGGAGCGGGTGGCGCCGTTCCTGCGTGCGGCCGACATGCTCGAACACGGCCCGTGGCGTGACAGGCTCAACGCCGCCACCATGCTGGAGCTGTCGAAGACGACCTACCAGGCCGACATCGACGCGGCCTGCGAAACGCTTGACTTCATCCGCGCGAACGTCAAGAACATGCTCGACATGTACGGCGTCCAGCCGACCTCGCGCGCCGGTGAGTGGAACTCCGCCGAGTACCGCCCGCTCGAGGGCTTCGTCTTCGCGGTGACGCCGTTCAACTTCACCTGCATGAACAATCTGGCGTTCGGCCCGGCGGTCCTCGGCAACACCGTGGTCTGGAAGCCGGCCGAGAGCGCTTCACTGGTGGCGCACCTGTCGCTGCAGCTGCTGCGCGAGGCCGGGCTGCCCGACGGCGTGGTCAACGTGGTCTACGGCGACGGCGCGCAGATCGGGGACGTCGCGCTCAACCACCGCGAGCTCGCCGCGGTGCATTTCACCGGCTCCACCGGCACCTTCCAGCACATCTGGCGCACGGTCGGCGCGAACATCGACCGGTACCGAAACTACCCGCGCGTGGTCGGGGAGACGGGGGGCAAGGATTTCATCGTCGCGCACCGATCGGCCGACGTGGATTCCCTTGCGGCGGCGTGCATCCGCGGCGCATACGAGTACCAGGGACAGAAGTGTTCGGCGGCCTCGCGGCTGTACGCACCGCGCAGCCTGTGGCCCGCGCTCAAGGAGCGGCTCGTCGCCCTCACCGAGAGCGTCGAGGTCGGCGACCCGACGCTGCCCGAGACCTACGTCGGCGCGGTGATCAACGCCAAACAGCACGCCAAGCACGCCGAGGCGCTCGCCCGGGCCCGGGCCGAGAACCTCGTGGTCGTCGGCGGCAACACCGACGACAGCGTCGGCTGGTTCGTCGATCCCACGGTGCTCGAGGTCGACGACCCGACCTCGCCGTTCCTCACCCAGGAACTGTTCGCGCCGGTACTGAGCACCTATGTCTACGACGACGCCGATTGGGAACAGGCCCTGCGCCTCGTCGACGAATCCACCCCCTACGGCCTGACCGGCGCGGTGTTCGCCGCCGACGAGGACGCGGTGCGCGAGGCCAACGACGCGTTGCGCTACGCCGCCGGCAACTTCTACGTCAACGACAAGCCCACCGGTTCGGTGGTCGGCGCGCAACCGTTCGGCGGCGCGCGCGCATCGGGCACGAACGACAAGGCCGGCACCGTCTGGAACATGATCCGCTTCGCGAGCCCGCGCTCGGTCAAGCGCAACCACCTGCCGGTGACCGACTACCGCTACCCGCACCTCGACGTCTGAGAGCCGTGACCCGATGACCGACCAGCAACGGCCGTGGCAGAAAGAGGTCTTCGACGCACTCGTCGCGGCCGACGTGCGGCAGCTCGCGTATGTTCCCGACGCCGGGCACGCGTACACGATCAACGAGGCGCGTACCGATCCGCGCATCCGCGACATCGTGCTGAGCACCGAGGAGGAGGGCGTCGCCCTAGTTGCCGGCGCCTGGCTCGGCGGGCAGCGAGCGGTGCTGCTGATGCAGAGCAGCGGGGTGGGCAACTGCGTGAACATGTTCTCGCTGTTGGAGAACTGCCGCTTCCCGTTCCTGACGCTCGTGACGATGCGCGGTGAGTACGCCGAGTTCAATCCGTGGCAGAGCCCGATGGGCCGTCGCACGGTGGATGTCCTGGAAATGATGGGAATCCGCGTCTATCGCGCCGATGCACCGGACGAGGTTGCCGAGTCCGTGTCGGCCGGCATCGAGTCAGCGTTCCTTGCCGGCGAGCGCGTGGCCGTGGTGCTCGGCCAGAGCCTGATCGGCCGAAAGACCTGGGAGCGCACATGACCACCGCCATCGAGCGCCGCTCCTTCGTGGCCGACCTGCTGGCAGCGACACCCGACGCACTGGTGATCACCGGGCTCGGCTCGCCGACCTGGGACGTCTACGCCGCCGGCGACCGTGACGAGAACTTCTACCTGTGGGGCGCGATGGGCGGCGCGGCCTGCGTCGGGCTCGGGCTCGCCCTCGCGCAGCCGGACCGCAGCGTCGTCGTCGTCACCGGCGACGGCGAGCAACTGATGGGGCTGACCAGCATCGCCACGGTCGGTGTACAGCGTCCGCCGAACCTGACGATCGTGGTACTCGACAACGGGCACTACGGCGAGACGGGGATGCAGCCCAGCCACACCGGCCTCGGCGTCGACCTGGTCGGCATCGCGCTCAGCTGCGGCATCGAGGACGCGTTGCGGATCACCGAATCCGCCGATGCCGGTCGGCTCGCAGAGCGGGTCAACGCCCGCAGTGGCACGGTGTTCTGCACGGTCGCCATCGACCCGGACGAACCGCCCCGTGCCCTGCCGCCGCGCGACGGCGTGCATCTGAAGAATCGGTTCCGCGCGACCCTCGGGCTGCCGACGTTCTGATCTTGCACGACCGTTCGGCGCCCCCTGCAAAATTCGGAACGTGGCCAAACCAGAGGTTGCGCCCGCCGCTCGTCTACCAGTTGCACGCGCTGCCACCGATCATCGATCAGCTGCGGGCGCACGGCTACCGGTTCGCGACGGTGAGCGAGGCACTGGACCGACCAGCGGTCTCCGGGCTGCACGCCGTGTCCACCGCCGACGCCATCCGGGCGTGGATCACTGCGCACGCGCACCGCCTCCGCGTGGCCTTCGTCGCTCTGCTCGGGTGGCTGCTCCTCCCGCACTGCGCCGCGGCGGTGTTGCGCACGGTCGTCGTCACCGCCCTCGCGCTCGTCCTGGTTCGGAAAGAGAAACGACGGCCGCCAGCCGTGGGCACACTCCGCGAGCCGGTCAGCGGCCTTGTCCCCGCGTACTGCGAGGACGCCAGCATCGCATCGACGATGACCTCGTTGCCGTCGAGTCGGGCCCCGGACTTCGAAGTCATGGTGATCGACGACGATTCGACCGACCAAACTGCGGAGATCCTGGCCGAGGTCACCCGACGTGCGACCGGGTGTTGCGCCGTACCGACAGCGGCAAGACGGCGGCCGCCCTGAGCGCCGGCATCCGGCACGCGCGCCACGACGTGACCGTGATGGTCGACGCAGACACCGTGTTCGAGCCCGACACGTTGGCCGCCCTGGTCGCGCCGATGTCCCGGGTGGGCGTCGGAGCGGTGGCCGGGAACACCGAGGTCGCGGGCCGGCGCGGCCTGCTGGGCGGCGTTAAGCGTGCTGTTCGGTGCGATGGCCGCGATGCCCGCGATGAGCGGCGTCACTACCGAGAACCGGATCATCGCTGCACTCGTGCTGGCGATGGGCCTCGGGCATTTCGTGGCCGGTGCGATCGACGCGGCGTCGTCCCGCACGCCGGCGCTCGGCCGGTCGACCTGATCCTGAACTGGGGGGCCTGCCCGTGCTGCTCGTGGGGTGGGCGATGAAGGTCACCGAGAAGTTCGCGGCCGCCGCCGGCGAGGACAAAGGCCCAGCGCCGAGGGCAGGCGGGTCGCTCGCTGAACGCACCGACGGGACGGGCGAGGTCGGACGTTCGGGGCGGCTGCCGGTTTGTCGAGTGCCCGAACTATTGACAGGCGGTGCGCGAACCGCTCGGATGAGCGTGCGCCACCACCCAGCCCGTCCCGGAGGTTGTCATGCGTCTGCGGTTCTGGTCGCTGCCCGCGGTTGCCGTCGTGACCGCCTCGTTGCTCGTTGCCGCGCCGACTGCCACCGCGGACCCCGGCTCCTCGGCGAGCGGCGGACCCGGGACCGTGAGCCATTTCGACCTCGCCCGCAAGGACTGCCTGGGCACGGCCCGCAACACGACGTCCAAGATCTGGTACACCGTCGCGAACGGCGTGCTGTCCGACGTCTACGCGCCGACGATCGACACCACCAACGTCGAGACGATGCAGTACCTGGTCACCGACGGATCCACTTTCACCGACCTGCAGACCCGCGACACGACCTACACGGTGTCGGCCGACTCGACCGGGATGGTCTGCACGGTCACCTCGACGGCGAAGTCCGGCGCCTACCGGCTGACCACCACCTACCTCACCGACCCGGCGCGCGACAGTGTGGTCATGCACACCACGCTACACGCCCGCGGACGAAGGCGGCCGCGCAGCTATCCGGCTGTACGTCCGGCTCGACGCGACCGTCGGCGGCAACGGCGGCGGCGGTTCGCGGCAACGGCGGCGCGGACTCGGCAACCGTCGACCGCAGCGACCGGCCGTGCGGTTCCGGTCTCGTTCGACACGGTGACCACCACCAACGCCGCGAATCGTGATTACGCGGTGCCCAGCTTCCTCGCGCTGCGGGCAGACCAGCCGTTCGGCGCGGTGAGCAGCGGCTTCGTCGGCACGGCCGGCGACGGGCTGGCCCAGCTCGACGCCGCGCACACGCTGACCCCGACCGACACCGCCACCGGCGGCAACGTCGAGCAGACCGCCGAGATCGACTCGGCGCGACGGTGACGTCCAACTCGCCCTGGGCTTCGGCACCACGCCAGGCCGCAGGCGGTGGCCACCGCGGGCGCGAGCGTCGGGCGCCTCGCTTCGACCGGCTGCAGCGCGCCATACCAGAATCGGCTGGCAGAACTACGACGCCGGCCTCCGCGCTCCCGCCGCTCACCTCCCGGGCCTGAACCGCGCCCAGCAGCGCGCCGCGGTCGAGCGCAGTACTACCTGTCGGCCAACGTCGTGAAGGCCAGCGAGGACAAGACGTTCCCGGGCGCGATCGTCGCGTCGCATCGCGTCGCCCTGGGGGCAGGCGGTGTCGGCCGGCGACCCGAACAACACCTACTTCGGCTCCTACCGCGAGGTGTTCTGCCCGCGACCTCTACGAGGCGTTCACCGGGCTGCTCACCGACGGCGACCTGGCCACCGCGCGCGACACCGACCCGCTTCCTGCTGCTGCGACAGCAGCAGCCCGACGGGTCGATGCCGCGCAACTCGCTGGTCAACGGCAAGACCGCGCCGGATTCGTTCAACATCCAGCTCGACGAGGTCGCCTACCCGATCCTGATGGCGCTGCAGTCGGGCCTCGGCGGCGACCCCCAGCTATGGCCGCACATCCGGGCACGCCGCGAACTACCTGATCAGCCACGGCCCGTCGGCCGGCCCGGAGCGCTGGGAGGAGCAGAGCGGCTACTCGCCGTCGACCATCGCCGCCGAGATCGCCGGGCTGGTCGCGGCCGGCGCCATCGCCAGAGCACGCGGCGACGCGGCCGTCGGCCCGGATCTGGCTTGCCACGGCCGACCAGTACCAGCGCAACATCAAGGGCTGGACGGTCACCACCAACGGCCCGCTGTCCGACAAGCCGTACTTCATCCGGCTTTCCAAGACCGGTGACCCGAACGCGGCGATCAGTTACAACGTCGGCAACGGCGGCGCGACGCTCGACCAGCGGTCGGTCATCGACGCCGGCTTCCTCGAGCTGGTCCGGCTCGGTGAGCTGTCCGCCGACGACACCGACGTGCAGCAACTCACTGCCGGTCGTGGACAAGACGATCAAGGTGCAGACCGCGAGCGGGCCGGGCTGGCTGCGCTACAACGGCGACGGCTACGGCGACTGCAGCGCGCCGACCAGCGGCGGCTGCACCACACTCGGGTGCGCCGTGGGCACCCAGTCGGACAAGGGCACCGGGCATACCTGGCCGGTGCTGTCTGGCCGAGCGCGGCGAGTACGCCATCGCCACCGGCGACAGCCACACCGCGGGCTCTGCTCGCCGGTGCGATCAACGCGCATGTCCTCGGGCGTCGGGCTGGTGCCCGAGCAGATCTGGGACGCGCCCGACCTCGCCGCCTCCGCCTACGGCACCGACCCGACCACCGCGTCGATCGGCTTCGCCAACGGCAAGCCGGACGGCTCGGCCGCACCGCTCACCTGGGGCGCGGCGTCGCAGGTGCGGCTGGTCGCCGACCTCACCGCCGGGCAGGTGCTCGAGACAGCCGAGCGTGACCGTCGGATCGCTACGTTCGGCACACCCAGCGCTCCACCACGCTCACCGTCACCGCGCCCGCCGACGAGTCCGCGGCCACCGGCACCGTCGACGTCACGGGCACGGCGGCACCCGGCGCGACGGTCGACGTCGCCGACGTCGGCACCGATCAGCACAGCGCCACGACGCACGCCACGGCACAGGTCGGGTGCGTCCGGTGCGTTCACCGTGCCCGCGACGCTGGTCAACGGCAACAACGTGCTGGTCGTCACGAGCACCGCGCCCGAACGGCGGCACCGCCCAGACGGTTCGCACGGTCGTGCAGCGACGTCGTCGACGGAGCAGCTCATCTATCGACCGCACCGACCCGACCGGCGACGACAACGGCCCGGGAAACTACGCCTACCCGAAGGCGGGCGACTTCCACGCCGGCGCGTACGACCTGACCGACTTCCAGATCTACGACACCGGCGACACGGTGACGTTCCGGGTGCAGACCGCGCGACCTGACGCCGACCTTCGGCAGCCCGCTCGGCGCGCAACTCGTCGATCTGTACGTGCGGGCGCCGGGCGCGTCGAGCACGTCGACGGCGGCGTCGTTCCCCGGTCGCAACTACACGATCGCCGCGGCCGACGCGTGGGATCGCCTGCATCGAGGTGCAGGGCTTCGGCCAGCGCTTCGTCGACGCGTCCAACACCAACACCGTCGGCACGGTGAACATCAGCGCCAACGCGATCTCGCGCTACATCACCTTCTCGGTGGCCAAGACGGCACTCGGCGGCACCCCCGGCTCCGGCTGGACGTTCACGGTCACGCTGACCGGCCAGGACGGCTACAGCGCCGACCAGGCGCGGGCATTCACGGCGACCCCGGGCGACTACTCCTTCGGCGTGTGCGCCACGGCCAGCAGCGACCCGAAGTGCACGTTCGACCCGAACGCGGTGCCGAAGGTGATGGACACCTTGCCGCCGACCGGGACCGAGCAGTCCGCCGAGCTCGACTACACCGCCGGTCCCGTCGTGCTGCAGGGATTCACCTTGCCGTAGGCCCGATCGGGACGGCCAGGACACGCTGGCGCGGCTGGGCCACCGATCCAACCGCGAGAAGCGAAACCAGCCAACGCCTTGTTCACGGTCTCGCGAGACGCTCCGACGAGCTGTGCAAGTTCCCTCTGCGTCAGGTTATGCGGCACTCGGATCTGGCCGCGCTCGAATGAACCGAATCGATGCGCGAGTTCGAGCAGCTGCTTGGCCAACCGTCCCGGGACATCGAGGAAGATGCTGTCGTACAGCGCGCGGTTCGCGCACCGCCGTCGGCCGGCGAACATGCCGAGCAGCCAAATGGCGAGAGTCGGGCACGACACCCCGTCCGCGAGCCCGCCACCGTCGTCCCCGCGACCGCCGCACCCGCACGCACGTCCATGATGACCGCGCCGACCGCCGCGTTGCCCGCATAAGCCCCGCGACCGCATGGTCACAGCTCGCCGCGGGCGTCGACCCGACCTCACCCGACAGCCGGAATCGGTCGCGCCCCGGGGGCTTTCGGGGACGGCGCCGGATCGCCGACGACGTGCGTATGCGGGACTTGCAGGTACCGAGTGCGGCCGCGCGATATGCACGTGCGCCGGCCGTCACTCGGCCGCTGACCGGGCCCTGAAACCGGGCGCCGTGGGGTCAGGCCCTGTGCCGGTTCCCCGGAACGAGCGATCGGGTCGGCATGGGTTCAGTCGGCTGGTCAGGGGCGTAGCGGGCGTTTGGATCGATGAGCGGTCGGCGGTGTGAGTCCGCGGAGGTGCGGGTGTGCATGTAGCGGAATGATCGGTGCTCGATGCACAGTCCGTCGAGTTCGGTGACGAACTCCTCGAGGCGGGTAATTGTGAATTTCTGTGAATCGCACCCCACAACGACCATGATTTCGCCGTAGCGTCGGTTTGGGTCACCGTTGCTCAGGTAGGCGGATTTGATGCCCTTCACGTGAAAGGTGATGTAGGTGAAGGCGCCGCTGCGGCGTTCGTCGAGGCAGCGCTCGTAGACCTTTCGGAATACGGTGTCGAATTCGTCCATCGGGCTGAGGACGACGAAGTTGCGGGCCGGGTCGCCGACGTTGTAGTCGAGGGCCTTGTCGGTGAACATCTCGACGTTCTTGGGCGATGCGTATTGCGGGCTGACCATGATGCCGAGGACACCCAGGTAGCGCATCAGCATGCGAAGGGGTGATGGCACGCGCGCGGCCCAGCGTCCGATCCAGTGTAGGTACGCGTAGGCGACCCGCTCGCGGCATCGTCGTGTCGCGGTTTGCGCGACCGGATAGTAGCCAGCCATCTGTCCCAGGCTGGCTCGACCGCCGAGCTTTCCGCTGTCGATCCAGGCGCCGCGGAGCATGAGCGCGTCGCCGGGCGCGCTGAGCTTTGCCGTCGCGTCGTCGAGGAACCGGTCGAGGTCGCGGAAGAGGACTCGGTCGTTGCGCAACACCGTGCGACGTTTGTCTGTGCGGATCACCTGGCAGGTGACGCGGGTGACGATGCCATGCCGGCCGAGACCGGCGAGCAAACGGTGGAGTCGCTCGGAGTCATGCACGCGGCTGCAGTGCCGGATCTGCCCATCCTCGTCGATGTATTCGAGTTCGGTGACGGTGTCGACGAACAGACCGTGCAGGTGGGACGCCGGACTGATGCCGCCCACTGAGAGAAATCCGCCGAGGGTGATGTCTGGATGGTCGGGGCAGATCGGTAGGCCGAATCCTTGCACAGCGAGGACGTCGTCGAGGGTGCCCATCGACACGCCCGGTTGTGCTGTCACTGTCGAAGCAACACGATCAACGGGCTCGACGGTGTCGAGGTAGCGGGTGAGCAGCAGGGTGCAGCGCTGCCCGGTGACCAGGTTGTTGCTCGAATGCGCGCTGCCGCGCACGATCACCTGCTGGCCGAGCAAGCGGGCGTTCCGAACGATCATCGCGACGTCCTCGGTCGTGCGCGGCAGGTGCACGGTGAGCGGGTGCCGCCCCTGCTCGGGATCGGCACCGACCTGCGCCCAGTCGTAGCCGAGGCTGTCGAGGCTGTCGTGGGTGATCTTGTGATGACTGGTGCGGCTTCGGGACATTCCCGGGCTCCTTGGAGGTAGTGGACTGTTCGTGTGTCCGGATGTCGTAGGACCGCGCTCAGGCGGCAAGCACCGGCGGGCCGCGGCGCGCGGCATGGCGGGCGGTGTAGCTATATCGGCGGCGTTCCGGGTTGCGCTGGGTCGCGTTCGGATTCAGGAACAGCAGCAGCACGGCCGCGGCGAGGAAGGCGGCCAGCGCGTATCCGATCGCTCGCGCGATTGCGTCGCTGAAGTTGTCCTTGCGGGCGTGCTGAAGGGCGGCGGCGAAAGCCTTCGCAGTGGCGGCGTCGGTGTTGTGGGCCTTGGCCTGGCGGCAACTCGCCGGCACCGCCGCAGGGTCTTTCTGTCGTGACGCGTCGACGAAACAGGTCCGGAAAGCGGTCATGATTTGCTGCCGTCCGGCGGCCGGGACGTGCTCGGCGGCAAGCTGTGTCGACAATCTGGCGCTCTCGCTTTGTGCGCTCGCGGGTGCGTGCGAGCTGAGCACACTGAACAAGATCACACCGATAACCGCTACCCCGACCGCATTGCCGACCTGCAATCCGCTGTTGATCAGGCCGGACGCCGATCCGGCGACTCGCTCGGGGATGTGCGCGATGATCGCGTCGGCGAGCGGTGGGATGGTGAGTCCCATTCCGATACCGAAGACGAAGATCATCGGCCGTAGTTCCCAGGCCGTGACCGCGCCACCGTAGCGGTCGAACACGACGATGAGCCCTGCCATCGCGGCCGCCATGACCACCGCGCCGGCCGCGAGCAGCCCGCGCCCGGGACGCGGTA
This sequence comes from uncultured Actinomycetota bacterium, assembly GCA_963718805.1. GTDB lineage: Bacteria > Actinomycetota > Actinomycetes > Mycobacteriales > Jatrophihabitantaceae > Jatrophihabitans. The sequence continues at coordinate 12,397 of CAVQZY010000001.1, read as the reverse complement.
CTCGTTTGGTCGCGATGACCGAGGCGAGGATCAGTCCGATCGAACTCGGCAGCGTCGTCAGCGCCGCATGAATCGGCGTGAAGCCGAGGCCGATCTGCAGGTAGATGGCGAACGCGAGCCAGAATCCGACGATTCCTGAGTACAGCACCAGCACGACGAGCAGCCCGACCGACACCGAGCGCCGGCGAAAGAGCCCCATCGTGATCAGCGGTGATTCTCGGCGCCGTTCCTTGCGGATCTCGTACCAGGCAAAGGCCGCGAACAGTGCCGCTGACAGCGCCATCAATCCGAAGATCCAGACAGGCCAGCCGGCGTCACGGCCCTGGATGAGGCTGAACACCAGCGCAAGCAGCCCGATGCTGACGAGCGCCGCACCCACGAAGTCCGGGCGCTGCGCGTCCTCGGACCGTGATTCCGGGACGATCATGATGGTGCCGACGGCCACTGCGACGGCGATCGGGACGTTGATCAGGAAGATGTAGCGCCACGACAGGTCCAGCTCGCTGAGCAACACTCCGCCTACGAGCGGGCCGCTCATGACGGCCAGCCCGGCGATCATGCTGTACAGGGCCAGCGCCCGCGGCTTTTCGGCCGGCGTAAAGCTGACGTGGATGGTCGAGAGGATCTGCGGGATCATCGCAGCTGCGAACAACCCCTGCAGCACCCGGGCGGCGATCAGCACCGCCGGGGTCGGGGCCAGCCCGCAGCACAGCGAGCTGAGCCCGAAACCGATGACCCCGATGAGGAACAGACGGCGGCGTCCGTAGCGGTCCCCGAGCCGGGCGAAGGTGATCAACCCCACCGCGACCGCGAGCAGATATCCGGCCACGATCCACTGCAGCGACGCGTACCCGGCGTCCAGTTCGGCCCGGACGGACGGGATCGCGACGTTGACAATGCTGGTGTCCAGCAGATCCATGAATGCCGCGACGAGCAACACGCACATGGCCAGCCAGCGTCGGCGTGGTGGCGTGGCGGCGGCGGTGGTGTCGCGGCGCGGCGTCGGCCGTGACCGGGCCGACCCGGGGCCGGGTAGCGGCCTGGTTGCCCGCATGGGTCTGGTTGTCGGGCGGATGTCGTCCGCGACCGGACGTGGTTCAGCGAGGATGGTCGCCACGATGTCCCCTCTATGGGTATCGGCTGCATATACAGATGCCCGCGCGTGCACGCAGATACGACACGGGCAGCTGGGACAAGATCGTCAGGATGCGGCTGCCAGCGCGGCACCGGACGCGGCATCTCGGGAGTCGACCGCGGAGGAGAACAGCGCCGCGGTCGCGTCGTTCAGGTCAGCGGCAACGACGATGTCGCGCACGAAGTGGTCGGGCCGAACGATCACCACCGAACCAGCGCTCACCGTCGGGAATTGGTCGGCAGGCACCTCGATGCAGCTCGCGCCGGCCCGGCGCCACAGGCGGCGCGACGCGTCGGTGAGCATCGGTTCCGGATCGACGCCGACGCCGATCAGCGCGAACGAGGTGCCGCGCAACACATCCAGTCGTACTTGCCGCGCCCCGTCGGTGGTCACGAGGGGGGAGGGGATCAGCTGGCCACCACCGGGCGAGCCCGGGGCGAGCGGCCGGGTCGCCGCCTTGGGCAGTCGCTCCGGCGGCTTGATCCGGCCTTCGCGAAGCAGCGGCCCGAGGCCGGGCAGCCGGCCTGCGGCCCGCAAGGCGAGATCCCGGGCGCGCGAACCGGTCGACGAGGATGTGGTGATGAGCCGGCCCGCGAGCGCGGTGAGCCGGCTCATCTGGCGCAGGTGATGCGAGCGTTCGAACTGGTAGCTGTCGAGCAGGCTGGGGGCGGCCAAGCCTGCTATGACGTGCTGCAGCTTCCAGGCCAGATTCGACACGTCCCGCAGGCCGGCGGCCATCCCCTGACCCGCGAAGGGCGGCATCGTGTGCGCGGCGTCTCCTGCGAGCAGGACCCGGCCGACGCGCCAGGACGCGGCTGTCTGGGCGCGGAAGGTGTACGTCGCCGCCCGTTCGACCTCGGCGTTCTCGTGCGGGAGGTACTTCGCGACATGGGCGGCCGCGACCTCGGGCGGCACCGGCGCGCCGGACTTCGCCGCGTGGTCGAGCAGCACCTCGATCCGCATGCCCTCCCGGCTCGGCACGAGCACCGCGGCCTGCGCCGGGTCGCAGTGCCACAGCACCCAGTCCGGCCGCGGCAGGCTCTCGTCGATCAAGGTGTCGACGACCAGCCAGTGCTGCACGAACGAGCCACGGACCAGCGGCACGTGCAGCATGTCCCGGATGGGGCTCGACGACCCGTCGCAGGCAAGCACGTACTTCGACCGCAGCTGCGAGCCGTCGGCCAGATCGACGGTTACCCCGGCAGTGTCCTGGGCGATCCCGACGGCCTTGAAGTTCGGGCCGAGCAAGACTCGCACGCTGTCCTGCTCGCTCACCGCGGCCCGAAGGTGCCGTTCCAGCTTGGGCTGACGAAACAGCGCCAGGCCGGGGAGCCCGACGTCCGAGCCCGGCAGCGTGATGGACAGCATCGTGCGGCCGCGCCGGTCAACGAAGCGGGCCCCCGGGTTGGGGAGCATCTCATCGACCGCGTGACGCAGACCGGCCGCCGACAGCAGCCGAAGGATCTCCTCATCGGCCGCGACCGCCCTGGGCAGGGGGTAGATCTCGCTGCGTGCGTCGATGACCACGCAGTCGAGCCCGGCCCGGCCCAGCAGCAGTGCCGCCATTGCGCCGACGGGGCCGTAGCCGACCACGACGACATCCGCATCGAACATGACGTCGCTCACCTGGCCCGTGCTCAGACCCGACGCAACAAGGCCGAATACAGCGTCAGGCCAGGGCCAAAGGCCATCGCCACGACCGGCCCGCCGACAGGGATATCGGTCGTCTGCGCCAGCCGCTCCAATACGAGGAGCACCGTCGGACTCGAGCAATTCCCGAAGTCGCGAAGAACCGAATACGACGCATCCAGCGCACCGGCGGGGAGGGACAGTCGGTCCTGCACCACCTCGAGAATCTTGCGGCCACCAGGATGGACGGCCCAACCCGCGATATCGGAGACGGCGTAGTCGTGTCGGGCGAGCAGGGTCTCGACGGCGGCGCACACGTGCTTGGCGAGCACCGCAGGAACCTCTGCCGACAGGGCCATGCGGAAGCCGAGATCGGTCACGTCCCAGCGCATCAGGTCCTGGGTCGACCAATCCGTGACCGCGGTGACGTCCACGACCTCGAAGCCCGTTGGCTGCGACGGTTGCGCACCGACGGCGTTGAGCGCCCGAACGGGTGCTGGGTGTGGCGCGGGCTCGGCGTGCGGGGCGAGGACGATCGCGGCCGCGGCGTCGGCGAAGATGGCGTGCGCGACGATCTGCTCGACGTCCTCCTTGGTCGGGTTCTCCGCCGAGATACCCTCCACCGGCTGCGAGTGCAGGCTGGTGAGCTCGAGGCACAGCAGGACCGCCGGCTTGTTCCGCGCGACCACGAAGTCAGACACCGTTCCCAGACCAGGGATGGCGGCGTAGCAACCCATGTGGCCGACCACCAGCCGCTGTACCTCCGGCGACATCCCGACCTCTTGCGATATCCGAATGTCCAGTCCCGGGGTTGCGTAACCAGTGCAGGAGACGACGGCGAGAAGCCCCACCTCGTCCGCCCGCAGCCCGGCATTGGCCAGCGCCTGTTCCACCGCCCGGATACCCAGCGGCAGCGCCTCGCGCTGATAGCGACGCATACGCTGCCCGGTCGACCAGTGGGACAGGTCCTCCACCGCCGGGTTTGCGACGGTGTGTCGCGTGGCGATGCCTGCGAAATTCCAGATCTTGCTCGCCAACGGCGAGCCGTTGAACACCGCGGCGAAATGGTCCGTCCACATCTGCTGCTGATCCACAGCCTCGGGCACCACATGCGCCTGACCAATGATCTTGGCAGCCGTTCGTGTGGACGCGAGAGCCGGTATGTCCCGAATGGACGAGGCAAGTGATTGCGACACGTTTCCCCCTGGAATGGCGCGGCGCTACCGGCCGCGTTCGCGAGAAAGGACCCGAGGTCGGCGGGCTCTGATACCCGCCAGCCTCAGAAGTGCCCGGTTTGTTCTGTGATCCCTTTCACCGGCGCTGCCCGTATCAGCGCCGCTTCGGCCGGAATGCCCGAACGGGATGACCGCGAGACGTCACCGCATCGTCTGCAGGGGGACTGTCCGCCGCTGGGCGGTGGGCCTCAGCCCTCGTGCCGTCGGCCGCGGCGCGAGCGGAAACGATGCGCACACACGTGCCGGTGCAGTGCGCTTCGTAATGGACCAACTGGGCGCGCGGTCGATGTGCCGTTGCGAGTCCTCGAGCCAGCCCCGATCCGATACGTTGAGTGAGCCACATCGCCACGGTGCGGGTTGTCCTGATAGAGGCGACGATGACGGGCAATGACCTCGGGGCGGTGCTTGCGGCGGAGCTCCATCGCGATGCAGTCGCGCCGGTTCGGCATGGACGCCAACGCGACGCTGCGCGGCTGGACCGGCCCGGCCGTCCCGAGCCGACACGGGGAAGGCGCGAGCGGCCCAACCACAAGAGCGGCGGGCCGGTCGTACGGCCCGCGAAATTCGGCTTGAAGCGCCGCTGGCCGCCACCTGCAGCCGACGGCTGGTCGACCTCGAGCGCCGCCCTCAGGTCGCTCCAGACCCCGAAACACGGAGCCCAGCGCCTGATTCACAGGCTTGGTGGCGGGTGTTGGGTTCGAACCAACGTAGGCTGAGCCGGCGGTTTTACAGACCGCTCCCTTTGACCACTCGGGCAACCCGCCGTAGACCGGATCGCTCCGGAACTACCGGCTGCCGCATACTGCGGCAACGGCTCGCAAGCCTACCCGAGTAGCGATCGGTTACCGTCGAGGCGTCCTGCCCGATCGCATCAGCAAAGAGGTGACGCCGGCATGGCCGACCCGTCCTTCGACGTCGTCAGCAAGGTCGACCGCCAAGAGGTCGACAACGCCCTCAACCAGGCTGCCAAGGAGCTGTCCCAGCGCTTCGACTTCCGCGGCACCAACGCGCACATCGAGTGGTCGGGCGAACTCGGCGTCACCATCCGCGCCGACACCGAAGAACGCGCGAAGGCCGCCCTTGAGGTGTTCAAGGAGAAGCTGGTCAAGCGCTCGATCTCGATGAAGGCCTTCGACGCCGGCGACCCGAAGGCGTCGGGCAAGTCCTACGTGATCGCCGGCACCCTACGCCAGGGCATCGACGCCGACCACGCCCGCAAGATCGCCAAGCTGATCCACGACGAGGGCCCCAAGGGCGTCCAGGCCGCGATCCAGGGCGACCAACTGCGGGTCTCGGGCAAGAAGAAGGACGCCCTGCAGGCCGTCCAGACCCTGCTGCGCACCGCCGACCTCGACGTCCCGCTGCAGTTCACGAACTACCGCTGACCCACCGGCCGCCCTCACCCGCGGCACCCTACCTGCGGCTCCCCATAGCCGACGCGTGCAACGAGATGACCAGAAATCGAACACAAATTGGTCATCTGATTGCAAGAGTCGGTTTTCCACAGGGCTCCGGCACGGCGGACCTGACGGACCTAGCGTCGCGCAATGGTTCTTCTCGATGATGATCAGGTCTGGTGGGAAGGCGCCCTCGCGCTCGTCGCCGAGCCCGGTGGAGCGGCGGTCGGGCCGGCCGCGATGTGTCACGCCGGGTGGCTGCCGACCCGTGACGACCTCATTGCCGGCGATCTGCACCCCGCGATCGCAGTTGCCGCGCGACAGGGGTTCGTCCTCACCTGCGACCAGGCACTGCGTCTCGGCGTCACCAGCGCGAAACGGCGACGCCGATCGAGGTCGGGATCGTGGACCAGACCCGCTTCGGCGTGATCTGCCCGCTCGCCGCCCGCGACGGCGACGACCGGCCGCACGGTGCCAGCCCGGAGATCACGATCGCGGCCGCCGTCCGCAGCCGCCAAGGCACGATTGCCAGCCACGAGAGCGCGGCGATTCTGCATGGGTTACCAGTGCTCACCTCACCGCCGCGACCGACCCTCACCGTGGCGAGAGCAAGCGCCGGCGGCGGCTGGCGAGACTGCCTCATCCGTGCCTGTCCGACCCCGCGCAGCGAGCGGTCGGACTGGTTCGGCTGTCCTGCGACGACGGTCGCCCGCACCGTCATCGACGTCGCCCGCAGCAGCGGTGTGGGTGCTGGGCTGGTGACCGCCGACGCCGCCTTGCGCGAGGGTGCGGCCTGCCGGGTTGATCTGGTGGCGGGCCTGCGCCGGTCACCAGGGCGTCCGGGCGTCACCGCTGCCGCGCGCGTGGTCGAATTGGCGGACGGCCGGGCCGAATCGCCACTGGAGTCACTGACCCGGCTGTGCATGATCGACCGCGGGCTGCCGCCGTTCGAGCCGCAGGGTCGGGTCGATACCCAGCGCGGGACGTATGCCGTCGACCTCCTGTTGCGCACGCGCCGGGTCGTCGTCGAGGCCGACGGACTGCTCAAGTACCGCCGCGCCCCCGAGGCGCTCACCCTCGAGAAGCTGCGACAGGAGGCGATCGAAGGGTTTGGGGCTTGCATCAGCGCCGCCGCGGATGCGAGCCCGCCGCACCGCCTCAGCGCAGGTATCGCGGGTCCGACTTCGCCATCTGCTCCAGCCGGGCGATCCGCTCGGCCATCGGCGGGTGGGTGGAGAACAGCCCGCGCACGCCGGCCGCCGAACGGGTTGGCGATCATCAGGTGGCTGGTGGTCTCGAGCCGGGGCGTGGCGGCGAGCGGGCGGGCGTGCGGTGCCGGCCTCGAGCTTGCGCAGCGCCGACGCCAGCGCCAGCGGGTCGCCGGTCAGCTTCGCGCCGGACTCGTCGGCCTGGTACTCGCGGGAGCGGCTGATCGCCAGCTGGATCACGCCGCGGCGATCGGGGCCAGGATCATCATCAGCAGCGCGGCGATCGGGTTGCGGTCACGGTCGTCGTCGCCGCCGCCGAAGAACATCGCGAACTGGGCGAGCAGGGTGATCGCCGGACGCGATCGCGGCCGCGACCGACGAGATCAGGATGTCGCGGTTGTAGACGTGACTGAGCTCGTGGCCGAGCACCGCCCGCAGCTCGCGCTCGTCCAGGATCTGCAGGATGCCCTCGGTGCAGCACACGGCGGCGTGGCGCGGGTTGCGGCCGGTGGCGAAGGCGTTGGGCGCGGCGGTCGGCGAGACGTAGAGCCGCGGCATCGGCTGGCGGGCCGTCGTGGCCAGTTCCCGCACGATCCGGTACATCGCCGGCTGCTCGGCCTCGCTGACCGGCCGGGCATGCATCGAGCGCAGCGCGATCTTGTCGGAGTTGAAGTAGCTGAACGCGTTGATGCCCAGCGCGATGAGCAGCCCGACGACCGCGCCCGTCGGGCCGTAGAAGTAGGCACCGATGCCGACGAAGACCGCCCCGAGCACGCCGAAGAGAACAGCGGTCTTCAAACCGTTCTCCACCCCGTGCATGTCAGTCCAACGTCCGGCCGGCCCTTCGGCGTTCCCGGATCTGATTGACTGCCCCTCATGTCCGCCGTCGATCATTTGGTGCACGCGAACCGGGAGTACACGGCCCGCTTCCCCGGCCCGCGGCCGCTGCGGCCGAAGCTGCGGTTGGCGATCGTCACCTGCATGGACTCGCGGCTGGACCTGTTCGGCGCCCTCGGCCTGGACATCGGCGACGCGCATCTGATCCGCAACGCCGGCGGCATACCGACCGACGACGTCCTGCGCTCGCTCGCCCTGAGCCAGCGCTCGCTGGGCACCCGCGAGGTCGTCATCATCCACCACACCGAGTGCGGGATGGACGGCTTCGACGACGAGACCTTCCGCCGCGAACTCACCGAGGAGACCGGCCAGGCGCCCACGTGGCGGGTCACCGGGTTCACCGACGTCTACCGCGACACGCACGCCTCGGTCCAGACCGTGCGCGAGTGCCCCTGGCTGCCCTACCGCGACGATGTGCGTGGGTTCGTCTTCGACGTGGCCACCGCAAAGGTCACCGAGGTGAGCTGACGCCGCTCAGGCGTCCTGCCACCGGAACGAGGCCATCAGCGCTTGCACCCGGTGCCCTAGCTCGGCACCGTCGCCGGTCAGATCGCCGGGGACGAGGAACTCGGCCAGCACCGCGAGCCGGTGCTCTCCCGGCGCGGGCATGACGTAGCGGCGGGTACCCGGCTCGACGGTCCAGTCCAGCAGTTCGAGCGCATCGGCCCCCGGCGCCACCTGGCGCGCCTCGAAGTTCTGGTCGTCGAGCAGGCCCACCGTCAACGTGCCGGTTGCCTCCCTGATGTCGTCGTCGATCACCGCGGTGCTGAGTACGGCCAGCACCGGCGCCTCGACGGCGTCCTCCGGGAACCCGGCTTCGGCGGCGTCGAGAACGAGCCAGTCGCGGCAGTCCAACTCGAATGCCGGCAAGGTCAGATCAGCCATGAGATCCCTCGATCGCGTCCGGTTACCTCACGTAGCGGTACCCGTTCCGCGGACCCCGATCACGACCCGGACATATCGGATACACATCCGCTCCGAAGCCCGGCGCCCGGCTCGCGGGTGAGCCAGACCACCCGCGAAGTCCGGACTCACAACCGTAATATGGACAAGTTGCGACCTCGACCGGACCGGCCGGGTAGCGATCGCGAAGCCGGGGAGGCGCCACCGCGCATGAGCACCAAGAACGTCGAGCAGCTGGACCGGGTGGTCATCCGCTTCGCCGGCGACTCCGGCGACGGCATGCAGCTCACCGGTGACCGGTTCACCCCGGAGACCGCGGCCTTCGGCAACGACCTGTCGACGCTGCCCGAACTTCCCGGCCGAGATCCGCGCCCCCGCCGGGCACCCTGGCCGGGGTGTCGTCGTTCCAGCTGCACTTCGCCGACCACGACATCCTGACCCCGGGCGACCGCCCGGACGTCCTGGTCGCGATGAACCCGGCCGCGCTCAAGGCCAACATCGGCGACCTGCCCGCAGGGCGCGACGCTCATCGTCAACACCGACGACTTCACCAACCGCGCGCTGGCCAGGGTCGGCTAGACGTCCAACCCGCTCGAGGACGGCTCGCTGGACGGGTTCACAGCGTGCACCCGGTCGACCTCACCCAGCTGACGCTCGAGGCGCTGGAGGGCTCGACCTGTCTCGCGCAAGGACGCCGAGCGCAGCAAGAACATGTTCGCCCTCGGCCTGCTGTCCTGGATGTACTCCCGGCCCGACCGAGGGCACGATCGAGTTCCTCCGGACAGAAGTTCGCCAAGAAGCCGGAGATCGCCGAGGCCAACATCACCGCGTTCAAGGCCGGCTGGAACTTCGGCGAGACCACCGAGGCCTTCGCGGTCACCTACGAGGTCAAGCCGGCCGCGCTGCCGCCGCGGCACGCTACCGCAACATCACCGGCAACCTGGCGCTGGCCTACGGGCTGGTCGCCGCCGCGCAGCGCGCCGGGCTGCCGCTGTTCCTCGGCGCCTACCCGATCACCCCGGCCTCGGACATCCTGCACGAGCTGGCCAAGCACAAGCACTTCGGCGTGCGCACCTTCCAGGCCGAGGACGAGATCGCCGGCATCGGCGCCGCGCTCGGCGCCGCGTTCGGCGGCTCGCTCGGCGTCACCACGACCTCCGGGCCCGGCATCGCGCTGAAGGGCGAGACGATCGGCCTGGCGGTCTCGCTCGAGCTGCCGCTGGTCATCGTGCGACATCCAGCGCGGCGGCCCGTCGACCGGGCTGCCGACCAAGACCGAGCAGTCCGACCTGCTGCAGGCGATGTTCGGCCGCAACGGCGAGGCGCCGGTGCCGATCGTCGCGCCGCGCTCGCCCGGCGACTGCTTCGACGCCGCCATCGAGGCCGCGCGGATCGCGCTCACCTACCGCACGCCGGTGTTCCTGCTCTCCGACGGCTACCTGGCCAACGGCTCCGAGCCGTGGCGGATGCCCGACGGTCGACGACCTGCCCGACCTCCGGGTCGAGTTCGCCACCGAGCCCAACGGCACCGGCGCGAGGCGGCGAGTTCTTGCCCTACCTGCGCGACCCCGAGACGCTCGCCCGTCCGTGGGCGGTGCCCGGGCACGGCCGGGTCTGGAGCACCGCATCGGCGGCATCGAGAAGGCCGACGGCACCGGCAACATCTCCTACGACCCGGACAACCACGACTTCATGGTCCGCACCCGGCAGGCGAAGGTCGACGGCATCGCCGCATCGATCGCCGACCTCGAGGTCGACGACCCCGACGGCGACGCGCGGGTGCTGGTGCTCGGCTGGGGCTCCACCTACGGCCCGATCGGCGCCGCGTGCCGTCGGGTGCGCGCGCGCCGGCGGCGTCGTCGCGCAGGCGCACCTGCGCCACCTCAACCCGTTCCCGGCCAACCTCGGCGAGGTGCTCGCGGCTACGACAAGGTGGTGATCCCGGAGATGAACCTCGGCCAGCTCGCCACTGCTGATCCGCGCGAAGTACCTGGTCGACGCGATCAGCGTCACCCAGGTCCGCGGGCTGCCGTTCAAGGCCGACGAACTCGCCGACGATGCTGCACTGCCGCTGACCAACGAGTGAGTCGATCGAGCACATGACCGAGCTGGCCAGCGACCTCGGCCTCAAGGCCGAAGGACTTCAAGACCGACCAGGAAGTCCGCTGGTGCCCGGGCTGCGGCGACTACGCGATCCTCGCCGCCGTGCAGGGCTTCATGCCCGAGCTCGGGCTGGCACGCGAGAACATCGTCTTCATCTCCGGCATCGGCTGCTCGTCGCGCTTCCCGTACTACATGAACACCTACGGCATGCACTCGATCCACGGCCGCGCGCCGGCGATCGCGACCGGCCTGGCGACATCGCGCCCGGACCTGTCGGTCTGGGTGGTCACCGGCGACGGCGACGCGCTGTCGATCGGCGGCAACCACCTGATCCACGCGCTGCGCCGCAACGTCAACCTGAAGATCCTGCTGTTCAACAACCGGATCTACGGGCTGACCAAGGGCCAGTACTCCCCGACCTCCGAGCTCGGCAAGATCACCAAGTCGACGCCGATGGGCTCGCTCGACCACCCGTTCAACCCGGTCTCGCTGGCGCTCGGCGCCGAGGCGACGCTTCGTCGCCCGCACCATCGACTCCGACCGCAAGCACCTCACCTCGGTGCTGCGCGCGGCCGCCGAGCACCACGGCACCGCGCTGGTCGAGATCTACCAGAACTGCAACATCTTCAACGACGGCGCGTTCGACGTGCTCAAGGACGCCGACACCCGCGACGACTGGACGATCCGCCTCGAGCACGGCCAGCCGATCCGCTTCGGCGCCGACGGCGCGAAGGCCGTGATCCGCGACGAGTTCGGCGCCCTGTCGATCGCCGACGACGTCGCCGACGACGACTCGCGGATCGTCGTCCACGACGCGCACCGCGAGGACCCGTCGTACGCGTTCGCGCTCTCGCGGCTGTCCTCCCCCGATCCGGCTACGCCCCGATGGGCGTGTTCCGCGACGTGCAGCGCCCCGTCTACGACCACATGATGAGCGAGCAACTGGACAAGGCGAGCGCCGCCGCTCCGAACGACGCCGACGCGCTGCAGAACCTGCTCGCGGGCGCCGACACCTGGAGTGTCTAGACGGCGCTGATGTAGTGCGTTGTCCGGATGCGATATCCGGCGGTGGTGGTTGGTCTGGGTTCGCCGGTTGGGCAGCCGTGGCTGTGGCCTTCGGTGCGAGCGGTGCGGTAGGTGGCTTGCCGGTACCGGTCGCAGCGGCGCGACTTGGCGCGCTGCGGGTCGGGCTCGTGCGAATGGATGCTGATCACTCGACCGCTACGCGCTTTCGCGCGCGCGGCGCGCTGGCCTCGACCTCGCCGTCACCACGGGCTTCATCGAGGGTTTCGTCGAGCATTGCGCGGTCTTGGGTGTTGGCGGGACGGCCACGTTGCTGACCAGCTCATCATCCGCGTCCGCGTCCACGGCCTGGTGGGTGTTGTCTCCGTCGAAGGTGCGCGCCCGCGACTTGTGCCCGTGCCGGGCCTGGGTGTCCATCGTGGAGATCACCCGATCGCGGGCGACCATGCGGGCGATACGAAAGATGCCGTCTTCGCCGACCTCGACGTCCTGCCCGGCGACCAGGGCCAGCAACTCGGCCGCCTCGGCGACCGGCCCGCTCAGCTCGACAGCGGCCAGCACACCCAGCGCGACGTGCGAGTCGCGCACCAGGGCGTCGACCAACGCCGCCCGCGCAGCAACCCAGCCTGCCTGGCGACCATGTTGACATCGTCGAACAACCGCCGCGACCGGTCCGAGGCACGCATCCGGTTACCCATCCCCACCAACACCGTCGGATGAAACGAGCCCGAGCCGACCGGCAGCCCCGCGGCGGCCTTCCACCGCAGATCGAACGCCAGCCGGTCACAAGGCTCCCGATTCGACAGACTTCTTTGGCCTACAACAGCATCACCGTCGCGTGCTGGCCGGCACCGTCGGCCGCCCCAG